>MKVE01000030.1:0-7604 GCA_001898785.1 Chryseobacterium sp. 36-9 | reverse complement strand
CTTTCCCCTATTAGAATCTTGCCTTTATCAGTATCACTATCATAACAACGCCAAGAGGAATTTAAACAGGCTATTCCTATTTCTAAGCCGTTGATTGTAACTTGATAAGAAGAATTGAAATCTGTTTTGGAGATATTGCAGTCAGTTCCTTCATAAAAATATTCTTCAAATTCTTTGAATCCTTTAATTCTTTCATTTCCTTCTGGATGCAAAATATAATTATTGATTTTTTCTTGGGAGACTAAATCTTGTTCTAGACCCAATTCCATTCTTTTTGAATCAGCACTTCTATCAATATCATGATTTCCTGGTACAAAATAAAACTTATCTTTGGTCAAGTTCGTAACTTCTAATAAAGGAGATATTAAAGTTTCTTCACAATCTAAAAACGCCTCAGTAATACTTGAGTAACTCTTACCTCCTATATTTACTAAATCACCTGTGAAAATTATTAAATCAATGGATTTTTGGGATTGAATTTTTTCAATAGTACTTTTTAATGGCTCAACGATATGTGTTACGCTGTCTGTTTTATCACTTTTATCCAAGTGAAAGTCGGAAATATGAAGTATTCTCATCAGTATGGTTTGATTGGTTTAGTTTAAATGGTGTCTGTATAGTTATAAATTAAGTTTATATCATCAATTATTGATTTTTTCAAAGTTAAAAAATTATCAAATCATAACTACAGTCTTTATACTGACTTTCAATTATGCTTACAATTCTACCTACTTTCCTTTAATAATTGGTGTCAGCTGTTCCCTTATTTTATCAAACTCTTCTTTGGTAATAATTTCCAAATCCAATTCTTCTTTTTTCTTTTTCAATAATTCCACAGCCTCCTCACGCGTTAACGGTCTTGTATTATGTATCGGTTTGATTTCGCCTTTTGTTATTGCATTATCCACCATTGTAACCGTAATGTAATTATCCAATACGGTAAAATCGGTATTTGGTAATGGTTTAACATAAAAGAAAACATAATTTTCCAATCCCATACTACCTTTGTTAAATTGGATTTTTTCAATTGTAACTTTGTAATCTTTGTATTGCTCCTCAACATACCGCATACCTTTTAACAAAACCCCCGCAGGCTTTCCGTAAAATAAATACTCAAAATGTCTTTTTTTACTAAATGCGGATTGCCCCTCTCCTGTGGGCGCGCCCAATACCAAAGTATCGCCAACTTTGTAAGTGTTTTTGTCGTACGCGATATAATGTTTTATATCCATTCCTGTTTTGAAATTTTTTCCTTCATCTTTACTAATCATTTTTGAGTAATTGAGTGTATCGATTTCAGAAAGCCTTTGCCCAAAGGCAATAGTTGAGGCTGCAAATAATAACATAAGAGTTATTTTGTAGAAATTTTTCATTTTTGAGAGTTTTAATTGTTATATAGGTAAATAATTGTTTTTGAATATTAGATGGATTTTTGCGCCGTTTATGCGCAAATAAAAACATTATATGTCAAACTGGTTTACGGATTTCCGTAAAGACATAAAATATTCCTAAAGTCCCCTTAAAGTTTCCGCCGTTTTTACATCCTGCTTTTGCTTGATTTCGGCTTTTATCACATCCGATTTTAAACGCACCGCTTCGCTCGTCTTTTTATCATACATCGTAAAGAATGCGAGTACATCGGCTTTGCATTTACTATCATGAAATTTATACATCACACTCGAAGCGTTTATATTATCATCACGAAAAACCGTTGTGTAAGTCCCCTCCGTACGTTTAAATTGACCGTACACCGATGAGCAGGTAATTTCCTTTTTATCAACTTTTGGTTCATTTTTATATTTCATTTCCAATTTTTGAACTAACGGTATTATATTGTCCGTGTGAACATCATAAAGAACTCCATTATAAAATTTTAACCGCAACTCTTTTATAGTGAAATCGGCAACATCGTATTTACTCAAAATAAATACTTGCGCATCGTCGATTAAAGGATAATCGCTCACAATTTTATCCTGTTTTTTAAGTTCAAAAATCTTTTTTGATGAGGTGGAGGAATAACTACTGAAGTTACACGATTGCGGAACCTCGCAAAACTGCAAAGTATAATCCGCATTTTTGAGGCTATCGATAATTGCAACTTTGGTTTTGTTGATTTTAAAAATACCGATTCCCTCGATATTGCTCTGTGAGAATGTTTGCCCAAAGACGAATAGGACAAGGAATAAAATTATTTTTTTCATATTGAAAATGTTTTTTATCCTACCAGTCCCAAATAAGGATATTAATAAATCAAAATAGCGCGGAACCGAAGCCAATCCGACAAAGAGGTACTGCGAAGAACCCAAAGACCAGAAAGACTCAGCCCGCGCCGTATATGGCACGAGCATAAGCCTATCGAGTTTGGTCTTTTAAGAAGATTCGCAGTTTTCTTTGTCCAAAACGATAGCTTACGCTGTGTATCGTAAAAATTTATGCTTCAAATTTAATGTTTTTTAATAATCCTCAAAATATAAATCTTATGTAGGCAAAAAAGATGATGTGCAATATGTCCTCTTATTGTAATGGACATATTGCACCTTTTTTATAAAAATTAATCTTTTCAACGATGAGGCTTTTTAAGTAGTTTTTAATCGTCAATTGATTTGCTAATAAATTTTCATAATTTTTTTTATGACGACTAAAAGAATTTCTATTATTTGAGTTGATTATTTTTTTCCAGAAATTTGGGTTAGAATAATTCAATTTTTGTATCATTTCTGAAGTTATATTTTTATAATCAACTTCAATTGGTTCAAGAATTAATAGGCTTTCAAACTCTCTCATTAAACATTCACAGATTCGCTCATAAGTTTCAAATTTCGTAAAACTGAATAAATTTCTAATATCCAATTGCTTCAGAAAATCTTGCTTTCTAGAAGTTATTTCAAATCTTAGTCGGTTTGGATGGGAGAAATCTGGGTATTGAAAGCCTTTCGCATAGCATTTTATTTGTTTATGCTTTGAAAACCCATTACTACAAGCGATTTTAAAATACCGGTTCTCATCAATGTTTCTGAACGCTTTTTTTTCGTGAAAACCTAAATACATATCTATAAATTCTAAAGCATCACAAATTCTAGGGTCTGGGACTATATCAATTTTAAATTCGGCATTTACAATAGGTAACGCTTTAATTTCAACTGTTGAAAGATTCAAACTTTCAATATATTCATTATAAACTTCCACACAATTATTTATGCTAAAATCGTTTGCGTTATGAAGACCATTATTAAATTTATGGTGTGGTTTTAACAATATTTCTGTTCTTTTATTTTTTACGTTTAGAATAATTCCGCTATTGGTATCTTTAAGTGCTTTTTTGGAATAAATTTCTCCTGTTTCTTCATCCACTCTTTCGTTATAGGCTATCTGAGCATAATGACCATTAGAAATAATTTTATTTCTAATAGTCAGGTCGAATGTATTGGTTTTTGAAAAATCAATCATAAGGCTACTCACAAAGGGAATGATAGTTTTGGATTAATATGATTTATAAGAACAAAGGATTGCAAATGCAATCCTTTGTTCTTATTATAATTTAGTCATAATATTTGACCAACTTTTCGATGAGGTTTTCCCTGTCATAATTGCTATATGGACAGAATAAAGGTGCAAGGTGAAATTGAATAAAATCATCGAAAATTCGACAAACAAAAAAAGATGTTACCTCATTTATAAGTAATTTTCCATAATAAAAATTAGAATATTTTGTAGGACTTAAACTAATTTTTAAACATTTAGCCCAAGCAGAATGATTTTTCACTCTTAAATAGATTCCGTTGTAATATGTTTCTTGTTCGAGACGGATTTGTTTATATGGAAAATCCTCATGTTCTATAAACTTTTCATAATGTTTAACATTACTTTTTGATTTGTCCAACGTAAATATTGAACTGAAAATTTCTGGATAAGTTGTACTCATAATATAAATTTTAGTTAATGTTTTGTTCAATAGGTGGTAATTCTACAGCTCGATAACAAACATCAAATCTTTGAAAATTGAGTTGAGAATATTTTTTTTCAGTTTCTTTTGGAATATTAAAATTTGCATTCGTTAGAATTTCAAGACGGTCTAAATTGCATTGTCTCAGAAATTCTAAAATCCTGATGTCCCCCACCCGTTCTTGAGTTTCTGTAGTTTTTTCGTGTACCTCATCAGAACCTTTTGTTCGAGTTTTATTAATAACTCTCACTTTTGGATTTTCAGAGTTGATTAATAATTCCCATCCTTTGCGTTCCAATGCTTCTACTTTCATTAATGCGATAGTTAATGCTTTATCAAAAATTTCATTTCGTCTTTTTTGATGTTCTTCTAATATTTTTTTAATATAGAATGCAACCGTTTTATTGGAAATAGGGACACAAGTATTTTCCTTCATCCATTTACTTATTTCAGTATTCTTCCAACCCTTTAAGAATAATTCTTCTATATGCGTCTTTACAATTTCTCTTTCTCTAATATTTAGATTTTTAGAGTTTTTTGGTCTTTTATTTTCCATACGTGCGAAAAGTGTGTTTTATTGAACGCTTTCCAACCTTTACACTTAAAATTTAACTACTTCAAATTATTTGTTAGAAAGGTTTTAAGGAATAAAATGCAAATAAGCAGGGGCGTTCAAGGATTAGAAAAGATTTATTTCTTTAGGACTAAACTTTCTAAAATTTCGCTTTTTTTGTAATAGCGACGATTAGAAATTCCGTAAGCATTTATTTTCCCTTTATTTGTCCAATGCCATAATGTGGACGCATCAATCTTCAATAACTCGCACACTTCGGCACGAGTTAAGAGCTCTTCGGAATCTTTGTTGGATTTTGAATTTTGAACTGTTTCAAGTTCTTTTCGCACACTTTCGCACACGATTTGGGAAAGTGTTTCCTTGTCTAGATTTTGTAATATAATCGCTTTGTCCATTTCTATTAATTTTTTGACGAAGCGAAGGTCTATATTTTGGTTTGCTACTAGTGAAATACTAGTATTTTTTGAGTATAATTAAATCAATTGAAATTACCCAAAAGTTGGGTTATTTTAATTGATTGTAAATGTTAATAAATTCATCCGTTATTTTGATTGTATCGCTATTTTGCAAACAATACTCATATACAATCTTTATTTTTTTTGAGTCCCTTAAATAATTTTTAGTTCCATCTGGATTATTATATCTTATTTCTGAAATATAATTGGTAGGTATATCTTCTCGAAGTTCATATTTCTCTTTTATTATCTCGGCTATTTCGGGTGCTTTAAGTGCCGAATTATTATAGTCCTTAAAACTCCCCAAAGCATATTCTAAAATTACATAGAACCATTTTTCTCTATTCTGATTAATTGTTTTGTATTGAAATAATACTTTTATAAGTTCTTCTTTAACTATGCTGAAATTTTCTATATTTAAAAAAAATGTTTCTCCTTCGTAATCAAAAGAAACTAAATGGATCATATTTTCATTATTAAAAATAGCCTTTTCTAATTCGGTTTTTTCTACAATATATTTCTCAAGTAAATTCAACTGTCTAATAAAACCATCTTTCATGTTGAACTCCTTAACATGATAATTGTTTTGAATAATTTTAACCTGGCTTAAGAAAAACTCTTTTAATTCATGCCTATGATATTCTATTGCGCTTAATAAAATTTCAATATAAATAGGCTCATTATTTCTGTTGACTCGCATTGCTTAAAAATAGTTTGTGATTTCTAAAGCCAAATCTTTATTGCTCTTTCCTATGTAGTTTAAAAACATAGCTTCTGTACTATGCCCTGTAATATAGATTAGGTAATTCGTGGGTATTTTACCATAAAAATTAGATGCAAATGACCTTCTTCCTACATGTGAAGCGATGAGTTCCCACTTTTCAAAAAAACCTTCTTCTTTCCTATAAATACCGCTTTCAGGTTTTGTTTCCATCTTTTTACTTCCCCTTATTTTTTCAGTTATGCCAGCATCCTTACAAACAACTTTAAGCATATCATTATATTTCTGGTCAGATATTGACTTAGGGAATCTCCCTTCTCGTTTTTCTAATATTTCCAATACTTTTGGATGAATAGGAATAGTCATTAATTTACCCGTTTTTTGTTGCTTAAATTCAAGTAACTTCTTTCCCGTCTCCTCTCGTATCATTTCAGCGGAAAAGTTCATAAAATCGGATATTCTTTGCCCCGTATAACAGGAAATAATTAGCCAGTCTCTTACATTATCTAAACTCTCGTTAAAATCTTTTTGCTCAATTTTTTCAAGTTCTGTAAATGATAGATATGGGTGTTTTATCTCTGTTTTTGCTTTAATCCTAACTTTGTTGAGATTTCGGCTGACATCTAGCCCTTTCTCATAAGCATAATTGCAAAATGTTTTGACAAAAACCAAATCTCTCTGAATAGTCCCCAAAGCATAATTTTCACTTTTACAATACTCAATAAAATCTGTTTTGAAATTCTCATCAATATCTGAAACTAAGAGTACTCTTTGTCGTGACTTCTCATAACGTTCCAATTTATGTTGAACTACTGTATGTTTTTTAATAGAAGAGGGCGTAATTTCGCCTTCTTTTTCTTTGTTATAATATTCTATGAATTTAACGAGTTCAATCGGAATAAGAGCTTTTTCTGGCTCTTTGTTATAATATAAATCGATTTGATTTTGCAACCAGTTTTTGTCTATGAGTGCAGGAGTAGTTTTATCAAAAGCATTCAGAATAAAATTTTCAATATTATTCATTTCACCTTTTACCTCAACTTGACGGTTTGCAATATCAATACTCTTAGGACGTTTTTGATTGTGTTGGTTTTCCCAATAAATTCTGTTGACTTTTAATAAGGTTTTCGCCCCAATAACAAAGTCTTTTGAATTATGTCTAAAGAGTAATCTAATGTTGAGGTTTGCGTTTTCTCTTGTAGAACGATAAAGAAAATTTACTGTTGCCATTTTTGCCGTACAAATTATTATACAAATGTATTATTTTTGTACGGTAAATTGCAATCTAATAAAATTTATTTCAAATTACATCAATAAAAAACTTCATCTAAAAACACCTATAACATTGTATTTAAAAGGAAATTTTAGAATTTATGGCGTTTACACGAATTTGTAAAATTGAATAAGCAGTACACCCTCCAACTCCACTTAAAATGAAAGGACTTGAATCCTTTTGACAACAAAAACACTCTTTATCAATGATTTAGGGTGTTTTTTTATTTCTCATCAATATCCATTAATTGTCATTGAATGTCCTTTTTCCGGTAACAAATCCGGTAGCAAACTGAAAATTTGTCCCATAAAAAATTGAGCGTTTAATTTTTCCTCAAATCTCTCTATCAATCAATGAATTGTTAATACTTTTCATTTATTACTATCTCCTTTCATCTAATAGAAATTCAATTGCCAATTCATGTTTTTGCTCGAAATTAGCCTAAAAACAGAAAGAAATATGAGTTTAAAATTTTACCTAAGAAAGAAATCAGGAAACGCAAAAGTGAATTTCAGATATAGAAATGGTGTTCAGGATATTGTGTAATCTTCCCCAAAAACCGAAACAGAAATAAATATAGTTTTAAATTTGGGAAAGATGAAACAAAGCAAATTTACAGAGGTTCAGATTGTGAAAAT
>MKVE01000029.1:56414-91473 GCA_001898785.1 Chryseobacterium sp. 36-9 | reverse complement strand
TTTTGTAGTAAATACACATTTATTTCTCGCAAGAAATTTTATCTTTGATAGAAAATAATCGGTTACGAAGCTCGCAACCTCGCCAAGCGCCGGAAAGTTAGCTGCAATCCGATAAAAACACTGTATCAAAAGAAAATTAATGATATTTGAAGAATTAAAACGTATTGAGAATTCAATATTCAAAACCAACAATCTAAATATTAAAAACTTAATAAAGGATTTAGAATGTGAAGAATATTTAGGATTTAATTTTCAACTTGAGAAACTAAATATAAAATTCAGAAAAGCGAAAATAACACCTAAAAAAGTTGGATTGTTTGTAACGCTTTGGAAAAGAAACATAGAAAACGAAACAGAACCATTTGATGAAAATGATAATTTTGATTTCTATATTATTGCAACTGAACAGGAAAATAGATTTGGATTTTTTCTATTCCCAAAGAAAACATTAATTGAAAATAAAATATTAACGACTCAAAAGAAAAAAGGAAAACGAGGTTTCAGAGTTTATCCAAGTTGGACACAAACAGAAAATAATCAAGCGGAAAAAGCAAAAAGTTGGCAAACAAAATATTTTATTGAACTTACAAATCCAGAAAATATAAATTCAACAAAAAACCCTTTCAGAGTTTGAAACTCTGAAAGGGTTAATTATTTATGGAGAATAAGTTTTTACTTTTTCTTCGCCGGTGCTTTCTTCGCAGCCGGCTTTTTAGCAGCTGGTTTCTTTTTCTCGGCAAAAGCTTTCGGATCCTGCGCGGTGATCCATTTTTTCACTTCGTCGAGAGAAATGTCTTTCAGTTCATCGGCCTCATATTTAGAATCATCTTTCTTTTTCGGGATTTTGAAGTTCGCTTTTCCAAACTTGATAAATGGTCCCCATCTTCCGTTCTCGATAGCGATCTTTTCTTTTTCCCATTGCTGGATGTAGCGGTTGGCCTCTTTGTCCAGCTTGGCATCAATCAGTTCATTGATATCACTCTGGGAAAGATTGTCGAAGTCGTAACGCTTCGGCACATTCACAAAGATGCTTTGGTATTTGATAAACGGCCCGAATCTTCCTGTTCCTTTAGTTACCGGCTCACCTTTGTAAGTGGCAATCGGTGCATCGGCTCTTTTCTTTTCGTTGATGATCTCTTCTGCTCTTTCCTGGTTCACAGACAATGGATCTTCTCCTTTCGGGATACTGATAAACGTCTCGCCCCATTTCACATAAGGCCCGAATCTCCCAACACCCACTGACACCGGCTGACCGTCAAAATCCTGAAGATCAAAAGGCAGCTTGAACAGCTCCAAAGCTTCCTCCAGTGTAATGGTAGCGATATTCTGGTTAGACATCAGTGATGCAAATGTCGGTTTCTCCTCATCATCCTGCTCGCCAATCTGGATCATTGGTCCGAATCTTCCGATTCTTGCATGAACATTTTTACCAGACTTTGGATCAATACCTAAGATTCTCTCTCCAGTTGCTCTATCTGCATTTTCTTCGACGTCCTCAATTCTTGGGTGAAATTTGGAGTAGAAATCCGTCATCATTTCTTTCCACTTTTGTTCACCGCTCGCGATCTCATCAAAGCCTTCTTCCACTCTCGCCGTGAAACCATAATCCAGGATCTCCGCAAAGTTATCGGTTAAGAAATCATTTACCACTTCACCGATATCGGTGGGAACAAATTTATTTTTATCACCGCCAAACTTCTCTTCGAGAACTTCTTTTTTGACACCGGATTTGCCCAGTGTCATCTTAATGATCTCTCTCGTTTGTGGTTCTATTTCTCTTTTATCCACATACTCGCGGTTTTGAATGGTTTGAATTGTTGGTGCGTAAGTCGAAGGACGACCAATTCCCAATTCTTCTAATTTCTTAACCAATCCCGCTTCTGTAAATCTCGCAGACGGTCTCGTAAATTTTTCTGTAGCTGTGATTGTTTTATAGTCAAGAGTTTCACCAACTTTTACTTTTGGCAACAGCTTTTCATTGCTTTCATCGTCGTCATCTTCTGTTTTGACAATGCCATAAGCCTTAAGGAATCCATCGAAAACAATCACTTCGCCTTGCGCTTCAAAATGCTGTGGTAATTTCGGATTCCCGATCTCGATCACCGTTTTTTCGATTTTTGCATTTTCCATCTGGGACGCCAGTGTTCTTCTGTAGATCAATTGATACAGTTTGTTCAATTGTGCATCTCCAATTGACTTAACAGAAAAATCTGTCGGACGGATCGCCTCGTGCGCTTCCTGTGCAGAAGAAGATTTTGTTGTATAATTTCTCGGCCTGGAATAGTTCTCGCCGTATTCTGAAATAATTTGCGCTTTTGCACCGTTGATCGCTTCCTGAGAAAGGTTAACAGAATCCGTTCTCATATAAGTAATGAATCCTTCTTCATAAAGTCGCTGCGCCAAACGCATAGTGGTCGTTACATTGTAACCCAATCTGGAAGACGCTTCCTGCTGCAACGTAGATGTTGTAAAAGGAGCAGACGCTGTGCGTGTCCCCGGTTTTGTCTCAACATTCAGAACTTTGAATTCTGTAGCTTTGGATTGTTCCAGGAATTTTTCGGCTTCAGATTCTTTTTCGAAATCTTTTTTCAGCTTAGCTGCGATCTCCTGTTTTCCGTCATTCAGGAAAATACCTTCCACTTTGAAACTTGGTTTTGGAACAAACTCACGGATCTCTTTTTCTCTCTCTACAATTAATCTTACCGCAACTGACTGGACTCTACCTGCCGACAATCCTGTTTTAACTTTTTTCCAAAGAACCGGTGACATCTCGAAACCAACGATTCTATCCAGAACTCTTCTCGCTTGTTGAGCGTTAACCAGGTTTTGATCAATATCTCTTGGGTTTTCGATTGCTTTCAGGATCGCATTTTTGGTGATCTCGTGGAAAACAATTCGTTTTCTGTTTTCAGGTTTTAATTTTAATTCATCTGCCAGATGCCATGCAATCGCTTCTCCTTCTCGGTCCTCATCGGAAGCCAGCCAGACCATCTCCGCACTTTTAACAGCGCTCTTCAGTTCTGCCACTAACTTTTTTTTATCAGCAGAAACTTCATAATCAGGCGTGAAATTGGAAAGATCAATTCCCATCCCTTTTTTAGGCAGATCACGAATGTGTCCGAAGCTGGATTTGACCTCGTAATCTTTACCTAAATATTTCTGAATCGTTTTTGCTTTTGCCGGAGACTCGACGATGACTAAATTTTTTGGCATTCTAAAAAAATTTTTGCAAAAGTAGGAGTTTTTTTATTACCAATCGATTTAAGAATTATTTCTATTGTCTATTCCTTATATATATTATTGATTTCAGAAAACCTCTTTTAACAAAACATTAACTTTTTTTCATTAAATTCGCAGACTCAATTTAAAAAAAAATGTTTTTAAATATTGAGAATGAACACGTTTGCAGAAATAAAAAACTTTAACCATATTTAAAACTGAATACAGCAGTTTAAATCAAAATGCATCGCTTTTTCATCTTTTTATATTATCTGATTGCCAAGAACCGGCTCATTTCCCTCGCAGCAGCATTGGGAATTCTTGTCGTTTGTGGATTTTTTGCTTCTAAAATTAATTTTGAAGAAGACATCAATCAGATTATTCCGAAAAATGACAAATCTGATTTGACAGCGAAAGTTCTAAAGCAATTGAACTTTTCAGACAAAATTATTGTCATCATTGAGAACAAATCAAAAGATGACCAATTCCAGCTTTCGGAAACTGCCGATACTTTTTTACATAAAATTGGACCTTTACAGAAATACATCGGTTCTGTTCAGGGAAAGGTAAACGACAACGAAATTTCCGAAACTTTTGATTTTGTCAATCAGAATCTGCCTTTATTTCTGGATGAAAACGATTATCAGGAAATTGAAAGAAAACTCAATAAAGACAGCATAGCAAAACAGGTAGAGAACAATTATGTTTCGCTGGTTTCGCCAACAAGTTTAGTCACCAAAGAATTCATCAAAAAAGATCCGCTCGGAATCACTTTTCTCGGAATCAAAAAACTCAATGCTTTAAATATCAGTAAGGATTTCAAGCTGGAAGACAATTACATTGTTACCAAAGACGGAAAAAACCTCCTGCTTTTCATCGATCCTAAAAATAAGAGCAACGACACGAAAAACAACGAAGTTTTCGTCAATCAGTTAAATGAAATTAAAGACAACCTCAACAAAGAATTCAAAGGAAAAACGGAAATCAGCTATTTTGGTTCGCCGGTAATTGCGGTTGCCAATGCTCAACAAATTAAGAAAGACATTCAGAATACGGTTATTATTTCGATGACGGTTCTGTTGATTTTGTTGATGTATTACTTCAGGAATTTCTTTACGCCGCTCATTGTTTTTTTACCGACTGTTTTTGCCGTTTTCATTTCACTGATGACTTTATACTTTATTAAAGATAAAATCTCGGCAATTTCACTCAGCGTCGGAGCAATTTTAATTGGAATTACCATCGATTATGCCCTTCATATTTTAACGCATTACAAGCACAACAACAATATTGAAGAGCTTTACAAGGAAATTACGCAACCGATTATTCTGAGCAGCGCAACTACGGCGGTTTCATTTTTGTGTTTGGTTTTTGTCCGTTCTGAAGCGTTGAAAGATCTTGGGCTTTTCGCTGCGATTACAGTTTTCCTGTCGTCTTTTACCGCTTTAATTATTGTTCCGCAACTGTATCATCCGAAAGAAAATTCAGATAAAGTTAGCACGAATTTCATCGATAAAATTGGAAATTACCCTTACGAAAAGAACAAACCTTTGATTATTGGTTGTTCAATTATGATAATTGCGTGTCTTTTTGGTTTCCGTCACGTTGGTTTTAATGAAGACATTGGTGATTTAAATTACATTCCGAAAGATTTGAAAATCAGCGAAGCCAAGCTTGAAAAGTTGTCAGATATTACTTCAAAATCGATTTACACGATTTCTTATGGAAATTCTGAAAATGAAGCTTTGGCGAGAAATTCCCAGCTGAGCCGGTTTTTGGAAAAAGAAAAGCAGGAAGGAAAAATTCTGAGTTATAATTCGCTTGGAAATGTTGTTTTATCGAAAGAAGACCAACAAAAAAAGGTTGAACAATGGAATCAATTCTGGAATCAGAACAAAAAAAACCAGACAATCTCTGAATTGGTTCAGAATGGAAACAAATTCGGATTCAATGCTTCTGCTTTCGATAAGTTTAATGAAAATTTAAATAAATCCTACTCCACTTTAAATTTAGAAGATTATGAAAAAATAAAAGCCCTTCAGATTTCAGAATTTCTGAGCAACGAAAATGGATTTTACACCGTTTCGAATGTCGTAAAAGTGGACGAAAAGAAACGCGATGCTTTCATAAAAGATGTTGAAAAAAATCACGAAGCTTTGGCAATCGACCGCCAACAGATGAACGAGAACTTTTTAGGTTTACTTAAAAATGATTTTAATACGCTAATCAATTACTCACTTTTAGCCATTATTCTTACGATTATTGTTTTCTTCAGAAATTTTGAATTGACGATCCTGACAATGTTTCCGATTGTTTTAACGGGAGTTGTGACTGCTGGAACTCTCTATTTCCTGGGATTGGAATTGAATATTTTCAGCACCGTTGTCTGCACTTTGGTTTTCGGAGTCGGAGATGATTTCAGCATTTTCCTCACGAAAGCGATGCAGAAAGAACATACAACCGGTAAAAACGAACTTCCAACCTATAGAATTTCGATTATTTTGGCAGTTTTCACAACGATTTTATCTATAGGTTCTCTGATTTTTGCAAAACATCCGGCTTTACATTCTCTGGCTTTAGTCGCTTTAATCGGAATGTTTTCCGTGATTGTAATTACCTCAACCTTATATCCGTTTTGGTTTAGATTTTTGATCATTAACAGGCAGAAAAAAGGTTTGTCGCCGATTACTCTCAGACTGTTTTTGCACTCTGTTTTATCATTTCTTTATTATGGTTTGGGTGGATTATTTTTTTCTTTTTTCGGAACTATTTTTGTGAAGAATGCGAAAGGAAACACCTTAATTTTCATTAAAAAATTCATTGCAAAATACTTAGGTTCAGTTTTGTACACCAATCCTTTTGTTAAAAAAACTGTTATCAGAAATCCAAACGAAGACTTCGGCAAACCTTCTATTATTATTGCCAATCATACATCGTTTCTTGACACATTAGCGATGGCGATGACGACTCACAAAATCGTTTATCTTGTGAATGACTGGGTTTATGAATCACCAATTTTTGGAAAGCTAGTAAAGGCATTGGGGTTCTATCCCGTTTCTCAAGGCATTGAAAACGGAATGGAAAAGCTGAGAGAAAAAGTGAAAAATGGCTATTCTCTAATGGTTTTTCCGGAAGCGAAACGTTCTTATGACAACGACATCAAGAGATTTCATAAAGGTGCATTTTATCTTGCCGAGCAATTTGATCTGGACATTGTTCCAGTTTATATCCACGGCAATTCAGAAGTCCTGCCAAAAGGCGATTTCATAATCTATGACGGTGCAATCACAGTAAAAGTCGGAGACAGAATTAATAAGAATGATTTGAGTTTTGGAACAAATTATTCCGAAAGAACGAAGAAAATCAATGCATTATTCAGAGAAAAATTTTCTGAATTGAGAACTGAATTGGAAGATGAAAATTACTTCAGAAAGAAATTATTCTTAAGTTTCCTTTACAAAGAAAATGAAGCTGTAAAGGAAATCAAACGAGATTTTGAAGCTAATAAGTCGGTTTATTTTGAACTGAATAAACATATTTCAAAAGAAGCAGTGATTCTACACATTTCAGATGACTTTGGTCAAAAAGATGTTTTATTGACACTTTATCAGGCAAGCAGAAAAATCTTCAGTTTTATACGTAACGAAGAAAACCGGGAAATTGCCGGACAGAATTATATTGTAAAAACCAGAAAAATCAGTTACATCAAAAATATTTCCGATGTCAACAAAAATATTGACGTGCTTTTGATTTCTGATGACCATTTTAGCTTTTCAAAAATCTCTGATCTACCAGAAACCGTTATACTGTTAAAAACAAAAGCGTTATTGTTCACTAATCAGAATTATTCCCTAATATTTGAATCAGACGCTATAAAAATTTACAAAAAAAATCAGAATAAAGGCTAAAAATCATAGTTTTGTATAAAACCATTTTTATTAATGTCTAAAAAAATTCTTGTCATATATTATTCGCAAACCGGGCAGCTGAAGGATATTGTGAAGAATATAGCTCAGCCGTTTGAGGAAAAAAAGGACGAATATAGTGTTACCTATTATAACATCCAGCTTAAAAAGGATTTTCCTTTTCCATGGCCAAGTGATGTGTTTTTCAATACATTTCCGGAGTCTTACCTTCAGATTCCAAGTGAAATCCTTCCACCACCGGAAGATGTTCTGAATCAAAAATTTGATCTCATCCTTTTCGGATATCAGGTTTGGTATTTGACGCCTTCCATTCCGATTATTTCGTTCCTGAAAAGCGGTTATGCAGAAAATATTTTGAAAGATACACCAGTCGTTACAATATCTGGAACCAGGAATATGTGGATGCTTTCTCAGGAAAAACTGAAAGTCTATCTGCGTGATTTGAAGGCTCAATTAGTAGGAAATATTGCGTTGGTTGACAGACATGACAACTACACCAGCGTTCTTACAATCCTACGTTGGCTAACAACCGGACAAAAAGAAAAATCCGGAATTTTACCCGCAGCCGGAATTTCTGACGAAGAAATTGCCGGTTCTGTAAAGTATGGTAAGATTATTGAAGGGCATTTGCGCGAAAATAACTTTAAGGATCTTCAGCCCGAACTGGTAAAAAACGGAGCGGTAGAGATAAGACCTTTTTTGGTAAGAGTAGAAAAAGTCGGGAACAAAATTTTCACCGTCTGGTCGAATCTGATTATCAAGAAAAAAGAAAAGCGTCCTTTGCTGATAAAATTCTTTAAGGTATATTTGATGGCAGCGATCTGGATTATATCTCCGATCGTTTTAATATTTCATATATTATTAGCGCCATTATTATGGTTTAAGAGAAAAAAACAAAGAGAATATTTACAAGGAATTAATTTAAAATAAAAATGAGTAACGTTTATATCACCAAATCTTCTACATACTTACCAAATGAACCGATAGCCAATGATGATATGGAAACCTATCTTGGTTTGGTAAACAACACACCTTCCAAAGCAAGAGCCTTGATTTTGAGGAACAATCAGATCAAAACCAGATATTATGCTTTGGACAAAAACGGAAACCCAACTCATACCAATGCTCAGATTACAGCTAATGCGATTAACGGACTTTTTGATGAGAATTTTAAAAAAGAAGATATGGAACTGTTGTCTTGTGGAACAACTTCTGCAGACCAAATCCAGCCGTCTCACGCATCAATGGTTCACGGTGAATTGGGTATGAACAAATCTGTGGAGATCAATACATCAATGGGACTTTGCAACTCCGGGATGAATGCGCTGAACTACGGTTTTCTTTCTGTAAAAGCAGGTGTAAAAAACAATGCGGTTTGTGTTGGTTCTGAGCGGTTTTCTTCTTGGATGACAGCGGATAAATTTGATCATGAAGCAGAGAATCTGAAGCTATTGGAAGAGAGACCAATCGTAGCGTTCAAAAGAGAATTTTTAAGATGGATGCTTTCTGACGGTGCTGGTGCATTTTTATTGGAAAACAAACCAAGAGAAAACCAGACATCATTGAGAATCGAGTGGATTGATTTTTATTCTTACGCTCACGAGATCGAGGCTTGTATGTATTCCGGGTGTGAAAAACAGGAAGACGGAAGTCTAAAATCCTGGGCAGATTATCCTTCTGATGAGTGGTTGAAGCAATCTATTTTTGCTTTGAAGCAAGACACAAAAATTCTGGATCAGTATATCCTTGTAAAAGGTGCGCAGAGTTTGAGAGCTTCTTTTGACAAACATGAGCTGGATCCGGAATCTATAGATCACGTGTTAGCGCATATCTCTTCCGGTTATTTCAAAGAAGGATTGAAAGAAGAATTTGCCAATGTAGGCTTAGACTTCCCGTGGGAAAAATGGTTCTATAATCTTTCCGAAGTTGGAAATATCGGTGCTGGATCCATCTTTATTGCTGTAGAACAATTGATGAATTCTGGGAAGCTGAAAAAAGGAGAAAAAATCCTTCTTTGTGTTCCGGAAAGTGGACGATTCGCTTATTCTTGCGCATTATTGACAGTTTGTTAATGGAAAACTTGTTACCAAATTCTGACAAAAACTTCATAGAAAGTCTGATTCCTCAAAAGTTTCCTTTTGTAATGGTAAGCGGGCTTGTAGAATATTCGGAAAATCATTTGATTTCCGAATTTGTCATTAAAGAAGACAATATTTTTGTTAATGAAAACACATTTCAAGCCTCTGGTTTGATTGAACACCAGGCGCAGAGTGTAGCTTTGCATACGGGTTACAAATATTTTCTTTTAGGCAAAGAATCTCCGACTGGTTACATCGGCGCTATCAAATCTTTTGAAGCCGAAAGTTTACCTCAAATTGGAAAAGTATTGAAATCGGAAGTGACCATTATTAATGAAATGATGGGCGTAACGCTGGTAGAAATCATTACAAAAATCAGTGATAAAGTGATTGCAAAATCGCAGATGAAAACCATTGTGAAATAATAAAAAATAAACCACAAAGTCAAGAAAGGAAAGGTAATTAATCTAAGTTCAAAAGAAGAATAGTTTTAAAGTGACAATTTTTTTTGAGCTTTTTAAAAATAAAAATGGCAAAAACTTTTGTGACTTTTGTGGTTAAAATAAAATATGGAACCGAAGACTGAAAACTTAATCAACATCCACAATTTTTTACCTCATCGCGAACCGATGCTGATGACGGATTATATTTTGGAATTGACGGAAGATAAAGTCATCACATCATTTAAAATTACTCAAGACAACATTTTTGTTCATAATAATGAGTTTGTTGAAGCAGGTTTGATAGAAAATCTAGCACAGACCTGTTCATCCATTCTCGGACAAAGTTTCTTCGAAAATCCTGATGCAGACACAAAGGTAATCGGTTTCATTACCAATATTAAGAAAATTGAAGTCTTTGCATTACCGAAAGTGGGTGATAAGATCATTTCAAAAGCCTCTCTGATTTCTCAGTTTGAAAACATCTGCCATATCTTCTGCGAGACATTTAACAATGATGAATTGTTGATACGGGCTGAAATTAATTTGTTTATTCAAGAAGTAAAACACTAAGCCAATGAAAAAACAAGACCTACCTCAGGACGAAAGCAATCTGAAGTCAGCCAACATGACCGAAGTGTTGTATGTGACCGACGAAAATGATAATTACACCACAGCCAACAGCATTGGCTGGGACGCCAAAAAAGCAGCACTCGAAGAATCGATGGAACTGATTCATGAAAGAATTGAAGAAGCGAAACAAGATGTTGCCAACAATAAAGTAAGCCCTATCATTTATTTCATGGAGCTGAATAAAATGGACTTACAAGTTCTTGCAGCCTATGTCGGAATGTGGCAATGGCGCGTAAAAAGACATGCAAAACCAAAAATTTTTAAAACACTAAGTGAATCCGTACTGAAAAAATATGCCGACGCTTTCGGAATTTCAGTAGATGAATTAAAAAACTTCGACGGAAAATAAATAGAAACCTTCAAGGTTTTAAAAACCTTGAAGGTTTGGTAAAATCAAGCTAAGAATGAAACTTAATTTTGAACACCATCAGACCGCACATTGCGAAAACGGTGTCGCCTCTAATTTACTATTAAACAAAGGGTTAAAACTCAGCGAACCCATGATTTTCGGAATCGGTTCCGGATTGTTCTTTGTATATCTTCCTTTTTTAAAAGTGAATTTCGCTCCCGGTTTCAGTTATCGCCCGATGCCAGGTGCGATTTTCAGCAAAGCGGCAAAAAGACTGGGAATAAAAATTAAAAGAATTAAATTCTCAAATCCGGCAGAAGCCCAAAAAGCGCTGGAAAAAAATTTAGAAAATAATATCCCGACAGGACTTCAGGTTGGCGTTTTCAATCTTACTTATTTTCCTGAAGAATATAAATTCCACTTCAACGCTCACAACCTGGTTGTTTACGGAAAAGAAGACGGAAAATTCCTGATCAGTGATCCTGTGATGGATTACACCACTACGCTTACCGAAGCCGAACTGGAAAAAGTAAGATATGCAAAAGGCGCTCTTCCGCCAAAAGGCCATATGTACTACCCTACTTACATTCCCGAAAATGTAAATCTGGAAGAAGCGATCAAAAAAGGAATTAAAGATACTTGTAAAAATATGTTGGCTCCCGTTCCGATCATTGGAGTAAAAGCCATGCGTTGGGTCGCAAAAAGCATTCCGAAATGGGCTGCAAAAAAAGGAACCAAAACAACCAATCATTATTTGGGACAACTGATCAGAATGCAGGAAGAAATCGGAACCGGAGGTGGTGGTTTCAGATTTATTTATGGAGCTTTCTTACAGGAAGCTGCAGTGATCCTTAAAAATGATGAATTGAGAGAGCTTTCTAAAGAAATTACAGCAATCGGTGATCTTTGGAGAGATTTTGCGGTGGATATTGCAAGAGTCTACAAAAACAGGAATTCGAAAAGCGATATTTACAACCAGCTTTCGAAAACTATGCTTCATATCGCAGATCTGGAAGAAGCTTTCTATAAAAAACTGAGAAAAGCGATCTAAATGGAGAATTTTATTGAGATTAAAAATTTATATAAAAAATATAAAAATGCAGAAGAGTTTTCTGTAAATGATATTTCGTTGAATATTGATAAAGACGAAATCTACGGAATTCTGGGTCCAAACGGAGCAGGAAAAACCACATTGATTTCCATGCTTTCAGGTTTAATAAAACCAACATCAGGAAGCTTTAAAATCAATGGATTGTCTCCTCAAAAAGATGGTTTTAAATTAAGACAAATCATCGGAATCGTTCCGCAGGAATATGCTTTGTATCCAACTTTGACCGCTAAAGAAAACTTAATGTTTTTTGGAAGTCTGTATGGCTTAAGTCATAAAAAATTAAGAAATGCTATTGATGAATCTTTGGAAATCATGGGTTTGTCAAAATTCGCAGATAAAAAAGTAGAACAGTTTTCAGGGGGAATGAAGCGTCGCTGTAATCTGATCGCGGGAACCCTTCACAATCCTAAAGTTTTATTCCTTGACGAACCAACTGTTGGTGTTGATGTTCAGTCAAAAAAAGCCATTATTGATCATCTTTTAGAGCTAAATAAAAAAGGAACCTGTATCATTTATACATCTCATCACCTTTCAGAAGCAGAGGAATTCTGTACAAAAATTGCCATCATCGACCATGGAAAGATTCATGCGGTGGGAAGTCCTGAAGAATTGGTGAACAGAGTAACAAATGCCGAAAACTTAGAAGATGTTTTCATTTCATTAACCGGAAAAGAATTAAGAGATGTTGTTGTATAAATTGTGGAGAAGTTTCGTTAAGGAAATCCTTTTGCTGAAAAGAGATATCGGAGGAATTGTCATTATTTTCGTGATGCCTTTATTGCTGATTATCACGATTACCTTGATTCAGGATTCTACTTTTAAAAATCTGGAAGGCTCAAAAATTCCAATCATTTTCATTGATAACGACAAGTCTGAGGTTTCAAAAAACATAAAGCAGGAACTCCAAAGCAGCAAAACATTTGAACTGCTGACTAATTTCACGGAAAAATCTGCACAGGATGCTGTTTTTGGCGGAGATTATCAGATGGCAATTGTTATTCCAAAAAATTTAACAAAAGATATCAATTCAAATATTGATTCTAAAGTTCAGACCATCGTCAGTTCATTCGGTTTGGAAACGGATTCTTCCGCAGTGAAGAAAACGGTTTCAAAAGCGAAAGATATTCATCTGTATTTTGATCCGGCTACGAATATCGGCTTCAAAAACAACGTGATGAATGCCGTGAACAAAATGGTTTTTGAGATCGAAAACAAAAAGATTTATAAAGCTTTCCAGGATCAGCTGGGAACGACAGAAAATCTGGAAGAAAATAAAAATTTGATCAGCTTTAAAGAAATCACTCCTAAAAAAGGCAATATGGATGTCATGCCGAATTCCGTTCAGCACAACGTCCCGGCTTGGGCTTTGTTTGCGATTTTCTTTATTGTGGTTCCTTTATCGATTAATTTAGTAAAAGAGAAAAGTCAGGGAACGAGCGTGAGAGCGAGAATCAGTCCGACTCCCTATTTTATTCATATTTTAGGAAAAACATTTACGTATCTTATCATTTGTGTCATTCAGTTTTTACTGATGGTGGCGGTAGGAATTTACCTTTTCCCTTACATGGATTTACCACAGTTCGACGTCACAGGGAAAATGTTCCAGCTTATTGTTGTGACCCTATTTTCAGGTTTGGCAGCGATTGGATTTGGTGTTTTATTGGGAACTGTTGCCGACACACAGGAACAGTCTGCACCATTTGGAGCAACTTCAGTTGTCGTTTTAGCGGCTGTCGGCGGAATCTGGGTTCCTGTATTTTTAATGCCGGAATTTATGCAGACCATCGCCAAATTCTCTCCTATGAACTGGGGCTTGAATGCGTACTACGATATCATTTTAAGAAACAGCGGAATCGGCGGAATTGCGAAAGAAATCACTTTCTTATTTTTATTTTATGTAGCCATGGTCGCTATTTCATTATTTTACGAAAGAAAACAAAATGCAGTCTAAAGAAAATTTAACTTGTACAGAGGAAGTTCGCGTAAGGTTCAACGAAACAGATCCGTTGGGAATTGTCTGGCATGGACATTACATCGTGTATTTCGAGGACGGAAGAGAAGCTTTCGGAAGACAGCACGGTTTGACGTATCTTGATATTCAGAAAGCGGGTTATGTTACACCGATCGTAAAAAGCACCTGTGAACATTTTCTTCCTTTAAAATACGGGGAAACCTTTAAAATTGTAACCACTTTCGTGAATTCAAATTCGGCAAAATTAATTTACAGATACGAACTCTTCAACGAAGATAATAAATTGGTCTGTTCGGGAGAAACCATTCAGGTTTTCCTGGATTCTGACAATAATTTATGTTTGTATAATCCTGAGTTTTTTCAGGCTTGGAAAGATAAAATGGGATTATCATGAGGAAAGAAATTTACATCACAGACTACAACTGCGTCACGCCTTTAGGTTTTGATGTTTCTTCGAACTGGAATGCTCTTTTGGAAGGAAAATCAGGCGTAGCTTTACATAAAATTATAGAAAATCAGGAGCCTTTTTATGCTTCTATGATTGATTCCGAAAAACTGAACGAAGAATTTAATAGATTCTTCGACTCCGCTCAGAAATCGGAGATTCGACATTTAGCCAATGACAGTACGGAATTCACAAGGCTTGAAAAAATGTTTTTGTTGAGTTTAAAACCTTTGGTTGAAAAACATCAGATTTCAGACGAAACGGCTTTTATTTTATCATCCACAAAAGGAAATATTAGTTTACTAAAAAACCAGAAGACTTTACCGGAAGGCGTTTTTCTTCCTAGGTTAGCTCAAAAAATTGCTGATTTTTTTGGATTTAAAACGAAACCGATTGTTGTTTCTAATGCCTGTGTTTCGGGGGTAATGGCGATTGCTGTGGCTAAGAACATGATTCGGGCTGGAAAATATAAAGATGCTTTTGTCATTGCCGGAGACGAAATTTCTGAGTTTGTAATTTCAGGTTTCAATTCTTTTCAAGCAATCGGAACAGAAATCTGCAAACCTTACGACAAAAACCGCGACGGAATCAACATCGGCGAAGCAACCGCAGCAGCTTATATAACTTCTGAATTAAATAAAAACGAAAAATTTAGTTTTAAAGTTTTAGGAGATTCAGCCATCAATGATGCCAATCATATTTCGGGCCCATCAAGAACCGGTGATGGATTGTTTGCAAGCATCAAAAATGCAATGACAGAAGCCAATATCCCGACAGAAAAAATCGATTTTATTTCGGCGCACGGAACAGCAACCATTTACAATGACGAAATGGAAGCCATCGCTTTCAACAGAATAGAATTGCAAAATGTTCCTCTGAACAGCATGAAAGGTTATTATGGACATTGTCTGGGAGCATCGGGATTATTGGAAAGCATTATTTCCATGGAAAGCGCTTTGAAAAATATATTAATTCCATCAAAAAATTTCGAACAAACGGGAACTTCCCAACCTTTGAATATTATCAAAGAAAACCAGCCTGCGGAAATCAAATATATTTTGAAAACAGCATCAGGTTTTGGTGGGTGTAATGCAGCAATTGTTTTAGAAAAATGTTAAAATGAAAACCATGAAGAAAACAGACATTTGCACCATAGAAAATTCAAAAATCGTTCTCAACAACGATATTATTTTTGAAACTCCAACTGAAAATTTTTCAGATTTTGCGAAAGAAGCTTATAAAAGTTTAGCATTGAATTATCCAAAATTTCATAAAATGGATAACTTAAGCAAACTCGCTTTTCTCGCGTCCGAAATGATTTTAAAGGACGAAGACCATAGCAGAATGGCTTTGGTTTTTGCCAACAGATCATCAAGTTTAGACACTGATCTTAAATATCAGGAAAGTATCAATTCAAAGGAAAATTATTTTCCAAGTCCTGCCGTTTTTGTGTATACTTTGCCTAATATCTGCGTGGGCGAAATCAGCATCAAACATAAAATGCAAACAGAGAATGCTTT
This sequence comes from Chryseobacterium sp. 36-9, assembly GCA_001898785.1. Lineage (GTDB taxonomy): Bacteria > Bacteroidota > Bacteroidia > Flavobacteriales > Weeksellaceae > Epilithonimonas > Epilithonimonas pallida. The sequence continues at coordinate 75,780 of MKVE01000029.1, read as the reverse complement.
TTTCGTTTTGGACGAATTTGATGAAAATTTTTTAAACGATTACGCAACACAGATTTTACATTTGGGCAAGGCTGATAAAGTCTTGTGTGGCTGGGTAGAACTATATCAGGAAAGTTATCAAGCTTTCGTATATTTGCTTACTTTGTAAAAAATTTAAAAATTTGAATGGCAAAAATTAAAGTAGAAAATTCAGAAATCACGATACTATCTGTAGAGAATACAGATTTCATTTCTCTTACCGATATGGCTAACGCAAAAGAAAGCGAAAGCCGTGCTGCTGATATTATCAAAAACTGGATTAGAACTCGTTTTGCATTAGAATTTTTAAGTACTTGGGAGCTTATCAACAATCCCAATTTTAAAGTGGTCGAATCTGACCACTTTAAAATGCAAGCCGGGTTGCCTAGCTTTACACTCAGTATTTCTGAGTGGATTGAAAAAACAAATGCAGTGGGAATTACTGTAAAAAAGGGCAAGTATGGCGGAACTTTTGCTCATAAGGATATTGCTTTTGAATTCGGCTCTGCAATCAGTGTATCTTTTAAGCTCTATTTAATAAAAGAATTCCAAAGATTAAAAGAAGAAGAATTCAAACAGATCGGCTGGTCTGCCAAAAGAGAATTGGCAAAAATAAATTACCATATTCATACCAATGCCATTCAGGAAAATCTCATTCCAAAAGAAGTTTCTTCAAAAGAGATTTCTATTATTTATGCCAATGAGGCAGATGTTCTTAATGTGGCATTATTTGGAATTACAGCACGCCAATGGCGAGATTTAAATCCTGAAAAGAAGGGAAATATCCGGGATTACGCTACGATGAATCAATTGATTTGTATCTCAAATCTGGAAAACATCAATGCTATTTTTATTCAGGAAAACTTCAGCCAAGGTGAGCGTTTGCAAAGGCTTAATAAAATTGCAATTCATCAGATGAAGGTGCTTGAAAATATTGAAGAAAAGCACTTTTTAAAATAAAACATTACTTTAAAATAGTTATTTATTAGAATAAATTATGGAAAACTTAAGAGAAGAATTAAAGCACAAAATCATCGAAGTTCTTAATTTAGAAGACGTTGCAGTAGAAGAAATCAAAGATACAGATCCGTTATTCGGCGGAGGTCTTGGGTTGGATTCTATCGACGCTCTGGAATTGATCGTGCTTTTGGATAAAGAATACGGAATCAAATTAGCCGATCCGAAAAAAGGGAAAGAAATTTTTTCTTCGATCGACACCATGGCGAAATTCATTGAAGAAAACAGAACGAAATAAATTAATATACCAAGGAATCCATGTAACAGTCTAGCAATTGGTAAACTGTTACATTGATATATTGTTACATTTTGTAAAATGGGTCAAAAAATTGCCATCACAGGAATGGGCATCATTTCCGCTATTGGAAACAATGTGGAAGAAAATTTGAGTTCGCTGAAATCCGGAAAACATGGAATTTCAGACATTAGCTTGTTTGAAACCCGTCATTCCGGAAATATCAAAACGGGCGAAATAAAATTGTCTAATGAAGAACTTGTTGAAAAACTTCAGTTGAATGAAGATAACAACGCAACAAGAACCTCTTTGTTGGGAATGATTGCTGCAAAAGAAGCTGTAGAAAGTGCCGGAATTTCAGACATTAATGAGTATAAAACCGGCCTGATTTCCTCAACCAGCGTTGGCGGAATGGACGTAACCGAAAAATATTTCTACACTTACGAAGACTTTCCTGAAAAGCAAAAATATATTGACGCACATGATGCAGGAAATTCATCGTTATTGATTGCAGATTATTTGGGTCTGAAAGGCATGGTTTCAACCATCAGTACGGCTTGTTCGTCTGCAGCCAATGCGATTATGATGGGCGCAAAACTGATAAAAAACGGTGTTTTGGATCGTGTGATTGTTGGCGGAACAGATTCTCTTTCAAAATTTACTTTGAATGGTTTCAACACCTTGATGATTCTGACGGATTCTTACAATACTCCTTTCGACAACGACAGAAAAGGCCTGAATCTGGGAGAAGCCGCCGCTTTCATCGTTTTGGAATCTGATGAAATCGTAAAAAAGGAAAATAAAAAAGTCTTAGGCTATCTTTCAGGATACGGAAATGCTAATGATGCACATCACCAGACCGCTTCTTCGGAAAACGGACAAGGCGCTTATTTAGCCATGGAAAAAGCATTGAAAATTTCAGGGTTGGATAAAGAAAACATCGATTATATCAACGTTCACGGAACAGCAACTCCGAATAATGATTTATCGGAAGGCATTGCAATGATCCGAATTTTTGGAGAAAATAAAGTTCCGGAATTCAGTTCTACAAAAGCTTTTACGGGTCATACTTTGGCAGCGGCGGCGGGAATTGAGGCAGTATATTCGTTGTTGGCCATTCAAAACAATCTTATTTTCCCGAATCTGAATTTTAAAACAAAAATGGAAGAATTTGATTTGACACCTGTAACTGAACTCAAAGAGAAAAATATTAACCACGTTCTTTCCAATTCGTTTGGTTTTGGAGGAAATTGTTCAACCTTAATTTTCTCAAAATCATGAGTGCAGTTTACATCAACAGTGCAGCCTGCATTTCGGTTCAGGACACATTAAATGAAAATTTTTTCCAAAATCTTAAGCCCGAAAATTCATCTCAGGTTTTAAAAGCGATCGAACCCAATTACAAGGAATTCATTCCGCCCGCAGCAAGCAGAAGAATGTCTAAAACCGTAAAAATGAGTTCCGTAGCTTCACAATATGCTTTAAAAGAAGCCCGAATCGAAAATCCAGAAGCGATCATCGTTGGAACCGGAATGGGCTGTTCCCAGGATTCTGAAAAATTCCTGAAAAATGTATTGGATAACAATGAAGAATTTCTCACCCCTACATTTTTTATTCAGTCCACACACAATACGGTTGCAGGGCAAATTGCGTTAGGTCTGCAATGTCACGCGTACAATTTCACGTATGTCAACACATCTTCTTCGCTGGAATTTTCGTTTTTGGATGCAAAATTACAGATCAATGATGACGAGGCGGAAAACGTTTTGGTAGGTTCAACAGACGAACAAACCGACCGAACCATGGAATTGTACAGATTAAACAAGACCATTAAAAAAGAAGAAAATCTTCCCGTTGATTATCTGAACTCGACAACAGACGGTGTCATTTGGGGAGAAGGGGCAAGCTTTTTTGTTTTAGGGAAAGATAAAACAGAAAATTCTTATGCTCAATTGCAAGACATTGAGATCAATAGCCAATTAGATTTGGAAGAAACGGAACAGTTTGTTGAAGATTTTTTAGCTAAAAATAATTTGTCTAAAAATGATATCGATGCTGTGATTTTTGGTTTCAGCGGAGATGCGAAATCGGATGTTTATTATGTAAAAGCAATGAATTTGTTTGAAAATTCGGCTTTGTTGTATTATAAACATTTGAGTGGCGAATTCAATACAGCAAGTGGTTTTTCAACGTTTATGGCTTGTCATATTCTTAAAAATCAGGAGATTCCGGAAGTGATGATGATTAATTCTGTAAAGAAAGACGGAATTAAAAATATTTTGCTTTATAATCATTTGGGAGGAAAAGATCACAGCTTGGTTTTGTTAGCGAAAGCTTAGTTTTTAACGCAAGTTTGTCATTCTGACGAAGGAAGAATCTCTATATTATATTTTAGATTCTTCATTTAGCTTTGCTCCATTCAGAATGACATTGCGCATATAAAATTGTGGATATTTTTAAACCAAATCCAAAAACAATAAAGATGAAACATTATCCATTCATTCTATTTTATCTCTTCTGTAACGTTTTTATTTATGCGTTTCACGGGACTTTTTGGGTGTATTTGTTTTGTATTTTATTGTTTTCTGCGGTTGTTGTTTGGAGCTCTTTCGATATTGAATTGGGATATTTCGTTAACAGCATTACTCATAAAAGAACGAAAATAAAGGAAGTGGCTTTGACTTTTGATGATGGACCAACCGAATTCACTCCGAAATTTTTAGATCTGTTGAAAGAAAATAACGTAAAAGCGACCTTTTTCTGTATCGGAAAACAGATTGAAAAATATCCCGAAACATTTCAAAGAATTATTGCAGAAGGACATACGATTGGTAATCATACACTGTCACATTCCAACAATACCGGTTTTTTATCGACTTCAAAAATGGTTGAAGAGATTGAAAAATGTGATGAAGTGATGTTGAAAATTGGAAACTTAAAGACCAATTTATATCGACCGCCTTTTGGAGTTACCAATCCGAATATTGCTAAAGCCATCAAAAAAACTCACAAAAAAAGCATTGGCTGGAATGTCCGTTCTCTCGATACCATTAAAGAAGATAAGAAAAAAATTTACCAAAAAGTCACCAAAGGATTGAAAAAAGGGAGCATCATTTTGCTTCATGACACTTCGGAAAAAACGTATAATGTTTTGGTAGATTTATTAGTATTTTTGAAGGATAAAAATTATTCAACTTTTACAATTGATAAATTTGAAAGCCACTAAGTCCACAAGGATTTCACCAGGAACACAAGAATTATTAAATATTCTTTAATAGTGTCCTTTGTGAAACCCTTGTCATCCTTGTGGTTAAATTTAAAAGACGTTAAACAATGATTAAAAATATAGCTTTAAGCACTCTTTTATTAATTTCGACTTTTGTCCTTGCTCAAAACACAGCAATGTCAGGAGCGGAAGCAAAAGCATTTGTAACTAAAGTTTCGTCGGAAACCAAAGAAATAAAAACCTTACAGGCAGATTTTACCCAAACCAAAAAAATGGATTTTCTGGATAAAAGCATCGTAACGTACGGGAAAATGTCTTTAAAAACTCCGAATATGCTGAGCTGGAAGTATACGAAACCTTATCAATACAGCATTGTTTTCAAGGATAATAAAATTTTCATCAACGATCAGGGGAAAAAATCTTCGGTGGACGCGAAGAGTAAAACTTTTGAGAAAATCAATAAACTTATTGTCGGAAGCTCAAACGGACAAATGTTTAATGATCCTGAATTTTCTGTTACGTATCTGAAAAATGCCAATTTCAACATTGCAAAATTTACCCCGAAATCGGCTCAATTGCTGAAATACATTAAACAGATAGAATTGAGTTTTCCGAAAGGACAATCAACCGTTTCGCAGGTGAACATGACGGAAGCTTCAGGTGACACGACGAATATTGTTTTCAAAAACACCAAAATCAATGCGCCGATTGCTGCTTCAGAATTCAGTTTATAGCCTGATTTTCTTACTGTTCGTTTCATGTAAGACATACAAATTAACGGATGTAAAACCTGTTTCCAATTCTGAAAAAACGGTTGAAAATTTATATTTTTCTTCCAGTGAAGATTATGTTTATAAATGTCAGATGGATATTTATAAAAATCATGTCAGCGGAATTTTGATATTAAAAAAAATTAACGAAACGGCGCATCGTGTTGTCCTCACTTCAGATTTCGGAAATAAATTAATCGATTTTGAAATTTCGGATAATAATTTTAAGCTGAACTATGTTCTTCCTGATTTAGACAAAAAAATCGTCATCAACTTTTTAAAGAACGACTTCCAGCAGCTTTTAAAAAGAGAATATCCTGTGACTGAAAGCTTTGAAAATGAGAATTCGAAAATTTATCTTTCTAAAGTTGATAAAAAAATCTATTATTTATTCTTTAACAAAGAAAATGGTTTATTGAAACAAATCATTTACACGAAAAATAATAAGGAAAAAATCGATTTTACTTTTGATGCAAAAAAACATATCTTCGCGGATAGTATTGATCTTCAACACAAAGATTTCAAGATCAACATAAAACTATTTCAAATAACTGAAACAGAATAACATGCAGACCATTCTTACAGATTTTTATACTTTACAATCATACGAACAGGCGGAAAACGGAAGTTATATTGCCAACATTTCCCTTAATAAAGATCATGATATTTTCAAGGGACATTTCCCTGGAAATCCTGTTACTCCGGGAGTTTGCATGATGCAGATCGTAAAAGAACTTTCTGAAGAATTCACAGGGTCGCCTTTATTTTTAAAAACGGCATCCAATGTGAAATTTATGGCGATCATCAATCCGTTTGAAACACCGGACCTGAAACTGCAACTCGATATCACGCAGACCGAAGAAGAAGTGAAAGTAAAAAATACAACGTCTTTTGGCGAGACTATTGCATTAAAAATGTCAGTTAACTACCAAAAAACAGCAAAATGAAGCTAATTTTTTCATTTTTAACAGCTTTTATTCTTTTTTTCCAATCAGGTCTTGAATCTTTGAGGGAAAGCTATGCAAAGGCCAATTCGTCTAATGCAAATACTGAAGAATTCATCAATATTACGGAAAAAACATCCGGGTCAGACGCTGTAATTCAGGGCTATAAAGCTGCAGCCAAGATCATGGAAGCCAAAATTACCAAGAACAACAGAAAAGCTTTGGTGAAATCCGGCGCAACAAGTCTTGAAGCGATTATTAAAAGTAATCCGAACAATGCCGAACTGAGAGTGATCCGAATGAGCGTTCAGGAAAATATTCCTAAAATTGTGGGATATAATAAAAACCTGAAAGAAGATAAAACTTTTATTCTAAATAATTATTCAAAGCAAAATTCTGCACTGAAAACATATATCAGAAAATTTGCTATGCAGTCTAAAACGATGACCGCAGCAGAAAAAAATTCACTAAAATAACCGAATGACCCTGCCTGAAGTACAAAATGCAATCGCTGAAAAAAAGATCTGCGTTTTAATTCCTACTTACAATAATGAAAAAACTCTGAAAAGAGTGATCGCCGGTGTTTTAGAATACACAGAAAATATCATTGTTGTCAACGACGGCTCTACCGATTCCACAAAGGAGATTTTAAGCCAATATCCCCAAATTGACGTCATCAGTTTACCTGAGAACAGAGGAAAAGGAAACGGCTTGAAAATCGGCTTCAGAAAGGCAAAAGAACTGGGCTACAACTATGCGATAACGATTGATTCCGACGGACAGCATTATCCAGATGATATTCCTGTTTTTGTAGAAGCTTTGCTTAATGAAAATGAAGATGTTTTATTAATTGGAAACCGAAACATGTCTCAGGACGGAATTCCAAAGAAAAGCAGCTTTGGAAACCGTTTTTCTAATTTTTGGTTCTGGTTTGAGACCGGAATTAAGCTTGAAGATACGCAATCAGGCTATCGATTATATCCTTTACACAGAATTCCGAAAAAATATTTCACCCCGAAATTCGAGTTCGAAATCGAAATTATCGTACGAACAGCGTGGAGACATGTTCATGTAAAGAATGTTCCGATAAAAGTTCTGTATGATCCTGCGGAAAGGGTTTCGCATTTCAGGCCTTTTAAAGATTTTACGAGGATCAGCATTCTCAATACCATCTTGGTAACCATCACTTTGCTTTATATTATTCCGCGAAACTTCGTGAATAATTTCAAAAAAAAAAGCATTAGAAAATTCATAAAGGAAGATGTTCTGGAAAGCGACGGAAGCAACCGCACAAAAGCGTTTTCCATTGCACTGGGAGTTTTCATCGGCTTTTCGCCTTTTTGGGGATTTCATACATTAATTGTAATTTCTCTCGCCGTCCTTTTTAAATTGAATAAAGTGCTGGCTTTTTTTGCTTCCAACGTAAGCTTACCGCCTTTTATTCCGTTCATTATTGCAGCTTCGCTGTTTTTGGGAGCTCCTTTTGTTCACGGTGACAGCAGCATTTTAAGCCAGGAACTGAATTTTGACCTCGTGAAAAATAATCTTCTGCAATATGTGATCGGAAGTTTTATTTTGGCAACAACGATGTCTGCAATTTCCGGTATTGCAACTTTTCTTTTTCTGAATAAGGTGAGTCCGGAAGTTAATTAGACTGATCTCTTATTTTACCTCAGTTTTATCTTCTTCTTTTTTAAAAACCTTATGCGGAACAAAGTAAAATCCAACAATTTTATTCGCATCATTAAAAGTGATCTGAATATCTAACTTCGTTTTAGAAAAATCCGAATAAAAGTAATAGGTATCTTTTTCATTGTTTACATCAAGGATATTTTTGAGCTCTCCCAATTGTCCTTCAAGCTGTTCTTCCAATGATTTCAAATCTTCAGGGGCAACCTGTTTTCCGATCGAATCATCAAAAAGAGCATGCGCTTTCTCCATGTTTTTATCAATAAATAATGTCGTAATAAATTGAGAACCTACTATTTTCCTATCCTGCGCGAATGAAAATAGTGATATAAAAATAAAAATCAGGGCTAAAAATTTCTTCATATTATTTCTTTAGTTTTTTGTTCGTTTTCTTTAGATATTTTTCAACATTTTCCTTATCCGGAACCGTTGTAATTTCTTTGGTTAAGGCTTTTTCGAATTCCATTTTTGCTTTGGAATATTCTTTTTTATTAAAATAATATTTTCCGGATTGATAATACACCAACCAAAAATCAGGATTTAAAGATTGGTAATAAGGCAGAAAATCATCCGTAAGCATTACATCTTTATCATCAGTTGCATGATTCACCTCAGAGCTGGCAAATTTATACTCTTCATAGTTTTCAAATTCTTTAGAATCTACGAAAGGATCTTTTGCTATGTTTAAGTTTGATTTTGCAAACTCTCCGTTTTTCAATCTTTTATCAGAAAAAATTTCATTAAGATCATAACAGACAAATTCTCCCAACTGATACGGATTCGAAGAAACCCAAACCAGTTTTTTCTGAGGTGAAAAAATCACTGCATGATGCGCTAATAATTGATTGATCGCCTTCTCATTTCCATAGCCGATCTTTTCTCCTTTCAAGCCTGATTTATCTCTTAAAATCGCTGCCATTTTCCCGGGATTAAGCTTTTTATTTTCCTGTAAAAGTTCCTGCAATTTTTCGTAACGGTACTCAGAATGGCTTTCTACAATGTGTTTCTGATTTCTCTTGTCATTTTTGTAAGCATCCGACTGGAAATGGTTAGTACAAAAAACACGGCTGGTATTTTCCACTTTATACACTCCAAAATTATCCGGAGACACTTCAATAATCACCGCATTCTTATCATTTGCGCTTCCCACCAAAATCGATTCCGAGACAAAAACTTTTCGCTTTTTGGCAATGGCAATCGCTTCATCAATATTCTTTGCATATTGTAAAATTTCTCTTGTTACCAAAGAAATTGGTGTTTTTGCCGTCAGCGGAATTTTAGACTTTCCTGCATTGATGGTAACTGTAATTCCTTCCTTATTCATTCCCGAAACGACACCGATCATTCCCGGCCAGCTTACGGAAAGGTAAGGAATTCCTTCGTCCGGCTCTACAAATTCGATCAATTTATTTTTAGAAAAATCATCGCCTACGTAAAAATCGAAATTCCTTCCGATCAGGAGATCTCCGTCCTCCGTATTTTCATTCCAGACCGCAAGAGAAGTACAGCCCACAACCATTAAATCCTGCATTGCGTGGCCAATATCATGCGCTCCGTGCAGGTACATGCTTCTTAAAAATTTCGGAGCAATAAAATCATATTTATCCGATGAATATTGAGATAAGCCGTATAATTCTGCCTGATAATCTTCACGAACGTTCAGGTACATTTTTCGGTTGTACCACTTTAGAAAACCACGTAATAAATTTTGCTTAAACTTCGACGGAACAAAGCCTTCCACTTTTGAAAAGAAAATCTCTTCCTGCTTCTGCATCAGATTTTGCGTTAAAGCTCCATTATTATAGCCCAATTGCAAAGGATTTCCTTTGATATAGAGCTCCCAAAGCCGCTGTTTATTTTTCGTTAAATAATTCTGATTAAAACTAAAAGTCGAATCGTTGATCTTGTTAACTTTCGGAATTTCAAGGGAATATTGTTTCACATCGGGAATGTGTTTGATAGATTTTCTTATTCCGCAGGATGTGATGTTGAGAATCAATAAAAGGTAAAGTAAAACTCTCTTCATCAATTCTTATTTAAAACTTTCATTAATCTTTCGTCAATCACTTCTTTTCCAAGAATTTCCGAACATGTAACAAATGCGCCAATCGTAACACCAAGAATTCCATGCATGTTGATGCTTTGTCCCGTCAAGAACAAATTACTGATCTTGGTTTTTGGGGAGATGATCGTTTTCAAAGGATTGCCGGAATCTTTTACATAGCCGTACATATTTCCTTTGTAACCACCAATATAATCCCTGTAAGATAATGGCGATGAAGTATAAATCTCCACAATATGAGATCGCAGATGAGGATATTTTTTTTCTATTTCAGCAATGAATTGTTCAGCTTTTCTTTTCTTAAAATCCTCATATTCCTGTCCTCTTTCATGCTTGTCTGCAACTATATTAAAAGTCTTTTCCCATTCCCTGACCTCATCATAATCCATATAGGTAATAGCGGTAAGACTCTCTGCAAAATCAGGGTTATCTTTTGAAGAACAAGATGACAGCATATAACACTCCGGCCAGCTTTCCCTGGAATAGCTGGAGCCGTTCCAAACCTTATCTTCTGACTTGTAATGGTAATAGTTGTAATTAAAATGCTTGAAGGATTGAGGCTTCAAAACAATATAAATACTGAAACAAGAACTTGTGGGAACGAAGTCATTAACTCTATTGGTAAACGATTTTTTAAATCGATCCCGTCCCGCTAAATCTAATGTCGTTCTGATTTCTATATTTGATATGAATTTTTTCGAAAAAAATTCTTTTCCATTTTTTGTTTTTACGGATTTCAGCACATTATTGTCGTCGAAGATCATTTCTGTAACTTCTGAGTGTTTATAAACTTCTGCCCCGTGATTACGAAGTTCCTTGATGATCAGTTTTGAAATCTGACTTCCTCCATTAATGCATTTGTAAGAACTCTGAATGTAGGAGTTAACTGTTAATGCATGGACATAGAGTGGCGTTTTATGAGCAATCCCGGCATATAAAAAATTAGAACCGGATAAAACAGCCTGAAGTTTTTTATTAGAAGTAACAGATTCTATAAATTCCTGAGCATTGATGTAAAGAATATCATCGTTATATTTCCCTTCACCAACAAGATTGTATCGGGGAAACTTGTTACAAACGTTTTGGATCTCTTCTATGTATTTTTTCAAATTTTCTTTTTCATCCGGAAAAATTGCAGAGAGTTGCTCTACAAAATTATCGTAACCTTGGGAATGCGGATATTCTATCTCGTCATTATCAAAAGTAATCTTATCAAAACCGTTTTCATCCAGTTTTTTTAGGTTCAGTCCGTCCATTATTCCGAGATATGTGAAATATTGGTTAAGATTTTGCCCTTTGGAAAGTCCGCCCAAATAGTGGACACCTGTATCAAAAATCAGCTTGTTTCTGGAAAAAGTCTGCAGGTTACCACCATATTGGTTGTTTTTTTCTAACACACACACTTTCAGACCTTCTTTTGCCAAAACTAGAGCAGACACAAGACCTCCCAAACCGCTTCCGATAACAAGTATGTCGTATTCTTTTTCCAATTCCTAGAGAAGTGAGATGTTAGACTTTAGATGTTAAATAAAAAAATAAGCTTTAAACGTTGAATCACTCGCAGCCCGACTTGAGCGGAAATCCTTTTTGTTTTTTTGCTAAAAAATAAAAAGATTGGGAGCGGAAGGCGGATTAAGCTGCCATAAAAATATTGAAAATTAATCAATATCGTCCCAAAAGTCGAAGTAATTGAACCATTGGAGCGGATATTTTTTAATCATTGATTCAAGATTTTGGGTGTAGGAGTTCAAAAGTCCCTGCGAATCCCGTTTTTTAATGTTCTGAGCAACTCTTGCATATAAATGGTAATGCAGATTTTTTTCTTTCATAACATAAACATAAACAACAGGAACGCCCAATCTGGATGCAATAACAAAAGGGCCTGCCGGAAATCTGGCAGTCTTACCTAGCAATTCTGCTTCGAGAAATTTGGAACCTTCAAAATAGCGGTCGCCTGTGAAGCAAATCAATTCGTTGTTGGATAAAGCCTGATTGATGTCAAAAATGTGGGACATATCATCCTTGACGTAAATAAATTTGATGTTACTTCTTTTTACCGCAATACTGTCCAGATATTCTTTGATGACTGTAACTTCCTGATCAGTTGTGACTAAGTTGATCTGCGCATCAAAATCGATATCTGCAAAAAAATGTTCTGCAATCTCAAAGTTGCCGATATGGGCACTGATCAAGACACCACCTTTTTTCTCGTTGAGAAGGTTTTTGAGATTTTCTATCCCGTCGAATTCATAAGTGAATCGGTTTCTTAAACCTACAGAAATAGCCGTTTTGTCAATCAATACTTTTCCAAAAACAAAGTAACTTTTGAAAACAGACAGCTTTGATTTCCAAAAGCTATAATCTAATCTCCTTCGAAAATAATATGAAATATATTGATTGCTCTTCTTAAGAAACAAGAAGTAATAGGATGCTACAAAATACAGCACAAAATATGAACTGTGGACGCCAAGATTTTTGATGCTCCAAACAAATATCCTGTAACCGAGTATCGTTCCTTTGGACTTGCCTTTCCACTTAGTCATGATGAATTACCAATTATCAGTAATATTGGTATATCTTTGAAATATTAGTTATGCTACTTTTTCAGAAATTTTGGTTTCTATCGTATCATAAAAATCATCAAAAGTAACGACCTTTTTAAAATCAGCTTCACCCAACTTTACACCAAAATTAGACTCAATTACAACAACCATATCGATATAATCCAAACTGTCCAAGCCCAACGTTTCCTTAAAATTGGCATCGTTGACGATATCATCGCGGTCCACTTCAAACTCATTGACAAGAAAATCATTAACAATTGTAACAATTTTTTCTCTTTCCATAATGTCTTTAAACAAATTTTTTAACAATTAGTGACGAATTGGTTCCTCCAAAACCAAAAGAATTCGACAAAAATACGTCAATTTTTTGATTTTTTGTTTCAGAGATTAAATTTATCTTTTTTGCATCTTCGTCCGGATTATCGAGATTGATATTTGGTGCAATAAAATTATTCTGCATCATCAGAACCGAATATATAATCTCACTTGCTCCAGCCATCCAGCATTCATGTCCCGTCATGGATTTGGTAGAGCTTACCGGAACTCCGTTACCGAAAATTTCATAAATCGCTTTTGCTTCGTTAGCATCGCCTAAAGGTGTAGATGTTGCGTGGGCATTGATATAATCAATATCTCCCGCCGTTAGCCCGGCTTGAGTCAGAGATCTTTCCATTGCCAAAGCCGGTCCGTCCACATTGGGTGTAGAAATATGTCCGCCATTGGATGAGAAACCATAACCAACAATTTCTGCAATGATATTTGCACCCCGCCGCTGTGCAGATTCCAAACTTTCAACAATCAAAGTTGCAGCGCCACCACTTGGAATCAATCCATCTCTTCCGGAATCAAATGGTCTTGAAGCTTTTGTAGGGTTATCTTCTCTCACAGAAAAAACGCCTAATCCGTCAAAGCTCGCCATCGAAAACTTGTTGGTTTCCTGCGCTCCTCCACACACAACAGCATCTTGTAATCCATTCTTGATCAAAAGATAAGCTAATCCCAGAGAATGGGATCCGCTTGCACAAGCTGCACTGATTGTCAGATTAATTCCTCTTAATTTAAAAATTGTGGAAAGATTCATGGTTACAGTGGAATTCATTGATTTAAAAATTGCACCAGAACCCATCAATTGAGTATCTTTTTTTTCTCTAACGATGTCTGTAGCTTCTATAACTGCCTGTGAAACACTGTCGTTACCATATAAAATCCCGACTTCATTAGCGTCCAGAAATTCCTGTTCTATTCCGGCTTGTTTTAACGCATCAATTGTAGCCAGGTAAGCATATTCGCTTTCCTCGCCCATACTGATACGCTGTCTCCTGCTTAGAAGACTTTTAAGATCTGGCTTCGGAACGCGTCCCGTTAAACCGGACCTGTAACCAAATTCCTTTCTGTCCTGGTCCAGAACGATCCCGGATTTGCCATCATAGAGCGACTTCTTCACCTCTTCCAAAGAAGTCCCAATGCAGGAATAAATTCCCATCCCGGTAATCACAACTCTATTTTCCATTTTGTCAAATTTAACAATGTATCAGTCTAATAATGTAACAATTTCAATATTAGTAAGCTGTTACACTGATATATTGGTACATTATTTAAGAATAAATTCCTCCATTAATATTAATCACTTCACCTGTAATGTAAGATGACTTCTTAGAAGCTAAAAATGCAACAAGATCAGCTACTTCTTCCGCCTCACCAAATCTGTTCGCCGGTATCATTGCTTTCAGTTCGTTCTCATCAAAGTCCTGCGTCATATCGGTTTTGATAAATCCCGGTGCGACAGCATTTACAGTTATATTCCGTTTAGCAATCTCTTGTGCCAAAGCTTTTGTTGCACCAATTACCGCTGCTTTTGCGGCTGAATAATTAGTCTGTCCTGCTGTTCCCTTAACTCCGGAAACAGAAACCATATTGATGATTCTGCCATATTTATTACGTAACAATCTCTGGATAAAAAAATTAGTCACATTAAAAAAACCGTTCAAACTTGTATTGATAACATTGTTCCAGTCTTCGTGTTTCATCCACATAAACAATCCATCCTTTGTGATTCCTGCATTATTGACAATAACTTCAACCACAGAATCCGGATTTTTTTCCTGCCAATTATTTAAAACATTCTGGGTTTCTTCGGCATTACTTACATCAAATTTAAGAATTTCGCCTGTAGAACCCAACTCTTCAACACCTTGTAAAGTTTCCTCTGCCGCAGCCTGATTGGAAGTATAATTAATCAGAATATGATAATTTTTTTCCTCGGCCAATTTCAGACAAATAGCTCTGCCAATTCCTCTGGATCCTCCTGTTATGATTGCACATTTCATAATCTTCTGTATTAATGATATAAAGCTTCAGTTTTCATCAGATACTCCTTCACTTTTTGCAGATATGGATACATTACCATATCATCGGAAAAAGCAGGGATTATTTTTCTGATTTCGTCATACAATTCTTTAGTCGATGATGAAACTTTATCCTGGAACCCAAGATATTCAATTGCCTGAACAATCGTAATCAATTCAATCGATAATACTTCGAAAGCATTTTCTATAACTTTTCTGCAAATTACCGCAGCATTGGTTCCCATACTTACAATATCCTGATTGTCGTTATTATTCGGGATACTGTGGATATACATCGGATTAGACAACATTTGGCTTTCTGCCGTTGTAGAAGTTGCCGTGAACTGAACGCCCTGCATCCCGAAATTGAATCCTAATTTCCCCAGATTCACAAACGGTGGAAGTATTTCATTGATTTTAGAATTCAAAAGATAGTTCAGTTGTCTTTCTGCTAACATTGTCAGTTTCGTAACAACGATTTTAAGCTTATCCATCTCAAGAGAAATATAATCGCCGTGGAAGTTTCCGCCATGATAAACATGCTGATCTTCAACATTAATGATTGGATTATCATTGGCAGAATTAATTTCGTTTTCAAGAACAACTTCTGTATATTCCAAGGTGTCTAAAACCGGTCCCAGGATCTGCGGAACACATCTCAAAGAGTAATATTCCTGAACCTTATCTTTAAAAACTTTTTCCTGCTCTTCAAAACTTGTATAGAGATGGTCTTCTCTTTTCCTTATCAACTGGCTGTCAGAAAGATATTCACGCATTTTCTCCGCAACTTTTTGTTGTCCAACATGCCTTTTCGTTGCATTCAGAGATTCTGAAAAATGATCATCGTAAGCCTGAACAATCTCGTTGATCGCGCAAGATAATTTAATAGAAATTTCTGTTAACTGGCTGGCTTTATAAGCATTAACGATTCCGATTCCCGACATCACAGAAGTTCCGTTCATCAAAGCCAGACCTTCACGAATCTCTACTTTTATCGGTTCCAATCCTAGTTCTCCAAAAACATCTTTTGTTGATCTTCTTTCGTCTCTATAAAAAACTTCGCCTTCGCCAATAAGAACTAAAGCTAAATGCGCCAACTGAACCAGATCTCCACTTGCGCCAACACCTCCGTGTTCAAAAATAATCGGTGTAACATCTCTGTTAATTAATTCTTTAAGTAGATAAATAACCGAATCGTGAACACCGGAATGTCCTAATGATAAGACATTCAATCTTGCCAACATACAAGCCTTAACTTCATCTGCGGGTAACGGATTTCCGATACCTGAAGAATGACTTCTTATCAGATTATATTGTAACTGATGGGTATCGCTATCGTTGATTTTGAATTGTGCCATTGGTCCGAAACCCGTGTTCACACCGTATATGACTTTATTTTTTGAAAATTCCTTTAAAAACTGGAAACTTTTCTCTACTCTTTGCAGCAGCTCATTATCCAATTCTATCTTTTGGTTGCCAATGATTATCTTTTGAAAATCCTGAATGTTTAAATGGTCGTTAATTTTCATTAATTATGGTGATAAGAGACAAATTTGTAATATAATTCAATATTTGTCATTAATTTTGCGCAAAGATAAAAGTTTTATTAAACAAATGGGTAAAGAATTTGTTGATGTTCTTGTAATTGGAGCTGGTCCTTCTGGCTGCGTTTCTTCTGCATTTCTCAAAAAGAATAACATCAATGTAAAAGTTGTCGAGAAAACAAAATTTCCAAGACTGGTTGTTGGCGAAAGTCTGATTCCAAGAGTAATGGACCATTTTGATGAAGCCGGACTATTTCCTGCACTTGATAAAATGAGATTTGAAAAGAAATTAGGCGCACGTTTTATGCGAGGCGACGAGGTTTGCATTTTCGATTTCAGCAACAAATTTGGGGAAGGCTGGGACTGGACCTGGCAGGTTCCGAGAGCCGATTTTGACAATACATTAGCCCAGGAAGTTATTAATAAAGGAATTGATCTTGAGTTTGAAACCGAAGTCGTCGGGATTGAATTCAATGGAACTGATTCTATTACAACTGTCAAAAATAAAAACGGAGAAACGAAGGAAATTCACGCTAAATTTGTGATTGATTCCAGTGGCTACGGACGGGTTTTACCGAAACTTTTAGATTTGGAAAAACCTTCGAAATTGTCTCCTCATTCTGCTATTTTTTCTCATGTTGATGACATCAACAGAGAGGAAGGTGTTGAAGGCACTTTGATTTCTTTTGACATCATTGAAACTGAAGTCTGGCTTTGGGTTATTCCTTTCTCAAATGGCAATACGAGTTTGGGAATCGTTGGTCCGACTGAATATATCGAAAAGCTAATAGAAAACGGAGATGCAACAGTTGCTTTAAGAAAAGCGATTGCTCTTTCCGATTATTATGTAAAACGTTTTGGCGATGTGGAATTTCTTTTTGAACCCAAACATTTGAAAGATTATTCCTGTTCGGTAAAAAGTTTATTCGGAGACGGATTTGCTTTGACAGGAAATGCATCGGAATTCCTTGACCCGGTTTTTTCATCGGGAATGGCTTTCGCAACAGAATCCGGAATGCTAGCTGCAAAATTAGCCTTAAGACAACTAAATGGCGAAACTATTGATTGGCAAAAAGAATATTCGGATTATATTTTGTACGGTGTTAATGTTTTCACGACTTATGTAAAGGAATGGTACACCGGCAATCTCCAGGAATTATTTTTTCATCAGCCGGAAAATCCGGATGTCAAAAGAAAAATCTGCGCTGTCTTGGCGGGCTATGTTTGGAACAAGAAAAATCCTTTTGTAAGATTGCACGATTCTGCGATTGTCAATCTTGCCAATTATATCAAAACAGAAAAACAGGAACAACAATAAAAAAAGACCGCGATATGCGGTCTTTTTGTTTTTTAATAAATAATATTATTTTTTTCCTTTCTTGATATCTGCTGCCAATTCTTTTGCCAGTTTTGCGTAAGATTCAGAAATCCTGTATCCTGAGTTATAATCGTTTCCAAAAGCACCTCCGCCCGGAACATCGGAATAATCAACAGTTAAGAGAATCTTACCTGGATTAGCTTTATCAGATATTGTAATTGTAGTATTGATCTTAGAATCCTGTCGCCACGCACCCACATTGTATCCAGGATATATCCAAGTTGTTTTTACTGTCATTACATAAGGAGCTCCATTGTTTTTCCCAACCTGGATAGACGGTTCTCTTTTGTTAAAAGATTCGATAAATTTTGGTTCATAACGGTCTTCTCTGTCAGCAAACCAAGACTTTTTGAAATCATCATCTGTTCCTTTCTCTTCTCTTTTTTTCATTTTATCCTTAAGGAAATCCTCTTCAGTTTTGAATTTGTCAACCTTAAGATTAGAATAATCGAATGTTACATCATATAGTGTGATTCCCTTCAAGGCAGCGAAGCTACCTGATGTGACCTTCATTTTCTGAGCTGTTAAAAATGTTGAAACAGCTATCAATCCCAGTAAAAATAGTTTTTTCATAGTTGATTTGTTAAATATAATTTTTATGTTCGTAAATCTATAAAATTAATTGGTTTTCTACTGTTCGGATGATGAACTATTTTAAACAAAGTATCAAAATCGACAATCTCAATTTTCGGACTGACTCTCAATTTTGCACGGAAATGATCCCTAACTTCATTCACAAAATTTTCATCGTTATTTTCTGTACTCAACTTAATAATAATTTCATCCAAACCTATTTCACTGGAGTGGATCACAATCTGATAACAGGAAATTCCCGCAAAATCATTCAAAATATCATTCATCGCCGGCGGATAAAGCGTCGTTCCTTTGTATTTTATCATTTGCTGTTTTCTTCCGATAACAGGACTTAATCGCATTGTATTTCGGCCGCATTTACAAGGTTCGTAATGCGCTTTTACCAGATCTCCGGTTTTAAATCTCAACAACGGAAGCGCTTCAACCCCCAAAGTTGTAATCGTTAATTCACCGCTTTCTCCTTCTTTTACAGGATTTTCGTCTTCATCAAGGATTTCTGTAATAATCAATTCAGGATGATGATGTCCGCCAACTTGGAATTCACATTCCGTGAAAGCCGTACTCATTTCCGTAGAAGCATAAGTTGAAAACAACTGTATATCCCATCTTTCCTTGATTTTTTGAGACAAAATATTATCTGTGAAATCCTGATTTTTTATACTTTCGCCAATGCATACCGCACCAACCACGCTTGAATTTTTATAATCTAAACCATTTTTCTCAGCATAATCAATCATTTTCAATAGAAAAGACGGAACGGTTATCAGATATCTTGGCTTGTATCTAAAAATTGAATCCCATTGTAATTCAGGAATTCCCGGTCCCATTCTCACAACGCCTGCCCCGATTTTTCTAAGGCCAAGCAAATAAGCTAAGCCGGCAATAAAGCGCTTATCGATCGTTGTAATCATTTGAACGACATCACCTTTGGAAATCCCTGCGCATGAAAGAGAAATTGCTTCGTTGTAGGCAATTCTTTC
>MKVE01000029.1:0-56401 GCA_001898785.1 Chryseobacterium sp. 36-9 | reverse complement strand
CAAAAGTCACAGGGTCGCCTAAAGTTCCGGAAGTGGTACTGAAATCAACAATTTCGGTCATCGGAACACAAAAGAAATCATTATTATTTTGCTGAATATCATTCTTTTCCGTAGTAGGAATTTTGCGCAGATCTTCCAACGTATTGATATCATTAATATCGATATGATTTTCTTTGAATAATTTCTGATAAAATGGCGAATGATTTTGCAGGTAAATCAACAGTTCTTTCAATTTTGATTCCTGAAATTTTTTAATTTCTTCAGCCGTTGATTTCTCGATGATTGGGTACAGTTCCAAGTATGATGATTTTAAAGGACAAATTTATAAAACATAATATAATTTTATGATTCTGAAATTGAAGTTTTTAACATTCAGAAACGCCATAAAATATGCTTTAAAAATCGACAAAAATCACTAAATTCGCAAACTTAATCCACAAGAAACAGATTTGACACATTAAAAATGAGCAAGTTTACCGAATATAAAAATCTTAGCCTTACCGAAACTGCTAAAAACATTGCAGAATTCTGGAAAAATAACGACACTTTCAAAAAATCCGTAGAACTTCGTGAAGGACAGCCGGAGTTTGTTTTTTACGAAGGACCGCCTTCCGCCAACGGAATGCCGGGAATTCACCACGTTATGGCAAGAGCGATTAAGGATATTTTTTGCCGTTACCAGACGCAAAACGGGAAACAGGTTTTCCGTAAAGCCGGTTGGGACACACACGGACTTCCTGTAGAATTGGGTGTGGAAAAAGAATTGGGAATTACCAAAGAAGACATCGGTAAAAAAATAACAATCGAAGAATACAACGAAGCCTGTAAAAACGCTGTTATGCGTTACACAGATGTCTGGAACGATATGACCGAAAAAATCGGCTATTGGGTCGATATGGAAAATCCATATGTAACTTACAAACCAAAATATATGGAAACGGTTTGGTGGCTTTTGAAGCAGATGTATGACAAAGGTCTTATCTACAAAGGTTACACAATCCAGCCGTATTCTCCGAAAGCTGGAACTGGATTATCTTCTCACGAGGTTAATCAGCCTGGCGCTTACCGTGATGTGACGGACACGACTGTTGTAGCTCAGTTCAAAACTTTGCCGGAAACTCTGCCTTCATTTTTACAAGGTTTTGGTGATGTTCATTTCCTGGCTTGGACGACAACACCTTGGACTTTACCATCAAACACTGCTTTGACTGTCGGACCAAAAATCGATTATGTTTTAGTTAAGACTTTCAATCAATATACATTTGAGCCGATCAATATTGTTTTAGCTAAACCTTTGGTTGGAAAACAATTTGGAAAAAAATTCGTGGAAGGAACTGAGGAAGATTTTGCGAATTACACTTCAGAAAGCAAAACCATTCCTTATCAAATTTTAGCCGAATTCAAAGGTGCTGATTTGGTTGGAATTAAATATGAGCAACTTTTAGACTACGCGAAACCTTACCAAAATCCGGAGAATGCTTTCCGAGTAATTTCTGGAGATTTCGTAACAACTGAAGACGGAACGGGAATCGTGCACACAGCTCCGACTTTTGGTGCGGATGATGCAAAAGTTGCAAAAGAAGCTTCGCCGGAAGTTCCGCCAATGTTGGTTTTGGATGATAATGGAAATCCGGTTCCTTTGGTAGATTTGCAAGGCCGGTTCTTATCTGTCGTTAATGATAAAATCTACGGCTTTGCAAATGAATATGTGAAGTCGGAATACCTAAATGACGAAGAAAAGAATATTGAATTCAATATTCAGAAAGAGAACCTGAAATCAATCATTGCAGATTTGAAAGTTTATTTATCTGTTGATGAGAGAATTGCGCTTAAATTAAGAAAAGAAAACAAAGCTTTCAAAGTTGAAAAATATGTTCACAGTTATCCGCACAGTTGGAGAACCGATGAGCCATTGTTGTACTATCCGTTGGATTCCTGGTTCATCAAAGTAACTGATGTGAAAGACAGAATGTTCGATTTGAATGAAACCATCAACTGGAAACCAAAATCTACTGGTGAAGGCCGTTTCGGAAATTGGTTGAAAAACGCCAACGACTGGAATCTTTCTCGTTCAAGATATTGGGGAATTCCGTTGCCGATTTGGAGAACAGATGATAAAAAAGAAGAGGTTTTAATCGGTTCTGTTGAGGAATTATACAACGAAATCGAAAAATCAATCAAAGCCGGTTTCCAAAAAGAAAATCCTTTCAAAGGTTTTGTGATTGGCGATATGTCTGAAGAAAACTATGCGAAAGTTGACCTTCATAAAAATATTGTTGACCAAATTACCTTGGTTTCAGCTTCCGGAAAACCGATGAAGCGCGAAAGCGATTTGATTGACGTATGGTTCGATTCCGGTTCGATGCCTTATGCGCAATTGCACTATCCTTTTGAAAACAAGGAGCAAGTTGATAACAACAAAGCGTTCCCGGCAGATTTTATCGCGGAAGGCGTTGACCAGACTCGTGGCTGGTTCTATACTTTGCACGCCATTGCAACAACAGTTTTCGACTCAGTCGCTTATAAAAATGTAGTGTCGAATGGTTTGGTTCTGGACAAGAACGGACAGAAAATGTCCAAACGTCTTGGAAATGCTGTTGACCCATTTGAAACGCTTTCAGTTTATGGACCAGATGCAACGCGTTGGTATATGATTTCGAACGCGAATCCTTGGGAAAACCTGAAATTTGATATTGAAGGCATTGACGAAGTGAGAAGAAAATTCTTCGGAACACTTTATAACACTTATTCTTTCTTCGCTTTGTATGCCAATGTTGACGGCTTCAAATATCTTGAAAGTAACGTAGAAAACCGTCCGGAAATTGACAGATGGATTTTATCTGAATTAAACTTATTAATCAAAGAAGTAAAATCTTTCTACGAAGATTACGAACCGACCAAAGCTGCAAGAGCAATCAATACGTTTGTTAATGATAACTTGTCCAATTGGTACGTGAGACTATGCAGAAGACGTTTCTGGAAAGGTGATTATTCCGATGACAAAATTTCCGCTTATCAGACTTTATATACTTGTCTTGAAACTGTTGCTAAATTGTCTGCACCAATTGCACCATTCTTTATGGATCAATTGTTCCAGGATCTTAACAAAGTAACCGGAAGAGATTTGGTAAATTCTGTTCACTTGACGGATTTCCCTGTCGCGGATGAAAGTTTGATTGACCAGGATTTGGTTGAAAAAACACATTTGGCTCAGCAAATTACTTCGATGGTTTTTTCATTAAGAAAAAAAGAAAATGTAAAAGTTCGTCAGCCACTTCAAAAAGTGATGATTCCGGTTTTGGACAAAAAGACAGAAGAACAAATTTTGGCAGTTTCAGAACTCATCAAGCAAGAAGTGAATGTTAAGGAATTACAACTGATTAATGCAGAAGAAGCATCGCATCTTATTGTAAAACAGATCAAACCGAATTTCAAAACGCTTGGTGCGAGGTTAGGAAAAGATATGAAAACGGCTGCTGGAGAGATTTCAAACTTTACTTCCGAACAGATTGCTGAGTTGGAAAAATCAGGAAAAACAGAGGTTGCAGGTTACGAAATTACGATAGAAGATGTTGAGATTTCCACGAAAGATATCCCGGGCTGGACGGTTGCAAGCGAAGGCAAAACAACTGTGGCATTAGATTTGACGCTAACGGAGGAATTGAAGGCTGAAGGAATCGCAAGGGAGTTCATCAACAGAGTTCAAAACCTGAGAAAAGACAAAGATTTTGAATTAACGGACAGAATTTCAATAGAATTGGAAGAATCCTGCCCTTTCCGACAAGAATTTATTAACAATGATGCATATATTTCTGCAGAAGTATTGTCGGATAAAATAGAATTTGTAAATTCACTTTCAAATTATGAAGAAATAGAGATAGATGAAGAAAAATTCAAAGTAAAAATTGAGAAAATATAATCCATATTACTTTATTATTAAGGATTTGTTAATTGAATTTTTAACTGGATTATTTTCAAATTTTATCTTTATTCTTGCTGGTTGAAAAATGCGTGATAATAAAATAGAATAAAAGTTAAACAATAAATAACCGCTGGAAATGGCTGACGAAAAATTACGATATAGCGATGCTGAGCTTCAGGAATTCAAGAAACTGATTCAAGACAAAATCGCAAAAGCTGAAAACGACCTTGGTCTTATAAAAGAGAGTTTTATTAATAATCAAAATAACGGAACGGACGATACTTCGCCAACTTTCAAAGCTTTTGAAGAAGGCGCTGAAACACTGAGTAAAGAACAGAATGCTATTTTAGCTTCGAGACAGGAAAAGTTTGTGCGTGATTTGAAACACGCGCTCATCAGAATCGAGAACAAAACTTACGGTATCTGCAGAGTGACTGGAAAACTAATTCCAAAAGAAAGGCTCCAGGCTGTTCCGCATGCCACACTTAGCATTGAGGCTAAGAATATGCAAAGATAAATCACTGTTTATCAAAATACAAAGTCCGAATTTCTGATTCTAAAGATTGGAAATTGGGACTTTTTTCTTATAACAAAAATGACAATTCTAATTATTCTACTTCTGGTTGCAGCAGTCGGTTTTGCCGTAAGCAGAAATCAATCGGTAAAAAACATCTTCAAGCCCGGACAAAAATATTACTCCATTGATGATGAGTATAATGCCCAGCGAAAAGAAAGACAAGACGAGATTGATCGTCTTTTAAGCAAAATTGGAAAAAACGGCTTAAATGATCTGACGCAAAAAGAACGCAAAAGACTGGACGAATTGTCCAAGAAATAAGTTATTTGAATTACATTTGCAAAACTCTTTTTGAAGGAAACAGATCTCAAAAATTTAATCAATGGAATCTATTATTGTACATCCAAAAAACTCTATGGAACTGGCAGCGCTGAAAAGCGTATTGAAAGATATGGGCATTGAGTTTGAAAAATTTCACACCAGAAATCAATTTCATAATCAGAAAACGGTTCAAAAAATCAACGACAGAAAGGAGAAAAAAATTAATAAAAATCAAAAACCCAAAGGATTGTAATGAAAAAAATAGTACTCATCACTTTTCTTATTCTATTAATAGACCAGTTTTCTAAAATCTATGTTAAGACTCATTTTTATCTTGGAGAAAGCATCAACGTTTTCGGACTGAGCTGGTTCAAACTGACTTTCGTAGAAAATCCCGGGATGGCATATGGCCTGCACTTTGGCGGATTGTGGGGAAAATACACGTTAATTCTTTTGAGAATCGTCCTGGCAATCGGAATGGTTTTTCTGTTCAAAAAGTGGTTGAGAGAAGGCGCATCCAATTATCTGATCATTCCAATGGCGATGATATTTGCAGGCGCAATCGGCAACGTTTTTGACGGTATTTTCTACGGTGTTATTTTTGACAGCGGTACTTTTTATGATGCAGAATCCGGAAGATGGATCGATTACGGCGGAATTTCTAAACTGACGCAATTTGGACACGGTTATTCCGATCTGATGAAAGGCTGTGTGGTAGATATGCTCCATTTTCCCCTGGTTGATACAACCTGGCCGGACTGGGTTCCAATCTTTGGAGGTAACAGGATTGAATTCTTTAAGTATATTTTTAATGTTGCGGACAGTTCTATTACGCTGGGTGCATTATTGTTGTATATCTTCAGAAAGAAAGCTTTCCCCAATGGATTGGATTTTTAAACTATGAAACGGTTCAAAAAAATATTATTTGCAGGACTGATTTTCTTCGGAATATCGGTTCTTTTTATTTTCTGGGCTAATTTCAAAATCGAAAATGAAACCGAAGACAAAGTTACCTCCGAATTGTCAGAACTTCCCAATGAAAAAGTCGGACTTCTTTTAGGAACCAGTAAAATACTGGCCAACGGAAACCCGAATCCTTATTTTTTTAACCGAATCGAGGCTACAGTTCAACTTTACAAATCCGGAAAAATTAAAAATATTATTGTTAGCGGTGATAACTCCCGAAAACATTACAACGAACCGGAAGATATGAAGAACGAGCTAATCAAATCCGGCATTCCAGCAGATAAGATTTACGAAGATTTCGCAGGTTTCAGAACTTTGGATTCGGTGGTAAGAGCCAAAGAAATTTTTGGACAGAAATCCTACATTATTGTTTCTCAGCAATTCCATAATGAACGTGCTGTTTTTCTTGCGCAAAAAAATGGCATAGAAGCCTTTGGTTATAATGCAAAAGACGTTAACCAATATGCAGGTTTTAAAACTAATGTTCGCGAAAAATTAGCAAGAGCAAAAGTGTTCTGGGATTTTTTATTTGGTGTGGAACCGAAGTTTGGAGGAGAAAGAATAGAAATCAAATAAATCCTTTCGTTTTTTTAAGTTGTCCAAACTTTTTATCTTTCTTATTTTTACAATCTGAAAAAATTATAATGTCAAGAATACTTACAGGTATACAAGCCACAGGTACGCCACATCTCGGAAACCTTTTGGGAGCCATTATTCCCGCAATCGAGTTATCAAAAAAAGCAGAGAACGAATCTTTTTTGTTTATTGCTAATCTGCATTCTTTAACACAAATCAAAGATGCAAAAGAACTGAAACAGAACACTTACGAGATTGCTGCAGCCTGGCTTGCCTGCGGACTGGATACAGAAAAAACATTTTTCTACAGACAAAGCGACATCCCGGAAACTTGTGAATTATCCTGGCATTTATCGTGCTTTTTCCCTTACCAGAGACTGACTCTTGCTCATTCTTTCAAAGATAAAGCAGACCGATTACAGGATGTCAATGCCGGATTGTTTACTTATCCGATACTGATGGCAGCAGATATTTTGTTATATGACGCAGAGATTGTTCCTGTGGGAAAAGACCAGCTGCAACACTTGGAAATAGCACGCGATGTAGCATCCAGATTCAATAATCAGATGGGTGAAGTTTTTGTTTTACCAAAAGCCGAACTGGAAGAAAATACGAAATATGTTCCGGGAATCGATGGACATAAAATGTCAAAATCCAGAGGAAATATTATTAATATTTTCTTGCCCGAAAAAGAATTAAAGAAACAAGTAATGTCCATCGAAACTGATTCTACACCTCTCGAAGACCCAAAAGATCCTGATACAGATAAAGTTTTTGCTATCTATTCATTAATTGCGACACCGGAACAGACAGAAGAATTGAGAGCCAAATACTTAGCCGGAAATTATGGTTACGGTCACGCCAAAAAAGAATTATTGGATTTGATTTTAACCAGATTTGAGAAGGAAAGAGAAACCTTCACTTATTATATGAATAATCTAAATGAGTTGGAAGCAAAACTACAGGAAGGTGCTGAAAAAACCAGAGTTATCGCAACTCAAACGATAAAAAGAGTAAGAGAAAGTTTGGGAATATAATTTCAACTTTTAAAATGTAAAAAGCCTTTCGGATCTGAAAGGCTTTCTTTTTATAAATATTGTTTGATTTCCGATAAATGTTTGATGAATTTCAACCCTTCTTCCTGAGGATTTTCGTCCAAAACGTCAAAGAAAATAATATCAATCCCAAAATTCTGCGCGCCTTTGACATCGGCAATCCAATCATCTCCTATTAAAATACTTTCTTCTTTACTGGCTTTCGCAAGTTTTAATGAATATTCGAAAATTTCCGGTCGTGGCTTTCTGATGTTGACGGAATCTGCACTGGTAATGGTTTCGAAAAAACCGGAGATTCCGGAGAGAATACATTTCCGTTCAGTTACTTCCTGAAAACCGTTGGAAATAATGTGCATTTTATAGTTCTTAGATTTCAAATAGTTGAGCAGATCCAGTGCACCGTCAACCAACTCATTATATTTAAGGATTTCGTCCAGGAAATGATGTTCGAAGTAATCGGTGAGATTGACATCATCTACTCCAAAATTCAGGAACGTGTCATAAAAACGGTGTTTTCTGAGATAATCTTTGTCAATTTCGCCATCACGTATCTGTTCCCAAAGTTTTTCGTTGATGATATGATAGGTACTGTGAAATTCTTCAAAATCAATTTTATACTTCTCAGATATTTCCTGCTTTCCGAATAAATCTCTAATGGTTAAATAAGCATTCTTGCGATGATCCCACAACGTATTATCGAGGTCAAAAAAAATGTGCCTTACGTTTTTCATAAGGCACAAATCTAGTCAATTTTTTTTGTCCACGTAGGAAAGCTCAGTCATAAAATTCAATTATTTAAAATCTAAAAATCTCAGTTTTTTGAAACTAAGACAATTTTTCTATTTTTAGTTTTTATCGGTTGAATATTTTTCGAATAATTCAACAGAAAATCGATGATTTCTTTTTTAGGCGTCAAAGCTTTTGTTGTTAAAGTGTCGTTTTTTTTCATAGGCAGGCTTTTACAACATAACGCCAAAAAAAAATGTTTATTATTATTTTGTCAAAATAATTTTATTTTCCTCCATGATTTTTCTCAGGTTGATCAAGGCATATCTCACTCTTCCCAGAGTTGTATTGATACTTGTATCTGTATGATCCGCAATCTCTTTGAAACTCAGACCATCAAAAAATCTCAGCTTAATTACCTCTTGCTGATTGTCAGGAAGCATTACCAGCATTTTTAGCAAATCCTCATTTATTTGATCTGCTATTAGTTTATCCTCAATATTGTTTTCCGGCTCCTTAATGATATCAAATATGGAGAATTCTTCATTATCAAAAGAAGTTTCCGAAATTTTGATATTTTTGGATTGCAGCCTGAAATGATCGATGATCAGATTATGTGCAATACGTTTTGCCCAAAGGATGAACTTGTTTTCTTCTTTGTAACGACCTTCTTTTAAGGTCACAATGATTTTAATAAAGGTATCCTGAAAGATATCGTTTGCCAAATCTTCATCCATCAACTTGTAGTAGATGAACGTGAAGAGATCTTTTTTGTGTCGGTTGATCAGTGTAGAAAGGGCCTTCTCATCGCCATTCTGATATTGGAAAATCAGTTTGCTGTCCGTTTGCGTTTTCATAACTATACTCTTAATTTGTGAACCCAACCATACACTCAGATACTGGTGTAACTGATTTGACAGGTTCGATTCTGTTATTATTTTTTTAAGAGTAAATTTTTTCTATACGCAAGATTTTTAAAGAGGTGTAAAAATAATAAAAAAGATCAAACAAAAAGTTAAAGGATTGTTAAATTTTCATTTTTCTTTAATTTGATTCAAAAAAAACCAAATAGTTAAATCAATTAAGTAAAACCAATGGGATATTTATTGTGAAATTGATATTAAGTCCTTTCAGCTCTTTTCCATTAATTCCGTCTTTATCTAAAGAAAATCCATAACCTCCGGTCAAATCTAAAATCCCGAAAAGACTAAAGCCGGCTTTTGGTGCAATATATTTATTAGTTGCTTCTGCTCCTAAAATAAAATAATGAGCGTGATAAAAATCCACGTTTTTCTGGAAATTCAATAAAATGTCAGCACTTACTTTAGGCATTATAGCAAATTTTTGATTCGATGAGCCCATCAAAGCAGAAACTCCTGTCCTGAAAACGACATCATCATTACTCAGAAAAAGTAGTTTTCCGCCGACTTCACCAAAACTTTGATTCTGATAAACATAACCTGCGGTCAACAGCTTATGAACGGTAAGCTGAGATTTTGCAAGTCCACAAAAGGTAAAAAGCAAGACAACTGTATATATAATTGATTTCATTGATTAATTTTTTAACGGAATTATTTATTCCTGCACAAAAGTAGCAAAAGTGATGCAATGATTTGATAAAATAAAAAACTGCTTTACCCAAAGATAAAGCAGTTTCCAGATTTCTAAAATTCCGAACCTTACAATCCGAATTCTTTTTTGATATCCTCTACCCGATCCAGTTTTTCCCAAGTGAAGAACTCAAGATCTTTTAGAGTTAATTCGTTTTTCTGTCCTTTGTTAAAAGTTTTATCAGCTACATAATAATCTTTTCCCATATGTCCGTAAGCTGCAGTTTCTATATAGATAGGGTTTCTCAGCTTAAGATTTTTCTCAACGGCATAAGGTCTAAGGTCAAACAATTGCTGAACTCTTTTCGCCAATTCTCCATCATTGATATCCAGTTTTGAAGTGCCGTAAGTATTGATGTAAAGTCCACAAGGCTCTGCAACACCAATCGCATAGGAAACCTGTACCAAAACCTCATCTGCAACGCCTGCAGCAACTAGGTTTTTAGCAATGTGTCTTGTTGCATAAGCAGCACTTCTGTCCACTTTGGAAGGATCTTTTCCCGAGAAAGCACCACCTCCGTGAGCACCCTTTCCTCCGTAAGTATCAACGATGATTTTTCTTCCCGTCAAACCTGTATCGCCGTGAGGACCACCGATGACGAATTTTCCAGTTGGATTAATATGATATTTGATATCGCCGTTGAACAATTCCTGGATTTCCGGCTTTTGTTTAGCCTTAACTTTAGGAATTAAAATTTCGATGATATCTTTTTTGATTTTAGCTAACATCGCTTCTTCACTTCCGAAATCATCGTGTTGTGTAGAAACCACAATGCTGTCGATTCTGATTGGTTTGTGATCATCAGAATACTCTATGGTTACCTGAGATTTTGCATCCGGACGCAAGTAAGGAATTGCGTTTCCTTCTCTTCTTAGATCTGCTAATTCTTTTAGAATCTGATGCGCAAGATCCAAAGCCAAAGGCATATAATTTTCAGTTTCGTTGGTAGCATAACCGAACATCATCCCCTGATCTCCAGCTCCTTGAGCGTTTGCTCTGGTTTCGAAGTCGGTTTCGTCCAAAGTTCTGTCAACACCCTGATTGATATCCGGAGATTGTTCGTGGATTGCGGAAATTACACCACAAGAATCACCATTGAACATATATTCACTTTTCGTGTAACCAATTTTATTGATCACATCTCTCGCGATATGCTGTACATCAAGGTAAGCATCAGACTTCACTTCTCCAGCCAAAACAACCTGGCCAGTCGTCACAAGCGTTTCACAAGCTACTTTTGAGTTTTTGTCATAAGCTAAGAAATGATCGATAAGCGCGTCAGAAATCTGATCAGCTACTTTATCAGGATGCCCTTCAGAAACTGATTCGGACGTAAATAAATAAGACATAAATAAATTCCTTTTATATTAATTTGTTTAAGGATAAACCACTGATTGTAAAAAGGAACTAAAAGAGAAAAATCTGTTTTAGCATTTTTTATTGAGGTTGCAATCAGTCAAAGTTCTCCTCCGTTTATTCAAAAATCGAGGGCAAATTTACAAAGTAATTCTTAAACTTCAAAATTAATTCATATTAAACCAGTATGAATTTATTCAGGTTTTATGCTGACATAGTTTTCAGAATCCTTATAATAATTAAGTCTTTGTGACATCGATTCTCTGATTCCTGAAATCAGTTCATCAATAATTTTCTGTTTATAAGTCGGTTTATAATAGATGATGCTGATTTCTCTGAAAGGAAACGGTTTTATAAATCTGGAAACTTTTTGCTTCTGTTCTGCTGACAATTGCTCAACGCCCATTTCCGGAAGAATCGTGATACCACCTACCTTATCGACCATTTGGATTAATGTATTGATGTTGGAAGCCAAGAATTCCAAATTACTGGGTTTCAGAGAGTTTTCTTTTAAATGGCAAATATTTTCAAATTGTGTTCTCAAACAATTTCCTTCTTCCAAAAGCCAAACTTTGTCCACATCGATGTCATCAGGAACCACAAAACAATCCTTTTTTGAACCACTTTCCTGGCTTGCGGAGTACAACATCAGTTCCTCGTTGAAAAGAAAATCCTGGTAAAACTCATCAGCCGCAGAATATGGTGTAGAAATAATTCCTGCATCTAATTCTCCGGATTTCAAAGATTTGATGATACTTTCAGTTGTCATTTCTTTGATATTCAGTTCAATCTGGGGATTCTTTTGAAGGAAACTAAAAATCTCATTCGGGAGAACATAACTTGAAACGGTTGGGATAATTCCTAGATTCAATTTACCTGCAAGAATATTATTGAGAAAATTAGCCTTGTTCTTGAGTTCCATTACAGAATCAATGACTTTCTGAGCTTCTTTGATAATTTCCGCGCCGGCGTCTGTTGTTCTGATTGGATGAGTTGTTCTGTCAAAAACCTTCACATCAAGCTCATCTTCAAATTTCTGAATCATTGCACTAAGTGTTGGCTGAGTAATGAAACACGCTTGCGCAGCTTTACCAAAATGTTTATATTTATCTACTGCAATCAGATATTCTAGTTGTTGGATATTCACGATTTCTAATTAATTTTATCTATTACAAATATACTTATTAATTTGTTTCATAAATAGGTTTTTTTATCGAATTTAGCATCACAATTAATGAATTAAATCATAAATCTGAAATATGGAAAATAAGAGAAAACTCACAAACGCCGTTGGCTCACCTTATTATGAGCATCAGGATTCGCAAACCGTAGGACCTAGAGGTCCGGTTTTGTTACAGGATTTTATACTTCAGGAGAACCTTGCTCATTTCGTAAGAGAAAGAATCCCTGAAAGAATTGTTCACGCCAAAGGTTCGGGTGCGTACGGAACTTTTACGGTAACACACGATATCAGCCAATATACAAGAGCAAAACTGTTTTCCAAAGTCGGGAATTCCTGCAGGATGTTTGCGAGATTTTCTACAGTAGGCGGAGAAATGGGAAGTGCCGATACGGAAAGAGATCCCAGAGGATTTGCTTTGAAATTCTACACCGAAGACGGAAACTGGGATCTGGTTGGAAACAATACACCGGTTTTCTTTATTAAGGATGCAAAAAAATTTCCTGATTTTATCCATACTCAGAAACGTGTCCCGAAAACCAATTTGAAAAGCAAAACGATGATGTGGGATTTCTGGTCGTTGAATCCGGAATCACTTCATCAGGTTCTGATTCTGATGTCTGACAGAGGAACACCCTATGGTTACAGACATATGCACGGATTCGGGTCTCACACTTTTTCTATGATCAATGAAAATAATGAGAGAACATGGGTCAAATTTCATTTCAAGACGCAACAGGGTATCAAGAATTTTTCTGATGCCGATGCAACCAAAATGAAAGGTGAAAACCCGGATTTTGCGCAGGAAGATTTAGTCAATGAAATAGAAGCCGGAAATTTCCCGAAATGGAAACTTTACATCCAGACTATGACAGAACAACAGGCAAAAGAATGGCGCTGGAATCCGTTTGATGTGACTAAGGTCTGGTTTCAGGACGAATTCCCACTACAGGAAGTTGGCGTAATGGAACTGAATGAAGTTCCAAGAAACTACTTCGTTCACGTGGAGCAGTCGGCTTTTGCACCAAGTCACTTAGTTGACGGCATCAGCTTTTCTCCGGACAAGATGCTTCAGGGCAGATTATTTTCTTATGCTGATGCGCACCGATACAGAGTTGGTGTGAACTCGCATCAGCTGGAAGTTAACAGATGTCCGTTCGCTGTGAATAATTTCCAAAGAGGTGGTTTTATGGCAGACGATTCTAATTACGGTGACCAGCCGAATTATTATCCAAACAGCTTCAGTGATATAGAACCAACAGAATCATACAAATCTTTCGAATATGACCTGGACAACAATCATGTCGCCAACTTCAACAGGAATCAAAACGATGATGACCATTATACACAGCCGGGATTGTTCTATACAAAAGCTCTGAATCAGGAAGCGAGAACAGCTCTGGTCAACAACATCGTTGGCCATATGAGCGGAATTGACGGGCCAAAACGAGACGAGATCATCAACCGTCAGCTTTGTCATTTCTTCCGTGCTAATATAGAATTAGGAATGAGAGTAGCGCAAGGTCTTGGAGTTAACATCGATGCGAATGCAATGAATCACACTAAGTAGACTCAGAGATAAAAGACTGATAGAAAATAGATTTCATAGGAAACCTTTCGAATTTTTTTCGGAAGGTTTTTTTATTGATTATAAGTGAATTAATAATTATTTCTTTAAATTCGCTTCCCTTTTAATTTATCTATGAAGAAAACTTTATTCTCTTTAACATTTGCGTTATTATCAGTACCATTTTTTGGGCAACAACAGAAAATTTCTTTTGAAACATCCGAAGGTTATAATCTGGGAACGGTTGTCGGACAAAAAGAATGGATCGTTAAAACCGATAATGTTCCGAACAATAACTTCAAAGTTGTTACCGGAAAGGCGACCGATGGCAACAATTCTGTGGAAGTCACCAGCACTAATAATTACACCGAAAACTTTACTTTCCTTTTCAAAAAAATCCCTGAATATAATAGACTTTCTGTTTCAGCAGACGTGAAAATGGAAAAATTGGACAGTTCCGATTACTATATGCTTTCCTTGTACTATAACAATAATGGCAATTATTCCTGGGCCGGTGGATTCAATTTTATGTACAGTGGTAAATTGTATGCTGACAGTGATGTCAATTTTAAAGATCTTGGAAACTGGGTTCCCGGAAAATGGTATAACCTGAGGATTGAGATCGATCATGTAACCGACAAAAACGCAAAATATTACCTTGACAATCAATTGGTTCACACCTCTGCTCTAGGACCAAAAGTTGTAAGAGCAAACGATTTGAATTTTGAATTCGATAATGATGGAAGCGGTTTTATTGTTGATAATATCATCATCAAGGATATGGATCAACTGGCAGTTTCAGAAGTTTCGAAAACTGAAATTAATGTATTTCCAAATCCAACTTCGGATTTTATTAATATCAAATCCAATCATGTCATTAGATCTGTTAAATTATATAATGCTGCAGGATTATTAATTAAAACAGAAAACAGCAATTCATCAAAAATAGATATGTCTTCTTTTCCAAAAGGAAATTACTTGATCTCCATCGAAACTGAAACCGGAACTGAAACTAAAAAAATCATTAAGGAATAAGCACCATATTCTTCAAAACTTAAAAACGGTTACTGATCATTCGGTAACCGTTTTAATTTCCGAAAGCCGTTTTTTTTCTTTACTTTTGTAACTATGAGTCAAAGATGGATTTATAAACCCGAGCCTGATGAAGAAATTGTTGACGGACTGATTTCTTCGATTGGATTTGGAACTTTAGAATCCAAAATCCTGGTGATGCGTGAGATTGACAATTATCAAAAGGCACGCGAGTTCTTCAAACCAAACGGCACAGACATCCACAATCCTTTTCTGATGGCGGATATGCAAAAAGCGGTAGAACGCATTGCAACAGCAATAGAAAACGGCGAAAAAATATTGGTTTACGGCGATTATGACGTTGATGGAACAACAGCCGTTGCGCTGATGTATCTTTATCTCAGCAAGATTGTTGATAAAAAATACCTTGATTTTTATATCCCGGACAGAAATGTCGAAGGTTATGGCATTTCTGATGAAGGAATTTATTTTGCAAAGGACAACGGATTTTCATTGATTATTGCATTAGATTGCGGCATCAAATCGGTTGACAAAATCGACCTGGCCAATTCTGTTGGTGTCGATTTCATTATTTGTGACCACCACCTACCCGGAGAAAAACTTCCGAATGCAGTCGCAGTTCTTGATCCTAAGAGAAAAGACTGTCGTTATCCTTATAAGGAGCTGAGTGGCTGTGGCGTTGGTTTTAAACTTTGCCAGGGCCTTAACACCATTTATAAAATCCCGGAAAACGAATTATTCGAATTGACGGATCTTTTGGCCATCAGTATCGCTTCTGACATTGTTGCAATGACAGGCGAAAACCGTGTTTTGGCAATGCAAGGCCTTAAATTCCTTAGAAAAACAAGAAAATTCGGTTTAAGGCTTTTAATTCCTGAAGAGAAATTAGCGCACTTCGAAATCTCAAATATCGTTTTTGATATTGCCCCAAAAATCAATGCTGCGGGAAGAATCTCGCACGCCAAGGCTTCGGTGGAATTAATGATTTCTAATAATCTGAAACAAGCTCAGCAAATTGTTGATGAGATCATCAATCTGAATGATGAACGACGAGAGATGGATATCACCATCACACAATCGGCAATGACCCAGGTTTTGGAACTGCAGAAAACCGAACGTTTTTCCACCATCGTTTATGATCCGAGCTGGAACAAAGGCGTTATTGGGATTGTAGCTTCCCGTCTTATTGAAACTTACTACAAACCAACTTTGGTGTTTACCGAAGGGAATAATGGAGAATTGGTAGCGTCCGCAAGATCGGTTTCTGATTTTGACATTCATAAAGCTTTGGAATTTTGTTCTGATCTTTTCATGAAATTCGGAGGACACCAGGCCGCAGCCGGACTTTCTATGGAAAAAGAATTCTTTGAAGAGTTTAAAGAACGTTTTGAAGATTTTGTAAAAAACAACATTCAGGATCATCAGAAAGAACCTTCTATCTATATTGACAGCATTGTGAAACCTGAAGATCTGAACCGCGAATTTTTTAATTTTCACAGAAAGCTAGCCCCTTTTGGTCCTCAGAATATGAAGCCTATTCTGGTTCTTAAAAATGTAAAAGTAAACGGTTATGTAAGGTTAATGGGAAAAGAAAGCTCACATCTGAAATTCAATATTCTGCAACCGACTACCGGAAGGAATATCGAATGTGTAGGCTTCCGATTCGGCGAGTTTGCAGAAGATTTTAAAACAAAAACATTTGATCTAGCATTCACCATCGAAGAAAATCATTGGAAAGGCAATGTTTCTCACTTTCTGAATATTAGAGATGTAAAGTTTCATGACTAAAAAAATATCCCGCCTCATTTCGAGACGGGATTTTATTTTACTCCTTAATGATTTTCTTTATTGAAACTCCTTTATTGGTTTTTATTTTCAGATAATAAATGCCTTTTGGAGAGTTAATATTTATTTTAGATTCTTTTGAAGGCAAATTATATAGTTGCTTCTGTATAATTCTTCCGGTCAAATCATAAACTTCAACAGTATTAATTTTTTCATCAGAAATAATGTTAATCAATCCTTTGGTTGGAATTGGGTAAACTTTCATCTCCGTATCATTAAGATTCCCAGCATCCAAAGTTGGTTGTTTCTGAACCATTTTATTGGCAAATATCAATCCTTCCGAACAGGACACAATTGCATTCACATCTATGGATTGTCTCAACAAATTGTTATTGGAATACAAAAACACCTTAATGTAATATCTTCCCGGAGACAAAGAGTAATTATTTACTTTGGGACTTCTGTTGTTCAACCAGCCTTTGAAACCATCATTCATCCATTGTGTTTTTGTGATTTCGGTTTCAGTCTCACTTCCGTCAGCATTTACTTTTACAAGATATGTCCAGTTTCTTACGAATGATAATGATCTTAGATTCAACTTAGCATCTGTTGCATTATCAGGAATTGTAAATTCTCTGCTCTTATACGTATAATAACCTTCCAAATTGTTGAGGGTAATCCATTGGCTGTTCTGCCCATTTGCAAGATCTGCATAGCTCCAGCCTGTGTAGGTATGTCTAACTTTAGGAGTAATTTCGGTTCCATTGATATCATAACCTTTCCAGTCATCTTCATCTGCATCAATTGCTATGAAGTTATTTTCAGAATTTTTACCGGTTGACAAATCTGCGACATTTCCTCCAACGCTGAAAGTAATTGTCTGTGAAGAAGACGCTCCATTGGAATCAAAAACAGTCAATTTCGCTGTGTAATTTCCTGGTGTGTTATACGTAACCACAGGTTTTACATCTGTACTTGAACTGATTGATGGATTACCTAAAAACTCCCATTGATAACCTGCAATATTACCTGTACTAAGGCTTGCATCGAAGTTAATTGGATAATTATTTTGACTGAAATTGGATGCCGAATAGTTGATTTTAGCAGCAAGAACATCACTTGCACTATAAATAGTCGTTACATAATCATTGGTTTCAATCGGGAAATTGTAATCAAAATAGATCTCTGCCACGTTATTAACTGTATCACCTTCGACAAGATCTGACTTGGATCTTATTTTTAACAACACATTGCCATGACCTCCGCTTTGCAATTTTATTTTTTTGAATGCGAATTCTACCTGGTTTCCAACGATTTTTGTATCAACACTTGCTGAAGCATTTTGCAATTGTAATGTATTAATATCGAATTCATTTGGATCTACTTCCATTTTCACTACAATATTCTCCGCCTCTGCATTTCCTGTGTTTTCAAAATTGATGACATAGTGCATATATTTTCCTACCGTTGATACAGGAACCGTTTCTCCTTCCAAACAAACAATATCATTGGGATCAAAAGAGTTAACGACAGTATGATTAAAACTAAAAAGATTGTCTTCCGGCGTGACGTCTGTATTAGTTGGCGTAATCTGCGCATTAAAAGCCAGTACATCTCCCATATTCACAGGATTAGTTGAATCCGTTGGTGTATTGATCTTAAATGTAATTTCCGAAGCGGTGTTAGCAAATGGTTTCAGGTCAGTATAACTAAACTCTATCGATCCGTTGCTCAATATAGAATAAGGTAAAGAACTGCTCTGGAAAGTCATCTTATTGGAGTCATAATTCAGAATTACTTTTCCGGATAAAGTCGTGTTTCCCTTGTTTCTCCATACCAAATTGTAAACAGCATCGAACCCTGGTCTTGCACTAGTCAGCGGTGCAATCACTACTTCTGCATCATTCTGGCTTCCGTTAGCTGTTACACAAATATCCTGAGTAAAGACATTATTGTTATTGTCCGCAAAAGTGGTAGAAAAATTAGCTGGAGATACCGTGAACAGGGTTGGGTTTTCTGCAAGTGCAACTATATTAAAATTACCTGCTTGTGTATAAAACTCATATTTCCCATCATTTTGGACAAAAGTTTCGCCTATATTAGTTCCATCATCGATTTTCAATTTTAAATATTCGAATGGGTTATCCGTAGAATCACAGCCGTTGTTATCAGTATCAATTTTTGCTGTTCCTGAAATAGTATTGTAATTTCCGCCTGGTGTGAATGAGCAGTAAGAGTTAACGTTAGCATTTATTCCTGCAAGTGCTAAATTTGTTTTTATTTCTTCAATTTCAGAATCGTCTCCACAGATATATTTGATGTTTGTATTGTTAAATGCGCCTTCTAATCCATCAATATATTGATGTTTACCATTCTTGATAAAAAGTGTTTCCAGATTAGGGTTATCCATTAAGGTCACGACCTCTAATTTTTTATTTTGAGAAAAATCTAAAATTGAAAATTTTGAATCCGGACAATATATCATTTTGAGATTTTCAAGTGAAGACACATCTATTGTTGATAATTTGCTACTACCAATATTAAGATTTTCAATTTTAGGAGTATTTACAAAAATCAAAGTTTCCAGATTATTTCCACCAACACTCAAGTTTTTCAAATTGGAACAATTTTTAATATTCAAATCTTTTAGTTCAGTTTCGTCTGCTACTATTGCCGTAATAGAAGAGCAATTTTCAAAATTAAGCTTTTCAATAGCTGTGTCATAACCAGGAGCGGGCTGAAATAAAAATTGTTTTAGAGAACTGCAATTTTTAAAATTTGCATCAACTAACCCAGATTGTTTATCTAATATAACATATTCTAATGAAGTACAATTTTCCGCATTCAAATGATGCATAAAATCAGTAGAAAAATCAGGTTGAGGATCTGCTCCAAAACTAAAGCCTACACTTGCAGAAAGTGTTTCTAAAGATTGCATTCCACTGATATCCAAATCAGAGATGGGTTGGTTATTTAAACTCAGATTTTTCAGAAACGCATTATTTTTAACCGTAAGATTCTTCAAAGATCCAAATGCATTAACAAATGGACTCGTTGAGTAATTAAAATAATCAAGATTTAATACTTCCAAATTGGTTGCTGCTGTGGCATCAAAAGAGTCTCCTTTAAATCTTTGGACAGAAATATTTTTTAGATTGGGAACTTGGCCTAGATCCATAGCATTGCAGGCATATAAATCTATCACACTCAGCAAGGGACAATTGATAGCTTGTAACGCTTGCAAAAACCACGAGCTACATTTTATTGTTACAAGACTCGAACAATTATTAGCAATAACTGTACTTACACCAGAATGATTACCTGTTGAATTATTGCTATCTAAATCTAAGTCTGTTAGCATTGGACAATCACTGACATCAATTGTACCAATCTGCAAAGGATTAAAGGAAGAAAAATTTCCTTTTATTGAAACCGATTTCAGCTGATTACATTGACTAAGATTGATATTGCTAAATTTAATATTAGAAATATAAACCGACTTAAGATTGGTATGATTACTGAGAATCAGTTCATCAGATGGATCAAAATAAGGACTGACACTTGTTAGTGTGATATACTCCAGCAAATCAGCATTCTGAATCTTATCCAAAAATAAATTATTCGCAGAAACACCATAACTCAAGCTAAGGTTTTTGAGCTGTGGGATAATGTTGCCGTCCGCAAGCTCGATACCTGAAAGATTGAGCGACTCGAGATTAGGAAGATTAGCCAGGGATACTTTTGCAGGGTCAGAATTATAAAAAATTACAGAAAATTTCTTCAAATGAGCCAAGCCAGAGATATCTAATCCTGCTAATGGAACTGCTATTCTATGCAAACTAATTGTTGTTGCATTTGAAAAACTATTAATTCCCTGATAATCCATAATGGGATCCAACTCATTGAAATCTGGTTCTTGATATCCTCCTCCAAAATCAATCATTTTTGGTAATAACAAGATTTCACTTACAGATTCTGCTTCAGTAATACTAATCTCCCCATCTCCGTCGGCATCTATAGCAAAATAATTACCACTTAGATTCTTTGCAATAGTATTACCAGAAGAAGAGGACAGTAATACAGCCTTAAAATTCGCATCCGGGAAATTGATGTTTTGTGATCTGATTCCCAAAGAAAAGAGAATCATCATTATCAAGAATAATTTTGTTTTCATCATTTGTGCTTTCAGGGTTTAAATTTACTTTTTATCATTACATTATGTTTGTTACATTTAGAATTCGGAAGGTTTGGGTTAGAATTACAACCTTCCGATAACTTCCTGTAATCGTTCTTTTTTCCTTTGAGAAACAGGCACTTGTGTATTATCAGACATTATTACAAATCCGCCATCTTTTTTGATATAAGATTTCAGTTCATTCAGATTGATGAGATGTGACTGGTGAATCCGTTCAAAACCCTGATCAGATAACAATTCCTCATATTCTTTCAATGTTTTGGAAATCAGGACTGTCTTGTGATTTTTGAAATGGAATTTGGTGTAGTTATCAACAGACTCACAGCGGATAATATCCTTAATCTCAAACAAATGAATTCCATCCGACGTTGACAAGGCAATTTTTTTGAAACTATCTGCTTTCTTCGAGATATTTTCCAACAAAAGTTCTATCGTTTTATTTTCAGAACTGTTATCTGTAATATTTTTAATTTTCCGGATGACACCTTGTAACTCTTCAGGATCAATCGGTTTCAGAAGAAAATCTAAAGCACTGAAACGAAACGCTTTTATAGCAAATTTTTCGTGCGCTGTTACAAAAACAATATGAGAAGAGATTTTTCCGTACTTTTTGTTGAGCCGTTCCAGAATATCAAAGCCGGAACCATCGTTCATCATAATATCCAGAAAAACAATATCAGGGTTAATTTCTTCGATCAGTTTAGTTCCGGTTTTCACGCTGTCAGCTTCGCCTAAAATATTGATTTCAGGAGCATAAAGAGCCAGCATTGCCTTCATCCCATTTCGGAGATTATGATCATCGTCTATTAAAACAGCTGTTATCATTTTTCTATGAATTCTAATGGTAATTTTATCAAAATCTGAGTTCCCAAAATCTTCTCGTTATCTCTTATTTCTGTGATACTCAGTTCTATTTTTTTGTTTTCCAGTTGCTCCAGAGTTTCCAATCGCTTTTTAGAAATTTCCATTGCCATAGACTTATGAGCGTTGACAAATGTTTCTTTATTTTTCTTCGATTGTTCTATCCCTACACCATTATCTGTGATGATGCAAATCAGCTGATCCTCAATTTGACGGAAAATAATATTGATGAAACCTTTATCTTCTAAAGGAACTACACCGTGGATGATTGCATTTTCCACATAAGGCTGCAGAAGCAAAGAAGGAATCGCAGTATCATCTTCGATATTGGATTCTTTGGAAATGTTAAAATCGAATTTGTTATTAAACCGCAATTGCTCCAGTTCAAGATAATTTTGAAGTGCTTCGATTTCTTTATCTAGAGTAATACTGGATTCTTTCGAAAATTCCAACGTCAGTCTCATCAATTTCGAAAACTTCGCCAGATAACGAATCGCTTCATCTTTTCCGTTTTGAATCACAAATGCCGAGATTGCTGCCAGACAATTAAAAACAAAATGAGGATTCATCTGCAGATGCAGCGCTTTATGTTCAAACTCTGTCAGTTGTTTTTGTAGAAGCAAGGTTTTTTGCTTTTCCTTATTTCTGTAAAAAAGAAACAATCCGAGTAAAAGTAACCCGATTATTAGAACCGTAAAAATCCATTTCAGCCTTTCCCTGCTTGCATTTTCTCTTTTTTCCAACTGCTGTTTTTCATATTGAAAATTGAGTTCCGTTTTTAGACGTTGCTGCTCATTTTTAACAGCGTCAAATTTTTCTTTCTCGATATCATAATTCTTAAGATGATACAGAGCCAACTTCTGATCTTCTTTTTGATCATAGATTTGAGAAAGTAATTTTTCGGCGTTCATTTGGGCTTCTGTCAAATCCAGTTCTTTAGCAAGTTCAAGACTTTTGTTGGAAAACTGGAGTGACTTTTCAAGTTCTTTCTCATCAAAATAAATCTGAGCCAGAAACATATAAGTGTCAGATAACCCAAACTTATCGTCAACCGATAAAAATTCTTCTTCCGCTTTTTGAAGACTATTTTTAGCTTCTTTTTTCTGATTTTTACGAATGTAATACTGAGAATAACTGTTATAAAGTTCTCCTAAACCACGCGGATTCTCATTTTCCT
This sequence comes from Chryseobacterium sp. 36-9, assembly GCA_001898785.1. Lineage (GTDB taxonomy): Bacteria > Bacteroidota > Bacteroidia > Flavobacteriales > Weeksellaceae > Epilithonimonas > Epilithonimonas pallida. The sequence continues at coordinate 33,533 of MKVE01000029.1, read as the reverse complement.
GGTAAGATTTTAGACTCTCGTCAAAATACTTTTTCGCCTGCTCCAGCTTATTCTGAAACAAATAAATCAATCCAATGTTAGAAGCACTTGCAGCAAAAGTTTCTGGGTTAATTTTCCTGGAAGTCTGGTTAGCTTTCAGAAAATATTCTAATGCTTTTTCTTGATCATCAATAGACTTATAAATAACTCCAATATTGTTATAAAGCTTTGAAGTCTGGAGATTATTTTTGTTTTCTTCATAGATTTTCAAAGCCTGGAAATCATTTTCCAACGCCGCAGCATAATTGTTCTGTTGAGAATAAACAACGCCTTTGCTTCCAAACGTTTTGGCTAATGTTTCCTTGATTTCTTTTTTTTCAGAATTGATTTTTAAAAGAATCTTTTCCGATGAATCAAAATTCTGTAAGGCCTTTTTATAATCACCATAAATCAAAAATGAAACACCAATATTCTGATAAGCAACTGATTGCTGATAAATATTTTTATTTTTCCTGGAGTTTGTAAGTGCCAACAATGCAAATTTCTGCATCTGCTCAGGATCCGAATGTTTATAAGCATCCGAAATCTGATTTTGTAAAGCCGCAATATGGTTTGGATTTTTTTCTTTTTTAAGAACCGTCAATAGAGAATCCACCGCAGATTGCGCAGAAATCAAGATGACAGAAATGATCATCAGAAAAAGTAGAATTTTTCTCATCAATTATGTTTGTTGCAAAAATAATCATAAATTATTGACTATTAAATGACCAATGAGAAAATTAATGATTTGACTTAGAATTCGATTTCAATTATAATTTTTAAATTTGAAAAGTAAAAAACGACTATTCTATCTTGGAAAAACGCAAAAAAATCGGTCTATTTTTCGGCTCATTCAACCCGATTCATATTGGACATCTGATTCTCGGGAATTATATTTTGGAGAATTCTGATATGGAAGAATTGTGGTTTGTGGTGAGTCCGCAAAATCCATTCAAGGATAAAAAATCTTTGCTGAAAGATCACAATCGATTGGACATGGTTCAACTGGCCATCAAAAATTATCCGAAAATGCGTGCTTCCAATGTAGAGTTTTCTTTGCCAACACCAAGTTACACGATTGATACGTTAACTTATCTTCAGGAAAAATATCCGGATTATTCTTTCTCTTTGATAATGGGCGAAGACAATCTGGGAAGCCTTCATAAATGGAAAAACTATGAATTGCTCTTAAAAAATCACCAGATCATTGTTTATCCCAGAATTTTCGGAGAAGACAAAAAAGACAAGGACTATTTGCAGCACGACAATATTTCGCTCATCAAAGCACCTGTTATAGAACTTTCTGCGACGGAAATCCGAAATATGATTAAGGAGGGTAAAAATGTGCGGCCGATGCTTCCACCAGAGGTTTTTGAATATCTTGACGGTTCTTCATTTTATAAATAATTTTGAATGAAAAGCGCTCTTCTTCTCTCTGTTTTTTCAATATTTCAAACATTACTTTTTGCTCAAAACAAAGAGCTTATTAAAATAAACTGTGATTCAATTTTCAGTAAAAAAGGTTATCTCGTTTCTTTGGAATTTGACCCGAAAGATGAAAGCCAATTCAATGTACTCTTTACTTTTTCAAAAAAAATCAACGGAAAGAAAAAAATTATTCATCAGGAAAAGTTGTACAGTCAATTTCAAAATGTCGAGTTTACTGATTTCAATGGGGATGGAATCAAAGATATTCTAATTGAAAATACTACAGATGTTAGGAGTAATGAGACTTACCATCTTTTTATTGTCGATTTCAAGAATCAGAAACTAAGGAAAATAGAAGGCTTCGAGAAAATCAAAAATCCAAATTACCTGGAGAAATATAACCTCATCGATTGTCTTGTGATGTCTGGCAGAAACTGGACGCGTTTTTATAAAATCGAAGGCGATAAAATCAAAGATTTTGGCTATATTGTAGAAGACGGCGAAGATGACAATGGGAAAGACTTGGAATACGATAAAAATTACAACCTGACTTTATCAAAAATCCTGAAATCTGAAAAAGTAAAAAGATGAACTTTATAGAAAAATATTACTCAAAATATCCGGAAGAAAAACTTATCAATTGGTTTAAGCAGATTTGTTTTGCAGAAGCTATTTCGTGGCTTTTATTATTTTCCGCCATGATTTGGATTCGGGTTGAGCCGGAAAATATTTTCGCCATTATTTACATCAGTACTATTGGGAGTATCCATGGACTTTTTTTCACACTTTATCTTATCTTTCTTCCCGCGATTAGAAAAATATACGATTGGGATGATGAGGATTTTATCTTTGCATTGATGGGTGCTTTCTTCCCTTTCGCAACGATTTGGGTTGATAAAAAGTTAGCCCGAAAAAATCGGGTTGAGTAACGAATTGCAATTAAGAATTATCTAAAATTCATTAACCACAAAAGTCACAAAAGGAATGAATTAAATTTAAACTCACATTGATATAAAGAGCAGAAAAAGGAGATGTCTAATAAAACTAATTTGTACTTTTTATAAGCAGAAAGATAAAAATCTTATGTGACTTTTGTAGTTAAAAAACTAAATCATAATAACTTTAAAATATGAAAATCACTTTCTTCTCTTCTAAACCCTACGACAAAGAATTTTTTGATAAAGCGAATAAAAAATTCAATTTTGAGCTAGATTATTTTGAGACCCATCTTGGTCCGCACGTTCTTAATCTTATCGAAAATACCGACGCAGTTTGTGCCTTTGTGAATGACAAGCTTGATGCTGAAGTTCTAGAGTTTCTGGCAAAAAAAGGCGTTAAATATGTTGCGATGCGATGTGCAGGTTTCAACAATGTGGATTTGGAAGCCGCTAAACGTCTTGGTTTGAGAGTCAGCCGGGTTCCGGCTTATTCTCCCGAAGCCGTTGCAGAACACGCAATGGCAATGATTCTTACGCTTAACAGAAAAACTCATAAAGCTTATAACAGAGTTCGTGAACAGAATTTTGCTCTGAATGGATTGATGGGTTTCAATCTTTATCAGAAGACAATCGGCGTTATCGGTACCGGAAATATTGGTGCTGCTTTTGCAAAAATTGCGAAAGGATTTGGAGCAAGAGTTTTAGCTTATGATATTACAGAAAATCAGGAACTTAAAGACCTCGGAATCGAATATGTTCCACAACAACAATTACTTTCCGAATCTGATATCGTTTCACTTCATTGTCCACTAATGGAATCTACCCATCATTTGATCAATGAAAATTCTATCCAAAAAATGAAACCAGATGTGATGCTAATCAACACTAGTCGTGGTGGACTAATCGATACAAAAGCTGTTATCAATGGTTTGAAATCCAAACATATCGGTTACCTCGGCATCGATGTCTATGAACAGGAAGACAAACTATTTTTCCGGGATCTTTCTCATACGATTATTGAGGATGATACAATCCAGCGTCTGATGAGTTTCCCAAACGTTTTAGTAACTGCACATCAGGCTTTTTTCACTCAGGAAGCGCTTGAACAAATTGCAAATTCAACTTTATCAAGTCTTTCCCATTTTGAAAAGAAAGAAGAATTTGAAAATCCAAATGCCATTTTAATCTGACAAAAATTCAGATTTTGAATGCTTAACAATCAAGCCTTTGCACATATTGCAAAGGTTTTTTTATATTTTTTTGATAAATGATGTAATAAATCATTATCAAAAATTGTCTTAATAATAAATCAACCAAAAAATTTTATCTCTGAAAATCAATATATTAAAAACAATAAACAATTTTATTTACTACTTTGTATTGCATAATACTTAAAATAATACATATCTTTGCAATGTAAATTATTATAAACTACAAACTACTTTACTAAAACCAAGTATTATGAAAGCCAAAATCCTAATTGCAGTTATTTTTTTCTCAGGAATGATTTCTGCGCAACAGACCCAGAAAAAAACGGAAGAGACAAAAACGATAGAAGAAGTGAAGCTTAGCAAGAAAGTTTTCGTGAAAAAATCCGACAGGTTTGTTTACGATGTGGCTTCCTCTCCTGTTGCAAAGGGAACCAATTCTTTCAATCTTCTTCAGCAGACGCCAATGTTGTCCAGCACAGACGGAAAAACTTTCAAAATAATGGGAAAGTCCAACGTGGTTTTTTACATCAATGGCAAAAGAACGCTGATGGATGCAGAAGCCATTACGGAAATGCTAAAAAATACGCCATCCGAAAACATCCAAAGAATCGAGGTCGTAACTGTTCCTGGAAGTGAGTTCCAAGTGGAAGCAAATGAAGGCGTCATCAACATCGTAATGAAAAAAAGCAAAACGAATGGCTACAACGGAACTTTGAAAATGAACAACAGCCAGACTTTCTATAATAATCCCTCGTCCGGAATTGCGCTTAATGCAAGACAAAACAAATGGTCGTTCAGCACCAACTTCAATATGGGAAGCTGGAGAGAAAGAGAAAAATATACGTTGACCAACGGAAATGACACTTTCCAGAATAATTCTTTCGGAACAATGGATGACCCGAACAAAAACTACGGCGGAAGTGTGAATATCGATTATGAAATCAACAAAAAACAAAGTCTTGGTTTCAGCTACAATATGCGCTACAACAAGAGCTTCGGGTCTGTTTTGGATATGACGAATTTTGAAAACGGCGTGTTGTCCAACAGAACAATTAACCAGGAAGATGCGCAGACCAGAAATCATAACTTCAACCTGAATTATGAAATCAAAACTGATACGCTGGGCAGTAAATTGAGTTCAAACGTTTCCTATTTATGGTTCAACAGGGACAAAGTGAGTCTGGGCGAATCTTTCCCACTAAAACCTAATGGTTCTTACAGCGCATTCCAGCAGGCTGTTCCTCAAATCATCAACAACTACGCTGCAAATATCGATTATATTAAAAAATTCAAGAATGAAAGTACGTTTGCTATCGGAAGCAGCTATAACTACACCAACACAGACAGCGATACAAGACAAAATGATTTTAACGGAACACAATTCGTGACCAATAACACGCTTTCCAATCACTTTATCTATAAAGAAAATATCATCGGCGCTTATGCGACTTTCGAGAAAAAATTCTCTGACAAATTCTCAGGAAAAATCGGAACAAGATTCGAAGCCACATTGAGCACAGGTGATGTTGTAGGAAAATCCGACATCGGTTTTGAAAGAAATTATAACAATCTTTTGCCTTACGCCACATTGAACTATGCCATCAATGAAAACAACAACATCAGTTACAGCTTTTCCAGCCGGGTGAGAAGACCTGGATTTGGACAACTGAATCCTTCCAGAACGTACTTTACACCGACCAATTATATTCAGAACAATCCTTTTATGCAAGCTTCCAAGAATTATAATCAGGAAATCAACTACATGTATAAGAATGCATTTTATGCGAATGTAAGTTTCAATTATGCTGAAAATGCTTATGGACAATTGCCTTTGCAAGGAGTTGAAACAAAACTTGTAAGAGACGAAAATGGAAATCCTACATATGATGCAGACGGAAATCCAATAAAAATCACATCCGAATTCCTAAGATACATCAGAACCAATTATGGCAACAATAAGCAGATTGGATTGACTCTAGGGATGAACAAAGGCTGGTTTGGCGATATCTGGACAACCAACTACTCCGCCAACTTCGAGTATGCGACTTTCAAAGGTGGTGTAACAAATGACCCAACTTCGCAACTACTTCCAGGAGACACAGAAACATTAGAGCCATTCATTATCGATGTGAAAACCTTGAACACTTTCTTTCAGGCCAACAATATGATAAGATTATCCCCGAAAAAAGACTGGTATCTGGGCGTTAATTACTGGCTGATGCCGACAAGAGAAGTGGAAATGGGAAAACTCTACACACAACAGAGTTTTGACGTAAACATCAAGAAAATTATGGGAAATTTCACATTCCTGGTTGAGTTCAATGACATCTTTAATCAGAATATCGATGATATAAGAACAATACAAGCTAAAGGAAGCTACAACACTGTAAGAAATTTCCAATACCGAAGAGAACTGAACATCAACGTAACCTACAACTTCGGGAATCAAAAATTGAAAAAAGCAAGAGAAGTGAAATCGGCTAACGATGTGATTCGCTCCAGAACTTAATCAAGAAAAAAAAATAAACTATTACTCTCAAAAAATAAAATTATGAAAACGAAAACTCTCATCGCTGCCATATTTTTCTCAGGATTGATCTATGCTCAGGAAACACCTAAAAAAGATTCTGCTGAAACAAAAAGTATAGAAGCTGTTACCTTAACCAAACAAGTTTTCAAAAAACAAAGCGACCGATTTGTTTATGATGTAGCTGCTTCACCTGTCGCAAAAGGTAATACAGCATTCAGTTTGTTGAAGCAAACGCCGCTTGTTTCTTCGACTGATGATAAAACTCTGAAAATCATTGGAAAAAACAATGCCGTCATCTATATCAACGGCAGAAAAACCAATATGGATGCGGAATCTCTAACTCAGTTTTTGAAAAATACTCCGGCAGAAAATATTCAGAAAATCGAAGTGATTACGCTTCCAGGAAGTGAATATCAGGTAGAATCTTCTGACGGAATTATCAATATTGTTTTAAAGAAAAAAATGACCGACGGACTGAATGGCAATATGAGAATGGGAAATTCACAAAATTATTACAACTCCACTTACGCCGGTGTTTCGCTCAACTACAGGAAAGATAAATTGGGAATCAGCGCGAATATCAACACCAGCGAAAACATCCAGGAGCAATATTATATCCTGAGAAACGGGAATGATAAAGCTAGCAATCAGTCGGAAGGACGAGTAACCGATCCCAACAAAAACTTAGGTGGTTATCTGAATATCGATTATCAATTAAATGACAATAGTAATCTTGCTTTGACCTGGAATTCCTGGGCGAACAGAAGTTATGGTTCTACATCCAATTTATTCAATACCATTAATTCAAAAAATGATGCAGATGTAGCATTACCTACTAAATATAATTATACTAAAAACCTGGAAAATGCCCGTTCTTACAATAATTCCCTGAACCTGAATTATGAATGGAAAACTGACACATTGGGAAGCAAATTAAATCTGAATGCAGCCTATCTCAACTACAAACGTTTTCAAAATGCGGACAACAAAACTTTTGACTCCGATATATTTCAAAACTTAAGTCAATATCCAACCATTGAAATTAAACAAAGCACACCCCAGGTTATCAATAATTTTTCTTTCTTGGGCGATTATATCAAGAAATTTAAAAATGATTTCACTGTTTCGGTTGGAGGAAACTTTAACAAGACAAAAACCGACAACGATACGCAAAGCACTACAACTGTTTTTGATGCCAGCGGTAATCCTGCCGAACTGTTCGAAAACGGCGTAAGAATCGACAATCCAAAAGAAAATCCGAATCATTTTATATATGACGAAAATATCTACGGAGTCTATCTGACATTGGAAAAGAAATTTTCAGATAAGTTTTCGGGAAAAATCGGTAGCAGATACGAGATTACGAATAGTGTCGGTAAATCAGACAATACAAAAAACGAATCTCTCAGAAATATTGAAAGAAATTATAACAATTTTCTTCCTTATGTAAGCCTTAATTATGCTATCAATGATAATAATAACATCTCTTACGCTTTTTCCAGCCGAATGAGAAGGCCCAGTTTCTGGGAACTGAATCCCGTTAAAAATATACTGACAGATGTTAATTATACTCAGAATAACCCTTTTGTGAAAGCGTCTTCGGTTTACACCAATGAGTTCACTTATATGTTCAAGAATTCTTATTTCCTGATCATCAATCACTCATTTACGAAAAATGTGATTACACAAGTCCCTTTACAAAGAGAGATTGTGAAAGATGGAATAAATTATAAAGAGCTAAGATACATCAGAACCAACTTCGGAGACAAGCAAGAGATGTCCGCGATGATCGGGATGCAAAAATCGTTCTTCAAACAATATCTGACCTCCAATTTCAATATCGGAATGCAGCGAAATGTAAACAACGGTTTCCTGAATACAGACCCGATTACCGGTGACGTTTTCCCGGATTATGTCAACAAAATCAAATCTAACAGCTTATTGATTCAAACCAACAATACTGTGAGACTAGACAAAAACAAAACCTGGTTTTTAGGCGTGAACTATTGGTATGTTGATAACCAACAAATCGAATTGGGAAGGCTGAAATCTCTCATGAGCCTGGACGCCAACATCAAAAAAGTCTGGAACGACTGGACTTTTGCCCTGGAAATCTATGATATTCTGAAAACGAATAAAGTGGTGATTACCGATTATCAGGACAATGGCAACTTCAACTACATCAATCAAAATCAATATAACCAAGGTCTGAACTTCAGCGTCACTTATAATTTCGGGAACAAAAAAGTTCAGAAAATCCGGGATATCAGCAGCGCAGACAAAGACATTAAAAACCGCACCAGATAACATACATTATATTTTCTTATCAAATCATTATTTTCAAAAGAAATCCCGAAGAACGTCTTCGGGATTTTTTATTTCTATTAAAAAGATTTTATTTCTTCGGCAAGAAAACCTCAGCCAACATACATCTGGCACTTCCGCCGCCGTTGGTTTCTATCACTTCCAAATCGGAGTAAATAATTTCACAGTATTTCTCAATGGCAGAAACTTGTTCTGGCTTTAAAGATTTGTAGGCGCTTTGGCTCATTACTAAAAACTTCTCTCCAGAATTATTCTGAACCTGAAGCATATTGCCTGCGAAATGTTGCATTTGGTCTTCGGAGATTTCTATTAATTCTTTTCCCGAGTTTTTAATCGTTTCAATAACTTTTTCCCTTTCCAGTTCGTTATCTATACAATCTAAGCAAATCACTACAAACCTGTCCGCAACGCACATCATCACATTGGTATGATAAATTGGTAATCTTTCTTCACCAGCCGTTTGATAAGAATGAAAAACAACAGGCTTGAATCCAAACTCGCTACAGAATTTTCTAAACAAATCTTCATCCAATCTCAACGAAACCGAACCGTAAGCAATCTTATTATCGTGGTCAAAAATCATACTTCCTGTTCCTTCCAAGAATTTATTGTCTTTTTCAATGTCAGAATAATCGATGATTTCGTTGATAGTAAATTGCTCTTTGATTTGTTTGATGATATCTTCGCGTCTTTCCAAACGTCTGTTTTCAGCAAACATCGGGTAAAGAACTACTTTCCCGTCTCTGTGAAAACTCACCCAGTTATTCGGGAAAATTGAATCCGGCGTTTTAGGGTCAAGCGTATCTTTTATGGTAATGACATTAATGCCTTTTGCTCTCAATTTTTCAACAAAGGCTTTGAATTCTTTCAAAGCTTCATCCTGAACATTCCCTTCCTGTTGAACCTGAAAATAATTATTAACCGCCGTCTGCTCGTTGAACCCGAAAGCAATGGGTTCTATCATTAAAACTGTATCTGTAGTCTGCATATTTACTTTAAATATAAATTTATGGCTCTCGCTAATTTTTCAGATTCAGTAAATTATCTTGAAGAACCAGCATAATTTGCTTTATTTGCTTGAAATGATCTTAATTATTATTCTCTAACTAAAGGCAAAGTTGAACACCTCAACAGACCGCCCATTTTAGAAATTTCGCGGTAAGGAATTTCTTCCACAGTCATTCCCCACTCGTCTCTTAGATGATGATTTAGTCTTGTGAAAGTTTTATCAGAAACCACAACATCCGGAGCAATTGAGAAGATATTCGGGTTCATCTCAAACATTTCTCTATCGTTGACTTCGAAACAATTTTCTTCTCCAAAAATATCCAAAAGCAACTGATAGTCAGACTCATCAACAAATCCGTTTTTATAAATGATACATTTGTCTTCGCCAACAATATTAAACGTACAATCCAAATGAAGAATACCTTCGTAAGGTTTTGTATCGTTTTTTCTCAAATCCAGGTCGATGATTCTCTTTTTTGGGAAATATTCTTTCAGAATTTCGATAGCATATTCATTTGTTCTGGCTGTTTTCAAATTTCTGTAATCCGGACTGTAGCTGGTTCCGATAAACAAAAATCCATTCCAGACGATGACATCTCCACCTTCAATATGGGCTGTTTCCGGCAGGTTGATGATATTTCTCCAGGATACTTTATCAATGATATGCCTGTAAGCTTCCTGCTCATCTGCACGATCGGGAATGATGTTAGAAATAATCATTTTGTCCTCAATTACGAAAGCAACGTCTCTTGCGAAAACCTGATTGTAATCTTTGATGATTTTCGGTCGGAAAACCTCTACATCATATTTCTTCAGCACTTTTTCGAATTCCGTCATTTCCAAGATAATATCTTCTTCTTTTGGATATATATTATTCTCGATAGTATGATAGGATTTTGCATCGTAACTTTCTTCCAAAGTAGGAACAGGGCCATTTGATTTCGGCTGTCCAAGCACTACGGACTTCAGTCTTCCGGTTTCGTTTTTGATATTTAATTTCATAATTTCAGAATCAGGCAAATATAATTAAAGGATTCAAATCAGGGATATTTTATTTTAGTTAATAACACCTGCGAAAGCCCGATTGCTGGAGAAATTATCAGATTAACTACAATATTCCCGAAAAAAAATCCCCGAAAAATTAATTTCGAGGATTTTATAATTGAATTTTATATTTTTTATCTGTTGGCAATGTCCACGTAATCACGCTTTTCTGCACCTTGATACACCTGTCTTGGTCTTCCGATCGGGTCGCCTTTCAGTCTCATTTCTTTCCACTGAGCAATCCATCCCGGTAATCTTCCTAATGCGAACATCACAGTAAACATTTCTGTTGGGATACCCAACGCTCTGTAAATAATCCCTGAATAGAAATCTACGTTCGGATATAGTTTTCTTTCTACGAAATAATCATCCTCAAGAGCAACTCTTTCCAACTGCATCGCAATGTCAAGTGCTTTGTCCTGGATTCCTAATTTTCCTAAGATATCGTCAGCTGCTTTCTTGATGATCTTTGCTCTTGGGTCAAAGTTTTTGTAAACTCTGTGTCCAAAGCCCATCAATCGGAAGCTGTCTTCTTTATCTTTCGCTTTTGCAACATATTTGGAAACATCGCCACCATCTTTTTCAATTAACTCAAGCATCTCGATAACTGCCTGGTTTGCACCACCGTGGAGCGGTCCCCAAAGTGCAGAAACACCGGAAGATATAGACGCGAACAATCCTGTGTGGGCAGAACCAACCATTCTTACAGTAGAAGTGGAGCAGTTTTGCTCGTGATCCGCGTGTAGAATCAATAATTTGTCTAAGGCTTCTACAACAACAGGATCAATTTCGAAATCCTCGTAAGGAAGTCTGAAAGCCATTTTATAGAAGTTCTCAACATAGTTGAGATTGTTGTCACCGTGATTCAATGGCAGACCTTGAGTTTTTCTGTAAGTCCATGCACACAGATGAGAGAATTTTGCTAACATCAGTTCCGCAGCAAGGTCCATTTCTTCTTTTGATTTTACATCAACAGCTTTTGGATTGAATGCAGTAAGAGCAGATGTCAATGCAGATAAAACTCCCATTGGATGCGCAGAACGAGGAAAAGCATCAATGATTCTTTTCATTTCTTCTGCAATGAAGTTATATTTTTTGATACCTGTTTCAAAATTACTGAACTGATCTTTTGTTGGTAAATTACCATGAAGCAAAAGGTACATTACTTCCGTAAAATTAGACTTCTCAGCAATCTGCTCGATGGGATAACCTCTGTAGAACAATTCTCCTTTATCACCATCCAGGTATGTAATTTCACTGATTGTAGCACCTGTATTTTTGTAACCAAGATCCAAAGTAATCAGCCCTGTCTGATCTCTTAATTTGGAAATATCAATTCCTCTGTCACCGATAGTACTATCTACGATTGGGTATTCAAAACTCTTCCCGTCGTAATTTAATATAACTTTATTATCTGACATTTTTTTAAAATTTATGTGCTAAATATAAGAATTAAACCATAAATGCTCAACTGACAAAAGTCATATCTCACAATCGATTCTATTAATAGCAATAATTAAACAAGAAAAATAATTATTTACTAAAAATCTATAATATTAACAATTTGATTTTCAATCGAATAAAAAATAAAAAGCATCCGAAAAACTCCAGATGCCTTAAATTATAAATTTTTGTTAAAAATTATCTTTTGATTTTGAACGCGTCCAAACCTGGGAAGATTGCAGTTTCTCCAAGAGCTTCTTCAATCCTCAATAATTGGTTGTATTTCGCCATTCTGTCCGATCTGGAAGCAGATCCTGTTTTGATCTGTCCACAGTTTTGAGCTACCGCAAGATCCGCAATTGTAGAATCTTCGGTTTCACCGGATCTGTGGGACATCACTGTTGTATATTTGTTTTGCTGGGCCATTTGTACTGCAGCCATTGTTTCGGAAAGAGAACCGATTTGGTTAACTTTTACAAGGATAGAGTTAGCTGTATTTTCTTTGATACCTCTGGAAAGTCTTTCAACATTAGTCACAAACAAATCATCACCAACCAGCTGAACTCTGTCACCGATTTTTTCAGTCAACAATTTCCAGCCTTCCCAGTCGTTTTCCTGCATACCATCTTCGATAGAGATAATTGGGTATTTGTTTGCTAATTCTGCTAAATAAGAAACCTGCTCACTGCTTGTAAACTGAGCGGCATCCGGAGTCTGGAATTTTCTGTAATCATAGATTCCATCTTTATAGAATTCTGAAGCCGCACAATCAAGAGCGATCATAACATCATCACCCGGCTTGTATCCTGCTTTTTCGATAGCTTGTAATAAAGTATCCAAAGCATCTTCAGTTCCTGTGAAAGTTGGCGCAAATCCACCTTCGTCACCTACAGCAGTAGATAAGCCTCTACCGTGAAGAATTGATTTTAAGCTGTGGAAGATCTCAGTTCCTTTTCTCAAAGCATGAGAGAAAGAATCTGCCTTTACTGGCATTACCATAAATTCCTGAAAAGCGATTGGCGCATCTGAGTGAGATCCACCATTGATTACGTTCATCATTGGAACAGGAAGCGTGTTAGCGTTTACACCACCAACATATTTGTAAAGAGGCATTCTTAATTCAGCTGCTGCAGCTTTTGCAGCGGCTAAAGAAACACCCAGAATTGCATTAGCACCTAATTTTCCTTTATTAGAAGTTCCATCAAGATCGATCATTATAGCATCAATCAGATTTTGTTCGAAAACGGGAAGACCTATTAATTCCGGAGCGATAACTTCTTTTACATTTTCAACGGCTTTCAAAACCCCTTTTCCTAAGAATTCCGGCGCTCCGTCTCTCAGTTCTACCGCTTCGTGCTCACCTGTAGATGCACCGGAAGGTACAGCTGCACGTCCCATTGCTCCGTTTTCTGTGAAAACATCTACTTCTATAGTAGGATTCCCTCTGGAATCTAGAATCTGTCTTGCTTCGATAAATGAAATGTAACTCATTGTCTTGATGTTGTTTTTTTAAGATTTTTATTTGTCTGCTTTTTCAAAAGCATTGCAAATTTAAACATTTTTAAAATATTATGTGATGAATCATTTCTTAACATTTATCACCTATGAAAAAAGCAATATTATTTAAGAATTCTGTATTTAATCTTAATGATCCCTTCATTCAGGTTCGCAATTTTTTTAAATGCACCCTGGCTGACATCAAATTCTCTGGAAGGCTTAAGCGGACCTCTGTCATTTATAGTAATGACGACCGATTTATCATTTTCTATATTAACAATTTCTACTTTTGTTCCAAAAGGCAGCATTTTGTTAGCACCTGTCATTTTAGAATGTCTGTATATTTCTCCGCTTGCCGTTTTCTTCCCATCAAATTTATCTGCATAATAAGAAACTGTCGTGAATTTGTATCCTGAAATGCTGCCAGCTGAACTTCTGCTTCCGCAAGAAACAGCAAATAAAAGAATGGCAAAAATGTATGTTTTAAAGGTTTTTTCAATTAATTTGTTTAAATTTTCAGCCATCATTTTAAGATTGATTTAAAAAATATTTATTAAAATGTTAAATATTCATTAATATTTTGTTTATTTTGCACAAATTTCTAACTTAGATTTTTATATCGCTTAGATACAGAAATATATTTGCTTTTTTAAATGAATTACGAAAGTATAAAATTAACAATAGATAATAAAATTGCAGTTGTAACCATCAACAGGCCAGATAGTCTGAATGCTCTAAATGCACAGGTTTTCAATGATCTTGATAACGTATTTGATTTTTTAGCATCAGAAAAAACGGTAAACTGTGTTATAATAACTGGAAGTGGAGAAAAATCTTTTGTTGCCGGTGCTGATATCAAAGAATTTTCAGCTTTCAGCCAAGAGCAGGCAAAGGAATTGTCAAAAAGAGGACATTTGGTTTTCCAAAAGATAGAAAACCTCAACAAACCGGTCATTGCTGCGATCAACGGTTTTGCATTGGGTGGCGGACTGGAACTGGCCTTGTCCTGTCATATCAGATATGCTTCTGAAAATGCAAAATTAGGTTTACCGGAAGTAACCTTAGGATTAATTCCCGGTTATGGCGGAACTCAGAGATTACCAAAACTGATTGGAAAGGGAATTGCGAATGAGATGATTTTTTCCGCCAAAATGATTTCTGCTGAGAAAGCGAAGTCGATCGGATTGGTCAATGAAGTTTTTTCTTTGGAAGATCTAATTCCAAAATCGATTGAGCTGGCTTCACAAATTGCTAAAAATTCTCCGGCAGGAATTGAAAAAGCAATCAAAGCCGTTAATGCAAGTGAAAATGACAATGGCATGGACAGCGAAATCAATTATTTTGGAGAATTATTTTCTCAGGAGGATTTCAAAGAAGGAGTTTCTGCATTTATTGAAAAAAGAAAACCGGTTTTCAATTAGATTTGCAGAATGAATTATAATAAATTTGACATTGCTTATTTGAAAATGGCAACCGAATGGGCAAATCTTTCTTATTGTAAAAGAAAAAAAGTCGGGGCTCTTATCGTAAAAGACAGAATGATCATTTCTGACGGATATAATGGAACACCTTCCGGCTTTGAAAATAATTGTGAAGATGAAAATGGAAAAACAAACTGGTTTGTCCTACATGCAGAAGCCAATGCGATACTCAAAATAGCCAGCAGCACACAATCTTGTAAAGATGCAACGTTATATATAACAATGTCACCTTGCAAAGAGTGTAGTAAGCTGATTTTGCAATCCGGAATCCGAAAAGTTGTCTATATGACAGGCTATTCTGATGATAGCGGATTAGAATTTCTAACAAATGCCGGGATTGAAATTTTAAATATCACAGAACAAGAATTATATAATTATACATGAAAAAATAAAAATTCTTAAATAATAAAAACACAAATATGGATTGGTCAGAAAAAATTACAGACTTCTCAAATTTTCTAAAATTTGAGAAAAGTTTCTCCGACAATACACTTGATGCGTATATCAGAGACATCAAAAAGTTAGAGAACTTTGCTATTAATGACTTAGGAGAAGTTTCTCCTCAAAACATCACTTATCAGAATCTTCAGGAGTTCATCTATCAGCTTTCCAAAAAGAAAATCAGTGAAAGATCACAAGCCAGAGGTATTTCTTCTATCAAGGCATTTTTTAAATTCCTTCTGGAAGAAGAATACAGGGATGATAATCCTGCAACCCTATTGGAAGGTCCAAAATTAGGGCTTTATCTGCCGGATACTCTTAGTGAAGAAGACATCAACAGAATTATTAACTGCATCGATTCTAATACTGACACAGGAAAAAGAAACCAATGTATCCTGGAAGTGCTTTACGGTTGTGGTCTGCGCGTATCTGAGCTGGTTGACCTGAAAATATCAAATATCAATTTCAAAGAAAATTTTATTATCGTTGAAGGTAAGGGTGAAAAAACAAGATTAGTTCCTCTTGCAAGAACAACAGCTGATTTTATCAAGGATTATATCCAGACTGTTAGAAATAAAACAAAGATTAATAAAAAACACGAGGATGTGCTTTTTCTGAATAGCAGGGGAACCAATATGTCCAGAGTAATTGTTTTTATAATTATCAAAGAATTGACCCAGAAAGCCGGAATCAACAAGAGTATTTCTCCACACACTTTCAGGCATTCCTTTGCAACACATTTGTTACAGAATGGAGCTGATCTGAGATTTATTCAGGAGATGTTGGGGCACAGCAGTATTACAACAACCCAGGTCTATACCCATTTGAAAACAGAAGAATTAAGAGATGTTATTCTGAATTTTCATCCAAGGAACAGAAATGTATCATCATAGTTTTTCTTAAATTTATCCAATGGAAAATTTAAGATTCTGTCCCAAATGCGGTCAGGAAAAATTATTATGGAATAATATCACCAAATGGAGCTGCAGCAATTGTGATTTTATCCTATATCATAATACTGCTGCAGCTGTTGCAGTCATTATAAAGCATAAAGATGAATTATTTTTCACGGTTCGGAACCAAGAGCCGGGAAAAGGAAAATGGGATTTGCCAGGTGGTTTTACAGACCCGAAAGAAAGTTCTGAAGAAACCTGTGAACGAGAGCTGAATGAAGAATTGGGATTAATTATAAACCCTGACAAATTCACATATCTGGGAAGCCAACCGAACATATATCCTTATAAAAATATTGATTACAATACTTTGGATATGTTCTTTTTATATGAAACTGAGGAAAAATTCGAAATTAAATTGGAGGAATCAGAAATATCCGAAGCCATTTGGATAAAAGCTTCTGAACTTGACTTGGATCAAATTGCTTTCGAATCTCAGAAAAGATTTCTTAAAAATTACATCGATAAACTTTAATAAAAACCGGAAATTAGTTCCGGTTTTTTTTATTTCCATTTGATATTACAACCCAAACTTGGTCTCTGGAACTCTTCCTGCTCCGCACCAGCTAAAAGATTTTCAAAGGCTACAACCAAATCTTCACCTGTAATTTCCTTCTGATTTCCTGGTCGAGAGTCATCCATTTGACCACGATAAATTAAACTTAGATTTTCATCAAAGAAGTAAAAATCCGGCGTACAAGCCGCATCAAAAGCTTTTGCAACATCTTGTGATTCATCATATAAATAAGGAAATTTGATATTTCTTTCATCTACAAAATCAACCATCATCTCCGGAGAATCTGCAGGATATCTTTCAACATCGTTAGAATTAATCCCAATAAACTCGATTCCCTGGGATTTGTAATCTTCATACAGTTCCTCCAATTTATCAATAATATGAAGAACGAACGGACAATGGTTGCACATAAAAACAACCAAAGTTCCTTTTTTCCCTTTCAAAGATTCAAGGCTTTGTAATTCATTATTTTTTGAAGGATTAGGAAGCTTGAAATCTGGAGCTTTTGTTCCCAGAGCCAGCATATTTGAAGGTGTATTTGACATAAGTTTGATTTAAAAAGATTAAAATATTTTGTGATTAAGAAATTACTAAATCTCCGAATTACTTAATTTTTCCAGCAAAGATAATGCTTCTTGCAGAGAATTATCATAGTTGACCCAATTTACATTATCCAGTTTTTTGTTCCACGTGATTTGTCGCTTGGCGTACCGACGGGAATTTTTCTTGATTTCCTCGATAGCGAAATCCAAATCCCATTCTCCATCAAAATATCGGAACAATTCTGAATATCCTACCGTTTGTAGAGCCACTCTGTCTCTATCAGCAATCAAACCTCTCACTTCCTCCAGCAATCCTTTCTCTATCATTTTATCAACACGAAGATTGATTCTTTCATAAATGACTTCTCTTGGCGCATCAATTCCGATTCGGATAGTTTTAAAATTCCTTTTATCTTTTGGTGCACTAAGATTTTCGGTGTAGGTTTTTCCGGTTTGCCAGATGATATCAATAGCTCGTAATAAACGTCTGGGATTGTCTTTATCTACAATTGAAAAATAATTAGGATCTAATTCTTCAAGCAATTTTTGCAAAGCTTCAATTCCTACATTTTCCCAAATTGATAGTAATTTTTGTTGATTTTCAGCATCCGCTTCAGGCAAGTCATTCATCCCTTCCACAACAGCTTTTTCATACATCCCACTACCTCCGACCATTATGGCGACATCTTTTTGAGAGAAAATTTCATCAAGTTTTTTCAGCGCATCAACTTCATATTGACCGATTGAATAATAATCGTTGACACTAAGATTAGCCACAAAATGATGTTTCGCTTCAGCTAACTCTTCATCGGTGGGCATTGCTGTTCCAATTTTCATTTCTTTATAGAACTGGCGCGAGTCACATGAAATAATTTCGGTATCGAGATGTTTCGCCAAGTCGATTGCCAACCGGGTTTTCCCGATTCCTGTAGTTCCGATAATGGAGATGAGACGCTTCAACAAAAATTTTTTTGCAAATTTACAAAATCATTATTTTGATTTTTTAATGTAATAATTACTTATTTTTACAATCAGAATGGCTTTCAGATTACCCAACTCCAAACTTCCTGATGTGAAAACTACGATTTTCACAGAAATGAGCTTATTAGCACAACAGGAAAATGCAGTTAATCTTTCTCAGGGATTTCCGGATTATCAGCCTGATGAAAATTTAATCCAATATCTCGGTGATTTTGCAAAACAAGGTCATAATCAATACGCACCTTTGTTTGGAATCAAGGAACTGCGGGAAGAAATCTCAAGAAAATTCAATCTTCAATATCAAGCAGATTACCATCCGGATTCTGAGATTAATGTAACGGCTGGAGCTACTCAGGGGATTTTTACGATTATTTCTGCATTTGTAAAAAAGGATGATGAAGTCATTATTTTCGAGCCTGCTTACGATTGCTACGAGCCTGCAATTATTCTGAATGGCGGTATCGTCAAAAATGTCAAAATGCTTTATCCTGATTACAAAATTAATTGGAACGAAGTCAAAAATCTGGTTTCTGAAAAAACCAAGATGATTATTATCAATAACCCGAATAATCCTTCCGGAAAAATCTTAAAACAAAAAGATATTGATGAACTGATTGCGATTGTAAAAAACACAAACATCATTATTCTGAGCGATGAAGTCTACGAAAGCATCACTTTTGACGAAAAACCTCATCTGACTTTAGCCAAATATCCTGAGCTGAAAAAACGAACTTTCGTAGTTGGCTCTTTTGGGAAATTGTTGCATATCACTGGCTGGAAAATAGGTTATGTTTGCGCGCCTTCGTATCTGATGAAAGAGTTCAGGAAAGTTCATCAGTTCAACGTGTTTTGTGTGAACACGCCTGCACAATTTGCAATTTCTAAATATTTACAAAATGTTGATGACTTCAAATCAATCTCAACATTTTTCCAAACTAAAAGAGATTATCTTAAAAATGCTTTGAAAGAAACGCCTTTCCAATTACTGGATTGTGAAGGAACTTATTTTTTATCTGCTAATTTTGGCGCAATTTCTGATAAGCAAGACAAGGATTTTTGCTACTGGTTAACCAAAGAATATAAAGTAGCAACCATCCCGTTTTCTGCCTTTTACAAAGATAAAACCGATGAAAAAGTCAGCCGTTTTTGTTTTGCAAAAAAACAGGAAACATTGGATAGAGCTATAGAAAATTTATTAAAAATTAAAGTGTAATATGAAAAACCTAATCATTGCCGCTTCTTTGTTAGTAGGAGTTAGCACATTTTCACAAGCAAAATTAGACCCGACAAAATTGAATTATTCTTCTGTAGATGTGAGTCCTATGGATGCGGCTTATTATCCAATTCAGGCAGCTTCATCTAAAACAGAAACTCCGAAAGTAAAAGTGGTTTATTCCCGTCCGCAAAAAAAGAGCAGAGTTGTTTTTGGAAACCTTGTTAAATATGGAGATATCTGGAGATTTGGAGCCAATGAAAATTCTGAAATCAAATTTTACACGCCTGTTGTAATTGGCGGAAAAGAAATCCCTGCCGGAACTTACAGTATTTTTGCCATTCCATTTGAAAAAGAATGGACTATTGTTATCAACTCTGATATAGATAAATGGGGTGCCTATTTCTATGACAAAAGTAAAGATGTAGTGAGATTCAATGTTCCGGTTGAAAAAACGTCTTCCCCGATCGAATATTTTTCTGTGACTTTTGTACAGACAAAATCCGGAGCGGATTTGTACGCTGGCTGGGACAATACGCAGGTTAAATTTCCAATTGAGTTTAAATAATCTTCAAAGATTTGTAATAATTAAAGCCTTGTCAAAATTTGATAAGGCTTTTTTGTTTTTAAAACTCTAAAGTCAACAAATCTTCAAAACTTTGAATCTGAATTTTTGGATTTTCAATTTTTCCAAAACCGTAAGCGGCATAGATAAAGTCAACTCCAGCTTTTTCGGAAGATTCTTTGTCCCAAATCGTATCGCCAACATAGACCGGATTCTGCAAATTATTTCTTTCTACAATCAGCCTGATGTTCTTGTCTTTTGGCAAACCATAGTTGCCGAAACATTCAAAATCTTCAAACAGACCTTCAAAACTAAAAAACCCGATGAAGTTCTCGATGTAGCCTTTCATACAATTGCTGACAATGAAAAGTCTGTAATCTTGTGCTAATTTTTCTAGTGTTTCTTTGACTTTGGGAAATAATTCACCGCCAGATTCTTTAAGATATTGGCTCTCTTTATGAGCATAAATTCTTTCAAATTCTTTCAGTTTTTCTTTTGGAACAAAACCGAAATATTGCGAGAAAATGTCATCCATCTTCATTCCTGAAAAATCTCTCACGGTCTGAGATTTGACATTGATGTCAAATCCAATCGCATGAATACTGTCGTTAAAAGCTTTGACTACGGTTTCCGAAGCATTCCAAAGTGTTCCGTCCAAGTCAAAAATAATACTGTCTCTTTTCTTCATAATTTATCTAAATCATAAACCATTCGTTCACAAGACTTGCAGCCAGTCTTGCGGTTCTTTCCTGTATATCAAAATTGGGATTCACTTCTGCAACATCCAGTGCATTTGTTTTTTCTGAAGATAAAATATGACGGTAGATCTGCATAAATTGGCGGTCGGCAAAAATCCCATTATAAGCCGGCGCGCTGACGCCAGGCGCAATGGAGGCATTGAAAACATCCATACAAATGGTGACATAAACAATGTCCACATCTTCCAAAAATGAATTAATGGTAAACATCAGATTTGGAATATTTTCGGAGTAGATTTCGTCAGCGAGAATATATTTCATTCCAAAATTATCCGCACTTTCGAACAACTTTCTGGTATTACTATTTTTCTGAATTCCAATATGTAATGAGTGAATCTCGTCTTCCTGAGCAATTTGCCAAAATCCCGTTCCGGAAGTTGCCAAACCGTTTTCTGGTTCACGGTTGTCAAAGTGAGCATCGAAGTTGATGATTCCTATTTTTTGATTGGGAAAAGCTTTTTTAATTCCTGAATAATGAGCAAAAGTGACTTCGTGTCCACCTCCTAAAACAACAGATTTCCCTTGTTTTGATAATGCTTTCGAAACTTTTTCGGCTAATAAATTCTGAGTTGCTTCGAGGTCATTATTTTCACATTTAATATTTCCGAAATCTCTCAGAGAAAACACAGAATTGACAACAGGAAAGTTGGACATATTTTTTCTAATCAAATCTGGTGCTTCCTGGGCTCCTACTCTACCTTTGTTACGTTTCACACCTTCGTCCACAGCAAACCCGTGTAAAACGAAATCATTAGGATTAATAGTTTCATCATCCGTTTCTCTTTTCACTCGTTGGAAAATTCTGTGATACGATTCTTCTTCGCCATCAAAACGGCCTGTCCATTCAAACATAATTTAGATTTTTTCTCCGTTGATATAAACACTTTTCGGCTTCAAACTTCCTTGGTGATAAAGGATGTTCTGGAAATTATTTGTTTCGTAAGTGATAAAATCTGCTTTCTTTCCTTTTGCTAAAACTCCTCTGTCTTCTAAACCCAAAGCATAAGCTGCTCGGAAAGTTATTGCAGCTAAAACTTCCGCTGTAGTCAACTTCTGATATGTCGCCAAAATCGAAGCTTGAGTAACGAGATTTCCCATTGGCGCTGAACCCGGATTCCAGTCGGTTGCAATTGCTAAAATCCCACCTTTATCCAGAATTTCTCTTGCCGGAGCAAATGGTTCGCCTAACCCTAAACTTGCACCTGACAAAGCAATCGCCACCGTATTTGAATTAGCAAGAAACTCAATATCTTCATCGATAGTCGCTTCCAAATGGTCAGCAGATTTTGCACCAACTTCCACAGCAATTCGTGAACTTCCAGCCGTAAACTGATCGGCGTGAACTGTAATTTGAAAGCCTAATTCTTTAGCTTTCAAAAGGTAAGTCTTGCTTTCTTCCGGCTGAAATGCTGATTTTTCAATAAAAATATCAACACGGCTAGCAAGGTTTTCTTCTTTTACTTTTGGTAGAATTTCATCCAAAATATAATTAAGATAATCTTCCGATGAACCTTCGAAATCTCTTGGTTTTAAATGAGCGGAAAGGCAAGTTGGAATCAATGTCGCTTTTATTTTGTCCTGAGCTTTTTTTATGGCTCGAAGCATTTTGAGTTCTTCCTCAACATTCAATCCATAACCGCTTTTTATCTCGATTGTTGTGATGCCTTGATTTAATAAAATATTGACACGTTCAAGGATTCCATCAACCAAATTATCTTCCGAAGCTTGTCTTGTATGCTGTACGGAACTCCAAATTCCACCGCCGGATTCTGCAATCTCAAGATAAGTTTTACCTGCATTTCTCAACGCAAAATCATTCGCCCGATTTCCTCCAAAACAGATATGCGTATGTGCATCTACAAAAGCTGGAAGTGCGATTTGCTCATTATCAATAAAATTGATTTCAGAATCAGAAAACTTTTGTTTCAGAAAATCGAAATCGTTGACGTCTAAAATTTTTCCATTTTCTGTTAAAATTCCGCCATTGGGAATTATTTCTAAAGATTCGTCTTGTAATTTTCCCTTCAGTGGAAGATTATTGAGTGTAATGATTTGCTTGAATGGACCAATTAGTTTCATATATAATCTTGAATCGTAAAATTAAAAAAAGAGATGCAATTGGCATCTCTTTTCTTTTTAAAATATTTCTCTTCCAATCTTCAGAATATTATCGCTTTTTCCCATCGAATAAAAATGCAGAACCGGAATTCCAAAATCCAAAAGTTCCTTTGATTGGTTGATTGCCCATTCAATTCCAACTTCGCGAACGTCGTTGTTTGTTTTACATTTCAGAACTTCATTGATTAATGCTTCCGGTAAATCGATTTTGAAAACCTGTGGCAACATTTGCAAATGTGTTTTGGTTGCAATCGGTTTAATTCCTGGAATAATCGGAACATCAATCCCAATTTCTCTGGCTTGCTTTACAAAATCAAAGAATTTCTGGTTATCAAAGAACATTTGGGTCACGATGTAATCTGCACCAGCTTCCACTTTTTTCTTCAACATTTGAAGATCATAATTCATTGAAGGCGCTTCAATATGCTTCTCTGGATAACCCGCAACACCAATGCAAAAACTGTTATCAACGTCGGATTCTATCTTGCCGTGAAGATATTCTCCGATTCCCAAATCGTGAATCTGCTTTA
Source organism: Chryseobacterium sp. 36-9 (assembly GCA_001898785.1). Lineage (GTDB taxonomy): Bacteria > Bacteroidota > Bacteroidia > Flavobacteriales > Weeksellaceae > Epilithonimonas > Epilithonimonas pallida. Next base: position 9,992 of record MKVE01000029.1, on the reverse strand, counting down.
CCAAATCCGAAGCATATTTGTGTCCGCCTACTGAGGGTTCAAAATACTTTTCACCCTTCATTGCATCACCTCGCAAAGCAACAATATTATTGATTCCCAGATACATACAATCCACTAAAAGATATTCGGTTTCTTCTTTTGTAAATCCACCGCAAAGAACGTGTGGAACAGTATCTACATTATATTTATTCTGAATCGCTGAGCAAATTCCTAAAGTTCCAGGGCGCATTCTTGTGATTTTTCGCTCCATCAAACCGTTTCCTCTTTCCAGAAAAATATATTCTTCCCGAGAAGTTGTAACATCTATAAATGGCGGTTTGAATTCCATCAACGGGTCGATATTCTTATATAAATCGGCGATTCCAACACCTTTTTGAGGCGGAACGATCTCAAAAGAAAAAAGCGTTTTACCGTTAGCGTTTTTTATATGGTCAGTAATTTTCATTTAATAATTTTAAATAGTATTAATCCGCTAAGTTTGGAGCCAGCCATTTTCTAGCATAATCTAACTCAACATTTTTTCTTTCAGCAAAATCTTTCAGTTGATCTTCATCAATTTTTCCTACTCCGAAATATTTAGATTTTGGATTCCCAAAATAATAACCTGAAACGGCAGCAGTCGGCCACATTGCCAGACTTTCGGTCAACGTAACGCCGATATTTTCTTCAACTTTCAGTAAATCCCAAATCGTCAGCTTTTCCAAATGGTCAGGACAAGCTGGATAACCCGGAGCCGGACGAATTCCGAGATATTTTTCTTTGATTAATTCCTCATTATCCAGTGTTTCATTTTCGGAATATCCCCAGTATTCAGTTCTGACTTTCTTGTGAAGATATTCTGCGAAGGCTTCTGCGAAACGGTCAGCCAAAGCTTTTACCATAATTGCATTGTAATCGTCATTTTGGTCTTCATATTCTTTTGCCAATTCGTCCGCTCCAAAACCTGTACAAACACAGAAAGTTCCGATATAATCTTGTTTTTCAGAATTTTCAGGCGCAATAAAATCACTTAGAGCAAAATATTCCTTCCCTTCGGATTTTTTATGTTGTTGACGCAAAGTTCTGAAAGTTGAAATCACATTTTGATTGTCATCATAAACCAAAATATCGTCTTGTTCATTAGCATTCGCAGGAAAAATTCCAAAAATCCCTTTCGCTTGGAAACTCTTTTCTTTCAAGATTTTTTTGAGCATTATCTGAGCTTCATTGAACAAAATCGTCGCTTGTTCACCCACAATATTATCAGTCAAAATTTCAGGAAATTTTCCAAATAATTGCCAGCTTCTAAAGAATGGTGACCAGTCAATAAATTCAACTAATTCATCCAGATTTTGGTCTTCGATAATGGTGATTCCTAATTTTTTAGGCGTGTGAATCTCTTCATTTTCCCAATCGATTTTGAATTTTTTCTCACGCGCTTCCGTAATTGGAACATATTCTTTGTCTATCTGACGATTCAGAAATTTTTCACGGAATTCATCATAATCTTTTCTGATTTCCAACGCATAAGCATTTGATTTATCGTGATTCAAGAGTGCACTTACAACGCCAACCGCTCTGGAAGCGTCATTAACGTGAACAACTGTACTGGAATATTTTGGCGAAATTTTTACCGCTGTATGCGCTTTGGAAGTGGTTGCACCACCTATCAGCAAAGGAAAATTCAGGTTTTTACGTTCCAATTCATCGGCAATATGAACCATCTCGTCCAGACTTGGTGTAATCAATCCGCTTAATCCAATCACGTCCACTTTTTCATCAATGGCCGTCTGAATGATTTTTTCTGCCGGAACCATCACGCCCAAATCTACAATCTCATAATTATTACAACCCAAAACCACGCTTACAATATTTTTCCCGATATCGTGAACATCGCCTTTTACAGTTGCCATCAAAATTTTTCCGTTGGATTTTTGAGTCTGGTCTTTTTCTGCTTCGATGAAGGGTTGAAGATAGGCCACCGCTTTTTTCATTACTCTCGCCGATTTTACAACCTGAGGCAAGAACATTTTTCCGCTTCCGAAAAGGTCGCCGACAACGCCCATTCCTGTCATCAGATTTATCTCAATCACATCAAGCGGTCGTTTTGAAGTTTTTCTAGCTTCCTCTGTATCTTCTTCTATAAAACGATCAATTCCTTTGACTAAAGCGTGTGTAATTCTCGATTGTAAATCCTGTTCTCTCCAAGCGAGGTCTTCGGTTTTTTCTTTTTTTGTGGATTTATGTTTTTCGGAATAATCGAGCAATTTTTCTGTCGCATCGTCTTTTCTGTCAAGCATTACATCTTCCACCAATTCCAGCAAATCTTTTGGAATTTCGTCATATACTTCCAACATCGTTGGATTCACGATTCCCATATTCATCCCCGCTTTTATGGCGTGGTAAAGGAAAACAGAATGCATTGCTTCTCTCACAGAATCATTTCCACGAAAGGAAAATGAAACATTGGAAACGCCTCCACTTACTGAAGCGTTTGGAAGATTGGTACGAACCCAGCGTGTTGCTTCGATAAAGTCAATCGCGTTTCTGCGGTGTTCGTCCATTCCTGTCGCAACAGGGAAAATATTGAGATCGAAAATAATATCTTCGGAAGGAAAACCAACCTGATTCACCAAAATATCATAAGACCTTTTGGAAATTTCGATTCTTCTTTCGTAATTATCGGCTTGTCCAACCTCATCAAAAGCCATAATAATGGCCGCTGCGCCATATCTTTTAATCGCTTTTGCCTGCTTGATGAATTCTTCTTCACCTCCTTTCAAACTAATGGAATTCACAACAGGCTTTCCCTGAACGACTTGTAATCCAGCTTCCAAAATTTCCCATTTTGAGGAATCTATCATAATCGGGATTCTTGCAATATCCGGCTCAGAAGCAATCAAATTAAGAAATCTGACCATTGCGGTTTTCCCGTCCAAAAGTCCGTCATCCATATTGACGTCCAAAATCTGGGCACCGCCTTCCACCTGATTTCTTGCAATATCGAGTGCTTCGGCATATTTTTCTTCTTTAATTAATCGAAGAAATTTTTTGGAACCAGCAACGTTGGTTCTCTCTCCAACATTGATAAAGTTGGATTCGGGAGTTATAATTAAAGGCTCAAGGCCTGATAATTTCAGATATTTTCTTTTACAATCTGTTTCCATAAATTATTGACTAATTACCGATAATTGTCTCGGCTTATAATTTTTTGCCAAATCAGCAATGGCGTTGATATGGTCCGGTGTTGTTCCGCAGCAACCACCAATGATATTAATTAATCCTTTTTCTAAATATTCTTCAACCTGATTGGCCATTTGCTCCGCAGTTTCGTCGTACTGACCGAAAGCATTCGGTAAACCGGCATTTGGATAAGCAGAGATTCCGAAATCTGTGTGATTGGCAAGAATTTCCAGATAAGGTGTCAATTGTTTTGCTCCTAAAGCACAGTTGAAACCGACACTTATCAAATCCATATGTGAAACAGAAATCAAAAATGCATCAGCCGTTTGCCCACTCAAAGTTCTTCCAGAAGCATCGGTAATCGTTCCTGAAACCATAATTGGAATAGTGATATTGCGTTCTTCTCTTATTTCATCAATGGCAAAAAGTGCCGCTTTTGCATTCAAAGTATCGAAGATTGTTTCAACCAAAAGAATGTCGGAACCTCCGTCGAGCAAAGCTTCTGCTTGTTGTTTGTAAGCAATTCTGAGCTCATCAAAAGTGATGGCTCTGTAACCTGGGTCATTGACGTCCGGACTAAGGCTTGCCGTTCTGTTGGTTGGTCCGATGGAACCTGCTACAAATCTCGGTTTATCAGGATTCTGAGCGGTAAATTCATCACAGACTTTTCTGGCGATTTTGGCAGATTCATAGTTTAGTTCGTAAACCAAATCTTCCATATGATAATCCGCCATTGCAATGGTTGTCCCAGAAAATGTATTGGTCTCGATGATATCTGCACCTGCTAAAAGGTATTTTCTGTGAATTTCTTCAATAGCTTCTGGTTGCGTGAGAGACAACAAATCATTGTTTCCTTTCAGCGGGGATTTCCAGTCTTTGAATCGCTCACCTCGGTAATCTTCCTCGGTGAAATTGTAGCGCTGAATCATAGTTCCCATTGCTCCATCGAGAATGAGAATTCTGTTTTTTAGTGCGTTGTATAGTTGTTCTGAATTATTCATTTTTTAATTTAATTTTTATCGTCGATTGAAAGACCAATCTTCAACATAGCCCCGATAGGAACGGCATCCTTTTTTGTATTTCTGAAAATTTTCTATTGAGGACAAAACGTCGTAAACAAAAAAGATATAGTGGATAGCGGATTGGGAACTTGTTTCGAAGACGAAAACTTGTTGCTCCTAATTCCTTCGATTCCTTTAGTCTAAAGCTTGTTTTAAATCATTAATTATATCATCAATATTTTCTAATCCTACAGAACAACGCACCAACCCGGCAGTAATTCCAACTTCGTTTCTTTCCTCATCGGAAAGTTTGGAATGCGTTGTGGAAGCAGGATGTGTAACAATCGTCCTTGTGTCTCCCAAGTTGGCGGAAAGGGAACACATCTTAATTCTGTTCAGGAAATTTCTACCGCCCTCGATACCGCCTTTGATTTCGAAAGCGACGATATTTCCGCCTAATTTCATTTGTTTTTTAGCAATTTCGTAGCTTGGATGAGATTTCAGGAACGGATATTTTACCAATTCTACATTGGGATGATTTTCCAGAAACTCAGCCACTTTCAATGCGTTTTCGCAATGTTTCTCTACCCGAATCGCCAAAGTTTCCAAACTTTTGCTCAAAACCCAGGCATTGAATGGCGACATTGCCGGACCTGTATTTCTCGCAAACAGATAAATCTCACGAATTAAATCTGCTTTTCCAACCGCAACACCGCCTAGAACCCGCCCTTGACCGTCAATCAATTTCGTTGCGGAATGAACGACCAAATCTGCCCCGTATTTAATCGGTTGCTGCAAGTAAGGTGTTGCAAAACAATTGTCAACGATGAAGATCAGGTTATGTTTTTTTGCAATCTGTCCGAAAAACTCCAAATCCAACACTTCGATTGCCGGGTTTGTCGGTGTTTCCAGGTACAAGATTTTTGTATTTGGTTTGATGTATTGCTCTACGTTTTCTGCATCTTCTGCTTTGAAATAAGATGTTTCAATATTCCATTTTGGAAAATATTTTGTGAATAATGTGTGAGTAGAACCGAACACCGACTGACAGCTCACAATATGGTCGCCAGCGTTGAGCAACGTGGCAAAAGTGGAATAAATAGCAGCCATTCCCGTTGCAAAAGCGTAACCGGATTCCGCACCTTCCATTTTTACAATCTTATCTACAAATTCGGTAACGTTGGGGTTGTTAAAACGGCTGTAAAGATTCTTGTCTTTTTCTTCCGCAAAACTTGCACGCATATCTTCCGCATCTTCAAATACGAAGCTTGACGTGAGATATAATGGCGTGGAATGTTCGTCAAACTGAGTTCTTTCGGTTTGGATTCTTATGGCTTGTGTTTCAAAATTTTCCATAAAATTTTAATTTACCAATGTAATAATTTACCAATGTAATAATGAGATTCTTCACTTCGTTCAGAATGACACTGCTTATAAAAATTGGTAAATTGCTACACTTTTATATTGTTACATTAATTTAATTTATTTGGTTTCACTAAGTCTTAAAATATCTCCGAAAACACCTCTGGCAGTCACTTTTGCTCCGGCTCCGGCTCCCATAATGACAATTGGATTTTCGCCGTAACTTTCTGTATAGATTTCGAAAATAGAATCGGAACCTTTAAGTTGTCCTAATGCCGAATTGGCTGGCACGGAAATTAGTTTCACATCCAATTCACCTTTTTCTTTTTGTAAATCGCCGTGCAAATCGCCGACATATCTTAGGACGTGGTCAGGTTTCTGGTTTTCTTTAATTTTCTGATATTCGGAATCTAATTCTTCCAATCTTGAAAGAAATTCTTCTTTAGAAACAGACAACAAACTTTCAGGAACAAGATTCTGAATATTGATATCATCAAATTCATTAATCAAATCAAGTTCTCTTGCCAGAATCAACAGTTTTCTTGCAACATCATTTCCCGATAGATCTTCGCGCGGATCCGGTTCTGTGAAACCTTTTTCCAAAGCTTCGTTGATAATCGTTGAGAATTTGTCATTACGAAGCGAAAAATTATTGAAAACATAGCTCAATGTTCCAGAGAAAACACCTTTAATTCTTGTGATATTTTCGCCTGAAAGATGCAGAAGCTTGATAGTATCAATCAAAGGCAAACCAGCACCAACATTCGTTTCATAAAGATATTTCTTTTTATTTTTTTCTAATAATTTTCTGAAATTCCTATATTCTGCAATCGGTAATGTGTTGTAGATTTTGTTCGAACCAACGACATCAAAACCATTTTCCACAAAAACCGGATAACTTTTCACAAAATCCTTACTCGCTGTATTATCTACCATCACCAAATTTTCCAAATGATGTTCGTTTGCAAAATCTACCAAAGACTGGACACTGGATTCTGTTTGAGAATATTTGATTTTTTGTCTCCAATCACTTCCGAAACCGGCTTTGTTGAAAGCTACTTTTCTGGAATTGGCAATTGCAACGATTTTCAAATCCACTCTTTTACGATTCAGAATATCATAAGCCGAATCCAGAATCTGCTCTACCAAAGTTCCGCCAACATTACCGTGGCCAATTAACGCAAGATGAACGGTTTTCGGTTTTCCGTAGATTTCGGTTTCGATGATATTTTTTGTGATTTCGGTCTGATTTCCGGTTACTACAATGTTCACTCTTCCTGCAGAAGCGATTTGACTCAACAACAAAGGGAAAATTTTATTACGCTGAAGCTCTGATAAAATCTTGTTATAATTATCCGAAACAAATCCGATCACACTAAGATTTTCAATACTATAAATATTGCTGACGTGACCTTCCGATTTTTCTTTTTCAAATTCTTTTTTCAAAACATCCACTGCATCCTGCGCATCATCTTCATCGACCAAAACAGAAATTCCGTTTTCAATCGCTTGCTGGGAAATTACACCAACGCTGATTCCGCCTCCATTCAAAGCATTAAAAATACGTGAATCTACGCCGATTTGTCCAAGGAAATCTTTTCCTTCGAAATTCACTAAAGCTTTGTTTCTATAAATATTAATTGCGTTCTTGTCTGTCATCAGTTCAAAAAATTGGTTTTAAAATTGTGTTCAGTTGTTGGTATTCCATCAGGAAAGCGTCGTGTCCGTGAATAGATTTTATTTCGTGATACTGAACATTTCTGTTTTTATTTAGTAAAAAATCGTAAGTATTCTTAATTTCAAAAGCGGGATAAAAAAGGTCTGAATCTACTGCTACTAAATGGATCTCTGCATTGATATTTTCCAATTCATTTTGCTTTCCATTAATGTTCATCAGAAGATGATTAACGAGTTTGTAAGCTTTTAAACTAAACCTTTCGTTTAATCGTTTTCCGTGAAAATTGAGCCAGTCATGAGATTTCAGAATTTTCTTTTCGGAATCGATTTCCCGGTTGAATCTTGAGTTAAGTGATTTCGGTGTTCTGTAGCATAACATGGCGTGAACTCTGGCTTTTTCAAGAGGTTTTTCTTCTGATTCCAGAAGATATTTCTGAACCAGACATTGAGAATGTAACCAATCCGAAGTTTTGAAATCTGTCGCAACCGGGATGAATTTTTTGGCTAAATTATTGTCTAAAGCCAGCATTTCCCAACCGATTGAGCCTCCAATTGAGCCTCCAACCAAAGCGAATAATTTTTTAACTTTAAGTTTTTCCAATCCTTGTAGAAAAACCGATGCAATATCCTGAACTGTGAAATCTTCATAATTATCAATGAAAAATCCGTCAAAACCATTGCCTGGAATATTGAAACAGATAATTGTAAATTGATTAGTATCAATCACTTTTCCTTCTCCAACCAAAGATTTCCACCAGCCGTTTTCGCCGGCAACATCAGAGTTTCCCGTCAAAGCGTGATTGATCAAAACAATTGGAGCCGAATACAGTTCTTTTCCGAAAAGCTGATAGCTTAGCGGAATATCGAGAACTTTTCCGTTCTGAGTTTCGAAGTGTTGAATGTTGATATGTTGTAGCTTGTTTTCCAATTTTGTCTTGTAAAAAATTGAAAATGCTACGGGAAATGTAGAATAAATGTCTAGGTTATCTTTTCTGCCATTGCAGATAGAATTTAGCACCTTCTTCGTTTCCGAAGGGTTGCCAAGGTTTCACAGAGTCTAATCTCTCCACCTTTCTCGATAACATTTTCAATATGTGAATGAACAAATCTGGGCGCAAAGATAGATAAGAAATTATTATTTTTCCAAATAAACTGAAAAAAGTCAGTATAAATTTTTTATTAACAATCCAATTTAAGAAATTTATAACAGCAATTGTGTACAATATTTGCTTAACCAACTTCACCAAAAAAATAAACAATGAACATTAATCTTAATAAACAAGTTGCTATTGTTACGGGTTCTAGCAGCGGAATAGGAAAAGGAATCGCTATCAGTCTGGCAAAATCCGGAGCCATTGTTATCGTGAATCATTCATCGGAACATTCTCGTCCGGAAGCTGAAGATACCCTGAAAACCATTGAGGAAAACGGTGGCGAAGGATTGATTATTCAATGTGATGTGAGTAAGGAAGACCAAGTTTTGGCGATGTTTCAAACGACTATTAATCAATACGGAACTGTTGATATTCTCATTAATAATGCCGGTTTACAGCAGGATGCAGCCTTTGTTGATATGACTCTGGAACAATGGCAAAAAGTGATTGACGTCAATCTTACAGGACAATTTCTTTGTTCGCGGGAAGCGATTAAAGAATTCTTAAAACGCGGAATGACCGATAAATCCAAAGCATTGGGAAAAATCATCAACATCAGCAGTGTTCACGAAACAATCCCTTGGGCCGGACACGCTAATTATGCTTCCAGCAAAGGAGCGCTTAGAATGCTGATGCAAACGCTGGCACAGGAATATGGGAAACAAAAAATCCGTGTGAATAATATTTGTCCCGGTGCTATCCAAACACCAATCAACAAATCGGCTTGGGATAATGAAAAATCTCTTGATGCACTAATGACGCTGATTCCGTATGACAGAATCGGGCAACCGGAAGATATTGGGAATTTAGCCGTATTTTTGGCAAGTGATTATTCGGATTATATTACCGGTGCGAGTATCTATGTGGATGGCGGAATGACAACGCTGGAAAGTTTTGCGGATAACGGATAATTAATTGTTAATGATGAATATAAATTATTAATGGTTTTTTAATTCGTTGAAAGAATTGAGAATCTTCAACATAGCCCCGATGGGAACGGCATCCTTTTTTGTTTTTTTTAGATTCTTCGACAAGCTCAGAATGACAAATGTTGTAAAAAAACAAAAAAGATATAGTGGACAGCGGGTTGGGATGTTCTAGCAAAGGTACAACCGTGTTGCTCCTAATAAAAAGAATAATTATTGTCAAAAAATAATTAGAAAAATGAATGAAGAAGAAAAATTAAAAAATCCGAATTGGAAAAAGTGGGGACCTTACGTGAGCCACCGCCAATGGGGAAATGTACGCGAAGATTACAGTACCAATGGCGATGCTTGGGGATTTACTGGTCATGATACAGCGGAAGCCTGGACCTACCGATGGGCTGAGGAAGGCATCGCAGGAATCTCTGATGATAAACAGCAATTGTGCTTTGCGCTTTCTTTTTGGAATAAAAATGATTGCAGAGTCAAGGAACGTTTTTTCGGATTGAGCAATTATCAGGGAAATCACGGTGAAGATATCAAGGAAATCTTTTATTATCTCGATAACACGCCTTCTCATAGCTATATGAAGATGGTTTACAAATACCCCATCAATGCTTTTCCGTACGATGACCTCATCAATACAAATGCACAACGCTCCAACAAAGACCCGGAATATGAAATCATTGACACAGGAATCTTCGACAATGATG
>MKVE01000028.1:86261-99538 GCA_001898785.1 Chryseobacterium sp. 36-9 | reverse complement strand
CAGCTTCCGCAAATACATTCTTAACAATAGCATTAGCCTGGTGATTCATCCAATTGTCCATCGTATCAATCTGTGCTGTTGTATATGGAACATCGAAAGTATTTTTCATCAGTTCCAACTTAGCTTTTGTTTTGCTTCTGTCAAGAGTATTCTCGATTAACCAGGGATATCTAGGCATAATGGAACCTGCAGATGTCGATCTTGGATTGTACATATGTTTGAAGTGCCAAGAATCCGGTCTTACACCGCCTTCTCTTTGCAAATCCGGCCCTGTTCTCTTAGATCCCCAAAGGAAAGGTCTGTCATAGATGAATTCTCCTGCTTTAGAGTACTGTCCATTTTTCCCGTTGAATCTTACCACTTCATCACGGAAAGGACGGATCATCTGTGAGTGACAAGCGTTACATCCTTCTCTTATATAGATGTCTCTACCTTCCAATTCCAATGGAGAATAAGGCTTAACCGCGGAAATCGTAGGGACGTTGTCTTTTACAAAGATCGTAGGAAGGATCTCCAAAGCGCCACCAATTGCTAATACAATGAAAGATAATATGGATAAGTAAAGCGGTGTTCTTTCTAACCAAAGGTGGAAAGTTTCGCCTTCTTTTCTTCCTTTTTTTACATTGGCCAAAGCTGGAGCTTCCGCAGGAACTTCTTTTTGGAAAGAACCTTTTCTTGCCGTAGCAACCAAATTAACCACCATTAATATGGCTCCGGAGAAATATAAGAATCCTCCAACAAATCTCATTTTGAAATAAGGAAGAATTGCCGTTACGGTATCCAACCAGTTTTTATAAACCAAAGTCCCGTCCGGATTGAACTGTTTCCACATTAATCCTTGTGTGAATCCTGAGATATACAATGGAACGGCGTAGAAAATAATCCCGAAAGTTCCTAACCAGAAATGCCAGTTAGCTAATTTTACAGACCACAATTTGGTTCTCCACAAAATTGGAACCAAATAATAAATAACACCAAATGCCATAAATCCGTTCCATCCCAATGCTCCTAAGTGAACGTGACCAATAACCCAGTCGGTAAAGTGACCAACTTTGTTCACTGTTTTTGTTGCTAAAAGCGGCCCTTCGAAAGTTGCCATACCATAGCAAGTTACAGCGACTACGAAGAATTTAAGAACCGGATTTTCTCTTACTTTATCCCAAGCTCCTCTTAATGTAAGAAGTCCGTTCAGCATTCCTCCCCAAGATGGTGCGATCAGCATAATAGAAAAACCTGTTCCTACAGCCTGAGCCCAAGCTGGCAATGCAGTATATTGCAAATGGTGCGGGCCTGCCCAGATATAAACAAAGATTAATGACCAGAAGTGGATAATTGATAACTTGTATGAGAAAACTGGTCTATCAGCAGCTTTTGGTACGAAGTAGTACATCATCCCAAGAACCGGAGTCGTCAGGAAGAATGCTACGGCATTATGACCATACCACCATTGCACTAAAGCATCTTTAACACCGGCATAAGCCGAATATGATTTCCAGGTTGTAAATGATAATGGAACTTCTAAGTTGTTGAAGATATGTAGCATTGCAACCGCAACCCAAGTTCCGATGTAGAACCAGATTGCTACATACAAATGTCTCACTCTTCGGATCGCTACTGTCGCAAACATATTAAGGCCAAACAAAACCCAAACTACAGTGATCAAAATATCGATCGGCCACTCGTGTTCTGCGTATTCTTTAGAGGTGTTAAGCCCCATAAAGAAAGTGATAATCGTGCTTACAAGTACTAATTGCCATCCCCAAAAATGAATCCAAGACAGCGTATCACTCCACATTCTTGTCTTCAATAATCTTTGGATTGAGTAGTAAAATCCTGAGAAAAAGCTGTTTCCGACAAATGCGAAAATCACCATACTGGTGTGCATCATTCTTATACGGCCAAATCCAAACGCTCCCTGAGAGTTAACAAGGCCTTGTAATCCTTCACTTCTAAGCGTTCTGATTGTCGGGTCATCTGTTCCCAAGAAAAATTCGGGTAATTCAGGATAAAATAGCAACAACGCAGCCGTAAGTCCCAATAAAAAACCTACTAAACCGAAAACGACTGTCGCAATAAGAAAGGCGCGAACAATCCCGTTGTCATAACTAAATTTTTGTGTTTCCATATCTACAAATAGCAATTATTCTTTTTTGTTTTGTTCCGGAGTGTCTTTTTTCTCCTCTTCTGATTTCACCTCGTCCTCAAATAAAATTCTTACAGCAGGTGATTCATCGTCCTCGAACTGCCCCTTTTTTGCGCCGATTATAAAGATAATCAGGAATATAACAGCTAAAGAAACGCTGCAGATAATCATTAAGTAGAGAATCTCCATATCAGCTCACAAATTTAAAGCAAAAACGGTCGTCAAATTTAGTGAAAATTACTGACTTTGGTCAGAATGGACAAAATATGGATAATTTATAATCGCTCTAAATAAGAGGCTTCTAAATGCTTATTTTAAAATATTTTGAACTTCTGATCCATGTAGAAAGTGTTGTGAATGTTACAACCGTTACAGAGCTCAGAGGCATAAAAATGGCTGCGAAAAGTGGATGCATATGGCCGGAAACAGCAAACCCAACTCCGACAACATTATAACACAAACTGATTATGAATGTGAATTTTACAATTTTGATGGCATCTTTTGATAGCTTCAGGAATTTATCCAGTTCCGGGATTTTTTCGCCGTTCATAATCACATCGGAAGAAGGGGTGAAAGAGTTGCTGTCATCTGCAATAGCAATCCCGACATTACTCTGTTTCAGAGCGCCCGCATCGTTCAATCCGTCACCAAGCATGGCTACTTTTTCTCCTTTATCTTGTAACGCTTTGATGAAATCCAGTTTGTTTTCAGGATTTTGATTGAATTTCATTTCAGAAATTGATGGAATCAGTTTTTCCAGGATAGGCTTCTCGGAAGAGTTGTCGCCACTCAGAATATTGATTCGATAATTTTTTAGATTTTTGAAAAGTTGAGACAAATGATTTCGGTATTCATTTTTGAAGATGAATTTTCCAATAAATTCCCCATTTTTGCTGATATAAACTGCGGTTTCAAGATTCTGAGATTCCTGTCCTATGAAACTTGCAGAACCGATTTTGTAAATAATTCCTCTTACTTTTCCCTGATAACCTTTTCCGGAAATTTCCTCAAAATCTTCAATTTCAAAATAGTCATCATTCACTTTCAGGAAGTCATAAAGCGATTTGGAAAGTGGATGATTAGAATTTTTAAGTAAGGATTTAATATTTTTCAAATCAAATTCTTCAATTTCAGTTCCGATGAAATTGATATTCGTTTTCTTATTTTCAGTAATTGTTCCGGTTTTGTCAAAAACTAATGTGTCAACTTTAGCCAATCTTTCTATGGTTAATGTATCTTTCACATAGAATTTATTTCGACCCAGGATTCTCATAATATGACCAAAAGTAAAAGGTGCAGACAATGCTAATGCACATGGACAAGCTACAATCAAAATTGCGGAAATCACTTGAAACATCTTTTCCAAATCAATAGTTGACCAATAGATTCCGGCAACCAGAGTGATTCCTAAAATGATGAAAGTGAAATATTTACTAATCGTATTGGTCATTGTGTCAAGACCAGTTTCGAACTTCTTGAACGCTTCTTTATTCCAAAGCTGAGTAAGGTAACTTTGGTCAACACTTTTAATGACTTCCAATTCTAAAACCGAGCCTGATTGTTTTCCTCCGGCAAAAATTTTGTCACCAGGTTTTTTAGAAATGTGTGCAGATTCTCCAGTAATAAAACTGTTGTCAATGTTTCCTTCACCTTTAATCAGAATTGAATCGACTGGGATGATTTCCTGATTTCTAACCATAATTCTGTCGCCAACAGCCAAATCGGATAACAAAATATTTTCCTGTTTTCCATCAAAATCCACTTTGGTAACGGCAATAGGATAGAAAGATTTGTAATCTCTGTCGTAAGATAATGAGTTGTAGGTTCTTTTCTGGAACGTTTTTCCAAGCAACATAAAGAACAATAATCCGCAAAGTGTATCGAAGTAACCTGGTCCATAATCTGTTACGGCTTCATAGATGCTTCTTCCGTAAAGAACGAAGATTCCCAGAACAATCGGAACATCAATGTTGATGATTTTATTTTTTAATCCATACCAAGCTGATTTATAATAATCTGAAGCAGAGTAAAATACCACAGCAGTTGCCAGTAAAAATAAAATAACCCTGAATAAATGTTTGAAAGAATGGAACCAGACATCGTTTCCCGAAACATATTCCGGGAAACTAAAAAACATACCGTTTCCGAAAGCAAACCCTGCAACGGCTAATTTGATTAATAAGCTTTTATCGAGTTTATCCTGTCTTTTTTCAGCTGTTTCCAGGTTGATAACAGGTTTATAGCCAAGGTTGGTCAAGAATTTTGCAACTTCACTCAGTTTTATTTCGTCTTCTTTGAAAGAGATCTGAACTGTCTTTCTTGTGAAATTAACCTGAGAATATTTGATTTTGTTATTGATGGTGTGAAGGCTTTCCAATAACCAGATGCAGGAGGAGCAATGGATTACAGGAATTTTGAAAGTTACCAGCGTTGTTCCGCCTTCTGAAAAATCGACAACTCTGGTGAAAATTTCGGGCGAGTCAAGGTAATCAAACTGAGCATTGTTCTCATTGCTTGGCCGGATTCCGGAATTTTTATTGATATTGTAAAAATTGTCGAGATTGTGAACGTTCAGGATTTCGTAAACCGATTGACAACCGTTGCAGCAAAAGATTTTCTCATCGAAAAGAAGTCTTTCCTTGTCGATTTTCTGACCGCAGTGAAAGCATTGTTCTGCCATTAAAAAATACTCAGATATTTGGATTGCAAAATTACGTCAAAAATCTTGGTATGTAGTGTTAAAAAGTCTTATTTTTGCTGACAAATGTCATAGGTATGTCTCTTGAACAACAATTGGTTATAGAAGAAAACTTCTCAAAAGCATTTAACAAAGAATCTTTGCGTGAAAGTCTTACTCCGGAAGATTTTGAAGTTTACAGCAATGCACTCAAAGTTCTTGAATTTTCTAAAGGTGATGTCGTTTTCGAAGACGGCGAATCGCCAAAAGGTGTTTATTTTATCGAAAAAGGAACTGCAAAATTGTCAAAATCAGGCGTTTATGGTAAAGACCAGATTCTGAGATTCTGTAAAGAAAACGATTTGATAGGCTACCGTTCTTTGCTTTGCGGAGAAAATTTCCAGGCCAAAGCGGAAGCAATGACACCAATGAAAGTTCAGTTTTTACCGTCTGATATTTTCTTGAAGCTGTTAGAAGTTGATCCAAAATTATCTTACGCAATGCTTCAGAAAATTGCTTATGAATTGGGCGAATCTGCAAACACAGTCACTTTCCTTGCTCAAAAAACAGTGAGAGAAAGATTGGCGGAAATCTTAATTTTGTTAGAACAAAAACTGGGAACTGACCCGGAAGGTTTCATCAAAATCTCTTTAACCAGAGAAGAAATCGCCAACCTTATTGGAACTGCGACCGAAAGTGCCATCCGATTGATTTCCGAATTCAAACAAGATGACTTGATTGTTGTTGAAGGAAGAAACATCAAAATCCTAAACAGAGAAAAATTAATCAAGCTTGGTCACGTCGTTGTATAGATGATAAGTGATTTTCATTCCATCGTTCTCATAAACTGATCAATTCTACAATATCAATCGTTATTAATGATCAATTATCATTAATAATTTATCACTTATAATTCCTATGTCTGTACATTCTGAAATTAAAAAAATCACGACTGAAACCTTACGAAAAATGAAATTCGATAAGGAAAAGATTACAATGCTGACGGCTTATGATTTTACAACAGCGAAAATGGTGGACGCAGGCGGTGTGGATTCTATATTAATTGGAGATTCTGCGGCGAACGTTATGGCTGGCCACGAAACGACTTTGCCAATTACACTTGACCAAATGATTTATCATACACAATGCGTTGTTCGTGGTGTAGAAAGAGCCTTGGTTGTGGCAGATTTGCCTTTCGGAACGTATCAAAGTAATCCTGAAAAGGCCTTGGATTCTGCAGTGAGAATGATGAAAGAAGGTGGCGCGCACGCCATCAAAATCGAAGGTGGAAAAGAAATTGAAGATTCCATCAGAAAAATAGTGAACGCGGGAATCCCTGTTTGCGGACATCTTGGTTTGACACCACAAAGTATCTATCAATTCGGGACTTATAAAGTAAGAGCAAAGGAAGAAGCGGAAGCTGAAAAATTGATTTCTGACTGCAAATTGTTGGAAGAATTAGGATGTTTTGCTGTTGTTTTGGAAAAAATTCCTGCAGCGCTTGCTAAAAAAGCATCGGAAAGCATTTCTATCCCGACTATCGGAATCGGAGCCGGACCGGATTGCGATGGACAGGTTTTGGTTTATCACGATATGGTTGGGATGAATCAAGGTTTTTCTCCAAAATTCTTAAGAAGGTATTTGGATTTGTACTCTGAAATTACGGGAGCAGTTTCTCAGTATGTAAAAGATGTGAAAAGTTCTGATTTTCCAAATGACAAGGAAAGTTATTAAACTTTAAGAATAAACCACAAAAGTCACAAAAGATTTAATGAACATTTCTTTTGTGACTTTTGTGGTTAAAATAATAAAGAATGATTTCTAAAATTTTTACAATTCTATTTTCTGTTTTATTTTTATTTTCATGCACTTCGCAGAAAATGAAATATGGAACTAAGACTGAAATTCTTGATAAAGCCGACTCTTTACAATCTTTGGCCAGAATCAAATATATCAAAAGCTTAGATTATTCTGATTTCAAACCCGGAAAATTTGATAACGGAAAAGTAGTTGTGAATTATCGTTTTCTAAAACCAAAAAAAGTTGGACAGAATAAGAAATATCCATTGGTTTTGGTATTTCACGGTTCTGGTGCAATTGGTACAAATAATACTTCTCAAATGGGCGTTTTGTCCAAAATGTGGCTTCTTCCCGAAAACAGAGAACAATATCCGGTTTATGTTTTAGCACCACAATTCCCAATTCGTTCATCCAATTATCATCTCGATGAAAGCAGAAATGTCAAAGTTTCTGAGTCTAATGAGCATTTGGATTTGGTTTTGAAGTCCATTGATTCTTTAGTCATTAATGAAAATATTGACCGTAACAGAATCTATGTCATGGGATTTTCTATGGGAGGCGCGACAACTTCCAATGCGATTTCCAAAAGACCTGACTTATTTGCCGCTGCAATTAATGTTTCCGGAATTTCTCAATTTGATAAAATAGATGAACTTCTCACAATGCCGATTTGGATTGTTCACGGAAGTTTAGACACGGATAATTTTCCTCAAAGCAATTTCAAATTTTTTGATGAAATGAAATCTAAAGGTCAAGTTTTTCTTTGGGAATATAAAGACAAATATCATAACAATATCCTTTCGGCAGAACTTGTGGACGAAATACCGAAGTGGCTTCTGCAACAACATCGATAGTTTAAAATTTTTTATTAATTTTAATAGGAAATTTTAAAACACAATTTTGATGAATTACCAAGAAGAAATACAACGTTTTCTGGATAACGATGAGCTAGAATTCGAAGAATGGATTGCCGATTGTCCCATTACTGAAGCGCCGGCTCTGATTCTCGAATATAAAAGTTATATGCAGAAACTGGCTATCGAAAATGACGATTTCAAAGCCGTGCAGGATTTGCAGGAATTGGATGATTTGGTTGAAAGAATAGAAAACTTTACAATTGATACTTTGGCGGCAAGACAAGAAAAATTCAATCAAATGGAAAAGCTGTTGAAAAAACTGAAAGAGATGCAGGAAATAATTTCCCATAATGAATTAAAGGAAATTCCTGTTTCCATTGAGTTGATTAGTGACTTGAGAGAAATTGCAGATTATCTGAAAAGTCAAGGTCTTTATGACCCAGAAACCTGGAAAAAGCTGCAATACTTACTGTAATTATTTAGTAAATAAAATGAGTCAATATTTTGACGATTCTCAAATCGTTTACGAAGACAATCATATGCTTGTCATCAACAAAAAAGCCGGACAACTTGTTCAGGGCGACAAAACCGGTGACTTGTCCTTGCTGGAGCTGATTAAAGATTTCATCAAAAAAAGAGATAAAAAACCAGGTAATGTTTTTCTTGGTTTGGTTCACAGGATTGACAGACCAACTTCGGGCTTGGTTATCTATGCAAAAACTTCCAAAGCGCTTTCCCGATTGACTCAGATGGTCAAAAATCGCGAGGTTAAAAAAACGTATTGGGCGATTGTCAGCAAAGAAATGATTCCGAATTCGCAGAGATTGATTCATTACCTCAAAAAGAATGAGAAAAATAATAAGGCGATTGTCTATCCCAAAGCAACGGATGGCGCAAAAGAATCGATACTTACCTACAATCTGATCAAGACCTTAGACAATTATCTTCTATTGGAAGTCGATTTGGAAACAGGAAGACATCATCAGATTCGTGCTCAGCTTTCAAAAATTGGGATTCCAATCAAAGGTGATTTGAAATACGGCGCGCCTCGTTCCAATTCTGATGGAGGAATTTCTCTTCACGCCAGGAAATTGGAATTTGTACATCCAGTGACAAAAGAAAATGTTATTATAATCGCTCCTGTTCCGCAAAACGATGTAGTCTGGAAAGCTTGTGAAGAATAAATTAATAAAAAAACCGAAAGATTCCTTTCGGTTTTTTTAGTTTTTATAAAGTGGACGTTTCTTCTTTTTTCTCCTGATTAAGCAGGTTTGGAGATTCTTTCGCTAACTTATTTTTCGTCGGGATTTTATAATTGAAAGAAAGTCCAAAGTTTCTCGTATCATTTTTATTTCTGATGTACACGTTTGGAAGTGCGTTAGTTGTTCTCAGATTTGTTTCGTTGGTATTGAAAACATCATTTGCAAACAAGGTTAATGTCATTCTGTCTTTATTGAATTTCTTTGACAGTGATAAATTCAATGTGTTATAGAATGATTTGTTTGGATAATAAAAGAACTCATTTCCTTTAGTAAGATACGTATAATTGGCATTGAACTTAACTTTGTATGGCAAAATAAACTGTCCGGAAACATTATATGTCCAGTAGCCTTTCGGATTGATAATCTGGTCCATTTGCTGCAACTGATAAGAACCATAGAGGAAAATAAAACTCACTTGGTCAGGATTCATATCCATTTTCATAATGTCTTTGAACGGCGTATTGAAAATGGCCAAAGGAATTGGGAATCCGATATTGAAATTATGCGTTTTCAAACGGTCAAGATTGTCGCTTGTTTGAATAATCACATCGCCTTTTCTCTCCACGATTTGCACCACTTGATTTTTTGCATTTGTGAAATTATAACCAATGAATGCATAGTTCAAAGCACTTAATTTTACTTCGAAATTGTCGAAAATCGTTGGTTGAAGATTTGGGTTTCCGGAGAAATCGATGTTTTCATTTCCATATCTTGCGTTGTTTGGATTCAGATTGGCAACATTCGGCAATGTGATTTTCTTGTTATAATTAATATTAAAGAAAGCGACTTTTGGAATAATGTTGTACTGGATACTCGCATTCGGAAATACTTTGAATTTTTCAAATGATCTTAATTTATCATAAGTCCCAGTTTCAAAATCTAAGCTTGTCCCATTGATGTTGTAATACTCTCCACGAAGTCCTAAAACAAAATCCATTTTCCCTTTAGTTGCACTCGCTTCGGAATAAAATGCTGTAGTTTTACTTTTATAATCCAGATTTTCTATTCCAAAAAGATCTGCAGAAAATTCTAATTGGTCATAATAAGCACCTAAACTTAATTTTCCTTCATCCAAAATTTGAATTGGTTGTGCATAATCGATTCTGAAATTGTAAACATTCTGATTAGAACCATTTTCTGAAGCATTTGGATCTGGTTTTATAATTAGACTTGCTTGCGCAAAATCATTAATGAAGTTAGTATAAGAACCTTTGAATTCCAGTTTTTTGTTCTTATCGTCAAATTTTTTCTGATACGTCGCAGTCACTTCATTTCTCGTATTGCTTTGATCAATTTTGTCCTTATCAATAGATTCTTTTCCTTTGTACAGAGAATAACCATCCACATAACGATCCGAAGAACCCAGCGATAGATTGTAATTCAAAAGCAGTCGGTCTTGTCCGATATCAAATGTGAAAGCACTTCGCAAATATTGATTTCTGTTGACGTTATCATTGTAAAGTCGTGAGATTTCGTCAATCGTGGATTTTGTTTCGCTTTCATTATAATTTTGTCCGACATTCAGCTGCCATCCAAACCATTTATTTTTCGAATTAAGCGTTAAACTATTATTGAATTTGCTTCTATAATGGTCATAATTGCTGAAACGATAACCTCCGGCATAAGTTGCAGATAAATACGATTTCGCATTTTTGCTCGTGATAATATTGATAATCGCGCCACCAGAAGTTGCAGGAAATTCTGCTCCAGGCTGTGTAATGATTTCGATTCTCTCGATGCTGTTTGCCGGAAGTCCTTCCAGATAAGCTGTTAGTTGCGAGCTGTAGATATTCAGCGGACGACCGTCCATATAAACGTCCAGCGATTTTCCCTGATAAATCATTCCAGCCATCTCGGAAACTACCAATCCAGGGATTTTTTGTAAACCTTCTAATGTATTTCCGGAGTTAAGATGTGGTTGCTCGGAAAAATCATAGATGGTTCTGTCTGCTTTTTGTTCAACGGCTTTTTTAGTTTTAGTAATGTTTACCGCTTCTATTTCTTTTTCTTTGTTGCCGGTTTCTTTTTTTGGTGTTTCTTGAGCAAAGTAGATTTGACTTAGAAATAATGCAGAGATTGGAAGAATAGATTTTAACTTCATAGTTTAGTTTGTAACTTATTAGACTCCCGAAAGCCCGATTTGTTACATCAATAGATTACTGAGCTCTATCTTTTTCTTCAAAATTGATGGCCTTTTTCTGGATTTGTTTTTTCTTGTTCCCAAATGTGTAATTCACACTAAGTCGGAAAGCGCGTCCATCCCAATAATTATTGAAGCTTTGCTGGCTGTCACGAAAATAGATATCGGCTTTGTAACGCATCGCGAAAATATTGTTCACAGTTGCATTGATTTGAAGTTGCTTTTCCATTAATGAAATTTTGATTCCCGAACTCATCTCCATAAAATTTTTGAAATGATATGCCACGTTTCTGTAAGGCAACTGGTGTTCATAGTTGAGGAATACGGCAACCGTTTTATTTTTATTGAGAAAAAATGTATTGTTCCAGGAATAACTTACCGAATATCCGTCAAACGTATCAGCTTCAATATTAAAGACTTCTGAAGTCTGATAACTCGAATTCATCGAGAATGATGTTTCCCAAAACTTGAAAAAGCTGTCAGTATAAGAAAGATTGGCGCCATAAAAACTATTGTTGTAATAGTTAAGGTAAGTTCCGGTTTGCGACACCAGGTCCAAACTAGAAACTTGTCCAAAAGCATTTTTAAGTCTGAGGTAATAGATGCTTGCTGATAATTTGTTGTTATAAGTATAGCCTAACTCATAATTGTTGATGTAAGACGGCGTGAGCAAAGGATTTCCCGTAGAGTAAGAATTTGGATTAGAGTACCAGCGGAACGGATTCAGATTGCTCATATTTGGCCGGTTGATTCTTCTGGAATAGGACAAACTGAAGACGTTTTTTTCCTGTTTGTAAGATATATAAGCTGAAGGAAACCACTGTCCGTAAGTGAAATCTTTGACAGAACTTTTCACCAACGTGTTTTCATAACGCAATCCTGCTTTGGTTTCCCAATGTTCTCCAAAGGTTTTTGCAAAACTGGCATAGGCGGCATAATTTTCTTCCTTATACAGAAACTGACTTCCTTTTTCTTCATCAATGATATATTGATTATCTTCAAGCGTAAGATATTTCAAATCCGCAGAATTCCTGAACTGATTATATTTCACACCAGTCTCTATCGTTCCGAATGAAAAAGGCAGTTCCAAATCACCCTGAATAGAAAAAATCTGAGGTTTTATTTTTGATAATGTTTTCACATCCTGAATGGTGTTTTGCGGCAAAGTCAAGGTTGAAAAATTAACTTCGGTTGGATTATCATTGCGGTAAAAATTTCCCGTTAAACTCAGTTTTTTTCCAAGCGAATCCAACTTCAAATCATAATAAGTGCTAAGAGTATGTGTTGGTGACTTTTCTCTGTGGAATGTATTGGTAATGAAGTTAGTTTCATCCAATTCCGGGCTGATGTTTTTCGTGGTGTTCAGTATGTTCATTCCGTTTTTACCATTATCAAAAATGTACTCAATCCCAACTTCTGAGTTCTTGTTGATTTTATAAGAAGCGTTTAAGCTAGGTGTCAAATCTTCCCACATATCTTTTCGGGTAGATTCGCTGTAGTTTTGGGACTGTCCAATAATATTAAAGCGTTCGTTAGAGCGTTTTGCACCTTTGATATAGTTGGTCTTTAAGCTTAGACTAAATTTCTCGGTTTGGTAGTTCAGTGTCCCGTTGGTGTAGCCATTGAAGTAAGTTCGTTGTGTCAAACCAGTGCTTATATTCCCACTGAATCCGAGATTCGGGTTTTTCTTCAGAATAATATTGATAAGTCCACTGTTTCCTTGAGCTTCGTATTTTGACGGCGGTGTGGTGATGACTTCGATTTTTGAGATATTTTCTGAGCGAATCGATTTCAGGTAATTCAGAAGAGCCATTCCAGAGAGATTCAGCATTTTCCCGTTGATCATCACATTGACATTGCTTTTTCCAATGATTGAAATGGTTCCCATATTTTCATCTACCTTCAGCATTGGGACATTAGCCAGAGTCTCACCTGCATCCATACCTTGTGAAGCGATGGACGCATCAACATTGAAGATTAACCGGTCAGCCTTTCTTTCCAGCAGTTTTTTCTTTACAAGGATATTAACCTGCTCGATTTGCTTAAGGCTGTCTTGCTGAGATTGAGCAAAAGTAAGCGTGGAAAATAATGTGGCGATAAATAGATATTTTGTTGTCATAATTCTGATTTGTTGATGCAAATGTATTTTCACTAATGTTTTTATGAAATAGTGTTTAGATTTTACAGAATTTTAATCCGACCAAACTTTTTTCATCGATGAAAAAAGGAGGTTTGTCGGAAATGATTTGGTTAAAGAAAATTCAGAAGCTTAAATTTGGGTATGAAAAAACAACAGCTATTATTTCTACACCTATTTTATTGGTGTGTATACATTCTCGGAACTTTTATATTTCCTTATCTGATATTCGGGACAAAAGTTGATTATTTTAAAATAACC
>MKVE01000028.1:1016-86243 GCA_001898785.1 Chryseobacterium sp. 36-9 | reverse complement strand
AACTATTTTTTTGTAATTCCGAAGTTCTTTAATATTCAAAATCTTTCTAAGACATTGCTTGCTTTTCTGTTAAGTGTTTTTTGTTTTGTGTTGATTCGCTACTTTGTAGAAGAGATTTTTTCGCCTTATTTTTTTGGAATAAGGAATTATGCCGAAGGGACCGGTTTTGGATTTTATTTTTACGATAATATCTATTACAGCAGTACTACGATTTTTATAAGTACCGTTTTCTGTTTTTTTAAATTAATGTCCGAAGCAGAAATTGAGAAGAGACAATTGATAGAAGAAAAAAAGAACTCGGAACTTCAGGCTTTGAAAACCCAGATCAATCCGCATTTTATATTTAATACACTTAATAATATCTATTCTTTGGTTTACCAGCAATCAGAAAAAGCCCTTCCTGCGATCGAAGAATTAAGCCAGTTGCTGCGTTACAGCACAAAAGATTTGGAGAAGGATTTTATTTCTTTGGAAAAGGAAGTCGGCTATCTTGAAAGTCTGATAGAACTGGAAAAACTCAGGATTAAAAATCCCGAATTATTAATAATTAATAAAAAGATCAACTTCCCGGATCTTAATATTTCTCCGATGTTGCTGGTTCCGTTTGTTGAAAATGCCTTCAAACATGGAGATTTTGGTGGAAAAGGTTTTACTTTGAAAATTTCTGATGAGAATCAAAAACTCCAGTTTCACCTTCATAATTTTAAAAAATTGAAATCAAAAGATTCTCTTTCCGGAATTGGAATTGGCAATGTAATAAAAAGGCTGGAAATCCTTTACCCCAAAAAACACAAACTCAATATCATTGAAACCGAAACCGAATATTCTGTAGATTTGAAAATTGATTTGAGAAATGAATAAAATTAAATGTATTGTTGTCGATGACGAGCCGCTGGCAGTTTCTTTATTAAGTAGTTATGTGGAGAAAATGCCTTTCCTGGAATTGGTTTATTCTTCAGAGAATCCGATTGAGGCTTTGGAATACATTCAGAAAAAAGAAGCCGATTTGATTTTCTTGGATATACAAATGCCGGAACTGACCGGAATTAATTTTATGAAAATCGTTGGCAACAAACTGAAGTATATTCTTACAACAGCTTATGCAGAATATGCTTTGGAAGGCTATGAACACAACGTTGTGGATTATCTTCTGAAACCGATTTCGTTTGAACGTTTCCAAAAAAGCGCTTTGAAAGCCCAGGAACGTTTTGCTGTCAATCGGGATTCTAATGATTCTTATTTCTTTGTCAAATCTTCCGGTCAGCAGCATCGCATCAATTTCAATGAGATCCTTTATATAGAAAGCATCAAAGATTACGTCAACATCAAAACTGAAAATCAGGAATATATCGTTCTTGACACGTTAAAATCTCTGGAAAATCAATTACCTGAAAACTTTGCCAGAGTTCATAAATCTTTCATCCTTAATCTTGAAAAAATAGAGAAAATCGATGTGAAAAATGTTTTCCTCAACTCCGGAAAAGAAATCCCGATAGGCGAAACTTATAAATCCGAATTCTTTCTAAAAATTAAAAAATAATAATTTACATCTGTTATATTCTAAATTTCTCCAATTCTAATTGTAATAAGACGAAAATATTGTTAATTTTGCGTTGTAAACACAAAAAGATGGTAGAAAAATTATTAGAGATTATTAATTCTATTAAGAAAAATAAATTCGAAGAGCCTGTTGCAGCAATCAGCCCCGAACAAAAACTTAGAGAAGACCTTAATTTCGACTCCTTTGATCTAGCAGAACTTACCGTAAAGATTGAAGAAGAATTTGGAATCGATATATTCGAAAATGGATTGGTAAATACGGTTAATGAAATCTACGAAAAACTCCAATGTTTTTCTTAATAGATCAGAATTTTTCTTTGTCATACGAAGAAATTCTGCAACATATCAATTCCGAAAATACTTATATAGACTGTTACATCTATCCCAACCTGAAATCTTTTTTTCTCAACTGGATTTTTGCGTTGGTTAATGAAAATAATATCGCTTTGATGGACTCTGACATCTCTGAAAAAGAGATCAAGGCAAACAAATTACACATCAATCAATTAATCAAAATAGAGAATCCCAAAAAGTTTCCCTCGGTAGAAGAATTGATCAATTCAATCAGATATTCTCAGTCAGAGATTACATTGTTCACTTCCGGAACGACTGGTTTTACAAGAAAATTCACCCATCCTTTGAAAAATCTGATCAGAAAGATTAATGTTTCTGATGAGAGAAAACATGATGTTTGGGGTTTTGCTTTTAATCCGACTCACGTTGCTGGTGTACAGGTTTTTTTTCAGGCCATATTGAATCAAAATCTTTTAATCAATGTTTTTTTAGCGCCAAAAGATTTCATAATTGATTCCATCAAACAGTATAGAATTACGAATCTTTCGTCAACGCCCACTTTTTACAGATTGCTATTGCCGTTGGAAGAATCTTTTAATTCGGTTAAGAAAATTACTATTGGTGGCGAAAAGTCGGATGCTCATCTGATCTCTGAAATCGAAAAAGCGTTTCCGAATGCAAGGATCAACAATGTTTACGGCTCAACAGAAACAGGACCTTTGTTTTCTTCGCAGAATGATGAATTTTTTGTTCAGGAAAAACATATTGGCAGGATAAAAGTTGTTGATGACGAATTGTATATCCACAAAGACTTATTTGGAAAAACCACGCAACTTAATTTGGTTGATGATTTCTATCCAACAGGAGATTTGATTGAATGGATTGATGACGAACAAAGAAGATTTCGCTTCACATCCAGGAAGAATGAACTGATCAATGTCGGCGGTTACAAAGTGAATCCTTACGAAGTGGAAGACGAATTGAATCAGCATTCCAAAATCCGAAATGTAAGGGTTTATGGGAAAGCAAATGCTGTTTTAGGAAATATCATTTGCTGCGAAATCGAATTGCATCCAGATACCGAATTGAAAGAAGAAGAAGTAAGATTTTTCTTGAATGGGAAGATTCAAAACTTTAAAATTCCGAGAAAGATAACCTTTGTTGAAAAAATAGAATTGACCAGAACCGGAAAAAAGAAAATAGTATGAATGTATTGATAACGGGAGTTTCCAGAGGTGTGGGTTTAGAAATCAGCAAATTGTTCCTGGAAAACGGGCACACGGTTTACGGCATTAGCAGAACAGAATCCGAAGAATTAAAAGCTCTTGAAAAACAATATCCGGAGAATCTTTTTTTTAAAACGTTCGATTTGTCAAATCCGGAAAAAATCAAACAGGAAGTTTTCAAAGACTTTGTCAAAAATCAAATTCCGATTCATGTATTAATCAACAATGCGGCGATGGCTTATGACGATATTGTAACGAATCTTAATTACGAGGACTTGAAAACAATGTTCGATGTCAATCTGTATTCGCCGATGTTTTTGACGAAATATGCGATTCGAAACATGATCTATAACCGGGTTTCCGGAAGCATTATTCATATTTCCTCGATCAGTGCGCACACAGGTTACAAAGGATTGTCAATGTATGCTTCTTCCAAAGGCGCTTTACAGTCTTTTTCCAAAAATATTTCCAGAGAATGGGGAGAACGTGGGATCCGTTCCAACATCGTTGTTCCGGGTTATATGGAAACTGCGATGAATGCTAAACTCACTCAGGATCACAAAAACAGAATCTTCAAAAGAACCGCTTTGAAAAAAGAAACCGATATGCGATCTGTTGCAGAAACAGTTTTATTTTTGGCAAGTGAAAAATCAAAATCTATCACAGGACAGGAAATTTTTGTGGATTCCGGAACATTATAAAGCACAAAATTATGATTAATCTAATATATAAAGCTCTTAATATTATTCCCAAAACGATTGCAAAAATTGAGAAACTCTATTCTTACAGCATTCTCAATTCACATTCCGGAGTCAGGCTTCATTCGGATCTTAAAATCGGAAAAGCAACGACTTTTGAGTTGGATGATAATGCAAAATTCGAGATTGGAAAAAATGTGATTTGGAGAGATCATAATGCAATTAGGATCAGAAACGGCGGAACATTGATTTTCGGAAACAATGTCGATCTGAGTCATTACATCTCTATTAATTGTCTGGATAAAATAGAATTAGGCGATGATACTTGTGTTGCTGAAGGTTGCAAATTCTATGATCACGATCACGCTTTCGATACAAAACCAGAATACATCTGGCACAAAACCCAATTCAATACAGCACCCATAATCATCGGGAAAAATGTTAAAATCTACAGTAATGTTACCATTCTCAAAGGCGTAACAATTGGCGATAACTGTATTATTGGTGCGAATTGTGTCATCTCCAGAAACGTTCCTGCCAATTCTATCATCTTTGGAAAACACGAGTTGATGAGATTGCCTTTGATGTAATTTATTTGGGCAGCTATTTCCGTCTTCCGCTCCCAATCTTTTTATTTTTTTGCAAAAAAATAAAAAGGATTTCCGCTCAAGCCGGGCTGCGTGTAATTCAATATTTTAATGATACTTTAGAAAAAAATAAAAATTTTTAAAGTAAAAAAAAATCAGCGTCGTCATATTCATATGGAGTCGCTATCTTTACAGCAAATGGCCGAAAAAAAATCTGCATCGATTACGGAAGTCGTAAAAAATTACGGCTCCCAACTCTTGCGCTTTATTAATTCTAAAGTGGCAAAGACAGAAGATGCGGAAGATATTCTGCAGGAAGTTTGGTTTCAGACCAGCCGGTTGACTAACTTGAACGAGTTAGAAAATGTTGGTGCCTGGTTGTATTCGGTTACCAGAAACAAAATCATTGACAGCTACAGAAAAAAGAAAAGCGAATCTCTGGAAGATTTTGTTTATCAGGATGAAGACGGTGAACTGAATGTGAAAGATATTCTTTTGGCTGATGATAGCAATAGTCCGGAACTTGGCGTTTTCAAGGAAATGTTCTGGAATGAGCTGATGAAAGCTTTGGATGAATTACCCGAAAAACAAAAACGGGTTTATATCCAAAATGAATTGGAAGATAAAACGCTACAAGAAATTGCTGACGAAGAAGGTGAAAACATAAAAACAATCATTAGTAGAAAATCATATGCGGTAAAACATCTGCGAAAAAGATTACAGAGTCTTTATGATGATTTGAACGATTAATTAGAATATAAAATGAAAAGAAATAAAAAGAAATTTTGGTTGGCTATCCCTTGCATCATTGCAGCAATAGGGTTATTTGTCTGGTTTTTCCAATGGCTTTGGAATATCCTTTTGCCTGATGTTCTGGGTGTAAAAGCAATTAATTATTGGCAGTCTTTGGGAATTTTGGTTTTATCGAAGATTTTATTCGGGGGATTTAACGGAAAGAAAAAATTCGGGAGACGACATCACTTTGATGGGCAAGATGCTATGAAAGAAAGCTGGAAGCAGAAATTCGAAACCCAATTTTGTGGTAGCGAAGAAGAACGGGAAAAGTTCAAGGAAATGTGGAAACAGAGATTCGAATCCAAATTCTGCAGACCAGAAAATCCTCCAACAGAAGAAAATAAAGCGTAAAATAAAAGTCTCACCATTTGGTGAGGCTTTTTTGTAAAATTAAGCCACTTATAGTTTAAATCCCCATGGATTATTGATTTGTAATCATGTTCCTGCACACCTGTTTTACCATGTTATTTTCTGTCATGTTGGGTGGGTTTTGACGATTGCAGATTTATTATCTTTTTTTAATTCGATCGATATAGAAAAATCCAGAACGATTTTTTGAGGTTAGGATTCGGATTAATAGTATGAATTCATTACAGCTATTCTCCAAAAATCACTGAAAAGCCTTCGCTTCCACTGCCATTTTCACCAAAGAGGCGACATTTTTTGCTCCGAATTTTTGTAATAAGCTTTTGCGGTGAGTATTGGCTGTCGGCAGGCTGATGAAAAGCCTTTCGGCAATTTCCGGATTGGTGAATCCATTACAGATTAAGCTGAGAACTTCTTTTTCCCGCTTTGTGATGATAGGATTTGTGTTTTCAATATTCTGAAGCGATTCTGCAGCTTCCATACAGAGATAATTTTCCCCTTTCATTACCGATGCAATAGCATCTGTAAGCTCATCTTTGGAAGCATTTTTCAAAAGATACCCCGAAGCCCCGTTTTTGAGCATATCACGAATGACGGACTGCTGATTGTAAGTGCTTAATCCTAAAATCTTGATTCTCGGGTACTGCTTTTTTACTTTTCTGCAAAGTTCGATTCCGCTTTCATCGGGCAGGCTGATATCCATAAAAATAACGTCCGGACGGTATTTGTCCAGAAAATCCATGCACGAGGAAGCGCTCATAGAATGTCCCAGCCAATTGATATTTTCTTCGTCCTGTAAGATGGAGCGAATACCTTCGATAACCATAAAATGGTCGTCCACAATAAAAATGCTTATATTATTTATCATACGGGAATTTCTATTAATACAGATGTTCCTTTTCCGATGCCTGAGTTCAAATCGATTTTTCCTTTTACAAATTGTACTCTGTTCCGGATATTTTTCCAGCCGATTCCTTCCGAGCTTGACAGTATTACTTCTTCAAATCCTTTGCCGTCGTCTTCAACGGTGATATGCAGCATTTTTTCTTCACCCGAAAAATGTGCCTGAACGAGTAGATGTTTCGCTCCCGAATGCTTCAGTACATTATTGGCAAGCTCCTGAACAACCCGGTAGCCTGTAACGGAAATTTCCTGGGAAAACGGCTGGTGTTCCATATCTATAGACTGATAGCTTGTTTCCAGGGAAGTGGTACGCCCCAGCTCGATGCAAAATTCCCGCAAAGCATTATCCAATCCGTATTTCAGCAAATTTTCGGGCAGCATATTGTGGGCGACGCGCCGCATTTCCCTAATGCTGTTATCAAGCTGATGAATGCTTCTTTCAAATGCTTCCGCATTTTCAGAAGTCATAATAAGATTTTCTTTCATAGCACTAAATGATAGTTTTACACCGCTGAGCATTCCGCCCAAACCGTCGTGCAAATCTTTGGCAAGACGAGAGCGTTCCTGCTCCTCGCCCCGGAGAACTGCTTCCGTTGCGGCAAGCTGCTTTTCGGTTTCAAGCTCGGTGATTTTTTGCTTTTGAATGGTGTGGCGGTGCTTTAAGTTCCGGTAAATTAAAAATGCAATCAACAGGATAGCTGCTACCATTGCTGCAAAAATATAATTGAGCAGGCTTCGGTTTTTTAATTTGGCCGCCTGCTCTTTGATTTGTGAATCTTTTTGTGCGGATTCATATTTTTTTTCAAAATCCGTAGTTATTTTCTGCAGGTTCTCATTTAATAAGCTGTCCCGAAAAGCCTCATAATCTTTGGAATATTCATTTCCTTTTTCAGGATTCTGCATTGCATACGCTAATTTGGATTGAAACAGGAGCTGTCTGAGCTTTTGTTCTCTGAAATTATTTTTTTTGATTAAAACATTTGCAGAGTCTCCATACTTTTCGGCGGTTTTATAGTCTTTTTTATTCAGATATATTTCTCCGATTCCCCAATAGGCGTGGGACATTCCCTCTTCTGAACCAAATTGTTTCGAGAGATCCAGACCTTTATCCGCAAAAGACTTCGCTTTATCAAGATTTCCTTCCAATAAATAGATGTAGGCGATGTTGAGAGTACCCATTAATTCTACCGGCTTTTCATTGCTTTTTACAGCATACGAGAGTGCTTTGTCAAAATTTTTGCGGGCTTCAGGGAACTGACCGAGCTTCAGATAATTGTAAGCAAGATTATGATAAGCATAGGAAAGCGGCTGCGGCCTGTTTTGATTTTCCAATTTCCGGACGGCTTTCAAACCGTACTCTACACCTTTTTTGTATTGATGCATATCTGTGGCAAGCAGCTGCATTCTGTCGTAAATCTGCCCTTCAAAAAAAGTATTTCCCAACTTGGCAAACAAAGCTCTTCCTTTTTCGAAATTTGCGGCTGCGTTTTCGTAATCGCCGGCTTGCAGATAAACAGTGCCAATATTCATAATAGCTTTTGCTAATCCCAACGAATCTTTATTTTCCCGAAACCACGCTACTGCTTCTTTGGCGATGGGAAGTGCCGATTCGGGTTTTCCCTGGTGAGCGTACAAATCAAGATAAAATGCGTAGAAATCTTGCATCCCGTTGGTATATCCAATTTTTTTACCCAGAGTTCCGGCTAGCAGATAGTATTTTTCGGCAGTTGTCTTATTTTCTTCTTCATAAGATTTGCCAATCGCAATGAGTATATTTACTTTATTGCTGTCTTCCTTGGCGGTTTTTAATCTTGCAAGCAGCTGATCTCTGCCCGCTTTAGATTGTGAAAAATGGGTTATGGAAATCATCAATGTTAAAAAAATATAAATTGACTTCACAGGATTATTTTATAACAAATTTAAAAATTAAAGCGATGCAAAAACATCATCCAAAAAGATGATTTTTTCGTAGTTCTTTAAAAATCATCTTTTTGGATGATTGTCCAATGTCCGTATTATTACAAACTTTGCTTCATAAAATCTCTAAAATAGATGCTACTATGAAAAACAGAACTATATTTAGATTCTTCATCTTAGGCTCGTGGCTGCTTACGATGACAGTTTTCGGGCAAAACATTACCACTGTAGGTTTGGGATATAATTTCACATATGCTACCGATATTACGCAGGATTTGGACGGAAATATCTATGTGTGTGACGCTACAGATGAGCTCATAATGAAAATTGACGGTGCCAACAAAACCACTGTAATCTCTGCCGGAAAAGGGAAGCCCGGAGCAATAGCTTTGGATAACGACGGCAATTTGTACGTTGCCTATATTGCGGGAATCAACTCGGGCAAAATATTTAAAATGACAACCAATGGCGGCAACCCTACACTGTTTGCAAATCCCAATACGTCCATTACCAATTTAGAATTCCTGGGGATTTATCTCTGGTACACCGCGCCGGCTCTTAGCAATAAAATAGGAAGAATCAGCCTGTCTGACGGCACTGTTGGTATGGTAAATATGCCTTATAACGTGGCGAATGCAAGCGATTTTACCTTTGACAATGCAGGGAACAGCTATTTTGTTTTTCCCAATTACAATAATGTGGTAAAAATAGACAACATTTTTTCCACGTATACCATATCGGATAATTCGGGAACCAGCATCACTTGTGTAGATTTTCGTCCGTTTCTCGGATTGGTCATCGGAGGTATGTCGGATATTGTCATTATGAGTGTTGACGGACACGTAATTACACATTGGTCACTTCCCGTTTACAATCCCGGACAACCGTTTTTACCGATGGCGGTAGAAGCAAGAGCACAGAATAATGCCAGCTTTGTCTTCTATGATACCGATGCCAAATACAGAGTGTATAACTTCAAATATCCCGACAATACTTACGCTGTGAGAGGAAGTCGGTTTGATTCGCCGAAAAGCATCACGCTGGATTCGGGAAACAACATCTACGTCAGCGACCACGATGTAGCTACAGGATACAATTCGATAAAGAAAATCGTTCCGAACAACGCTTATTTCGGAGGTTACCAGATATCCAACATTTGGAACACCACAAACACGCTCGCCGGAATAGCGTACAGCAACAATGCCGATTACATCTACTTCGGAGATGCAACTGATAATGTCATCAAATTTGTGAACACTTCCGGAAATACTTATGGCAATTATATTACTAATCTTGCCAATCCTTATATGATGAAGTCATACGGTCAGATTGACTATTACACCCAAAGAAACTATTCTTATCTCGTCGGACGAAAATTAAACTTCCCTTTCGGATATACCTACACCTACTTGGGCGTGTTGAATGATGCGAAAGGATTTGATTTCGATACCAGCGGATATGCCTATGTGGCAGATTATGCTTCCAATGTTATTGTCAAGATTAATCTCTCGACAGGAGCTAGCATTGCTTTGGGAAATATCGGTAATAATTTCAACCAGCCAAGCAGCGTAGCGATGGATAATGTGCATAATGTGATGTACATCGCCGATACCGGAAATAATGCAATTAAAAGAATGGATATGAACGGAAACAACATTACCACGATTGGCAGCGGATTTTTCAAACCTGAAGGCGTGTATCTGAATAGTTCTGCAAACAAACTCTATGTGGCGGACACCGGAAATAACGTTGTGAAAATCATTGATTTAATAGATCCAAATTTGTCCGTCTCCGAAATGTCTGAAACAACGAGTCTTCAAATTTTTCCCAATCCGGCATCTGATTTTGTTCAAATTTCCTCAAAAGAGAAAATAAAAACGCTGGCACTTTTTGATCTTTCGGGGAAACAGGTGATGAACGATAGCAATCCGAGAAACAAAATTTCATTAGAACGATATCCGAAAGGAATGTATTTACTTAAAATTACTTTTGAAGATGGAAACATCGAAATCCGAAAAATTGTAAAAAAATAAACGCTTGCGGTTGATTTTAACTGTATGCTATACAATCCGGGATTTGTGGGGTTTTTGCAAAAGGCTTACAGAAGGCACATATCGATTATGATAAAAAAATTAAAAAATATTCAAACTTTAAAATAACATATCATGAAAAAGACATTTACAATTTTAGCTTTTATTGCTTCTTATTTTATTTACAGCCAAGGAATACAAGCCTTAGATGGATCTAATATTTTTTATCGTTATGCAACTGTTTACGATTGGGATTGTTGTTTGCTTGGCCCGGGATATAATGATGGTCAACCGTATAATTATCCTGTTGACGGTCATTTTAAAGTAATGTATGACGATTTTGGACATGGTACGGTTGTAGAATCAACGGGAAGTTATGCATCTATTAATCCGGTTGGTTCATCTTATAACTCCAGTTTTGGAACATCTTCATATCCGGATTATAAAAGTCTTACTGTCAATAGCCAGTGTTGCAATGAATTTGGCGATAAAATTTATGTTAAATTGAGTGAACCGATAACACTATCTACGGAAAATGATAAAAGGAAATCATTTAAAATTTATCCAAATCCCATTACAGATTTCATCAAGATTCAAAAACCTGAAAATCTTAAAATTATTAAAGCAGAAATATTTGATATGAATGGAAAATTGATTGATAATTTCAAAATTGAAAATGATAGGATCAATGTGGAAAGCTTACTAAAAGGTATCTACTTCCTGAAAATATTATCGGTAAAAGGTACGGAAAATTTAAAATTTATTAAAAAATAAACATCCTGAAATTGCTATTAAGATTGAATTAAAAAAACGTTCTTTAAAATATTATCTAAACAGCCCTTACTCTAAGGCAAGGTAGTTTAGTCAATATATTGTTTGAATATAAATCATTGAATTTCAAATCAATTATCATCGTTACTTAAAAAGAAAAGCCATTTCAAAAAATGAAATGGCTTTTTATATCATCTGTTAAATTTAGTTTTTAACTTTCTTTTTCCATTGCTTTGATAAGATTAAGAGCAGAACCAGCTTTGAACCAGGCAATTTGTCCGGCATTATAAGTATGGTTGGTTTTAATAATATCTTTGGTACCATCTGCGTGAACAAATTCCAAGGCCAGTTGCTTTCCCGGAGCAAACTGATCCAGATCCAGGAAATTAATCGTGTCATCTTCCTGGATTTTATCATAGTCTTCTTTATTGTCAAATGTCAAAGCCAACATTCCCTGTTTCTTAAGGTTAGTTTCATGGATTCTGGCAAAAGATTTAACCAAAACCGCTCTTACCCCAAGATGTCTTGGTTCCATTGCCGCGTGTTCTCTTGAAGAACCTTCACCATAATTCTCATCACCTACAACAATCGTTGGGATTTCGGCAGCTTTATATTGTCTTGCAGAATCCGGAACGGGTTTGTATTGGCCGTCCAGCTCATTTTTGACCTTGTTCGTTTCCATATTGAAGGCGTTCACAGCTCCAATCAACATATTGTTTGAAATGTTATCAAGATGACCTCTGTATTTTAGCCATGGCCCGGCCATAGAAATGTGGTCTGTGGTACATTTTCCGTAGGCTTTGATTAGTAATCTCGCACCGGTAATATTGAGGCCGTCCCAAGCCGGGAATTCTTCCAGAATTTGTAATCTGTCAGATGTTGGTGATACAATGACTTCAACATTAGAACCGTCTTCAGCAGGCGCAATATAACCTGGATCATCAACATCGAAACCTAATCTCGGAAGATCATCGCCGCTAGGTTCATCAAGCATGACTTCCTGCCCGTCTTTATTTTTCAGTTTATCAGTCAACGGATTGAATCTCAAATCTCCCGCAATCGCCATTGCTGTCACTAATTCCGGAGAACCTACGAAAGCGTAAGTATTAGGATTGCCGTCCGCTCTTTTAGAGAAGTTTCGGTTGAAAGAGTGAACGATCGTGTTTTTTTCTTGTTTTTCTGCACCTTCACGAGCCCATTGTCCGATACAAGGTCCACAGGCATTAGCAAAAACTTTACCGCCAATTTCGTCAAAGGTTTTCAGGAAGCCATCTCTTTCTACTGTAAATCTTACTTGCTCTGAACCAGGAGTAATGGTATATTCAGCTTTCACTTCAAGATTTTTTTCTTTGGCTTGTTTAGCGACAGAAGCGGCTCTTGCGATATCTTCGTAAGAAGAGTTAGTACAAGAACCAATCAATCCGACTTCGATTTTTGTTGGCCATCCGTTTTTCTCAGCAATTTCTTTCATCTGCGAAATTGGTGTTGCCAAGTCTGGTGTGAAAGGGCCGTTAAGATATGGTTCTAAAGTGTCTAGATTAATTTCAATAACTTCATCATAATATTTTTCAGGGTCAGCGTGAACTTCCGGATCAGCTTTCAGAACATGAGCAATTGCATCAGCTGCATCAGCCAAATCTTCTCTGTCTGTTGAACGGAGATATTTGCTCATATTTTGGTCATACTCGAAAATAGAAGTTGTCGCTCCGATTTCCGCACCCATATTACAAATCGTACCTTTTCCTGTACAAGACAATGAATTTGCGCCTTCTCCAAAATATTCTACAATCGCACCCGTTCCTCCTTTTACGGTAAGAATTCCTGCCACTTTCAGAATGATATCTTTTGGAGCCGTCCAACCGTTAAGTCTTCCGGTTAGTTTAACACCGATCATTTTAGGGAATTTAAGTTCCCAAGCCATTCCCGCCATCACGTCTACTGCATCAGCACCACCAACTCCAATGGCGACCATTCCAAGTCCACCTGCATTTACAGTATGAGAGTCGGTTCCAATCATCATTCCGCCAGGGAAAGCATAATTTTCCAATACAACCTGATGAATGATTCCGGCACCAGCTTTCCAGAAACCAATTCCGTATTTATTGGAAACCGATTGTAGAAATTGATAAACTTCGTTATTTTTATTTTCAGCTTCGATCAGATCTTTTGCTGCGCCAACTCTTGCCTGGATCAGGTGATCTGCATGAA
Organism: Chryseobacterium sp. 36-9; assembly: GCA_001898785.1. Lineage (GTDB taxonomy): Bacteria > Bacteroidota > Bacteroidia > Flavobacteriales > Weeksellaceae > Epilithonimonas > Epilithonimonas pallida. The sequence continues at coordinate 72,888 of MKVE01000028.1, read as the reverse complement.
CAGTTGAAGGAACAGCGACTTTTTTCTTTCCAGCCTGCATAAATTGTAAAAGAGCCATTTGGGCTGTTGCATCCTGCATTGCCACTCTATCTGGAGCGAAATCTACATAGGATTCTCCTCTTTTAAATGCTTCTTTTGCCTGAGATGGAAAAAGGTGAGCGCAAAGAATTTTTTCTGAATAAGTAAGAGGTCTTCCCATAAAAGCTCTTGCTTCGTTTACTCTGCTTTCAAAATCAGAATAAACTTTTTTGATCATATCCAAGTCAAAAGTCATATTTCGATATTTTTTATTCTTATTAATTCCGCTTTTTGATAGAGAAGCAGGAAATTTTAAACCAATACAATTCATCAAATTCCATTCCTATACTCGTAAATAAAGGATAAATATGATGAATGACTGTAATATTTTATGACTATGAAGTTAAGGAAAAAATAAATTTGATGACATTAACATAGATCAAAATAATTTGAATAGTCTTAAATAGAAAGATTCTAAACAAAAAATGAGTTTTCTTGTTACAAATCATAATAATTGTATTTTAGTAGTCCAAATGTTAGATTTAAATAATGATATCAACGAAAAACTTAAAATCTGCGTCAAAAATAGATTTGGTAAACCATTGTATTCTATAAAAAGTTTTGAACAATTGTCTGAAAGTACATGTTTAAGCGTTCAAACTTTGCGACGCTTTTTTGGTAAAATTGATTCAGATAAAAAACTTAGCCTTTCCTCACTTTCTATGCTTTGTAAGTATGTTGGTTTTGCTGATTGGCAAGATTTTTCTTCAAATTTTGAAAATCAGAAAATCATTTCTGAGAAAGATAAAAACTATATTGAGAATATGTCGGCTTTTTTAGAAAATGGCGAACGTTACAATATGGATTATCATCAGAATACAATAATTGTTGATACTTTGAATGATTATTCAAAAGTTATTTATAGAACAAAAGAAAATCTCCAGTTTTTTCACAAAATTTATAGAAATAATGATTGGAGTTGTGATTATTTTTTGGCTTGGCTCCCTAATTATAATTACTTTGGACAAGATTGGTTTAGAGAAATTTTAATCAACAGAATTGGAAAAACCAAAAATATTCTTGTCAAATTAGCACTCAATAATTTCTTGTTTTTAGGTTCATTCCTTTCTAATGACCATTGCGAATCTCTTCCTGAAATTGAAAAGCTTGATAAAAACTATAAAGAATATCGTGAAAACTACGGATATATGCCTTATCATGAGATGCGTTATCAAACAATCAAGCTAATTGTTGCTAAGAAAAATAATGATAATGCAGAATTTCAGAAAATGGAAAATCAATATTTTGATGGACTTGAAAATTCAGGCTTAGAAAAAATACATCAGCAGGAATTGCTTATTTTCTTTTGCAATACGCTTTTATGGCTGCAAGAATATGAGCTGGCTTACAATTATCTGAAAAATGCAAAGACTTTTCTGAAATCTTATCCTCTTAAAAAAGAAGAACAAAAAGCAAAGCACTTTTTCGGGATTAATATGGTTTTTGTGAAAACGACTTTTGCATTGACTTGGGTTGCAAACCAAGATTATAAGCTGGATGATTTTGAGTTGAATGATTCTGATTTTAATGATGTCTCGGGATTATTATACAACAATTACATCAAGATAATGTATCTCGCAAAATGTATCATTTCTGAAAATGGTTTGGCAAAGAAAAAGATTCTTTTTTTGGATTTGAAATCTTTGGTTGATGAGACTAATTATTCTAAAATCTATAATATTCTCAAAGATTTAGATTCTGAATTTCTCAAATATTCTGTTTGCTGAATTGGACATATTTGGACTTTTTTTTCAAATAAATAGAATCTAATTTTGAAATAAAAATTTCTATGAAATCTGCAAAAATTGGTGTTAATCAAATTAAATCTCCAAAAGGAAATACTTTTCTTATTTTAAATTTTGAGGATAAAAACAGGCACGAAAGCTCTGAAATATATCAGCTTGTTCAGAATGCTTCTGAGGTTGCACGAGAAGAATTTGATATTTCTGAATATAATGAGAATCGAAAAATTAAGCTGAATATGAGGGAGATGTGGGAATTAATCTTGAAAAATGAGATAAATAAATGAGAAAAGTATTAATAATTTCATTTTTGCTATTTTATTTATTTGCAAGATGTACAGAAGATTCTAACAAGAAGAGTTTTGTCAAAGAAAGTATATCATTAGAAAATTCTGAAATTCTAAACAATTGGCTGTCAAAATCTACAGGTTTGGATATTAAAATTTTCACAATAGATAATTTACAAGATATAAGTATTAGTTTGGGTAATTATGAACAAACACCCTCTGAAAAAGTTTCAAAAAAATTGAACTCATTAAAAGAGTTTTTTAGTGTCAAACCGGTTATTAAAAAATATTCTAATTTGGTCGAAATTGACTTTAATTCCAACGATACAAATGAAAAGCTGTCTCTTTTTTTTCTTGAAAATAGATTTATCATTACTGGATATTACGGTGGAAATTCCGGAGAAAGTTTAGCATTCGAATTTAAAAATGATTCATATTATAATTTGCCTTATGAGTTTTTAGGGATTGATAATCAGGGTAATGGAATTGTGAGTTATAGTTTTTATGATCCTAAAGGCTCTAAACATCCTTATTATGATGGTCATATTTATATTGATGGGAAATTAAATTTTAAAAATGATTCAGTGTATTTCAACAAAAATCATTTAGAAGAAATTATCACAAAACAAAAACATAAGATTTTAGAAGATTATAATTTCAAAAAAAATACTTTGATAAATGCAACTCAAGTATTAATTAGAAAGTCTCCACAAAATAAAAAAAGCATTATTTCTGACAATCAAAGCAAATTGAAGCAATTGACGAATCAATACAATAATTATTTAACGGAAGAAGAAACTCGGTATTATTCGGTTTTTGATAAACTCGAAAGTTTTAATTATCCATACTCACCATTATACAACGATTATAATGATTATGATTTTGAAAAGAATGAATTTATACCAGATGTAGAAAATAAATGGAAAGATTTTCTCGCTGATTTTAAAAATGAAGTTAAAAATAAAAACTATGATAGATTGAGAAAATATACGATTTCATACAAATATTTTGAAGGGGGTGGTGATTCTCCAAACTCCTTTGAAGAGATTTTTGAATCGGATTACTATTTGAAAAATTTATACAGAGGAAGAGTAATTAATCACAAATTCCAAAACTCAGTTTTTCCTTCAAAAATTATTACGTTAGGGAAAAGTCCTCAATATCTAGACCCGATATTTGAATATATAAAAGGCAAATGGTATTTTATCGGAATTGTTGGAGATTAATATTAAAAACAAAAAATGGAAGACTTCAAAAAGAAATCTTCCATTTATATTTAAAAAGCATTTTAGCCTTTAATGTAAAAATCTATTAATGACCAACAGTTACTAATTCTTTAATAGAAGGAACAAAAGTCGTCAAATCGATCCCTTCAACAGCTGTTTTGTACTCATCGATGCTCGGAATTCTTCCCATGATTGCAGAAAGAACAACAACAGGAGTGGAGGCCAATAAAGATTCTCCTTTTTTACGTTCAGAATCTTCAACCACTCTTCCCTGGAAAAGACGGGTAGAAGTCGCTAAAACAGTATCACCTTTCGCTGCTTTTTCCTGGTTACCCATACAAAGATTACATCCGGGACGCTCAAGATACATCATGTTTTTATATTCCACACGGGCTTCACCTTTTGGAGCATTATCATCAAATTCAAAACCTGAATATTTCTCAAGGAATTCCCAGTCACCTTCTGCTTTTAGCTCATCAATGATGTTATACGTTGGAGCAGCTACTACAAGCGGAGCCTTAAATTCTACCGTACCGGTCTGCTTTTCGATATTTTTAAGCATTTGAGAAACAATCTTCAAGTCTCCCTTGTGAACCATACAAGATCCGACGAAACCAAGGTCAACTTTTTTCTCGCCTCCATAATATGTAAGATCTCTGATCGTATCGTGGGTGTATCTTTTAGAAACGTCGTCGTTGTTTACATCCGGGTCAGCGATCATTGGTTCTACAATGGCATCAAGATCAACGACAACTTCAGCATAATATTTAGCATTTGCATCAGGAGTTAAAGCCGGTTTTTCACCTGTTCTGATTTCCTCAATTCTCTTGTTTGCTTTATTAATAAGACCCTGAAGAACATGATTTTTGTTGTCCATACCTTTATCGATCATGATCTGGATTCTGCTTTTTGCAATTTCCAAAGATTCAATCAAAGTATCGTCTTCAGAGATACAAATCGAAGCTTTAGCTTTCATTTCTGCAGTCCAGTCTGTAAATGTAAACGCCTGGTCAGCCGGAAGTGTTCCGATGTGCACCTCGATAATTCTTCCCTGGAAAACATTTTCACCGTCAAATTGCTTCAGCATCTGAGCCTGAGTTGCGTGAACCACATCACGGAAATCCATATGCTCCTTCATCTCGCCTTTGAAAGTTACTTTCACAGATTCAGGAATCGGCATTGAAGCTTCACCGGTTGCCAAAGCCAAAGCTACCGTTCCGGAGTCTGCCCCGAAAGCAACCCCTTTAGACATTCTCGTGTGAGAGTCTCCTCCGATGATGATTGCCCATTCGTCAACCGTAATATCGTTAAGAACTTTGTGAATAACGTCTGTCATTGCGTGGTATTCACCTTTCGGGTCACGAGCTGTGATTACTCCGAAATCGTTCATGAATTTCATTAATTTAGGAATATTGGTCTGTGCTTTTTTATCCCAAACTGAAGCGGTGTGACATCCTGACTGGTAAGCTCCGTCAACAATGGGAGAAATTACCGTTGCTGCCATAGATTCCAATTCCTGAGCGGTCATTAAACCTGTTGTATCCTGAGAACCCACGATGTTTACTTCAACACGAACGTCGGAACCAGCATGTAACAGTTTTCCTTTAGTAACGCCAACTGCATTTCTGTTGAAGATTTTTTCAACTGCAGTAAGTCCTTGTCCTTCAATAGAAATTTCTTTAGAAGGAGCGAAAACTGCAGGAGGAGTAATGCCTAAAGTTCTTGCCGCGAACGTCTGGATTTTTTTACCGAAAACGATGGCATAAGAACCTCCCGCTCTGATAAACTCTAATTTTTGAGGAGTGAATGATTTTGAAATATCTTTCAATTCAACATCTCCGTTGTATAATTTTTTCTCTTTCGTATTGATGGTCAAAACCGTTCCTGTAGCAACAGAATATTTCTCTTCCAAAACGATATCGCCATTTTCATTACGAATAGGATTTCCGTTTTCGTCAACTTTCTTTACCCAGTTTTGAAGGTCGATTCCGATCCCTCCTGTTACATCAACAGTTGTTAAGAAGATTGGAGAAATTCCATTTGTTCCTCCAACGATCGGAGCGATGTTTACAAACGGTACGTAAGGACTCGCTTGTTTACCAGTCCAAAGTGCCACGTTGTTTACACCCGACATACGGGAAGAACCAACACCCATTGTTCCTTTCTCTGCGATCAGCATTACGCTTGCATCAGGATGCTGAGCTTGAAGCATTCTGATTTCGTCCTGTGCTTCAGGAGTGATCATACACTTTCCGTGCAATTCCCGGTCTGAGCGCGAGTGCGCCTGATTTCCCGGAGACAATAAATCCGTAGAAATATCACCTTCACCAGCAATGAAAGTCACAACCTTGATTTCTTCCGGAACTTCCGGAAGTTTCGTGAAAAATTCTGCTTTCGCATAGCTTTCCAAAATATCTTTAGCGATTTTGCTTCCCAATTCGTACGCTTCTTTCAAACGAGCTGTATCAGCATCATATAAGAAAACCTGGGTTTTTAGAACTTCAGCCGCTTGTCTTGCAATGTTTTCATTATTACCTAATGCCAAATCAAGCAATACTTCGATTGACGGACCACCTTTCATATGAGACAGAAGCTCAAAAGCAAAGCTCGGCGTGATTTCTGCAACCGCAGATTCTCCAAGGATGATTTCTTTTAGGAATTTTGCCTTGACACCGGCAGCACTTGTTGTACCCGGTAAAGTATTATAGATAAAAAATTTAAGAGAATCAGCACGGTGCGCGTTAGCTGTATCTTTGATTTGTGAAATGATCTCGCTTAATAAATCTGCGTTATCAATTGGCTTTGGATGAAGCCCTTGGTTTTTTCTTTCTTCAATCTCTTGGATATAATCCTGATAAATATTCATAATATTAGAACTCTTTTCTTTCTTTAATTCAGATATTTGTGATTGCAGTTATTGATGCTACAACAACAAATGTATTGTAATGAGATAGTTTCCGGAATTTTGTAGACAAACCTGATTCTATCAATGGAATCTAAATTCTTATTAAATTCGCCCAAATTTACGAAATTCTGAGCTTTTCTAAGAATAGAATAATTTAGATTAAAAATAAATTAGATGTCTTTTATCTATATTTTTATATTTTTATCATAATAATTTTTTATTTTGAGAATCAGAAATAGGCAAATTTTATTATTTTGAAAATCAGCCAATTAATTAAAATCAAAAAAAAAGAGATAGGCATTTTTGTCTTTTTCCTGATTTTGGTTTCTATCTATTTTTTCTTTGATCCTTCAAAAAATTCATATTTCTTAAAGTGTCCATTAAAAGAAATGACGGGATATGAGTGTGCAGGTTGTGGTGTTCAAAGAGCATTTCATTCATTGTTACATTTTCGGGTTTTAGAAGCTTTTAAATTCAATCCATTATTTGTAATAGCAATCCCAATTATTGTCTTTTTGCTTTTGAATAAATATTTTAATCCAAATTACGAAAAAACTATTTTTTCCAAATTATTTTTTAGAAAATCATTTTTTATTGTACTGCTAATAATAGTTTTATTATTTTCGCTATTCAGAAATACTGTTTTTTATAATGGTATTATTGAAAATTTATAAACACACAAAACAACGATGAGAAAATTATTAGGCTTATGTTTCACAGGCTTTATCATTTCCCTATATTCCCAAATGAAGGATGATGTAATTCCTTCTCTTATTCCTAAGACAATCAATCAGAAAGCTGGTTATGTTAACCAATCCGGCAAATTAGTTATTCCTGCTGAATATCATATTGCAATGTTTTTTTCCGAAGATTGTAATTTGCTTAATTCTCCAAACCGTAAAATCAGAATATTTGGTTCTGCTGATTATGCTACAGTTGAAAAAAACGAAACTACTTACAGGATTAATAAAAAAGGTACTCGTGTTTACGAATATAAAAAAGAAGATCTTGGAAAATGTGTTTCCCCTTATGAAGCACCCAAGTATAAGGCTTTTGTTATGAATGGCTTGTATGGTTTGGTAAGTAAGGATAATGCAGATTACAAAAACTATAAGGATTTCGAAATTTATCCTCAATATCAGATGCTGTATGTTTTGGACGGTGACAAAGAGAATCCAATGATCGTGGCGGTTTTGGATAATAAATTTGGTGTGATCGATAAGCAAAATCAGATTGTCATTCCTTTTGTTTATGAAGATATCAAAACTAATCTGAGTTGGAAGACTGCTAATCTTTTTGAAGTTTCAAAAGATGGAAACCAATATTTTTTTATTAATAGAAATAATCACGCGTATTAATTAAAAATTTGTAATTTCGCAGTCAGAAATTTAAGGGGTGCTGTAAAAAGCTGAGATTATACCCAATGAACCTGGAACTTGTAACGAGTTTAGGGAAACATTCATTATAAATGATGAATGATAAAAGATGAGTGATTAATAATAACGTTATAAAAAATCATTTATCAATCATCGAAAATCATTTATAACCGTAATCGCCCCTTTTATTCCACTAAATTTTAACAACAAAAATTTAAGAGAATGAAAGGATTTATTTTTTTAGGAGTATTAGCTGCTCCTTTTTATCTTTCGCAGACTGTTCAGGATTCTACAAAAATTACATCAATTCCAGCGGTCGAATTCACAAAAAAAACGCCGGTTGCAAAAGCGATCATTAATGTCGAAAAAGATTTGGCAGACAAGAATCTAGGTCAGGATTTACCGATTCTTTTGAAAAACCAAATGTCTGTTATTTCAACTTCTGACGCAGGAAACGGAATTGGATATACAGGATTCCGCATCAGAGGAACAGCAGGAACAAGTATTAATGTCATGATGAATGGCGTTCCTTACAATGATGCAGAATCCCAGGGAACTTTTTTTGTAGATGTTCCGGATTTGACAAGCTCGGCTTCGCAGATTGTCATTCAAAGAGGTGTAGGAACTTCATCTAATGGTGTTTCTGCTTTTGGAGCGAGTGTTAATGTGATTTCCAGAGATCCTTCGGAGGAGTTTTCTGTAAAGTCCGATGATTCTTATGGGTCTTTCAATACCTACAAATATTCTGCAGAAATTAATTCCGGAAAGTTCTGGAAAAACCGTTTGTCTGTGATGGGGCGATATACAAATATCCATTCCGACGGCTATATTGACAGAGCTTCTTCCAATCTGCATTCCTATAATTTTTCTGCTTTGTTCCAGGAAAAAAATACGGAGTTGAGGTTTTTGGCATTTGGAGGAAAAGAAAAAACGTATCAGGCGTGGAATGGCATTGATAAAGCAACTTGGGAAACTAACCCGAAGTTCAATTATTCCGGAGCAATCTATGATGCAAATTGGGAAAATATTATCGGGTTTTATGACAATGAAACTGATAATTACAGACAAAATCATTACCAGTTATTATGGAACCAAAAACTTTCTGATCAATGGAAATTAGAAACTACGGCACATTACACCAAAGGAAAAGGCTGGTATGAAAACTATAAACAAGGTGCCAAATTTTCCAAATATAATTTACCAAACATCATCGAAAATGGAACAGAAATCAAAACTTCGGATTTCATCAGGAAAAAATGGCTGGATAATGATTTTTATGGTGTTATTTCTACTTTGTATGGGAATTTGGGAAATCTGAGTGTTAATGTGGGAGCGGTTGCTAATCAGTATTACGGGAGGCATTTCGGAAACGTAACAGGCGTTTTTATTCCTCAGATAGATGAGTTCGAATATTACAGAAACCGCTCTGTCAAGAACGAAGTTTCAGGATTTGCAAAAGCGATTTATAAATTGAATCAATTCGAATTCTTTGGAGATCTGCAATTAAGAAATATCGATTATAATACTAAAATCATTACACAAGGCGATGGTGAAGGCGCCGATCTGGATAAAAAGTGGACATTCTTCAATCCGAAAGCAGGAGTTAATTTTAATATAGATAACGGAAAAGTTTTTGTATCGTATGCTAATGCGCACCGCGAACCTAACAGAGATGATCTTTTTGCAAACCCGGAAACAAAAGCAGAAACACTGCATGATTTTGAAGCGGGTTGGGAACAGCAATTCGGTAGAGTAGCTTTAACGGCCAATGCCTATTATATGTATTACAGAAATCAGCTGGTTCTGAACGGACAAATCAATAATGTTGGGGAATTTATAAGAACCAATAGCGGAAAAAGTTACAGACTTGGTTTAGAATTAGGGATTCTTGCCAAGATCACTCAAGATTTGCAGGTTTCTGCGAATGCGACTTTTAGCAATAACAAAAACAAAGATTTTTATTCTGAAACGGAAGACGGCGTTCAGAATTTCGGGAATACGGACATTTCTTTTTCACCTAATATTATTGCCAATGGGAGTGTGGCTTATTCGCCGTTCAAAAACTTCAACCTTGGCATTACCGCACAATATGTCGGAAAACAATATCTGGATAATTCGGGAGATAAAATCAATCAGTTGGACTCCTATTTCGTTCCGGATTTTAATATGTCATACATGCTGCCTTTTCAGAAACAGGATGTCATTCTTAGATTTTTGTTAAATAATTTCACTGATACGAAGTATGTCAACAACGGTTTTAGTGGACCTTATTACTTCTCACAAGCCGGAATTAACTTCCTTTTTGGTGTTTCTTTGAAGTTTAAATAAAAATTTTCACACTGATTATTAATTAGTTATGTTGTTTTTAAGGTCTTGGAGTAAATTTTTTCTTGTTAACTTAAAATTAATATTAGATTTACAAGGATTTTAATTGTTTGACAAAAAATTAATTAAAATCAAATATAGACCTTAAAAATTTACATCTATGAAAAAAATCTATTCTCTGATGCTTGCAGTATTGGCAGGTATGACGCTTTCTGCACAAGCACTTTTAAAAATTGTAAAAACATCAGAAGGTGTTTATACTATGACTTACAATGATTCTGCAAATGGGTGGGCATTTTATGACCCATTTAGTCAACCTATCGGTGTTTATCTGTTTATAAATCCCGGGGATACAACACCAAGCGGAACATTTAATGATGCCTGGAGTAATATTACAACAACACTTAACTGGGATGGGACGAATTATTCGGGAACAATTAACCTGAATACCCATAATTTTAATAATACAGGAGGTGTTTTGCCGCCCGGAACTAAAGTGAATGAATTGAGGTTTCTTTTTACAGAAGCTCCTGCAGGTAACGGTGGACATCAGACAGCTGATAAGTTGGGAACTAGTTACGGTTTTACACCTTCCACTATTTCAAGTTTAGCTGTAGCGGATGTTAATGGTAAAACCAAATCTCAGGTTGCAGCCGGGAAATTATTCACTTCGGCAAAAGGGAATCTGGATATTACGGTCTATGATTTTGGAGGAAAGGTTATAAAAAACCTGAAAGTGAACGCCAACGGAAACCCTATTGATCTCAGTCTTTCTCAAAAAGGAATGTATCTGATGACAATTTCCGGGAATGCTATTTCAGAAGCGGTGAAATTTTCTTACTAACTTTAATTAATTCATATCAAATCAAAAGGTTGCTGTAAAAAGCAACCTTTTATATTTTCTTTAACATCAAAAATTATGTAGTTTTGTGGCGATGAATTTTGAATATCTTTTATATCAATATCTTCTGAAGCATAATAGGGCAGAAGTTCCTGAGTTTGGCATTTTCCAGCTTAACAGAGAATCTGCTAAAATTGATGCAGAAAATTCTATTATTATTCCTCCGAAGGAAACTGTCACTTTCGAATATGAACCGTCTGGTTATGACAATCAGTTAGCGAAATATATTGCTGACGAAACCAATACAAACCTTTTTATAGTTCAGATGAACCTGAAAAACGAAGTGGCAAATTGGATTCAAAAATTACAGACAGAGAATGTTCTTAATCTAGAAAATCTTGGTCAATATCAATTAAACGAAGAAAATAAGGTTGTTAAAGTAACAGATAATGATGACGATGTTTTTGGTTTTGAAAAAGTGGATTTGCAGCATCTCAAAACTTTAAAGTCAAAAAATAGTTTCACAGAAGATTACAGTTTCAATAAAGGTGTTATTTGGACTTTTCTAAGTATAATTATTATTGGAGCTGCAGCATTATTTCTCTTTGGAGACCAGGAATTGATATTTGGAAGATCATCAAACATCCCGGCAAAACAGCTTATCAAGACAGTTGAAAAACCAAAAGTTTTGGTCGTTCCCAAACAAGATTCAATAAAAATAGATAGTATAAAACCGACAACGAATGCAAAAATCCAAAAAACCAATAGATAGCCTTACGGTAATGACGAACATTGTCTTGCCCAACGAAACCAATTCATTAAGAAATCTTTTCGGAGGCGAGCTATTGTCAAGAATGGACAGAGCAGCTTCTATCTCGGCAACAAGACATTGCGAAAGAAGAGTGGTGACGGCATCTGTGAATCATGTCTCTTTCAATCATCCGATTCCGGAAGGTGGAATTGTGGTTTTGGAATCCAAGGTTTCCAGGGCATTTTCGACATCAATGGAGATTTATGTGGACGTGTGGCTGGACGACCCAATCAATCAGACAAAAATCCATACCAACGAAGGTATTTATACGTTTGTTGCTGTGGATGAGTTCAATCGTCCGATTCCAATTCCTGCGATCGAGCCGGAAACTGAAGAAGAAGTAAAACGTTTTGATGCGGCGCTCAGAAGAAAAGAATTATCACTGATTCTTTCCGGAAGAATGAAACCGGCAGATTCTGTAGAACTGAAAAAATTGTTTGCAGGAGAAATCGAAATATAAATTACGACGGAAGATTTTTCTTCCGTTTCTTTTTTTATCACTTATCAACTATAAATTATCATATAATCCAAAATGCGAATCTTATTATTAGACACCAATCATCCATTGATAGAGCAACAGCTTTCCGGAAAAGGTTTTGTTTTCGATGCAGATTATACTTCCAGCTATGATGAAGTTTTGGAAAAAATCCGGAATTACGAAGGAATCATCATCCGGAGCCGAATTCCATTGGATAAGAATTTTTTGACCAAAGCTTCTCATCTTAAGTTCATTGCAAGAGTAGGCGCAGGAATGGAAAATATCGATATTGAAACAGCCGAAAGTTTAGGAATTAAATTGATTAATTCGCCGGAGGGAAACCGCGATTCTGTTGCAGAACACGTTGTCGGGATGTTGTTGATTCTGATGAACCGATTATTTATCGCTTCCAACGAGGTCAAGGACGGAATCTGGAAACGGGAAGAAAACCGAGGTGACGAGTTGCTAGGAAAAACCTTCGGAATCATTGGCTACGGAAATATGGGAAAAGCCACGGCGAAAAGACTTTCGGGTTTTGGTGTTGAAGTTATTTTCTACGATATTTTGCCTGATCTTTCCGATGAATTTGCAAAGCAGGTTTCTTTGGAAGAACTTCAGAAAAGAGCTGATATTCTGAGTCTTCATATTCCGTTGACAGATGAAACTAATTATTTGATTGATGAAGAATTCATTTCTAAAATGGAAAAGAATTTCTATTTTGTGAACACCGCTCGTGGAAAAAATTTAAAAACTAAAGCCTTAGTACAAGCTATTGAAGCGGGTAAAGTTTTAGGTGCTTGTCTGGATGTTTTGGAATACGAAAAGTCATCTTTTGAAAATCTGGAAACAGAAAATCAGGATCTGAAATATTTATTAGATTCCGAAAAAGTGATTATTACGCCACATATTGGAGGTTGGACACATCAGAGTAAGGAGAAATTGGCTCAGGTGATTGTTGATAAGATTGTAGATAATTTCGCAAATTAATTTTATATTTTTCTCCACATTTAACAATTCTTAAGAAAATCAGTGATCTATAAAAAATCATTTTATGTTAAATTGCGCTTCCTTAAGAGTTGGTAAATGAATTTTAGAAAAATAATTACAGTCGGTTTAGCAGTTGCATCTATTTATTCCTGCAAAAAAGAAAAAGAAGAAACAGCAGAGATTTACCAATCCAAACTTCCTAATTATGGCAATGTTGATCTGTCCAAAGTATTTACTCCGGCAGAATCTACTTTAGAAAACCAATCCACAATTCTTCCGCTCATCAATAATTATTATCAGAAAATCTGGGAACAAGGTGACTTAAGCGGCGGAATTCTTGTTGCAAAAGGCGATAAGATTATCTTCGAAAAATATAGAGGTTTTGGCAGAGAAAATAAGCAAATGCCAATTGATGAAAATACGCCGCTTCACGTAGCTTCGGTTAGCAAGACGATGACAGCAATGGCTGTTTTGAAATTGGTTGAAGGTGGAAAACTGAAATTGGAAGATGATTTGACCAAGTTTTTCCCAAAGTTTCCATATAAAGATATTACGGTTTTCAGTTTGTTGTCACAGAGAAGCGGACTTCCAAAATATGAACATTTTGACCAAGGCATCAAACCTGCTCCGGAAGAATTGAAGAAAGAATTCCTAACCAATCAGGATGTTTTGGACATGTTGATTAAATACAAGCCGGAACTGGCAAGGCTTTCCAACACGGGTTTTATGTATTGCAACACCAACTTTGCTTTACTGGCGTTGATTGTAGAAAAAGTGACCGCAACGCCCTTTCCAGAAGCGATGCAGGAAATTGTTTTCAAACCTTTGAAAATGAATCATACCTTTATATTCCAGAAGAAAGATATTCCAACGGCTTCACAATCATTTTACAGTGGCTTCAGATTATATCCTTTAGGAAATCTTGATTTGATCTATGGCGACAAAAACGTTTACACAACGCCAAAAGATTTACTTAATTTTTCAGTTGCGTTATTTTCAAAAGATTTCCTAAAGCCTGAATTGGCCAACAAAATCTTCGAATCGTACAGCAACGAGAAAAAAGGAATCAACAATTATGGTCTCGGTTTCCGAATGAAGGAATTTGATAACGGTGAAAAACTGACTTATCACAATGGTTGGTGGCACGGCACCAATTCGGTCTTTGCGCATCTTCTGAAATCAAAAGTGACGATAATCGCCATTGGAAACAAGTACTCACAAAGAGTTTATTCCGCATTATCATTATCCGGATTGTTTGAAAATTTCCCTTTCGAAATGGAAAAATTCAATAAGACAATGAATCCAGCTGGCGCAGAAAAAGACACAGCGTCTGCAGGAAACGGCGAATTATAGAATTACCTGGGCGCCTTTATCCGCCTGTAGTTTATCCTGAGCTTGTCGAAGGGTTCCCGCTTTTTTCTGTCATTGCGAGTGAAATGAAGCAATCTAAAGAACTTTTGCACAATCTCAATAACAGAAAAAGAGCTGTTCAACATAAAAAAAATTGTAATTAAAATACAGGTAACGAGAAAAACTTAAAAATATTATATAAAATAATAATTTGATTATCAGAACTTTAATAATTATTAAGGTTCTTTTTTTATTTTTGATGTAATAATTTGTAATTCCAAAATGTCTTACTTTTAAACAACCAAGAAATAGTAAGTTTCAAAAGCTAACATTTTGAAACTTACACATTAAACTGAAATCTATGACTCAGGAAATTTTTAAACAAACGGTATATATTCTCAAGGATGAGATGTATCGTTTTGCGAAAAAGTTTTTGATGAGCGCGGATGAAGCCGAAGATGTTGTAATGGATCTGATGATGAAATTCTGGCAAAAAAAAGAAGAACTGTTGGTTGTGGAAAATCTGAAAGGTTTTGCCCTGCGAAGTGTAAAAAATGAATGTCTGAATCGCCTGAAACATCACGAAGTGAAACTCGGGTTTGCAAGCCAGACGAGACATCAGTCAGAACTTTATCAGATAGAAACCAATAATATGAGAGAGCAGATTTTGGGATTTATTAACCAACTGCCAGAGAAACAAAAAATGGTCATTCACTTAAAAGATGTCGAGGAATATGAGATTTCGGAGATTTCGGAAATTATGGAGATGGAGGAAAACGCAGTCCGCGTGAACCTGATGCGAGCCAGACAAAAAGTGAAAGAATCAATTAACAAACTTTATGCATATGAAAACAGACAGATACAAGGATTGGGAATCTAGATTCTTCGAAGGTGAAGAGTTGACGCCGGAAGAACATCTGTTTCTCAAAAACGAAAGTGATAACCCCTATTTTTCTTTTCTGAATGAAGAGAAACAGGATAAATTAGATATAAGCTTCGACAATTTCTTAAAGAAAACCGAAGAACCAAAAATAATTGCGCTTCCGATTGTAAAAAGGAAATCTTACACACAATATTGGATGGCTGCGAGTTTGGTAATCTTAATGGGGATCACAGGACTTTGGATGTTCAACAATCCTGAGAACATAGCACCTCAAATTGCTAATCATAATGTAGCGCCTAAGAAAGTTGAAGCGCGAAAAGCTTTTCGGGTAGAAGAAACTCAGACTAAACAGCCGGTTTTAGCTCAACAAGATATGCATCCAGTAAAACAAACGATTGAGAAGAAAAATTCAGCGGAAAATCAACAACCAAAAGCGCAATTCGCTTCTCAGCAGCCGAAACCAATTAAAACTGATAATCAAGCCCAAAATCAAGTAAACTCAGATTCGGAGTATAATCCAAATTATGTTATCATCAATGGAAAACCAATCTATAACGAGCAGGAAGCCATCGCTATAACAGAGGATACTTTTAATTATTTTGCAAGTAACGTTACCCAAACCATAAATCAGGCAGAATCTGCCCAAAATCAATCATTGGATTTTTACAGGATTCTTAATTTTTAAAATATTAATTAATCAAAAATGAAGTCGCTATCTACGAATCTTCTGAAATAGTACTAACGAAATGGCGATTGCATACGACCTTAGACAACAACCAAAAATTATTATGAAAAAAATATCAATATTCATCGTATTATTTCTTCTGTCCACTAATATTTTCGGACAAACAGAAGAACTCAATAAGCTCTTTGATAAGTATCAGGACACAGAAGGTGTGACCTCTATCAAGATTGCAAAACCTATGTTCAAGTTATTGAATAATCTTAAAATCGATGACGAAGAATTAGGTAAAATACAGCCTTTGCTTGCCAAGGTTAATGGACTGAAAATGCTGATTCTGGAAAAACCGGAAACATCAAAAAATCCTCTCATAGATGAGAAAAAAATAGAGAAAGAAATTTCCAATTCTCTTAAAAATATGAAGTATGAGGAACTGGTGACCGTGAACAACCGTGATGCTAAAATCAAATTTATGGCTCAGGATATCACAGCGAATGTTATGGATAATTTGATTCTTAACATTATGTCAGAAGACAGTTCTGTTCTGATGATGCTAGACGGAAAAATCTCTATGGATGATGTGAGCAAAATGATGGAGGAGAGCCAAAATGTAACTTCTATTAATCCTGCAAAAACCATTAATTCATCTACATTTTCTCAGACCAGCACATCCACTCATTCGATAACTGACGGTTCAGGAACAACAACTTTTACAACGACAAATAATTCTGGTGCGTCAAATGTTGGAAGCGAGAGAAATGTTCCTGCTTTTAACGGCATAGAAACTTCATCTGGTGTTGATGTAGAATTTAGTCAAAGTCCAAAGCAAAGTGTAGTAGTAAAAGTAGAACCTGAAAAACAACAATACGTTATCACAGAAGTTGAAAATGGTGTTTTGAAAATCTTTGTGAGAAACAAAGGCGTTAAAAACTTGAATTTCAATAGTCTTAAAGTGATTGTTTCCGGGCCGAAATTGTCAAAATTGGTAACCAAATCCGGCTCCACTTTCAAAGCAGTTACCCCGGTTAACGAAACAACTTTTGCTGCAAGCTGTACATCTGGTTCGCAGGTTTCGGGTGAGTTTAAAATCTCTACCAATACAGCCTTGGAAGTATCTTCCGGTGTTAATGTCAAAATGAACCTTGAAACCAAATCTCTGGCTTTGGAAGCAAGTAGCGGAAGTTCTATCAAATTAGCAGGCAAAGCAGATTCCGGCGTTTACAGCGCAAGCAGCGGAAGTTCTATCTCGGCAAATGATTTTGTTACCAAATCAGCGGTTGTAGATGCCTCTTCCGGAGCCAATGTGAAAATCAATACAACAGAAAGTCTGACAGCAAGCGCAAGTTCGGCATCATCCATCCAATACAGAGGAAATCCTTCTAAGGTTACCAAATCTGCCCAGGAAGTCACAGGCGCTAGTATTACTTCAATCAACTAAAAACTAAAATTATGTTACGATTCTTATACATTATTATTTTGACGATTGTGGGGTTTTTTCTTCAATCGTGTATGGTTTCTCAAAATAAAGTTCACACCGACTTTTTTGACAATCCGGGATTCAAGAACAACTCAACTTTTGTGAGTATCAATGTTCCGACTTTCTTAGCGAAATCCTACGTGAAACAGGCTTTGAGAGAAGACGGCGAAAGCCAGGAAGTGATTGATCTGGTAAAAAAGATCAGCGATGTGAAAGTACTGATTGTTGAAAGTTCCAAAACGCCTGTGAAAGCAGAGTTTCAGAAATATCTGAATAAGAATAACTACGAAGAATGGATGTCTGTAAAACAGCAGGGCCAGCTTATCAGCATCAATGCACAGCAGTCGAAAGACCTGATCAGGCGAATGATAATTACTGTCAATGATGATAATGACGAGAGTATTTTTGTAGATGTAAAAGGAAAATTCTCGCCGGATGATATCTCAAAAATTATCAATGCCACCGAAAAAAATCAAATCAAAATCCATAGAAACTAAATTTTTTCAATTAACCACTATCTTGTAGTGGTTTTTGTGCGTATTCATTTTTTAGAAATGAACTTTGGTTACTTTATCGTGAGATTTCAAATAGAGCGGAAGTGCCGCTGAACCATACCATTTGTAAATGTCGACATCAAAGATTCCTGATTTTACAGACGGATCTGTCAAGACCAAACTTTCTGCTTCTTCTTTTGTTTTTGCATCAAGAATGAAAATACCGCTGTAATTATTTTGATTTTCCTCCAGCATTGGTCCGGCAACAATCAGTTTACCGTCTTTTGCTAATTTTTTGATGTTATTCATATGTCCTTTCATCAACTCTGATCTCTTTGCTTTGTCGGTAATTTCGGCTTTTCCTTTTTTTAGGATCACGAGGTAATAAGGTTTCATTCCATATTGGTCAGCACCAAGAGAATCCGCTAATTTTTGGTCAAACTCTTTATTTTGTGCACTGATGGCTGAAGAGAATAGAATCAAAGACAAAATTGTAAATAATGATTTCAATTGTTTAAGTTTCTTTCAAAATTAGAATAAAAAATGAAATCTAAAATTAATACCATATAATTATCTTCGGAACCTGAAATATTTGGTCAGTTCGTGCTTTTTACCTTTGAGAAAGTCGGAAGCCATTGCCATTCCAATCACTGAAAATGTAATCCCGTTGCCACCAAAACCTAATACGAAATAAGCGCTTGGAAAGTTGGGATGTTCACCAATATAAGGTAATCCGTCTTTGGTTTCGCCAAATGTTCCTGCCCAGACAAAATCGGTTCGAAAATTATTTCCGGGTAAATATTTGTCGAGCTTTTTCACGAGTTTATTTTCCTTTTCGTGAAGTAGAGAATCTCGTTTTTTGGCGTTCACAAATTTTTCATCTTCACCCCCAATCAGGATTCGGTTGTCATCGGTTGTCCGCATATAGATGTATGGATTTGCAGTGTTCCATACCAATAAGTCATTCAGTTCCTTATGGTCTTTCTCGTATTGTTCGCCAACAATCGCATATGTAGAAAGCAGGTTAACAAATTTGTCTTTGATAATTTCTGTACTTTCGAAGCCGTTGCAGAAAATCACTTTTTTGGCTTTGATAGTATTTCCATAGTCGGTTGTTGCCATAACACCGTTTTTCTTATAATCGAATTTGATAATATCGGTTTTATCAAAGATCTGTAATCCTTTTTTATAATTGTAACGTAAAATATCATGAGCCAGGCAAAACGCATCAATACTTCCGCCTTGTTCGGAAAGGATTCCGCCAAATGTGTTCTCTATTTTGAACTGCTTTTTAATCTCTTCTTCCGAAAGCCATTTTACCGGAAACTTAGCCGTTTTTCTTGCTTCGAATTCTTTTTTGAGAAGTGGAACATCTTTTTTCAAAGCTGCGAAATAAAGGGATTTTTTTTTCTTGAAACCACAATCAGACTTTACTTCCTTAGCTATTTTCTGTAGATCATCAATAGAATCGTAACAAGCCCAATATGCTTTTTCCGCACCTTCTTGTCCAATCATCTCGGACAGCTTGAATAGTGCGACATCAATCTCGTATTGTAGCATAGAAGTTGTAGCGCTTGTACTTCCGTTCCCAATTTCTCGACGGTCCACCAAAACGGTTTTATAGCCATCTTTAATCATTTGGTGGGCGAGAAGAGAACCTGTGATTCCGCCTCCGATAATGAGGATTTCAGTTTCAATATTTTCTCGGAGTGAAGGATAAGAATGTTTAAGTCCGTCTTTTACGAGCCAGAATGGTTCGGGAGATTTTAGTTTCATATAGTTTACTTCTGATTTGAATTTTTTTCTAATCAAAAAGTAAACCGCTAATTTTTGAGGACTTTTATCATATTTTGAAATTAGTATAGTTTTTTATTCTAACAAAAATTATTGTTAAATTTAAAGAATAATTCTATTGTTTTTAACTTATGTGGATGCGGTATTTTTTTCCGGTGGTTTTTGTGCTGTCATTTAACATACTATATGGACAAATTCTAGCAGAATCTGGCAATTCCGCAGTTACTATCGAAGAGCTGATAAGAAAATCCGAAGAAGCAGCAAATTCTAATCTCGATTCAGCACTTTATTACAGCAAAAAGGCGGACATTCTTATTGCAAAAATGCCCGAGAATATCGAAAAAGTTGAGGTTTACCGCAATTTGGGAAGCATCTATCTAGCCAAAGCTAATTTTGTAAATGCATCAGAATATACACTTTTGGCAACCAAAATTAATGATAAGCTTTACCAATCCGACTCGGGTAATTCCAAATTAGCAGAGAACAAGATCCGCCTCATTACACAGCTGGGAAATATTTCTTTGTATCAGAATAATTTTGATGAGGCGTACGCCATCTATAACAAAGCCTCGACATTATTGGAAAAAGAAAAAGCAATTCCGGCGCAACAGGTTAATGCTATAAAAGTTAAAATTCTGAATAATATTGCCGCAGGATATTCCAAACAAAGACAATTTCGTAAAGCGCGTGGCTATTTTGAAACCGCAATGAAAATTAATGAAAAATTAAATGATCCATCGCTGGAAGCTTCTCTTCTTAACAATATCGGGATTTGTCATCTCGAAGAAAATGAGTTTACGCTTGCTATTTATTATTTCGAACAAGCTCTGGAAATTCGGAAAAAATCTAATGATAGCCGTGGTATAGCACAATGTTACAACAATTTGGGAAAGGTATATGCTTTATCGGACAATATGGAAAAAGCCGGAATTTATTTTAATGACGCTTTGGTTCTTGGAAAACAGATCGGAAATATAGAATCTATTATCTACACCTTGGAATCCCAGACTGCCCTATACGAAAAAATAAAGGACTTTCAGAAAGCATTTTATAGCCAGAGCCAATTATCGAAACTGAAAGACAGTCTTTTCAATACAGAAACGGTGAAAAAAGTGGCGCAAGTTGAATTAAAATACGCGCTTGACAAACAGAAAGAAGACTACGAAATCAAACGGCAAAAAACAAAATTCGGCTATTTCGCGGCTGGAGGTGTTCTCCTTTTATTACTTGCTTTGGCGGGACTATTTCTTTATCTGCAAAAAACAAAACTGAGGAATGCAACACTTTCTAATGACAAACTGGAACTGGAACGTAAAAACCTGTCATTAGAAAAAGAAAAACTAAAGGAGGATCTGGAATTTCAGAACAGGGAAATGGCAAGCAAAGTGATGTACATTTTGAAAAAAAACGAACTCATCAATTCGGTTGCAGAGCAGCTTGCAGACATAAAAAAAACGGCTTCACCACAAAATCAAAAACAATTGCAGGAGATGATTTTTGAGTTGCGTCAAAAAAAAGACAACGAAGCCTGGAAAGAATTTGAGACCCATTTTACAAAAGTACATCCCGAATTTTATTTGAAATTAAGTCAGAAATTTTCGGATCTTACACCGAATGAAAAAAAGTTATGTGCATTTTTAAGACTTAATCTCTCTACCAAAGAAATCTCCGCAATAACTTATCAGTCGGTAAATTCCATCTTAGTTTCCAGAACAAGATTGAGGAAAAAATTAGATATTCACGGTGAAGATGTGAATCTGACCAATTTTCTTATGGAATTATAAATGTTTTTTTAATTGCTGAAAATCAGATGCTTGATTGTTTTTGTATTAATAAAGTATTAGCAATTTTGAATGCTGTATTAATAATGTACGGTATAAATAATTGTTTTTTTTGATGAATTTGAGAAAACTTTGTTCAACAAAAATTCAAATCACAAATAATCTAATTTTTTTATTATGAAAATGAAATTACTTTTTGCATCTGGCTTGTTTGTCTTAACAGCAAATCTCATGTCCGCACAATATTTAAAAACCGAAGCATTTCCTAACACATTGGGGATTTCTAATCAAGGTATTGTTGTGGGCTATGATGCACAGACGGGACCTTGGCTTACCTGGAATCCGGATACGGGAAATGTGGAAAATATTGGTGGAATAGCGCCGGGAAACGGTTATGGTGGTGTTTCGGTATTTTCTGATGACGGCAAATATATTTCCGGGACTGTTTCTAATGGAACGGGTGATGGTACGATTGCCGAAATGGGCAGATATAATACAATCACTAAAGAATGGCAACATTTGGGAAGCTCAGGTATTGGCTCTGACCCGAAATCTTTAAGTTCAGGATATTATATTTCAGGAGACGGAAAAACTGTTGTAGGATTATCTTACAATTCCAATGGAAATAAAAAAGCGGTAGGCTACGCCTGGAATGAAAATAAAGGTGCGATTGAGTTAGAGTCAACGTTGGTTGATAGAAATGCCCGTGCCAACGTTGTAAGTGGTAATGGTGCCATTATCGCCGGATGGCAAGATATTGGTGGTCCATGGAAATCTTCTGTCTGGAAAAGAAAAGCCGACGGGACTTATGATAAAAATATTATGCTGTTGATAAATCCTAATGGTAATCCAAATGACCAAATGAACCAATTGGCAGAAGTAAGAGCTATATCCGCAGACGGAAAGTGGTTAGGTGGGAAAAGTGATTTCGCATTTCCTAACGCATGGATATGGAGTGAAGAAACCGGTGTAAAAGATCTTGGCACTTTAACAACTGATGTGGGGACCAATGCTTGGGTTACAGCACTTAATAATGACGGAAGTATCGTGATCGGTTATCATATTACAAAAGCCAGTCCATGGGATCCTGCGGTATACCGGCCTTTTATCTGGACACAAAAAGATGGTATGAAAGATCTGAACGATTTTGTAAATAATACGCTCGGTTATGATATGGGTGGAGATAAGATATATGTTCCTAATATGATTTCTCAAAACGGGAAATATATTACAGGATGGGCTTTCCCAGCAAATACCGCTGATAAGCTCAGAGCTTTCAGAATCGAGCTTCCGGACAGTTTCCTTGCAACTGCGCAAATGCCGAAAGCACAAAATCAAATCAAAGTATATCCTAATCCTGCTGTCGATTTTTTCCAAATTGAATCAAAAGAAAATATCCAAGAGGTGAAGATTTATGATCAAACAGGACAATTGATAAACGTTTCAAAAACTGCGGCTGATACTTATAATGTTTCAGCTTTACCAAAAGGTGTTTACATCATTTCTGTGAAAACAGCTTCAGCAACGAAAACAAGTAAATTAATTAAAAAGTAAATAAATTGTAAAGAAGAGATTTGAACTTCACAGGTCTAACCTGTGAAGTTTTTTTGTTTATAAAAAGAAGTCTTGTAACATACAATCATTTCAGACAATTCAAAAAGTGGGGCATCTAATTATTTCCCAAGATATTTCCGTTTTAGCTTTTTCTGCTTCAGTTCTTTTCTTCAATTCGTCACTAATTATTGAGGAAATGATTATGAATTTTTTTTGCATTATATTTTTTATTTAATATAGAAAAAACCTCAAAGAAATCTCTGAGGTTTTAATTTTAAAATTGGCTGGCGATCTTCGCCTACATATTCCTTCTGTACTTACCGCCTACTTCAAATAAAGCATTCGTAATTTGCCCAAGAGAACAATATTTCACGGCATCCATCATGACTTCAAATAAATTTTGCTGATTGATGGCTGCGTGTTGTAAAGTTTTCAAAGCTTCTGCAGATTTATCCTCATTAGAATTCTGGAAATTATGAAGCATCTCAATTTGGAATTGCTTTTCTTCCTCAGTCGAACGGATAACCTCTCCTGGAAGTACTGTTGGCGAACCGTCTTTTCCTAAGAATGTATTTACTCCGATGATCGGATATTCTCCGGTGTGTTTTAACCATTCGTAATGCATGGATTCTTCCTGAATTTTCGAACGCTGATACATCGTTTCCATAGCACCCAAAACGCCGCCTCTTTCCGTAATTCTGTCAAATTCTGTATAAACAGCTTCTTCTACTAAATCCGTGAGTTCTTCAATAATAAATGAACCTTGAAGCGGATTTTCATTTTTCGCCAATCCTAATTCTTTATTGATAATCAACTGAATTGCCATTGCTCTTCGTACAGACTGCTCAGTAGGCGTTGTAATGGCTTCATCATAAGCATTCGTGTGTAATGAATTACAATTGTCATAAATTGCATAAAGTGCCTGTAAAGTCGTTCTGATATCGTTAAAATCAATCTCCTGAGCGTGAAGAGAGCGTCCTGAAGTCTGAATGTGGTATTTCAACATTTGGCTTCTTTCATCGGCACCATATTTCAGTTTCATGGCTTTTGCCCAGATTCTTCTTGCCACACGTCCGATCACTGAATATTCAGGGTCGATACCGTTGGAAAAGAAAAAAGATAAATTTGGTGCAAAATCGTTGATGTCCATTCCTCTTGACAGATAATATTCCACATAGGTGAAACCATTTGCCAAGGTAAATGCCAACTGAGAAACCGGATTGGCTCCCGCTTCCGCAATGTGATATCCTGAAATAGAAACGGAGTAGAAGTTTCTTACTTTTTCTTTGATGAAATATTCCTGAACGTCACCCATCAATCTTAGAGCAAATTCAGTCGAGAAAATACAAGTATTCTGGGCCTGGTCTTCTTTTAAAATATCAGCCTGAACCGTTCCGCGAACTGTCGCAATAGTTTTAGCTTTAATCTCAGCGTAAACATCAGCAGGAATAACTTCATCTCCAGTGATTCCCAATAATTTTAGTCCTAAGCCATTGTTAGAAGGTGGCAATTCCCCGTTATATTTTGGTCTTGCTAAACCTTTATCATCGAATTTTGCTTTTAAAACTTCCTCAACTTTAGCCTCAAGCTTATTTTCAACAATATATTTTTCTACATTTTGGTCGATTGCTGCATTCATAAAGAAAGCCAATAGCATCGGAGCCGGGCCGTTGATGGTCATTGAAACTGAAGTCAATGCGTTGACCAAATCAAAACCTGAATATAATTTTTTAGCATCATCTAAAGTTGCAATCGAAACTCCTGCATTCCCGATTTTACCATAAATATCTGGTGGTAAAGCTGGATCTTGACCATAAAGAGTTACCGAGTCGAAAGCTGTAGACAAACGTTTTGCAGGCATTTCCGCAGAAACGTAGTGAAATCTTCTGTTGGTTCTTTCAGGGCCACCTTCTCCTGCGAACATTCTCGTTGGGTCTTCTCCGGTTCTTTTGAATGGATAAATTCCTGCGGTGTAGGGGAAACTTCCCGGAAGATTTTCCTGACCTTTCCATTTAATTAAATCACCCCAATCATTGTATTTTGGCAATGCAATTTTTGGAATTCTCAAATGAGATAAAGATTCTGTTGAGGTTTCTACTTTAATTTCTTTTCCTCTTACAAAATATGAGTAAAATTCTTCATGGAAAGCCTTTTTCGTATCATCCCAGGTTTTCAGGAAGTCGATATTTTCCTGCTGAAGTTCTTTTTCGGCTTTTTGATATTCAGCGTCTAAAGTTTCGTTGGAAATGATATTTTTAACGCCGTCAATATGGTACATTTTTCTCGCAAGTTCTGCCTGTTTTTCAATGTTAGCATCATATTGTCTATTGTTTTCAACGATTTCAGAAAGATAACGAACTCTTTTGGGAGGAATAATCGTTACTTCGTCTGTAATTTCCTGTTCAACAAAACCTTGTAGATTTAAACCAGCAAACTTGTCGTTGACTTTAGAAACTAGTCTGTTGTATAATTCTGTAGTTCCGTGATCGTTGAACTGAGATGCCTTTGTTGCATAAACAGGCATTTCATCCAATGGCTGTTCCCATAATAAATGGTTTCTCTGGAACTGTTTTCTAACTGCCTGAAGCGCATCAAGAGCACCTCTTTTATCAGATTTATTTAAAGCAACCAAATCTGCATAATCCAACATATCGATTTTTTCCAACTGTGTAGAAGCTCCGTATTCAGGAGTCATTACGTACATTGAAACATCGGCAAAATCAGAAACTTCCGAGCCGGACTGTCCGATACCCGAAGTTTCCAGAATGATAACATCAGGATGAGCCAATTTCAATACATTCAAAGCTGAATGAATGAACGGAGAAACGGAAACGTTGTTTTCTCTTGTTGCCATAGAACGCATATAAACTCTCGGATCGTTGATCGCGTTCATACGGATTCTGTCTCCCAAAAGCGCACCTCCGGTTTTCTTTTTTGAAGGGTCGATGGAGATAATCGCAATCTTTTTATCAGGATTTGAACGGATAAAACGTCTTACCAATTCATCTGTTAATGAAGATTTACCCGCTCCACCAGTACCTGTAATACCGATGATAGGAATGTTTAAATCTTTTGATTTTTCATCAATAGCTTTTACCAATTCCGGTTTTTCTTCTGAAAAGTTTTCAACAGCAGAAATGATTTTCGCAATGCTTGTAGAATTTTCAAAACTGATGGAGTCCAAATCTTTGACATCGACATCTTTTCCTGTCGCAAAATCAGATTTTTGAACCAAATCGTCAATCATTCCCTGTAATCCAAGTTCACGACCGTCGTCCGGAGAATAAATTCTGTCGATTCCGTAAGACATGATATCTTCAATTTCTTCAGGCAAAATTACACCGCCACCGCCACCAAAAATCTTGATTTGCGGAGAGTTTTTTTCTCTTAAAAGATCATAGATATATTTGAAATATTCGTTGTGACCGCCCTGATAAGAAGTTAAGGCAATCGCATTGGCATCTTCCTGAATAGCTGTATTTACAACTTCCTCTGCAGATTTGTCGTGTCCAAGGTGGATGACTTCGCACCCTGTTCCCTGGATCACACGACGCATGATATTGATCGCAGCATCATGACCATCGAATAACGATGCAGCTGTTACGATTCTCACTTTATTTTTTGGAGTATATTTTTGGGTTTCCATTTCTTAAAAACGATAGTGCCCAAAGATAATATTTTTTGAGAAATGGGAAATAGACAGAAGATGACAGACTAATAGATGACAGATTTTTGCTGAATCTAAATCTGCTGGATTTACATAGCCCCGATTGCAGCGGTTACCCCACAGCAAGCCTTGGAAGATGCGGGTGTGCGAGGAGTATAAGCGGAAAGCGGGATTAAGCTCCTAAAAAATTAGTGTTTGATGAACTTGAAGTTTTTGTTGCCTTCCTGCGTTTTGATTATGAGCATATAAACGCCGCTTGGAAGTTTGGAAACATCGATTCTGGATTTGGATTCTGACAGCATTTGTTTACCGCTCAGGTCATAAATATGAATTTTCTGGATGTCATATTTGGTACTTACAATATTGAGATAATCTGATGTTGGATTAGGGTAAATATTGAAATACTTTGCGCTTTCTGCAGTTCCAAGAACTTTAACCAAAGAAATAGGTTCTCTGAAAAGTGACAAATCAAACACAACATTATTATCTAAAACAGAATAAGTATAAGCCTCGACCGTGTATGTAGCGTAATCTGATTCCTGCACGTTGTTGAAGCTGAGATCAGCGGTTGTTGTATTGGTTTTCTGATCCAGATTTTTGAACCAGGTAAATGTATACTCGCTGCCAGTTAATGAGTGATCTAATTTCGCAGGCTGTCCGATAATCCCAAGAACTTCTTTCAAGCCGTCGTAACGCTGGGGTGAATAATCTAAGTCAGTTTGGACATTATAATCAACAATATAATTAGATAATTGTGCTTTGTTGAATCTATTGTTGCTGAGATGCGTAATGGGTGGCAGTCTGTCATTGAGGTCACCAGAAAGCTGATTGCTGTTAAGATTCAGCATCAATAATTTTGGCATCGCAAGAAATTCGGAAGGTAAATTGCCGGAAAGTAAGTTGTTGTTGAGAAAAAGTTGCTGAAGACTTGTCAATCCGGTCAACAAAGAAATGCCACCAGAAATTTTGTTTCTTCCCAGATTAAGTGTCTGAAGTTTTTTCAGCTGCGGAATCTGAGAAGGAATCTGACTTAGTTGATTATTCTCCAAAGACAGCCAAGCAAGATTGGTTAAAGTTGATAATCCCGAAGTATTTTGTTCCGTAATATTATTATTGCTCAGATTAAGGCTTGTCAACTGTGTTAATTGTGAAACCTGTGATGGGATTTGTGACAATTGCATTCCGGATAATGAAAGTACAATCAGTTTGGGATGATTGGCAATATTGGTAAAAGCATTTGCCGGAATTGGATTGTTGTCAAGAATCAGGGTTTCCAGATTCGGAAAAGCTGTTATTTTTGCCGGAATGTTTTGTAATCCGAGATCTGCGATATTAAGAATCTTAATATTGTTGAAATTCTGAAGCATTCCATTAATATCGGAAATGATGAACATGTTTCCGCCCAAAGCCAGATCTTCCAGATTGAAAAGTCCTGTCAAAGAATTAGTAGGATCATCTGTTAGTCTGTTGTTGCTGATGTCTAATTTGGTTAATGAACTTAGAGAAGAAATCCCCATTGGAACTTCACCGGAAAGCTGATTATTACTGAGATCTAGCTTTGTTAATTTGGTAAGTGATGAAACATAAGCCGGAAAATTTCCCTTAAGCGCATTGCCGGAAAGATTGAGTTCTACGACTGCACCATTTCTTACCGAAACGCCAAACCATGTTCTGGGATCCTTTTCAAGATCCCAGGTTCTGTTCCAGTTTTCGCCATTTGTAGCATTATATATATTGATAAGAGCTCCTCTTTCTGCGTTGGAAATACTCCATTGTGCAAAAGCGAAATTAGAAATCAGTAAAAAGAATATAATTTTTTTCAATTGTGTATAATATTAATCCGCAAATATAAGCGATAATAGAATTACTTTATCTTTTTTGATTATAATTACTAATTTTTGATGTGAATAATAAATCCAGCCTTAGTGAAAAGCTGGATTTTTAAATATTAAATAACCGTTTTTATTTACCAAGATAAGAATTATACATCCAGACTTCTTTTTCCTGTTCTGTGATATAATCGCTCATTTGTGAATTGGTTCCCTCGTCTCCTGCTTCATCTGTAATATCCAGAAGTTCTCTTTGCAAATCGATAACAACTTTGAAGGAGTTCAGAATAATCTCTACGCTTTTGTTGCCGTCGCTAACTTCTTTGCTTTCCTTGATGGTTGCCACTTTCAAATAATCCGAATAATTGTGAGCAGGAGTTGATCCTAATGTCAAAATTCTTTCAGCTATTTCATCAATTTTTAAAACAAGACTATTATAGAGCTCTTCGAATTTTGGATGAAGTGTAAAAAATTGATCACCTTTGATATTCCAGTGGGAACCCCGTGTGTTTTGATAAAATACCGAATAGTTCGCTAAAAGTATATTCAGTTTTTCTGCAATTTTGTTACAATCAGCCTCTTTAAGACCTATTAATGCTGCGTTTTTCATAATTTATTTAATATTAGTTATGGGACAAAGCTAAGAAAAATTTGTGCCGAAGATTATTTCCTAATATTGAGAAAGCCTATTGTTGTTTTTTGAAAAAAATATAAAAAATCATTAATATTGCTCATTCTCACATAAAAACAAGCTATGACAAAGTATATAATCCTCGCAATAATTATATTGATTATCAATTTTATACAAAGCTTTTTCCTTCCTTCCGGAGGTATCTATGCGGATAGCTTGTCGTATTTTGAAATCGCATCAGATCTACCTAATCCTGTAACCAATCTTTTTCCCGTAGGTTATCCTGCTGCATTGAGAGGTTTTTTTGAAATATTTAAAGATTATTTCTGGGCTTCAAAATTTTTGAATACAGCAATGATTCTCATCATCTTTTTGTTTTCTTATATGAAAAGATTTTATTTTAGAGAAACTGTTTTGCTGTTTACGGGAAAAACATTTCTGTTTGTTTTTTCCATCGCAATCTCAGAAGGATTATTTGTATTCCTGCTTTATTTTCTTTTGTATTATTTGTATCAGATTTTGGCAGAAGCCAGGCATTCTTATAAAGATGTTTTTGCAGCAGCTTTTATAATGTTGATAATGTTTACAGTACGCTATTCCGGGATCTATGTTTATTTATCGTTGTTGATATTTGCGGTCTTTTTCTTTTTTAATAATAAAGATAAGCTTAAACAAAAAAAGATATTGATGGTTCTTGTTTTGTCAGGATTAGGAATAGCCGGTTATCTATTATTCAATTTAAAAACATTTGGAAGCTTTACAGGTGAAAATCTAAGAGGAAAACCTGAAGAGATACTTCCTATATATGTGTTGAGGGATTTATTGGGAACAGCCAACGCTGTTAACCCCTATATTGGACTGAAGCCCTCTTCTAACAGTATTGCGAGTTTGGCTTTCCAGTTTTTTATATTATTAATAGATGTGTTGGTTTTTATTTATTTTCTTAGATATTTTAAAAAAGCTAAAGACACAGGCCAATATGATTTCCACAAAGCTTTATGGATAATTGCTTTTGGTTATGCGTGTTGTCTGATCATATCGGGTTGGTTTCAGCAGATTGAGGAGATGAATGTGAGAATGATGGCTGCTGCCAATGTATGCGTGTTTTTCTCATTCCTGATTTTATATTTTAAAATCGAAACTTCACACAGGCTCATTTGGAGAGTTGGCTGCTTTTTCCTGGCTTTTATTACTTTATATAGTTTGAAAAGCCCGGCGAATTATTTTAACAATAAAAAACAAATAGAGCCTCAAATGTCAAAATTTAAAAATAAAAAGTTTTTATATAATAATGAAAGAGGCGGCGAAGATGCTTATACGACTTATTATATACCAGTTATTAAAAAGACTTTTCAATATAAACATACCAATAATCAAAAGGGTGACATTAAGCAATCTATTGCAGGAAGTATCAATCCGAAGATTAAATGGTTAAAATATGATACGGTAAAAGATAAATCGCAAGTGTTGTATACCTCCGAACTTTCTTTTAAAAAGTGACGCCGACATTAATCTGATTATTGATAATTAGTCTAAAATTATTTTTTAGATAATTATTTTTCTAACTGCTTGTGGATTAAAAAATTATTCATATTTTTGCACCCTAAAATAAAAAGCAATTAAATGCCTACTATTCAACAATTAGTAAGAAAAGGAAGAGCCACGCTTGCCAAGAAGAGCAAATCGGCTGCCCTTGATTCTTGTCCACAAAGACGTGGTGTATGTACGAGAGTATATACTACTACACCGAAGAAACCTAACTCTGCACTTAGAAAAGTTGCAAGGGTAAGACTTTCTAACGGTAAAGAAGTTAACGCCTACATCCCGGGCGAAGGACATAATCTTCAAGAGCACTCGATAGTATTGGTAAGAGGCGGAAGGGTGAAAGACCTACCGGGAGTACGTTACCACATCGTTAGAGGTGCATTAGACACAGCTGGTGTAAATGGAAGAACACAGAGAAGATCTAAGTACGGAGCTAAGAGACCTAAACCAGGACAAGCACCTGCTGCACCTGCAAAAGGAAAGAAAAAGTAATCATTAAATAAGGTACAGAAACAATGAGAAAGACAAAAGCGAAAAAAAGACCGTTGTTACCAGATCCAAAATTTAATGATCAATTGGTAACTAGATTCGTAAATAACTTAATGCTTGACGGTAAAAAGTCAATCGCATTCAAAATTTTCTATGATGCTTTGGATATCGTAGAAACTAAAAAAGGAGATAACGAAAAAACTGCACTAGAAATCTGGAAAGATGCACTTACTAATGTAATGCCTCACGTAGAAGTACGTTCTAGAAGAGTAGGTGGAGCTAACTTCCAGATCCCTATGCCAATCAGAGCGGATAGAAAAATTTCTATGGCAATGAAATGGTTAATCAAATATTCTAAAGCTAGAAATGATAAGTCTATGGCTTTGAAATTAGCTAACGAAGTTGTAGCTGCTTCAAGAGAGGAAGGTGCAGCTTTCAAAAAGAAAACTGATACTCACAAAATGGCGGAAGCTAACAAGGCTTTCTCACACTTCAAATTCTAATCTGAAATGGGAAGAGATCTTAAATTTACAAGAAATATTGGTATTGCTGCTCACATTGATGCAGGTAAAACTACCACTACAGAAAGGATTTTATTCTATACAGGTGTAAACCACAAAATTGGAGAGGTTCACGATGGTGCTTCTACAATGGACTGGATGGAACAGGAAGCAGAAAGAGGTATTACTATTACTTCTGCTGCAACTACTTGTAACTGGAATTTCCCAACAGATCAAGGTAAGAAATTACCTGAAACAAAACCTTACCACTTCAACATTATCGATACACCGGGACACGTTGACTTTACAGTAGAAGTTAACAGATCTTTGAGAGTATTGGACGGTTTGGTATTCCTTTTCTCTGCAGTAGACGGAGTAGAGCCTCAGTCTGAAACAAACTGGAGACTTGCTGACAACTACAAAGTTGCTAGAATGGGATTCGTAAACAAAATGGACAGACAAGGTGCTGACTTCTTGAACGTTGTAAAACAAGTAAAAGAAATGTTAGGATCTAATGCAGTTCCAATCGTTTTACCAATCGGTGCTGAAGAAGATTTCAAAGGGGTTGTAGACTTAATTAAAAACAGAGCGATCATCTGGGATGAAGCTGGACAAGGTGCTACTTATGAAGTAGTTCCAATTCCTGAAGACATGAAAGATGAAGTTCTTGAATATAGAGAGAAATTAGTAGAAGCTGTAGCTGATTATGATGAGACTTTGATGGAGAAATTCTTCGAAGATCCGGATTCAATTTCTGAAGAGGAGATCAACGAAGCATTAAGAAAAGCTACTATCGATCTTTCTATTATTCCTATGACTTGTGGTTCTTCTTTCAAGAACAAAGGTGTACAGTTCATGCTTGATGCTGTTTGTAAATATCTTCCTTCTCCACTAGATAAGGATAATATCAAAGGAACAGATCCAAGAACTGATGCTGATATCGAAAGAAAACCATCTGTTGAAGAGCCTTTCGCTGCATTAGCTTTCAAAATTGCTACTGACCCTTTCGTAGGTAGATTAGCATTCTTCAGAGCTTATTCAGGAAGATTGGATGCTGGTTCTTATGTTCTGAACACAAGATCTGGTAACAAAGAAAGAATCTCAAGAATCTATCAGATGCACGCTAACAAGCAAAATCCGGTTGAGTATATCGAAGCTGGAGATATCGGTGCAGCTGTAGGATTTAAAGATATCAAAACAGGAGATACATTATCTGATGAAAAGAACCCAATCGTTCTTGAATCTATGATCTTCCCGGATCCGGTAATCGGTATCGCTGTTGAGCCTAAGACTAAAGCTGACCAGGATAAAATGGGTAACGCTTTGGCTAAATTAGCTGAAGAAGATCCAACGTTCCAGGTTAAGACTGACGAGGCTTCAGGACAAACTATCATCTCTGGTATGGGTGAGCTTCACTTGGATATCATCGTAGACCGTATGAGAAGAGAGTTCAAAGTAGAAGTTAACCAAGGACAGCCGCAAGTAGAATACAAAGAAGCTCTTACACAAAAAGCTAACCACAGAGAGGTTTACAAAAAGCAATCTGGAGGTAGAGGTAAGTTCGCTGATATCGTATTCGAAATCGGTCCTGCTGACGAAGGTAAAACAGGTCTTGAATTCATCAATGAAATTAAAGGTGGTAACATTCCTAAAGAATTTATCCCTTCAGTTGAAAAAGGATTCAGAGAAGCTATGAAGAATGGTCCTTTAGCTGGATTTGAGGTAGAATCTATGAAGATTACATTGAAAGATGGATCTTATCACCAGGTTGACTCGGATCAGTTATCTTTCGAACTTGCTGCGAAGTTAGGTTTCAAAGAATCTGGTAGAGCTGCTAAAGCAGTTATCATGGAACCAATCATGAAGCTTGAAGTAGTAACTCCTGAAGAGTACATGGGTGATATCGTAGGTGACCTTAACAGAAGAAGAGGTACTGTAAACGGTATGGACGACAGAAACAACGCTAAAGTTATCAAAGCTTTCGTTCCGCTTTCTGAAATGTTTGGTTATGTAACTTCTCTTAGAACGTTATCTTCAGGTAGAGCAACATCTTCCATGGAATTCGAGAAATACGAAGCTGCTCCTACGAACGTTGCTGAAGAAGTAATCGCTAAGGCTAAAGGTTAATATTAAATTAGATTAAAATGTCACAAAGAATCAGAATAAAACTTAAATCTTACGATTACAACTTGGTAGATAAATCTGCAGAGAAAATCGTAAAAACGGTAAAGGCTACTGGTGCTGTTGTAAACGGACCAATTCCATTGCCAACTAACAAGAGAATCTTCACAGTGTTGAGATCTCCACACGTAAACAAGAAAGCTAGAGAGCAGTTCCAATTATCAGCTCACAAGAGACTGATGGATATCTACTCTTCTTCTTCTAAAACTGTGGATGCTCTAATGAAGTTAGAACTTCCTTCAGGTGTAGATGTAGAAATTAAAGTGTGATAAATTTTCACATTGCTATGATAAAAAAACCTTCTCAAATCTGAGAAGGTTTTTTTTATTTCTAAATTTTCGACCTTAAAAAAAGCTTAAAATAATATTTAATTAATTTATTAGAATATTTATTTTGTATAGATAAATTAAATTAAATTGTTAAATTTTTATTATTTTTTTTAAATTAATAGAATTTTCATAATAAAAT
The DNA here is from genome assembly GCA_001898785.1 of Chryseobacterium sp. 36-9. Taxonomy (GTDB): domain Bacteria; phylum Bacteroidota; class Bacteroidia; order Flavobacteriales; family Weeksellaceae; genus Epilithonimonas; species Epilithonimonas pallida. Next base: position 38,507 of record MKVE01000028.1, on the reverse strand, counting down.
ATTACATTTGTCGCCTTAATTTTAAAAATATGAAGAGAGTTTTATCATTAGCGTTAATTTCAGTCTCAATGACTGCAATAGCGCAAACAGGAGGGTTATGGAAGAAGACTACTCTTGTCAATAACAAATCTGTTGTTGAGGAGAATAAGAGATTATTTAAGAACCCCAAATTATATTCTTTAAATTTCGAGGAATTGAAGAATGAATTGCAAAATGCACCAAAAGTTTCTGATCAGATAAGATCCAAAACTTTTGTGAGCTTCCCGGATTCTGAAGGAAATTTTGAAGATTTCAGAATTTATGAAAAATCAAATTTTGAACCAGTTTTGCAGGAGAAATATACTGACATCCGTTCTTATGTTGGGGAAAGTGTATTTGGCAATTCGAAAATTTATTTTAGTGTTTCTCAATTTGGCTTATCCACAATGGAAATGCATAGTGATAAGACTATTGATATTATAGAACCATACACATCAGATCAGTCTTCATATATTGTTTTTAAAAGAACAGACGATAAAGGTATTGCAAAAGAATTTGAATGTAAAATTCCCAATGTTACAAAAAATAATTCAGAAAATGTTGATGGAAAAAGTGCTGATGATGGATTACTAAGAACATACAGACTTGCCCTTTCTTGTACAGGAGAATATGGTGCTTGGGCAGGATCAGTAGCGAATGCTTTGGCTAGAATGAATACAACCATGACGCGTGTAAATGGAGTATTCGAGAATGAGTTTTCTATTCATTTGAGCTTAATTGCTGAGGAAGAAAATATCATATTTACTAATGCTAATACAGATCCTTATTCAGCTGCATCTACAGGAGCTCAAGGGGCTTGGAATGATGAACTTAAAGCGGTTCTGATGGGTACAACTTATGGTATTGGAGATGCTAAATATGATATTGGGCATTTGTTCGGTCGTACTGGTGGAGGTGGTTCTGCGGGATGTATAGGCTGTGTTTGTAATAGTAGCAATACTTATAATTCAACTTATGGATGGTATGAGCATAAAGGTCAAGGATTTACCTCTCCTGGTTCAGGTACTCCAGTAGGAGATAATTTTGATATAGATTATGTTGCGCACGAGATGGGACATCAGTTTGGTGGATGGCATACTTTTACTCATGGAGCTGAAGGTAATCCTTCGCAAATGGAGCCTGGTTCAGGTTCAACGATTATGGGTTATGCAGGAATTACGTCAAAAGATGTTCAGCCTCATTCAGATGCTTATTTTCATGCAGCGTCAATCAGAGATATTACTAATTATATGAAAACTACATTAGGAAATTGCTCTGTAAATACATCTAACGGAAATACTGCTCCTGTTGCAAATGCTGGCGAAGATTACACAATTCCTAAAAGTACTCCTTTTATGCTGACGGGGTCTGGTACCGATGCAAATGGAGACAATCTTACTTACGATTGGGAGCAATTTGACCTTCAGAATGGTTCTACAGCCGCTCCTAGTGCTACTAAGACAGCAGGAGTTAATTTCAGATCTTATAATCCAACAACTTCGCCTGTGAGATATTTTCCAACTATGGCAAGTGTGCTTAGTGGACTTCTGTATACAAAATCAATAGCAACCTCTAATACACCTACAACTTGGAATGTAGAATACCTTCCAAATGTTGCAAGAACACTTAATTTCAGATTGACTGTAAGAGATAATAAGACAGGAGGCGGAGCTAATGGTTATGATGATATGAAAGTGACGGTCAATGCGGCATCTGGTCCATTCAAAGTGACCGTTCCTAATACTGCAGTTAGTTATGTTGGTGCAAGCACACAAACAGTAACTTGGGATGTAGCATCTACTACTACTCCTCCGGTAAATTGTGCCAACGTTGACATCTTGATTTCTACGGATGGCGGTACTACTTGGTCTGCTTTGGCTACATCGGTGCCTAATGATGGCTCAGAATCTGTTATTCTCCCAAATGTGGATACAACAACGGCAAGAATTATGGTAAAGGCTAATGGTAATATTTTCTTTGATGTTTCTGATGCTAATTTTACAATTACAAGAAGTAATTTAGCTGTGTCAGATACTAATAACACAAAATCTGTACAGGTTTATCCAAATCCTGTAAAAGATATTCTTAATGTTTCCAATGTTGCAGCTAATGCTTCATACGAAATCTTCAACTCAGCAGGACAGATTGTTTCCAGAGGAACTTTGGATAGCGGCAGAGCAACTGTCAACAAATTGGTAAAAGGTGTTTACTTTATCAATATAGAAAATGCAGGCACAACAATCAAAACTAAGTTTGTAAAAGATTAGTAGCTGAATTTTAATAACTTTAAGACCTCTATTTTGGAGGTCTTTATTTTTTTATCAATTTGATTCAGAAAACATGAAAAGCAAAAATTTTTTCGAGAGATTCGCAAACTGGGCCACCAAATTTACCGGTAGTTCTGCAGCTTTCATTTCAGCAACATTGATTGTAATAATCTGGGCGGTCACAGGTCCTGTTTTTAATTATTCGGAGACCTGGCAATTGGTGATCAATACCGGAACAACAATTATTACTTTTCTAATGGTGTTTCTTATTCAGAAAGCTCAGAATAAAGACTCGAAAGCTATCCAGATTAAATTGAATGAGCTTATTGCATCCAATGAAAAAGCAAGCAATAGAATCGTAGATATCGAAGATCTTACTGAAAAAGAACTGGATCAGTTGCATTGCTACTATGAAATGCTGTCTGACTATGCTGAGAAGGATGAAGATATCCATCAATCACATTCTATTGATGCGGCGAAGAAAAACCAGGATCATAAATACGAAGCCTTTCAGAAGCGCCACGAAGAATGGCTCTCTAAACAAAATCAAAAAAAGGAATCTCAATGATTCCTTTTTTATTTATTTCCTTAGAAAATAATCAAAGTAAGAACAGCTTCCGGTTAAACTTTTTACAGCTTCAGTATCACTGAAGTTTTGTTTCAGCTGTGTGAAATAAGTTCTGTACTTCTCATTTTTCGTTTTGGCAAAATCAATCTCTCGTTGATTGGATTTTTGTTCCCAGTTTTTATCATCGTAAGACACATTTGGCTGTCTGGCCTCCCATTGGTAATATTTACCCTGTTCTGCACTGGCCATCTGGAAAAGTATTCTAGCCTTTTGTTCTTTGTCTCCGGAATTTTGCAAAGCTTTAGTATAAAATTGAATGGATAGGTCAAAATTGTCCGGTTTTATAAAGACATTGGAAATATAATTTTTATAATAATACCTGAAAGGACTTTCATCATTTCCAAAATAATATTTTCCACCATTGGAATTGTCAATATCCATCACAAAAACTTCTCGGTAATAACCTAAAACCGAAGTGTTATAAAGCAAATTCCCGATCAGCTGATTCGCTTTTGAAGATAATTCGCCTTTGCTTTTACCGGTTTGTTGAAGTCGCATAACAGCGTCTGCAAGTTCCAGCTTATTCATCTTTTGTTTGATGAATGGAAAATCATTTATAAAATCTTCAGCTTTCATGCTAACATTATCAGGGCTTTGGTAACTTTCCCACACATTATGCCCGAAAATTAATCCGGAAATATTACTGAATCCATTATATAGATCGGAAGTGTTTTGATATTTTACATAATTTCCGGTATTGTAATCATAATAACCTTCCGGCAAAGGAATACCTGAAAACCGAACGGCTTTCTCATAATGTTTTTTTGCATTGGCGAAGTCGGCATTTCTCATCGCAAAATCGCCATAGATCAGATTGAAGAACGCTTCGGTATCGCCAACATTGTTAATGTTTTTAGCAATGATCTGGCTTTCAAAAGTAGATTTCTCTTTTTTATTAAAAAATGCCTGGAGTTTTTTGGCAAGGTTGAGATTCGGATTGAACCGTAGATCTGACAATTGATTATTCATCAGAAAGGATTTTGCATCATCACCTTGTAGAAAATACCGGTTGGCAAGAATATCTTTCAGAAACTCCTGTGTTGAAGGCGCTGTGTATTCCTCATATCCGAAATTTTCAGCAGTGCTGTCGGTTTCTATTTTCTTTGGTTTTTCTTCAAAGAACTCACGGTAATCCTTGTAAAGATGTTCCTCAAAATCAGATGTGATTTTTGGTTGAGAGACAATATCATTCAGCATTTTCATTCTCCGGATCTGGGATTGATAATTTTTGTCATTAGTGTTGATGCTGTTCAGAATCTCTGAACTGTCTTCATAATCTTTTTGAAGAAATTTTAGATAGGCATCAGCAATTTTCCAGAATTCATCTTTGCTTTCATCTTTTATTTTGTCAGTGAATTCCTCGAGGTCGGAAATATAATTGACCGGTTTATCATTGTCATTATAATAATAGCTGTATTCCGGTTTGTTGAAAAATGGAATTCTGTCAGGATTTTCTAAGTATTGCTTATCAGAAAGATCATTGCTGCGATCAGTTTTTTCGGAAGATTTTGAACTAAAAATACTTTTGAACCATCGCACGATTCTTTGCCAAATGGATAATTCTTGTTTTTCAGAATTTTCCTTAGCATTAACCTTAGGCTGTTCTGTTGTTTTATCGGTTGTATCTTGTGTTTCAGGATTCTGATAATAATAGACAGGAAGATAATTTCTTTCCAGTTCATTAATTGCTCTTGCGCCCAGAACTTTGAGCATTTCAGATTCCGGATCTATGTCATAGATCTTTTTCATCATTGGGAGCGGATCATTAAAATCCTGGTAGCCCAAAAGGAAATAAGCCATCGTTTTTTCCCGATCATTGCCGGCGCGTTTCAGAATGTTATTGAAAGAAGCGCTATCCGAAAGTTTCATCGATACAAAAGCATCTCTTTTCAAAGATTTCGAATTCATAAAAACCTGAAAAAAATGCCAATTGGCTTCTTCGTTTTTGCCAAGACCGCGTTCGGCACCCGCAAACTGATCCAAGGCAAGATAATAAGGTGCGGATTTGATTTTTAGCGGTTCAACATATTTTTTAAAAGCATTAGCAGATTCCTCAAAATGCCTGGTGTAATGATTAAATCGCACAAGCTGATAACCGTAACGCAATTTGATTTCAGGATTTCTGGCCGAATTATAAAGTGAGTTGAGAGCGGCAATTGTTTTATTGTAATCAAGATCAGTAGCATTTTTATTATCCGTTTCGGAGCGGTAATAGAAAGAATCCGGACTTTCCACATAACTGATTCGCATATACGGCTCCAGATATTTGGCCTCAATCAGATAATCAATGCCTTCTTTATATTTGGCGTAAAAGGAATTTCCAAGCTTTGCTAATATTGGTTCGGAAGCAGCTTTCCCGGCCTTGATTGCGTTTAGTGCCTGTAAAGGAATATGATTTACCAAATATTCCGTTTCACGGTAATTCAACTGATTCCCGAAATATTTTTGCCAGTTTTCTATATTTTCATTAGGAATTACAGCTTTTTCATCTTCGTAGAATCTTGAAGAATATGTCAGCAAAAATGGTGTGAAAGATTTATCACGGATAATATTTTGTGTAAAAAGATTGAAATAATCATAATCCGGATCGTACCAGGCACAAGCTTTGGACTGATTGAAAAATGCAGAAGCAAGAACAAAGCTTAAAAGGAATTTTTTCATAGTTTGAGTTTTTTATTAACGGTTGAAGTTTCTGATAAACCTTTCGTCCAATTGATAATATATGATGTTAAATTTAGGAATTTTCCGGTCAAGAAAATTCACCGCTTCATCTAAGGTTTGTTCCGGGATCTGTTCCACTTTTATCCTGAAACCTTTATTGAGATAATAACCAAAAAAGAAACCATCTTTTCTTACAACGGCTTCATTTTCCGAAATTTTTTCTAAATCCTTATTATTAAGATCTTTTTCCGACAGAGCATTAATCAGTTTATGTTTTCCGAAATGGTTGGTGACGATTCCCCAGGAGTAGATAGGCAAGGCAACATCTATTTTTTTAATAGGATAATTCTGGACTTCGGAAAGGTAATTTTTCAGAATCTGAATGTCCAGGATCGAGTTTTTATCCGAGTTTTCCAAAGGAGAGGAAGTGGAATAACACATCAGGTAAACTTTTCTCACAGGCGGAATTCCCATTGTAACTTTATCTTTTACCTGGTGTAACCGCAATGTGGAAGTGATTTCTTTATGAGAAAGCGCTTTAAGTTTTTTTAAAAATTTAAAATAGTCATTTTTTGTGCCGGCAGTCCAGTCGCAGTCAATTTGTATTTCCGAAGCGTCTGCAAATCCAAATTCTTTGATTCTTTTATCAATAAGACTATAAATACTTTTGGCAAGAAAATCAATTTCAGAATCTTTGATATAAAGAAATGTTCTGTTTGTGATAAAAATTACCGGAACAATGTGTTTTGAGCTTCGAAAATTTTCTGATTTCGAGATTACGCTGACCGGTTGGAATTTACCATCCACTTTATCAGCATCAAAAAATCTGACATATAAATTGGTTAGTGTTGATTGTTCCAGTACATCTTTTTCCGATTCTTTTAAGGATAATTTTGTTTTCCAGTAATAAAAACCATAGGCATGATTTTCTTGTTTATTACAACTGAAAAATAATATGAGAATCAAAATTGAAAATATTTTTTTCATAATCAAATTTAAAAATTCGATGTGTAAAAATTGTGATAATTTCCTGATTTAAGCTAAAACATTAAAAATCAAAATATTTTATGATAAATATTTGTCAGTTTGAAAATTATCCATAAATTTGCACACTCATTTTAGGGAAGGAGTATGCCTATTTCAGACATAGAATATGACGAAAACCGCTAAAATGCTGAAACAAAATATAATAGATATATATAAATAATGTCAGGTATTATTGGTAAAAAAATCGGTATGACATCTTTGTTTAACGAGGACGGGAAGAATATTCCTTGTACAGTTATTCAAGCTGGTCCATGCTCGGTTTTACAGGTCAGAACCGAAGAGGTTGATGGGTATGTTGCCGTACAACTAGGTTTCGATGACAAGAGTGAGAAGAACGTTGGTAAAGCGTTAGCTGGTCATTTCAAAAAGGCTGGTTCAACTCCTAAAGCTAAAATCGTAGAATTCAGAAATGAGTTCGAACATGCGGTTAAGACAGGAGATTTAGTAGAAGTTAACATGTTTGCGGAAGGTGAATACGTTGATGTAACAGGGACTTCTAAAGGTAAAGGTTTCCAAGGTGTTGTTAAAAGACACGGATTTGGAGGTGTAATGCAAGCTACTCACGGTCAGCACAACAGACTTAGAGCTCCAGGTTCTATCGGTGCTGGTTCGGATCCTTCAAGAGTATTCAAAGGAATGAGAATGGCTGGTAGAATGGGAGGTAAGCAGGTAACTGTTCAGAACCTTCAGGTGTTAAAAGTAGATGGAGAGCAAAATCTTTTAGTAGTAAAAGGTGCTGTTCCGGGAGCTAAAAATTCTTATGTAATTATCAAGAAATGGAACTAGTAGTATTAAGTACATCAGGAAAAGAAACCGGAAGAAAAGTAACTCTTGACGAATCAGTATTCGGGATTGAGCCAAATCAGCACGCGGTTTACTTAGAGGTTAAGCAATATCTTGCTGCACAAAGACAAGGTACTCATAAATCAAAAGAAAGAAGCGAAATTACGGCTTCTACAAGAAAGCTTAAGAAGCAAAAAGGTTCAGGATCTGCGAGATATGGTGATATCAAGTCGCCAACTTTCAAAGGTGGAGGTAGAGTTTTTGGTCCAAAACCAAGAGACTACAGATTCAAATTGAACAAGGCTCTTAAGAGATTAGCTAAAAAATCTGTTTTGTCTCAAAAATTGAGAGATAACAGTATCAAAGTTTTGGAGAACTTGAGTTTTGACGCTCCTAAGACTAAAGAATTCATCAACTTGTTGGGTGCTTTGGATCTTAACGGTAAAAAGTCTTTATTCATCATTCCTGAAGCTAACAAGAATGTATATTTATCTTCAAGAAACTTGCCTAAGACAAGAGTGTTAAATTATAACGAGATTTCTTCTTATGATTTGATCAATGCAGGTGAGATTGTTTTCTTAGAAGGTGCAGTAGAAAAATTTCAGGAAAATTTAAAGAAATAAATCATCATGTCACTTATTATTAAACCAATTATTTCAGAAAAAGCAAACTATCTTACAGATCTAAGAGGTGCTTATTCTTTCTTGGTTGCTCCTAAAGCAAACAAGATCCAGATTAAAGGTGCTATTGAAGCAGCTTACGGTGTAAAAGTAGCGGACGTTAGAACGATGATTTATGCACCTAAAGTTTCTTCAAAATACACGAAAAAAGGACTTCAAGTTGGGAAAACTAACAAATTGAAGAAGGCAGTTGTAACATTGGCTGCTGGAGAAGTTATTGACATTTTCGCAACAAATTAATTAATTATAAATAATAGTAATGTCTGTTAGAAAATTAAAACCTATCACCCCGGGACAGAGATTCAGAGTTGTTAATAACTTTGAGGAAATTACTACTAACAAGCCAGAGAAATCTCTGACAGTTGGTATTAAAAAGTCAGGTGGACGTAACCAAACTGGTAAAATGACCATGCGTTACACCGGCGGTGGACACAAAAAGAAATACAGAATTATCGACTTCAAAAGAAATAAATTTGATGTTGAAGCTACGGTAAAAACTGTAGAATATGATCCAAACAGAACTGCTTTCATCGCATTAGTTGAATATGCAGACGGAGAAAAGAGATACATCATCGCTCCAAACGGGATCAAAGTAGATCAGAAAATTGTTTCTGGAGAAAGCGTAGAACCAAACGTAGGTAACGCAATGAAATTGAAAAACATTCCATTGGGTACTATCATCTCTTGTGTTGAAATGAAGCCTGGACAAGGCGCTATTTTGGCAAGAAGTGCTGGTTCTTCAGCTCAATTAACTTCAAGAGACGGAAAATATGCAATCATTAAGTTGCCTTCTGGAGAATCTAGAATGATCCTTACAGAATGTATGGCAATGGTTGGTTCGGTTTCTAACGGAGATCATCAGTTAACAGTATCAGGTAAGGCTGGTAGAAGCAGATGGTTAGGTAGAAGACCAAGAACAAGACCAGTAGTAATGAACCCAGTTGATCACCCAATGGGAGGTGGTGAAGGACGTTCTTCTGGAGGTCACCCAAGATCTAGAAACGGTAAGCCTGCTAAAGGTTACAAAACCAGAAAGAAAAACAAAGTGTCTAACCGTTACATCGTATCTAAAAGAAAATAATTATGGCAAGATCACTTAAAAAAGGACCATTCATTCATCATACTTTAGATAAGAAGGTTCAGGCAAATGTAGAGTCTGGTAAAAAGACTGTAATCAAAACTTGGTCTAGAGCATCTATGATTTCTCCAGACTTTGTAGGACAAACTATCGCTGTTCACAACGGGAAATCTTTTATCCCTGTTTATGTAACAGAAAACATGGTGGGTCACAAGTTAGGCGAATTTTCTCCGACAAGATCTTTCAGAGGTCACGGTGGTAACAAAAATAAAGGAGGTAGATAATCATGGGATCAAGAAAAAGAGAAAGTGCATTAGCACGTAAAATAGCAAACCAAGATGTGGCAAAAGCGTTGCATAACGACTGTCCGTCTTCTCCAAGAAAAATGAGATTAGTTGCTGATATCATTAGAGGGGTAGAAGTTGATAAAGCTTTGTATATCCTTAAATATTCTAAGAAAGATGCTTCTAACAAATTGGAGAAAGTATTGCTTTCTGCTATCGCAAACTGGCAAGCTAAAAACGAAGGTGCTGACATCGAGGAGGCTAACCTTATCGTTAAAGAAATCTATGTAGACAGTGCAAGACAATTGAAGAGACTAAGACCAGCTCCGCAAGGTAGAGGTTACAGAATCAGAAAAAGATCAAACCACATTACACTAATTTTAGGTACTAAAAATTAATTCAAGGTATGGGACAGAAGACAAATCCAATTGGTAACAGATTAGGTATCATCAGAGGATGGGATTCTAACTGGTTTGGTGGTAAAAACTACGGCGACAGAATCGCTGAAGATTACAAAATCAGAAGATACCTTGAAGCAAGATTATCTAAAGGTGGAATTTCAAAAATCTATATTGAAAGAACACTTAAATTAGTAACAGTTACAATCACTACTGCTAGACCGGGATTGATCATCGGTAAAGGAGGTCAGGAAGTTGATAAACTGAAAGAAGAGTTGAAAAAATTGACTGGAAAGGATATCCAGATCAACATCTTCGAAATCAAAAGACCTGAGCTAGATGCAGTATTAGTTGCAGACAGCATTGCTAAGCAAATCGAAAACAGGATCTCTTACAGAAGAGCTGTTAAGATGGCTATGGCAAGCACAATGAGAATGGGTGCAGAAGGTATCAAAGTAATGATCTCCGGAAGATTGAATGGTGCAGAGATGGCAAGATCAGAATCTTTCAAAGAAGGTAGAATCCCTTTATCAACTTTCAGAGCAGATATCGATTACCACATCGGTGAAGCATTGACTCAGTATGGTAAATTAGGTGTTAAAGTTTGGATTATGAAAGGTGAAGTTTACGGTAAAAGAGAACTTACGCCGCTAGTAGGACAACAGAAAAAAGCACCAGCTGGAGGTAGAGAGAGAAACGACAGAGGAGAAAGAGGAGACAGAAAACCAAGAAGAAATAATTAATAAAATTTTAGAGGATAGTTTTTAAATGACCGTTACTTTTTTAAAATCTAAATTCTAAAATCTAAAATTTAAGAAATTATGTTACAACCAAAAAGAACCAAATTCCGTAGAGTTCATAAGATGAAAATGAAGGGGATTGCCCAGAGAGGTAATCAACTTGCTTACGGAACTTTCGGGATCAAAGCTATAGAAGGTGCTTGGATCACTGCAAGACAGATTGAAGCTGCGCGTATCGCTGCAACAAGATATATGAAAAGAGAAGGTCAACTATGGATCAAAATATTCCCAGATAAGCCTATTACCAAAAAACCAGCGGAAGTACGTATGGGTAAAGGTAAAGGTGCTGTAGAATATTGGGTAGCTGTAGTTAAACCGGGTAAAATTATGTTCGAAGTTGGTGGAGTTCCTTACGAAGTAGCGAAAGAAGCTCTTAGACTGGCTGCGCAGAAACTGCCGGTAGTTACCAAGTTCGTAGTTGCTAACGATTTTGTTAAACCTCAATAATCTCTATTACAATGAAAAAAGCTGACATCAAAAATTTAAGCGTAGAGGATATCAAAAATCAATTGGCTGACGCTAAAGCTAACTATTCTAAACTGAAATTAGCACACAGAATTAGCCCAGTTGAAAATCCGATTCAGATCAGAGATTTGAGAAAAACAATCGCAAGACTTAATACAGAATTAACTAACAAACAATAATTCCTTTTTATAATGGATAGAAATTTAAGAAAAGAACGTATTGGAGTAGTTTCCAGCAATAAAATGGAAAAAACTATTGTTGTTAGTGAAACTACAAGAGTAAAACATCCAATGTACGGGAAATTCGTTTTGAAAACGAAAAAATATACCGCACACGATGAGAATAACGAGTGCAACGAAGGAGATACAGTTTTGATTACAGAAACTAGACCTTTGAGTAAGAGCAAAAGATGGAGATTAGTAAGAATCATTGAAAAAGCTAAGTAATAATGTTACAAACAGAATCAAGATTAAAAGTTGCTGATAACACAGGTGCAAAAGAAGTACTAGTTATCAGAGTTCTAGGAGGAACTAGAAGAAGATATGCTTCAGTTGGTGATAAAATCGTTGTTACTATCAAAGATTCTACACCATCAGGAAACGCAAAAAAAGGTCAGGTATCTAAAGCGGTAGTTGTAAGAACTAAAAAAGCGGTTAGAAGAAAAGATGGTTCATACATCAAATTCGAAGACAACGCTTGCGTATTGCTAAACGCTGCTGGAGAAATGAGAGGAACTCGTGTTTTCGGACCGGTTGCCCGTGAGTTGAGAGACAAAGAATATATGAAGGTTATTTCATTAGCTCCTGAAGTACTTTAATTTTAAAATTTTAAGAAAATGTCAAAAGTTAAAATAAAAAGAGGAGACAACGTTATCGTTACGACCGGAAAAAATAAAGGGAGTAAAGGTGAAGTTCTTGAAGTAATCAAGAAAGAAGGTAAAGATCCTAGAGTTATTGTTGCAGGAATTAATATCGTTAAAAAACATACTAAGCCGTCTGCACAAAATCCTCAAGGTGGAATCGTTGAAAAGGAAGCTTCACTACATATTTCAAACGTATCATTAACTGATAAAAGCGGAAAAGCTACTAAAGTTGGATACAAAGTAGAAGGGGATAAAAAAGTAAGAGTTGCTAAAACAACAGGTGAAACTTTATAATTTAGAATTACAATGGAATATATAGTAAGACCAAAACAACAATATAAAGAGAAAATTGTTCCTGCAATGATGGAAGAATTTGGGTACAAGTCAGTAATGCAAGTGCCTAAGTTGGAGAAGATCGTTGTGTCACAAGGTTTGGGAGCTGCTACAGCTGACAAGAAAATTGTGGACTATGCAGTAGAAGAATTGACTGCAATCACAGGACAAAAAGCAGTTGGGACTCTTTCTAAAAAAGATGAAGCAGCCTTCAAATTAAGAAAAGGAATGCCTGTAGGAGCAAGAGTAACGCTTAGAGCTGATAAGATGTATGAGTTCCTAGATAGATTAACTTCTTCTGCACTTCCAAGAATTAGAGATTTTTCTGGAATCAAAGCTGACGGTTTTGACGGTAGAGGTAATTATAACTTAGGTATTACTGAGCAGATTATCTTCCCGGAGATCGTAATTGACAAAGTGAAAAAAATCCAGGGGATGGACATCACTTTCGTAACAACTGCGAAAACTGATAAAGAAGCAAAATCATTATTAACTCACTTCGGTTTACCTTTCAAAAAGAACTAAGAAATGGCTAAAGAATCAATGAAAGCGCGTGAGCGCAAAAGAGAAGCTACTGTAGCTAAATATGCTGAAAAAAGAAAAGCTTTGAAAGAAGCTGGAGATTATGAAGCATTACAAAAATTGCCTAAAAATGCTTCTCCTGTAAGATTACACAACAGATGTAAATTGACAGGAAGACCAAGAGGATATATGAGAACATTCGGTATTTCCAGAGTAACGTTCCGTGAAATGGCTAACAATGGTCTTATCCCGGGAGTTAAAAAAGCTAGTTGGTAAGCAATTAAAAACAATCGAGGCAATTAAGTTGTTGAGATACTAAAGCATAAAAAATATCAGACTGAAGTTTTCTGAGGTCTGATTTTTTTAATCTTCAAGTCTTTTCAATACTGGTTGTCATTAACCAATAATTTAAAACAAAGAAATGGTAACAGATCCAATTTCAGATTTCCTAACAAGAGTAAGGAACGCACAAAGCGCAGGCCACAAAGTGGTGGAAATTCCTGCATCGAAAATCAAAAAAGAGATCACTAAGATTCTTTTTGATCAAGGTTATATCTTGAACTACAAGTTCGAGGATAATGCTGTTCAAGGAGCTATCAAGATCGCTTTGAAGTATGATAAGCAAACTAACAAGCCTGCGATCAAGTCTATACAAAGAGCTTCTAGACCAGGTCTACGTCAGTACAAAGGTTCTGAGGAACTTCCAAGAGTACTTAACGGACTAGGTGTGGCTATCATCTCTACTTCTAAAGGGGTAATGACTGATAAAAAAGCTAGACAGGAGAAAGTTGGAGGTGAAGTAATTTGCTACGTATATTAATTTTTTAAAACAAGGAAAATGTCAAGAATTGGTAAAGCAATTATAGAAGTTCCTGCTGGTGTTACTATCACTGAAAACAACGGTGTAGTAACGGTAAAAGGTCCTAAAGGAGAATTATCTCAGGAGCTTACATCAGGAATCAGCTTCACACAGGAAGATGGTAAATTAACATTTAACCGTCCTTCTGATTCAAAAGAACACAAAGCGCTTCACGGTTTGTACAGAGCGCTTATCAACAATATGATTGTTGGGACGTCTACAGGTTTCACAAAGCAATTAGAGCTTGTAGGAGTTGGTTACAGAGCATCTCACAATGGTCAAAAATTAGAATTGGCACTTGGATTTTCTCACGGTATTCTATTGGAACTTCCAAAAGAAGTAACATTGGATACTTTGACTGAAAAAGGGAAAAACCCGATCATTACATTATCTTCTTACGATAAACAACTTCTTGGAATGGTGGCTGCAAAGATCAGATCTTTCAGAAAACCTGAACCTTACAAAGGAAAAGGTGTGAGATTCGTGGGTGAAAACATCAGAAGAAAAGCCGGTAAATCTGCATAAAATTTAAGAAAATGGCATTAACAAAAGTTGAAAAACGAATCAGAATCAAAAGAAGAGTAAGAGGGAAGATCTCAGGATCTGCAGAATTACCAAGATTGTCTGTATTCAAAAGTAATAAAGAGATCTACGCACAATTAGTAGATGATAAAGACGGTAAAACATTAGTATCAGCTTCTTCTAGAGAGAAAGGGGTAGACGCTAAAGGAACTAAAACTGAAGTATCTGCAGCGGTAGGCAAAGCTATTGCAGCTAAAGCTAAAGCAGCTGGTATCGAAAGTGTTGTATTTGATAGAAATGGTTTTGTATACCACGGTAGAGTGAAAGCTCTTGCTGACGGTGCTAGAGAAGCAGGTCTTAAATTCTAATTTTAAAATTCAGAAAATATGTTAGATAGTAATATAGAAAGAGTTAAACCTGGAGGATTAGAATTAAAAGATCGTCTGGTTGCTGTTAATAGAGTAACTAAAGTAACGAAAGGTGGTAGAGCATTCGGATTTTCTGCAATTGTTGTTGTAGGAAACGAAGATGGTGTTATCGGTTACGGACTTGGAAAATCTAAGGAAGTTGCTTCTGCTATTGCGAAAGCTGTAGAAGATGCTAAGAAAAACTTGGTGAAAGTTCCTGTAATCAATCATACAATTCCTCACCAGACTTCTGCTAGATATGGTGGTGCTGATATCTTCTTAAGACCAGCTTCTCACGGTACAGGACTTATCGCCGGTGGTGCGGTAAGAGCGGTACTAGAATCTGCAGGTGTACACGATGTATTGTCAAAATCTAAAGGTTCTTCTAACCCACACAACGTGGTAAAAGCTACTTTCAACGCATTGTTGGATATCAGAAGACCAGAAGAAATTGCAAGAATGAGAGGAGTTTCTTTAAGTAAAGTGTTTAACGGTTAATCAATATAGCAATGGCAACAATCAAAGTAAAATTAGTTAGAAGTGCTATTAATCGTTCTAAAACTCAAAAAAGAACACTTGAAGCACTAGGATTTAAGAGACTTCAACAAGTTGTAGAACACGAAGCAACACCTTCTATTTTAGGAATGATTGCTTCTGTAAGTCACTTACTGGAAGTTCAAAAATAAGACAAAAGATAATGAGAAAAGGGATCTTTCTCTTTTCTCAATACTTTATCATTTAAAATCTCAATTACAAAATGAATTTAAATAACATACAACCAGCAGCAGGTTCTACTCACAATTCAAAAAGAATTGGTAGAGGTCAGGGAAGCGGAAAAGGTGGTACTTCAACAAAAGGGCATAAAGGTCAAAAAGCAAGAGCTGGTTATTCTCAGAAAATCGGTTTCGAAGGTGGACAGATGCCTTTGCAGAGAAGATTACCAAAATTTGGTTTCAAAAATATTAATAGAAAAGAGTTTAGAGCTATCAATCTTGATACAATCCAAACTTTGATCGATACTAAGAACATTACTGGTGATATCACTAGAGACGTATTAGTAGAAAACGGTCTTGCTTCTAAAAATGAATTAGTAAAAATCCTAGGTAGAGGTGATTTGAAATCAGGTGTTTCAATCTCTGCTGACAAATTTACTAAATCTGCTGAAGAAGCAATCAACAAGGCTGGAGGTAAAGCAATTACTCTTTAATTAATAACCAATGAAAGAATTTATACAAACACTAAAAAACATTTGGAGTCTAAAAGAGCTTAGAGATAAAATTATCTTGACACTTTCATTGGTCCTTGTGTATAGATTCGCATCGTATGTTTCTCTTCCGGCTATTAACATGGCAGAAGTTGGAAACTTATTACAACATTACAAAAACCAAGGCGGGAACCAACAAGGGGCCGGCCTTTTGGGTTTATTGTCATCTTTCACCGGAGGAGCGTTTAGCCGTGCTTCTATAATGGCACTAGGAATTATGCCTTATATCTCCGCGTCCATTATTGTTCAGCTGATGGGAATGGCTATTCCTTATCTTCAGAAATTACAGAAAGATGGAGAAAGTGGAAGGAATACATTAAACCAAATTACCAGATGGTTAACTATTGGGGTTTGTCTTGTACAGGCACCTTCGTACTTAACATCAGTAACACAATTTTTCTTACCGTACGGCCAGTTCCAGTCAGCTTACTATATAGATCCGGCATCTGTGATGTTCTGGTTACCAAGTATTGTGATCCTCGTTGCAGGTTCTGTATTTGCAATGTGGTTAGGAGAAAAGATTACTGACAAAGGTATTGGTAATGGTATTTCAATCTTAATTATGGTGGGTATCCTTGCGGATCTTCCAACAGCTTTTTATCAAGAAGTTATTACACAGAATGGTAAAGGTGGTTTAGGAAGCATTATGATTTTGGTTGAAGTTGTATTTTGGTTATTAGTTGTTTTATTGGCAATTATTCTATCCGTAGCTGTTAGAAAAATTCCAATCCAATATGTGAGTAGAGCTCAGGCAAGAGGTGGTGTAAGCAGAAACCTGATGGAAGGCGCTAGACAATGGATTCCATTGAAAGTAAATGCAGCAGGAGTTATGCCGATCATCTTTGCTCAGGCATTGATGTTTGTACCCGGATTACTAACCAAAGTTGATGAATCTAATACATTTTTGGCAGGATTCAAAAATGTTTTTAGCTGGCAGTACAATGTATTGTTTGCATTATTAATTATAATTTTCTCATTTTTCTATACGGCAATTACTATTCCGGTTAATCAGATGGCTGATGATTTGAAGCGTAATGGTGGATTGATCCCGAAAGTAAGACCTGGAAAAGAAACGGCAGATTATCTGGATGATATTTTATCCAAAATAACCTTGCCGGGTGCAATTTTTTTATCTATCTTTGCAGTCCTTCCGGCAATAGTGCACGGAGCATTTGTTCAGACAGATAGATTTGCCCTGTTTTTTGGGGGTACATCGTTATTAATTATGGTGGGCGTTATCTTAGATACTGTTCAGCAAATTAATACGTATCTGCTGAACCATCATTATGACGGGTTGATGCAATCTAAATTATCAAGATCATCAAACTATTAATAATATAAATGGCAAAACAGAAACATATAGAACAAGACGGAGTGATTACGGAAGCACTTTCCAACGCACAATTCCGTGTAGAGCTAGAAAATGGGCACGTATTGATTGCCCATATTTCTGGTAAAATGAGAATGCATTATATAAAACTCTTACCCGGAGACAAGGTAAGACTCGAACTCTCTCCTTATGACTTGACTAAAGGGAGAATAACTTTTAGATATTAAAAATAACAAAATGAAGGTTAGAGCATCTATCAAAAAAAGAAGTGCAGACTGCAAGATCGTTAGACGAAAAGGCGTTCTGTTCGTAATTAACAAGAAAAACCCTAAATTTAAACAAAGACAAGGTTAAGAACCGATTAAATTATGGCGAGAATTTCAGGTATTGATTTACCAAAGAACAAAAGAGGCGTTATAGGACTTACTTATATCTACGGTATCGGTAAGAGCACAGCTTCAGAAATTTTGAAAAGCGCTGGAATCAGCGAAGACAAGAAAGTCAACGAATGGAATGACGATGAATTGGCAGCAATCAGAACTTACATCACCGAAAACGTAAAAGTTGAAGGAGAGCTTAGATCTGAAGTGCAATTGAACATCAAGCGATTGATGGACATAGGATGCCAACGAGGAATACGTCACAGACTGGGATTACCTTTAAGAGGCCAAAGAACGAAAAACAATTCTAGAACCCGTAAAGGAAAGAGAAAAACTGTTGCTAACAAGAAAAAGGCAAGTAAATAATCGTTAGAATTAATTATGGCAAAACAAACTAAAGTTGTTAAAAAAAGAAAAGTAAAAGTTGAAGCTATTGGTGAAGCACATATTCAGGCTTCTTTCAATAACATCATCATTTCTTTAACAAATAAAAACGGAGAGGTTATCTCTTGGGCATCTGCCGGTAAAATGGGATTCAGAGGTTCTAAAAAGAACACTCCTTTTGCTGCTCAAATGGCTGCTGAAAACTGTTCAGCTGTAGCTCACGAAGCAGGTCTTAGAAGAGTAAAAGTATTTGTAAAAGGTCCTGGTGCAGGTAGAGAATCTGCGATCAGATCTATTCACAATTCTGGGATTGAAGTAAGCGAAATCGTTGACGTGACACCTATGCCACACAACGGATGCAGACCTCCAAAAAGAAGAAGAGTTTAATCTTTTAATCCTCAAATCTTAATTACAATGGCAAGATATATTGGACCTAAAACTAAAATTGCTAGAAAATTTGGTCAGGCAATTTACGGAGACGATAAAAACTTCGAAAAAAGAAAAAATCAACCACCAGGACAACACGGTCCTAACAAAAGAAGAGGTGCGAAGAAATCAGAATACGCTACTCAGCTGGCTGAAAAGCAAAAGGCTAAGTACACTTATGGTATCCTTGAAAGACAATTTGCTAACCTTTTCGACAAAGCTCACAGAAGCAAAGGTGTAACAGGGGAAGTTCTATTGCAACTTTGCGAATCAAGATTGGATAACGTAGTTTACAGATTAGGTTTTGCTAAAACCAGATCTGCAGCTAGACAACTTGTTTCTCACAGACACATCACTGTGAACGGAGAACTGGTAAACATCCCTTCTTATTTGTTAAAAGCTGGTGACGAAATTGCTGTGAGAGAGAAATCAAAATCTCTTGAAGTAATCTCTAACGCTTTGGCTTCTAAAGCAAATTATGAGTGGTTACAATTCAATGACGAGAAAAAAACTGGTACTTTTGTAAGTGCTCCTGAGAGAATCCAAATTCCTGAGGACATCAAAGAACAGTTAATCGTCGAATTATACTCTAAATAATAATTTTTTCAAATTTTTGCTCAACCAGACTATGGCAATTTTAACATTTATAAAACCCGATAAAGTAATCCTGTTAAACTCTACAGATTTTAAAGGACAATTCGAATTCAGACCTTTGGAACCAGGTTTCGGGCTTACAATCGGTAATGCATTGAGAAGAGTTTTATTATCTTCTCTGGAAGGATATGCTATTTCATCTATCAAAATAGAAGGCGTAGAGCACGAATTTTCAACTATACCGGGAGTGATTGAAGATGTAACTGAAATCATTCTTAATCTTAAACAGCTTCGTCTTAAAGCTAAAACTGAAAATCCAGGAAACGAGCAGGTAACTGCAAAAGTATCCGGAAAGGATGTGGTAACTGCTGGAGATCTTGGAGGTTCTATCGTGAACTTCGAAGTTCTTAACCCAGAATTGGTAATCGCTACTTTGGCTAAAGATGTAACGTTTGAAATTACTTTCAACATTGAAAAAGGAAGAGGATATGTTCCGAGCGATCAGAACAAATCAAACAATGCTCCTGTCGGGACTATTGCTATTGACTCTATCTTCACACCTATCAAGAAAGTTCAGTACAGTATAGAAAATTACCGTGTAGAGCAAAAAACAGACTACGAAAAACTAGTATTGGATATCGAAACTGATGGATCAATCACACCTCAGAATGCTTTAACAGAAGCTTCTAAGATCTTGATCTACCACTTTATGTTGTTCTCTGATGAAAGAATCACTCTTGAAACAGAGGCTGTAAAGGCATCCATCCAATACGACGAGGAAACACTTCATACAAGACAATTACTTAAGTCAAAATTGGCAGATATGGATCTTTCTGTAAGAGCCCTTAACTGTCTGAAAGCGGCTGAAGTAGAAACGCTTGGAGAATTGGTTTCTTTTAGTAAGTCTGATTTGATGAAATTCAGAAATTTTGGTAAAAAATCTTTAACAGAACTTGAAGAATTGGTTCATTCAAAAGGACTAAATTTCGGGTTTGATGTTGCAAAATATAAGTTAGACGCTGATAAATAATCCTCAAAATGAGACACGGAAAAAAGATAAATCACTTAGGTAGAACTGCACCACACAGAAAAGCAATGCTTTCTAATATGGCTTGTTCCCTGATTGAACATAAAAGAATCAACACTACTGTTGCTAAAGCGAAAGCTTTAAGAGTTTACGTGGAACCAATCCTGACGAAGGCTAAAGAAGATACAACTCACAATAGAAGAATCGTTTTCTCTTACCTACAAAGTAAAGAAGCGGTTACTGAATTGTTCAGAACTGTAGCTCCTAAAATCGCTGAAAGAAACGGTGGTTACACAAGAATCATCAAAACTGGTTTCAGACCTGGTGATGCTGCTGATACTGCGCTTATCGAGTTGGTAGATTTCAACGATATCTACAATCCAAACGAAGCTGAGAAGAAAACAACCAGAAGAAGTAGAAGATCTACTGCTGCTCCTAAAAAAGAAGCTGCTCCTGTTGTTGAAGCTACTGAAGCTAAAGTGGAAGAAACTCCGGCTGCAGAAACTGCTACAGAAGAAAAAACTGAAGAATAAGAATTCTAAGTTTTTAAATATAAAACCACCTCAATCGAGGTGGTTTTTTTGTTTGTATGGTAATGTTCCAAACAAGTTGGTAAATAAAAATAGTATTGAATTTCAATACTATTTTTTATAAATAATATAGAAAAATAAAGTTTGAAATAGTATTGCAGATAGCCAGAACAGGAGAAATTAGAAATAAGGCTATCTAAAATATTGAGAACAATAACAAGTGTTCCAGATGTGTTGGTGAATTATAATTGATCACGACTTACAAATCCGCGACATCGGGTTTTTTTGTTGAGACAATTTCAATAGCTTACTTTTGTAGATATATAACCTTAAAATAGTATCAATGAAAATAAAGTGCAGAGATCTTCTAAAAATCTTAACTTTCTTCATCATATTGTTTGGTCTATCGCCAACAATTGTTGCACAAAATCTTAAAAAGAACATTGTCAAATCTCCTGATGGAACCATTACGTTAGAAGTTGGGACCAATCAAGGCAAAGTGTTTTACAAAGTTTCTAAAGACAAAAAATCTATTCTTAATGAATCTTATCTCGGATTTGAACTGAAAGGGAATTCCTTCAAAGATAACTTTTCAATCAAAAATATTTCACACTCTAAGTTTGATGAAACCTGGCAGCAAACTTGGGGCGAAGAAATCAATGTGAGAAATCATTATAATGAAATGAAAGTTTCGGTCAAAGAAAACTCAAAATTGACAAGAGAGCTTGTAATTAATTTCAGAGTTTTTGATGATGGGTTTGGTTTCAGATACGAATTTCCTGAGCAAAAGAATCTGAAAGAATTTATCATTATGGATGAACTGACGGAATTCAATTTTGCTGATGGCCACAAAACCTGGTCGATCCCTTATAATACAGCATTCTATGAAGGTTTGTATAAATCGAATCCGATCTCGAAACTCGATACAGTTGCAACACCTTTGACAATGGAAACTAAGAATGGATTATTCCTCACTGTTCATCAGGCTAATCTAACAGATTATGCATCAATGAATCTTGCCAGAGATAAGAAATCAACAAAACTAAAGGCTTATCTTACACCTTGGGCAACCGGCGAAAAAGTCTTTACAAAAGTACCATCAACAACACCTTGGCGAACAGTGATCATTGCGAAATCTGCCGGAGATCTAATGCTTTCAAGATTGATGCTGAATCTTAATGAACCGAACAAATTGGGTGATGTTTCTTGGATCAAGCCGGGAAGATACATAGGGATTTGGTGGGCAATCCATATGGAAAAATACACATGGAAAGCTGGACCAAATCACGGTGCGAAAACCGAAAATGTATTGCGATATATTGACTTTGCTGCTAAACATAATTTCTCAGGAGTTCTTGTAGAAGGCTGGAACAAAGGTTGGGAAGACTGGAAAGATTTCCAATTCTCTGAACCTTACCCGGATTTTGATATCAAAAAAATCACGGATTATGCTAAGTCCAAAAATGTTACTTTGATAGGTCATCACGAAACGGCTGGTAATACTATTAATTATGAAAATCAAATGAGTGATGCATTTGCTTATTACAAAAAATATGGTGTTGATATTGTGAAAACAGGTTACGTTGGTGGAAAATTAGACGGCAAACAGCTCCACAGCAGTCAGTATGGTGTTCGTCATTACAGGAAAGTAATTGAAGAAGCAGCTAAACACAAAATCATGATTGATAATCACGAACCTGTAATGCCAACCGGTTTACAAAGAACGTTACCGAATCTTATGACACAGGAAGGCGTTCGCGGACAGGAATGGGATGCTTGGTCAAAAGATGGTGGAAATCCGCCGGAACATACGACAATTATTCCATTTACAAGGGGTTTAGCCGGGCCGACTGATTTCACGCCGGGAACTTTCAATTTCACCAATCCGGTTTTGCCGAATACGAAAGTTCATACAACTCTGGCAAAACAATTAGCCTTATCAGTTGTTATTTACAGCCCTTTGCAGATGGCGTCTGATATGATTGAAAATTATGAAAACAATCCTGCTTTTGAGTTCATTACAAATTGTCCGACAGACTGGAGCAAAACTGTTGTTCCGGATGCAAAAATCGGGGAGTTTGTAACCATTGCAAGAAAAGATAAAGCGTCTGAAAAATGGTTTTTAGGCAGCATTACCAACAAAGATGCAAGAACTGTAAAACTGGATTTGAGGTTTCTGGATGCTGGGAAGAAATATAAGGCGAAGATTTTCAGAGATGGCAAAGATGCGGATTATGAAAAGAATCCTTATCCGATAATTATCGAAGAAAAAGAAGTGAACAGCAAAACTATTCTCTCCGTTGATCTGGCTAGAAGTGGCGGTGTAGCAATCATTTTTACTAAGTTTTAATTTACAATATAAAAAAAACTCCCGTGTGTTTTTAGGCATTGTTTCAAATGGCCTATTCATCGGGCTTGCAGAAGGCCGTTTTTTTGGATTAAATACTAATGGAAAATCAACAAAAGAGAGTAGAATTTCCTTACTCTCTTTTATTTTTAACATCAATAAAACCATTAATTTTGCGTTTAAGAATTTATTAAAAACATTTATGAATCTCATTCGAAAGTTCGCATCGATATATTTTTTGCTGGTAAGTTGCATCGCTTTTTCTCAAATAGAAAATCCGGTCTATACTTTACCAAAAATCAAATCCAACATCACGCTTCCTGTTTCGCTCCCGATTTCGGAGATCAACAGCCTTGTTAATCAATCCATAAAAGGTGTTTTGTATGAGGATCAATCTTACACGGATAACAATAATGATCAATTCAAAATAAAAGTTGAAAAACAGAATAACATCAATATAAAAGCTCTAACCAACAATCGTCTGATGATCTCGGTCCCTTTGAAAATATGGGCAGAGAAAGGTTATGGGACTTTGGGCTATTATATGTACAAAGACACGAATTTTAATCTGATAATGAATTTCATAACCAGTCTTACAGCAACACAAGATTGGAAACTCGATACAAAAACAACAACCGCAGGATTTGTCTGGACTCAGAAACCGGTTTTGGATTATGGTAAAGTGAAAATCCCGATTGCATCTTTTATAGAATCAACTTTGAAAGAGCAGCAAGGAAAATTCACAACAATTATTGATCAGCAGATTAAAACGAAATTCAATCTTCAGCCTTATTTGGTAATGGCTTGGAACCAGTTCTCAAAGCCGATCAATGTTTCGGAAGAATACAATACATGGTTGAAGATTACACCGCAAAATACTTACATGGCGCCGCTTCAGGTTTTCCAGGACAAAATCAAAACAACCATTGGGATTGACTTATATTCGGAAACCTTTGTTGGGCAGATTCCTTTAGCAACAAGAGACGTCAATACAGTTCCAAATTTTACTTTAAACCCAAATCTTCAAAACGTTTTTAACTTGCAAACCACGGCAAACATCAGTTTTGATGAAGCAACGAGACTTGCAAGACAGCAATTTCAGGATAAAGAATTCCCGATGAGCAGTGAAGAAAAAAAGGTGAAAATTACCGAAATATCGGTATACAAGGAAAAAGACAATGTTGTCATAGAAGCGCATACAAGCGGTGAAGTCAATGGGACAGCTTTCATCAAAGGCCAACCCTATTACAGCGCAGAAGAACACAAAATAAAGCTGAATGTCAACGATTTTAATCTCAAAACCAAAAATTTCTTCCAGAAAGCTTTGACTGTTCTCTTCGAAGGTAAGATCAGGAGAATGATTGAAAAAGATTATGGCATCCCATTGCTGGACATCGAAAATGCATCTAAAAAAAGCCTTACAGAAAACTTTAATAAAGAATATGTAAAAGGCATCAGGCTAAAGGGAAATGTTCTTGATCTGAAACCGACACAGTTTTTATTATCAGAGAAATATATAACCGTCGTTATTGATACAAAAGCACAATTGCAAATGAATATTTCCGGATTGAGTTTTTAATAATGTTTCTTTAGTTTCTTTGTTTTTGTTGATAATAATGAGCGTAATATTATTTATATTTGCTAACAATTAAATTTAAAAATGAAGAAAACTCTATCTCTGGCAATTGTTTTGGCATATACTTGTGGATTTGCACAAGAATCCAAAGAATTGACCAAGCTTAAAAAAGAAACGCATGCTAGTGTTACGATAAGCAACAGCACTCTTAATCCAAATTTTATTCGTTTTGAAAACTCTGATGCACTTCAACTAAAATCTGCAGGTGCAAAAGCGAAAGTAACAGAATTTTTAGCCGGAAATTTCAAAGCTTTTAATCTGAAATCTGTAAATGATCTGGTCTTTGTAGAAGAAAAAACAGATAATTATGGATTAAAGAATGTTACTTACAGGCAACAATATCAGGGAGTTCCTGTTTATGACGGCATTTTGAAATTCCATTTTAATGGAAAAGGACAATTGACCTCTGTTAACGGGAATACAATTTCTAACATCAAAGTAAATTCTACACCAGATATATCTGCGTCTGATGCTGGTAATATTGCTAAGAACTTAGTCACAAAACAAGATCTAAATAAATCTGGTACAGCTCTGGAAGCTGCAAAAACCAATCTTTTGATTTTTCCGAAATACTTGGCTCAGGGAGGCGTTGTTACTTCTTATTTAGCTTATGAAGTGGAAGTTACAAATAAAAAAGATGTAAGAGAATTTCTTTTTATTGATGCTCATACAGGAGAATTGGTAGAGCAATTTACAGGGATTCATCCAATCGACAGAAAGCTGTATGAAACCAATACCAATTCTTCTAACCTGAAGTGGAAAGAAGGTGATGCTTTTCCGGGGACTTTAAGCAGCTGGCAACAGAATGAAGTAACAACATCCGAGCATGTTTATAATTTCTTCAAAAATGCTTTCGGATATGTATCTTATGACGCAGCAGACCATACAATGATTACGGTTAACAATGACCCGACAATATCTTGCCCAAATGCAAGATGGAATGGAACATATGCAGGATATTGTGACGGAACTGCAACAGATGACGTGATTGCTCATGAATGGGGACATGCTTATACAGAATATACAAGTGGATTGATTTATCAGTATCAGTCTGGCGCTCTTAACGAATCTTATTCCGATGTTTGGGGGGAAACCATTGATTTACTAAACAATTATATGGATGAAGGAGAAAATCTAAGTGTAAGAACAACGGCTTCATGCTCGGGTTCTCTTCGTTGGAAAATGGGCGAGGATGCAACAGCTTTTGGCGGCGCTATCCGTGATATGTGGAATCCAAACTGTAACAGTCAACCTTCAAAAGTATTGGATCCTAGTTATTATTACTGTGGAACAGCGGATAGTGGAGGGGTTCACACTAATTCTGGGCCAACAAATCATTTATATGCATTGCTTGTAGATGGAGGAACTTACAATGGTTACACTATTACAGGAATTGGTTTCATAAAAGCGGCTCACCTTTGGTGGAAAGCACAGACAACATATCTTACGGCTACTAGTGATTTTGCAAACTTTGCTGATGCGTTGGAAGCTTCCGCAAATGACCTGATCGGAATTAATTTACAAGGATTATCGACTACAGCTAATCCAGCAGGATTAAGCGGGAAGTCTTTCACTTCGGCAGATATTCAGAATATTAAAAACGGAATTTTGGCGGTACAACTGAGGTCATCTCCTGCAACTCAATGTAATTATCAACCAATTTTAAAAGCTGTTCCAGATCTTTGTGCAAGTGCGACTTCTAATCCTTTGTTCAAGGAAGATTGGGAAAATGGTCTAGGAAACTGGACAGTTTCTAATGTTCCTACAAAGCCTGCTACTTGGGAGGCGAGAGATTGGACAGTTAAAGGTAATTTACCAAAATCTAGAGCCGGTAAGGCTATATTTGCAATAGATCCAATTAATGGCGATTGCAGTACGGATTTGCAAAATGGAATTCTTCGTCTGGAAAGCCCGACAATTACGTTTCCTGCTTTTACTACCGGGAAATACGAAATGGCTTTCAATCACTATATTGCAACAGAAGCTACCTGGGACGGTGGAAATATCAAATACAGCTTAAATGGGGGTGCATGGACATTATTGCCAGTAACAGCTTTCACACAAAATGCTTATAATAGTGCATTAGACGGAACTACGCAGAGTGATAATCCACTGAAAGGGCAGAGAGCTTTTACAGGAACTGACGGAGGTTCTCTTGGAGGAAGCTGGGGGCAAAGTGTGATAGATCTTTCTAAAATCGGTGTGACTTCCGGTTCTAAAATCAAATTTAGATTCGAATTTGGTACGGATGGCTGTAACGGAATAGAAGGTTGGTATCTGGATGAAATTTATGTTTACAACTGTAGTACATTAGCTGTTGAAGATGTTCAGAAGCAGAATGGAATCAATGTGTACCCTAATCCGACTTCAGGATTTGTGACAATTCAGAATAAGAATAATACAAATCTGAAAAATGTAGAAATTTACAACTCAGCCGGACAATTGATTCAGAAATTTAACCTGAATAACAATACCAAGAATGCTTCATTAGATATGAGCCAATTGGTGAATGGAACTTATGTTCTGAAAGTCGTTTCTGATACAGAGAGTAATACTGTAAAAGTAATCAAGAAATAATCGTTTGACTATAAAACCATAAAAAGCTTCTGAAATTCAGAAGCTTTTTTTATTTTAAGATGCAGCAGATTAAAATTTAATAGCTGTTTCAAGTGATAGTTCCATCATAGTTCTCAATGCTTTTTCTCTTTGGTCGGCTGAGATTTGCTCGTGAGTTGGGATAATGTCAGAAACCGTTAAGATTGTTGCTGCATTTTTACCCAAATGTTGTGCATTAGCAAAAAGCGCAAAAGCTTCCATTTCTACTGCAGGACAATTGTGTCTTACGGCTATTTCCGGAACAGCAGGGTCTTTTCTGTAGAAAATATCGCTGGAGTGGATGTTGGTTGCTTTAGCCTCCAAACCTAATTCTTTTGCTGTCTCATTGATTTTATCAAAAACACTTCCTTGGTTAGAAATGGCATCTTCTTCAATTCCCCAGGCAAATTTTGCGTAA
This sequence comes from Chryseobacterium sp. 36-9, assembly GCA_001898785.1. GTDB lineage: Bacteria > Bacteroidota > Bacteroidia > Flavobacteriales > Weeksellaceae > Epilithonimonas > Epilithonimonas pallida. The sequence goes on along the minus strand of MKVE01000028.1, from coordinate 10,962 downwards.
GTACTTTCACTCGCTGCCTTTTCTACATTCAGGATATCGAATAATTTTAAATCTGTAGAATAAGCACCACAAGTTCCGATTCTAATGATCGTTTCAACTTCATACTCGGTAAACAACTCGAAAGAGTAAATTCCGATACTTGGAAATCCCATTCCGCTCGCACCAACAGTAATTTCTTTACCTTTATAATTTCCTGTGTAGAAATAGATGTTTCTTGTTTGACTGACCAATTTGGCGTCTGTCAAAAAATTATCAGCAATATATTTTGCTCTAAGTGGATCGCCGGGCATCAAAACCGTCTTTGCGATTTCACCTTTTTTAGCACTAATGTGAACACTCATTTTTTATGAATTTTTTTAAGACCGTGAATATAAAATTTATTATTCGATTTATGTAAATGATTTTGAAATAAAATTATTTATTAGAATACTTGATTTTTGTGATTACTTTCGGAAGTCTTATCATAGAATAGTAAAAAATTAGGAAGATCAAGAATCGATTAATAAAATAAAAACACCCTTCATTTGAAGAGTGCTTTTGGTGGAGTTGGAGGATATAGAATAATACAATGATAATGGTGTTTCAGAAGGTATATTTCTGTTTTGCTACCAATGTTGCTACCAATTCTTTTTAGTATTTATGAAAACTTATTTTTTCAAAATTTGTCTGATTGAAACAAACAGGAAAAATAGAAATATAATACTTAACGGTGTAACAATATCCTTTTGAATACTCATCAGATAATTGTAATCTAATTCCCTGAAAGTATTTAAGATATCCTCATTTTTTTCATTATACAGATCCCAAAATTCATTCTTGAAATTTTCTATTTGGATATAAATATAAAGACTCATCAGGATTCCTGAAAAACTAAAAAGTATTCCAACTAAGGATAAAATTTTTGTAAACATTTATAAATTGATTTTAGGGTTATTTATTTTTAAACTGATATTCACACTTAGTTGAACAGAAATCATCAAGATTTGGTACGCATGTGTACTTAATAACATCGTATGAATTGATACCTTTAAGTATTATCATCTTCATATCATTTATATCTTTATTCAAATCGACTTCTTTACCATAATATGCTTTGGCTGTACTCCCAATTAAGATGAAAGGATTAGTTAATGTATTTATTAATGACTGTGTTGTTGTTAATTTATTTTCACTCATTTCTTTTCCACACCATTTGCATTGTTTTGTAGTTCTCCCACAGTCTTTTCCATCAGCATTTTCAGAGTCAGGGTTGGGATCACTAAGAACCTTTTTTATTTTAATCAATTCATCATTCGAAAATTTCATGGCTTGGATAATTTCAGAATTGTTAACCCCTTCGTCTATTTCCGGATTAATCTGAATATTATCCCAATTGAAATCATTAAATGGTTTCTTTCCGTTATCAGTTGTTTCAGAAGTTTTATAGGGGGAATTCTGTAAATTGTCTTTGTCCCATTTAATTGAAATATTACTGTTTTCAGTATGATAATTTGAGAACCAGAAATTGTTAAATTCATAGTTCTTGTTGTAATCAACGATGGTGAGAAATACCATTACAATAAACAGATTTGTAAACACCCCTCCAAAAATGGTATATTTTAATTCACTCCGTTCATATTCGTAGGTTGCCCAATAAATCAGTAACATACCCACCAATTTTAACAGAACAAGACCTCCAATGATCGTCAATGCGAAATCTCTCCAATTAGTTTTTGCTAAATCGATTTCAGATATATACTTGAAATATTCCATCACTTTTTATTTTTAAATTTCAATAATATGATAAATGAGAATTACTTTTTAATCACCTTGAAAGATCTGGAACGTTTTTCTGAACTAACTATAACATTGTAAACACCAACAGGAAAATTATGATTGAGATTGATTTCAGAAACATTCCTAGAGTTGATATTTCTGTAAAAAACTAGAGAACCAATAGAGTTATAAATCTTGATCTTGGAAGTCTTGTTATCCAACCATCCAAGATCAATATATAATTTATCTCTAAAAGGATTTGGATAAATTTGAACTTCATCTTTTGAAACATTTGAAACCGCAAGAGACGAATTACAATTTGTAGAATAAGAATCTCCTGTGATATTCCAACCTTTTGTGTTTACTAATAAATCTCGGTACGTTTTACCATCGAGACCATATCTAACGCTACCAGCACCTAAATTGAGGTTATTTGGAGTGTTTGTGTTCTCCGACCATCCTTTTAAAGTCTTCATATAATTCTGACAGTCCATTCCCGATGAATCTAAAAAATTATGAAGGGAATTAAAACCATCATAATTACTGATAAGATTTATACTTTTTAAATTCCAGTTTCCAATATTCTGATTAAATAAAGTTGCTCCCGAAAATAGATGTTCCATCGATGTAACATTTCCGACATTCCAATTTCCGATCGGTTGATTGAATTTATTGGCGTTGACAAACATACCTCCCATATTGGTGACCTTACTGACGTCCCAATTGTTTAGTGGTTGATTAAATGATTTTGCATTGTAAAACATAACGTACATATCAACAACATTTTCAACATTCCAATTTTCTAACGGTTGGTTAAAAGAAGATGCGTCACGAAACATCCCTCTCATTGTAGTAACCTTACTTACATTCCAATTTCCCAAATTCTGATTGAATGCTGATGCAAAGGATAACATTGCTTCCATATTGGTCACATTACCAACGTTCCAATTACTCAGAGACTCATCAAATAAAGAGTTCTTAAAGAACATATAGGACATATTGGTTACATTTCCGACATTCCAATTATTAATGTAAGGAATGGTTTTAAGATTGGAACACTCTGCAAACATTGAAGACATATTGGTTACGTTTTGAAAATTTGGAATATCCGTTGCCCCAATATTTAAATTAGAACAATACCAAAACATCTGACTTAAATCTGGACTCCAATTCACATCTCCCCATTGGGTAACGGATATGAGTTTCTTTGCTTCAGGATCATTTGGAACAGTCACTTTTGAATTGAATTTGAATTGAGAATTAGTAACAATATTCAATTTATATAATCCCGATTTTGGAAAGTCAATTACAACATCGCCACCGGTACTTTGAAATATTTGAGATGTATTTGAGTTGGTCATATCAACATAAAAATATTGAAAAGACCCTTGGGTCAAGAACTTTATTTGTTTTGAGTTATCATTATTGATATTGGTGTTCCATACCGTGGCGAAAGAGAGTTGCGCAGATAGAACTGAGAAGGATGAGAACAATAGGATAATTGAGAATACTACTGATTTAGTTTTCATAATGATTTTTAGTTTTTTCATAGTTTTTAGAATTTTTATTAAATGATTTATTTAAGGTTCAGTTGATTAGGTTGAATTATTTTGATTGAATCGACTGGTTCAAATACCATTTAGAATCTTTAAGAATAATAAGACATTCTTGATCATTCAGTTCTAACGTCCCACTAACCTTTTGAGATATACTGTAAACCAAAAAAGATTGATAGGTCTTTGGTTTATTTTTAAATTGAATATTTCTAAAAGAAGATTTAATAAGAAGAGTGTCAATTAAATCACTACCAGAATTAATGACAGCTATCTTTAATCTCGAATCTATCTCGATTTTTGTTGGTGTAGAAACTATTAGATTATTTTCAAAACCTTGTTTATCACAAGGTAAATGTTTGTAATGGTCATAAGTTCTTATCACTGTTGAAGAACAACAGGATAAAAGAAGAATTAGAACCATTGAAAACCGGGAAATAGATTTCATTGTTCTCACGATGCTGGTATCAGTTTATAATACACCTCAGTTCCAAATAGTGAAGGTTAAAAAAGAGAAAGCGTGGAACTGAAGACTATCCGTACAAGAGGTACCGCTAAGAACCCGATAACCAGATAGAACTTACAGCCCACGCCGATATACGACATGGGCGCAAGCCTATCGAATTTGGTTATCTAAGAAGATTAGCGGTTTTCTTGTACCAATACGATAGCTTACGCTTTACGTTATTTTATATTTTTCTAAAGCAAATATATGCAAAAAGTTAAAAATAAATTATATCTTTTCTATGAGGCTGGTTGTGAATGTATCGATAATAATTCCAGTATTTTTTACAAAAAAATATATAGCAATAGGAATCGATTTTATAATATTAATTTTTTTAATAATTATGAATTTTAAAAAAGTTAATACTAGTTAAGTTGATTATAATAGAAATAATATTAATTTTATTAAACTAAAAATCAACTAATTATGAAAACGAAAACTAAAAAATTTTGCCTTTGTTTTGGAGTCTTAATCGTATTTTTAACTTCAAATTCTTTTTTTTCACAAAATATTGTAGGACGAATCTTTGATCAAATGAGAGGTCAGACCTTTGTGTTACTCGATAATAGTATATCTTTTCAGGAAGGTAACCCAATGAATCGAGGAGTTGTTCAACGAGATCCTTCTGGTATAATGTTCTTAAGATTACCAGCGGTTAATCCTTATAGGAATGCTTATTTTTTAGATTATTCAGGTAATCTTATTGAAATAGATTATACCATTGGTGGTAGAATTATTGGAAGGTATGATTTCTTACCACCACCACCACCAATGATTAATTTTCAACCTCTTCAGATAAATCCAAATATAGGTGTTGTTACTGCTAGTGAGAACATTAATCCTATTCCCCCAATCTTAATAAATCAAAATAGACCTTACGGTGATATTATGATGACCTCAGAACAAGTCGCTGTTGATTGCTATAACCAATCGGTGATGTTTAATAACCAGTTGGATCAAAATAAGTTTGGAGATTGTATGATTAGAAGTATGGTAGGAGAAAAGGAAAACGCGGTTTATCAATGTGTGAAAAATTCTTCGACAGTAGAAGAGCAAACTTTTTGTATGGTTGGTGTAATGGGAGGTTCTAATGAAAAACAATATTCACAAAAATTAATGAACTGTTATAAAGAGTTTGGTTTAGATTATACAAAATACCCATTATGTCTAGCTGGGGAAGTTTCAAATCCGGAATTGCAACAATTAGTTTTATGTGTAAAACAGCAGGCTCAAACAGGACAAGTAAATTTCTTCAATACTGCAATGTGTTATGGGGCTAGTAAATTTAATCTCAATACCGAGGCGACAATAGCTGTGCAGTGTGCGGCAACATCGGGAGGACAGCCTTACGTATTTGCTGGTTGTGCTGGTGGACAACTAACAGCTAGAGAATTAAATAAATGTCTTACCCACGGAGTCGGTGGTCAGGATGGTTGCTTTGGTCCAAATAATACAATTGTAAAAACTCTAAACTCCCTAGGTAATGAATTAGGGCAACATTTTGGACCGACAAACGATATTGTGAAAAATTTTAATAATGCAGTTAATGATATTACCCGAGGACCAGGATACAATAATGATGCTGTAAAAATTATACGTAATACTGGAAATGAAATTAAAAACTTAGGGGGTAATATTGAGAGAGAGGTTAAGAAAATAATCCCAAGAATTAAATGGTAAAATAAATATGACTTTCAAAGTTATTATCATTGCATTTTATTTCTTGGCAACCCAATTTTCTGTTCTTGTGGATATTAAGGAAATATCTAATTGAGGATATTATAAACTTACCAGATAACAGAATTGTCCTTCCGATTAAAGTTGATAGTATAGGAGAAAACAAAATTGAGTTTGTTCCCCAAAAAGCAAAATGGGATACATCAGCGGTTACAGTCATGTGGAATTTATTGACAGTTTGCAATATATGTCTTTACCGTTTTTGAGAAATGGAAAATACCGTGCATTCCCTGTTGAAGAAGACTCGATGCCTCCTTATAATGATGGTTCATTTATTTTGGGGAAATATGTAGAAAGTAAAGAACAATTGAAGATAGGCAAAACATACATTTTCATTACTAAGGAAGGAATTGTTTACAAACGTTTTGAAAAACAGAATAAAAAGGAACATCGGTAATATCCGATAATGTTTTTTATAAACCATATGAAATAGAATGGACTGATGTTCTTGAAATATGGGAATTTGCGGGAAGTGTCAACACCAAAGAATTGAGTTTTGAACATACACCGATGTCAGAAATAAGAGAGATGTTCAGTAGTTTGAAAAATGACATTTCGAAAATAAAAACCAGTTAGAGATTAAGAGTTCAAAAAAAAGTCAAAAATTTGGCAAAAAAAATAAAAAAAAATTTGAACGGAACTCTGACCCCTACTTTTTTTTACAGATTTAATTGCCCGGGGCAAGGGGGGATTGGAGGAGGGAGGACAGGAGTGTTCTCTGGTGGAGTGGCGCATATTAATTTGCAACATGCCTGCAGATAACTGAAGAAAGGTGATTTTTTAATCTGCATAAATTTTAAGTTATATTTTTAGGTTTATCAATGGGGTTTAAATTTTGGCACTGTTTCATCCCCCATTCAAAATATATCTCTTCTTCATCTGTAAAAATATTATTCCTGATAAGATAATTTTTCCTTTCGTTTAGATAGTTTTCTATCTTTTTGGACTTATCAAAATTCTCCGCAGTAATTACGAGTTCATCAACGGCTTTTTGTTCTTCTTCAAATTTCCTCTGTTTTTCAATTTCTTTTTCTTTCAGTAAATCATGTTGACGCCAATGTTCTTTAATATCCAAGTGATATTGATGCGAATATTCAGCATACAGTTCCGTATATGCTATTACTCTTATTAATTTGTCTTCTAATGGAACCTGGGGTGTATCTTTCCACTCCTTTCTGTTCCATGTATCTTCATACATTTGCAGACATAATATATCAGTTGAAATAGATTTTCTTGATCTATAAAGGTCGACCTTTTCTTTATATTTCCCTACAGTTCTAATACTCATCTTAATTTCTCTACCTGACATTATTATTACGGTACTTTTTTCATCGGGAATTTTAAAAATATGTCCTCTGTACTCTAATAGATTAACAATAAAATCGAGAATTAATAAAGTTCGAGATAAATGTATTTTATCAATCAATAAGTGAAAATACTTTTCCTTTTTTATTTTTCGATTCCAAATTTTATCAGAAGATTCAAACCAATTTTTAGTATTTATTGTAATAGAATGTGGCGAATTAAGTCTTTTTGAAATTGTTAATGGTGCTTTTTTATCATTTTCAATTTCTTTTATTCTATCATCTATTTCCTGTCGAGGTATTGGTGTTAACATTTTTATTGGTTATATACTAATTTTTAATGAATTTAAACCTTTATAAAAATAATGATTTTAGTAAAATTCTTATCGAAAATTATTGCATATAAACTAAATTTTACGGAATAATATTTTCGAGTTATATATTTGTATATTTGATAGTTATATGATATATCTAATGAAACTTCTACAGAATAAAAATTTCTACATATATTTAGTTTCTACTTTAATGTTGTTTAGTCTTGCAGTTCCAACTTTAATATGGTATAATAATTTTTTCACAAGTTTTAAAGATAAAATCGACAGTCAAAATCTTGCTGAATACGGTACATTTTTGTCTTTTATAGTATCTTTCTGGGGACTAGTTTTCAATTTTATTTTAGTTATTATAGCTTATAATGCATTTAAAAATTTAGGAATAAAAGAACAATATCATCAAAAACAGTTATCTGTTGTTACTGAACTTGTTACTGAAATGAGTAATACTGTTCTTTCAAATATGTTATATGAAACAAAGATTGATCCTTATGGAAATGATCGTATAATATGTACAGGTTTTACACTTAGTTTTTATGAAATTTCATTAGGTTTTGATTATAAAAAATTTGATATAATTTATGTTAAGAGTAATAATATTGAGAACTGTTTTCCTTTTTTAAGGTTTAGGAGAAATCCACTACTGCCTATTAATATTGCAAAACAATTGGAAAAATTATATAGACCCCTACAATATACTTTTGCCTTTGATGAAAAAAAATTTCCTAAAAATTATGTGTTTTTATATTCTAATTTAATTCAAAAGGAGGATTTTTCAAGAGATTGGGTATATGTGTTCTATGAAGAACCCTCAAAATTTTCAGAAGATTGCAAACAATTAAGAAAATCAATAACAAATTGGTTGAAAGATTATGGAGCTGAAGATATTAACATATAAATATTAACTGTAAAAATACCATGAAAAATATAGTTGCATTTGCCGATGAATTTGGAAATAATTCATTTAATTTTAATTCTCAAGGGACACACTTTATCATTTCTAGTGTAATGGTAAATATGGGTGAATTAAAAAGTTTTGAGGAATCAATCGAAAAAATTAGAAAAAAGTATTTTCAAACAGGTGAAATAAAATCAAATAAAATAGGATCTAACCATAAGAGACGACTTTTGATTCTAAGAGATTTAGAAGATTTAAAATTTTCAGTTTATGCTGTTATTGTTGATAAAAGACAGCTTTACGGAGAAGGTTTTAAATACAAGCAATCATTTTACAAATTTTTAAATGGAGTTTTATATAAAGAATTGTACAGAACATTCCCTGAACTCGAATTAAAAGTTGACGAACATGGAAAGAATGATTTTATGAAAAGTTTCAAAAAATATGTGCATAAGAATCATATTTCGAATCTATTTGAGGGAGCAGAATTCACTATAAGTGAAAGCCATAATGAATTAGGAATTCAATTGGCTGATTTTTATGCGGGAAGTCTGGGTTATGTATTCGACGAAAATAAAAAAAATAATAATTCACAAGAATTATATGAAAAAATACAAAGAAAAATTACTAGTTTAAACCTTTTCCCTAAGCAGTTTAATTTGGAAGAGGAGAAACAAGAAAATCAATTTTTTAGTGAATATGATAGTAATATTTCAACACTTAGTCTAACAAGAATTTATGATGCAATTGAAAATTTAAAACCAACAAGTCAAGATAATATTGATAGAATAAATTTTTTAAAACTCTTATTACTTTACAATCATTCTAATCATCCCAATAAATATACTACATCAAAAGAGTTTATGAAACACTTAAATGTGAATCGTGACAGGGAAATGAGTAAAGAATATTTTGCAACTAAAATCATTGGAAGTTTACGAGATAAGGGAGTTTTGATTGCAACAAGTAGGGACGGATATAAAATACCAAACTCACTTTTGGATATTAAAAAATTTATAGAACATGGCAACAATATAATTTTCCCTATTATACGGCGTATAACAGAATGCAGAAATGCAATTTTACTTTCTACAAGTAATGAATGTGATATTCTGGAAGATGTTAAATTTGAGAAACTTAAACTTGTAATAAAAGATTTTTTTTAATCTTTAAATAAAAACAGCAGTTTACAAATGTAATTTTTTTAATTTCGTCATTAACTATAATTTAACACTTGAAAAAATGTATTTGGTGTTCTAAGACCGAAGTGAACACATCATTTGATAGAATCGCTCATACAATTCCTCAAAATATGGGAGGAAAGAATGTATGTGAAAATGTATGTGATAAATGCAATTCATATTTTGGAAATTATAATAATGGTCTTCCCCCAATTGAAACGGTATTAAAAGAAACTTTTAATATTTCAAGAGCAAGATTTTTACAAGCAAATAATGAAATTGGAAAAAATAAAACTCTTCCAAAATTTTCATCAATTTATTATAAAGTAGATTTCAGAAATAATAAATTGAGTTTAAAATCTGCCTATAAGTATCATTTTGGATTTCAAGAAAAAATCTCAAGACAATTAAAAAAAGGATTGTATAAAATATACTTAGAAGAAATTGAAAGACAAAGAAATTCTGGACATCTTCCGCGGTATGATTTCATAAGAGAGTTTGCCCGTTATGACTTAGGTGATTATCCCTTAATCTATTTTAGAAGAAGATTTGGAATTTTTCCGATGGCAGACGAGTGGCTAAAGACCCCTGAATTATTTCTTAATGATAATGAGAAATTTAAATACCTCATCGAAGAGGATTCTTTCTTTGAATTTGAATTATTAGGTCATGTATTTGGCA
>MKVE01000028.1:0-963 GCA_001898785.1 Chryseobacterium sp. 36-9 | reverse complement strand
TTTTAATTTTGTAAATAAATTTAATGATATTGATCTAGGTCTTTCAATCTTAGACAGAGACGAAAAAAGGTCAATCCAATTAACGAAAAACAAATAGTGCTCAAGGTTAAGATAAATCGTTTATTTAAATGATATTTTTAATCTCTCAATTTACAATAAGTGGGGATAGGAAATACTTCTATAAAAACTAGGTAAATTTTTGATTTTTTCAAAAACAAAATTGTAAAATAAGATTTCGGTTAACTTTAAAAATTGAATATTCACAATTTCTCAAAAAAACAGAATAACTATTTCATGAGTTTTTCAGTAGTTAATGTCCTAGACTAAATACAAGTTTCTAGTCAGAACATCTCACATTGTATAATTAAAATGTTAGCACACTTTTAGAAAGTTCTTTTTCAGAAGTAATAGACTTATTAAGAGTTTCCTTCTTGTACTCACCAATAATCTTGTTTAATTCTTTGTATAAACTTTCAAAATCAAAATCAATTTCATTCTTTGTTGCATTAGTAGATTTTTTGCCAGATTTTAAAGAATGACTTTCGATGATTCTTTCTAGGTTAGTTTTAATTTCTATTTTATCACTCATATATTAAAAAAAGGTTAGGTTTCTATTATAACTTGAAAATTCAATATTTGGTATTGATGCTGATAAATCATGCACAACCTCAGTTTTTAGGCCACTAATTACCAATTTGTTTTCAAAAATTGCACCAATTACATTAGCGGCTAATGGTTCAGTCGCATCTACAAGTAACAAACCCTCAACTCTATTATCAACAACTTTTGTACTGTCATAAATTTCAGTTACCCATATAAATTTTGGCATACTAAAACTTAATAGAATCTTTTTTAATTCAATATCCATATTGTAATCTTCCCCTTGTTAGTAACACTCAAAAGTAGAGTTTTTTGTTAATATTTCCGTTGTAGGTGTTGGAAGATTTTGTTGAAATGTGGGAA
>MKVE01000027.1:178291-186019 GCA_001898785.1 Chryseobacterium sp. 36-9 | reverse complement strand
GAATTGTCGAGAGAATACATTCTGTACTGATGCTGGACGGTCGGGAAATTCTTTGTAATTCCGCCACCAACACGCAAAGTAGGAGAGTTGGCATCAAAAAATTCAGGATGCGCAGTTTCCAGCTCCTGCAGTTCTTTGAGTTTAGCATCGAATTCAAAATCAGAAATCGAAGGTTCATCCAAAATATAATAACTGTAATTATGCTGATGAAGTTCTTCTCTCAGGGATTCTATCTTTTGCTGAATGTTTTCGGACATTGGGAAAATTTATTTAAAGCAAAAATAACCAAAACATCAAAGTTTACAACCAAGAAAATTATAAATTTAGACACTTCGAGAATCTAATTGATTATCTTTCGAGAGCTTCAGGATGACAACTGTTGTCACATTGATTGAAGCCTGTAGTGAGCTTGACGAACTATCGAAATGTCTAAACGCTGTCAGGCTGAGGTTCTCGAAGCCTTAATAATAATTGACTAAATTAGTCATCCTAAAAATTGAAAAATGAAGAACGTATTTTGCATTTTATCCCTAGCCACTACTATGTTTATCAACGCTCAAACTCAAATCATCGCCCATCGAGGTTTCTGGAATACACAACCAAAAACTTCGGAAAACTCTATCAGAGCTTTAGAAAATGCTCAAAAATTGAAAGTTTATGGTTCCGAATTTGATATTCATATGACCAAAGATGGAAAATTGGTTGTCAATCACGATGAACATCACGGGAAAATGGAAATCTCGGAGACTGATTTTTCTGATTTAAGAAAGCTGAAATTATCCAACGGAGAAAAACTCCCAACCTTGAAAGATTATCTGAAACAAGGTAAAAAAGATTCTTCCGTCAAATTAATCATCGAAATCAAACCAACCAAATCCAAAGAACGTGAAAACGAAATCGTTACCAAAGTTCTGAAAACGGTAAAAGACCTCGGACTTGACAGCCAAAGCGATTATATCTCATTCAGTCTTAATATTTGTAAAGAAATCAAGAAACAAAATCCGTCTGCCAAAGTTCAGTATCTTGAAGGCAATCTCTCGCCGCAGCAAATCAAAGCCGAAGGTTTGGACGGATTGGATTACCATTACAGCGTTTTCGAGAAAAATCCGACGTGGATTTCGGAAGCCAATTCGCTTGGTTTGATTACCAATTCCTGGACTGTGAATGATATCAAAATTTACGAAGAACTTAAAAATCAAGGAATCAATTTCATTACGACTAACATTCCTGACCAATTAAAAGGCGAATAATTTTATCGCAAAGTCGCTAAATATTACAATTCAAATCTTACAAAGTCGCAAAGGAAAATTTGCGACTTTTTATTTCCTTTAAGATTAATTCAAATCGCGTCTTTGCGAGAAATCAATACAACCAATTGAATTCCTCAATGATAAACTTGTATTAAATCATAAGACTTTATTCGGATTTTAAACGTGTGTTTGGTAATTTTGCACCTCGAAATTTAATGAAACAGATTATGAATTTAAAAGGTAAAAATGCCATTATCACTGGCGGTGGAAGAGGACTTGGAAAAGCTGTAGCTCAGATTCTTGCCAATGAAGGTGTGAACGTTGGTATCACGGGAAGAAACGAAAATTATCTCAAAATAGCAGTTAACGAACTGAAACAAACCGGCGTGAAAGTAGCTTACGCGGTTTTCAGTGTTGATAACGAATTGGAAGTAAAAGCAGGAATCGAATCTTTAGCAAACGAATTAGGCGGAATCGATATTTTGGTCAACAATGCAGGAATCGGTGACTTTGGAAGCATCGAGGAAATGGCTTCGGATGTTTGGGAACAAGTGATTAAAACCAATCTTTTCGGCGTTTATTACACAGCCAAAGCGGTTTATCCGTTTTTGAAAGAAAAAGGACAAGGTGACATCGTGAATGTTGCTTCCACAGCAGGTCTTAAAGGCGGGCCGAATATGTCGGCATACGCGGCTTCCAAAGCGGCTGTCGTTTCTCTTTCGCAATCGATGATGGCAGAATGGAGAAAGCAGAATATCCGTGTGATTACGCTGACACCGAGTACCATTGCTTCCGATATGAGCATCAATGGTGGTTTGACGGACGGTAATCCGGACAAGGTTCTTCAGCCGGAGGACTTTGCAGAGTGGGTGAGAGATATCCTGAAAATGAACCGCAGAGCAATGATTGCCAACGCATCTATTTTCTCGACCAATCCATAAAATAATAATTTGGGCAGCTTAATCCGCCTTCCGCTCCCGCTCTTTTCACTACACTACGTTGCGTAAAAAGGAGCTCCGCTCAAGTCGGGCTGCATGCATTCTATGGTAAAATATAACGTCTCAATATTGAGGCGTTTTTTTATTCCGTGACATAATCCTTATCTTTATCGGAATCAAATAAAAGATATGAAGAGAAACTCATTTGTCACAATGTCTGCAATTTTCTTTGCAGCGCAAATCACTCTAGTCACTGCTCAAACCAAATCCGAAGAAAAACTCAATCCAATCGTTCAAAGTTTTGTCAACGAAGCCAATAACAATTCTCAGCTGGAAGATATGGCTTATGAACTTTTAGACGAAATCGGACCGAGATTGGTTGGAACACCTGAAATGTTAGCCGCTAACAATTACACAGCCGATAAATTAAAATCTTGGGGAATCGAAGCTAATCTTCAGCAATTCGGAACGTGGAAAGGCTGGCAACGCGGAACAACACACGTAGATTTGGTTTATCCAAGAACCAAAACCTTATCTGCAACCCAATTAGCGTGGAGTCCGGCAACTAAAAAAGCGGTAGAAGCAGAAGTGGTGATTCTTCCAAAAGTATCTTCCAAAACCGAGTTTGATAAATGGTTGCCTTCTGCAAAAGGTAAAATTGTTTTAATGGCGCAATATCAGAAAATCGGACGTTCAGATGAGCAAATCAAAGAATTTGCAACCCCCGAATTATATGACAAACTGAAAGCTGAAAAAGAACAGGCTAAAAAAGATTTCGCAGATTATATCAAGAATATAGGGTATGATAATACAACCTTGCCAGAAGCTTTAGAGAAAGCCGGAGCAGCAGGAATCGCCATTTCCAACTGGACAGGAATCCATAGCACCAATCGTATTTTCGGCGCTAAAACGAAAACAATTCCAATGTTCGACATCGATCTGGAAGATTACGGAATGTTGTACAGAATGGCGGAAAAAGGTGCAAAACCGAGAATCAAAGTGGATACACAATCCAAAGTTTTGCCGGAAGCTAAATCTTTCAACACCATCGGAATGATAAAAGGTTCAGAAAAGCCTAACGAATACGTGATTCTTTCCGCACACCTCGATTCCTGGGACGGTGCACAAGGTGCAACTGATAACGGAACGGGAACTTTGACAATGCTGGAAACCATGAGAATCCTTAAAAAATATTATCCTAATCCAAAAAGAACCATTGTAGTTGGACTTTGGGGAAGTGAAGAGCAAGGTCTGAACGGTTCAAGAGGTTTTGTAGCTGACAATCCTGAAATTATCAAAGGTGTGCAGGCGGTTTTCAATCAGGATAACGGAACAGGTAGAGTGGTTGACATCAGCGGACAGGGTTTCAAGGATTCTTATGCTTACATTGGAAGATGGCTGGATGCTGCACCTAAAAAAGTAAAAGACCAGATTAAAACTAACTTCCCCGGAATGCCTGGCGGTGGCGGTTCTGACCACGCATCGTTTGTGGCAGCTGGCGTTCCAGGATTTTCGTTGAGTTCACTTAACTGGGGTTATTTCGGTTACACCTGGCACACAACCAAGGATACTTATGACAAAATCATTTTTGATGAATTGAAAAATAATGTGATTCTGACTGCAACTTTAGCTTATATGGCGTCAGAAGACCCGGAATTTGTAAGCAGAGAGAAACGTGTAATGCCAACAGATGATAAAGGAGCTGTAGTAAAATGGCCGGAAGTGAGAGAGCCGAAGAGAAGCAGTAAAGACTATTAATCGGATATTGAAAGCGGCATTTTTGTCGCTTTTTTTATACCATTTCAAATAGTAATACATCAAAGATTCACTAGATTGATTTTAATATAAATTTATTTAATTACTAAAACGGATTTATTTTTATATTTGCTAAAAACCTGATTATTTTATAATCATAAAAATTAAAACCTATGAAAACAATAATTTGTCTATTTCTCTTGGGCGTCTCATTTCAAGGGTTTGCACAATCATCTATCAATTCATCAGGTATGTACGCATCCGGCGGCAGTGGCAATGTAGCATCCGCAATTGGACAAGTTTTCTACGAACCTTTTGGATCACCATCGGGTAGTGTGCATCCCGGCGTTGAACACGCTTACGAGATTTTGGAAACTTTGGGTATGGATGTTAGGGAAATAGGGCTTAATTTGAAGATCTATCCTAACCCTACACCGGATATTCTCTATCTGAATATCGATTTCAAAGATTTTAGAAAGTATAGTTTTGAGCTTTTGGATAATTCGGGGAGATCATTGATGATCAAGCCTGTGGGTTCGTCAACGGTTTCATTCTCGATGGGTTCTTATGCAGCGGGAGTTTACCTTCTTAAGGTCACGAAGAATGGAAAGTTGATCAAAATATTTAAAGTCATCAAATCAGACAAATAATTTAAAAATAATAACAATATGAAAAAACTCTCTTTTTTAGCCGTTTTCTGCGTGTCTGCCATGGCGCTTTCACAAACGCAGGATGCCATGAGTTATCAGGCCATTATCAGAAACTCTAATAATGATCTGATCAAGAATCAGAATGTGGGCATGAGATTTTCCATCATCAAGGGCTCCGCTTCGGGTACTGTCGTTTATTCGGAAACACAATCTCTGCCAGCCAATAACAATGGCCTTGTGACAGCGAAGATTGGAGCTGGAACTTTGGTGAGCGGTTCCTATTCTAACATTGATTGGGGAGCTGATACTTATTTTATCAAAACAGAAACGGATCCCACAGGATCTAATAATTATACCATATCCGGAACATCCCAGTTATTAAGCGTGCCCTATGCATTGTATGCAAAAAATTCGGGGAGCTCAATTCCTGGTCCTCAGGGTCCAAAAGGTGATACAGGAGCAACGGGACCTGCTGGAGCAATCGGGCCACAAGGTCCAAAAGGTGATACAGGTGCAACAGGACCTCAAGGAGTAGCAGGTGCACAGGGACCAAAGGGTGATACAGGAGCAACAGGACCAACTGGAGCAACAGGTGCTCAAGGACCTCAAGGAGTAGCAGGTGCACAGGGACCAAAGGGTGATACAGGAGCAACAGGACCAACTGGAGCAACAGGTGCTCAAGGACCTCAAGGTGCAACAGGAGCGCAGGGACCAAAAGGTGATACAGGAGCAACAGGACCTCAAGGAGTAGCAGGTGCACAGGGACCAAAGGGTGATACAGGGGCAACAGGACCAACTGGAGCAACAGGTGCTCAAGGACCTCAGGGTGCAACAGGAGCGCAGGGACCAAAAGGTGATACAGGAGCAACAGGACCTCAAGGAGTAGCAGGTGCACAGGGACCAAAGGGTGATACAGGAGCAACAGGACCAGCTGGAGCAACAGGTGCTCAAGGACCTCAAGGTGCAACAGGACCAGTTGGGCCTCAAGGACCTCAGGGAGCAGTTGGTCCGGTGGGTGCAACAGGAGCAACAGGAGCTACCGGTCCTGCAGGTAACGGGTTTGCAAATGGTTCTACAGGCGGGCAGGTTTATCTTACATCATCTTCGTCACCATATGCTCCACAAGTGCCACAGACCATGACAGGTGATGTGACAATAAGCAGCAGCGCTGCAACTTCACTTGCTGACAATGCGGTTAAGACTGCAAAAATTAATAACGGCGCCGTTACCATGGCAAAAATAAGCGCAACAGGAACTGCTGATTCCACTACATTTCTAAGAGGTGACGGACAATGGGCAACACCGAGTGGCGGCGGAGGAGGCAGTTTATCAGTAACAACTGTAAGTAGTAATATTACTTTGACTAATAACAACCAAATGGTTTATATCACAGGTAATTATACGGTTACACTTCCAGCAAATCCAAGTAATGGGCTGACACTCTATATCTTTTCAGAAAATAAGAATACTACAATTGATCCTAACGGCAAGAAGTTCCGACAGGGTGCGAATGACTATGGAGCTTCAAAAATATATGAATTCGGTAAAGATAGTACCATTAACGCTACAAATGCTAATGTTGCAAACTCAATAGGCATGACATTGATTTATAACGGGAAATGGTTTGTTTTCTAGTAAAATCATTAGGATAATTAAAAAAGGTTAGCACACGCTAACCTTTTTTATATATTTCTAAACCTTTGATAATGATTGACCACTTCATATCTTGGAGAATGATTGGCATTATAAAATATCTCGCTCCACAACATCCAAAGTATATGCTCAAAAATTATAATATCAGCAACTCTGTTATTCTTAAAAATAAAAACGGTTTCAGTCCTAAAGATAAAATATTTGGTCTGCTTGTAGATCCACATATCGTCATCCAAGGTTTTGTAAGGGACACCATGAAATATCATTATTGCTATTCTTGACTGATGAAGATGTTTCCTTATCAGAGCATCTATTTTCTGTATTTGTGTATCCATAGAACCTTATAATAAATTAAATCCTGGTATAAAAGCCGGGCAGCAAAAACAAAAAAATGATGGTGAAAAAAAGCTATGTAAATGCAACGCCCGGCAAGGTTTCTAGATTCAAAATCTATTTCCAATAGTTCCAATTGATTCCATCAAATACAGCCAGGGTTTTACTGGTTGTATCATAGCACATCATTCCGGGGTAAGGGCTTTTCACATTGGTATGAGGATTAGCGATCTGCGGGAGGATCATGGCTTTGGTGGTATTTTCCAGAACCAGTATGCCTTTTGCAGGAGTGGTGCTTGATCCGATAACTGCTCCTTTGCCACTTTCTGTAGATGTATTGGCATTTGCAGTAAGTGCGTTTGTAATCTTTCCTGTATCCGAAAGGGTTACCCACTGGCTATTTTCATACATTTTGATCTTTTGGTCAGACTTATCAAAAAGAAAAGTACCGTTGTTATCCGTTACAGTGGCAGCAAGTGCCGTACTGTTGTTTTCTACTGCAGGCAGGATAATCCCTTTGGTATTGCCTGCTGAATTATCAAAATCCAAAAGTGTAGTGGTTCCTGTTACACTTTGCTTTCCTATTGCAACTTGGCCGAAAGCAAAAGAAGATAATAGTAGTGTATATATTGTTTTTTTCATTTTATAATTGTTTTAAAAGCGTTGTTAGGACTTTGCGCCATAACAACGCCGGGATTAATACTTATTGATTATTAATACTTTTAGTTAACGCACCACCATTACAGCTTCTCTGGATACATTTCCACACTGTACCATTATAGAGTTTCACACATTTGTCCAGGATATCATACACGATCATACCTTCTTTAGGATCTTTTACAGAATCATTGACCAGATCAGGTGTTGTGCTTACGTGTGATGCCCTTGTGATTACAAAGCCTTTGTCTTTTGATTCTAAGACGATGTGCCCATTTGGTACGCTTTCTGGCCAGCCTGTTAGCTTGGTTTGGTTGGTGATACCTACTTTCGTTGGTGTACCTGCCACAGAAAAATCTCCGGGCTTCACACAGTAAGAGCATTTTTCTACTACTGATATGTTATCCAGGCTCCAGTCATCACCATTAGTAGCAGATGCTCTGAACGTAAGTGCGGCAGATGAAGATCCCAAATAAGGAATATTAAGCGTAA
>MKVE01000027.1:132939-178262 GCA_001898785.1 Chryseobacterium sp. 36-9 | reverse complement strand
CCATAAAGCGCCATAGTTACATTGCTGCTGTTTCTTAATGTACCATTATTGATCGTCGCATATACAACACCATCCAGAAGTATATCCAAAGAGGCTGTACCGCCTGATGCCTGATTGTAATCCTGCGTTCCTAATTCTAATGTAAGTGAAACAGTATTGTTGGAAATCCTGTCCAGATTATGCAAGGTCTGAGACAACACTTTGTTGGTCACATTTTCACTGTACATTTTGGCTTTTCCGGATTCATATATCCAATCGGTATCGCCTGTCCAGCCTGTAAGGTTTGTAGCAAAAGTACCGTTGGTCACATATTCTGTATTACAAGGTATGGCGTTGCAGGCGCTTACTGCACTGTTTTGTGAGCTTCCGATTCCCTGTCCCTGGTCATTTCCTACATCGGCCGCGCCTCCTGCATTCACTATTTTTGGAACACCCTGTGCATCAACACAGGTTCCGTTGGCACATAGGTTTTGGTTGGCCGCTGCAGAGCCAGTGCCTACTACCACTGTTCCGCCTGCGGTAACCAGCTGTGCAGTAGTTACTCTTTCATCTCCTTCCAGTGCATCTACACAACCGTCATTGTCCGAATCCAGATCCAGATGATCATTGATACCGTCTCCGTCCGTATCAAAGAAGATAGGGATAGTACAAGGGTTATCAAAACCTATGGTATTAGCATTTCCATTAGATCCTGTGGAGCCGGTATATCCGAAAGTAGCTGTTGTTTTTCCTCCAAGGATGGTTTCAATTGAGTTGGCACCTGAGGTTGGGAAGATGTAGCTGGTCACTTCAGCACCGTCAAAGTTATAAGACAGTCTTCTGATAGAAGCGTTCCAATAAACCACCACATCATGCCAAAGTCCGTCATCAATTGTGCCGTCCCCAAGCTGTCCGTCTCCGGCAAGCTTTCCTGCACCAATCCATCCGGCAGTGGTTCTGATGCTACCGTGGTCATAGCTCGGGTCACAGTTCTGCCCGTTAGCTACATCATTGTTACAAGAATTAACAAAAGTATCAAGCTCCAGTGCGATACCATTGGCAATACCTCTGGCTCCAAGTCCTTGTCCGCTTACTCCTATGGCGTTGGTCCCCAAGGGATCGTTGTGGAACACCATGGCTATACCATCCGCATCAGAAAACTTTGCTTTCATAGAAAGGATAAAGCTGTTGGCAAAATCAATTTTTCCGTAGGACCATGCCTGTCCCTGCTGGTTGGTCGTATTCGTCAATCTGAACTGGTACTGAGGTCCGTTTGCAGGATTGGAATTGCTGGATGCAACCGTGCTGCCATTTGATTTAAATACTGTATTAGGATTGCCATCGAAGCCGTTTTCTATACAATCCGGGATACCGTCATTATCATCATCCAGGTCACAGATATCGCCGATGCCGTCTCCGTCAGAATCCTTTCCTCCACAATTATAAGCGTCGGTATCTGTTGCCGTATTGTTTCCCGGTGTAGGATCTGAAGAAGTGCTTGCCGGCGGAGTTACTGTCACAATATTGGTAAGATTACCGGTGTATGCCATAGGTACATTGATAGTAACCGTGTAAGTAATCGTAGATCCTACAGGAAGACCCACCACGTCATTAAGAGCGCCTGTTTGCAGGCCGGTAATGCTGGTAGTCGCACCACCTGTAAGTACAGGTACGGGATAAGACATATTTGCAGCAGGGATACCTGCTGGCAAAAGATCTGAAACTGTAGCACCAAGCACACCGTATGGCCCGCTGGCATTGCTTACTACAATAGTATAGGTATTGGTGGTACCCGGGATATAAGAGGTTTTACCATCTGTTTTGGTAACGCTCAGATCCGCAGGGAAAGTGATAATTGCATCAGGACAGTTGGCTCCGTCATTTCCGAAAGCTTTGATGGATGTGGAAATCTTGACTGCCGTACCGGTTGTTTTATCAAACTGGTAAAAGCCTGAGCCTGTGTTATCTTCATTCCCGAAGATATCCCCATTAGAGTCTATATACATCGCTCCAAATGTAGATCCGGCCGGAAGATTACTTGTTGGTAAGTTGGTAACAGTACCTGCAGTAGCAGAAGTAAGATTGATAGAGATCAGCCTGTCTGTCCCGGCAGCACCTTCGTAGCCAAAAAACTTACCGGTTGATTGATCGTAAACAAGATCATTAACCTGTATGGTTCTGGAAAGTACAATCTCCGTTGCAACTTTTGTGGTTACATTGATCTTGTAAAACTTATCGGTACCGTATCTGCTGGTGTATAGGTTTCCGGCATTATCAAATGTACCGTTGTTATACCCTGTGTTCGGCAATGTATTGATGATACCCAGATCTGTCATTGTACCATTAGCATCGATCTTTATCAAACGGTTATCGCCGGCTGCTACAGAGTGGATCCCATACATATACTTATCCACCGTGTTATACCCGATTCCGTTGACCTGCATACCTGCGGGGGATGTCCCTACAGCAGTTATGGTAAAAGGGTTGGTGGTGTTGTTCAGCGTATATAATGTAGTTGGTCCTCCAGCCGGATATTGTGACAGATAAAAGGTTGTGTTACAGGTAAATGTACAGTTAAGCGTTGCTGCAATGCTGAAAGAAGAGCTCGCGGTTGAAGAACATCCGCCAAGACTTGCCTGTACGGTATAATTGGTTCCAACCGTCATACCGGATATTACACCGCCTGCGCCCACAGTTGGTCCTGCCGGAGTGAAGGTGTATGTGTAAGAAGCATTGTAATTGCCTATTTTAGCTGTTCCAGCAGCAGAACAGGTTGCTGTAGTTGTGCTTATTGTTGGCGTAGCAGGAGCAGGCATGGTACGAGTAAGGGTCACATTTCCAATAAAGAAATCGTCATCGGCATTAGCAGGGGGATTATCCTGCTGGGTGTAATATCTGAACTCCAGTCTTCCGTTATTCGGAACATTATTCGGTAGGGTAACATTAATATTATTTAAGCAGGCAACTATACCCGAAGTATTTTTGATAAGGTTGTTTCCTGCAGCTAAGCTCCCGTTGGCACCGTTAACATACTCGATATAGCCATATGTGTTGGCAATGCCGGCTTGGTTAATCATATTAACATAATTGACACCGCCATACCAAATCTCCAGCCTTGCCCATCCCGAAGCAGCAGGCGGTAATGCATCATAGGTTCCGATACACATATTAATAACCGGTGACAGATTACCCAGAGGGTTCACATCGGTCAGATCCTGGTAAATGTTGTCGGTACTATTATCAATATTAAATGCGATCCCCGGATTTGACACTGCTACATTAGCTGTTTTTGTCCATCCGGTAATAGGAGAAAATGTAGGATTGGTAACTCTCTGTGATGTACATGGATTACAAGATGCACCACTAAGCTGTGCTGCTATGCTAAATGAAGCGCTGGTTGCAGAAGTACAGCTTCCATCTGTTGCTGTTAACGTGTAGCTGGTACCAGCAGTCATCCCTGATATCATCCCACTACCCCCTACAGAAGGGCCTGCGGGCG
The DNA here is from genome assembly GCA_001898785.1 of Chryseobacterium sp. 36-9. Lineage (GTDB taxonomy): Bacteria > Bacteroidota > Bacteroidia > Flavobacteriales > Weeksellaceae > Epilithonimonas > Epilithonimonas pallida. The sequence continues at coordinate 174,784 of MKVE01000027.1, read as the reverse complement.
TAAAGGTATAGGTGTAAGACGCATTATGGTTGCTGATGGTTGCAGTACCTGCCGAAAAACAGGTTGCTGCTGTTGTTGTTATGGTAGGAGTAGTTACAGGCGTGGCATCTCCCAACTTTACTAACCACGAATCTGATGATCCTTTGTTTGTGCCCTTTACATCTCCGCTAGCAGAAGAACTACTATTTCCGGCTAAAATATAGGTATTATTACCTAAAACATATACCGAACTCAAATTATCACTTGCAGAACCTCCAATGAGTTTTTGCCATTGAATGACACCAGAAATATTAGTTTTAAACACCCAGGCGTCTTCTATTCCATGATTAGTTCCTGTAATATCACCGCTATTTGAAGAGGTTGATGAAGAGCAAATAGCAAATCCTCCATCTGTATCTATTGCTAGAGGGTCTCCAAAAGAAAGGTCTTCGTCCCCCGAACCTCCTAAAAGCTTATTCCAAGATATTGTACCTGTAGATGTGAGCTTAACCAACCATAGATCTGAACCTCCGTGATTGGTAGCCGAAACATCTCCACTATTTGAACTACTAGAAGATCCCAATGCAATATACCCACCATCAGAAGTTTGTTTTATACTATAAAAAAAATCACTAGCACTGGTTGTTATGGTGGGTCCTGAAATATCACCATATAATTTTCTCCATGTTACATTTCCCGTTGAAGTGAGCTTATATACAGTGGCTTGATGGCCATAAAAATCAAAGCTTTGCGCATATCCAGCAAAGATATATCCACCATCAGAAGTTTGTTCAATCTTTTGTAAACTTTCATGGTAATTATCGATCATATAAGCCTTAACCCAACTTAAATTACCACTGGAATCTATTTTAATGACAAGTGGCTTTATAAAGTTTAAAAGTACATTACCAGAAGTATAAAGAATATCACCATCCAATGATTGTGTTGTGCCACCAATAATATATCCACCATCAGAAGTTTGTGATACTGACACTCCATGATCTGGTCTTGAACCACCGTAGAGCTTTTGCCACTGTGTGGTTCCTGAACTATTAAGCTTTACTACCCATACATCAATAGACCCTTTTCCTGCTACTGAAACTGTGCCACTATTGGGGGAATCAGATGATCCTACAAGAATATAGCCTCCGTCACTAGTCTGCTTGATATCATAAAAACGATCAGCAGTACCACTTCCGCCCATTACTTTATCCCATTGTTTATTGCCACAGGCATCTGTCTTTACGATCCAGGCATCTTCCTTAGTATAGCCTGCTCCTGTAACATCTCCATTGGTAGAAGATGCTTGTCCTACAGCAATATAACCACCATCAGAAGTAGGTATGGTTTTGTAAAACCAATCTGCGGCAGACCCTCCATACAGCTTTTGCCATTGTATGCCTGGTGCCTGTGCAAAAGCTACAGCACAAAGAAAGAGCAGTACAAATGCAGTAAGATTTCTTGTTTTTAAAAAGTTTAAATTTTTTATCATAGTGTTTATAATTGAAAAAAAGAATTAATACAGAACATACTGTCTGTTCCGTACGGAACAGGTGTCGTGTTCCGCCCGAGACATACGGTCTGTTCCGTTCGGAACAGGCTATCTGTTCCGGCTATGGTCTTACTGTACAGTCAGTATCTTGTCAAAGCTGGCCATGCGAGGCTCTTTCAGCATTTGTGTTCCGGAGAACTGTGTCAGTACCTCCAGGGTATAGGTACCGGATGCCAGATCGGGTATTACGATAATGAGCTCCGAGGGATTGTTGGTCACCATATCGTTGCTTTCTACCACCACTCTCTCCTGTGTAGTGCTATTCACAAAAAAGACCCCGTTGTTTGGATTATCTCCTGCTACCTTTATCTTATTGCCGGAGATCTTCAGGTTACGACCCGGCGTGATAAGATCATTTACAGAACCACTCTTGACATCGGTCACCTGTAGGATAGAGCAGGCGCTGTCTGCAATGCCAAGTATGCTTACTTCTATATTGGGGATCTCTGCTCTTAGCTTTTCTCCCTGGTTAAACTGGAACAGGATGTTGTGCTTGTCGCTGCTAAAGGTTTCCGAAGGGCTGTCAAAAACCCCGCGGATCTGAGTTCCGGCAGTAAAATAGCCTGTGTTGACAGAAAAGCCATCGCACAGCTGGTAAGCCATTTCTTTCAGAAACAGGGTGGTGGCGTGTTCCATAGCAGCGGCAGATACGTCTGCTCCGCCTCTGTTGACCGCGGTTTCGCAGATCTGTTTAACATTCAGTGAACGCTCGCTTACAGTGCGTGCGATATAATCATTGGGGTTGTCCTTTGTAAGGAGGTTCTCATAGAGATAGGCTTTGATCTTGTGTAATACTGCCATAATTCATCAGGTGTTTAAGTGTTACTAATTGTTTTATATTTTTTGTAAACCTTACAATGATTTACAAGAAGTTGAAAATAGATATGTGTTTTGTTTTCAAACCTTGCCGAAGCTCCGAAGGGCTGACAGGTATGGAAAAATCGGGTTATTACTGAATAGGAAAGGCTGTAATATCCAGCTGATCCAGCATACCTGCTCCAAAAGTCGCTTTTACCCCGATACTGTCGGTAGCCCCTGCAAACACTTCTCCGTAGAGATCTATGGTATGAGAGCCTGCATTCATCACAATTGTCCTGGTATTTTGCAGATAAAAAATCCCGTCCAAAAACATCCCACTGGTAAAATTGGTATAGGTAGCTCCATTAGCAGAGATGCCATTACCATCAAGATTAACAAATGCCCCCAACTTTTTGGCACTCCCGTCTTTCAGGATACTTCCGTCAAAAGCATATACATCTGTTACTGTTACATTATATGAAATGGTTACCAGCGATTTTTGCGCAAGTGTGAAGGTTTTTGTTGTCAGCAAAGTAGAAATGGTAGCGTTACCAACACTGTTTTTTTGCTGAATGGTTTTTGTATTAGTTACCGCATCCGCACCATCTGCGCCGGCAATGATGATGGGCATTGCAGCCGGTAATCCTGCTACATATCCCAAAACACCATTGGCATCCGCTACTACAGTTTTGGTAGCCGTAAAGGTTTGGTTCTGCGTGGTAGAAGCTGTGCCGTTACTTTGGGTATAAATGGCATTGACAGCACCGTTGGCAGGCAGGTTTCTAAGCCTTGTGATACCATTGTTGTCAAGCTTTTCAGTAGGCGTGGTCGTTACAATCCCGGTGTTTCCGTTTTTAAGAACGGTAATGGCATTGCTCCTGAACGTGTCTGCTGTACCATTACCTATCTGGAAAACAGGATCTGTAAGCACCCCGTAATTTACAGTACCTGTGGTTATCGCATTATACTGCCCCAAAACTGTTTCTCCAAACGATCCCGAAATCAATCCATTCCCACCTAAAAGCGCAGAGTACTGGCTGGTAATTTTACCTGCCTGGCCCCCTAAAATGGAACTGTGGCTGTTGAGTATGGTACCGGAACTGCCTCCTATAATGGTAGAGTTTGCGGTATCAATTCCAGAGCCGGTCTTTATAGTATTACCTGATCCACCAACAATGCCTGCACCGGACATAGACATATTTGTATTTGTCGCATCTAGAGTATTTTTAAAGCCTCCGACAATGACCGAATTGGAGCCGTTAAGGCTTGTCGTTAATATTTTATTCAGATATCCGCCAAAAATTGATGTAATGTTCCCGGTATTGGTATTATTTTGCCCTCCTACAATAACAGAATTGACGTTAGGCTGGCTGGCATCATCGTATGATATATTGTTTCCGGAACCTCCAAAAATGGCACTGTTGCTTGCCTTATTGACGTTCTGCATACCCATTGATATGGAACGTAGACCGCTGGCTTCGTTTCCGTTTCCAAAGGCAAAGGAATTAGTGCCTACATTGCCCGTTTGCGAAGTTCCGCCACGCAAGGAGCCCTCTACGTCAAAATTGGTTTTTATGGCATTGGCACCTGCATAAGCCACATTTTTTCCGATTGCCACACTACCACTTTGATAGATATCCTGAATATTGCTTGTTGCCTGATTCGTGGTATTTTGTTCGTACCAGGGCTCAATAGCTGAAGTGGTTCCGCTGCCCACTTTTTGCCATACCGCCCCGTCGAAATAGAAATAGCCTACAGCAGTAACGTTCACTGTTTTTGTTGTGGTAGCTGCCGGCAATAATGCTTCGGTAACATAAACGATAGCACCGGTTTGTGGTGTGTCATAAAGAGCGTCTTTGGCTTTCAGCTCAGAACCTTTTAATCTGGGAGCTATGAAACCGTCTGTTTTAGTTGCATCTGTGGGAGAAGCCATAACATCTAAAGTGGCTTTGGGGAGGTTTGTGCCAACCCCAACTTGGGAAAAGGCAAAGCCTGAGATAAGCAGAGTGCCTAAAAGCATGTTGTTTTTTTTCATCGTTTTATTTGGTTTTCAAACTAAACAAGCTTACAAAACCTATTTGGTTTGTGTTGTAAATAACATTCCACCAACCCTCTGCGCGCTCCAATAACGGTTACGTTTATTTTGACGGAGCACGTTTCAGGATGGCCTGGATAGGATTTGGGTTTTAAATTTGTGTTGTAAGTGTTTTTCATTATTTCACCAACCCTCTGCGCTCTCCAATAATGATTACTTTATTTTGACGGAGAGCGCTTCGGAATGGCTTGGATAATTATGAAATTTGTGTTTTATAAGACTGGTGTTGTAAAGCACATCTAGCAAGAAGGAGGTGCTCTGCCCTGAAGGTAAGAACTTGCGCGATCCGGAAAAGATATACCTTGGTAGCGGAAGATAGGAGAGGTAGCGCATACAAACAATAGCATGAAATAAGCTTTTTCTGCCATGCCGGCTGCCCGCCAATGAAAATCTACGTTGCAGGCTAATAGTGATCTGCCTGATGAGGCTGAAAATGAAGTGTCATTATCATAAGGACTGCTGTTGATCTTTATTTCCTGACGATCAGAAGCATTATCTGCTGTTTTACCCTTATCTTCGGATGATTCGGTACGCTCTGTCCGGCTTTTAACTATTTTTTTCTTGTTATAAGACTTTTCACATGGTATGATTTCGTTTTCAATACTACATTTCTCATCTGCTATATTATTACCATCGGATTGCTTTTCATTTTGTATGGACATGACAGCACCCTCACTGATGGTAATATATTCCATCCCTGTAATAACTGTCTGTGCATATAATGTTTGTGCAGAATATAGAAAGAATAACAATAGGAGGCTTTTCCAAAAAGATTTTGGAAAACCGGAGCTGCTCGATATTGTTTTTGGATATGTCATTTGTATAACAAAAACATCAACAAAAGAGAATGGAAGTAGGTAACCGGGCTATAATAATTTAGATTAAGAAAAGCATAATAGCCCGATGTGTACTCTACTGAGTAAGCTCAGTAAGATCACTTGTGTCTGTGTTTGTGCTGCAAAGAGAATAATAAATGCCATATAGCCAAAAAAACGCTCTACCTTATATGTACCTGATGTGAATTTTTGCGATATATGAAAGTGATAACCGATTATATATTTTATAATCCTAAAGAAAAATGTTATGTTTGATGAAGGTCAAAAACCCCTTGTGAATAAGGGGTTAAGCTTTATGGGTATGTAAAGGGTATATAAATATTGATTGTTTTGTATTATGATTGTGGCTGTTTTTCTTCCATAGAATCAAAATTACAGGAAAAGTAATTCTTTGTATCATGGAAGTAGTTTTAACGATCAAATAACAACTTCTTTAATAACAACATCTAATTATGGTAAAAATTCTATCCAAAATCACAGCGCTATCCATAGGTGCGTTGTTTTTCTCCAATGCGTATGGCCAAGTTACAATACTTGGAAATGGTCTCCAACCCAGCAATGTTTCTAATACCGGCGCTGTTGTGGGAAGCTTTCAAAACTCCAGTTTTCTGTGGACACCTGAAAATGGGCTTATAAACATAGGGGATATCTCTAATGGCTCATCTTACTCCGGAGATGCGGACATAACGGCTGACGGAACAAAAGCAGCCTTTACCAGCACCAATCCAGCGACTAACCTAAATGAGTTTACCCTCTATGATATAGCTACTAAAACCCCAACCTATCTGGGCGGAGGTAGTGATGCTTTTGATGGCACAACAGGCAGTGCATTTGCAATGTCCAGTAATGGTAACTATATTGTAGGCAGAGGATATAAAGGAACTCCTACCGTTTCTACACCCGTAAAATGGGAAAACGGAGTAGGAGTTACAGAGCTGCAAACTACTTCTCCGCAGGGCGGGGGCGCTAATGGCATTAGTCTGGACGGTAATGTGATAGGCGGGTTTCTTAATTCTCAATTCGGAGAGGCAATGGGTGCGGTCTGGAAAAATGGTACCCCAACTCTGATAACTGATAATGACGGTATGCCAATGACGTACGTGACAAAGGTATCCGACGATGGCAATTGGGCAATTGCTAACAGCTATGATCAATCGGCTGTTATCTGGAATGAAACTGCCGGAGCTACAAAGATCCCACCGATAAATGTAACAACCGATATGTATACAGGCTATCCTACAGGAATCAATGCGGACGGAAGTAAAGTGGTTGGTTATTACAGAGACGCTTTCAGCCCTTCTTTTGGTACCAATGAAAGCTTTTTCTGGACCCCTTCCGGTGGGAGTGTCCTGCTTAGTCAATATGTAACCAGTTTGGGATTGGATACCCAGGGTGTTAATTTTATTCTCCCAACGGATATTTCTCCTAATGGGAAATATATTGTAGGATGGGGGACAAAAGATGGAAAACTTTTAGGTTTCCGTATAGAGCTGCCTGACGCTGCAATGACAGCAAACGACATAGATAAAAAAGTGATCTCCATCTATCCTAATCCTGTAAAAGACGTACTGAACATCTCCGGAGCTTCCACTATTTCTGATGTGGAAATATATGATATCTCAGGTAAGAAAGTTTCGGAGGTAAAAGATGTGAAAAACAGACAACTGAACATCCATTACCTTCCTAAAGGAAGCTACTTGCTGAAAGGTTTATTCGACCAACAGCAGCGTACTTTAAAAATTATTAAAGAATAAAAAAAACAGGCTTCATCTATATGGAGCCTGTTCTTTTTACAGTTTATCTATCCAGATATAAATATCTTCTTCGGAAGGAATGTTCAGTCTCTTCCTGATACGGTTCTTACGGTTTTGAACAGATTTAATCGCGGTAAATGTATAAGTCGCAATTTCTTTGGTTGAAAAATTCAGTTTGAGGTAAGCACAAAAAGCTAATTCTGAATTGAGAAGATCCGGATAAGTCATCTGAAGCTTATTACAAAAATCAGGATAAACCTCTTTGAAACGTCCCAAAAAAGCAGGGTCATTGTTTTTGGCAAGAGAAACTATTTCATCAAAAGAATCATTGACCTTAGATTGCAGCTTTTCAAGCTCTTTTGTCTTTTCTTCAATGATATTTTTCTTTTCCTGACGGGATTTTTTTTCCTTAGTATAGTTTCTAAAAATATATAAAGACAGTAAGGATATAAAAATCAGAATTACGATAATACCTCCTATGATCCAATACAGGCGCTTTTGCTGTGATTCATTTTCTTCCTGCAAATCTTCTTTAATATCTTTGTTGGCTAAGGCTGCACCTTGTTGATTAATAACATTAAGACTATCGGATAAATGAGAATACTTTTTAGCATAGATCAGGGCATTTTCCTTATCTCCTGATTTATCATACATTTCAGTGAGTGTTTGATAGATTGATTTTAAATCCAATGCATCCCCGAATTTAGCCGATATTGCCTCTGCTTGTTTATAGTAATAAAATGCACTGTCCCAATTATTCTTTTCACGGTGTATTTGTGCTAAAGTCTGGAAGACACCAGATTTTGTTTTATCATCTATTTGCTTATGTCTTGCCACTTTACGTGAATAGAACAATGCCGAGTCTAATTTTTTTGCTTCAAAAAAACTAATACTCATATTAATATAAGCAGCATTCAATAAGGTCGTTCTATCCGTATTATTCTTTAATTGTTTATACTGAACTGCTGATTTTTTCAGGTAAAGTATTACAGAGTCCTCAGGCATCTTCAATTGAATATAAAGTGCAGCTTTGCGATCAAAAGCTTTCCCTAAAAACCGGAATTTTTTGTCATTATCATTAACCTTAAGAGCTAAGAGCATTGATTTGTTAATCGCTACCTGTGCATCATCGTATAAGCCTAAATTGGTAAAAGCAAAAGCTTTGTTTTGAAGCGCAGAGACTTTATATTTTATATTGTCAGGGTTCTTTAGCGGTAGATTCTCTATTTTCTCAAAATAGGGAATAGCACTTTTATACTGTGCTTTCAACATATACCAATTGTTTATTTGCAATAAAGAGCGGTACATCCCTTTTTCATAATGAATCTTTTCGGATTCTTTAAACAAGTTATTAAGGAGACTTATATTTTGTTCCAGGTTAAAATTATTTGTTTTCTCATTAGATGTAATGAGAGAGTCTATTTGTTTTGGTGTATAGTGGTTCTGGGCCGACAAAAATGGATAGAAGAATAAGGTACAAAATAATATAATACCATGTCGAATCAGCATAATATTATTTAAAGATACTTTGTTTTTCAAATCATTTGTTATTAAGTATTCGATGCAAAAATAGAATATATTTAAATATTAATTTAATATTACGATAAATATCTACAAGCTTTTAAATTATTAATAAATATTTTACTGTTTATAATGATTATGTTAAGAGCAATTATAAAATCATACTCAGCTGGATCCTTTTTCTTGCTTCGTCTATTTCTGTAACCTTAACCTGGACGTGCTGATGCAGCTTTACTACTTCATTTACATCGGATACAAAGCCATCTTTCAATTGAGAAATATGAACCAAGCCACTTTCCTTGATTCCCAAATCCACAAAACATCCGAAAGCAGTAATATTATTGACAATTCCCGGTAGGATCATCCCGGGTTTTACATCTTTGATGGATTTTACATTGGGGTCAAATTCAAAAACTTTCGTTCCTTTTCTTGGGTCTAATCCCGGTTTTTCTAATTCTTTCAGAATGTCTTTGATTCCTAGGATTCCGATATCATTAGTTACATATTTTTCAGGATTGATGGAAGCTATTTTCTCTTTATTCGAAATTAAATCTTCAGTTTTTAAGCCGAGATCTTTTGCCATTTTTTCAACCGTTTTGTAAGCTTCCGGATGAACGGCTGAATTATCCAAAGGATTTTTCGCATTCTTGATTCTAACAAAAGCAGCGGCTTGCTGATAAGCCTTTTCTCCAAGTCTTGGAACTTTCTTCAGGTCTTTTCTTTCGGTGAAAGCGCCATTTTCTGTTCGGAAATTAACAATATTCTCCGCCATTTTTTCTCCGATTCCGGAAACGTAACTTAATAATGATTTACTAGCTGTATTCAGGTTGATTCCTACTGAATTTACAGAACGAATTACAGTATTGTCCAGTTCTTCTTTTAGTTTGGTTTGATCCACATCATGCTGGTATTGTCCGACGCCAATAGATTTAGGATCGATTTTTACTAATTCTGCCAAAGGATCGGCCAATCGTCTTCCAATGGACACAGCACCACGAACCGTCACATCATAATTTGGAAATTCATCCCGCGCGATTTTACTGGCTGAATAGACCGATGCACCTGCTTCTGAAACCACAAACACCTGAATCGGCTTATCAAATGCAATTTTCTTGATGAAGAATTCGGTTTCCCGGCTGGCTGTCCCGTTTCCGATAGAGATGGCTTCAATATTATAAGCATTAACCATAGAACGGATTTTTTTCATCGCCATTCCAGTTTCGTTTTGCGGAGCGTGCGGATAGATATTCTCGTTGTGCAAAAGATCGCCTTTTTCATCAAGGCAAACGACTTTGCAGCCGGTTCTGTAACCGGGATCAATGGCTAAAATCCTTTTTTCTCCCAAAGGTGAGGCGAGAAGTAATTGTTGAAGATTCTCAGAGAAAACCTCAATCGCTTTGATATCTGCTTTTTCTTTGGCTTCCTGAAGCGCTTCATTGGAAAGAGCCGGCTCTAACAATCGTTTGTAAGAATCGGCTATTGCTAATTCTATTTGTTTTGAAGATGAATTATTACTTTTGATAATAGCATTTCCTATCAGGTCAAGTGCTTCATCTTTTTCGATATCAACAGACGTTTTTACAAAACCCTCATTCTCTGCACGGAGCATTGCCAGCAGACGGTGCGATGGAATCCTGTTCAAAGCTTCCTGCCATTCGAAATATTGTGAGAATTTCTGAGCTGTTTCCTCATCTTTTTTTGCTTTGACCACTTTAGAAGAAATAACGGCTTTTCTCTGGAATAATCTTCGAAGATTTTTACGAACATAAAGATTTTCATTAATCCATTCCGCAATAATATCTCTTGCACCTTGCAAAGCTTCATCTTCATCGGCAACATTTTGATTAACATATTTTGAAGCGATAAAATCGATGTCATCAGAACGTTGGCTCATAATAATCTTGGCCAAAGGTTCCAGTCCTTTTTCTCTTGCTGTATCGGCTTTTGTCTTTTTCCGTTTTTTGTAGGGCAGATAAAAATCTTCCAGTTCCTGAAGGTCAAAACTTTGTTCTATCTTTTGCTTCAATTCAGACGTCAAAGCATTTTGTTCATCGATGGATTTCAGGATACTTTCTTTTCTTTTGATGATTTCTTCAAACTGCTTATTCAGCTTGAAAATATTTTCAATTGCGACCTCGTCCAGATTGCCTGTTTTATCTTTTCTGTAACGTGCAATGAAAGGAATGGTACAATCTTCGGAGAAAAGCTGAAGCGTACTGTCTATATTTTTGGTAGGGATATTTAGTTGCTTTTGTATAAAGTCTGAAGCCTTCATTTCTTGATTTTGAACAGCGAAAATAGTGTTTTTTAGCTGTTAATAATCGAAAATTAAATAAATCAGGAAGCAATATTATTTCTTTTCTCTTAATAAAGTGATGAAAAGCATTGCGATTAAAATGATCGGTCCAAATAATTCTAATCCGAATGAACCAAAAATAGTTAGCGTTGACATAATTGAATATTTAGCCAAAGCTAAAATGATTTAGTCATTCGGTTTTAGGTAGAAATACGGATTTTATAAAAAAAATATAGATTTGATGACTTAATTCAATATTGAATCAGAAAAAACAGGAAGCTGTTTTTCATCATCGAATCCGGTAATAATGACTCTGTATTGCTTTGCAGAATCATTATTGTAAAATTCTACTTTTGCTGATTGGTCTAAAGGTAATTTCGGATTCCAATACAGATTAATTCGGCTATCGATCAGGTTTTTCAGAGAATCATTACTGTAAATAATGTTTTTGTAAAAGTCTGGCTTGTCATAGCCCTTCAATATGAAAAATTTAAGTCCAGTCATCGATTTCATAACTTCGCCGGAACCTGTGTTTCCATTTTTAGTATAAATTAAAATGGCGCCATTCGAATTACCAAATCCACCAAAGAAATCATCTTTCACAACCTTGATCATTGCAATATTCGAAATATTAAAACCTCTTAGGATCTCCAATTCCGTTTTGACTTCATCCAGATAGATATCCACTTTTTTATTTCTCATCAGAACATCTACATCTGCGCCGTCCCTTTGGATCTGAAGTCCGGCAACCCGACCTTCCAGCCACAATAGAATATCGGGAGAACCAGTTGCTAAAGACTTATCGTTCACAAAGTCAAAGATAGTTTCTGATGCACTTTGAAACATCGGACTACTGAGTTCGTCATTCAGTTTTTCTGTTGGTGATTGTTTTTTTGCAATCAGTTTTACTTCTTCTATATCGGTTACTTTTTCATTCAGTTTTTTTTGAAACTGACTGTTTTCTATGGCAAGTGAAGCTTCGGAAGTAAGAGCATCATTTGGATTTCGTTTTACTAGAATAAAATCACTTTGCGGTAATTCTTTTTTCAAAGGAACAAATGAAACTTTCGGAATAATAACAGCATCCGGATTATCAGCATTTAATTGATAATAAATCTTCTGAGGTTCATAAAAAGCCATATTTTTCAGGCTAAGGTCACCATTGTTATCTGTTATAACAGTCAATAATTTTGAACCCGATTTATCACCTTCAAACATCAGATTGATATTGGTATTTTTTACAGGAGCGCCATTGGAAGTGATTCTGACATTATATGAAATATATTTTTCAGGTTGATTTTTGATGACTGGAAATTTACCGGAGATAATATCCTTCCAATTGAAACGCTTCCACTTTTCAGAAATCAATAATGCATCCAGTGCATCCGTATTCCTGTTATCGGAAAAATATTGAACCGGCTGTTCAATCGTATCCTTGAAATCTCCTGTGAGCCAGAATGCGCTTAAGATATTTTCTTTTTGATTAAATTTTGATTGGTCATAAACTGCAACCGATACATCAGAAATATTGCTGTCTGATTTTATATCAAATGAGTTTAAACTTTTAGGATTTAAATTCTTTGAAATCGATTGCGCTACTGGTTTTAAAAAATTCAGTTTTTGAGGCTGAATAAAACAAAGTCTTTGAGCAACCACATTTTCCTTTTCATCGAACAAAGTAAACTGAAGAATGCCGTTAATTAATTGATTAGCCGGAATCGAGAAAACTTCATCATTGGAATTTTTCCTGATGCGGGCTTTGTAAACGAAACGGTTTCCAATAGTTGCTATGATTTTATAATAACCGGATTCATCAACAATGTTGTTAGATTTAATTTGATATTCGATTTTGTCAGCTAAGCTTTTCACTTGGAGATTAATTCCACTTTCAGCAACTTGTGGTAAATCTATCTTTTGATTTTTTCCATTATTATCTGTAATAACTACCTGATATTGTTTATCTTTCTGTGGCGTCATAGAGAATGATCCTACATTCTGATCAAAGCTTTTAAAATCAGCAAGATGAACATTGGGCTTATCTTTATCAATTATATAACCGTTCCAGTTTTTTGGTAAAGTTCCCCCGGATTGTAAACGAACAGCAATTTTAGTATCAATACCGGCAACAAAAGTTCCACTTTCCGGAAAGACAGAAACTGACCAATCTGCATTATTATTTTTGATTAATTTCTCAGGGGAATTAGGGTTATAAACAGCAAACGATTTCATAAACTGAAAGTCTTCACTAAAATTCGTCATCCAGGTTGTGTAAGCTCTTACATAATAGATATTTTCTTTGAGATTGTCTGCTAATTGAAAATTACCATTTCCTTCACTATTATAAAGTGGAAGCATTTTTTTATCAATCAGTTTTTTGCTGCTGTCATACAGCTCTACAAAAAGTGTTGTGGAAACATTGGACTTGCTGTAACCGTCAAATACAAAAGCTTTGAACCAAATATTATCTCCTGCAGCATAGCTATTCTTATCAAACATCAGATACACTTTTTCCTGGGGAAAGTTTTTATCCATATTTTGAATGGCTTGCTCGGCTTTATCCTGTGAAAAACCAGATAGCGAGAGAAACAGAAAAAATGCAAAAATACTTTTGCAAACAAATCTTTTGGAAAAATATAGCATTATGTGTATGATTTCTTCATAAAATAAAAATACAAATGTTATATGGTCTAAAATGTATTTTCCCTTTGATTAACGCAATTTTATAACAGATTAAAATTTGCTTAATTCTTGTCATAAAATAAAAATGTCTGAATAAATTCGTGGAAATTTAATCAGACAATAATTTTAGTTTAAGTGGTAAAATATTTAATCCAAAGGCTTTCTTCCTGAGATAATATTAAATAACACCACAACAATGGCAATTACTAATAATACATGAACCAGATATCCGGTACTCATTCCCGGGACTACGCCCAACATTCCTAAAAGCCATACAATAATACAAATGACTGCGACTAACCATAATAGATTTCTCATAACATTAAATTTTTTAGTGATTTAATAACCTATAAGCATAATCTATGCCTTTCATTTTCGAATCAATAAAAATTTATGACAGGGATTTTCCTATTAATTTTAAAATGACAGGAAAATGATCGCTGTAACCGCCCACATATCGGGAACCGGAGTATGTTCTGAAAGGATAATTATTATTTTTATTGTTTTTGCTTCTCAGTCGTGGCGAATTATAGATTTCAGCTTTTATAGACCGAAGACTGAATTGCTCAATAAGCTGTTTTTCCGGATAAATGATCTGGTCAAAGCAAACGCCTTTTTTACCGTGATAAGTTGAAAATTGATTTGCATTGAATAGGCTTTCAAAAGGATTATTCAGAACTTGCTTACCATTTTTATCCAAAAGTAATTCTTGTACAGCTTCATTATCTGGGTTTTCATTGAAATCGCCCATCAAAACAATGGCTTCTCCTTTATCAAATAATTCCTGAAATGTTTCTTTAAGCTTTTCAATAATAAAATTCCGTTGATCTTTTTTAGCATCATGATTTCTTTTGGAAGGCAGATGAATAACAAAAATATGAAGCTTTTTTTCTTGGTATAAAAACTCTGTTTGCAAAATATCACGGGTATCAAACTTTTTCTCCTTGTCTAATTGGAACTGTAAAGTTTGATATTTCAGTAAAGTGAATTTCTTCCTATCAAAAAGCAAGGCCACACTCAGATTACGCGAGTCTTTGGAAGATTGATAGATGATTTCGTAATCGTTTATTGGAGAATTTTCGTTGGTTAGATCTTCCAGAACTGATTTTGCACCAATCTCAGCCAATCCAATTATAGAAGGCAACTGTTCATAATCTTCTTCAATAGATTGAAAAACATTGGAGATTTTTCTGACTTTCAGACGGTATTTATAATCATCCCAGTTATATAAACCGGAATGATAAGTTCCGACAGAATCCTGATCGGGCGGATAAAAATTTTCTACGTTGTAAAAAGTCAGCAATTCTATATCCATCTAGCCTTGCCACTTTTTTCTTCGCATATAGATGAAGGTAATAATCACCACCAAAGCCATCAATCCTAAAGTGAAATAATAACCATGCTTATGGTGCAGTTCCGGCATATTATCGAAGTTCATTCCGTAGATGCCCGCAATAAATGTAATTGGTAAAAAATAAACTGAATAGATAGCTAAAAGCTTCATTACCTGATTGGCTTTTTGATCGGAAAGTGCCAAAAACATGGAAATAAGGTTAACAGTCTGCGCATTGACGTGGTCAAAATCTGCAATCACATCCTTTTGTTTGTCCAGTAAATCCATTACTTCCACTTCTTCCAGATCCAGCGTTTTGAATTTGGTGATCCATTCACCTGATATGTTCAGGATTCTAGTATTGAGACCAGATTTTCTTTTCAGTTTGTAAAGACGTCTGATCTGGTTGGTATGATTAGTCGTTTTCAGGAAAATCTCGTTTTCCATAGCATCCATTACTTCCAGTAGATTGCGGCTATCATCATCAAAAGTCTTAATGATTCTTAATGCCAGTTTAAGCGCGAGATGATCTCTGGTGACATTGTCCGGATTTTCTTTTTTCAGTTCCTCGCACACCTCATGGATGCTTTTGCTCTTCGTCCTGTGTGTTGTGATGATCAGTTTCGGAAGCAGAAAGATTCCAAGTTTGCTGCTGATATCACTAATGTTATTCAAAGTTCGACGTTCCAAATCTGTTGATTCCCGGGCCAGAAAAAATTTGACATCGCCAACTTCTTCGTATTTTGGAAGGTGGTTAGGATCTATGGTATCTTCCAGCAAAAGATAATTGATATGGTAACGCTCGTGCAAAAACCGGAGGTCTTCTTCCGTTGGTGCGGTTACATCAATCCATTCCCAGTTGGCGGTTTTATATTTCTGTTCTATAGGCATATAACAAAACTAAATAAAATCTCTATATCAATTCAAATTTTTGAAGAATTTGGTTTGGATAGGAATTTTTTATCTTTTGCGCAGCACGCCCCGGCGTAAGCGGAGCTCCTTTTTACGCAACGCAGTGGAGTGAAAAGAGCGGGAGCTGGAGACGGATATAGGCGCCAAAAAAATAATAATTAAGATATGATGCCTCTAAAGCAGGTTCAAAATCCAATAGAAAAAATCTGTCGTTCCGGAACTTATGTAATAAATAAAATATTTACTTTTGTCGAAATTTTTGAATCAAAAGAATGTTTAAAAGTGTAATATCAGGTGTGGGACATTACGTTCCGGAAAATGTAGTGACCAACGATGACCTTTCTAAGCTAATGACCACTAATGATGAGTGGATTACGGAAAGAACTGGAATCAAAGAAAGAAGACATCGCAAAAACCGTGTGGATTCTGAAGAGACAACATCTTTCTACGGTTTGAAAGCATCAGAAATTGCTCTCAAAAATGCCAACCTTACCGCCAAAGATATCGATTATATTGTATTTGCAACCTTGTCTCCGGATTATTATTTCCCGGGTTCAGGTGTGTTGTTGCAAGAGATGCTGGGTTGTGATACAATCGGCGCCTTAGATGTTCGTAATCAATGTTCAGGTTTTGTTTATGCGATGAGCGTTGCCAATGCATTTATCAAATCTGGTCTATATAAAAATGTTTTGGTTGTAGGAGCAGAAATTCATTCTTTTGGATTGGATTTTTCAGATGCCGGACGTGGTGTTTCCGTGATTTTCGGTGATGGGGCTGGCGCAGTGGTTTTATCTGCAAGTGAGGAAGAGAATGCGAAAGGTATCTTGTCTGTGAATATGCATTCTGAAGGAAAATATGCGGAAGAGTTAGCTGTAAAATTTCCTGGAACTAAATTAGGCTGGAGTGACAATCTACTTAAGAATCCGGATTCCTTAACTGCAGAAGATATCTATCCTGTGATGAACGGAAATTTCGTTTTCAAACACGCTGTAACAAGATTTCCGGAAACCATTTTGGAAGCGCTTGAAAAAGCAGGAAAATCGATTGAAGATTTGGATTTATTAATTCCTCACCAAGCGAATATCAGAATCGCGCAATATGTTCAGCAATTGTTGAAATTACCGGACGAAAAAGTCTTCGTTAATATTCAAAAATATGGCAATACAACGGCGGCTTCCATTCCAATTGCTTTGAGCGAAGCGATTCAGGAAGGCAGAATGAAACGTGGCGATTTGGTTTGTCTGTCGGCTTTCGGAAGTGGTTTTACTTGGGGAAGTGTTTTGTTTGAGTATTAATCCAAATTAATTTAAAATAGAAAAGAGCTATTCAAAAACGAATAGCTCTTTTTTTATTGGTTAATTTTTTGAACAACTTTATCAGACAGTGATTTCAATTCCATTATTTCATCGATGCTTAGATTCATTGCTTTTGCTAGCTCCATCGGGATGCAAGTGGCTTTTTCCCTGAGTTTTGTGCCTTTTTCCGTTAAGTGAATTTTTACAACACGCTCGTCATCTTTGCTGCGTTTTCTTTCCAGATAGCCTTTAGATTCCAGTCTTTTCAAAAGCGGCGTCAAAGTTCCGTTGTCCAATTGTAAAATTTCCCCTACTTGATTCACTGTCAAATCATCCTTTTCCCAGAGCGTCATCATTGTGATATATTGCGGATAAGTCAACCCAATATTTTTCAGAATAGGACGGTAACACTGCATGATTTCGCGGTGTAAAACATAAACAGAGAAGCAAAGTTGCTTGTCCAATTTTAATAAATCTTCCATATTGAGTTTCTTAATAACAATTCAATAATTCGTCAAAGATAAAAGAATTAGTTTTTATTAATCGTTGCTTACGGTCAACTTAACTTCGATATTTCCTCTTGTTGCATTAGAGTAAGGACAGATCTGATGCGCTTTCTCAATCAATTCCTGAGCTTGCTGCAAAGACACTCCCGGAATATTAGCGTGCAATTCTGCTTCTAATCCAAATCCGCCATTTTCAATTTGGCCGATGCCTACTTTTGCTGTTACGGTTGTTTCGCCGGTTTCGATTTTACTTTGTTTGATAACCAGATTCAATGCGCTGTCAAAACAAGCTGAATATCCTGCAGCAAAAAGCATTTCCGGATTTGCGTAATCATCATTAGCGCCTCCTAAACCTTTTGGCATTCTCACTTGCAGATCCAAAACTCCGTTGTCACTTTTAACGTGTCCATTTCTTCCTCCTTTGGCTGTTGCGCCAATACTGTACAATGTTTTCATTTTTTTATGATTTAAATTATTTTGATGAAGCAAATGTATTGTGTAAAATTGTATTGTGCAAAATATAAATTAAAGTTTTCATCAAAACCGGTTATTGATGGAAACTATAAAATGTCTTCTTTAAATCTAAATTTTAGATAAAATCATAATAACCATTATCCTTTCCAAGGATTTTATTATCATCGGAATTGAGCCATCTTTTAAGAACCGTCGCATAGACTTTTCTGAAATCTTCGGTGTAAATCAAATCACCGTCTTTAAGATTGGTCAAGTCTGGAAGTGGATTCAATAATCCTTTTTTCTTAAGTCCGCCGCTGATGAAGAACATTTGATTGGCCGTTCCGTGATCGGTTCCGTTACTAGCATTCTGAGCAACACGTCTACCAAATTCGGAGAAAGTCATAATCATAATATCATTGAATTTTCCATTTTCCTTCATGTCTTTAACAAAAACTTTGACCGCTTGATCTATCATTTTGAACAAGTTTGATTGACTTTTGTTTTGATTATAATGGGTATCAAAACTCCCGATAGAAAGATAATAAACCTGTGTATTGATGTCAGATTTAATAAGTGATGCAATTGTTTTGAAGTCTTTTCCTATTTGAGTTGTTGGGTAAACTTTATCTGTTGACTTAGACTTGCTTTCTTCAAATATATATTCGGAGTTGTTAATTGTACTTCCTAGAGTGTTGTACATATAGCTAGCCAAATCATGGTCGTGGCCATCCGTAATAATCTTTTTGTAAAAATTCTCCACACTATAATCGTAGAGTTTTTTAGGATCCTTAAAAGCAATCGCTTTATTATTATTTCCTTTCATTGCAAGACTTAGAAGGTCATCTACTTCTATTGCCTGCGTCGGATTTTGGCAACTATGACACGCTTCATCCAGATATCTTCCCAACCAACCAGAATTGATGAATTCATTACTTCCGCTTGCAGACTGCCAGATGTCCATACTTCGGAAATGAGACTTATTGGGATCAGGATAACCTACATTATTCAGTACAGCTAATTCACCATTATCATATAATTGTTTAAGAAATTTCAAATCAGGATTGATTCCGGCTTCATCTGTTAATAATAGTGCATTTTCTTCTTTAATAGAAATCTTATTTCTTAGTTTAAAATAAATATCATTCTTGACAGGAATAATCGTATTGAGACCATCATTTCCACCAGTTAATTGTAAAATAATTAGTATTTTACCGTTCATTTCAATAGCTTCAGGTAAAGTCAAAGCTTCTAAGAAGTTTGGGAAAAAGAAAGATGCTGCAGCTAGACTGCTGCTTTTTATAAAGTTTCTTCTATTAATAATCATAACATCATTTTTTAGCAAAGTTGATATTCTGGTGTTGACATAATACTTATCATAAGATGTTTCCTACTTTTATCAGAATTAAATTGCAAAATCGTATTTTGTAATTTTTCATTGGATTTTGGCAATAAAATACTGAATAAGTCTTGATTAAGAATGTTATTGATGCTATCCCAATGGATTGTAATTGTATTTTGTTTTTGATTTACAATTACTTTGTTTTCTTCTTTTCCCATATTGACATCGTCATTTGGCTTTGGTTCAATATCCAGGGTTTTATAACCAGCCATTACAGAAGGTATTTTCATTCTTATAAGTAGAGTAGAGCTATCAATCCATGCTAGTCCGGTAGGCCAGCCTGCAACATTCGGTGGTTGTAAAAGCTCTTGTCCAAGTATTTTTTCAAAGTTGTAAATGGTATCTTTATTTTGCAAATCCATCGGCATTATACGGCGGATTCCAACAATTAATTCAACAGGTGACTTTATTTTTGAGCCAATGTTTTCATTAGAATAAAACCAATCTGAAAGAAAAATTTCATCCATTAGCGTAAGTATATCATAATTTGATTTGTAAAATTTCTGACTGAGAGATTTGACAATTTTTTCATCAGCTATGTCGTTCACAAAAAATTGATAAATCTTTTTGGTAATGAATTCTGCACATTCTGGTTGCTCAAGAATAATATTAATAATGTCTGTTCCATCAAAGTTTCCATTTCTTCCAAGAAATACTTTTTCTCCAGCATCATGCTGTTTTTTATTGTCTGTAAATTCACCTAATTCATTATAGCTCCAACCAGTAAAAGCTCTTGCAGATTCTTTGATATCCTTTTCTGTGTAGAGATTTCCTCTTCCTAGTGTGAATAATTCCATTAACTCTCTAGAAAAATTTTCGTTGGGTTTCGCTTTTTTGTTTTGTTGATTATTAAGAAAATTGAGCATTGCAGATGATTTTGATACATCGAAAACCAGGTCGCGAAAACTTCCCAAAGCATTTTTTCTAAAGATTTCTATAATCTCTTTATTAAAAAGCGCATGCTGAATTCTTGTTGCAAAATGCCCATGCCAGAAAAATGCCATTTTTTCCCGAAGCTGATACGGTGAATTTATCATTTGAGAATGCCATGATTTTCTGAAGTTCTTATTGTATAAATTATTAAACTGATTCAGGGGTTTTCTGTCCTGCGCTTTTGACATTTCCAGGTATTGCTCAGGCGTGACAGTTGGAAAATCTGTCAGTAAAACTTTATACTCTGAGTTGTTTTTTAATTCCTGATAAAGCTTTTTCGGACTCAGATTTTTATACTTTTCGATATCGTTATGATGAATTCCAAAGCCTGCTCTGGAAATCAAATGCTTATTTTTCAGGAAATTATTCATTAAGTGATAATTTATCAGTTGGAGTGAGTAATCACCCAATTGTTAAATCAAAATTGATGAAAATATCAGTTTGTGAATAAATTTTAATATTTAATTATTTTTAAATAATTGAAAATTAGTTTGTTGGTGGTTGTATTGTTAGAGTTGTCAAACAAAAAATCTATTTTGGCACGGAATTTACAAGTATGACCTTTGTAAAATTTAAAATTTAAAAATATGAAAACTTTAAAGCAGTTGGTATTAGGTCTGGGGATTTTGGCTGGAGGATTAGTTTCAGCTCAGAGTGCTGATATGACCAATATGTTCAAAGTAGGCCTTAACACTGGTATATCAACCGGAGGTAATACTGCCGCAAATCTTGGAGTGGATTTATCTTATCAGAATTTAATAACTCCGGGTTTTGGTCTCGGTATCGCTACAGGTTATAATCATTACTTCGGAAAAAACAGAACAATTAATGGAGTAGATGTTGATAACAACGACTTCGGTGTAATTCCTGTTGCGGCACTTTTCAGATTCTATCCGCAGCAAACCGGATTTTATTTTGGAACAGATTTAGGTTATGGATTTATCGTTGGAGATGATAAAGTAGCGAGTAACGTCAATGTTGACAGACCAGACGGAGGTTTTTACATCAGACCGGAAATTGGATATCACAACCGTGATTGGAACTTTTTTGTACAGTATAACAAAACATTTACAGGAGATAAAGGGCAGATTGCTGATCAGAAATATAATGCCGGTGCAATTGGTGTAGGTTTTGCTTACAACATTCCTTTGGGTAAATAATCAGAATTTTTCGGTTTTCTAAGAAAATCTAAAAATATTAATCAAACTATGACACATAATTAACGTCTTCATTAATTTGGAGGCGTTAATTTTTTAAAAACTTATCATACATCAATTTCAATTTTGAATGATTCTAATTAGATTTGCATCATTAAATTATTAAAAAATGAAAAAAGTATTATTACTAGCAGTTTTAGCAAGTGGGTTAGCGTTTGGACAGACAAAGAAATTAACGAGTTCCGATGTACACTGGTGGGGTTATAAAATTGCAAAAACAGAAGCATCTTCTCATGATGGAACTGTAAATGTAAAATCGGGTAACCTTGTTCTTAAAAACGGAGCTGTTGTAGGCGGAGAATTTGTATTAGATATGACAACTATTAATTCTACAGATTTATCAGGAGAATATCAAGGAAAATTGAATGGTCACTTGAAAAATGGTGATTTCTTCGAGGTTGAAAAGTTCCCGACTGCAACGTATAAAATTACTTCTGTAAAGAAAAACTCAAACAAAGATTACAATTTTGTGGTTAACGGAAACCTGACTGTAAAAGGTAAAACAAACCCGGTGTCTTTTCCAGCAAAAATCACATCCAACAAAGGTGTTGTAACTTTGGAATCGGATAAATTTTCTTTTGACAGACAAAAATTTGATGTAGCTTACAAATCTACGATGCAGGACGTTCTAGTAAAGGATGATGTAGACTTGAAAGTAAAAGTGAGTGTGAAATAATTTCGGAAAAATATATGATTTTTCGGGAGCAGAATTTTTTCTGCTCTTTTTTTGTTGTTAAATTTGACCAAAACACAAAAGAATTTTACCAAATGAAATTATACATCATAAGTGGTCTTGGTGCAGATGAAAAAGTTCTGGAAAAACTGACTTTCAATCCGGAAGTTGAGGTAGTTCACATTCCTTGGCTAATCCCTGAAAAAAATGAGGATTTTTATCATTATGTTAATAGGATGTCTGCTGTAATAGATGATTCAGAAGATTTTTATTTAATGGGATATTCATTCGGAGGGATAATGGTACAGGAGATTCATAAGCTGAAACCTGCAAAAAAAATTGTCATCTTGGGAAGCATTCGTTCAGATCAGGAAAAGTCGATTTTCATCAAAGCAGGCGGTAAAATTAATGCTGTTAAATATATACCGTTAAAATTTTTTGGTAACAGTAGTTCGATTTTATATGCGTTTCTAAAAAGAATATTCGATTCCAAAAACAGCAATCTTAATCAATATCTGACAATTAAAGATCCACATTATCTGAAATGGTCTATGGATAAAGTTGCGAAGTGGAAATTCGAAAAACTGCCCGATGTGATTCAGATTTTGGCTGACAAAGACATCGTCTTCCCAATCAAAAATTCTCGACCGGATTTTATCGTCAAAAATGCAACACATCTTTTCCCATTAACCAAAGCAAAACAAGTTTCCGAGATTCTCAAAGCTATTTTTGTATAATTTTTTTGGCAGCTATTTCCGTCTTCCGCTCCCAAACCCAACGTAGTCGTTCAACTTAGTCAATCTTTTCACTTTCCTTCGCTGCGTAAAAAGGATTTTCGCTCAAGCTGGGCTGCGTGTGACATTCGCTGTTAAAATTAATAGTACAAATCAATAGCATTTTGTCATTCAGAGCGAAACGGAGTAAAGCATGGAATCTAAGCTATCAATTTGCGTAGAGATTCCTACAAAATGACAAAGTTGGATGGTTTTTCTTCGTTGAGCTTTACACTTTTGTGAACCTTAAAAATATTTTCAATAATTTCAAAAAACTTTGCGCTCTTTGCGTTCAGCAACAATAACAATATAAAGTTGTATCGGTTTCAAAAATCAATTACATTTACAAACGATAATTTTTTACAATTGAATGGAATCTATCAGTGTTTTTGATATCATAAAAATCGGGATTGGACCATCTTCTTCCCACACAATGGGACCTTGGAACGCAGCGAAAATGTTTCTGGATTTAGTCAGACGAAATCATTCTTTACAAGATGTGAAAGAAGTTTTTGTAGAATTTTTTGGCTCTCTGGCAAAAACCGGTGTTGGGCACGGAACTGACATTGCAGGAATGCTTGGTCTCAGTGGAGAAAACTTCCGAACCATTGATACCAATAAAATTGATGAAAAAATTGAAAAAATAAAATCGGAACAAAAAATCAATCTTGGAGGAGAAGTCTGGTTGCCGTTTATCTACGGATATCATTTGATCCTTAACAAAGAAAGATCCCTAGATTTTCATCCCAACGGAATGATTTTCAAAGTTATTTTCCAAAACGGTGAAGAATTTAGTCAGGATTATTATTCCGTTGGAGGTGGATTTGTCGCAACCAAAGAAGATAATTCTATGGAAGACAGATGCGTGAGGACATTATATCCATGTCATCATGGTAGCGACATACTGAAGTACTGTGAAAAACTGAATCTCGATAAAATTTCTGATTTGGTTTTGTTAAATGAGGAATCTTGGAGAACTCAGGAAGAAACCCGTCAGAAAGCTCTAGAGATTTGGGATAACATCAAAGATTGCGTTTACAAGAGCATCAACAAGAAAGGAATTCTTCCCGGCGGTTTGAATGTCACAAGACGAGCTTCCGAAATGAATGAGAAATTGCTTGGAACTCAGATCTACAAAAATAAGAACGAGTGGTTCGAAATGGTAAAAAATGAGCAGAAAACTTTCAGCTCAGTTACCAAGTGGGTTTCCTGTTTTGCTCTTGCTGTGAATGAAGAGAACGCATCTTTCGGAAGGATCATTACAGCTCCAACTAATGGCGCAAGTGGTGTGATTCCTGCAGTTTTGATGTATGCACAGACTTTTACAGAATTCAATTCTGAAGAAGACATTATCAGATTTCTTTTGGTTGCGGGAGAAATCGGAACTTTATTTAAAAAGAACGCGACTATCTCCGCAGCAATGGGTGGTTGTCAGGCAGAAGTTGGCGTTTCGTCAGCAATGGCAGCCGCTGGACTAACTGAGATTTCTGGAGGAACACCGGGACAAGTTCTGATGGCGGCAGAAATCGCAATGGAACATCATCTTGGATTAACCTGTGATCCGATTGGCGGATTGGTTCAAATCCCTTGCATCGAACGAAATTCTATGGGCGCAATGAAAGCGATTACCGCAGCATCATTAGCCGTGGATGGCGACCCAACCAAAGCGAAAGTGTCTTTGGATAGTGTTATCAAATCGATGTGGGAAACAGCATTGGATATGAATTCTAAATATAAAGAAACTTCCGAAGGTGGCTTAGCTGTTGCTGTGAATGTTGCAGAATGTTAAATGAATTAATACTTTTTATATTCAGTAATTATTTAACTTCCCAATATTAATTTTCTGTAATAAAGAATCGTTAAAAAAGAAGTCGTTTTGTTATCAAAAATAAAATTCGTATCTTTGCAGCAAATTAGACGATCTTTAAATGAATTTATTTACGGAATCCAATCTTAGCGCTGAAGTTCTTCAGGCGATTGGCGACCTCGGCTTCGTAGAGCCGACAGAAATCCAAAAACAGACTATTCCTTTTATCTCTACAGATACTCGCGATCTCATCGCACTTGCGGCAACAGGAACAGGCAAAACAGCAGCATTTTCGCTTCCGATTTTGGATATGATAGACGACAACAGTCGTAAAATCCAATTATTGGTGCTTTGCCCTACTCGTGAACTTTGCCTTCAGATTACCAAAGACATCAAAAATTATACAAAATACCTGAAAAACATCAAAACTACAGCAGTTTATGGTGGTAGCAGTATTATGGATCAGATCAGATCTTTGAGAGACAAACCGCAAATCATTGTGGGAACTCCGGGGCGTGTGATCGATATGATCGGCAGAAAAGCTTTAGATTTTTCTGAAGTACAATGGGTAGTTTTGGATGAAGCTGACGAAATGTTATCAATGGGGTTCAAAGATGATTTGGAAACAATTCTTAGCGAAACTCCGGATACAAAACAGACTTTTTTATTCTCTGCAACGATGAACAAAGAAGTAGAACGTATCTCTAAAAATTATTTGACGAATCCTCACAGAATTTCTGTTGGGTCTATCAATGCGGTTAAGAAAAATATCAAGCACGAATATTATGTGGTTGGTTACAGGCAGAAAAAAGAGACTTTGAAGCGATTGATTGATGCTAATCCGAACCAATACTCAATTATCTTTTGCAGAACCAGGATGGAAACTCAGGAAGTTGCAGACTTCCTGATGCAAAACGGTTATGCTGCAGATGCTCTTCACGGTGATCTTTCGCAAGCACAGAGAGATACGGTGATGAAGAAATTCAGATTGAAAAACATTGATATCCTGGTTGCGACAGACGTTGCAGCTAGAGGTTTGGATGTGGATTCTTTGACGCACGTTGTCCATTTTTCTTTACCAGATGATCCGGAAGTTTTTGTTCACAGAAGTGGTAGAACAGGACGTGCAGGAAAAGACGGGATTTCTATGGCATTAATCAAGCCGGAAGAAAGCAGAAAATTGAAGCAAATCAAATCTGAAACTAAAATCGAAATCGAGGAGAAGAAAATCCCTACAGGAAAAGATATTATCAAAGCTCAGGTTGGCGGTGTTTTCGAAAAATTATTGACAGAACACGAAGACATATTCGAGTTTGATGATTCTTTGATTCCTGATCTTTCCAGCTTTACTAAAGAAGAATTGGTTCATCAGTTACTACAATTCCAACTGAAAGATCTTGCGACTTATTATAAAGACAGAAACGATATCCAACAGCAAGAATTCAATACTAGAGGAGACGATAGAGGTAGCAGAAGAGAAAGAGGAAGAGAGCGTGAGAGAAATGGTGAAAAAAGAGAAAGAAGAGACCGAAATGATAGAAATGACAGAGGTGGAAAACCGAGAAGAAAGAATGAGGATATGGTAAGATTCTTCTTCAATCTTGGAAAAAGAGACCAACTGAAAAAAATGGATATGTTGGAGATCATCAACAAGGCAACTTCCAAATCCAAAAAGAGAGCTGACATTGGTGATATCGAAATCTTGGACAAGTTCAGTTTCTTTGAAATCGAAAAGTCATTCAAGAATGAAGTTTTGGATGGATTAACTAGTATGAAATTTCGGGGAAAAGAAATGCGTGCAGAAGTTGCAAATTAATGAACAATATTTGTTTATAATTAGAAAATTATTATGTAAAAACCTGTTAATCAACAGGTTTTTCTTGTTTTTAATCTTAATAATTATTTAACATAAAAATTTTCATCGCCTTTTGTTTTTTATCATATTTGCAGAAATTAACATTATAAAAATGGGAATAGGTAATATTTTCAGAGCTTTCCAGCCAAAAGATAAAATCTTTTTTGATTTGTTTCTTCGCGTAGCGGATAACCTGGTAGAGATGTCAAAAACTTTTCATGAAGGTTTATTAGAGTTTGATATCAATGACGAAACACTGTTGAATCAGATGAGTGATTACGAACACAAATTGGATGATCTTACGCATGAGATTTTTGTACAATTGGGAGAAAATTTCATCACACCGTTTGACAGAGAAGATATCAATTATCTAGCTTCTGGTTTAGATGATATCGCAGATTATATCTATGCTTCTGCAAAATATATTTATTTATATAAAAGCCCGGACAATAAGGTTTACTCGGAGTTTTCATTACTGATCCACAAATCTTGTCTCGAAATTAAGAAAGCTTTGGAAAATCTAAAAGATTTCAAAAATCCTGATGAGGTGAGAGAATCTTGTATCAAGATCAATTCATACGAGAATATCGCAGATGACGTTTTGAGCCAGGCTATTGTAAAACTGTTTGAGACTAATGACGCTATCTTGATCATTAAGCAAAAATCTATTCTGGATTATCTGGAGATCGTTACGGATAAAGCAGAAGATGTTGCCAACACAATGGAAAGCATAGTTATCAAATACGCATAAGCGCGAGACCAAAAAATAAAACGAATGGAATTTCCAATTCTACTAATTATTATTATCGCATTAGCGCTAATATTTGACTTTATCAATGGTTTCCACGATGCGGCTAACTCTATCGCCACCATTGTTTCTACAAAAGTTTTGACGCCTTTTCAGGCAGTTCTTTGGGCAGCACTCTGGAACTTTGCTGCTTTTTTTATCGCCGCTTATGTCGTTGGCGAGTTCAAAATTGGTAATACGATTGCAAAAACCGTGGATGAAAACTTCATCACACTGGAAGTAATATTCGCTGGATTAGTAGCAGCCATTGCCTGGAATCTGTTTACCTGGTGGTTCGGGATTCCGTCATCATCATCGCATACATTAATTGGTGGCTTTATCGGAGCTGCTTTGATGCATGCTTTGATTACAGATTACCATGTGATCACACAGACGCACCCGGAATATTCATTTTTCGAAACTGTGACACAGTCTTTCAAACAGCTGTTCTCACAAAATATCGTTAAGTATAAAGTTGTAATTCCGATTTTCCTTTTCATATTCCTGGCGCCTTTTATCGGAATGTTTGTTTCCATTATCATCACATTGATTATTGTAAACATCTGCAAGAGATCAAATCCTCACAAGGCAGAACGTGCATTTAAAAAGCTGCAGTTGGTTTCATCAGCATTATTCAGTCTTGGTCACGGAACCAATGATGCACAGAAGGTAATGGGAATTATTGGCGCAGCAATGATCTATTTTCATGTTAATATGATACACGACCCACAATATCTTAGCATTCCTGAATCCGAGAGATTTGCCTATTTTGCACAGCATTACCTTTGGGTACCGTTTGTGTCATTCTTAGCAATAGGTCTTGGAACAATGAGTGGTGGTTGGAAAATCATTAAAACAATGGGGACAAGAATTACAAAAGTAACACCTTTGGAAGGGGTAAGCGCTGAAACGGCAGGTGCTGTGACATTATTTATTACAGATCATTTGGGAATCCCGGTTTCTACAACTCATACCATTACAGGATCAATCATTGGTGTTGGATTAACAAAAAGAGTATCAGCTGTAAGATGGGGTGTTACCGTTAGTTTACTTTGGGCTTGGGTACTTACAATTCCAATTAGTGCAATTATCGCAGGGATTACTTATCTGATTGTAGTGTTGTTTTTTTAATATTCTAATAAATCTTTAATATAGTTTTTATAGTTTCTTCCTATAGGAATTGATTTGTTTTGAATTTCTACAGATTGGGAATCAAAGGTATCTATTTTGTTTTTTGAAATAATAAAAGACCTATGGATACGAATAAAATCCGAAGGCAGAGTTTTTTCAAGTTCGCTAATAGAGTGCCGGGTAATGATTGTCTTTTCTTTTAGAACAATCTTAATGTTCTCTTTTTGACTTTCTATATAAAGAATCTCACTAACCTGAATTTTTGCTCTTTTCTTATTAACCGTAAAGAAAAGAAATTCAGGTTCATTTGTTTTTTGATTATCTGATTTTGAGTCCACGGGTAAAGCTTTCAGAACAGAAGTCACAAATCTTTCAAATTCAATGGGTTTCAAAAGATAATCCAAAACCTGATATTTATAACTCTCCACGGCAAATTCGTGATAGGCTGTCGTAATAATCACTTTTGGCGGATTTTTGATGGCAGCTAAGAAATCAAGGCCTTTGACTTTCGGCAGATGCAAATCAAGAAACATCAGATCGATTTGATGCTCACTCAGCTTCTGCATTGCACTTATTGCATCATTGCAGACGGCTATGAGTTCCAGAAAAGGAATCTGCTGGATGTAATCTTTCATTACATTCACAGCTAGCGGTTCATCTTCAATTATTATACATTTCAGGTTCATAAGAATTCAGGTTAACATAGAGTGATGCTGTGAATATATTATTTTCTGCTCCGGTTTGCAAACGAAAATCATTGTAAACCAGTTTCAGCTGTCTTTCAAAATTAATCAGACCAATACCTGTATTTTTTTCAATCTCATTATTTTCAAAAGAATTAATGATGCTGTAGTTCAATATATTACCTTTGAGTTCGATATTGATGTTTATAAACTTTTTATCTGTACTTTCGCTTGCACCGTGTTTGAAAGCATTCTCCAAAAACGGAATTAGTATCAAAGGTAAAACCAATTTTTCTTTATTGTCTATAAGATTTTCAAATTCGATTTTCAATCGGTCATCAAAACGGATTTTCTGTATTTGCAGATAAGTATTGATGAACTGAATCTCTTTGGAAATAGGAACAAATTTTCCCCTGGTTTCATATAGCATAAACCGCAGAAGGCCGGATAATTTTAAAATAATATCAGCCGTTTTATCTGATTTTTCTCTTGCTAGAGCATAAATATTATTCAAAGTATTAAACAAAAAGTGTGGATTGATTTGAGATTTTAGAAAGCTCAGTTCTGCTTCGGTTTTTTCTTTTATTAATATTAACTCGCGCTGTTTCATTTTTTGACCGGCTGAATATTCATAAAGAGCAATCATCACACACGCCAGGAAAATCTTATCCATAAAAGAATTCAGCATTCCACCGTAACCGTATATTCCTACAATCTTGAGATGCGGATAAATGTAAGGCACAATAAAGTAAACTAAAAACAGATAACCCAAAACCGAAAATGCAATTAATATCAATGATAATAAAATAATCAATCTGAGGTTATTTTTCTTGTTTCTGAATCTTGAAATTAAATTCAGCATTAAATATCCCATCGGCATTTTGATGATTAATATCGTCAAAAATTCCTCTAATAATGCGTGAACAAATGTTGAATATACAGATTGCTTGTACTGGATTTCCATCCAGTAATATTCTGTGTAAACTTCTAATACCAAATAGAATAACCAAAATGTGAAATGTCTGACAAACCGTTTTTTCATAAGGTAAAACTACATCTTTTAACTTTCAGATGTTAATAATTTTAACCAATTACACTTTTGAATATACCAACGGCTACATTTTTCAAATCAACAGCCTGGATGTTATAAAAAGATTAAAAAATGGTGTATATGAATCTCTTTAGGTTTTGTACTGCAACTCGGTCTTTTCAATCTTTTTTACTAATTAATTTTAATAAAAAAATGAAAAAATTATTACCATTTATTTTATTGTTTGTCTTTTGCGGGGTTTTCTTTGGACAATGGACAATAGGAGCAGATATGCCGGAAGGAATCAGAGCAGGAAATACAATTTCTTACACTGATCCGAATGATAATGCCTATATGTATATTATTGGTGGCAGGAATGATCAGGGAATTATTTCCAACAAAACCTACCGTTACAATATCAAAACCAATGTTTGGGATGCAAAACAAAATGTTCCAACACCGATTTTAGGCGCAGCAAGCGCAAGAATAGGAGACAATATTTTCATCATCGGAGGAATGGTCACAACACCGGGAACTGTTACTAGAAAAGTTTATAAGTATAATATAGAAAATGATTTGTGGAATAATGCAGCAGATTTTCCAAGGTCTTTTACAGATGGAGATGCGGTCCCTTACCAAGACAGTTTAATCTATGTGGTAGGAAGTTATAACTCGGAAAAAACCTTTGTCTATAATATCAACAAAAACAAATGGCGGGAATGTAATCCAGTTCCCTCTCCGGGAACTTCACTTTCCTATGGTGCAGTTTCTATTTCGGGTAACAAATTGGTTTATGTTGGCGGTTCTAATGGTACTTTCTCTACAACTTATTGGAACAACGTTTGGATTGGAGAGATAGATCAGAATAATCGTTCGGTTATCAATTGGACACAAGGAACTTCTTTTCCCGGCCAGACAAGAACCTTTTTTGAACTTCAGCCTTGGAACAATGGACTGATTCTTATAGGAGGAACAACCGATAATACATTTGATACTTATACCAATGAAAATTATTTTTTTGACGTTGAAAATAATACCTGGTCGCAATTAACGAATAAGCCCACAGCTTGGAATACGGGAAATGCAGCTTCAGTTTTTCTGAATGGCAATTGGAAATTGATTTGTTCCGGAGGATTTGAGCAGCAATATTTGAAAAAAACGGAGATCTATAATCAGGAAAATTTATCTGTTTCTGATAATTCTGAAACCTGCCAACTGAAAAATATGAAAACGATAAGCGGAAATCGTCCGGGGATTAATTTTTGTCTCTCAGAAAATGGAGAAACATATCTTACAATATGGGATATGCAAGGCAGAAAAATCAAAAAAGAAAAAAAAATCTCGGATAAAAAAGGAATGCATTTCGTTTCATTAGCAAATGAAGGTTTTAAATCCGGGCTATATATTATTAATTTGAAACAAAATCAAAACTCGGTTTCAAGAAAAATTCAGATAAGGAATTGATAATTATTAGTTAAAATATCGAAGTCATCTTTAAACAAAATACTCTGGCAGTTTGTCGGAGTATTTTATTTGAAAAGTATTTAAAAATCGTATTTTTGCCGTAAACAAGTTTTTTTAAATGGAATTTCTAGATCAGTATCAGAAAATTGTAGCGGACGCTATAGAGAAACATACTTTCACCAACAAGCCGGACGAGTTGTATAGTCCAATGAACTACATCATCTCACATGGTGGAAAAAGACTTCGTCCGATTATGGTTCTGATGGCTTGCGATCTGTTTAAGGGTGATCTGGAAAAAGCTTTGAAGCCTTCTTTGGCAATAGAATTCTTCCACAATTTCACATTGATCCATGATGATATTATGGATGAAGCACCATTGAGAAGAAACAAACCAACAATCCACACGCTTCACGGGATCAATGTTGGTATTCTTTCCGGAGACGCCTTGTTAATTAAAGCTTATCAGTTTTTTGAGGATCTGGAACCGGAATTATTCAAAAAATGCATCAAAATATTTTCTGAGACCGGAGCTGTGCTTTGTGAAGGTCAACAATTCGATATCAATTTTGAAAATATGTCGAATGTGACTTACGATGATTATATCCAGATGATTACCTTCAAAACAGGTGTTTTAAGCGCTTCATCATTCCAGATCGGTGCATTGATTGCAGGAGCTTCGGAAGAAGATGCAGAAGCGATGTATAACTTCGGGAAACATATCGGGATTGCGTTCCAGATTATGGATGATTATCTGGATGTATTCGGAAATCAGGAACAATTTGGAAAAAAACATGCAGGTGATATCTACGAAAATAAAAAAACAATTCTTTATCTCTTAGCACTTGAACACGCCAACGAAGAAGAATTATCTGAACTGAATTACTGGTATTCTAAAAAAACAGATAATGTTGACAAAGTTTACAGTGTAGAGAAAATCTTTCGTAGAACCAAAGTAGATGATAAAGTTCTGAGATTAATTCAGAAACATAACGAGATAGGACAAAGTTACCTTGATAAAATTAATCTTTCTGACGAAAAGAAATTACCATTCCGGGAATTGGCTAATTATCTTTTGAGAAGAGAGAGTTAATATCATAATTTGATAATGCGATGATTTGAAAATTAATCCATCACATTGCCAAATCAACAAATCAATGAATTAGCAAAATGAAATTCAGGACAGAAGTAGAGATTAATGAAAGTGGGAAAAAAATAGGAATCGAGGACTGTATCTTTTCGATTGGTTCTTGCTTTGCAATGGAGATGCACGAGAAATTTTCTGAAGGTCAGATTCAGACTCTGAATAATCCTTTCGGAACTATTTTCAATCCATATTCGGTTTTTCAGGCGATTCAGCAAGTTTACGATGCCAAAGAATATCAGGAAAATGATTTGATCTTGGCCAATGATAATTACATCAGTCTGGATCATCATTCGTCTTTTGATTCCAGATATGCACATAAATCTCTTGAGAAAATCAATCAGAATATAGAAGAAGCCAATCAGTTTTTACAAAATACGAGTTTTGTAATCATCACTTTTGGAACATCCTACATCTATGAATTTCTTCCAAAAAAGAAATTAGCAGCCAATTGTCACAAGATTCCACAAAAGTTTTTTGAGAAACGATTTTTGACACATCAGGAACTAACTGAATCAATCACTCAAACGATTGACATTCTGAAAGATATCTGCAAGGATGATGTCCAGATTTTATTTACAGTTTCGCCGGTTCGTCATACAAAGGATGGAATTGTTGAAAATCAACTAAGTAAATCAAAATTAATAACAGCTATTCACGAGACGATTCCTGGAAAAGAAAACTGCCATTATCTTCCTGTTTATGAGATATTGATGGATGATCTGCGGGATTACCGTTTTTACAAAGACGATTTGATTCACCCTAATTCACAGGCAGTGCAATACATTTGGGAAAAATTCGGGAATGCTTATTTTTCAGATGAGACCAAAGTTTTTATTAACGAAAATAATAAGATCATCACAGCCCTGAACCATAAAACTGCGGATGATAAAAATCCAAAATATCTGGAGTTCCTGGATAAAATCAACCTTAAAATCAAGGAACAACAAAATAAAGTAAAACATAAAATATTTTAGTCATTATAAATGATGAATTATAAATTTTTACATTTTGAATCATCATTTATCACTCATCATTAATATGATTGACACTCACACCCATTTATATTCTGATCAATTTGACGAAGACCGTGCAGAAATGATTCAAAGGGCTTTGGATAAAGGTGTTGGAAAATTTTTCCTGCCGGCAATAGATTCGGAAACACATCAGAAAATGTTGCTTCTGGAAACCGAATATCCAGGAACAATTTTTTCAATGATGGGATTGCATCCTTGTTCTGTCCAACCGGAATCATGGGAAAAAGAATTACAATTGGTTCGTAATTACCTGGATCAAAGAGATTTTGTAGCTATTGGAGAAATCGGTATTGATTTATATTGGGACAAGTCGACTCTGGATATTCAGGTCAAGGCTTTTGAACAACAGATCGATTGGGCGATAGAAAAAGATCTTCCAATAGTCATCCACACCAGAGAAAGTTTTGATGAGACTTTTGAAGTATTGGAAAGAAAAAAACATCCGAAACTACGCGGGATTTTCCATTGCTTCTCGGGAAATCTGGAACAAGCGAATCATGCAATTGATCTTAATTTTATACTGGGAATCGGTGGAGTAGTGACCTTCAAGAATGGTAAGATAGATCAATTCCTGAACGAAATTCCGTTAGATAAAATTGTTCTGGAAACCGACTCGCCTTATCTTGCACCAGTGCCTTATCGTGGAAAAAGAAATGAAAGCGCTTACTTAGAATTAGTTGCCGGAAAACTGGTAGATATTTATAAAACTAATTTTACGGAGATTGACAGAGTCACGACAGATAATGCTTTAAAACTATTTAAAATATAAAAAACCGGAAGTTGTTTCCGGTTTTCTTTTTTATTTCTTTCTAAAAAATCCTTTATTTTTAGGCTTTTTAAATCCAATTTCACTTTTCTGCTGTGGTTTGGGCTTTGGTGTAAAAGGTTTGTTATTGCTATCTCTTTTCTGTTCAACCAAATCATCAGTATGAAAAGGGTGATCTTTAACCACCGGGATTTTCTTCCCGATCAGTTTTTCCGTGTTTCTGAGATTAGCTAAATCCAAACCGTCAACAAACGAAAAAGAAGTGCCTTCTGAACCTGCTCTTCCGGTTCTTCCAATCCTGTGAACATAAGTTTCGGAAACGTCAGATAATTCATAATTGACAACATATTTTAGTTCATCGATATCAATTCCTCTTGCAGCAATATCAGTTGCGACTAAAACTCTGGTTTTTTTCTCCTTGAAATTGTTCAGTGCATTTTGTCTTGCATTCTGGGATTTATCTCCATGGATTGCCTGAGCCGAAATTCCTGATTTAACCAACTTTTTTACGATCTTGTCAGCACCATATTTGGTTCTGGAAAAGACTAAAACCTGATCCAGTTTTTCATCTTGTAATAGATGAATCAGCAAGTCATTTTTATTATCTTTTTCTACGAAATAAATACTTTGTTGAATGGTGTCTGCTGTAGAAGAAACCGGTGCAACTTCTGCTTTTACTGGATTTACTAAGATTTCAGAAGCCAATTTTGCGATTTCTTTCGGCATGGTTGCGGAGAAGAAAAGGTTCTGTCTTTTGGCAGGAAGCAGTTTCAGGATTCTTTTTACATCGTGAACAAATCCCATATCCAGCATTCTGTCAGCTTCGTCCAAAACAAATATTTCCAGGTGATGAAGCTTGATAATGCCCTGAGAAATAAAATCCAATAATCTTCCTGGCGTAGCGATCAGAATGTCAACACCTTTTTTAAGATCCTGTTCCTGCTGATGCTGCTTTACGCCACCAAAAATCACCAGAGATTTTAGTTTTAGGTTTTTGCTGTATGCTTTGAAGTTTTCATCGATTTGTATGGCTAATTCTCTTGTAGGAGTCAGAATCAGAGCTTTGATTTGATTTCTAAATTGTTGCTTGTCGGAAAGATTTTGCAAAATAGGAATCGCAAATGCAGCGGTTTTTCCTGTTCCTGTTTGTGCGCTTCCTAAAAGATCTTTGCCTTGTAAAATAGGTGGAATTGCTTTTTCCTGAATGGGTGTCGGCTGTTCGTAACCTTGGGTTTTAAGTGCGTCTAATATTGGTTTGATTAAACCTAATTGTTCAAAATTCAATTGAAATGTTTTTAATTAAAAGAAAATTCCTTCCATAATCAGAAGGAATTGTATTTTGCAAAGGTAGTTGAAAAATAATTAATATTATTTTATCTTTTCCCATTTCTGTTTTTGTTTTAATTCAGAAATGTAGGTGTAAAGTTTTGTAAGTTTTTCCGGTTTTTCGCCTGCAGATATTGCGATGTCCTTTTTGCCTCCGTCAGAGAAATAAACTCTCAAATGAGTTCTGGAAGCATCCATAATTTGTTTGTCCTCGTATTTGTCTTTTAAAGATTTGATGTTGGCTTCGTCAGTCAAAGCAATCAATTTATCATAATCATCTTTGCTGACAGTTGATTTAAAAGTTCCCTCCCTTGGTTTATCAAGATCTCCGCGGCCTTCACCTTGAGAGAAATTAAAATGCTCAGCTTCCAGAATGGCATTTCTATTAGAATCGATAGTGATTTTATAAATCGGGCAAAATCCGAAACAAGGACCTACCTCGTATTCAATTTTTGAATATTTAGTAGTCTGGGAAGTGGTACAAGACATTAGTCCCACAAAAACTAAAAGGCTTAATATATATTTCATAATAAGATTATTAGCTCGATTGGATACAAAAACTATTCCTTATCTATCAATAACTAAAAATTAACGATTTTTGACGACGATCCAACCAGATTTCTTCCCCCCATATTCATTAGTAAATATATACCAATAAGTACCGGTAAAGAAATTTTTATAATCCTGATGGGAAGAATTATTATTGAGGCTTAGCACTTTTCTTCCATATCTGTCAAAAATTTCTAATGTAGAGTTGGTTGCCTTTTTTAAGAATGATAAATCCAGAACATCATTTTTCCCATCACCATTTGGAGTGATAACGTTAGGTAAGTCAAGAAATATAAAATCATAGTTAGAAATACAATCTGTATTTTCTGTTCTGACTTGGATTTGATAAAAATGAGTAGATAAGTTATAAAAACTACTACTTGTTTGCCAAGGAAAAGTAATGTTTCCGTCCTCATCTAAAAGCTGATATTCGTATTTTGGGGTCCCTCCAACTACAATGATATTGATCGAGTTTTTTCCAGTTTCTTCAATCCGGATATTAGAATTGTTTATAATTTGGTCTTCAGATATGATACTAACATTCTGGTCACAGACAGCATTCGAAAACTTTATAATTTTTAACGTTTGTTTTTTATCTGCTTTAGGAATATTTATTGTATAAATGCCTGTATTATCAATTGTTACTGTTTGTTCAGCATCGTTATTAAGAGAATATGTTATCTTGTCATTTGGAGTGCTTCTTATTGTGAAATTGGCATTGTCATTAAAGCAAAGTGGTGAGTTGTTTTCTATAATTGGTTCTGTACAGCTAACACCACATACATTAATGATTGGTGTTGTAACAAAATCAAATGTGTCTTCATAAATACCAATAGAATCAATATCAGGAACACCGTCTCCCATAGATCCCTGAATACGATGCCCAACATATCCATAGCGAGATGTACCTTTTTTTATAGCAGCTGTGCAATGTCCTCCAACTTCAAGTGATGTAATAACATCGTTAGAAGATATGCCGTTAGGTATTTTAAAATAATTTATACCGTAATTGTCATGGCCTATCATACCACCAGAATTGTCTCCTGCAGTATAAACTGTTCCATTTTTATTAATAATTCCCAGGTTTGTAAAAAAATTATCATGTTCATTAGAGGTAATCCATTTGATATCATCTGTTATTTTCCCATCTGGATATTGCGAAGGTGTCCACGTTTTTACAATTGGGTATGTTCTAAACCCAAATGCACCATTTGTATTATAACCTAAGCAGTATAAAGTATTATTTGTATCGAGCAAATAGTATGTATGATAATTACTATTGCCTTGCGCTGCAACTTGTATCATTTTAATCCCATGAATAGTTGAAGGTAAAATCATTTTTGTTGCAAAATCGTAAATTTCATTACGTCCGTCGGTACTTTTACCAGAAAAGACATTTTCTCCCCACGTCCATAATGTTCCGTCTTTTTTTAGCGCAAAACCCATGTTTTTTTGTCCTCTAGCAACTATTATATCTGATAATGGAGTGGTAGGATTTTCCATGACTGTAGCCCACTCGCGATCATTTCCTGTTTGTCCATTGCCACGAGCAAGCGGCAATTCACTTAGAACATAAACTCTACCTGAGCAAGTTGTTATTGTAAGAGAACTTGTAGTAGCAAACAACATTTTAACATCAGCTGGCATTACACCAGAAGGAAGACCATTAGAATTCCCGTTAACTTTAATTCTTCCAAAACTGTTGTTCGACTTTATACTTATAGGAATAACCATTCCAGGATATCCTGAAACAAATAACCCATCACTGGTAAGAACAATTAATTGTGGAGCACCACTTGAACCTAGTGCTACTTTCATTATATCTCCTGTTAACCCAGGATAATTGGTTGCATTAATGTATTGTGGAGATAATACAGGGTCTACTCCGTTTGCATTAGCAAATGCTCCCCATATTTTGTAATTATTAAATGCATCTTTAATAACACTTGTATGAAAAGCAGTAATGATATTATCATAGTCTATATTCTCTGGATCATTATTAGAATAAAGACCAGTATTGGGATTACAACCGGAATAACTATTGCATTGTGAATAACAGTAATTAAGAAATAAAGATAAACAATAAAATAAAACTCTCTTCATTTTATATAAATAATTTGGAAATGGTTATTAATAAGTAAAAATGATATTTTTTTTACCTAAAAACAAGACATTTGTTAATTATTTAATAAACTGAATTTTATTTAAAACGGTATCCCAGCCCAATTTGGAAGAAACTTACTCTTGTATCAATTCCTTCTTTGTTGATATTGGAGACTCCAAAATTATATCTGGCGTCAGCAAAAATATTTTTATTAAAATGAAATTCGGTTCCTATAAAAGGAAATGCATTAATGGATTTTACATTTTCCAGTTTGTTAGAAGAATTTCCATTGATCATAAAATCGCTTTTAATTTTAGAATCCACATTGAATCCCAAATTAAATCCTCCTAAAACAGAAAATTGGTCGATTATATAATACTTAGCCGAAATCGGAACTTGAATCTGTGAATATTTATATTTCAATTCCATTGTTCCGCCTTGTATGATTTCATTTCCTACAAAGTCATACAAATCAACAGCCGTTTTACCACCCAGTTTTGTGTAAATAAGTTCTCCCTGCAATGCAAACTTATGAGTTAGAAAATATTCTGCAAAACCTCCAACATAAAAATATGATTTAGAATCGAAGTCAGAAAAGTCTTCCCAGAACGTGTCAGGAGAGGATTTCCATTTTAAAGATGAATTAATATATCCGGCTTTTACACCAAAATGAGTTTGTGCAAACGACAAAGAAGATGCTGCTAATAATAATAGCAAAGAGATTTTTTTCATGGGAGTTATTAGTTTTATCCGTGCAATTTTTTCCAGATAGCGTCCTTCAGTTCCTGAAGACCTTCACCCGTAACACCAGAGAAAAATAAGGGTTGTCTGTTTTCCGGGAATTCAGCAACGATTTCTTTCTTTAATTCTTCATCAAGTAAATCAGCTTTGGAAACAGATAAAATAAAATCTTTATCCACTAATTCTGAATTATACTCTTTTAATTCATTTTCCAAAATTTTAAATTCCTGAAAATGATCCTCGGAATCTGCAGGAATGAGAAATAATAAAATCGAATTTCTCTCTATATGCCTAAGAAATCGGTGGCCAAGACCTTTTCCTTCAGCCGCACCTTCTATAATCCCGGGAATATCAGCCATTACAAAAGATTTGTAATTCCTCCATTCCACGATCCCAAGGTTAGGCGTTAAAGTGGTGAAAGCGTAATCTGCAATTTTTGGTTTTGCAGCAGAAACTGCAGATAACAAAGTCGATTTACCGGCATTCGGAAATCCGACCAGACCAACGTCTGCTAAGATTTTTAATTCAAAAATAACATAACCTTCCTGTCCTTCCATTCCTGGCTGCGCATATCTTGGCGTTTGATTGGTAGACGATTTGAAGTGCTCATTTCCAAGTCCTCCTTTTCCGCCTTCCATCAAAATGATTTCCTGGCCATCTTCTAAGATTTCGCCGATGATTTCACCGTCTTCATTCTTAGCAATGGTTCCTAATGGTACATTGATATAAACATCTGCTCCATAAGCGCCGGTCAATTGATTTTTTCCACCGTTCTCTCCACGCTCTGCTTTTACGTGACGTGTGTAGCGAAGGGGTAGAAGTGTCCATTCGTTGGCATTACCTCTCATAATAACATGGCCGCCACGTCCGCCATCACCACCATCGGGACCGCCTTTTGGGATGTATTTTTCTCTGCGGAGATGGGCTGATCCAGCACCACCGTGACCACTTTTACAATGAATTTTTACGTAATCTACGAAATTGGACATAATCTATTAGTTGTCAGTTGCCAGTTGCCAGTTGATAGTGATTGTTTCGAGACCATCAACTGAGAACCATCAACAAGTTCTATTTAATCTTTTCTACTTCAGCAAATAATTTTTCAGAGATCTCGGAGATTTCACCAATCCCGTTAACTTCTACATATTTACCTTGTTTTTTGTATAATTCTGCAACTTCTGCAGTTTTGGTGTAATATTCTTTGATTCTGTTTCGGATAATATCTTCGTTAGAATCATCTGTTCTTCCGCTGGTTTCTCCTCTTTTAAGAAGTCTTTGTACCAGAACTTCATCTTCAACAACCAAAGAAAGACAAATGCTGATCTCAGCTCCCAGCTCGTCCTTCACGATGGTTTCCAAAGCTTCTGTCTGATTTGCCGTTCTGGGAAAACCATCAAAAATAAACCCGTTGGTTTCTGTTGGTTTTCTCAACTCATCAATTAACATATCTATTGTTACCTTGTCTGGAACAAGTTCTCCTTTATCGATATATGATTTTGCTAATTTGCCCAGTTCTGTATTGTTTTTCA
Source organism: Chryseobacterium sp. 36-9 (assembly GCA_001898785.1). Lineage (GTDB taxonomy): Bacteria > Bacteroidota > Bacteroidia > Flavobacteriales > Weeksellaceae > Epilithonimonas > Epilithonimonas pallida. The sequence continues at coordinate 133,827 of MKVE01000027.1, read as the reverse complement.
TATTGTAACGGAAAAGATCTCCTGTCGAAATCTGTTTCAGATTAAATTTTTCAATAAGATGTTGGGCTTGGGTTCCTTTTCCGCTTCCTGGAGGGCCAAAGAGAACAATGTTGATCATAATTTCTTTAATTTATTGATGATTTATTTCTTTTTCTTGAGTAATTAATGATTGATTCTGCCTTCCTCTAACTGATAAAGATCCGGTAGGTTTCTGCCTAGCTCATCATAATCCAATCCGTAACCTAAGACAAATTTGTTGGGGATTTCTTTCGCAACATAATCAATAGTAAAATCTTTCTGGAAAACATCGGGTTTCAGCAGAAGAGATGCCACTTTTAATGATTTTGGACGTTGCGTGCTTTTGAAATATTCAAAAAGGTTTTCTAAAGTATTCCCAGTATCCACAATGTCTTCCATCAAAATGATATGGCGATCCACAACATCTTTCGTAAGATCCATTTTTTTATAAACAATACCGGTGGATTGTGTTCCGGAATAAGAACTTACCTGCAAAAAAGCAATTTCACATTTTCCGGGATAATATTTTAAAAAATCTGAGAAGAACATAATTACACCATTCAAAACGCCTACAAAAATAGGAGTTTCATCTTTGTAATCTTCGTAAACTCTAAGGGCTAATTGTTTTATAATTTCCTGAATCTCATCATGTTTCAGGTAAGGTACGAAACTTTTATCGTGAATTTGTATAGACTCCATATATATTTCAAAGCACAAAAATAAGGTTTTTATAACAATTGATCGATTTTCTTTTTTGCCATGTTCACAAATCAGTAATACAATTTAATTATCTATATTTGCGTTACTATTTCTGAAAAAGAATCATTATGTTCAAATCACTTTTCCATTGGAAAGTATTACTTAATATAG
>MKVE01000027.1:108500-132829 GCA_001898785.1 Chryseobacterium sp. 36-9 | reverse complement strand
GCTGGAATATGAAGTGGACAGTTTCAAATATGATCCTAAGTTTCGCCCGTTTCAGGTTTTAGCTGTTAATCCGAATCCCGGAGCTAATGTGAAAAACGGAAGAATCATTACACTTAAAGTTAATCCGAGAACATGGGCAAAGGTGGCAATCCCTGATATTATTGACAGATATAAAGGATTGGCTTTTAATCAGCTGAATCTTGTTGGGTTGAAAGTTGGAGATACACTTTATGAACCGAGTATTCAGCGGGATGCGGTTCTTAGGATTATATATAATGGAACAAGTGTGAAACCGGGAACTCAGATTCCTAGGTTTTCTGCAGTGGATCTGGTGATTGGTTCAGGACCTCTTAGAAATGTTTCTATCCCTAATGTAGTTGGAAGAACAGTTCAGGAGGCGAAAAAAATCATTGCACAGGCTTTATTCGAAGTTGGAATTGTGGAACACGAAGACGGAGGAAAAGATGATTCCGATATTGTTTATTATCAGGATCCGGAATTTGGATCTCTCAGGGATCAGGGGATGCAGATCGATCTTTGGGCAAGTAAGAAGACACCAGCAGAACTGCAGAATAAAATCAAACAGCTGGATGATATGTATCGTCCGAAAATTGATACAACATTGGCTCCGATAGAATATAAAGAAGTGCCAACTATTGAACAGAAACCTGCTGCTTCAAACAATCAGCCTGCAAATACTGCAACGACTGCGGCACCAAAACCTAAGGCTGTTACAAATAATCAACAGACAAAAGCATCGGTCACAACGTCACCTGCTGTCAAACAAAATACAACGGCTTCACAACCATCTACCACAAAACCGGTAGATAAGCCTAAGCCTAAAAAAGTGGTAATAGAATAAAGAAAATTAAGGCTTCAACAATTAGTTGAAGCCTTTTTAAAATTAGAATATGCTGGACGAAAACGAAGATTTCTTAGAAGAAGATTTAACCGATAGTATCTCTGCTGATGAAGAAAACAGTGGCCTGTTTGAGCATCTTAACATCAAAGTCGATAAAAATCAGGAACCGCTTCGTATTGACAAATTTTTGCTGATTCATCGTCAGAACTCTTCCCGCAATAAGATATCGCAGACTTGCCGGGCTGGTAATGTTGTTGTTAATGGTAACCCTGTAAAACAAAATTACAGAGTTAAACCGGGAGACGAAATCAGTGTTTTATTGGCACATCCGCCAAGAGAAAATGTCATCATTCCACAAGATATTCCAATTAATATCGTTTATGAAGATGATGACATTGTGGTCGTTGACAAAGATGCCGGAATGGTTGTCCATCCCGGATTTGGAAATTGGGACGGAACTTTGGTAAATGCACTGGCATTCCATTTTTCAAAAGATCCAAGTTATAATTCAGACCTGGATAGAGTAGGATTGGTCCATAGAATTGATAAGGATACTTCAGGATTGTTAGTTATTGCAAAAAATGAATATGCGCTGAGTCATCTTGCAAAACAATTTTTTGACAGGAAAACAAGACGTTTGTATTGGGCATTTGTTTGGGGTAATGTTCAGGATGACGAAGGAACAATAACAGGACATATCGGCAGGCATCCAAAAAACAGAATGCAGATGTACACCTATGTTGATGGGAGTCAAGGCAAACATGCTGTTACGCATTACAAAGTTTTGGAACGTTTTCGTTATATAACCTGGGTAGAATGTAAGTTGGAAACGGGAAGAACTCACCAGATCCGTGCACACATGAAACATATCGGTCATACATTGTTCAATGATGAAAGATATGAAGGTAATATAATAATGAGAGGCGTTAATTTGCCAAAATATAAGCAGTTTGTACAAAATGTGTTCGAGGTTTTGCCAAGACATGCATTACATGCACATACACTTGGCTTTATCCATCCTGTGACAAAAAAAGAAATGTATTTTGAAAGTCCAATGCCAAAGGATATGCAGGATGCGGCAGAACGTTGGAGAAAATATTTAGATAATAACTAGAGTTTTATATATTTGTATTGTGAAGAAAAATTACCGATTCTATAAAATATTATTACTGTTAATTACCAGTTTTTTTGTTGAAACCAAAGCGCAGGAAACTTTACCGTTTTATCAGCAATATCTTGTTGATGGAGACTTTTTGTTCAACCCTGCATTGTTGGGAAAGACTGATGATGTAGTTCTGAATCTGAATTATCAGAAACAGTTTTCACAGTTAAGTGAATCTCCAAATGTACAGTCAATTGGACTGCATGCTAATGTTTTTGACAGAGTCGGAGCGGGTATTTCCTTTTTTAGGGATCAGAATGGACCGATTTCTTCCAATGGACTGATGCTGGGTGCATCTTATTTTATCCCAATTACGGATGAGGAAGATCGTCAGGATCAATTTTCTTTCGGGATAGGTACTAATCTTTATAACATGAATATTGATTATACCCAGCTAAATGCCCAGCAGCAGGGCGACCAGGTACTAGGTGAAAATACCAACGATATTTTTCTGGCGTACGTCAATATTGGAACAGCTGTTAAATACAGACATTTTTTTGCAGGAGTTTCTGTTGTGGACATTCCGATCAGCAATACACTGCCAATTGATAACGGAATAGAACCATCACCAACTAAATTTTATTTCAATGCTGGATATGACTGGCATTTCATAGACGGGATGTATTTGACACCGTCTTTGATGATGAATCTTAATACCAATTCTTCAAGAATTTTTGATTATAATTTAATGGCAACCGTTTTTGGAGAAAAGAACAATGTTTCTGCCGGGATTAGTTTTAGAAGCGCAAAAAGTGCTGTTGGAAGTCAGAATCTGGGAATGTCACCAATTATCAAAGGAAGAGTAGGGAATTTTACTTTTGGTGCAGTCTACAACTTTGGTGTTTCGGAACTGACTGAAAATTTTGGGAACAGTTTTATGTTGTCAATAGGATTTAATATCGAAAACTTTATCAATACTAGAGGATTTAGATATAGATAATGAAAGATTATTTTAAAAAAGTTAAAAGTATTTTGCCAGTTTTATTATTGGCAATTTTTATTTCAACTTTTACATGTTTTATTCTCAGATACTTTTTGGAGTATAAATTAGAAATCGATATAAAACTTATTACTTGGGAGTTTCTTATTCCTTTTGTGATTTCTATTGTTTCGGTTATTTTAATTAGAAATAGATTCATAGTTCTTCAATTTAAAGATAAAACGAAAGATAATTTCTTTTACATCTTATTAAGCTGGATATTAATTTTAGGTCTCCTTGTAAATTCTCAGATGTTTTTTACAAAATATTTTTATAAGAGTATTACAATTAATAATGTATCTGAGATTAAATTTGACCATAATATATCTACTTATAATATCAAAAAATTATATGTTGCTGAAAGTCTCGCCAAAGCAGATTTACAAACAAAAGTAGTGGGCAAAAATGGAGATAAATTAAAAATGCAGATTTTCTTTATTGCGCCTATCTTTAAAGATTCTACGTCTGCTAATAATAATTCCAAGGTTTGGTACTCTGAAATTAAAGATACAGCAATCAGTTACGGTTTGTCAAAAGAAAAAAAAGAAATTGCGTTTAAAACATTTTATAAAAATACCGTTGATTATTTCAAAAATAAAAACTTTTCTAAAGTTCATAATTTTGAAAAAGTTTTTGAATCTGATGAGAAAGAAAATTTTAATAAATTAATAGGGAATCAAGATAAATTTTCTCTCATTCTTAAACCTGTTTCAAACAAATCCAAAGATGCGATTTCTGTTTTTTACTGGTATTTTAAAATTTTGGGAATAGGATTATCTCTCTTACTTTTCTCATTGATTTTTATATCTTATAAAGATGTAAAATATAAAAAGAAAAATGACGAATTCTTATCCATAATTAATTTTTTGATTCCAAAAAGAGGGAACTTTTTTTTACCGATAATTATTAATCTTAATATTGGATACTACTTACTTTTAGGGTGTTTAGGTGTTGATGTGTTCTCCCCAAGAACAGAAGATTTAATTAAATTTGGAGCGTTAAGTAGCGTTGAAATTGCGAAAGGAGAATTATGGAGATTCTTAACAGCAATGTTTATGCACGGTAGTTTACAGCATATCGTTTATAATATGATTATTTTAGCCTTAGCCGGTCTCTTTGCAAAAGAAATTTTTGGAGAAAGAAAGTTGGCTTTGATTTATTTCATTTCGGGATTATTATCATTTCTTGCAACTTTACTTTTTCATAATGATTATATTGGGGTGGGAGCTTCAGGAGCAATATTTGGAGTAATTGGTTCTTTATTTGGAGCAGGTTTGATGGATGGTTTCAAAGAAAATAAAATAATCATATTTATTACATCTGGGTATTTGCTAATAAATGTTTTTTTTGGATTTGTTACAAATTCAGATAATATTGCTCATGTTTCGGGATTTTTGATTGGTGCTTTAATATCTTGGATTCTGTACGTTTTTAAAAGATGATTTACCTCCACATCCCTTTTTGTAAGCAAAAATGCAGCTATTGTAATTTTCATTTTTCAACTTCTTTTAATTTGAAAGACGAGATGCTGTCGGCTATAAAAAAAGAAATCCAACTCAGACATAATGAGCTCGATGATAAATCGCTGAAATCCCTTTATTTCGGTGGAGGAACACCTTCTGTCTTGAGTGTTGATGAAATCAAATCTCTGATTGACGAGATTCAAAAATATTTCAGTTTTGATGAAAATATCGAAATTACTTTAGAATCTAATCCTGATGATTTGAACAAAAATTTTCTTAAAGAATTATCCAATACAGAAATCAATCGTTTATCAATTGGAACGCAGAGTTTTTTTGATGAAGATTTGAAATTGATGGATCGTGCACACAATGCTTCTGAAGCAGAAAGTTCGATTAAAAGAGCGCAGGATTTTGGATTGGAAAATATCAGCATCGATTTGATCTACGGCTCGCCCACTTCCAATTTCGATATCTGGAAAGAAAACCTTAACAAAACAGTAGAATTACAAGTTCCGCACGTTTCTTCATACGCTTTGACGGTTGAGCCCAAAACGGCTTTGGAAAAATGGATCGAAAATGGAAAAGTAAGCCCTCCCGAAGAAGCGGAACAGAATCAGGAATTCTATTATATGAAAGACTTCTTGAAAGATAATGGCTTTGACCATTATGAGATTTCGAATTTTGGAAAACCCGGATTTTACTCCAAACATAATTCGGCGTATTGGAAATCCGAACCGTATTTAGGGATTGGTCCTTCGGCACATTCTTATAACGGCAGTTTGGAAAGAAGCTGGAATATTGCCAATAATCCAGTCTATATCAAAAATCTGAACCAAAATATTCTTCCAAAAGAAACCGAAATCCTTTCCGAGAAAGACCGGTTCAATGAAATGATGATGATCGGACTCAGAACAATCTGGGGTGTAGATTTGAATAAAATCAATCAAAATTTTTCTTCTGAAATCATTGATTATCTCAATCAGGGAATCAAACCAAAATTAGAATCCGGTATTCTGAAAATAGAAGATAATTATCTCAAAATTCCTGAACAGCATTGGTTCCTGGCAGACGGAATTGCAAGTGATTTATTTATTGTTTAAGTTTTTTATTCTAATAAAACTTTACGTTTGTCATTCCGTAGGAAACCTAATGAAATGGTTCGACGAAGTCAATCTAAACCTCTGAGATTCCTACGGAATGACAAAAATTATGATTTTAAATGTTAATTTCCTTATTTTTGTAAAGCTAAATCTTTGCTGAGTTTTACGCCTTTGCGAACTTAAAAAACATTGCATTTGTCAAAAAAACTTTGCGGACTTTGCGTTCAAAATAATAGATAAATATCATCTCTTGAAAAAGAAAAAAGCCGACTACACGCATCTTTCAGCCAATCAGCCAATAGGGATCTTTGATTCCGGAGTTGGTGGATTAACGGTGGCGAAAGAAATCAAAAGACTGTTGCCCAATGAAGATTTGATTTATTTTGGTGATACGAAACATCTTCCTTATGGTGAAAAATCCCGTGAAGCTATCGTCGGTTATTCTACAAAGATTACCAATTTTTTGCTTGAGCAAAATTGTAAAGCGATTGTAATTGCTTGTAACACTGCTACAGCAAATGCTTTGCAGGAAGTTCAGGCATTGGTTGCAGATAGAGTTCCTGTGATTGATGTGATTAATCCCGTTGCAGAAAAAGTATCTTACGAAATCCACAATAATGTTGGTGTGATTGCGACTAAAGCAACGGTTAATTCCGGACTTTATAAAAAATCAATCCGCAAGCATAACAAATTTATCAAGGTTGATGAGCTGGCGACTCCGCTTTTAGTTCCTGCAATTGAAGAAGGTTTTAAAAATCATCCGATTACACATTCGATTATTTATAATTACTTGAGTAATAATAAATTAAAAAATATCGAAACATTGATTCTCGGCTGTACGCATTATCCGCTTTTGATTGACGAAATCAAACAATACTATGGCAACCGTGTTCGCGTCATTGATTCTCCTAATATCGTTGCCAATCAGTTGAAAATGATTCTGGACAAGCATCATCTTTTGAACGAAGAAAATCACAATACAACATATCAATTTTTCTTATCGGATATTACCAAGAATTTCGAAAAAATTTCGAAAAAATTCTTCGGAAAATCCATTGATTTGGAATTGAAAGTTCTGTAATTCTATGAAAATCCTTCGGCTTCGCTTAACATAGGTAATGGTTATGCTGAAAATGTTTACATTGTCAGGCTGAGGTTTTCGAAGCCTTTTGTAAATAAAAATTCATTAAACGAAATTATATCTTTTGTGACTTTTGTGGTTTAATAATTAAAAATTCTCATTCCTGAAAATACTTTTAATTTCATCAATCTCGTTTTGAACCATATTTTTTGTTCGTTCGCCAAAGTGTAAAGTGTTTTCGATTTTATTATGGCCTTCCCAAGTAATCTCGATTCCGCCATTTGCAATCTCTTTTTTGCATAGAAAATCGGGAACGATGGAAAACCCGGAATTCCCACTTAAACAACGGACAATCGAGCAGATATTTGGAACGATATAATTTGGTTTGAAATCAGGGTGCCGGTTAAAATTGGCTTTCCAGAAGTTATTCAGGTGCTCCATATCCGCTGCTGTGCTGTACCAGATTTGCTGTTTCAGCCAGTTTTCCGCTTCTTCGATTTTATTGGTTTTAATTAATTTTTGGAATTCGGAAGTATCGGTTCCGGTTCCATTTATCAGAACAATTTTTTCTTTGGAAAATGCCTCAAAATTCAGGTTTTTGAGATTGGTCTTTCTTGGTGTGATAATCAAATCCAATAATCCGTTATCCAAATCCGAAAACATCTGTTCATATAATCCAAACCGGATAATTACATTAAAATCAAAAGTAGGAATATGCTTTTCCAAAGTGAACTGAAAGGTCTCAAAACACATCCCAACACTTACAGTTGGACGTTCGGTTTTCGTTGTTTTATGAAAAGTTTGTTCGGCAGTTTCTAACTTTAGAAGCGGTTCCAAAGTAAAATTATAAAGAATCTTTGCTTTCTCTGTCGGAATTAATTTTTTAGAAATCCTTTCGAACAAAGAATAGCCAACATAAGCTTCCAACGAACCAATATGAAGGCTCACGCCAGGTTGGGAAATATACAATTCCTTCGCTGCTTTGGTATAAGACTGCGTTTCATAGACACTTTTAAAAGTTCTAAGCCATTCCAGATTTATCATTTTGTATTATAATTATAATGCAAATATATAATTTATATTATTTTTATAATTTATTTTTCTGTCGGAACTTTGCATTGTTAAATTATTAAGTCAGAAAAATGAAAAAAATATTCATAATTAATGGTGGGCAGAAATTTGCACATTCCGGCGGCAGTTTTAATAATACCATTACAAAATGGACAAAGGAAACACTTTATGAACAGGGTTTTGAAATCAAAATAACTAATATTAATGACGATTTTAATCCGGTCGATGAAGCAGAAAATTTTAAATGGGCAGATGTTGTCATTTATCATTTCCCGGTTTGGTGGTTTCAGGTTCCTAATCGTCTGAAATTTTATATCGATGAAGTTTTCACGGCCGGTCATAACAACGGCATTTATAAAAGCGACGGCCGTTCCAGAGTTAACCCAGCCATCAATTACGGAACTGGCGGTTTGATGCACGGAAAACATTATTTCGTAACTACAAGCTGGAATGCACCGGAAACGGCTTTCACTTTGGAAGGCGAATTTTTCAATCAGCATTCTGTTGATGAAGGCGTTTTATTTGGTTTTCACAGGATGAATGCTTTCACCGGAATGAAAAGCTTGGGAAGCTTCCATTTTCACGATATGGAGAAACAAGCAACTCAGGAACGAATCGATAATTATGAAATCGAATATAAAAATTATCTTAAAGCTGTATTTGCAGATAAAGAATCTCAAGTTTTAAATTAACTCTAATATGGCAAAAACGGTTTTTATTACAGGAATTACTGGTTATATTGGTGGCTCTGTTGCAAAATTGCTTTCGGATAAAGGCTACAAAATCATTGGCTTGGTTCGGAACAAAGGCTTTATCAGGCCTGTGGAGGATCTTAATTTCAAAGCAGTTTTGGGAGATATTCAAGATGAGGATTTACTGAGAAAAATTTGTATCGAAGCAGATATTGTAATTCATACAGCAGATTCCGCTGATGATGCTTTTGCAGCAGATTCTTTTCTGAGAATACTTGATAACTCAGGAAAAACTTTTGTTTTTACTTCCGGCTCGGCAATTTTTGGTAATAAGGAAAAGGGAGAAGCTTGTGATTTTTGTTTTACAGAAGATTTCCCGTTAGTTCCGAGATTGGAAATGGTACAAAGAGTTTATATTAATAATGCAGTTTTAAATTCGGCGAAGAACAACGTTAGAAGTATAGTAATAGTGCCAACAATGGTTTACGGGCAAGGCTTAGGATTAAAGAAAGAAAGTATCCAGATTCCAGCTCTTGTAAAGTTTTCTAAATCTAAAAATGCAGGAATATATATTGAAAAAGGAGAAAATATATGGTCCAATGTCCATATTTCGGACTTAGCAGAGCTGTTTTTTCTGGCTATAGAAAATGCAAAAGCTGGTTCTTTATTTTACGTAGAAAACGGCAGCTCCAATATTAAAAATATTGCTAATAAAATTTCTGAAAAATATCATCTGAATCTTGCTGAATCAATTGATATTAATGAAGCTGTAGCATATTTCGGACAAGCGGGAGCACATTTTGGGTTTGCCTCCAATAGTTTCTGTAACGCGGATAAAGCTAGGAGAGAACTGAATTGGAAACCCGTATATAAAGATATTCTGGAGTTCATTTAAATAAAAAATAAATAAATGTCAATCTATTTAACAGCTATTTTAAAAGCAAAAAAGGAATCAGTTCAGGATTTGAAATCGATTCTTGATCATATGGTTCTGAATACGAGAAAAGAAGAAGCTTGCGAAAAATATGATCTACAGCAAGCTTTGGAAGATGAAACAGTTTTTATTTTCCACGAGATTTGGAAAAGTAAGGAAGGTTTGGATGCTCACAATCAGCAATCTTATATCAAAGAGTTTGTTGAAAAAGCGCCCAATTTATTAGAAAAGCCTGCTGAGATTTATCTTGCGAAATTAGTATAAATAAAACGCCTCGATTAATTGAGGCGTTTTTTATAACGAAATAGTCTTATTAATATTAATGTCTTCCAAAAAACGATTATCATGCGAAACCACAATCAAAGTTCCTTCATAATCATTAATTGCTGATGTGAGAATCTCAATATTCTGGATGTCCAGATTATTAGTCGGCTCATCCAAAATTATCATATCTGGCGAAATATTCTGAATGGAAAGACAGCAAAGTAGAAGTTTCATCTTTTCGCCGCCACTCAGGAATTCACATTTTTTGTCCCAATCGTTTTTCCAGAAAAGAAATCTTGCTAGAATTGTTTTGACCTCATGTTCTTCAAGATTTTTGATGTTAAATTGCTGAGCTTGTTCATAAACCGAAAATTCATTTTTAATCAAAGAATATTCTTGATCAATGTAAATCGTTTTATTTTCCGATAAATAAATTTCACCAAAAGTCGGTTTTATTTCACCGAGAATCATTTTAATCAAAGTGGTTTTCCCAGAACCATTATCGCCATTTATTGCAACTCTTTCTCCACTCACAATTTGAAAATCGAGATTGTTTTCCCAAAGATTTTCTTGATGATAATTGAAATTAATTTGTTCCGCTTTGACCAAAATTTTCCCTTTATGAAGATGAGAATTATCAAAATTAATTTTCATCTTATCGATTCCGGAAAGATTGTCTTTTAAGCTGTGAAGATTTTCTCTGATATTATCAATTTTTTCAGAATGAACAGATTTTAGTTTTGATGTACTGTTTTCCGCTTTGTTGCGAAGCGTATTCATCATAATTCTGGAAACGCCGGATTTTTCCTGTTTTCCTTTTCCTCGGGAATCTAATTTGTTTTGTCTTTCAATCGTTTCGCGTTCTTTTTCTTTGGCTTTTTTCAGTTCCTTTTCTCGGTTTTGAATATTCTGCTCAAGCGCATTTTGTTCGATTTTTTTCTGTTCAGAATAGAAATCAAAGTTACCACCGTAAACCGAAATTCCGTTTTTGTTGAGTTCGCAGGTCTTAGTCAAAAGATTGAGTAAAACTCTGTCGTGACTTACAATCAAAAGACTTTTCGAAGTTGAATTGATAAACTCATAAAGCAAATTTCTACTTATTAAATCCAAATGATTCGTAGGTTCATCCATTAGAATCAAATCCGGCTGATGAATCATCATTCCAGCTAGAAATAATTTGGTTTTTTGTCCGCCACTCAGATTTTCTAATTTCAGATTCAAATCAAAATCGGGCAGATTCCAATACGTGAAAACTTCTTTTATTCTGTCTTCGATTGTCCAATCGTCGTTTAAGATTTCCATATTGTCTTCGGTTACAGAACCGTTTAGAATTTCCTTTAAGGCATTTAGTTTTTTATCAATCTTTAAAGCTTCAGCAATACTCAAATGATTATACTGACCGAAAATCTGTGGAATATAATAGATATTAGAATCAGATTTAATCGTTCCTGATTTTGGTTGTAATTCGCCTGCAATTATTTTGAGCAAAGTCGATTTTCCGGAACCATTATTTCCGATTAAAGCTGTTTTTTCCTGAGAATTAAGTGTAAAGTTGATGTCCGAAAAAAGAACATCTTTATTGAGATGTTGATAAGATATATCTTGTAAAATTAACATAATTTCTTTTTTAAGATGAACAATAGCAGACGAGTTGGTCTGCACAAGATTGCCTGAAAAGAAATTGGATTTTACATTATAATCTTTAGAATTTTATTTCTGCAAAGTTAGAAATTATTTTTAAATGGATTCCCAACCACAAAAGTCACAAAAGTTTTGATTGTCAGATTTTATATTTTTTGATAAAAGTTCAAATAAGCACTGAAAATTCATCATATAAAATTTTGATTGTCTAATTATTGTCTTTTGTGTCTTTTGTGGTTTTGAAAAAAATTTAAATCACATCCAGAATTTCTTCAAAATTCAATCTAGATTTTGCTTTAAGTTTCGGTTGATTGAAATCATTTTCATCTCTCACACCAATTGCGACGGCGAACAATGTTGTATATTTATCATTCTCAAGAATGATGTCATATTTTGCGATTTCAATACCTTCCATTGGTGTAGAATCGATTTCCATTTGCGCACAAGCGCTCAACAAAACACCTAACGCAAGATAAACCTGATGCGACATCCAGCTTTTTGTGTAATCTTCGCCGTGCGGCTTTATCATTTTGTTGTAATATTCTATAGAACCTTCGGGTAAATTTCGCTCGATTTGCTTTTCAAAATCTTCAACATTTTTCAAAACCTGAAAAACGACTAAAAGCTTACTGTCATTGATTTTTTCTTTGTTGAAATAAGAAACTTCAGCAAACTCTGACTTCGCGTCTGAATCTTCTACAAAAGTGAATTTCCACGGCTGACTGTTGATTGATGAAGGACTCAGATGTAGAATCGATTTCAATTGTTCTTTAATTTCGTTATCAAGTTTTCCTTCAGAATTATACTTTTTTACAGTGTATCTTTTCTGCATTTTGTTAAGAAATGTTTCCATAATTTTATACTATCAATTTTATAGTTGCAAAAATAAGTAGTGTTTATTAACTTTGCAATAACGGTCAATAATGATAGTATATGTTTTTAATCGATAATAAGAAATTTCCTTGCGGAACAAGCGTTACAATGCGTTTTATCGGAGGAAAATGGAAAGCTGTGATTCTCATTCATCTCGCAATGGGAACGAAACGTTATAATGAAATCAGGAAAGAAATCCCGACAATCACAGAAAGAACCTTGAGTCTGCAGTTGAAACAACTGGAAGATGATGGCATTATCGAGCGGAAAGTTTATACGCAAAAACCACCGCTGATGGTAGAATATTCTTTGACAGAATTTGGAAAAACTTTGATTCCTGTCCTGCGTTCGATTTGCGATTGGGGAAATGAAGCCGTTAAAGATTGTGATAAAATTTTGGTTCAGGATTAGTTATAATCCGATTTTTTTCATCACCAAATTGAGTTTTTGCTTCCATTCCGCAGGTTTTGTAGAATATCCGGAAGAGGCGATGGCTACAAACCAATCGTTATGATTTTGAGAGCCTTTTAATCTTCCATAGAATTTTCTTTTTGAAACCCATTCGCAAAATGCGCGATAAGAAGCTTTGGAATCATTAAAACTTTTGAATCTGGAAGTGTTGATGTCGTTTTTACCTGTCATTCCAAAATGGTTGTTCAGGACTTTACAAGCGGAACTCGTACCACCGCCGGTTTCCATATATGCAATAGAAAGAATAACAGTTGTTGGAATCCCAAATTCCTGAGAAAGTTCAGTTGCCAATGATTTATATTGGTTGATGTAAGAATTCTGCGCAGAGATTTTCAAACTGAAAAACAGAACGAAAATCATTAGTAATCTGATGTTGAAATTCCTCATATCATTGTAGTTTTATTCAGAAATCGGCTGACTTTCAAAGAAAGAAAAACTTACATTCCCGTATTTTCTTGTGTCTTTCAAGTTTGGATGAGAGAATTTTAGTCTGCTCTGATGTTCCAGAATGAAAACGCCGTTGGGTTTCAATAATTCGTTATTCAGAACCAAATCAATTAATTCATTGTATTTTTTTTCTTCCGTTTCGAAAGGTGCATCAGCGAAAATGATTTCGTATTTTTTTTCGTGATTTCTTTTCTTTTTTAGCCATTCAAAAACATCAGCTCTCTGAACATTTACCTGCAATCCCATATCCAAGTCGTTTGCTGTCGAGTTGATAAATCCGGCGTGTTTTGGATTCAGTTCCACGGCCGTAATGTCTTTGCAATCGCGCGATGCAAACTCCAAAGTTATTGAGCCAATTCCTGCAAATAAGTCCAAAACAGAGCAGAATTCAAGGTCATATTTGTTGTCAATAATGCTGAATAATGCTTCCTTGGCAAAGTCTGTCGTAGGTCTTACATCGAAATTTTTTGGTGCAGCAATTTTCTTTGCTTTCCATTTTCCGGATATGATTCTGTACATTTTTTCTATTTTTTAAGTTTCATTTTGAGAATCGGATAAGGTTTCCCCAGATCGTCTTTCTCGCTTCTGTCAAAGATTTCGAATCCTATTTTCTGGTAGAATTCTGTTGCTTTTGGATTTTGTTCATTGACATCAACATAGCGAATATCAAAATTCGAAAACGCAAAATCAATTAACTGTCTGCCTAATCCTTTTCCGATATAATCCGGGCTAAGGAAAAGCATTTCTATTTTTTCTGAATGGATGCCGATAAAACCTACAACTTTTTCATTTTCTTCCAGACAAAAAACATCAAGATCTTTGAAATCGAAATTCTGCAGAATCTTTTTGTATTGCTCAAAATCAGATTCCATCAAAAAATGATGTGTTGCTTTTACGGATTGTTCCCAAACAGAGAGGATTTCTGTCTTGTGAGAATCTTTGTACTTAACAATTCTATAGTTCATTTTAATTCAGAAGGAAGTTCTTTTTGTGAAGATTGTCAAAGATAATCTTCAAATTAGATACAAATTTCTGCATTTCTGAAATAAAAGTCTCATTTTCAGTTGTCTCACCATAGATGTAGAAATAGGTTTCAGAAATTCCAAAATCGATTTTACTTAACGTAAACATAATGAAATACAGAAAATCAACTTCCGAGGCCGCGTCCAGATTGTTATAAAGAATCACTTTTTTATTCTCAATAGCGAAAAATTCTGCCTGCTGATGATAAAGATTTACGTGGATTTCTTTTCGGTTTTTCACGTTCAGAGAATTCAGGAACTTTTCACCCGAAAAATTGAAATGCGTCGGAACTTCCAATTGCTTTATTTTCTGATAAAAATCTTTCGGAAAACTATAATAAAACTGAATCCCGAATTTTTTGTTCACAGACAACATCAGTTCCTCAGAATCTTTCTTTACGTCGGCGTTGTAGGAAATCAAATCATAACCCAAATCGTGCTGGTCAAAACCTTCTTCAACAATTGAAAAGTGATTGATGGCAGAAATCACGGAGATTTCAGAAAATTTTTCGGAAGCCAAAACTTCGTTCAGTTTTTCTTCAACCAGATTTTCCGGTGTTTCTTCATTTTTCAGAAAGATTTTTTCCTCCAGAACTTTTCTGGATTTAGAAATCTGCCACTGCAAACCATCTTTCGTAAAAAGCAAGGATAATTTCCTCATATTTTAATATCAATAAAATTAAATTTTTTTGGCAGCTATTTCCGCCTTCCGCTCCCAAACCTAACGAATTGGTTCGACGTAGTCAATCTTTTCACTCCATTACTTTGCGTAAAAAGGATTTCCGCTCAAGTCGGGCTGCGCTTCGCAAAGTTGAAACATTCTACATACTAACCAACTTTGCAATACCAATAGAGACCAACTTTTAAAGTCTAATTTCTATCAGTCTATTATCTGAAAGTCTCCCCAGAGATTTGCAAAGTTAAAAAATTAAAACTTTCGGCTTGTATCTCGGTCAATTTCTATATTATAGTTATCTTCGCAAGATAATTCGATTTATTTTCAGGATGAACAAAATATCATTTTTCTTTATATTATTCGTTTCCCAGCTGGCTTTTTCTCAGCAGTCCATCAAATTTGAAGAATCCAACTTTGCATCAATTCTAGCCAAAGCCAAGACTGAAAAGAAACTTGTTTTTATGGATGCTTATGCGTCCTGGTGCGGACCGTGCAAGCTGATGGAGAAAAATGTTTTCACAGATAAGAATGTTGCTGATTTTTACAACAAAAATTTCATCAATGTAAGAATCGATATGGAAAAAGGCGAAGGAAAGGAACTGGCTATGAAATACGGTGTCAGAAGTTACCCGACTTTTTTGTTCCTTAACGCTGAAGGCGAGATTGTTGGTAAGGAATTAGGCTATATAAAGTCAGAAGAATTCCTGGAACTGGGAAAGAAAAACAACAATCCGCAGTTGGTCAATACCAACCTGAAAGACGAATTCCTGAAAGGAAAATTAGACCAGGCCGGCTTACTTAATTTCATCAGTCTTTATGCAAGCAAAGACCCTGTTCTGGCAAAACAAGCGTCAGAAAAATATTTTTCAAATAAAAAAGATAAATCATTTTCCGGTGAAGAAGTTAATGCGCTTCTGAATTTTACACAATCTGTTGATGACGCTAATTATAAAGTTTTCGTGGCAAATAAGGCTGCGATTACAGAACTGCTTCCTGAAAATAATTATAAACAGTTTGATAATTATCTCAAGTTGATGAAACTCGTCACTTCTGCAACTAACGAAAAAACGAAAACAATCGATGATTCTAAAGTTCTGAAAGATGGTGAAGGATTATTTCCAAAAGATGAGTTGATAAAAAGTCTGAATATCTATAAATTAAATTATTATTCAGCACACGAGAATTTCCCTGCTTACGAGAAAACCGCGTTGGAATATTACAAGAATCCGGACGAATTCAATAACAATGAATTGTTAGGTGCCGCTAGTACACTCGCTGAAAAATCGACAGATAGAATTGCATTGCAAACAGCTGCTCGCTGGGCAGAAAAAGTGGTAATGTCGCAGGAAAGTTATGATTCTACAAGTATTTTGGCAACATTATATGATAAATTAGGGAAAAAAGAAGAAGCTAAAATGTTCGCAGGAATGGCAGCTAACTTCGCAAAAGAAGAAAATAAGGATGCCACAAAAATGAATGAAATTCTGAACAAAAAATAATGATGAAAAAACTTTTTCTGCTTGGTTTAGTAAGCATCGCAACTTTTAGTTTTGCTCAAAAAAATGAAACTTATATCAAAGCCAATGCCTTGTTTCTCCCTGTAGGAATGCTAAATGTAGGTTTGGAACGCGGTTTCTCGGAGCATATAACTGGTCAGGCTGATTTATTTATTTCTCCCTGGAAATCCTTTGCTGGACATCAGGCCTTATTTGGTATTGCAACTATAGAAGGGCGATATTATTTTGATCAGGCTTTTAAACACTGGTATTTGGGAGCAAGTATAGGTTTTGGTATTTTCAATATCCAAAAATGGAATTATTGGGGGGATGATATATATGTTACTAAAGAAGGAGAAATAACGCCATATAAACATAATGAGCTTTACCAGAAAGGTTTTTCTTATATGTTTGGACTCACAACAGGTTACCAATTTCAAATTGGAAACCGTTGGAACATGGATATTTTCTTAGGGATTGGTTCTCAGCAAGGTTTTTACAAAGGTTATGTAGAATATCTTCCAGAGACTCAGGAAAATAGATATGACAGAGTAGAAAACTGGGATAAAAGCGGAGAAATTGTTCCCTTCAAAGGAGGGATTATGATTTCATATAAACTTTAAGATTATGAATTTTAAACCAAAATATATTGTTTTCGGACTTATCACCTTCATTATCATATTCCTTATGAATTATTTGGGAAACGATGCGCCGGACAAATTATCCAGAGCACTTATGACGGCATTTGCAGCAGTGATAGGTTTAGCAATAGGGATGTGGTTTTACAAACGAGATAAAAACAACAATCATCCTGATTTTGATTAATCAATTTAATCCAGATTTTATGAAAATTGATCTCGATCCCGGAAAGAAGATTTACTTCGCGTCTGATCAGCATTTTGGGATTCCCAATGCTGTTGAGAGTAAAAAACGTGAGGATAAATTTATTCGTTGGATGGATTCCGTCAAAAAAGATGCGCAGGTTCTATTTTTGATGGGTGACCTTTTTGATTTCTGGCATGAGTGGAAACACGTTGTTCCGAAAGGCTATATCCGGGTTTTAGGGAAAATTGCTGAACTGAAGGATTCTGGGATTGATATTTATTTTTTTGTAGGAAATCATGATCTTTGGATGAAGAACTATTTCGAAGAAGAATTAGGCGTTCCTGTTTTTTTTGAAAAAAGATATTACGAAGTCAACGGAAAAAAATTACTTTTAGCTCACGGCGACGGGCTCGGCCCAGGTGACAAGGGTTACAAAAGGATGAAAAAAGTCTTTACTAATCCTGCTGCTCAATGGGCATTTCGCTGGCTTCATCCTGATATTGCGATGAGAATAGCAAATTATATGTCTCAGAAAAACAAATTGATTTCAGGTGACGAAGACAAAGCTTTTTTAGGTGAGGATAAAGAGTTTTTGATTCTTTATTCCAAAGAAAAACTGAAAACTGAAAAAATAGACTACTTTGTTTACGGTCATCGCCACTTGCCTATGGTTTTGGATCTGGAAAATGAGGCCAAATATATCAATCTTGGCGACTGGATTTCCTATTTCACTTATGGCGTTTTTGATGGCGAACAATTTGATCTGAAAAAATTTGAAGATTAATTCAAAAGTTGAATTGAAAAAAATGAAGCAGACTATTTTTGAAATCCAAACAGAAGAAGATTTCCGGCTAGCTTGCCTGGAAACCTTTTTATACCAATACGACAATGTAGAAGTTTACAAAAAGTTTGTGGACTATCTGAACATCAATCCTTTGTCGATTAATCAAGTTTCTCATATTCCGTTTCTCCCAATTGAGATGTTTAAAAATCATTTGGTTTTGGATAAAAATTCTGGAGCTGAGAGTTATTTTCAAAGTTCCGGAACAACACAGATGAATCGTTCCAAACATTATATTGCTGATTTTTCTCTTTACGAAGAGAGCATCTATAAAAGTTTTGAACAATTTATCGGCAAGCCGGAAGATTACATTTTCTTAGGATTGCTTCCTAACTATTCCGAGAATCCACATTCATCTTTGATCTATATGGTGGATTATCTGATGAAAAAATCCAATCAGCCAGAAAATGGTTATTTTCTTTACAATCACCAGGAATTGTTTGATTTGCTTCAAACTTTAACGGATAAAAAAATCATTCTTTTCGGAGTATCTTTTGCATTACTGGATTTCTTAGATTATTGCAACTCAAACTCTAAAACACTCCAATTTTCAAACTCTGTAACTGTCATAGAAACGGGCGGTATGAAAGGACGAAAAGAAGAAATGACGAAGGACGAACTGCTGAAAATTTTTCAAAATGGATTTAACACAGAAAATATTTATTCAGAATATTCTATGACGGAATTGTTATCTCAGGCTTATTCCTTAGGTGACAACATTTATAAAAGTCCACATTGGATGCGAATTCTTATCAGAAATACGGAAGATCCTTTTTCTTATGTTGATGATGGAAAAACCGGAGCTATTAACATTATTGATTTGGCAAACCGACATTCCTGTTCCTTCATTGCTACTCAGGATTTGGGAAATGTTAAGAATGGGACATTTCAGGTGCTTGGTAGAATCGATCATTCTGATATTCGTGGATGCAGCCTTTTGGTTTCCTAAATTTTATTTAAATTTAATTTTTAAAAACACAATTTTTGACTAATCTAAATATCATTTTTAATGAGATTTTTATCGTTGATATTATTATTGTGTTTTTCTTTTTTCAAATCACAGAAATGTTATGATCTGAAAACCGTTCTGAAGGTAGAACCTACGGAATTATATAAACCACATTTGTTGGCTTCTCAAAATTTCGGTATCAATATTCTGGAAGATACCAAATCAGTTGATAAATATATTGCTAAAGGCAAATTTGTTAAAGTAAAAAAAAAATCAAGAGGTTACAGATTGCAAGCCCTAGAATATAGTCGTCCATATTTGGTTAAGAAGGCAAGAACTACTTTGGAAAAAATGGCAAACAAATTTGCTACAGATACCAAAAGTTTCTTCGTTGTTTCATCTGTCACAAGGACTTTGGAAGATCAATGCAGATTAAGAAAAGTGAATTCCAATGCATCTCTGGGAATCAGTTCTCATAATTATGGAGCAGCGTTTGATATCTCATATGTCCGTTTTGATCACAAATTGAAAGTCAATCCAAAATTGGAAAAAGAATTGGAAAAAGTCTTGGAAGAATATAAAAATCTTGGAAAAATCTTTTATATCAAAGAGAAGCAACAAAGCTGTTATCACGTTACAGTTCGTAATTATTAAAGTTTGGATTGATGTTGAAAATAGAAGAACTGGTTCACGCCTTCGTTACTGCTAATTGTGATTTTGATAAGGAAATTGTATTGACTAATTTTTTTCATTCCGATTGGGAAGCCGATATTTTATTGATTAATAATTCGGGCTTTAGTCACGAGATTGAAATCAAATTGTCAAAGTCTGATTTTAAAAACGATTTCA
The DNA here is from genome assembly GCA_001898785.1 of Chryseobacterium sp. 36-9. Lineage (GTDB taxonomy): Bacteria > Bacteroidota > Bacteroidia > Flavobacteriales > Weeksellaceae > Epilithonimonas > Epilithonimonas pallida. The sequence goes on along the minus strand of MKVE01000027.1, from coordinate 113,131 downwards.
AAAAATTCTATACCAATCAAAAATCGGGTGAAAAGTTTCTGAAGCACGATAAGATTGGTTGCGGCGATTATATCTGTAATTCATTCAGTTTTTTGCTGCCAATGGGAATGATTGATCATAAAGATATTCCGGAACATTGTGGCATTATTGAGTTTTACCACGACGAAGATAATTGGGAAACTACTTTTTATAAAATTCGGGAACCAAAAATGATTCACGAAGATTCTTATTGGAAACTTTGTGACAAAGATCAATTTATGAGGAATATGGCTAGAAGTCTTCTCATCAAAAAATTTGAGCTGAAAGGAAAAAAGGAAGAATTAATTTTTAAAACTCCTTTCGGTATTCAAAACAAAAAATAGATCCTGCCAATGTTGACAGGATCTATTAAAGTTAAATTTCTATTTTTTAAACCTTTTCTGGTTTTTCGATCAATAAATTATAAGTGAAAGCAGCAAAAACTCCACCTAGAACCGGCGCTACAATAAACAGCCAAAGTTGTGAAAGTGCTTCTCCACCAGCGAAAATAGCAGGGCCAATACTTCTTGCAGGATTCACAGAAACACCTGTGATTTTAATTCCAACAATATGAATCAGAACCAGAGAAAGCCCAATTGCCAGGCCAGCAAAACCACCGTGGATATTTTTTGTAGAGGTAGAACCGAGGATTACCATTAAAAAGATAAACGTAAAAACAAACTCAGCAACCAAAGCTGCTACAGTTGTATATTCATCCAGATAACCTGTTCCCCAACCATTAGAACCCAAAGCCCAAGGGCCTAATTCAGCGCCAGGATGATTGGTGAAAATGACATAAAGAATTCCTGCACCAATAATTGCCCCGATGATCTGAGCAACAATGTAATACAAAGCTTCTCCTAATTTCATTCTGCCAGCGGCAACCATTGCCAGAGAAATCGCAGGATTGATATGACATCCGGAAATATGCCCGATAGCATACGCCATTGCGACGACGCTTAAACCAAATGCAAAGGAAATCCCCAGAAGTCCGACGCCGGTTGTGCCGTCCGCACCTGCGATTACCGCGCTTCCGCAACCCATTAATACTAGAACCATTGTACCGATCATTTCGGCAACAAATTTTGAAGTAGTTGATACCATTTGTTTATTGTTTTTAATAGTTTATTAAAACAAATCTAACGATTTTTTCAATTGATTGTGAAAAATCCAGTAAATAAATATAGGCTGACAAAATTTCCAATTATTTTTACAATTCTGTTAGTGGTTTGTTTTTTGAGTTAAACAATTGTATAAATTTTTGAATTATGGCCATAAAATATTCAATTCTGGATTTGGCAACGATTGTCAAAGGAGATGATATCAATACAACTTTTGAAAAATCTGTTAAGTCGGCACAGCTAGCAGAGAAATTAGGTTTTACCCGATATTGGTTTTCAGAACATCACAACTTTCCTAACGTAGCAAGCGCATCAACTTCTATCCTGATTGGACATATTGCATCACAAACTCAGTCAATAAGAGTAGGTTCTGGTGGAATAATGCTTCCGAATCATTCCACTCTGTCCGTTGCAGAACAGTTTGGAACTTTGGACGGATTATTTCCCGGCAGAATAGATTTGGGACTTGGAAGAGCGCCCGGAACAGATATGCTGACTGCAACAGCTTTGCGAGGTAACAATTTTACTTCAAATTATAATTTCGAGTTCCATATCAGAGAACTTCAGAAGTATATGTCAGAAGAAAATTCGGGATCCAAAGTCAGAGCAATTCCCGGAGAGGGAGCAGATGTTCCGATTTATATTCTTGGAAGCTCTACAGATTCGGCTTTTCTGGCTGCGAAACTAGGAATGCCCTATGCATTTGCAGCTCATTTCGCGCCTTCTCAGCTGGAAGTTGCCCTGGAAATTTACAGAGAACATTTTCAGCCTTCTGAATTTCTGGATGAGCCTTATGTAATGGTTTGTATCAATATTATTGCAGGAGAAACTGTCGATGAAGCACATTATTTGTCCACATCACATTTCCAGGCATTTGTTAATATTCTGACAGATCAGAGACAACCGCTTTTACCTCCGGAAGAAACCGAATTAGCAGACATCTCAGATGAAGTTGCAGTGCATCTTAACAGAATGGCCGCTAAAACTTTTGTAGGCGATGCAGAAACTCTAAAAGAAAAATTAGGAAAATTTGCCAAAGATTATCGCCCCGATGAGATTATCGTTTCGGGTAATATCTATGACTTTGAAAAAAAATTGAGATCTTACGAAATTGCTTCAGAAGTTTTAAAAAAAACTATAAAAAAATCACAAACCTAGGTTTGTGATTTTTTGTTTTATTTTAAAACTTCAAATTCTATACTACTTCCGCTTGAAACCTTGATTTCTGCTCTTTCATAATCATCTTTTGTAGCCAGATAAGGATTTTCCAAAAACTTCTGAGGATTAATTGCCATTAGCGGAAACCAGGTGCTCTGAACCTGGATTTGTATTTTATGTCCTTTTTTGAAGGTATGAAGAACATCCTGCAATTTAACATCAATAGTTACCCCTTTATTTGGTATAAGAGGTTCCGGTTTTTCAAAACTGTTGCGGAATCTTGCCGGCATTATTTCACTTCTTACCAATTGATGATAATTGGCATAGACCACACCGGGCTTATCAGGATTAGCTTTTTCATCAGCAGGATAAACATCGATTAATTTTACAATAAAATCTGCATCAGTGGATGAAGAAGCGATTTTTAATTTTGTCAGAATTTCTCCTGCTAATGTCATGTCATTCTCCAAAACTTCTGTTGTATAGGTCACGACGTCCGATCTGTAACTTGCAAAACGCTGATCCTCGCTCATATAATTTTTGGGAGTGAAATTGTTCATATCCTTATAGTTTTCACTACTTAAAACAGGCCTGTTGGGATCGGAAACATAAACGGAAAATGTTTTCGGGTTATCTCCTTTTACAGAAAGATTTCCCGTTGAATTCATATAATAAGTTTGTTTTTCAGTTTGCTTTGGTGGCCAGTTATCAAACTGTTTCCATTCTTTTTTCCCGGTATCAAACATATAAGCTTCCGGCAGTTTAGCTGCTGTCCTGGAGTCTTCTTTCAGATAATGATGAAAAAATGGCTGCTCTATATTTTTTTGGTAAAAAGTTGCTAAACTATCTCCAAAATAGATGTCGTTATGAAAATGTTTTCCGGCTTCTACATTCCAGCCGCCATGTGAAAACGGTCCCATAACAATTGTGTTTTTAGCTTTTGGATTATTTTTTTCAATAGTTTTATAGATTTCCAATGGTCCGCGAAGATCTTCTGCGTCAAACCAACCACCAACTGTCATTACAGCATGACTGATGTTCCTGAGGTGAGGTAAAAGATCTCTTTTTTTCCAGAAGTCATCATAGTTTGGGTGATTGACAACTTCCTGCATAAAGAAGTTGTCTTTGTAATATTTATCAACACCTTCTTTCAACGTTCCCATATTTTTATAGAAAAGATAGCCGTCATCAGAAGTTGGTTTTATCATTTTATCAGCAAACCAAGATTCTTTCTCAGGTTTTGTTTTCTGTACACCAAATACAGGGAAAGTTTTGAAATAGCTCATCAGAAAAGCGCCGTTGTGGTGAAAATCATCAAACCAAAAATCTGAAATAGGTGCCTGTGGTGAAGATGCTACTAAAGCAGGATGGTTGGCTAAAGTTCCTACAGCTGTATAAAATCCAGGATAGGAAGTTCCATATTGCCCGACTTTTCCGTTATTATTTTGAACATTTTTTACCAGCCAATCCACAGTGTCATAAGTATCAGTGCTTTCGTCCACATCTTTTTTGGTTTTGTGATCAACTTGCGGCGTCATATTGGTAAAAGTGCCCTCGCTCATATATCGTCCGCGAACGTCCTGAAAAACGAAGATGTATTTTTCTTTTTCGATGAAAGGATTAGGACTCAACTTTTTTCTGAAATTAGTTTCGCCGTACGGTGCAACACTGTAACAAGTCCTGTTCATAATGATCGGATATTTGTTGCTTTTGGAAATATCCTTTGGGATATAAATGATTGTGAACAGCTTTGTACCATCGCGCATAGGGATATAAACTTCTTTTTTGGTAAAATTTTGTTCAACGGAAGATGTTTGCGCCAAACTCAATCCAACGACCATAAAACAGAAAAACATTAATAATCTCTTCATTGATAAATAATTTTGAATAAAATTAAGTTTTTTTAATGAAACTTGATGTTAGCAATATAGACAAAAGTTCGATTTGGAAATGTAAATTCCTTTTGTGCAAAGCGCGCCCCGAGCTGAACGGAGCTCTTTTTGTTATTGCGGTTGCTGAATGTTTCTATTGGATAGACTCTTTCTTCGCAATAAACAAAAAAGCGGGAGTGGAGCGCGGACAAAGGCGCCCAAATGAATTTGAGAGAAGAGAGTAGAAGTATTTAAGAATGAATAAAAATAAAAACCTGACTCAGTTGAATCAGGTTTTTTTATATTTTAATTTTCTATAATCCGAAAAGTTTGGCGAACAGATCAGGGACGATTCCCATCGAAACTAAAGCGAGAATAATAACTACGGAAACAATGTTGTAAGTAATGCTCGCTCTTTCTGTATTATGAAAGTTATCTTCTTTGTAGAAAAACATTGCGATAA
>MKVE01000027.1:101169-108469 GCA_001898785.1 Chryseobacterium sp. 36-9 | reverse complement strand
GCAATCGCCTGGTTGAAGATTCCTAATTTTCCGATGAAACCTGCTGTCAAAGGAATACCTGCCATCGATAGCATCGAGATTGTTGAAACGACTGCTAACAACGGTTCTCTTTTACCTAAACCATTGAATGCTGCAAACGATGTTTCTTTTTTAATTTTCTCTACCCAGATCAGACTGATGAAAACCCCAACTGTTGCTAATGAATAAGCGAAAAGGTAAAAGCCTAAGATGTAAGTCGAAAAATTGTTCAGTCCGAAAAAGATCAAAGCGATATATCCTGCATGTGAAACAGATGAGTAGGCCAACATTCTTTTGGCGTTGGTCTGAACCAATCCCATTACGTTTGCCAAGAGTAAAGTCAGAATAATGAAGACACCTAATATATTAATCCAGTCTCCTGCGATTCCGTTAAAACCGATGGTCATCAATTTGAACAAGGCAAAGAATCCGGAAATCTTTACGACAGATGCCATAAAAGCGGTAATCAGTGACGGTGAACCTTGATACACATCTGGACTCCACATATGGAAAGGCGCTAATGATACTTTGAATGCCAATGCTGACAACATCAAAATAGAGCCCATGATCAACATCAGATTTTTGGGATTGTTGATTGCAAAATCATGAATGGCATAAAGATCAAAGCTTCCTACGCTTCCGTAAACCAAAGCTACTCCAAACAAAAGAAATCCTGTTGCAAATGCTCCCATTAGGAAATATTTCATAGAGGCTTCTGTGGATCTGAGGTCGGTTTTGTTGGCACCGGCCATTACGTATAAAGGAATGGATAATATCTCGATTCCGATAAATAATGTTACTAAATTCTGATATCCGAATAATACAATACCTCCGCAAAGTGCAAATAACATTAAGGAATATAATTCTGACTGATGACTTCTGTGATTACTGAATGCAAATCCTCCTAAAAAGAATAAAAATAAAGTAACAACAATTGATATTTTTGTAAACAAAGCAGCATTGTATCCGTATTCATACATTGCTTTATACTGAGCAAAAAACTCACAATCCGGAAGAAAGCTGAAATATAAACCAACGATTAATCCTAAAATCCCTATATATCTTGCATATTTTCCTTTCTCGAAAACGCCCGAAAATAATACAAGAACTGCCGTAAGGAATAAAACTATTAAAACACTCATTTCTTAAAATATCAATTTATTATAACATTGATTTGTAGATGAAAACCAATGAATTACTTACCATTTCTATAATAGGTTGCGGATAAACTCCCAATGCAATTACAAATACAGCTAAACTAGCTAATACCGAAAACTCAACGGAGCTGATATCTTTGGTTGTTGCTAAAACCGCTTCATCGCCTTTTCCGAACATTGTTTTTCCGTAGAATCTTAACATGTAAGCTGCGCAGAGAATCAATGTTAATCCGGCAAGAACTGCCATAATGTAGTTGTAAGCAAAAACAGATTTCAATAAGATGAATTCCCCGATAAATCCGTTTGTTAGTGGAACTCCGGTTGCTCCCAACAAGATAATCATAAACAAGATGGCGAATTTAGGTGCTACTTTTGCCAAACCACCCATTTTACGGATATCTCTTGTTTTGAATCTTTTATAAAGAATGTCTGCACAGTAAAACAATCCAACTACATTGATCCCGTGAGCGAAACTTTGTACCATTGCACCTTGTCCGCCTTCGAAAGTCAATCCTGTTCTCATTGTGACAACTGCAGAAGCAAAAATCCCTGCTACAATCAAACCAACGTGTGAAAGAGATGAAAAAGCAATCAGTCTCTTACTATCGGTAGAAATCATTGCGATCAGTGCACCATAGATAATACCGATGACAGAAAGGATAATTACAATTTCGCCCGAGATTCCGCCAATGGCTAAAGGTGTGATTGGCAACAAATATCTTAAAACACCGTAAACCGCCATTTTCAACATAATCCCCGATAACAACATTGATCCTTGTGTCGGAGAATAAGTATAAGTGTCAGGCTGCCATGTATGGAAAGGGAACACCGGTAATTTCACTGCAAAAGCAAAGAAAATAAACCAAAAGATAACCGTTTGCTCATTGGTGTTCAAAGTTGCATTATAAAGATCCGTCAGTGCAAAAGATGCTGATTGATTGTAAACGTAGATTAAGCCAATCAGCATGAACAAGGATCCTACGAATGTATATACAAAGAATTTTGTAGTGAATTTGATTCTCTTGTCTTCCTGCCCCCAAAGTCCGGCGATGAACCAGATAGGGATCAAAGTTACTTCCCAGAAGATGTAGAATAATAATCCGTCTAATGAAGTGAATACGCCTAACAAACCAAATTGCATTAATAAGATCAATGCGTAGAAGGAATTAGGATAAGCTTTCTTTTCATTGAAAGACGATAAAATAATTAAAGGAACAAGAATATTAGTCAGGATAACCATCAACATACTCATTCCATCAATTCCAAAATTGAAGCTGCTTTTTATATAGCTAGACCACGGATAGGCGATTTCATATTGTAATGGCGCATCTACAGTTGGATGGAAATCGAAATTCCCCAACATATAAAATGCGATAAACATCTCTGCAAAAGCAAAAGCCAATGCAATATATTTGCTGGAATTATTTTTCCAGAAAAATAGTAAACCCGAACCTACGAGAGGTAAAAGTAATAATGTAAATAGTAAACAGGACATTATTATTTCAATAAAAAGTTAACAATCAATACAATTCCTATGGCCAATGACATAATCAACACATAGTTTTCTACGTTTCCGTTCTGAAGTCTTTTTGCAGCCCTTCCGGAATCCTGTGCTCCCAATCCAATGAAATTCACAATTGGGTCAAGAACCGCTTTATCAAACATTGCTGCCGCTTTTCCGGCTTCTTCAAAAGGCCTTACAATCATCGCATTATAAATCTCATCGATAAATAATTTTCTTGCAGACAATTTTTCCCAGCCGGTGTAGCTTTCTTCAGGTAGAGCATTTTTCTTTTTGGTAACATAAATTGCTTTTACTGCGAAGAAAATTACCAAAACCATAATTACGGTTACGGCCAGCAGTATCATTTCTGTTGCAAAAAGAATTTCCGGTGTTTCGATATCATAAACATAGATCGGCTCCAGCCAATGTGCTAGTTTCTGGAAATGTCCATGTCCGATGAAGTGCGGAAGATTGATAAATCCACCTACAACGGAAAGAATTGCCAAAACAATCAACGGAATTGTCATTACAGCCGGACTCTCGTGCAAATGATGCTTTTGTTCTTCGGTTCCTCTGAACTCTCCAAAGAAAGTCAGAAACAACAATCTGAACATATAGATAGCCGTCAATGCAGCACTGAATAATGTTAATCCCCAAAGAAGCGGGCTTTTTGCATAGATGTGCGTTAAGATTTCGTCTTTAGAAACCATACCAGACAAGGGTGGAATACCTGTAATTGCTAATGTTCCGATCAGGAAAGTCCAGTAAGTTACAGGGATTTTTTTTCTCAGTCCTCCCATGAAGCGCATATCCTGTTCACCGCTCATAGCGTGGATCACAGAGCCGGCTCCTAAGAATAACAATGCTTTGAAGAAGGCGTGTGTCATTACATGGAACATTCCGGTTGTGTAAGCTCCTGCGCCTAAAGCAATGAACATAAATCCTAACTGAGAAACAGTAGAATACGCCAATACTTTTTTAATATCGTTTTGTCTCAGTCCAATAAAAGCAGCAACTAAAGATGTTGCAATTCCTATGAATAAAATTAAATTTAATGTTGAAGGTGCTAATGAGAATAAGAAATTACTTCTTACTACCAAATATACACCCGCTGTTACCATTGTTGCAGCGTGGATCAAAGCGGAAACCGGTGTTGGACCTGCCATCGCATCCGGTAACCAAGTGAATAACGGGATCTGTGCTGATTTACCAACAGCTCCGATAAATAAACTTACTGTGATGAAAATGATCGCACTGCTGTCTAAAGCGAATTTTGATGAATTTTCAGCAACACTCAGATAATCGATAGCGTTAACTTGTGCAGCGATTGCAAAAATACCGATTAATAATCCTAGGTCACCGATACGGTTCATGATGAAAGCCTTTCTTGCAGCTTTTCCATAATCTTCGTTGGTATACCAGAATCCAATCAATAGGTATGAACAAAGTCCTACACCTTCCCAACCAATAAATAAGATCAGATAGTTGCTTCCTAGAACCAAAAGCAACATCGAGAAAATAAACAGATTAAGGTAAGTGAAAAACTTATAAAATCCTTTGTCGTGGCTCATATAGCCAATGGAGTAGAGGTGGATCAATGATCCGATTCCTGTTATAATCATGACCATCATTAATGATAACTGATCAATCTGGAATCCAAAATTAACCTGAATACCATTCACCCGGAACCATTCAAAAGCTTTAACAACAACCGGTGCGCTGTCACTTTTGAATCCTAAAAATATACTTGTTGTGATAACAAACGAAGCGAAAACCACCAAAGTTGCCAATCCTCCAACAAACGCTTTCGGAAGGTTTTTCCCAAAAAGCCCGTTAATCAGGAATCCGGCTAAAGGTAAAAGTACAATTGCGTAAACTAAATTTTCCATTCCTTTCTTATCCTCTTAATTTATTAAAAATACTGACGTCTACAGATCTGGTATTTCTGTACATCATTGCGATAATTGCCAAACCTACAGCTACTTCTGCTGCAGCAACTACCATGATGAAAAAAACCAAAAGCTGTCCGTTACCATCACCTTTGTAAGCAGAGAAAGCTGCTAATAAAAGATTTACGGAGTTAAGCATCAATTCTACACATCCCAAAATCACGATAGCATTTTTACGAAGCAAAACTCCCAAAACACCAAGGCAAAATAAAACGGTACTCAGAATGATGAAATATTCCAAAGGCACCTGTTGTATAAATGTATTCACGTCTCCCATAATCTTATAAATCTTTTTTACCGATAAGAACAGCGCCAACGATTCCTGCTAAAATCAGAATCGATGCCAATTCGAATGGTAATACATATTCATTAAACAATAATCTTCCCAGGTTTTTCGTCAAACCTACCGAGTTATCAATACTTTCAGCAGCGGTTGTTTTTCCGGTAAGACCTTTGTAAGCACCTAACATTCCTACGAATAAAATGCAAACAGAAAAAATACCGATGAATTTCGGAAGATTTGCTTTTTTGCTTTCATCTTCTTTATTCAAGTTCAGCATCATCAGGATATAAAGAAACAATACCATAATCGCTCCTGCATAGACAATGATCTGAACAATTCCCAAAAATTGTGCATTAAGAAGAATATACATTCCCGCGATAGAGAACATTGTAACAATAAGTGACAGGATTGCATACAAAGGATTTCTTGCGAATACAAAATAAACAGCACTTGCAATAGCTAAAAATGCTACTAAGAAAAATAAAAACTGATCCATTATTTTACTGCATTTTTTTGTTTCTCAGATTGTCTTGTGGTAATGTCAATCCTTTCATTTATTTTTTCTACCAGTTTGTCCTTACCATAGATAAAAGAACCTCTGTTGGTTTCCACATCTACCAGCCTGTCGGTAAGATAGATTGCAGATTTTGGGCATGCTTCTTCACACATACCGCAGAAGATACATCTCAACATATTGATTTCATAGATTGAGGCATATTTTTCTTCTCTGTAAAGATCTTTTTCGTCTTTGGTTCTTTCAGCTGCCGTCATGGTGATCGCTTCAGCGGGGCAAGCTACTGCGCATAGCCCACAAGCAGTACATCTTTCTCTTCCTTCTTCATCTCTTTTAAGAACGTGTTGTCCTCTCCATATTTCCGCTCTCGGTTTGTCAACCTCCGGATAAGGGTAGATTGGCGGACCTTTTACAATATTTCTGACAGCGTGCTTCAATGTAATCCCCATTCCTTTGAATATCGCCGGAAGGTAGATTTTTTCTGCAAGGGTCATTTCCTTGTTCGAAACAACTTTTGATCTGTTAGTAAGTTTCATTTAATTATAGATGTTAGATGTTAGACATTAGATCTAGACTAATCTTGTCTGTTATCTTAATTTTATATTCAATATTAATTTCCGAATGCCAAAATTACGGCACCAGTTATCATCAGGTTTATCAAAGCCAATGGGATTAAAGTTTTCCACCCAAGGTGCATCAACTGGTCATATCTGAATCTTGGAAGTGTCCATCTGATCCACATAAAGATCAAAATTCCGATGATTGTTTTTGTAAGGAATGCTACGATACTTAGAATTCCTGCTGCATTTTCTCCCCAGTTCTGAGTAACCCATTCGATTCCGGGGAAATTGTAACCTCCGAAGAAAAGAGCAACCATAAATGCATTGGAAATGAACATATTCACATATTCTCCAAACATATACAATCCCAGTTTCATAGAAGAATATTCTGTAGAATATCCTGTTACTAATTCTGATTCACATTCCGGCAAGTCAAAAGGATGTCTGTTGGTTTCTGCCAAAGCTGCAATAATGAAAACCAAAAATGCTAATGGCTGATAGAAAATATTCCAGTTCATTCCGTCTAATTCGAATAATCCCCAAAGTTTTCCTGTAGCCTGAGATTCAGAAATGACTTTAAGATCAAGACTTCCTGTCATCATAATGATAGAAAGAAGCGCTAGTCCCATTGCCAATTCGTAAGAGATCATCTGAGAAGAAGCACGGATTGCGCCAATCAAAGAATATTTATTATTAGAAGCCCAGCCTCCGATCATAATTCCATAAACTCCGATTGAAGCCATACCAATGATGTAAAGAACACCTACGTCTATATTGGCAACCTGAAGATCGAAAGACGTTCCGCCAATGTTCAGACTTTTTCCCCAAGGAATTACTGCTCCGGTAATCAGAGAGATGAACATGACTAATGAAGGTCCTAATATAAAAAGAAATCGCTCTGCATTGGCCGGTGTAAAATCTTCTTTAAAGAAAAACTTTCCACCATCGGCAAGTGGTTGCAGTAATCCGAATGGTCCGGCTTTGCTAGGGCCGATTCTATCTTGCATTACTGCAGCAACTTTTCTTTCTGCCCAGGTAGAATATGCAGCAATTGTTAATGCTAACAAGAACAGGGCAAGTACCAATATCAATTTGAATGTAATTAATTCCATAAGTTTTTATTTGAAATTTGATTAGATTGAAGAACTTAAATGATCTCGTTATCTAATTTTTCAATTTCTTTTTCGTCTTTCAAGCCAATTTCTTTAGCCTCAGGGTTTTCCAAAACATTATAACTGTCTGTTTTTTTCTCATAATGGTTGAGAGAAATTACAGAGTGTCTGTCGATATGTCTCGGTCCTTCGATATTCCAAAG
>MKVE01000027.1:57358-101141 GCA_001898785.1 Chryseobacterium sp. 36-9 | reverse complement strand
GTCTTTTCTGGCCGTTATTCTTACCACTTCATCACCTTTCATCCAAAGTACCGCTTTTCCGCTGCATTTTGTACAACTACAAGTGGCGTTATAAGGTTTAGTAAACCAAACTCTGCTTGCAAATCTGGCGGTTCTGTCCGTCAAAGCGCCAACCGGACAAACATCAATCACGTTTCCAATGAAATCATTATCCAAAGCTTTGTTCAGCATTGTTGATATCTCTGCGTGGTCACCTCTGTAAAGGATTCCGTGCTCTCTTTTTTCTGTCAACTGATTGGCAGCCAATACACATCTTGCACAAAGGATGCAACGGTTCATATTCAATTTGATATATGGACCGATGTCATCTGCATCGTAAGTATTTCTTTCGAATTCTGTTCTCGTTTCAAGATTTCCATGCTCGTAACCGAGATCCTGAAGGTGACATTCTCCGGCCTGATCGCAAACAGGACAATCCAATGGGTGATTTACCAAAAGGAATTCCGTAACTGCTTTTCTGCCTTCCTGTGCTTTTTCAGAAGTTAAGTTTTTTACTTCCATTCCGTCCATTACACCAGTTCTACAGCTTGCAACCAATTTTGGCATTGGTCTTGGGTCTGCTTCAGAGCCTTTGGAAACTTCTACAAGACAAGTTCTACATCTACCACCACTGGTTTCCAATTTGCTGTAGTAGCACATTGCCGGAGGCACAGATTTTCCACCGATCTGTCTAGCCGCTTCCAGAATAGAAGTACCTGGCAAAACTTCGGTAGTTTGTCCGTCTATGGTAACTTTAAATTTTTTGACTTCTTCGCTCATATCTTCTGCTTTTGGCTATATGCGTGCAGCAATAGTCTTAATTTTTTATTTTAATTTTCTATTGAATACGTATCCAATCCCAAAATTAACTTGGTAGAATACAAAATCCTGACTGGCTTTATCAGGTTTATTATTAAGAGTAGTCTTGATATCCGGCATATTGATGTAACCAAATTTTCCTTCTACTCTTGCCATTATATGATTCCAAAAAACAAAATTGATATTAGTTCTCGCATCTAAACCAAATCCTGCTAAATGGTACCTGTCGCTTCTTTCGTTTCCGAATAACTTCACATTACTTTTTGGCATCAAAGCACCAATTCCTCCGCCATAAGCCCAAAAGATATCAAAATTCTTTTTTGATAAAACGTTTTTATACTTTTCCAGACCTGCGTTGATGTAATTCAATCCATCCGTATGTTCAAAAGTCAGAAACTGCTCATCAGTCAGATTAACCTGACCATTCTGGACCATTGCTGCATATGCCGGGTCAGAAATATGACCATTGAATTTTGCAATCTGATCCTGATCCATTACATACTTCATATGATCCTGTGCAATTACAACCGCTAGATTATCCTTAATAAAATAAGCTAATCTAAAATTGAATTGCGGAATTGAAAGTCTTGTTGGATCGATATAAGCCATACTTAATTCCGAAGGCCTGTCGTGCGCCACAACATTACTTAAAGTGAAATCATACCCGTTTCCTCTGACCCGAATATCAGAATTACTGAATCCAGCCCTGTTCCAACCCCAAAAAACGAACATTGTTCCTTTTTTTAATGTGGATTTATCATTATCAATAGTGTCTTGATTTTGTCCGAATACAGTTGTTATCCCAACAAAAAATACAAAAACGAATTCAAAGAACTTCTTCATTATTTCTAGTGAATTTGAAAATACAAATTCTATTTAAATCTTTATTTAACTGTTACTAACAGCTGGAATAGGATCTGCATAGTTTGCTATTCCGTAATTTTGCGTTTGGCATAGCTCAGGATTATTGACATGCCACTCAAACTCATCTCTGAAGTGTCTTATAGCAGCAGCAACCGGCCAGGCAGCAGCATCTCCCAAAGGACAAATGGTATTGCCTTCAATTTTTCTCTGGATGTCCCAAAGCAAATCGATGTCTTCCATTTTTCCTTCTCCTTTCTCAATTTTTTTCAAAATTTTGTACATCCAACCCGTTCCTTCACGGCAAGGTGTACATTGTCCACAACTCTCGTGGTTGTAGAATCTTGCTAAAGTCATCGTATGATTAACCACACATTGGTCTTCGTCCAGAACAATAAATCCTCCCGAACCCATCATTGTTCCGGTAGCAAAACCACCGTCTGCCAGAGATTCATAATTCATGTATCTTGGTTCGCCGTTGATGGTCTTCAGTAAAAGATTGGCTGGAACAATTGGAACAGAACTTCCTCCAGGGATACAAGCTTTCAGCTTTTTACCATTCGGGATTCCACCGCAATATTCATCAGAATAGATAAATTCTTCAACGGTAATTGTCATATCGATTTCGTAAACGCCTGGCTTATTAATATTACCACAAGCTGAAATCAATTTAGTTCCTGTTGATCTTCCAATACCTATTTTAGCATATTCTGCACCACCGATTTCGATAATTGGAACAACTGCTGCAATAGATTCAACATTGTTCACAACCGTTGGTCTTTCCCAAAGTCCTTTTACAGCAGGGAATGGTGGCTTCAATCTCGGATTTCCTCTTCTTCCTTCAAGAGATTCAAGCAGAGCAGTTTCTTCACCACAAATGTAAGCACCAGCACCTCTCTGAACATAAATTTCCAAATCGTAACCAGTTCCCAGAATATTTTTTCCAAGAAATCCGGCAGTTTTTGCTTCTTCAATGGCTTCTTCCAAAATATCCGGAATCCAGGAATATTCTCCCCTTATATATATATAGGATGTGTTGGAACCTAAACAGTAAGATGAAATCAACATGCCTTCGATCAAAAGATGAGGAAGAAACTCCATCAGATATCTGTCTTTGAAAGTTCCGGGTTCAGATTCATCGGCATTAACAACCAAATGTCTTGGAACACCTTCCGGCTTGGCCAAGAAACTCCACTTCATTCCCGTTGGGAAACCGGCGCCACCTCTTCCTCTAAGTCCGGAAACTTTAACTTCTTCCAGAACTTCATCGGTAGTCATTTTAAGCGCTTTTTCCGCTGCTTCGTAACCGCCGTGTTTACGGTAAGTCTCGAAATAACGAATTCCCTCTATATGTGCATTCTTAAGTAAAAGTTTTTTACTCATTTTCTTAATATTAATCTAAAGCGATGGCTCCTTGTCTACAAAGGTCAAGAATCTCGTCAACTTTTTCTATAGTTAAATTTTCGTGATAGAATTTGCCCAACTGCATCATTGGTGCATATCCACATGCTCCAAGGCATTCAGCTGGTTTAAGAGTGAACAATCCGTCTTCTGTAGTTTGCCCGTCTTTTATGTTGAGCTTTTTACGGATATGGTCTAATATATTATCACTTCCGTTCAGCATACAAGGTCCGGTTCTGCAAACTTCCAAAACATATTTTCCGACCGGCTTCATATTGAACATTGTATAGAATGTCGCAACTTCATATACTTCAATTGGTGTGATATTTAATAATTCTGCAACATAATCCATTACCGGAACAGCCAGCCAGCCACCAAATTCTTTCTGTGCCAAATGCAAAACAGGAATAAGAGCAGACTTTTGTCTCCCTTCCGGATATCTTGCGATAATTTTATGAACCTGCGCTAAGCTTTCAGGTTTAAAAGCAATTGTTTCGCTCATATTTAAAGATTTTAGATTTTAGATTTTAGATTTTACGATGAAAATCATAGTCTAAAAATCTTATCATTTAACATTTATCTTGAATAGTATTTTAGATTAATCAAAATTTATAATCTAAAGTTTATAATTTGAATTACGCGTCTAATTCTCCCGCAATTACATTCATGCTACACATTGTAACAATCGCGTCAGAGATTACTGAACCTGTAATCATTTCCGGATATGCCTGATAATAGATGAAGCAAGGTCTTCTGAAGTGCAGTCTGTAAGGAGTTCTTCCGCCATCACTTACCAGATAGAATCCTAATTCTCCGTTTCCGCCTTCTACTGCGTGATAAACTTCACCTTTAGGCACATCAGTTTCGCCCATGACGATTTTGAAATGGTAAATCAAAGCTTCCATTTTTTGATAAACATCTGCTTTTTCGGGAAGATAAAAATCCGGAACATCTGCATGGAAAGGTCCTTCAGGAAGGTTTTCGTAAGCTTGTTTGATGATTTTAATAGACTCCCAAACTTCCTGCTGACGAACCATAAAACGGTCATAAGTATCACCGGCAGTTCCTACAGGAATAATAAAATCAAAATCTTCATAAGAAGAATAAGGCTGCGCCACTCTCACATCATAATCCACACCACAGGCACGAAGATTAGGCCCAGTGAAACCATAGCTCAAGGCTCTTTCCGCTGAAATTGCTCCCGCTCCAATGGTTCTGTCCATAAAGATTCTGTTTCTTTCCAAAAGGTTACAGAACTCCTGGAATCTTGGCGGGAAAGTTTTTAGGAAATCTTTCAATAACTCATGAAACTTCGCTGTAAAATCTCTTTCAAAGCCTCCAATTCTTCCCATATTGGTTGTCATTCTCGCACCACAGATCTGCTCATACATATCGTAGATACGCTCTCTTTCAATGAACATATAAGTAAGGCCGGTAATTGCTCCTGAGTCCATTCCTGTCACACCATTACAAATCAAATGGTCACCAATTCTGGCCAATTCCATCAGAATAACGCGCATGTAATCTACACGCTTTGGAACTTTAACACCAATCAGCTTTTCTACTGTCATATGCCAGCCAAGATTATTGATAGGTGCAGAACAATAGTTCATACGATCAGTAAGCGTGGTAATCTGAGAGAAATTTCTTCTTTCAGAAATTTTTTCAAAAGCTCTGTGGATATAGCCTACTGTCTGCTCAGCATGAAGAATTCTTTCTCCGTCCATGGTAAGAACGTTCTGGAAAATCCCGTGAGTCGCAGGGTGAGTAGGACCAAGATTCAACGTGTATAATTGCCCGTCGATTTGTTCCTTGCTTTCGTATTGATTAAGTATATTAGATAATGAGTTATCTTTCATAATATATAATTGATAATTGATAAGCGATAATTGATCATTAATCAATCATCATTAATCATTTATATTTTTTATCTTCCGAACATTGCATCGTTCTTGTCCGTTCTTGTTCCATCTTCCAGCTTATATTCTTTCAGCATCGGATGGTATCCCAGGTCTTCCATATTTAAGATTGGTCTCAAATCCGGATGTCCTTTGAATCTGATTCCGTAGAAATCAAAAGTTTCTCTTTCCATCCAGTTGGCACCTGCATATAGTTCTGTCAAAGAATCAACTTCTGTGTTTTCTCTCGACATAAAAGCTTTCAGACGGATTCTGAAATTTGCCATCATATTATGCAAATGATAAACAACGCCAATTTCTTTTTCAGGAGTTTCTGGATAATGGATTCCGCATATATCAGTCAGAAAATTGAATTCCAAAGTTGAATCCTTTAAGTAATGAATTACTTTTTTAATATCATCTTTCTTGATTTCCACTGTCAGCATCCCGTAAGGTTCTGAACTGGATATCACTGAATCCGGAAATTCCCTGGTTATAGCTTCTAATACAAATTCGTTCGTCATAATTAAATTCAAAATTTAAAATTCAATAATCGAATTTTAATTACTAATGTTATAAGAGTCTAAAAGGGCCTGATATTCCGGTGTATCTCTTCTTCTGATGCTTTCGCTTTCTGCCAAAGCCTGAACCTGCATCACACCTTCGATAATTTGTTCCGGCCTTGGCGGACAACCTGGGACGTAAACGTCAACAGGAATGATTTTGTCAATCCCCTGAAGAACGGAGTAAGTATCAAAAATACCGCCGCTGGAAGCACAAGCTCCAACAGCAACAACCCATTTTGGTTCAGCCATCTGGGTGTAAACTTCTTTCAAAACCGGACCTAATTTTTTGGAAATAGTTCCGCAAACCATCAACATATCTGCTTGTCTTGGCGAGAAAGAGTTTCTTTCCATCCCGAATCTTGATGCATCGTATGTTGGGTTCAATGTAGCCATAAACTCGATACCGCAACAAGAAGTAGCGAACGGTAACGGCCAAAGAGAATATTTTCTTGCCATCCCGATAACACTGCTCAATTTAGTTGCGAAAAATCCTTCTCCTTCAAATCCTTCAGGAGCTGGTGCATCTGTTCTTATTACTGGTTTTTTATCTGACATTTCTTTTAATTATAAATTATAAATGATTAGTGATAAATGATTTCCAGAAAAATTTATCATTAATAATTAATTTTACTTATCCCAATCCAGAGCGCCTCTTTTCCAAACATAGAAAAAAGCCACAAAGAAAATAGCTACGAATGTAAGAACTGCTAAAAAGCCTTCCATTCCAAATTCTCTGAAGTTAACAGCATAAGGATAAAAAAATACGATTTCTATATCGAATAGTACAAACAATACTGCAGTCAGGAAATATTTGATGGAAAATGGCGTTCTTGCGTTTCCTTCTACAGCAACTCCACATTCCCAGCTCTGGTTTTTAACAGAGTTCCCTTTCTTTTGTTTTGGCCCAAGGAAATGAGCGCCTAATAAAGAAATAATGACAAAACCAAGTCCAACTGCTGCCTGAATTAGTATTGGAATATAATTTTCCGGTAAATTCATAAGATCTAAATTTAACTATGCAAAAATACTAAATAAAGATTTAATATATTAAATTATCCGGCTTACGAAAAGGGGAGAAAAGTCTGTTTTTATAAATTTAGAATAATTATAAATAAGGGATTATTTTTCTTTATTACCGATTCTCTTGAGAACAAGATAGGCAATGTAAGCGATATATAGAAATAAGACGCTGGCAAACAGGATGTTGATGATTGTGTCTGTTTTTTTGTCTTCGATTGGATTCAGAAAGTTGTATAGAACAAACAGAATGATAAGGACGGCGTAGATGTATAATTGCTTTTTCAAATCAAAATTGATTTTAAGGTTGAACTATAATTTCGAAAAATAAATTCGTTAAACGATTGTTTAGTTTTTGATTTCTAATGAATACGTTCTTCTCCGCTTGTGATTGACAGGATTGTAGTCCTGCCAGAGAACCTGTACGTTTTTATTCTCTTCCAGTTCCGGATTAGTTTCAGCAAACTTAATTCCCATTTTTGTAAAGCGATCAAATATTTCCTTAAAAATAATGGCTGTAACACCACGTCTTTGATATTCCGGATGAACGCCGATCAGATAAAAATTAGCTCTGTCGTTTTTCTTTCCGGCTTGCAGAAAATGCCACCAGCCAAAAGGAAAAAGTTTGCCTTTGGATTTTTGCAAAGCTTTTGAATAGGAAGGCATTGTTATCGCAAAAGATACGAGTTCGTTATTTTCATCGGCTACACAAATAATGTAATTCTTATCAATAAAAGGGAAATATTTTTCTTTGTAAGTTTTGATCTGTTCTTCCGAAATTGGCGTGTAGGTCGAGAGATGTTTATAGGTTTCGTCTAGTAATTTGAACATCGGATCAACGAGAGGAAGTATCTCTTGTTTTGACTTGAAGTTAATGACTTTCAGTTTGTATTTCTCGGCGATCAAGCTGCTGAATTTTACCACTTTTTTCGGTAAAACTTCCGGGAAATTAATTTCAAATTCTACCCATTCCTTTTCTTTGGCAAGGCCAAGATTTTCAAGATGTGTAGGATAATATTCAAAGTTATAAAGACCGATCATTGTTGCCAATTTGTCAAATCCCATTGTCAGCATTCCGGCTTTATCAAGATTGGTAAAACCCATTGGTCCTTCGATCTTATCTATATGATTATCCTTGGCAAATTGTATTGCTGTGTCGATTAAAGCTTTGGAAACTTCCTGATCGTCGATGAAATCCAGCCATCCGAATCTCACTTTTTTGACTCCAAGTTCCTGCGCTTCTTTATTATTGATCATTACGGCAATTCTACCAACAATCTTATCGTTCTTATAAGCAAGAAATTGTTTAGCAACAGAATATGACAAAGCCGGGTTTTCTTCTTTTTTCCAAATGTTCTTTTCTTCGTTAATCAATGGCGGGACATAATTGGGATTGTTTTTATACAATTCCATCGGAAATTTTATGAACTTCATCAGGTCATTCTCCGTAATCACTTGCTTTATAACAACATTTTCCATATTCTTGCTTATCAATAACACAAAGATAGGTTTTAAGGCAAAATAAGCAATGTTTTGGCATAATTTTTCCTTAAAATCACATAATTATTTTTTATAAAAATGACAGGCTATTATTTAATTATTGGGATTTCGATGTTGTTTAGCTGGATTGTTTCCGCAAGGCTCAAATCGAAGTTCGAGCACTACTCCAAAGTACATCTCAGAAACGGGATGTCCGGAAAAGAAGTGGCAGAAAAAATGTTGAGGGATAATGGGATTAATGATGTTCAGGTAATCTCCGTGCCGGGACAGTTAACAGATCATTATAATCCGGAAAATAAAACCGTGAATCTTTCTGAAGCTGTATATATGCAGAGAAATGCAGCGGCGGCAGCAGTTGCGGCTCACGAATGCGGACACGCTGTCCAGCACGCCGTGGGTTACTCTATGTTGCAGTTGAGATCAAAAATGGTTCCTGTTGTTAACATAAGTTCCAGACTTCTACAATTTGTTTTGTTCGCTGGTATTGCAATTATGGTAGGAACAAGAACTATTGATAATCCAAACGGAAATACAACTGTTTTAGCAATAGGTGTTGCGCTTTTTGCGGTGACCACATTATTTGCATTTATAACATTGCCGGTTGAATATGATGCGAGCAACCGTGCATTGAAATGGTTGAAATCTACTGGAACAGTTACAGCGGAAGAATATGAAGGGGCAGAGGATTCTCTCAAATGGGCTGCCAGAACCTATGTTGTTGCAGCATTGGGATCGTTGGCTCAGCTTCTTTATTTTGCTTCTATGCTTATGGGAAATAGACGGGATTAAAAGTTATGAAAAATTAAATTCCAACAGCATCTCAGACAATTCGTTTGAGATGTTTTCTTTTTTAGAAGTTTTAATATTAGCTTTGATGATACATATTTCCTTTGCGTCAAACTCAATGATTTTTGCATCGTATTTATTCAGCAGGGTGAAGATTTGATTTTGCTGAGAAAATTTGAACTGAATATCTAATTCGGTTTCTAATTCTTTGGTAATGATTTCTGCTTGTTCCAATGTGTATTTTGCAGATTCTTTATAAGTTTTAACCAAACCGCCAACGCCTAATTTTGTCCCGCCATAATATCTGATAACGACCACCAAAACGTTTGTGATCTGATGAGCAAGAAGCTGATTGTAGATAGGCAAACCAGCACTTCCTGAAGGTTCACCGTCATCATTGGCCCGGTAATTTTCTCCATTGATTCCTAATCTGTAGGCGTAACAGTGATGTGTTGCTTTAGGATGGATTTCGTAAAGGTGATTCAATCGTTCTTTGATATCCGTTTCAGAGTTAACAGGATAGGCAAATCCAATGAACTTGCTTCCTTTCTCTTTTAACAGGGCATCTTCTATTGGCTTTTTTATGGTTTGGAATTCAAACATTTGTCAAAAATAGAAAATTCTTAAATTAAAATCTTTCCAATTTGCTAAAGTAAAAAAACATTCCTGCCCAATAATAGCAACGCTTTTGCGTAAGTCTCAAAAAATCAGAAAAAATAAAATTCCGTCAATTAATTTTTATGTAATTTTGCATTTAAAATTTTTTAATATCAATGCCTAATACATTAATCATTGGCTCCGGAAGTTATGTTCCGGAAAACGTAATAGAAGGTTCTCATTTCAAAGATGCTGTCTTTTATGATGATAACCATCAGTTGATCGAAAAACCAACAGAGGAGATTATCGAGAAATTTGTGGACATTACAGAGATAGAAAGAAGAAGGTACGCCAATCCGGAAGATTTTAACTCAGATTTGGCTCACAGAGCGTCTCTTGAGGCTATTGAAGATGCCGGTATTGATAAGGAAGAAATTGATTATATTATTTTCGCTACCAATTTTGGTGAAGTGGATGTGAACGGAATTCCGAATTTTATGCCATCAATGTCAGCAAGACTGAAAGGTAAATTGGGCATCAAAAGAAGAGATTGTATCAATTATGATATGATTTTCGGATGTCCGGGTTGGGTAGAGTCTCTGATTTTAGCTGATACGATGATTAAGGCTGGAAAAGCTAAAACTGTTTTGGTTGTTGGCGGCGAAACATTAAGCAGAGTCACCGACCCTTATGACAGAAATAAAATGATTTTTGCGGATGGCGCCGGAGCTGTTGTGGTGACGGCTACCGAAGATTCTACAGTTGGTGTTTTGGCAGATAATACACTTTGCGATAACGGGGAAGAATTGTGTTATTTGGAAAACGGACCATCTTTGAATCTGGAGCACGATCAAAGTCAGTTATTCATCAGAATGAGAGGCCGTAAAATCTACGAATATGCACTTAAAAATGTTCCTGACGCAATCAAAGCTACGATTGATAAAGCGGGCTTGGATATTTCCGATATTAGTAAAATATTAATTCATCAGGCCAATGCAAAGATGGATTATGCAATGATCGGCAGATTGTTCAAATTATATGGACAAATAGATTACGACCACGCGATTTCTCCTATGACAATCCAGGAGTTTGGGAATTCTTCTGTTGCTACGGTTCCGACTTTGTTTGATCTTATCAGAAAAGGTAAAATGGAAGGTCAGCAATTCACACCGGGTTCTCATATCTTGTTTACGTCTGTAGGAGCCGGCATGAATATCAATTGTGTGGTTTACAAATTTCCGGAAGGGAAAATTTAAATTACAATAAAGTAAATCTATATTTTAAACGTCAATAACAAAAAAGGAATAGTTTTTATTCCTTTTGTTTTTTTATAATATTATGCAAAAGACCATCTTATTTCTTCTCGGTATATTTTTACTTCTGGAAATTTATGTTTATCAGGCTTTTAAAACACTTTATTCTAATCAGAATGCAAGATTAATCTATTGGATCCCAACGATTCTGGTTTATGCTTTTTTGTTTTACTCGGTTCTCACTTTTGACAGAGCTTCGCACAAGTATCTCAATCTTCAGATTGTATTTTCTGTGATTTTGATTTTTGTATTACCAAAGCTCTTGGTAGCTATATTTCTTTTGATCGAAGATTTAATGAGACTACTGAATTTCGGTTACAATTATGTCGCAACAGAGAATCACGGTTATCCGTCAAGACGAAAATTCATAAGTTTGGTTGGACTTGGTTCAGGAGCTATTTTGGCGGGAATTATTTTGGATGGAATTATCTTCGGAAAATACCGCCATAGAGCAAGAGTAGTAAGGCTTAAACTGAAGAATCTTCCGGCAAGTTTCAAAGGTTATAAAATCGTTCAGATTTCTGATGTGCATAGCGGCAGTTTTCAGAATCCAAAGCATCTGCAACACGCCATTGATTTGATTAATGAGCAGAATGCAGATTTGGTACTCTTTACTGGTGATATGGTGAATAATTATGCGGATGAGTTTGTCCCGTTTATCGATTTGTTTTCCCAGATCAAAGGAAAGGATGGTAAGTTTGCAGTTCTCGGAAACCACGATTATGGCGAATATGGAGTTTGGAAAAACATTGACGATAGAAAAAATAATATTCCTAAACTTATCGAAAATGAGAAAAAAGCTGGTTTCGAAATGCTAAGAAATGAACATCGGATAATTGAAAGGAATGGTGAAAAATTATATATTCTTGGGGTCGAAAACTGGGGGATTCCACCGTTTCCACAATTTGGAGATCTGGATAAGGCTTCGGAAAATGTGCCTACAGATGCAGTTAAAATCCTGATGTCACACGATCCTTCCCATTTTGATGCGGTAGTTAAAAAGCATCCTAAAAACATCCAGTTGACACTTTCCGGGCATACACACGGGATGCAGTTCGGGATTGACTTGAAAAACTTCAAATGGTCACCTGTGAAATATAAATACCCGAAATGGGCAGATCTATATGGGAGTGAAGGCAAATATCTATATGTTAACCGGGGTTTCGGGGTAATTGGTTATCCCGGTAGAGTAGGAGTGTTGCCGGAGATTACTGTTTTTGAATTGAGTTAATTTATCAATTCTCTTTTTAATAATAAAAAAGCCTGTTTATCAATACAACGATAACAGGCTTTTCTATATGGTTTCTGTACATCCGCTGTACACTTCCTTTACCTTGGTTTTATTTCAAGCTTGTTATTAATAATTGAAAAATAAATCTTTTTATTTGATAAATCTTTAATCTTTATTAAAACAAATAATCCTTCATTCTCGAAACAGCTATTTCATTTTCATCGATTAACTGAAACAGCTGCTCAATACGATCTTCGAATCTGCGACCAATGTTGATCCTTTTATAAAATGGAAGTTCAAACGGTAACTCGGCGGAATTGAAAAACTGCCATGCATTGGCATAGATCATAACGTGTTCATTGTTCTTCAAGCTTTCCAGAAGCATACTTTCATAATACTTCATTGGTGTTACCTGGAGCACATAATCATTGAACGGAAGTTGCGAATAAGGCGACTGGCTTTCCGGAACTACGGTCAAATCATTCTGGATGTGAACTTCGGTTTTTTCGGTCAGTTTTCGCCACAGAAAATTGAGTCTGGATTCTTCAATATTGGATACGTAATTGAAGTCCAGATTTTTAATTTCTGAGTAAGAAATCTGATGATGTTTTTGTCTTAAACCACGAACCGGTTTTTCCAAAAATTGCTCTAAATTCTGCTTAGTTTTTTCTATGTTTTCTGGTGTGGAATTGACATTATAAAATGCAATTTCGTGGCCGGAAAAAGAGATAGCTTTAATTAGCTTTTGGAGCTTTTCCACAAGAGGAATTTCTACGAAAAAAGTAGCTTTGAATTCGTGAAGTTCTAATAAAAGCAGAATAATTTCTGTCTTTTCTTCGATAGCTTTTATCAATTCTTTTTCTGAAATATTTTTTTGATTTAATATTTTGTTTTCAGAAACCGATATGTTAAAAGTTAATAAAATCACTTAAATTAAAATTTATATATTATTTGTAAATAATTTAAAATCAGATGTTAAAATATATTTTAATTGAATTGATTATTTAGATTCTGTTATTTTTCTAATTTCTTTTTAAGATTATTTATCATATCTATTGACATTGATGAAATATCAAACTTATAATCCAATCCCCAATCTTGTTTTGCAGCAGAATCATCAATGCTTGCCGGCCAGGAATCTGCAATCGCCTGACGGAAATCCGGCTCATATTTTATCTCAAAATCCGGCATCGTTTTTTTGATTTCAGCAGCCAGTTCTTTTGGTGTAAAACTCATTCCTCCAAGGTTATAAGAATAACGGATTTTCACCTGTTCTTTCGGAGCAGTCATCAGCTTGATTGTTGCGTCAATAGCATCGTCCATATACAACATTGGCATCGCTGTATTTTCGCTGATGAAGCTCGTGTATTTTCCATTTTCTACAGCTTCATAAAATATCTCAACAGCATAATCTGTAGTGCCTCCACCTGCTGGTGCTTTCCATGAAATCAAACCGGGATAACGAATGCTTCGGATATCAACGTCGTATTTTTCGAAGTAATATTCGCACCATTTTTCACCTGCCATTTTGGAGATTCCGTAAACGGTTGTCGGATTAAGTACAACTTCCTGTCCCACATTTTCTTTAGGAATTCCTTTTCCGAAAACTGCAATGGAACTTGGCCAGAATATTTTTTTAATCATACCTTCTTTTGCCAATTCGCAAAGATGAATCAATGGGTCAAGGTTGAGTTTCCACGCAAAAAGTGGTTGTTTTTCCGAAGTTCCGGATAAGAGCGATGCTAGATGATAAACAGTAGTAATGTTATGTTCTTTGATAACGTCTGTAACGGCTTGAAAATTAGTAACATCTAATCTTTCATAATAACCTGCTTCCGTAATGCCTTCTTTCCACTTATCGAGACCAGAAGCAATCACATTTTCTTTACCATAAATTTCTGATAATCTTAAGGTTAGTTCTGTTCCGATTTGCCCTAGTGCGCCGGTGATGAGAATTTTTTCTGTCATAGTTTCATTTTTACTTTTCCTGATTCGCAAATCTAATTAAATTTGGGATTGAGAATCAAAAAGAATTCCAATAAATTTTTTAAAAATATCATAATATGCAAAATCAGTCACCCATAATAGAAGTTGATGAATTAATTAAGATATCTGAAAATCCGAATCTCAGAATTTTTGATGTCAGAACTGGTCCTGTTGCCAAAGAAGAATATTTTAAAAAACATCTCAAGAATTCAGTTTTTGTTGATTTGAATTCTGATTTGGCAGAAATTGATGACCCAAAGAGCGGAGGACGTCATCCGCTGCCAGAGTTTGAAAATTTTATCAAAACTCTAGGTAAATTAGGTATTGACAAAGATTCTCATGTTGTGGTTTATGACGATAAAAATGGCGCTAATGCTGCTGCAAGATTTTGGTGGATGTTGCGTGCGGTTGGTCATGATAATGTTCAAGTTCTCAATGGAGGATTACAATTGGCGGAAAATCAAAATTACCCTTTAAGTTCTGGTGAATATTCTTATTCTGAAACTGAATATATTTCTGAATTCAACGATTGGCAATTGCCACAGGTTTGGATGGAGGATGTGAAAAAAGCAATTCAAGATTCTGATGCTGTGATAGTGGATGTAAGAGAGTCTCCGCGTTACAATGGTATCACAGAGCCGATTGATTTGGTCGCAGGACATATCCCGAATGCCCAGAATTTTCCTTTTATTGATAACCTGGATGAAAAAGGTTTGTTCAAGTCTCTAGAAAAACTTAGAAATATGTATTCAGAATTATTTGAGAATTATGACAAGAACAAAATCACGTTCTATTGCGGTAGCGGCGTAACGGCTTGTCATTCTTTGTTAGCAT
This sequence comes from Chryseobacterium sp. 36-9, assembly GCA_001898785.1. Classification (GTDB taxonomy): domain Bacteria; phylum Bacteroidota; class Bacteroidia; order Flavobacteriales; family Weeksellaceae; genus Epilithonimonas; species Epilithonimonas pallida. The sequence goes on along the minus strand of MKVE01000027.1, from coordinate 86,314 downwards.
TAGATTATGCAGGCTTTGAAATCCCCAATTTGTATGTTGGAAGCTGGAGCGAGTGGAGTAGAAATGAAGTTTAGTTATGAATTATAAGTTGTGAATTATGAGTTTTCAAATGCATTCATAATTCATAACTCTTCACTTTTAAAAGCTTGCTCGGATTTGCATACTTCCGATATGAATAGTTCTGTCACCGGAATTTCGCCCTTCGTAATTCACATTGAGTTGAATGAAGGAATTAATGGCTTGTTGAATATATAAAGTCCAGACTTGGTTTTTTCCTGCTTTCAGACCTTCTAACATTTGATTTCCGACAATGCTGTAGCTGTTGCCTGTGAAGTCATTGTTGATGAATGAAAAGTTAGCTCTAATGGACGTCTTCGCTTTTTCCCACTGAAGCGTTCCTGATATTTCGTAGGTTTTTAAAAGTTCTTCGCCGTCGGTTCTTTTTTTCTGGCGCAATGCTCCAAATAATTCTGTTTGCAGAGTTTCGGTTAATTTGTATGTAGCTTTCGGTTTCGTTTCCCAGTTTTGAAGAAGGTAGTTTCTTGTATTGTAAACTTGTGAGCTATTGGTCACATTCTGGAGCGTGTTTTCCCAATCTGCACGAAAAGTTTTTGTAAAGGAATAACCGAGATTCATAAAATGAGATTTCTGAGAATGTTCCTCATTGCTGAAATTAGCGTTCACCAGATTATCATTGTCCGTGTATCGGTAACTTCCATTCCATCCCGATTTATCATTGGAATTGAATAAAGCCGAAGCCAGAATATTCTGAGTTCTCAGTAATTGGTCAGCTTGTTTTTCGAATGGATTCCAAACCAGGACTTTGCTACCTTTAAGATAAGAATTTTGAGAAAGTAAGGATAAGTTAAAGTTCCATCGTTTAAGGAAAGCATTTTCCGAACTGATGATGACAGAAGGATTGACGAATAATGCGACCTGAAGCTTATTTTTATTAGAAGCAAGATAATTGACGCTGTTGGTATAAACCCTGATGTATTGAGCCAAATCTGCATATTCTGCCACTTCAAATTCGTCTAATTGCTGAATGCCGTCGTTATTATAATCCGTCCATTTGTAAACACCTTGTCCGTCGGTTACTTTGATATATTGAAATTCACGTTGCGCTTCCTGTCCATTTCCTAGTTCGTAGAAAAGCTGCAGACGCATTCCGTTTTTGAATAACTGCTGATTGTAAAGGATATTTCCTACAACAAAATCCTGATTCTGATCGTTTGCAAAAGTCTGATTCTCATAAAAGAATTTTCTATAATGAATCAAAGTCGATAATAGAGTAGTCTCGGTTTTGATGATTTGACTTTCCGCCTGAATCCCGAGAATATTATTCATCTTTTGTAAGCGATTATCCAGAACAGAGTCATTGCCTCGGAAATACATTTTTGCCAGTAATTTGGTTCTTACAGAATCTGCAATTTTTTTCTGAATGAAAACCTCTTTCCAACTGAAACTGGTCACATCCAACAATTGCGTGGCGTTATATTTTTTCTCGTTATGTTCCATAGAACCGCCCAACATCCAGCTTCCTTTTTTACCAGCTAATTCGGTTGAAACCGCTCCTCTGATAAAAGTGGTGTTAAGGTCTGTGGATTTGGTATCCAAATAAGAAATAGCTCCGAGGTTGGTGAATTTTCCAACTCTCCAGGTGGCATCCAAATCATTTTTGATTCCTTTGTAAGTGTTGGTTTCTTCAAGATAATTGATTTTATAATTAACAGATGATTTTTTATTAAAGTCATTCAGAAAAGAAAAGATAAATCGATTCTGCGTAATCTGACTAAATTCATTGGTTAGGTTAAAGTCTCTCCAGAAATCAACATTGTTAATTCTGTCCAGAATGTGAAAATTCTTCTGTATGACCTGATATTCGACCATTGGTGTTCCTGTCCAAGTATTTTTTCGGAAGGTTTTATTAGCATAGATTCTTGCCGCATATCTGATATTCTGCTTATTATCTTTTGATGAATAAAGGTTGAGATCGTAATTGCTCATCGAAACATCAGTTCCAATAACACCTTCATTTAATGCATATTCAACGTTAGCAGAATAAACCTGTGATTTTTCCGGAGCAGGTAATTTTCTGACCGCCATATAATCTCCCAAACCAGTTCCTACATACTGGAAAACGCGGCCGTTGTTGGTGGATTGCTGCAGTTGGTAATCGCCTTTTCCACTTCCGAAATAAGTGAAAGACACCTGGTAGAGCACCTGAGTCTGGTCAGTGGAAAACTCATAGTGGAAAGAATCGGTAGTGAATACTTTTTTGTAGAGAATTTTATTAACGTCATATTCGGTTTCCACACCAGACGGCGAATACATAGAATTCTGATTGTTTCCTGCATTAACCAGTGTTTGCTTGTCTTCATCGCTAAGATTCAAAGATAAAGGCGCATTTTTATTGTCATTCTCCATAAACCAGCTGAATCCGGCTTTCAGTTTTTCTCTTTGATGCCTGATGCTTCCTGTAATCAAAAATCTTGTATAATTGCGATTGGTGTAATTATAAGATACGTTGATAAAATTCTGTTTATAAATTGGCCGAAAACTGGTGAATGTGATTTCGCCTGTATTATAATTAATAATATAATCTTGATTTTCGCCACGTTTCATCAATATTCCGTCGATGTAAACCTGTTCCGAACCCGAAATAATCGTAATAAACAATTCTCCATTTTTCCCAGTCAATCGATAAGGCCCTTGATTGCCTTCAATGCCTTGGAATCGCATTCTGAAGAATTCACTTCTTGCAACGCCACCGGAAACGTCAACGGAAGTTTTATTACCATTCTTTTCCCAACTCGTGAGAAATTGCAAACCCATACTTCGTCTTTGATAGCGTCCGAAATAAGTCGTTTCATCATTCAGATCGAGATGTCCTGCCCGGATGATACTATGGTTTTTGATATTAAGCTGAAGATAGATTTTGTCAAATTCCTGCAAGGTCTGAGTGTATCCATCAGCCTGAACAGGAAGATTATGGTCCGAAATGGAAGCCAAAATCGAAACATCAGGACTTAACTTTCCGGAAATCTGCATATCCATAGAACTCTGAACCGATGAGCCCTGATTATTTCCAAAAGTAATACCTCTGATAATTGAACCTTTGGAATTGAGTTCGCCGAGGATTCTTTTCTTGTCGTTTTTTACAAGGACTTCTTCGTCATAAATGACGCGATTCTGTTTTTTGATAAAATCAAGCGTGTCTTTGGTGTAAAAGTCCTGATTGATTTTAGAAATAATAACACTGTCTTTTTTAAGGGAATCTTGTGGAATATTTGGATTTTTCCAATTGAAGATCTGTGCATTAATCTTGATTATTGCAAAAAAAATACAGATTATTAGGAAAATTTTATTTATCTTCGACACCCTTTTCTTATGATGTGTAAATGTAGCAATAATCGAGGTTATGGCGAGTTAACAATTATTTAAAACGGAAAAAAGGTATATAAAATTATAGTTGATATTAAAATTTTATATTTGCCGAACAAAAAAAACGGAACAATTTTTAAACTTTATATTATGAAAAAATTTTATTCTTTATTAGCAGCTTTAGTTTTAACTGTAACAGTTAACGCACAAGTTTTTTCTGAAAATTTTGATACATTGACGGGCGGAGCAGCTTATTCAGGTGGTAATTCAGGAGGATGGAGTGGTGCTATTGCTACAGGTTCTTTGACAGGAAAATTGTCAGGATGGACTATTACTTCTGGAGCTGGGGGAGATAAATGTCTTAAATTAGGTTCAGGAAGTAATATGGGAAGCGCAACTACACCTGAGTTTTCTACTACTGCTACAAACCTAAAATTAACTTTCAGAGCTGGAGCTTGGGATAGTACAAATGAGAAAACAACAATTACTGTAAGTGTAGCAAGTGGTACAGCAACTGTAAGCGGTGGTGCGATTACGTTAACAAAAGGTACATTCAATACTTATACTGTTAACCTTACCAATGTTACAGGCCCGCTTAAGATAAAATTCTCTGCGGATGTTGCAGCTAACAATCGTTTTTTCCTAGATGATGTATTGATTGAAGATGCAGCAACAATGGCAGTAGGAGATGCTACAAAAGGAAAAGCTAACTTGGTGAAAAATACAGTTGTAGCAAACGAATTGATTTTCGGTGCTTCTGCAAAAGTTTCAGTTTATAACGCTGCTGGTCAGGTTGTGAAGACTGCTGAAGTTTCTGAAAATTCAAAATTAGATGTTTCTGGATTGGTTAAAGGAACTTATGTTGTGACAGGTCTTGTTAACGGACAAGCTGTTTCTCAAAAAATTATCAAGAAGTAATTTAAAATATTTCTATTGTATATATAAGCGCTGTCAGTTTTGGCAGCGCTTTTTTTATTAACCGAATATTATTTAGAATATAACAAATTCTTAACTGTAAGTTTCTGATTGTTATTGTTTTATTAATGCTTTGGTAATCTAAAGTAAGATGAATCGTGATAGATTTGACACAAATAAAATCTAAATAATCTAATTATGAAAAAGATCTATTCTTTCTTCGCAGCAATTGTTTTAACAGCAGCAATGTATGGGCAAACAACAGTTTTCAATGCCACTTTTGATGATGTGGATGGAACAGGAGGCAGTGATGGTAACTGGTCTTCCAGTGTTGCAAGTAATGCGCTTGCAAGTTATACAACAGGAGGCAACTGGGATTTGACGAGAGCTTATAAAGGTGGAGGTTGTCTGAAAATGGGAACTGCAAGTGTTTTGGGAGTATTAAAAACACCAGGCATTACTTTGACAGGTAACGGAACACTTACTTTCAGAGCGGCAGCCTGGAACGGAAATAATGAGCAAACTACTTTGAAAATTTCTGCTGTAGGAGGAACTTTGAGCCTGTCTACGGTGACCCTTGTGAAAGCCAGTTACACAACTTATACCGTTAATATAACCAATGCAACCGGAAATCTGGTTATTGCTTTTGAAGGTAATGCATCTGCAAACGGCAGATTTTTTATTGATGATATAAAAGTCACAGCTCCAACAATGGCTGTTGCAGATGTTATCAAAGCAAAAACCAATCTGGTTAAAAATACCATTGCAACAGATGAATTGATTTTTAGCATTTCTACAAAAGTATCTGTATATAATACCGCGGGACAAATGGTAAAAGCTGCTGATGTTACAGAAAATGGAAGATTGGATATTTCTGCTTTGCCAAAAGGTAATTACATGGTAACAGGTCTTGTTAATGGACAGGCAGTATCTCAGAAAATTATCAAAAAATAATTTTACACTAAATCTATAAATGAACGTTGCCAATCCTGGCAATGTTTTTTTGTTTAAAAGCTATTGAGTTTAATGTTTATTATATATGATTTAAAGCAGGCTTAACATTTCATCACATTAATATGTTTACATTTGCGGAAGGAAAAAGGGGGAATTGCTGGGCTTACAGAATGTTAATTTTTGCCAGTAAGAAATTCAGAAACATTGACTGTAATGATGTTTATCAATATAAAAATGTTAAAAAATAAATTAAATTTTGCTGAATGCATTTTTTTGTTAACTTAGCATCCCTTTATAACAATTAAAAATATAAACAATTTTTTTAAACTTTAATAAAATGAAAAAAATCTTTACAATTTTAAGTATTGCGGCGGTATCTTTAGTATCAGCTCAAAATTTATTAGTTAATCCTGGTTTTGAGACTTGGACCGATACCACTACAAAACCAGACGGATGGAATGCTGTTGCTGGTGGTTCTTTAGAAACAGGTATTAAACACTCTGGAAATAACTCAATTAAATTAATCCCTGTTGCAACAACGACTAACGCTAGTATCTCTGCTGTAGATGTAGCTGCTCAGGCAAATACAGTATATACAGTTGGATATTGGGTACTAGATAATGTAGCTAATTCTAGAGGAAGACATTGGGTTCAATTCAGAAATGACACAGCTAATATTAGTGTTACTAATAGCCCGTTTCAGCCTGCAACCTACACATCAGATAGTCCACAATGGGTTTTCGTTTCTGCAACTGCAACATCTCCGGCTGGAACTACAAAACTAAGATTCGATTACAGAGTTTATTCTCAAAATAATATCATTACCGATGCTGTTTATTTGGATGATGTAGTATTGGTTCAAGGGACTTTAGCTGTTGCGGATATCAAGGATTTTGATAAACAAGTTCAGTTTAATACAATCGTAAAAGATCAGATTACTTTCAAATTACCAGTTAAATCTACTGTGAATATTTATACTGTAGATGGTAAATTGGTATCTTCTAACAGAGTTGAAAACGGAGGTTCTGTAAATACTCAGTCTTTAGTTAAAGGTGCTTACATCGTAACTGTTGATAATGGTGCTAACAAAATCAACAGAAAAGTTATCAAAAACTAATTATAGTTTTTACTTAAAAATCAAAAAGGCTTCCAAATTTTGGAGGCCTTTTTTTATTTTATATGTGTTTTTCGGAGTTCATAATCATTTCTGCTAGTATTTGCAATGTCATCCTAAGCTTGTCGAAGGATGTTTTTTATTAATAAACTCCTCGTCTAAGATTATTAATCAGAGCACCAAGATTCAGAACCAAGGTATATCGTATCCTGTAACCATAGTCTTTGAATGAGGGCTCAAATCCTAAACTGGACGCTACAGGAAAATAGATTTCCAAAAAATCTGGCACCACTTTTACCTTTACGCCGGAATCCCAAATGAATTCGGTGCTTCTGCTCTTATTTTTATAAATCCCCGCATCAGCATACAGGTTGAACCATTTCCAAAGATGAGAATCAACATTAATACTGGTGATGAATTGATTCACAGATGTATTAAACATCGATTTGAAACCGCCCTCTGCCAGAATAAACTGCTGAGATAGGATTCCCGAGGTGGCACTCTGCCCCAATAATCCATAAGAAAAAGAATAGTTGGAAACACGGGATATCCCATAATTGAACAAAGCATTCTTCGTGTCGTTCCTCAAAAAATAGCCTGCAAACCAACGGAAGCTGATTTTTTTGTCTTTAGCAAATTCCCAGCGGTAAAATGCTTCAGCAGAAATTTTCTGAAAATCTTCCATCCATTGCAAATTGCCCGAGATGTATTTTTCGTGAATCAATCGGTTATCGGAATAGGAATAACCAAGATTCCAAAGGTTATATTTGGAATACAAGTTATTCTCAATCATCAATGGTGTCAATTCCCGCTCATAATAGTTATATGAGAAATATAAACTTCTTCCGATGGCACTTCTGGGATTTTTGTTGAAATTGAGAGCCGTTGCTGCTCCAAATTTTTTATAAGCCAAATCCGTATTATAATGAAAATAGGAACCCGAAACTGCAAAATTCCAGCTCCTGAAAAAGCTGTTCGGTGGAAGAATCGAATAGCCAAGTGCACCCGAACCCGTCAATTTCCCTGTTCCTGTACTGTAATACGGTGTGAACGAATAATCAAATTTCTGGTCAAAAATCCCCTGATTCTTAAAATTGAGACCAACCAAAATCTTATCGTAAGCATTGAATGTTAATCTCGGTGTTAAAAAGATTTCATTGTATTCAGGGTTTTGAATGTCTTTAATCAGCTTGAATTTTATTTTTTTTGTGTTGGAAAATAAGCCTTTTGTATAGATATAATTGTCTCTGTAATTGGATTCAGGAAAAATGTAATTATCATTTAAAACAATTTTTGCCACATTTTCTTTTGGAATCAGAATCGAGTCTTTTGCTTTGGAGCTGCCATCTTTCCAATAAGTTGTTTTCTCATCATTCTTATTTTCCGATTCAATTTTTAAAGGGATATTGGAAGCATTTTTATTTTTGATATTTACCTGATAATGATCGTTTTGTTCTTTAATATTTTTCAAATTAAAATTAATCCTGTGCTTCTCATCCATCATCGGACTCAGAAAGACTGATTTTCCGGAAGTGAATTTTTCAATATTATTGAGGAAATCTTTACCTGTTGTTTTGGTCTTATAATTAGAAGACAGATAATTTTTCAGGAAAAAATCAAACGAATTCTGCCCTTGGTATTCCGAAATATAATTCAAAAGACTCCCCATTTCAAATTGACTTATTGCAGTTGTATTAAAATTGCTCAACAGATAATAAGGCGTTGTTATTTTCTGGTCGAGATTCTGCGTGTAGATATAATGATAAGCCAGTCCGTAACGCTCGGAAAGCTTCAGCTTGGAAGCATGAAATAATTTCAAAGGTTTGATTCCGAAAATCTTTGCATTATCGGGAAGATTCCCAAGAAGCTTATGATTGGGGTAGAAATTTTTCAGATATTGGATTTCGAGGTAGGATTTCAAGCCGTTTTTCAGCCAGTGTTCTTCCGTTTTATTAGTAATGAAATATTCGTCCATTATTTTCTTTGAGATGGCACTGAAGTAATCTAGATCCGTCTTTTCATAATCCGTAAACATCTGGAATTTGAATTTCCAGAATTTGATGTCATCAATACCGATAAATTCTTCCTTATTCAGGAATTTTTGAGTAATGAACAATTTGTCAGGAAGATTTCCAACTCTTGCCTTTATGAATTTGAGTTGTGTCGGCAAAAGAAAACTTAAAACCTGTCTTTGATATTCAGTGATCTGATAACCTATTTGGATATTGATTTTCTGACCGTCAACATCTAATAAAAATTCGGGATAAATCTCTCTGGACAATTGAAATTCCGGGTCATTGATCGAAGTTCCTTCAAATTTGGAATCTGATTTTTGATTAAGGTTAGAATAAATTTTCCAACTGTTTGGAATTTCAAAATTCACATTCCAAAATGAGCCGGCGTTGGCAGTTTCTTCCGTATCTCTATATGAAACGTTACTTTGATTTTCATTTTCATAAGTTTCCGGAACCAAGAAAAAATATTTTAAAAGAATGCGATTGGCGTCCACACCATAACCTGTAAAACGGGCGTCAGGCAACTGAATTTGATATTTCAGATTAAGTCTAATACTCTTTCCAGATTCCAAAGGCTGCCCAAGCGGAATAAAAATGTTTTCCTGAGTTTTATTAAGGATTTCTGAGGAGATATTCCCGTAAGAATATTGGAGATTTTCTAATTTCCCCAGTTTATCATCTTTAGCAAAATACAAATCCTTTTTTCTGTCTTCAACTTTTCTTTTGAGAAGTGGTGTTTTGCGATTTTGGTAAGCCGAAACCCAATTCAGCAGCTTGATTTGATTGATGGATTTCTGATGCGGATTATGATAAATCAAAGTCTGTTCTACAGAAATCGATTTTTGATCATCATTCAGTTTTACATTCAACAAAATGCTGTCTTGCTGAGACTTTGCCCAGAAAAAAGGAAGAAATAAGACCAAACATAAAAGAAATCGCTTCATCAAAAAATATAAGTAATTAAAACTACTACTTTTTTTCTGATGAAGCGAGATGTTATATTGTTAAAATTACAAAGAATCCTGATAAGCTTTCCAGCCTTCGTTTTTGTAACGTAAAGCTTCTTGTTCCGGCTCGTCTGCTTTATAGATGCCGCGTCCAACGATGATGAAATCGGTACCGTAATTTTTAATCACATGTTCCGGAGAATTGTATTGCTGGCCTTTGTCATCGCCACTTGCACCCAAATTCACACCTGGTGTAAACAATAAGATTTGGTCAGAAACTTGATTTTGTGCTACACAACCGATTATACTTGGGTGATTTTCTATGATTTTCAAAGCTTCTTCACGATAATGAGAATCTGTTAAAGTTCCTTCAGAAGACATTCCTAAAATCGCGACCACACCAACATTAATAAAGCAATCTAAGCTTTTGCTTCCTCCAATAACGTGGGAAGTTACCAAATCTGCCCAGTTGGAAATCTTGTAAGTTCCGTAAGAAAACTGCAGTTTCTGAGTGTTCCCGATGTCAGCAAATTTCCGGTCTTCCATCAAAAGGAAATTATGTTTCGTTGCTATATCTTTGAGCGGAAGAATGGTTTCATCAGCATCAAAATCGTTCAGAATATCGATATGAGTTTTAAGAGCCACAATGTGAGGACCAACAATGTCAGCGAAATCCAATAATTCTTTTGTGGTAATAAAATCTGCCGATGCAATTAAGTTTGATCTTTTTTCAATAGCGATTTCAAGGATTTTCTTAGCAAAAGAATGTTCCGCTACTTCCAGTTTTTGTTCGTAAGACAGACGTTTTTTCTCTTCAAAAACCACTTGGTTTCCGTTCACAAAATCTCTGATTCTCGATACTTCCTCATCATCGATGTAATTAACTTCTCTCAGGATTTCCACAACCTCAGAGATATTGAAAAGCGAATGAACTTTGTAACCTTTAGCTTCTAGTTTTTCTTTTCCGCCTTGCTGTCTATCAAGAACTACAACAATGTCAGAAACCTTGATGCCTTCATTTTCAACCTCATCAATGGTTTCTACCAAAGATTTTCCGGAGGTGATGACATCTTCTACCAATAGACAGTTTTGTCCTTTCTCGTAGATTCCCTCAATCAGTTTTTTTGTTCCGTAAGCTTTGGCTTCTTTTCTCTTAATAATTAATGGGAGATAACTTTCCAGCGACATTGCTGTCGCCATTGGAAGCGCTGCGTAAGGAACGCCACAGATGATATCAAAATTATCCAGCGGCAACATTTCCAAGAGATAATTAGCTAGTTTTTTCAGGATTTTCGGATCAGAAGCGAGTGGCCGCAAATCCACATAAAACGGACTTTCTATTCCGCTTTTCAGTGTAAAACGCCCAAACTTGATAATCCCGAGTTTATAACACTCGAGGAAGAATTCTTTTTTACTTTCCATTGACTTTCTTTAGATTTCGACAAATTTAAGGCTAATTTTTATTAACCACAAAGGCACAAAAGTTTGAAAATCAAAAACACAATTTTGTCATTCCGTAGGAATCTAAGCAAACTCTGTAGGGATTCCTACGGAATGACAACTAAATGCTCAAAATATTTCATTGAATTTTTCACCACTTTCTTTTGTGACTTTTGTGGTTTATTCTTTCCACTTCGGATTCGCAGCAAAAATCTTTTCATTGATTTTGCAATCGTCGGAATGTGCGCCTTTCAGAAAACCAATACTCATCAGAAACTCACCGACGATTTCGCCGCCTGTGAATCTAAAGGTTTTTTTGAACAGTTTTACCCATTCTTCCTTTGTTTTCGGATGATGATGTTCCAACCATTTTTCGAATGAGCCAAATTCCTTTTTGAGTTCCAAAATGGTTTTGGCGTTTTCTATGGCTGCATTGACTTTGAGTTTGTTTCTGATGATTCCCGGGTCAGCCAATAATCTCTCCCGGTCTTTTTCTGTGTAAGCGGCAATTTTCTCGATACTGAAATTGCTGTAGGCTTTTCGGAAAGAATCTTCCTTTTTGAGAATCGTTTCCCAACTCAATCCAGCCTGATTGATTTCCATTATGAGTCTTCCAAACAATTCATCATCGTTATGGATAGGGAAACCGTAGTGATTATCGTGGTAGTTTTTGTGCAACGCTTTCCGGTCTTCGGGCTGCATTGTTTCTATGGCTTGGCAGTATGACATCTTATATTTTTTAAATTGAGTGTAAAGGTAATTTTTTTTACCGGTTATTAAAATTTCCCTAAAATAGGCAAAAGGAAGAGTAAAGTAAACAAAAGAAAGAGTTGAGTAGACAGTCAGAGGTCTTGAATAAGCATTCAGAAGAGTTAAGTAAGTAGTCGGAAGACTTGAGTCGATAGTCAGGGGTCTTTAGTGAGCATTCAGACGAGTTCAGTAGACAATCAAAGATCTTAAGTAGATTATCAGTCAAAGTTTAAAATTTAACAATAATATCTGGTTTGAAATATTGTTTAATAAGCTGTGAATATGATTAAGGATTAGAATTAACAATTTCTTATCTTCGTGCAAAGCTTTTTTAAAATGTATAAATCAATATCTTTTTTCTTTTTACTTTTCTCTTTTGTCTTTATCAATGCTCAGATTGAGGAAAAAAAACTGGATGAACTTATTCAAAATTCTCTTAAAACTTTTGATGTTCCGGGAATGTCTGTTGGCGTTGTGAAAGATGGAAAACTAATTTATGCGAAAGGTTTTGGTGTTCGCTCGCTCAACAATAATCAGCCGATGGATGCCAATACCCTGGTTGGTATTGCTTCTAACAGTAAAGGTTTTACCTGTACAGCTCTTGCCATTTTAGCAGACGAAGGCAAACTCAATTGGGATGATAAAGTGACCAAATACATACCGGAATTCCAGATGGCTGACCCTTACGTTTCTCAAAATGTAACGATAAAAGATTTGATTACGCATAGAGCAGGATTGGGATTGGGACAAGGTGATCTAATGTTTTTTCCGGAAGGTGGTAATTTGACAGTGAATGATATTGTTCATAATGTAAGATTCCTCAAGCCGGAAAATCCTTTCAGAACAACTTTGGATTATAATAATATCATGTTCATTGTTGCCGGAGAAGTGATTCATAGAGTTTCCGGTTTGCAATGGGCAGATTTTATCGAGCAAAGAATTATGAAACCTGTCGGGATGACGGCGAGTTTCGGTTCTTATAATAGAGCGAAAAATTCTCAGAATATTATCGATGCACACGCTCCGGTTGATGGGAAAGCGATTTCTGTTCCACACGACTGGAACGAGACGGCGAACGCTGCAGGCGGTATAATGAGCAATATTCAGGATATGACGACTTGGGCCAATTTTCTTCTGAATGGATTTGTGACCAAAGACGGGAAACGTCTGGTTTCTGAGAAAAACGCTCACGAATTATGGAGTCTTCAAATTCCGGATAAAGTTGGATTGACTTCGCCTTATGATACGCATTTTTATGGGTATGGATTGGGCTGGTTTTTGAGCGATGTTAAAGGTCATTTGCAGGTTCAGCATTCCGGAGGTTTGATAGGGACTGTAACCCATTTTACATTGATTCCGGATTTGAAATTGGGGATTGTGGTCTTGACGAATCAACAATCTGGTGCGGCATTTTCTACGATTACCAATTCTGTGAAAGATGCTTATCTGGGTGTTGAAAACCGTGATTGGCTGAAGCTTTACGGTGATAGAAATAAAAAAAATGAAGAGACTTTTGCCAAGCAGAAGAAAGATGTTTATGATAAGGCTTCGAAGTTCAAATCAGATTTGAAGGACGACCAATTCATCGGCTGGTACAAAGATGATTGGTTCGGGATTGTTGAGGTTTCCAAACAAGGCAAAGGTTATAGAATTATTTCTAAATCTTCTCCAAGACTTAAAGGTGATTTGATTCCCTATTCTGCGAATTCTTTTGTGGCAAAATGGGATGACAGAAGTTATGATGCGGATGCGTTTTTTATTTTGAATTTTGATGAAAACGGAAAAGCGGTTTCTGCGAAAATGAAACCGATTTCTGATGTGACGGATTTTAGTTTTGATTTTGAGGATCTGGATTTGAGGAAGATTAATTAGGATTTTATAATGGAACCCCTTCAGAGTTTCAAACTCTGAAGGGGGGTTCGACTTTAACCGATTTAGTTAAATTAATTTATGTTTACAAAAAATCATAAAACCGAAATCTCCGAAAAAGGATTTACAATTATTAATGATGTTTTTTCTGAAGAAGAAATCAATCAAATCATCAATGTAATTGATTCTATTGATACTTCAAAAGAGACATTTAGAAAGTCGGAAGACCTTTTTGCGATAAGACAATTTTTGAAAGAAGTTCCAGAAAGTCATCAATTCATTTTTAATGATAATATCAAAAAAATTGTTAATGAGGTTTTTGGCAAAGATTATTTTGTAGTCAAAAGTATCTATTTTGATAAACCGGAGAAATCCAATTGGTATGTTTCTTATCATCAGGATTTGACAATTTCTGTTGATAAAAAAGTAGATTTGGAAGGTTTTGGACCTTGGACAACGAAACAGAATCAATTTGCAGTTCAGCCTCCGATTGATTATTTGAAAAATATATTTACGATTAGAATTCATCTTGATGATACAGATGAGAATAATGGTGCTTTGAAAGTGGTTCCGAATTCTCACAGCAAAGAAATCTACCGCCCAGAAACTATTGATTGGAATGTTGAAACAGAAGAAATCTGCTCTGTGAAAAAAGGTGGAGTTATGATTATGAAACCTCTTATTCTACACGGCTCCAACAGAACAGTCAACAACAAAAAGCGAAGAGTGATTCATATAGAATTTTCTAACCTCGAATTACCAAAAGAATTGGAATGGTCTGAAAGATTGAATTAAATCCAATTAACCTTTTGGATATTTTTCGGGATTTTGAGAAGTATTGAAAACGGAGTAGATATATACAGTTTTTTCATTTTCATCAACCGTAAAGAAAGTAATATATGGAAAAGTTTTAAAAGGTAAAGTTCTCAAGTTTTTATATCGTGATTGGGAAAATGGGTTCGTTTCTAATCTTTGATAAACTTGTTCCAATTGTTCATCAAAAGACTTTAAAACGGCAATGGAAATTTCGGCATAATATTCAAAAGCACTATTGATTTCTTCCTGAGCTCTGTCAAGAATAACAATTTCATAAGCCATATTTATGACGAATATTGTTTAAAGCTTTTCTTGCGGAGATAAATTCTTTTTTATCAGCTTTTAATCTTTCATCCAATATTTTTTTTTGTTCATTAGAAAGCTCAAAAGATGGATTGCCGTCAATTTCAGGATATTGTTTTTTCAATTCCTCCCACTCTTTGATTGGGATAAAAACACCCGTTGGATTTCCATTATGGTCTTGTATAATTTGTGGTTTCATTTTTTCTCAAATCTTCTTTCTCAAAATTACAATTTTTTATTAGATGAAAAACCCTTTCAGAATACAAAACTCTAAAAGGGTTATTTATAAATGAACCAAAAAAATTAAATTGGTTTGAACTCTAAGTTTTGTTCTTTTAATAATTTAGCTTCAGCTTCTTTGTAATAACCGCTTGCTAATTTGTTATAAATTGATTCGAAAGCTGCAAGTGTTTCGTTGATTTCTGCATCAGTGTGAGAAGCGGTTGGAATTAATCTAAGAAGAATCATTCCTTTTGGAATTACCGGATAAACTACAACAGATGTGAAAATTCCGTAATCTTCTCTTAATTCTTTAACTAATAAAGTCGCTTCAACAGGTGTTCCCTGGATGAAAACCGGCGTTACACAAGTGTTGGTGTCACCAAGATTATATCCGATTTTTTTCAATCCACCTTGAAGTTTTTCAACATTTTCCCAAAGCTTAGCCTTGATTTCCGGTCTTGTTCTCAATAGTTCCAATCTTTTCAAACCTCCGATTACCATTGGCATTGTCAGAGATTTAGCAAAAATCTGAGATCTCAGGTTGAATTTCAAATAACGGATAATCTCTTTGTCTCCAGCTAAGAATGCCCCGAAACCAGCCATAGACTTAGCAAACGTAGAGAAATAAACATCAATCTGATCCTGGCAACCTTGCTCTTCACCAGCTCCTGCTCCGGTTTCTCCCAATGTTCCAAATCCGTGAGCATCGTCAACCAAGATTCTGAATTTATATTTGTCTTTAAGCGCGCAGATCTCTTTCAGTTTACCTTGTTGTCCTCGCATTCCGAAAACACCTTCGGTAATTACTAAGATTCCTCCGCCTGTTTCTTCAGTTACTTTTTGAGCTCTTATTAAGTTCTTTTCAAAACTTTCGATATCATTGTGTCTGTAAGTAAAACGTTTTCCGGCGTGTAATCTAACACCGTCCACGATACAAGCGTGAGAATCTACGTCGTAAACAATCACGTCATTTCTTGAGACCAAAGCATCAATCGTAGAAACCATTCCCTGATAACCGAAATTCAAAAGATAAGCAGAATCTTTCTTAACGAAATCCGCCAATTCTCTTTCCAGTTGCAAATGCTGTTCAGTTTCTCCGGACATTGCTCTGGCTCCCATCGGATAAAACATTCCAAACTCTGCAGCGGCTTTGGCATCAGCTTCCAAAACTTCGGGATGATTACACATACCCAAATAATCATTAGCACTCCAAAAAATAACCTCTTTCCCCTGAAACTTCATTCTCGGTCCAATTGGTCCTTCTAATCTTGGGAAAATATAGTATCCTTCACCATAATCTGCAAATTGTCCCAACGGACCTGGATTTTGTTTTATTCTTTCAAAAATGTCCATTTTTTCTAACTGATATTTTTATTGATTGAAAAAACCTTTTGTATGACAAAAGGTTATGAATTTTGTGTTTAAATTTTATTTGATGATTTCTGTTTTGAAAACTTCATCATAGTTGTGAAAACAGTTGTTGATAAAGCCTTGTTCTTCCATCCATTTGTCGCTGTATACTTTAGTGATATAGCGGGAACCATGGTCTGGAAAAATTAATACTATCAAGTCATCTTCTTTGAACTCATGGGAATTGGCATACTGAATCAAAGCCTGAGTTACTGCTCCAGTTGTGTAACCGCCCATTATTGCTTCCTTCAAAGCAATCTCTCGGGTTCTGTAAGCTGACATCTCGTCATTAACTCGTACATATTCATCAATCGTATCAAATAAAAGCGCACCCGGAATCAAATTTTTTCCAAGACCTTCAATCTGATAAGGATGAATTTCTGTTTTATTGATTTTTCCTGTTTCGTGGTAAGTTTTTAGAATAGAGCCATCCGCATCTACACCAATCACTTTGATGTCAGGATTTTGTTCTTTCAGATATTTTGCGGAGCCGGAAAGCGTTCCGCCAGTTCCTGTGCAGGCAAAAAGGTGAGTTATTTTGCCTTCCGTCTGTTTCCAAATCTCAGGGCCTGTGGTTTGGTAATGTGCATCAATATTCAATTCGTTGAAATACTGATTGATGTAAACCGAATTAGGAGTTTCCGCAGCAATTCTTTTAGCTACTTCATAATAAGATCTTGGGTCATCTGCAGGAACAGAAGCCGGGCAAACATAAACTGTTGCGCCAAGTGCCTTTAAATAAGCGATTTTTTCAGCCTTTGTTTTATCGCTAACTGCAAGAATGCATTTGTAACCTTTGACGATACAAACCATTGCAATAGAAAAACCGGTGTTTCCGGAAGTAGTTTCTACGATTACAGAATCTGATTTCAGGATTCCCTGTCTTTCTGCATTTTCTATAATATGAAGTGCAATTCTATCTTTTGTAGAATGCCCTGGGTTATAAGATTCCAACTTAGCGTATACTGTCGCAGGAATGTCCTTGGTAACCTGATTTAACTTGACTAACGGTGAGTTGCCAATCAAACCAAGAATATTATCGTATACATTCGTCATTTTATATCATTTTTTCTCTCAAAAACTGTCTGCAAAAATAAAAAAAAAATTGCAATGTTTTTATTTTTGAGCTGTGAATCTGATTTTGCATTGAAAATATTATTAATAATTCAACTGATTTTCTGCAATTTTCAAAAAGCGCACCAAAATTTTAATTTTTGTTAAAAACTTAAATAACTGAATCAAAAACGTTAAATTCGCCGATATTTCATTTTCCGTATGAAGAATTGGACTTTTAAACGATGGAACACTATTCTTGGATGGGTAGTTTTTGTAATTGCATTTATCACTTATTTATCAACCATAGAACCCAACTTCAGTTTTTGGGATTGTGGAGAATACATTTCTTCCGCTGTTAAATTGGAGGTTACACACGCACCGGGAGCTGCACTTTTCCAACTGGTTGGAGCCGTTGTTGCATTATTTGCTTTTGGTGACGGTCAGCATTATTCTTTGGTGATTAATGCGATGTCTGCGTTATTTAGTGCGTTTACAATTCTGTTTTTATTCTGGACGATTACCCATCTTGTAAGACGATTACTCAATAAAGAATTCGAAAATATTACAATTGCCGAAGAAATTGCAACCTTATTTGCAGGAGCAGTTGGTGCTTTATGTTTTACATTTTCGGATACATTTTGGTTTTCAGCGGTAGAAGGCGAGGTTTATGCAATGGCAAGTATGTTTATTGCATTGATTGTCTGGTTGATTACCAAATGGGAAAATGAATATCTGGAAAAAGATAATGAACGTTGGATTATCCTTTTGTTTTTCGTGATCGGTTTGTCTATCGGTGTACATATGATGTGTATGTTGGCATTGCCGGCAGTTTGCCTGATTTATTATACAAGAAATTATAAGTTCACCTGGAAATCTTTCCTTTGGGCTAATGGAATTACGCTGGTAATTCTGGCGATTGTCTTCAAGATTATTTTCCCTGTCATAATGACGTTATTCGGAAAATCTGAAATATTCTTTGTTAACGGACTAGGTCTGCCTTTCCACTCAGGGACAGTTTTCGCATTTGTTATTTTGTCAGTTCTTTGCTATTTATTCATTACTTATACAAGAAAAACCGGGAAATCATTGTATCAAACAGTTGCATTATCAGTTGTTTATATGATAATTGGATTTTCTTGCTGGCTGGTCATCCCGATCAGAGCTATTGCCAATCCGCCGATGAACCTTAATGACCCGGACAACGCTTTAGGAATGCTGGATTACTATAACCGAGAACAATACGGTGACTGGCCAACTTTGTACGGACAAAATTATACTGCTTATCTTGACCCGAATGGAATCGAGAAAAATGAAGACGGAAGTTACAAAACTGAAAAAACAGGTGATACTTACGAGAAAGATGCTACAACTGGACAATATCGCAAAGTAGGAGAGAAGTTCAATTATGTTTACAGCAAAGAACACGTTGGTTTCTTGCCAAGAATGTTTAGTGAGGATAAATCAGTAATGCCGAATTACATCTCAATGTACGGTGCGCCGGATTTCACTTTCAATTATGGGAATGAGCAAATCTCCGAAAGTCCGGAAGCAAAACAATTCTTTGATGAACTTCGTCAAAAATATGAGAACGGAACCATCAAAATGGATGATTATCTGAAAGCGAAACAATTCGGAATTATCAATGTTCAGAAACCGACTTTAGCTCAGAATCTTGACTATTTCATCACATTCCAGAATTACTATTACTTCGGAAGATATTTGCTTTGGAATTTTGCAGGTCGCCAGAATGATGTCGAAGGGCATATGGAAAATACGAATGGAAACTTCATTACAGGGATTCCTTTCATCGATAATAATATTTGGGGCGACCAGAGCGAGATGCCTGCTAAATTCCAGAATGAAAGTACAGTGAAGTTCTTTATGCTTCCATTAATTTTGGGATTACTAGGATTTTTCTTTCAACTTAATAGAGATTTTGGAAGATTCTACGCGATATTATCTTTATTCATTTTAACAAGTGTCGGGATTGTATTTTACACAGGGATGAAGCCATTCGAACCTCGTGAAAGAGATTATGCGATGGTCGGTTCCTTCTACGCATTTGCGATTTGGATTGGATTAGGTGTCGCTGCAATCTATTGGTTGCTTCAGAAAAAAGTAAAAAGCAAATCAGCTCAGATTATTGTAGGCGTAGTTTTATTAGGAATTCCTTTTATGATGGGCTTTCAGAATTATAATGTTCACGACAGAAGTGGACGTTACACAGCTTATGATTACGCTTATTCAAGTTTAAAATCTTTACCGAAAGACGGCATAATGTTCGTTTATGGTGATAATGATACGTATCCGGTTTGGGCCATTCAGGAGACTGAGGAATTCCGTCCGGATGTAAAAGTGGTCAATTTCACATTGTTATCGACGCCCTGGAACATTGACCAGGTTAAAAGAAGAACATATAATTCAATGCCTGTTCCTTCAACTTTAACTCATGAAGATTACCGCGAAGGTTCCAACGACCAGGTTTATATGATGACTAAAGATGATTGGTCTAATATTTTTGCGAATCTAAAAGACCAGGGTGTGCCAGATACAGAATTTGCGGCTTTCAGAAAATATCTGACCCAGGATTCGATTACGATGAAAGAGGCTATTAATTTCTTGAAAATGAAATCTCCTGCAAAAGATGAAATCGTTAAAATGATTTTTGGGGAAGAGCGTTATGAGAAATTCAACTTCCTTCCGGTTTCCAAATTTGTACTTCCGGTGAATGTGAATAATGCCATTAAATCAGGCATCATCACGCCAGCCGAAGCGCAAAAAGCAGAAAAACAAATCGTCATCGATTATAAAGGTTCTAGTATGTTCAAGAATAATATGATGATGCTGGATATCCTTGCGAACTTCGATTGGAAACGTCCGATCAACTTCTCAAGCGGTGGAATCTATGACGGAAGCAATCTATTCTTCCTGTCCAATTATCTTAAGTTTGATGGATTCAGTTACAGATTGGTTCCAATCAAAACGGAAGAATCTCTGGACGGCGAATTGGGAATGGTAAATGCGGACGAGCTTTACAACATTGTAAAAAATTACAGATGGGGTAATTTCAAGGATTTGAAAGTTCATTTTGATGAGACTTGTACACAGAATATTGTAAGTTACAGGTCATCTGCAAGCAGAGCTGCGGAAGCTTTGGTTCTGAAAGGCGAGAAGCAAAAAGCGATCGAAGTTCTGGATTTGGCAAGCAGAGAAATCCCGGTTTCCAAATACAATGACCCAAGGTCTTTGAGTTCTATTGTTTACGCTTATATCGTTGCCGGACAAGAGCAAAAAGGGCTGAAACTGGCAGAAGACCTTAAGAAAGGAATCTTCGAAGAGTATGATTATTACACCAGATTATCGCCGAAATTTCAGGTTTATGCAGCAAGACAAATGAAAACCAAACCGATGGAATATTCTTTGGTAGTTGGTGCGGTTTCTGATGCTTATAACAAAATCGGCCAGAAAGAAAAAGGCTATCAATATCTTATAAAATCTCTGAATGTCATTGATAAGAGATTCAATACATTCATCAAAGATTTGCAGGAGATGGGCAAAGAAAAGGCTTTCAAAAAAGCAGATGATGTCCAGAAAGTGACATCGTTCTATTCTTATCTTTTCGATATTATGAAAGATTACGATACGACTTATGAAGCTGAAAAGATGGACAACATCACCAAACAGCTTATGAAAGTCACCCAGTAGAATGTTATCTTCTCAAAATATATTAACCCTTTCAGAGTTCTAAAACTCTGAAAGGGTTTTGTTTAAATATTATCCATCAGTCAAAATTTTAAAATGTAATTTTGTCATCAACCATCAACTATCAACTATGATCAATTTCTGTGCTTTTCTCCGAGGTGTCAATGTCAAAGGAACTAATATGAAAATGGCAGATGTCTGCAAAGTCTTTTCGGATGCTGGCGTCCAAAATGTATCTTCGGTTTTGGCAAGCGGTAATATCCTGTTCCAATCAGATAAAAATTCGACGGAACTGAAGACAATTCTGGAAAAAGCAATGTCGGAACATTTCAATTACGAAGCTTTTCTCTTCATCAAAAATGAAAAAGAAATCAACGAAATCTTGAAAAATGACCCTTTTCCGCCAATAGAGAATTTCCACAATTACATTTTCCTCGGCTCAGAAAAAGTAGAAGAAACGTTATTAGAAGAATTCGAGAAATCAAGCAAATCAGAAGGCGAAAAAGGGAAAATCGTCAATAATATATTCTATTGGCAAGTTCCCAAAGGTCAGACTTTGGATTCCGATTTCGGTAAAGTTCTCGGGAAGAAAAGTCTGAAAGATAAAATGACGAGCAGGAATGTCAATACGTTTGAAAAGATTATCAAGAAATTCAATAAATAGATAATTTCAACCCTTTCGATAGTTTGGGTTGGAAAAGGTTTTCCTGCATTAATTCCGTATATTTGTATTCGATTTTCAGACAGAAAACAATCTGAAGTTTATAATTTAAAATCAAAAAAATGATACAATATTTAGATAACATTCATCACAAAGATTCCAGGAACTTTTTCCTGATTGCAGGACCTTGCGCGATCGAAGATGAAACAATGGCTTTGCAGATTGCAGAACATATCGTGAAGCTTTCTGACAAATACAATATTCCTTATATCTTCAAAGGTTCTTTCAGAAAGGCCAACAGAAGTCGTGTCGATTCTTTCACAGGAATTGGTGATGAGAAAGCTTTAAAGATTCTTAGAAAAGTAGGAGAGATCTTTAATATTCCTACAACAACAGATATTCATGAAAATGGTCATGCGGCTTTGGCTGCGGAATATGTGGATGTTTTACAAATCCCTGCTTTTCTGGTTAGACAAACCGATTTGTTGATTGCAGCAGCAGAAACAGGAAAAGCAGTGACACTTAAAAAAGGACAATTTCTTTCGCCAGAGTCAATGAAGTTTGCAGTTCAGAAAGTAAAGGATTCCGGAAACGATAAGACGGCCATCATTGAAAGAGGTAATTCTTTTGGTTACACAGATCTTGTAGTAGATTTCCGTGGAATCCCAACCATGAGAGAATATTCTCCGGTGATATTGGACGTAACGCATTCGCTTCAGCAACCGAATCAGAATACCGGTGTTACAGGCGGAAGACCAGCGTTGATTGAAACCATTGCCAAAGCGGGAATTGCTGTTGGAGCAGACGGATTGTTTATAGAGACACATCCTGATCCTTCTGTTGCAAAATCCGATGGCGCCAATATGCTAAAATTGGATTTACTGGACGGTTTACTCGGAAAATTAACAAGAATCCGAGAAGCGATACTATAAAAATAAAGTCCGGAATTGCCGGACTTTTTTATTAATTTCAGTTTTTCGTATAAGATTTCCAAATATTCTTTCGTTCTTTGTATTAATTGCTATTTTTGTTGATTCAAGAATGCGTTAAAAATAAATTTAGATAAAAAACTACAGCTTTGAAAAATTATATCCTTTTAATTCTTTTCTTTCTGCCGGTACTGGCTTTTTCTCAAATCAATCTAAAAGTCCTTGACGAAGATGGAAAAACCGTTTCTGAAGCAGAAGTCACTTATAATAATCAAACTTACCAGACCGATAAAAACGGATTCATCAGGATTCCATTAGCAGATTCTGAACAGGAATTAAAGGTTCAAAAGGAAAACTTCAAAGGTTTTTCCAAGCTCATCAAAACATCGCCAAGATCACAATCGATCAATGTCCTTTTCCTGCCGGCGGTTAAGGAGAATGAGATTCAGGAAGTTGTTTTCCAGAAAAGAGCTAAAAATAAAACCAATGACCTGACATCCATAGAGATTTCTGCAAAAGAAGCTCAGACTGTAATTTCGTTAGGCGGCGGCGTGGAAAGCCTTATCAAAAGTTTACCTTCTGTAAACTCCAATGCGGAGCTGAGCTCCCAATATATGGTAAGAGGAGGGAACTATGATGAAAATTTGATTTATATTAATGATATTGAACTTTACAGACCATTTTTGGTTCGTAATTCTTTACAGGAAGGGATGAGTATCATTAATCCCGATATGGTTTCCACAATTAATTTCTCTGCTGGTGGTTTTGAACCAAGATATGGTGATAAAATGTCGTCTGCTCTCAATATCTATTACAGACAACCGGAAAAATTTGAACTTTCCGGGGAAGCGAGTTTAATTGGTGGGAGATTATCGACAGGATTTGCTTCAAAAGATAAAAAATTCTCAGGGATCATTTCCGGGAGATATAGAAATACTAATTTGGTTCTCAATACTTTGAATGAGGATACGGATTTCAATCCAAGATATTTTGATTTGCAGTCTTATCTTAATTATCAGTTTAATGACAAGTGGTCTTTATCGTTTTTAGGATATTTTGCAAAGAACGATTATGAGATGTATCCTAAGAAAAAAGAAGTAGATTTTGGAAGCCTTTTACAGCCATTGAAACTGACGGTTTTCTATAATGGGCAAGAAGATGACCAATATAAAAATATGATGGGAACTGTAAGTGTGAATTTTAAGCCAAGCAAAAAATGGCAGTTTACACTTGATAATTTTGCTTATCAAAACAGAGAGAGAGAATATTATTCCATAGCTTCGGGATATATTTTAGAAGCTTTTGATGAGGATGGAAATCCTGTTGCTGGCTATGACGCTGGCGGACAGATCGATCACGCCAGAAATGACTTATTAGTTAGAGTGGTTGGATCCCAGTTCAGAACTAAGTTTTCTCCGGACATCAATACGGATATCGAAGTTGGGGCAAAATTCGAGAGAGAAATGATAAAGGATTTTACTAATGAATGGCAATTTGTAGATTCTATTGGTTACAGTAATCCAAGAGATTTTGTTCTTCCAGGACAATTGGATATATCTGATCTTAATCTTAACTACCATATTGCCGGGCAAAATAACATCACACCAACAAGGATTTCAGCTTATGCTCAGTTTTCGAAAAAATTCTATTGGGGAAATAACAGAGTTTTTGTAAACGGAGGTGCGAGAATCCAGAACTGGAGCTTTAACAAAGAAACATTATTCAGTCCGAGAGCGCAGATTGCGGTCAAGCCAAACTGGGATATGGATATGTTGTTCAAGCTTGCGGGCGGAGTTTATTATCAGGCGCCATTTTATAAAGAAATTAAAGATCTGATGGGTGCTTTTAATTCAGATATTACAGCTCAGAAATCTTATCAGGTTATTTTATCCAATGATTACGAATTCCAAATTAAGGATAGGAAATTTAAGCTGACTTCAGAAGCATATTACAAAAAGATGGAAAATCTAATTCCGTATTATTTAGATAACGTGAGCGTTAGGTATTCTGGAACAAATAATTCCGAAGGTTATGCTTATGGAGTTGATGCAAGATTATTCGGGCAATTTGTTCCGGGTATTGATTCCTGGGTTTCTGCGAGTTATGCAAGAGTTTATGAGAATATCGAAGGGATGGGATATATTCCAAGACCAACTGACCAACGTTTCAAATTCTCTATGTTCTACCAGGATTATATGCCGAAGTTCCCAAGTATGAGGGTTAACCTGACTTTGACCTATGCAAGCGGGTTGCCGTCAGGAACACCTGTTTTATTTGATTCTAATGGTTTGCCGGATTATCTGGCGGCTTATCGTTATCAGAAAACGTTGCCGGCTTATAAGAGAGTGGATATCGGTTTGACAAAAGTTTTCATTGATCAAAAAGATAATAAAGCCAGCGGAACTTTCTGGAGAAATTTTAAAGAGCTAACTTTAGGCGTTCAGATTTTCAACGCATTTAATATCAATAACACGATTGCCAATCAATGGATCAGTGATGTTAATTCTTCTCCGCACGTCTATTATCCGGTTCCGGTAAGATTGACAGGGAGATTCTTTAACGTGTCAGTGAATTTCAAACTGTAATTATCAAAATCAAATCCTATGAAAAGATCAGAAAACCTTTCAGAATTAAGCAATGAGCAAGTGTTGAAGAATCTGAAGATCGCAAGAACAGTTTTGATATCTTTTTCTGTCATCTTTTTCATCATGATTATAACCTGCGCTTATATCAGCATTACTCAGGGTTTTGGAGTGTTTACATTTTTACCGTTGGCATTTTTACCGGTTTTGATTGCCAATATTATGAGCCATGGAAAAGTAAAAGAAGAAGCTAAATCAAGAAATCTGATAAAGTAATTCTTCTTAATAATAAATAAAAGCTTCCAATTTTTGGAAGCTTTTTATTTTTAAAAATAAGATCTGATGAATCTCAGTTTGTGTGTGTGTCTGTTTTGGTCTTTGTTGAAAATGCCTGATGAATCCAAGCTGTCAATTCTTACCTTTCCGTGCGCGTGGATGATTTTCTGGTCTGCTAGGATAAAACCAACGTGAACAATCCTTCCTTCCGAATTTTCAAAAAATGCCAAATCGCCAGGCTTTGCTTCTTCTATGAAAGTCAAAACATCTCCTAGCTCGGCCTGCTGATAAGTATCTCTCGGGATTTTGATACCGTGGATTTTGTAAACAATTTGCGTAAAACCACTGCAATCGATTCCGAAAAAGCTTTTGCCGCCCCAGAGATAGGGAACATTCAGGAATTCCTTGGCGCAGTTGACAATGCTTTCGCTGAGATCGTGGCCACGTGTTGGCGAAGTGGTTTCAAAATTGACTTCAGAACCCATTGATAAAAGCACTTTTCCACTTTCTGTCATTGTAGATTGGAAAGATTCTTTCACAAGGTTTGTTTTTCTTGATGCTAAAAATTCGTCAGAAACCGGTGAAATTTGTTTTGTGTCCATCCACGCTTCATAATTGTCGTAATGGGTTTTGATTTTGGTCCAGTTGTCTTTTACTTCCAAAATATCAGCAGATTCACCATAAAGAAGTTGTGATACAATTTCGCTTTTGTCGGAACTGTCTGCTCTCAGCGGAGCGATGGAAACATTGCAAATGCCTTTATTCATTTCAATCAATTATGAATTTAAAAATACGAATTATTTCTTTCTTATCAAGTGTAATCCGTCCCGCAAAGGTAAGATTAGATTTTCGAAATCAGGATCTTCGGTAATGATTTTATTCACGAGTTTGATTTGTTCGGTTTGCTTGTCTTTCGGATTATTTTCGAGCACTTTTCCGTACCAAAGAACATTATCAATAAGAATGATACTTCCGGAACGGAGATTAGGTTTGATGAGCATTAAATATTCCAAATAGCTTTCCTTGTCTGCATCAATGAAAATCAAATCCCAAACTTTATCCAGTTTTTTGATTTCTTCTTTCGCATCACCGATGATGAATTCGATTTGGTTTTTATAATCACTTTCTGCAAAATATTTTTGAGGAATGTAAGCCAGATCTTCATTTTTATCAATCGTGTAGATTTTCCCGTCTTTTGGTAATCCTTCTGCAATACTCAGAGCTGCATAGCCGGTAAATGTTCCGATTTCCAAAACATATTTTGGCTGGACAATATGTGACAAAATGCTTAACAAACGGCCTTGCAGATAACCGGAGATCATATGTGGCTGAGTGGTTTTCTGATAAGTTTCCTTTCTTAATTTTTTTAAAATGACAGGCTCTTCGGAAGCGTTGTCTTCCAGATATCGATCCATCTCTTTGTCCAATTCTTCAAAATAACTCATTGATCAAGGATTAAGGTTCAAATTTAGTAAACAAAAAAACCTTGCCAAAATCTGACAAGGTTTATTTTATATTTCTAAGAATTGTATTATTTCTTAACTGGAGCAATGTCCATGAGCTTCATGAACTCATCCAGTTTCGGCATAATGATAATCTCTGTTCTTCGGTTTTCAGATCTTCCGGAAACTGATGCGTTAGTTGTCTTAGGATTATATTCTGATCTACCTCCTGCAGTTATTCTGTTAGGATTCACACCAAACTGATTTTGTAGAACTTTTGCAACGGCAGTCGCTCTAAGAGCAGAAAGATCCCAGTTGTCTCTTGGCGCATTAGCACTGTTCAATGGCGTATTATCCGTGTTACCTTCGATCAAAACACTGTAAGTATCGTAATCGTTGATAACTTTAGCCACTTTAGCAAGAACATCCGCAGCGGCTGGCTGAATATCATATTTTCCAACCTGATAAAGCATCTTATCCGATAATGAAATCAATACTACACCTTTCAGAACTTTTACATCTACATCCTGGTCTGCGACGTTATCAAGGGAACGTTTCAATTTATTAGATAAAGCAATGTTCAAACTGTCATTTCTACTTTTCCCGGAAATTAATTGCTTGATGTAAGCATTAGAAGCGTTGATTTCTCCAACCAGTTTATCAATATTTGCAGAACCTTTTCCTGCATTGGATAGACACGCATCCAAGCTGGATTTTAATGCATTGTTTTGTCCTAAAAGTAAATCGTTCTGACCTTTTAGTGATGAGTTTTCACCTTTTAGATCCTGGATCTGGCGCATTCTTTCACCAGCATCTTCAACACATTGTTTGTAATTGAGATTAAGGGCATCGAACTGTTTTTTGCTGACGCAAGACGCAAGGGAAAGCCCCAGTGCTGTGATGGTCAAAATCTTAAATAATTTCATAGTATAATGATTTTAATCGTTTCAAAAGTAAGAATTAATAACTGTATATTTGTGGTTATAACTTAATATTTCGTTATAAATTTGTGTTAAGTCTCTTAAAATTTCAAAACGCTATTGAGCGATTACTTCCAAACTCGCAACAAAAAACATACCTTTTAGCGGTAAGTGGAGGAGTGGACTCTATGGTTTTGGCTGATTTATTTCAGGTTTCGGGTTTTGATTTTCATGTTGCACATATCAACTATCATCTCCGTAATGAGGATTCTAACCTGGATCAACAGTTGGTTTCCTATTTTTGTGAAAAACATAAAATTCCTTTTCATTTATATGAAATTTCTCAAAAGGATATTCAGCCGGAAAACTCGATCCAAAATTGGGCGAGAGAAATTCGATACCGGTTTTTCAGAGAAATTCAGAAAAAAGAAAATTTGGAATTTTTAGTTACAGCGCATCATCTGAATGACCAGTTGGAAACTTTTATCATCAACCTTTCCAAAGCATCGGGAATACGTGGTTTGAGCGGAATTCCCCAAAATGAAAACGGAATCATTCGTCCTCTTCTTGATTTTTCTAAGGATGAAATTTATGATTTTGCAAGAGAGAATCAAATCAAATACCGTGAAGATAAGTCCAATCAAAAAACGGATTATCTGAGAAATAAAATCCGTCACAACATCGTTACTGAATTGGAGAAAGTCAATCCGGATTTTCTGACCAATTTTTCAAGAAGTATCCATTATATCTATCAAGCGAAGGATTTCATCAATCAATCAATTGATGAAAAAATTGAAAAATTAAAGATAAATTTTAGTGAAGATCAAATAATTATTGATAAACAAAAATTCTCAGAAGAATCTGAGTTAATTCGGTACGAGATTTTAAAAAGATTCGGTTTTAATGACGAAAACGAAATGCAAAAGTTTCTGACATCTCAAACCGGAAGTTCTTTTTTCAATTCTGAATTTCAATTGGTAGTTAATAGGAATGAGTTGATTTTTAATAAGAATTTAGAAGTTGGAAATGAAAAATTAGAAGAAATAAAGCTTGAAATTATTGATAACAAAATCATTATTCCTGAAAATATTAAAAATGAAATCCAGGAATTTGGTCATTGTTTTTGGAAAATTGATAATAAGACAGTTAAAAAGCCTTTGAAATTAAGAAGAAAACATGAAGGCGATTTGTTTTTTCCTATCGGAATGATTGGCAAAAAGAAAATTTCGAAGTTTTTTAAGGATGAAAA
>MKVE01000027.1:42272-57327 GCA_001898785.1 Chryseobacterium sp. 36-9 | reverse complement strand
CTTCTTTGTGATAAGAATGACCAAGTTTTAGGTGTTTTACCTTTTCGTCAGGACAGAAGATTTTCATCTCAAAAATCCGATTATCTTGAACTTGAAATTTAACCGCAAAGACTGCGAAGATTTCGCAAAGTTCACAAATTGAGTTTCTTGTGAAAAAACTTTGTGACCTTTGTGGTGAGAAAAATAAAATTTAATATCAAAAAATGAAAGATTTAAAATTAGTGTTATCCACACTTTTTCTATTAATAATAACCCTATTCAATGCACAGATAAAAAATCCGGTTAAGTTCAAGTTCGATATTAATGCTGTTGGGAAAGACGAATATGAAGCTGTTTTGACAGGAACAATTGAAGATAACTGGCACGTTTATTCTCAGGATTTGCCACCTGATTCCGGAATCCCAACGGAATTTAAAATCACTTCAAAACAAGGAATCCAACTGATTGGTAAAGTTCAGGAAATAGGAAAAAAACATGATGAATTTTCGGAAGCTTTTGGTGCTCAGATTGTTTATTATTCAAACAAAGTCGTTTTCAAGCAAAAATTCAAACCAAAAGATGCCGCAAAACCGGCGACAATTACCGCTGAAATAATGTATCAAACTTGTAATGACCGTGTTTGTTTGGCGCCAAATACATTAGAATTTGAAAAACAAATTGAAGGCAGTAAAACAACCGTTGCTTCTGACGAAAATGTTGGTAAAACAAAAGACACTGTTTATGAGGTTGCTCCGTCCGGAAAAGTCGGAACAGTTCTGAAACCGACAAATGTTGCAATGCCTACTGTTGCAAAACAAGACGGTTTGAAGGTCAATTCTTTGGATTTCAAAAACCCTTTGACCAATTGTGGAACTGCTCAGCAAAAACCGGCTAACGATAATTGGCTCGTTCTCGGATTAGGATTTTTAGGCGGACTGATTGCATTGCTTACGCCGTGTGTTTTCCCAATGATTCCGTTGACGGTTTCATTTTTCACAAAAGGAAACAAAGACAAAGCAAAAGGAAAGCGTGATGCCTTTATTTACGGATTTTTCATTTTGTTGATTTTCGTTTTATTGAGTATTCCATTTCATATTATTGATGGAATTTCGGGGAATATTTTCAATCAAATTTCGACCAATATCTGGCTGAATTTATTCTTCTTCGCTATATTTTTATTTTTTGCTCTTAGCTTTTTCGGCTATTATGAAATTGTTTTGCCAAGCTGGATTGCCAATAAATCTTCCAAAGCTGAAGAAGCGGGCGGAATCATTGGGATTTTCTTTATGGCATTGACTTTAGTGATCGTTTCATTCTCTTGTACAGGCCCGATTTTAGGGAGCTTATTAGGTGGTGTTGTAGCTGGAGCGACCAACGTTCCAACATTGTTGACGTTTGCTTTGGCTGGTTTCGGATTGGCTTGGGCATTGGTTTTCGGATTGTTGGCACTGTTCCCGCAAGCACTTCAAAGTTTACCAAAATCAGGCGGTTGGATGAACACGGTGAAAGTTGTTCTCGGATTTGTCGAATTGGCTTTGGCGTTGAAATTCTTATCCAAAGCAGATTTGGTTTCCAAAACTTTCTTGCTGAAAAGAGAATTATTCATCGTGCTTTGGATTATCATTGCGATTGGATTAGTGGTTTATTTATTTGGGAAAATCAGATTTCCGCACGATGATAAGAATCCGAAAATCAGTTTAGGAAGAAGAATTCTTGGAGGTTTCGGGATTGTATTCATCGCATATTTGATTCAGGGATTGATTCCTTCGGAAAAACCAAAATTACAATTGCTAAGTGGGATTTTACCGCCGTTGAATGTTAGTTATTTTCATAAAGAAGAAGATGGAATTCTTGGTTTGAAGCCTTATCACAATTACTTCGAAGCCATAGAAGTGGCGAAAAAAGAGAACAAACCCGTTTTAATAGATTTCACAGGTTATGGTTGCGAAAACTGCCGTAAAATGGAAGAGTTTGTTTGGAGCCAGGAAGATATTTTACCAATGATCCAAAATGATGTGATTCTGGCTTCTGTTTATGTGGATGATAAAGAAGAATTGCCGGAAAATGAGCAAATCAAAATCGATATGGGCGAAGGTCAAATGAAGAAAGTAAAGACGATTGGCGATAAATGGAGTTTGTTTCAACAAGTTAATTTCAATAATAATTCTCAACCGCATTATGTATTGGTAACACCAGACCAAAAGGTGATTAATTCTCCGGTTTCAGGATATATGCCAAAAGAGGATTTCAAAAAATTCCTGAAATGTGGAATTGATTATTTTAAGAATAAATAAAAAATGCTTGTCATATTATTGACAAGCAACTTAGTTAAAATAATAAGAAATACCTATTCTATAAACATTCCTTTTCGAATTATAATATTCTAATATTAGTTGATCAAATTGTTTTACGAAAGCCCTAGAATAATATCCTTCTATAGTCCACTTTTTTGATAAACTATAATCTATTCCCAAATTAGCGGATAATCCAAATCGGTTTTTAAAATAATAAAAATTATTGTATTGTTTATCTGGAATATATTCTATTTTTGGTCCGATTAAAAATGAGAAGTTTTTATAAAAGTTATATTTATAGAACAGAGGTAACTCTATAAAATTAACAGATTCAGTATAAGAAAACAATAATCCGGATTGAAGATATGATTTTTGACTGATTTGCTTTTCCAAGAACATAGAAACATAAACTTCATCGATAATCCCGCTGATATAACCTGATTTTTCTCCAAGATTATCAACTGCATCAATATTGGAATAGTTCCACCCTCCTTTCATACCATACCTTGAAGGATAATTTTGAGAAAAAATTAATATTGAATTTAAAATAATAATAGAAAAAATAATTTTTCTAATATTGATAAATTTCTTTTTGATATACATTACTTTCTTGTTTATGAATACTGAATAAAGAATTTGGTCTAACTTTGTTCTTCTGATATTGTGAATACTGCGAGACGGGTTCAGCTAACTCAACTTTTATCTTAACTCTTTTTCTTCTTTTTTGTTTTTCTTCATTGATTGCTTTCTCTCCAGTACAATCTTCATAAGCTGCCCCTGTCACACCTGCTGCAATTGAAGTTCTGAATTTTTTCCATTTTCCATTCTTTTTTTTAAATGATTTTGTTACTGACTTAATTCTTGTCACTTTTCCACCAGTAATAAAATTTGATAACTTGATAAACTTATGTTTCCAAAGAATTCTTCTACCAGAATTAAAGATATTTTCTCCTTTCTCTTTTATTTTGTCTTGGCAAGAATTCGCTGGAGAATTAGTTGGTTCAGTGTAGATAACCGTTGGACATTCAACTAAGGGTTGAGCAGAACAATCATATGGAGAATTATTTAATATTTGTGTCACGGTATTTAGAGATGAGCCATAAATATTTATTGGTAATACTAATGGATAATTTCCATTATTTAATTGAGTTAATACATTAGTTAAATCTGTCAAATTGCTCAATGGCAATTGTATATGCCCCCAATTATAAAATTTATAAAGAATATATCCAGTTTCACAAGTACCAATTAAAACTTCTGATTGTTCATTTAATAGAGTTCTCTCAACATCATCATCAACGTAATAACTATCTGGATTATATTCTAAATTCCAATTTCCATCTCCTTGTTGTTCAAGCCATTGACTTTCTAAAGTATTGATTTTTTTTCTGAGTGAGCAAAAATTATATTGATTTTCGAAATCTGTAAGCGGCTTATCTTCATCAAAACCAATGCTATCTGCATATTCATCTGCCTGCTCATTAGTCATAGCTATAGTTAATTGATCAAAGCTATTATTATGGGCTTCAATTTGTGTTTCTAAATTTTCAATAGTACTCTCATAAAGAGCTATTATAGCAAAAACCACAATATTATTAGTACAAGTGGTTGTAGTTCCGTTTGCCAAATAAGTTGCTCTTATATTTGGTAATGTTTCATCACAGGCACCAGGTTGAGAAGGTTTTAATGGAATATTATCTTTTTCAAAGTTGCTAATAATATTTTCTTTCTGAACAAGTAATGCCTAAAAATATACAGGCATACATTAGATAATTTCTTATTTTCATAATTTGTTTTTTATATTTTAATTTTTGCTAATATAAGTAAAAATAAGAGTAAGGTACATAATTTGTATTTTGAAATCCATAATGATGACAAATCATTATGGATTTTTATTTTTTATTACTAACTACTAAAAAATTGAAGCTATGGCAGAAGTACAAATTAAAGAGCAATCTAACGGAAAGAAAACTCAGAACAAGAAACCAATTCGTGTAGATATGACACCGATGGTGGATTTGGGATTTTTATTGATCACATTTTTTATGTTCACAACCAATTTTTCAAAACCAAATGCTATTAATTTTTCCAATCCTCCAAAAAATCCAACGCATATAGAAACACACGTTGATATTAAAAATTCAATAACATTTATTCTTGGTAGAGATGGACGGGTTTTCTACTATCAGGCTGATAAAAATGATTTGAATGACAATAGTCTTACAGAAGTTTCATTTGATAAAGCTCACGTGGCGAAAACCATCGAAGCAGCAAAAGCGAACGCTCCTAAAAAAGAAAACTTTACAATTATTATAAAACCCGCTGACGATTCGCAGTACAAAACAATGGTGGATATGTTGGACGAAATGACCATTACAAAATCTGAAAAGTACGGCATTGCTGAAATGAATGATAAAGAAAAAGAACTGTACGAAAAGAAAGTGCAGTAACCGGGCAAGCTCCGTAGGAGCGAAATGTTTGTTTGCAGAAATATTCAAATCAAAGTCCGTAGGAGTGACTTATAACCTTTCTGAATCAATTTTTAGAAAGGTTTTTCATTTAATTTAATTATTTTCGTAAGGAAAATAAAAACTATGAGAAAACTGATTCCTGTTATTGTTCTACTGTCTGTCATTTCCTGTAAAAAATCCGAAGAAATTACAGATCGGAAAGTTGACAGCGCGAAAATCATCGATTCAATCAATGTGGTGAGAACGAAAATCAATGACAGTATTAGAATCAGTCGCGGTTACAAAAATCTGGAAGGCACGCATATTCTGACACACGATATGATTTCCGGCAATGGTAAAATAAGTTTTACAAAAACAGGCCAGGACGAATATAAAATATCAGGTGAAAATAAAAGAGGCAGCGATTTTCTGAAAATTGAAGGAACTGCAAGAATGACTTCACCAAAAAATCTTAAATTCGACGGAACCATTACGCAAAGTATTTCAGATTATGATGAGGGGAAATTGGATATAAGAAAAGGCAAGAAAAATTTCTCAACAAAAGACGGCGGGAAAACGTTTAAGCTTTATGAATCCGTCAATAATGCTGGGTTTGCTGACAAAATAATTATTAAAATGTAAATGATGCTCAACTACGAAATAGAAGGTGACGGCAATGAAAATCTTGTTCTTCTTCATGGATTTATGGAGAATCTGTCGATTTGGGACAGCATGATTCCGTTTTTGTCTGACAGATTCAGGCTGGTAAAAATTGATTTGCCGGGATTTGGAAAGTCAGAAGTTGTTGCAGAAGTCCAAACTTCCGAGATAATGGCGGACGAAGTCAAAAAAGTAACGGATAAGTTAGGTTTGACAGAATTCCATTTGCTTGGACATTCGATGGGCGGTTATATTTCTTTAGCTTTTGCAGAAAAATATCCGGAATTACTGAAATCATTCACTTTGTTTTTTTCTACTTATTTTGCCGATGACGAGACCAAAAAAGAAACCCGTAGGAAGGGTTTGAGAATCATCAAAGAAAATCTTCGGGCTTTTGTCAATGCCGGCGTTCCCAATCTTTTCAATCCCAATGAGCACGATGTTTTGGAATCTAAAATCAAATTGGCAAAAGAAATTGCTTACACATCATCTGTTGACGGTGTTTTGGCGTCACAGAAAGGCATGATAGAACGTGCCGGCAGAACCTCGGTTTTAGAACAATTTGAAGGGAAAATTCTGGTTTTGTCAGGCAAGCATGATTCTGCGGTCAATTCGGAAAAAACCATTAAGAATCTCCCTGAAAGAACCAATATCAAATCTTACGTTCTGGATTGCGGACACAATGGACATTGGGAAAAGCCTGAGATTTGTGCTTCTATTATCAATACGGAATTACTGCATCATTTACCCAAAAATTTTGTTTTTTAAAATGGAAATTATATCAAAAATCCTTGTTGCAATGGTTGCTCTGGAGCATCTTTACATTCTTTATATGGAAATGTTCGCATGGGAAACATTAGGTAAAAAAGCATTCAAAGGGTCGTTACCGGACGAGATGTTTAAACCGACAAAAAAACTTGCAGCCAACCAAGGTCTGTACAACGGATTTCTTTCGGCAGGACTCATCTGGAGTTTCTTTATTTGTGATTCGATCTGGGCAAAAAATGTTGCAATTTTCTTTTTAGGCTGTATTATTGCGGCAGGAATTTACGGCGCATTGTCCGCTTCGAAGAAGATATTTTTTGTGCAGGCGTTGCCCGCGATTATCGCATTGCTTTTCGTTTTGTTGAGATAGGTTGCCACAAAAGTTACAAAGATTATTGTTTCAAATAAAATTCGTTTTTCGGACTTAATGGAAGTCGATTTCTTTTAGGACTTTGTGATTAATATTAGAAATCCTCTTCTTCAACTTTTTCTTTGAAATCTTCAATAGTATCTTCGATAGTTTTGAAATATTTTCCGCCAGAGGCATTGATGTGTCCGCCACCATTGAAATATTTTCTTGCAAACTGATTCGTATCAACATTGTCTTTGGAACGGAAAGAGATTTTGATAAAATCTTCATAAAGATCTTCCATAAAAAAAACGGCCATTTTGGTTCCGGCAAGACTCAGCCCATAGTTTACGAAACCTTCCGTATCGCCTTTATCAAAACCAAATTCTTTCAGTTCTGAACGCTTTAGCCAAAGAATAGCAACTTTTCCATCTTTTACCAATTCTATTCTGCCAAGAACCAAAGAAAGAAGATGTAACCTGGAAATGGTATTGGTGTCCCAAGTATTGGAAGTGATGATAGCGGGATCAGCACCCTTTTCTATAAGATCAGCAACAATTCTGTGTGTTGTGGCGCTTGTGGAACGGAATCTGAAACCTCCAGTATCGGTCATTATCCCAGTATAAAGACACTGTGCGATATCAACATTCACCAATTTTTCATCTTGATTGGCCTGGATAAAATGATAAACCATTTGGCATGTTGCAGGAACTGTGGTGTCAGAATAAACGTAATCAAACTGTTCCGGCATCTGATGATGGTCAATCAGTATTTTTTTAGCACGTGATTTTGTAACCCAATCGCCGAGAATCCCAATTCTGGAGGGTGAATTAAAATCCAGACAAAAAATAACGTCAGCATTATAGATGGCTTCACCAGCTACTTTTCTTTTATATTCCCCGATAACAATTTTTTTTGCTTCCGGCATCCATTTCAGGAATTTCGGAAAATCGTTGGGTGTGATTACGATCGCTTCAATCCCTTTTGTTTTCAGATAATGTTTAAGTCCCAAAGAAGAGCCGATCGCATCGCCGTCAGGATTTTGATGAGTTACGATGACGACGTTGTTTTTCGGGATAAGAAGATTGTTGATTTCTGAGATTTCTTTGGCTGTAAACATTAATGTCTTTTTGAGAATAAAGTTTCAAAGATAATGAAATTAAAACCAAAGTTTCACATGGGTATATTGGTCAAAAAAAAATCGATTCAATTTTGAACCGATTTTTTTGATTTTTTAAAATTATTTTTTGATAATCTTCTGTACAGATTGTCCGTCGACTTTTAAATAATATATTCCGGACGCTAAATTTTTGATATTAATCTCAGTTTTATCCGATTTAATATTAGAAATTGTTCTAATCAATTTTCCTGAGCTGTCTGTCAATTCTAATGATGAATTGGGTTTCAATTTTTCAATTTTTATAACATCAGATGATGGATTCGGATAAACTGAAATCTTTGATTTTGCAGCTTCGGAAGTTGCTAATGCTTTTTTAGTATATGTTGCTGTGTCGCCGTTATACTTTGTAATTACTAATGTCTCATTTCCATTGGATATAGCATAAGAATAGGGATTGATTCTGCCATCTGTTCCGCTGAAAAAATTACCAAAATATAATCCATCAAAGTTATTGATTTCCTGATCAAAACTGTCAGCAAGAGTTATAGCCAGGTTCAATACGCGAAATCTATTATCAGAATAAAACCCAACGCTTCCGCTACCAGCGTTGAAATAACTAGTTATGATATCTCCATTTGAGGAAATTGTCGTATTATTTCCTGCCCAGTGTGTCGGCTTATAATAATTAACTGATGCAATTTTGAGAGAAGAAATATTCCATATGGTATTTGTAAGGTCTGTTGGAGGTGTATAAAAGCTGTATGAGATATAATCCCCGGAGATATTGGTCAGTTTAAGCTTATAACCGTAAGAAACTGTTTCTATATTATAACTGATTTTGTTATTTGCCGAAGCATTTTTTGTAAAGAATAAAGAATAATTGTCATTCAATTCATTAGATTGACAATTCGAAGAAGATGTTTTAGCTTCCGTAATAACAAAATCATTCGAACTACTGCTGAAATTAACCTTTCCAAAATTCTCCGAACATATCGTACTGATGTAATTAAATAAAAAATCCGAATGAAAAGTTATAAAATAAGCATATTGATCATTAGAAATGTCTTTGTTTGATCCATTGACATTCACTTGTTCAATTTTCCAATTTTTATTGAACAGTAAAGAATTTTGGGCAGAACTTAAAATTCCTAAAATACCAAGAAATAAAATGTAGAGTTTTTTCATACGTTATAAGTTTATAATTAGGATTTAAAGTTATAAAAAAATTCCTGATATTTTTTTGTAAAGTGTTGATATATTCCATGTTGTAAATTCTTAAACTCTTACTTCAAAATTTCCGTACCTTTGTACATTATTCAATATATTCAAAAAAATAATGCATACAGCAGGATTCGTAAACATTGTCGGTAAACCCAATGCAGGAAAATCTACACTTCTCAATCAATTGATGGGAGAGAAGCTGGCAATTGTGACCCAAAAAGCACAAACAACACGTCACAGGATTTTCGGGATATACAATGAGGAAGATTTGCAGATTGTTTTTTCCGATACACCCGGGGTTTTGGATCCGAAATATAATCTGCAGGAAAAAATGATGGATTTTGTAAAAGATTCTTTACAGGATGCTGATGTTTTTTTATTCATTGTAGATGTGACCGATAAAGAAGAACCGTCGGAATTTTTAATAGATAAACTTAACAAGATCCCGGTTCCGGTATTATTACTTCTGAATAAAGTAGATCAGACCAATCAGGAAGGTTTGGAAAAGCTGGTTGACGAATGGCACAACAGGATTCCGAAGGCAGAAATTTTACCAATTTCTGCTCTCAATGCCTTTAATACGGATATTATTCTTCCGAAACTGAAATCTTTGTTGCCGGAAAATCCTCCATATTACGATAAAGATCAGTTTACGGACAAACCGGAACGTTTCTTTGTCAACGAAGCTATTCGTGAAAAAATTCTTTTGAATTATGAGAAAGAAATTCCTTATTCTGTAGAAGTTGTTACAGAGATGTTCAAAGAAAAAGAAGGAATTATTTTTATTGATTCCATAATCTACGTGGAACGCGATACCCAAAAAGGTATTATCATTGGACACAAAGGTGAAGCCATTAAAAAGGTGGGAACAGAAGCACGTGTTGACCTGGAGAAATTCTTCAACAAAAAAATACACCTTAATCTCTTTGTAAAAGTCAAAAAAGACTGGCGAAAAAATGACAGAGATCTTAAGAATTTCGGTTACAGATAAAATCCTTTATTATAAAGGATTTTTTTATTTCGATATGTTGTAAGAACATGGTTTAATCAAACCATTGGGCGATATAATCTTTAATAATGATCCAAAAGTTTTTTCCCAGAAAATAGATCAAAGTAGAAGTGATAATCCCTTTTACAGTAAAAAAAATAATACCACCGATACCAAATTTTTTCACCAGGCTTTTCCACTTGGACGATTTATTTTCAGATTTTTGAGTGGTCTCATTATTTTCCATCCCGATTTATTTTTTCAAAAATAAGAAAAATTGTGCAATTTAGATTTATTCAAAATAAGTAAAACTGTATTTTATAAATAATTAACAAATATTTCAATTGCCAATAATTAGACGTGTTCTCTATTTCGTTTTCAAACATAAAAGTAATTAGTAAGTTTTTTGGATAACAATTAAAGAACCAAAATTATTCAAGCCAATGATTTTCAGTATTTTTTATTTATTTACTAACGATTGTTAGTTTTTGATTTTGCTGGTCAAAATATATTTTTATCTTTAGACACTTTAAAAATAAAAAACTTTATGTCCTCAATTTCAATATCAGAAAACCTGAAAAGACTGGGAATTTCGACAGAAAATAACGGAACTTCTACAGGTTTGGATTTCTTTTCTTCCGGTAAAGCAATAGAAAGTTATTCACCGGTAGACGGTAATCTTATCGCTTCGGTAAAAACATCAGATAAACAAGACTACGAGAAAGTTGTAGCAAAAGCAGAACAGGCTTATTTGGAATTCAGAAAAATTCCTGCACCAAAAAGAGGAGACCTGGTTCGCCAATTTGGTAATAAGCTTAGAGAATACAAAGAGGATCTTGGAAAATTGGTTTCCTATGAGATGGGAAAATCTCTTCAGGAAGGTCTGGGAGAAGTTCAGGAGATGATCGATATTTGCGATTTCGCAGTTGGTTTGTCCCGACAGCTTCATGGTTACACGATGCATTCCGAAAGGCCCGGACACAGGATGTATGAGCAATACCATCCACTGGGAATTGTTGGGGTGATCTCGGCTTTCAACTTTCCTGTTGCAGTCTGGAGCTGGAATGCTGCTCTGGCTTGGATTTGCGGAAATGTAGTGATTTGGAAACCATCAGAAAAAACACCGCTTTGCGCAATCGCTTGTCAGAATATCTTTAATGAAGTAGCAAAAGAAAATGATCTTCCCGAAGGAATTTCAAACTTAGTAATTGCTGATCATGAGATTGGAGATCAATTAGTTAATGATAAAAAAATCGCATTGGTATCCTTTACCGGTTCCACAAGAGTTGGAAGAATTGTTGGGAAAAATGTTGCTGAACGGTTTGGAAAATCGATTTTGGAATTAGGTGGAAACAACGCTATTATTATTACAGAAAATGCAGACATCAATATGTCGATTATCGGTGCCGTTTTCGGAGCTGTTGGAACAGCGGGCCAAAGATGTACTTCTACAAGACGTCTTATCATCCACGAATCTGTTTATGATGAGGTTAAAAACCGATTGGTTAAAGCTTACGGACAGCTGAAAATCGGGAATCCATTGGACGAAACTAATCATGTTGGTCCGCTGATTGATAAAGCTGCGGTAAAACAATACCAGGATTCTATCGAAAAATGCAAAGCAGAAGGCGGAAATTTCATTGTTGAGGGTGGTGTTTTAGAAGGCGGGAATTATACTTCAGGTTGTTATGTAAAACCTTGTATTGCTGAGGTTGAGAATAGCTACGAAATTGTTCAGCACGAGACATTTGCGCCAATTCTTTACTTGATCAAGTATAAAACTTTGGATGAAGCCATCGCAATCCAGAATGATGTTCCGCAAGGTCTGAGTTCTGCAATTATGACCCAAAACCTACGAGAAGCAGAATTATTCCTTTCTCACGCTGGTTCTGACTGTGGAATAGCTAATGTTAATATCGGAACTTCCGGAGCTGAAATTGGCGGTGCATTTGGTGGCGAAAAAGAAACCGGCGGCGGACGGGAGTCCGGTTCGGATGTCTGGAAATATTATATGAGAAGACAAACAAACACAATCAATTACACAACTAATTTACCTTTAGCTCAAGGGATTAAGTTCGACTTATAAAATACATTTATGATAACAACTACAGAAAATAAAGTAAAAGAAACATTAGGTAAACATATTCTTGCAGACGGGTTTGATTTCGTAATGGATTATGAA
The DNA here is from genome assembly GCA_001898785.1 of Chryseobacterium sp. 36-9. GTDB lineage: Bacteria > Bacteroidota > Bacteroidia > Flavobacteriales > Weeksellaceae > Epilithonimonas > Epilithonimonas pallida. The sequence continues at coordinate 45,319 of MKVE01000027.1, read as the reverse complement.
GCATCTCAGGGCTCTTACATTGTTGACAAGCTGACAGGAAAAAAATATCTTGATATGTTCTCCATGTTCGCATCAGCATCTGTCGGATACAATCATCCTTATATTGTAGAAAAGGCCAATTGGCTAGGCAAAATGGCAATTTATAAACCGACTTTAAGTGATGTTTATCTTCAGGAATATGCAGACTTTATGGAAGTTTTTTCCAGAGTTGCAATTCCGAAAGAACTGCCTTATTGCTTTTTCATAGAAGGCGGTGCTTTGGCAGTTGAAAATGCTTTGAAAACAGCTTTTGACTGGAAAACCAGAAAAAATTGGCAAAAAGATATAGATAAAGAAGCGGGAATTGCGATTCATTTTAAACAATCCTTTCATGGAAGAAGCGGTTATACCTTGTCTTTAACCAATACTTCCGATCCAAGAAAGTATCAATATTTTCCAAAGTTCAATTGGCCAAGAATCACCAATCCAAAACTGAACTTCCCAATTACGGAGGAAAATCTGGAAGAAACCATCAAACACGAACAGTTAGCTTTGTTGCATATTCAGGAAGCGATCTTATCTCATCCGGATGAGGTGGCCTGTGTGATTATCGAGCCGATTCAGGCTGAAGGCGGCGACAACCATTTCAGAAACGAATTCTTTACAGAACTGAGACGTATCTGTGATGAAAATGAAATCCTTTTGATCCTGGACGAAGTACAAACAGGAATAGGAATGACTGGAAAAATGTGGGCGTTCCAACACTTGGATATTATTCCAGATGTAATCACTTTTGGTAAAAAAGCACAAGTTTGCGGAATCCTGGCAAATAAAGAAAAACTGGACGAAGTAGAACATCACGTTTTCAAGGAAAGTTCAAGAATCAATTCTACTTTTGGAGGTAATTTTATCGATATGCTACGTTTCCAATTGGTTTTGGAAATCATTGAAAATGAAAATCTGATTGAGAATTCCAGAGTTGTGGGAGAATTCCTTTTGAACGGATTAAAGAAATTAGAACAAAAGTTTCCGGATCACATCTCTGCTGCAAGAGGAAAGGGATTGATGTGTGCATTTGATCTTAAAGACGGTGAAAGCAGGGAGTGGTTAAGAAGCAAACTTTACGATGAAGGAATTATCATCTTAACCTGTGGAGACCAGTCACTTAGGTTTCGTCCACATCTTAATGTAACAAAAGAAGAAATTCAGGTTATTTTAGATAAAATAAATTCAATATTTGAGGATTTAATATAAAGAATTTCGGATTATGATATTTTTTTCGTAAATTGCTTTGCTTAAAAAATCAAAATCTGAAAATCTATGGATGCAACAACAAGAGTTGCTGTGTATGAAAGCAGCAGCCCACAGGAGATCCAGCTCATCAAATCTAAGCTGGAAGATGCAGGAATAAAATGTGATGTTGAGAATTCTTATCTTAGTTTTCTTTCGACTCCAACTGCAACCAATACTTTTATTAAAGTTGATATCAGGGATGAAAAAAAATCCTTTGACATCATCGATGAATATTTAAAATCAAACCAAAATTGATTTCATATTTTTAAATTTTACGTTTTACAGAAATCGGGTCCAAATTTATTTGAGCCCGATTTTTTATTTTTATTAAATTTTTTTAGAAAATGTTCAGACAAAATCCTTATCATTGCAATACCAATTGGGGAATTAGCTCATCTGGCTAGAGCGTTAGACTGGCAGTCTAAAGGTGACGGGTTCGATCCCCGTATTCTCCACAAGCAATATGTTCAATCAATCTTCTGACTTTCAGGAGATTGATTTTTTTATTTTGGCAAAAAATTTGATGTGTAAAACATAAGATAATCAAGTTCATAGAACCTGATTATTGATTAAAGGGGGCACTCGTTGCCCTCTTAATTTTTGAAATAATTAGTCAAATTGATAATTTAGCCTGAGAAGTTTTTATAAGCTTCTCTTTTTCTTTGTGAAAATTCTGTGTTTTTTAGCTTAAATGCTTGTTTGATAAAATAATCTAAGCTATTTTTGTGTAGATAACAGAGAAAAATTCTTATTGAGAAACAATTACTATTTAAATTTGATTAGATGAAACAATCTGTACTGGTAATTATATTTTCAATTATTCTGGTTTCTTGCGGTGCTTCAAAGCCTGTAAAAAAATACACCTACAAAAGGCCAACAACCACAACCAAGACCAGCAATCTTAAAAAACTAAATTCCACTTATTCTGGCTCAGTTTCCGGCAAAAGAGCCTCTGTTATCAGTGTTGCGGAAAACTATTTGGGAACACCTTACAAGTATGCCGGTAATACAAAAGCCGGTTTTGATTGTTCCGGTTTGGTTTGCAAAGTTTTTGACGAGAACGATATGAAAATGCCCAGACGTTCTCAGGATCAGGGAAAAGCAGGCGTTTCCATAGATATCTCAAAAGTCAAACCCGGAGATCTGTTATTTTTTGCAACAGCAGGCGGTTCAGCAGTTACCCATGTCGGTATTGTTCATGACGTGATGAATACTGGCGAGGTGACATTCATCCATTCTTCTACTACCAAAGGCGTTATAATTTCGTCCCTTAACGAAGCTTATTGGAATAAAGCTTTTCTTTTTGCAAGAAGTGTTCTATAATTTATTATTTTTGTCGGGAGATATGTAATGATGAGGTTCAATAATTTTTTATTGGACTTTTTTGTTGGAGTGCTGGGTGATAAATTTTATGGTAGCTTTATCCGCCCTCCGTTCCCGCTTTTTTCTTTTTTTTGTAAAAAAAGAAAAAGAGCTCCACTCAGGTCGGGCTGCGTGCAATTCGTTGTTATTAATCTCATCATTAGAATAAAATTTAATTAAAAAAATAAAAATGTCTTTACAGGAAAAAATCGAAAAAGCTTGGGATAACCGCGAACTATTGAAAGAAGAAGAATATCAGAATGCTGTAAGAGAAGTAGTTGCAAAGCTGGATTCAGGAGAGCTGAGAACAGCTGAGCCAACGGAAAACGGGTGGCAAATTAACGAATGGGTAAAGAAAGGTGTGGTAATGTATTTCCCGATCCAGACAATGGAAACCATAGAAGTTGGTCCTT
>MKVE01000027.1:10060-42262 GCA_001898785.1 Chryseobacterium sp. 36-9 | reverse complement strand
AACTATGCTGAAAAAGGCGTAAGAGTAGTTCCGCATGCGATTGCAAGACACGGAAGTTTTGTTGCAAGCGGGGTGATTATGATGCCTTCTTATGTTAATATTGGAGCTTATGTGGATTCCGGGACAATGGTTGATACGTGGGCAACTGTAGGAAGCTGCGCTCAGATTGGTAAAAATGTTCACCTGAGTGGAGGTGTAGGAATTGGAGGCGTTTTGGAACCATTGCAAGCGGCTCCGGTTATTATTGAAGATGATGCATTCATCGGTTCGCGTTGTATCGTGGTAGAAGGCGTTCGTGTTGGCAAAGAAGCAGTTTTGGGCGCAAATGTATGTTTAACAATGTCTACCAAAATTATTGATGTAACTGGTGACAAACCTGTTGAAATGAAAGGTTATGTGCCAGAGCGTTCTGTTGTGATTCCGGGAAGTTATACCAAACAATTTCCTTCCGGAGAATATCAGGTGCCTTGTGCTTTGATCATCGGTAAAAGAAAAGAATCTACAGATAAGAAAACATCCTTGAATGATGCGCTGAGGGAAAATAATGTTGCGGTTTAGGATTTAGAAAAATAAAAGCTGCCTGTCAAATCTGATAGGCAGTTATCTAATGCTAATAGCCAATTTTGTGAAACAAAAATTCTTAAAATTTATCTCAGATTACAGAATCATTTTCGTAATCTATATTATTGTAGCAGGCATTACTGCTTACAGCAAATACAAGAGAGGAACTGGCGGTTATAATAATTACCTGATTTTCAAAGGTGTGTTTTATAACACTTTGCAAGAGAAAAACATATTCCTGCAATATCCGGATCTATTTTTTGACAGCAATCACTATGGTGTTTTTTTCAGCCTTCTGATTGCACCTTTTGCAATGATGCCGGATTGGCTAGGCTGTGTTCTCTGGAATGTGGCAATCACATCAGTTTTTCTTTATGCAGTTTATAAACTTCCGTTTTCGGATAAAAAGAAATCTTTTTTTGCGTGGCTTTGCCTGCAGGAATTCATTACGGCTGCAACCTATTTCCAGTTCAATATTATCTTGACAGGATTGCTGATGTTATCTGCAATTTATATTTACGAAAGAAAAGAAACCCAATCTGCCTTTTCAATTCTCATCGGAACTTTTGTGAAAGTTTATGGCATTGTAGGACTTTCCGCATTCTTTTTTATTAAAAACAAGCTTCGGTTTATTCTGAGTTTTATAATCCTCGCAATCCTGTTCTTTGTTTTACCAATGCTGATTTCCAGTCCAAAATTTGGAATTCAATCATACCTCGATTGGTATACTTCTTTGTCAGGAAAAAATCTTGAAAATCAAGCCCTAGGAACACGTCAGGATTATTCGTTAATGGGCGTTGTGAGAAGGATTTTACAGAATGCAAGCATTTCAAATCTGGTTTTTCTAATTCCGGGAGCTATCATTTTTATGCTGCCTTATCTCAGGATCAAACAGTACAAACATTTGCCATTTCAACTGATGATTTTAGCGTCAACATTATTGTTTGTTGTCCTTTTCAGCTCAGGTTCAGAAAGTCCGACCTATATCATTGCAATTGCTGGTGTTATGCTTTGGTTTCTGATGCAAAAGAGATTTTCAAAATTGGATATAGGATTATTGATTTTTGTAATAATTTTTACTTGTTTCGCATTTTCAGATTTATTTCCAAAATCTATAAAAGAAAATGTTTTTGTTAAATATTCTACAAAAGCAATTCCATGCATTTTGGTTTGGTTCAGGGTTATATACGAATTGTTAACCCGGGATTTTGAAAAGGATTATAAATTAGATTAAAGACATGCTCCAATGAAAAAAATTTCGGTTGTAATTCCCGCTCATAACGAAGAAGGCAATATTTCTCTTATTTATCAGAGAATAAAGACTGTTTTTTCGCAGCTTGAAGATTATTATTTCGAAATCATTTTTGTCAATGACGGCAGCAGGGATAGAACACAACTGATTTTAGAGGAACTTGCTACAAATCACAGCGAAATTAAGTTTATAGAGTTCTCACGAAATTTTGGACATCAGCCGGCTGTTAAAGCTGGGATGGATTTTGCAGACGGGAATGCCGTGATTTCTATGGATGCCGACTTGCAACATCCACCGGAACTTATTCCCGAGATGATCCGGAAATGGGAGGAAGGTTTTGATGTGGTTTTGACCAGCAGAAAATATCCTAAGGAGATTTCCTATTTCAAGAAAAAAACATCGGAGATTTTTTACAGATTTCTGTCCAGGATTTCTGATGTCGATTTGAAAAAAGGTGGAGGTTCTGACTTCCGATTGATGGATGCAAGTGTGGTAGAGGTCTTCAAAAAATTTAACGAAGACGATTTGTTTTTAAGAGGTTTAACAAGCTGGATGGGCTTCAGGCAGGCATCGGTCAACTTTTTAGCTGGTGAGAGGAACGCTGGCGAAAGCAGTTATAATATCAAGAAAATGATGAAGTTTGCATTTACAGGAATTACAGCCTTCAGTGTAAAACCACTTTATCTTGCTGCTTATCTGGGATTTATGTTTTCTGTGCTTTCTGTTGTCGGCTATGGAATTTATGTCATCGAATCTTTTGTTTCCGGAACAGAAATATCCGGCTGGGCATCACTCATTATGACGATTGTTTTTTTTGGCGGATTACAATTGATTATCCTGGGGATTTTCGGAATTTATCTGGGTAAAATTTTCAAGCAGGTAAAAGAAAGGCCTAATTACATCATTCGTTCAAAAAATTTATAAATGATTCTATTAAGTTTCGATATCGAAGAGTTTGATATGCCTTTGGAATATAATGGCGAGATTGCTTTGGAAGAGCAATTGGCTGTTTCCAGGAAAGGATTGCAAAATATTCTCAGGATTTTGAATGAGAATCATATCAAAGCTACTTTTTTTTCCACAGTTGTTTTTGCGGAAAATAATAAAGATTTGATTCAGCAATTACTTTCCGAAGGCCACGAGTTGGCTTCTCACACTTGGTTTCATTCTGATTTTGAGGAAAAGCATCTGTCAGAGTCCAGAAAGGAATTAGAACAATTATTCGATACAAAAGTAGTAGGGCTAAGGATGCCGAGAATGAGTCCCGTGTCGGAAGATGCTGTTTCTAATGCAGGCTATTTTTATAATTCTTCCATTAACCCGACTTATCTGCCTGGGAGATATAACAACTTCAGCGTCAGCAGAAAACCATTCTGGCAAAAAAAGGTCTTACAATTTCCTGCTTCGGTTTCTACAATATTCAGGATTCCTCTATTTTGGTTAAGTTTTCATAACTTTCCACTTTGGATTTATAAATTGTTGTCTCGATTATCATTAAGTTCCACAGGATTTTTGAACATCTATTTTCATCCCTGGGAATTTGCGGATATATCGGATCCAAAATATAAACTACCGGCTTTTACTTTCAAAAATACGAATGAAGTAATGATAAAGCGGTTTGATGATTTTATCAAATGGGCAAAAAAAAATAATTATCAGTTTTCTACAACCAGGGATTTTTTAGAAAATTGGACTCAAAAAAATAAGAATTGATGAAGATTGCTTACGATGCCAAACGTTTTTTTCATAACACATCTGGTTTAGGAAACTATTCTCGTGACCTGGTTAGGATTCTTGCTGAGTTTTATCCACAAAATCAATATATTCTTCTTAACAAGAACAAGTCGGAACGAGGTAGAGATATCTTGGACTTGCCCAATGTTTCTTTTGTGAAAACTTCCGATGGGACAATGTCCAGACAATTCAAAATGGGAAAAGATGCACAAAATATAGGTGCGGATATTTTTCACGGGTTATCCGGTGAATTGCCTTTGAAATGGAACAAAAAGCCAATCAAAAAAGTGGTGACGATCCATGATTTGATTTTTGTAAGATTTCCCCAATATTACACTTGGTTTGATAGAAAAATCCATTTTTGGAAATTCAGAAAAGCAGCTAATACAGCGGATAGAATTATTGCAATCTCTCAGCAGACTAAAGAAGATATTATCCATTTTCTGAAAATCAAAGAAAATAAAATTGATGTCGTTTACCAAGGCTGTCACGCCGGTTTCAAAGAAAAGCCAACTGACGAATTTTTAGAACAGGTTAAAGAAAAATTCGATCTTCCTGATAGGTTTCTCCTGAATGTCGGAACTATCGAAGAAAGAAAAAACCTTTTGAATGTTGTAAAAGCCCTTAAGGATTCTGGTATTCCATTAGTAGTTGTGGGAAGCAGAAAGAAAAAAAAATATGTAAAAAAAATAGAGTCTGAAATCAGAAAAAACGGAGTAGAAGTTTATTTTCTTCAAGATGTTTCTATGGAAGAATTAGCTTCGGTTTACAGGTTGGCGGATATTTTTATTTATCCAAGTTTTTTTGAAGGTTTTGGGATTCCTGTCATAGAAGCTTTGTTTTCAGAAACCGTTGTAATTACAAGTAATACAAGCTGTCTGCCAGAAGCCGGCGGTCCGGATTCTGTCTATGTCAATCCTGACAATATAGATGATATCAAAGCTAAAATCCTGTTCCTCTGGGACAATGAATTTGAAAGAAAACGCCGTGTGGAAAAAGGGTTGCAGTTTGCACAGAAATTCAATGATGATGTGATTGCAAAGGATTTGATGAAAGTTTATGAAGGTTTATAAAAACCATAAAGACACAACGATTCACAAAGCGCACAAGTTCCTAGTGAACATCGTGTTAATGCTTGGTGAAATTTGTGTTTAAACATAATTCCTTTCCCCAAAAATTGCTGAACCAACTCTTACCGAATTAGACCCCGATTCTATTGCAATCGGAAAATCACCGCTCATTCCCATTGATAGGGTTTTTAATGGTTTCAATTGAGACAATTCGTCAAAAAGGTTTTTCAGAATAGAAAATTCTTCACGGATCTGAGTCTCATCATCCACAAAACTTGCCATTCCCATTAACCCTTTGATTTCAACATTAGGAAAATTTCCTGCTAGATATTGGCTGAAAATGTCTTTGGCTTCGTTTGTTGTTAAGCCAAATTTTGTGTCTTCCTTTGCGATTTTGACCTGGAGTAAAATATTGATTTTTCTATTGTTTTTTGCAGCCTCTTTATCAACTTCTTTCAATAGTTTTTCGCTGTCGATACTTTCTATCATTGAGATAAAACTGGCGATATACTTCACTTTGTTGGTTTGTAGATGACCAATCAGATGCCACTCAATATCGTTGGGAAGAACGGGTTGTTTTTCCAGTAATTCCTGAACTTTGTTCTCTCCAAAAGCTTTTTGTCCCAAATCATAAAGTTCTTTGATCTTAAAAGCAGGATTGGTTTTGGAAACTGCAACCAGCTTTACATTTTGCGGAAGCTGAGAAAGGATGTTCTGATAATTTTGCTCGAGCGACATTGTAAATCAATTTTGAAAAATCTGATGCAAAAATAGTTTTTTAACCACAAAGTCTCAAAGCTTTCATAAAGAACACAAAAATGAAATCGATTAAATGGTGCTCTTTTTGACAACAACTTCGTATTCCTTGTGTTAAAATTATATTCTAAAATTGCTCTAAAATTCGTAAATTTGAGGAAATTTTTTTCGAATAATAATCACAAAAAATATGAATCAATTTGATGTAACCGTTATCGGTTCCGGTCCTGGCGGATATGTTGCAGCAATCAGAGCTGCGCAATTGGGTTTCAAAACAGCAATTATTGAAAAATATCCTACTTTGGGCGGAACATGCCTTAACGTAGGCTGTATCCCTTCAAAAGCGTTGTTGGATAGTTCTGAACATTTTGAAAAGGCAAAACACGAATTTGCGGATTACGGAATTATTATCAACGAGCCGAAAGTGGATCTGGCAAAAATGATTGAGCGTAAAAACGGTGTTGTAGAACAAACGACAAAAGGAATCAACTTCCTGATGGACAAAAACAAGATCACTGTTTTTGAAGGTGTTGGAAGCTTTGAGTCTGCAACACAAATCAAAGTGACGAAAAACGACGGTTCTTCAGAAATCATCGATTCAAAATACACTATTATCGCAACCGGTTCAAAACCATCCAGTTTGCCATTCATCACTTTAGATAAAGAAAGAGTCATCACTTCCACAGAAGCTTTGAATTTGAAAGAAATTCCTAAGCATTTAGTGGTTATAGGTGGCGGTGTTATCGGACTTGAATTAGGTTCTGTTTATTTGAGATTAGGTTCTCAGGTGACTGTTGTGGAATTTATGGATAAGATTATCCCGGGAATGGACGGAAGTCTGTCAAAAGAATTGCAAAAAGTACTTAGAAAACAAGGAATGAAATTCGAGCTTTCTACAGCCGTTTCTGCAGTGGAGAGAAATGGAGATTCTGTGAAAGTAACTGCAAAAAATAAAAAGGGAGAAGAGGTAACTTTTGACGGAGATTATGTTCTTGTTTCAGTAGGACGCAGACCTTATACAGACGGCCTTGGATTGGAAAAAGCCGGTGTGGAACTGGACGAGAGAGGACGAGTGAAAACCAATGACCACCTTCAGACTAACGTTTCCAATATCTATGCAATCGGAGACGTTGTTGCAGGTGCAATGCTGGCTCACAAGGCAGAAGAGGAAGGAACTTTTGTTGCCGAGACTTTGGCAGGACAAAAGCCACATATCAATTATAACCTGATTCCGGGCGTTGTCTACACTTGGCCGGAAGTTGCAGGTGTTGGTAAAACAGAAGAACAACTGAAAGCAGAAGGTATAGATTACAAAGTAGGGAATTTCCCAATGAGAGCTTTGGGAAGAAGCCGTGCAAGTGGTGACACGGACGGATTTGTAAAAATCTTAGCTGATGCAAAGACTGACGAAGTTTTAGGATTTCATATGATCGGGGCAAGAGCTGCAGATTTGGTTGCAGAAGGTGTTACAGCCATGGAATTCCGTGCAAGTGCAGAAGATATCTCAAGAATGTCTCACGCACACCCGACTTATGCAGAAGCCGTAAAAGAAGCTGCTTTGGATGCAACGGACAAGCGTTCTATTCATATGTAATAGATTATGGAGATTATATAAAAAGAGAAGCGCAAGCTTCTCTTTTTTTTGACCTTTATCAATGTAAAAAAACAAGGCTAATTTAACTTTTTCATCTTTTCTAAATCTAAAATTGCTATATTAAATGAAATTAAAAATATAAATCTATTTAAATTATTAAATGTATTTTTTTTTTTAAATATTATTTTAATTGATTTTTATTTTGGCATAATAGTAGATTTGATTAGAATATTATTAAACTATTATTTATGAAAAATATTTTTACTACTTGTTTATTAGTTTTCAGTATTATTTCTTTCGGGCAAGAGGCAGGAAAAGCTGGTGAACTACTGAAAAATGACGCTTCCAAAAGCGAAATGTCCCAAAGAAACGGAAACAGCAGCAAAAAAGAAGGGACGCTCGACAATTCGGGATACAGGAATAATCAAAACAGCAACAACAGAGGGAGTAACAATTCGGGTTATAACTGGAATCAGAATTATGGTTACGGTTATGCAGAGATATTTTTAAGAATTCCTGAACGAGGTTTTTACACAGTAGAAGTTGGTGATCAGATGTCTGCCAATTCATCAGGAAAATACAGGTTCTTTGACATCATTCCCGGTCTAGTTACCATTTCTGTTTATGCAAACGGGTATTTGCTTTACAGAACAAGAATTAATGTTCGGAATAATTCCAGATTGGTTTTGGACTTCTTCAGTAATCGTGGATTATATCTTTTAGGAACTTACCAGCTTCAAAACCAGGCTTATGGCAATTATGGTGATATCTGGAACGATATGTGGAATTCACCATATAATAATGGCAATCCGGGACAATGGGATCCTTTTTATGGTACGCAGAATGGTTCTTACGGAAACAATAATAACCAGGGAAATTATGGAAATGTCATGAACAGTACGATGTTTAATTCTTTTTTACAGGTTGTCAGGAAAACAAACTTCGACAGTGATAAGGTATCTGTTATCAAGCAACAATTAAGAAACACAATGGTGACTTCTGAACAGATTAAAATACTTATAGAAACCTTAAACTATGATAAAGACAGATTAGATGTTGCAAAATATGCTTATTCCCGATGTGCAGATCCAAACAATTATTTTGTGATCTATCCTTCGTTTCAATTTCAAAGTTCTGCCCAGGAATTGCGGGATTATATATCAAGATTATAAAAAATTAAGAGAAGCCATTGATTGAGCTTCTCTTTTTTATTTAATTGAATAGCTGGCACATCAATTTGATAGAGTTAAGTGATACAAACATTGTCTAATTAAAACCGATTATTCCTATTTTGTTCTTACTTTTGTTAAAACATTAGTTATGATCAAGGAACTGGATAAGGATTTTACAAGCCTTAACGAATATATAGATCAAATCAAACCAAGCAAAATTTTCATTCTGGTTGATGAGAACACACATAATCACTGCTTACCGGTTTTGCTCCCGAATCTGGAAACTGATGCTCCTTTTGAAGTTATAGAAATAGAAGCAGGCGAAGAACATAAGAATATCGAAACAGCAACGCAGCTTTGGGAGATTTTTTCGGAAATGGAAGCTGACAGAAAATCTCTTTTGATTAATCTTGGCGGCGGCGTTATTACCGACTTAGGTGGTTTTGTGGCATCAACCTATAAAAGAGGTTTTAAATTTATTAATATTCCGACCACATTATTGTCGATGTGTGATGCTTCGATTGGCGGGAAAACGGGAATTGATCATCAGTATCTTAAAAATATCATTGGAACTTTTGCTTTGCCGGAGGCTATTTTCTTTTATCCGGGATTTCTTGAAACATTAAAGTTCGAAGAACTGAGAAGTGGCTTTGCAGAAATGCTGAAACACGGTCTGATTGCTGATGCAGCTCATTGGAATGATTTGAGTTCATTGCATAAAATAACTCCGGAATCTATTACACCTTTTATCAATAGAAGTATGGCAATTAAAAATGAAGTGGTTTCCAAAGATTTCAAGGAAGAAAATGTGAGAAAAACGCTCAACTTTGGACACACGATTGGTCATGCCGTAGAAAGCCTGTTCCTTAAAAAAGGGAATCTGATTCCTCACGGAGAAGCGGTTGCTCTGGGAATGATCTGTGAAACGCATCTGGCATTTCTCTGCGGATTGATAGATGTAGAGGTTTCATCTGTGATCATCAGTAAGATCCAAAGATTATTTCCTTATATAGATATCTCCGAATTCAAAAACGGCGCTATCATGGATCTGATGTTTAATGATAAGAAAAATCTGGATGGAAATATCAATTTTTCATTGATTAACGGGATCGGATCCTGCCTTTATGATCAAAAACTAAGTGCTGAACAAATAATTTTGACTTTAAATTTCTATAAAGATCTAAAAAAAAATTAGATGTTGTTATTTAATGAATAATGTTTTTAATTCGCTGATAATAAATATCTTATTTTGATTTTTGTTAATTGATAAGTCTTTATAAATATCAAATTTTTAAATTTTGGCAAAGATTTTGGAATTACCCAACTCGTAAAACAAAATTTAAAATTTGAAATTATGAAAAAGTTATTTTTAGGATTAGGTTTAGTAGCAGGAACATTTGCATTTGCACAAACTAGTCCGTCGTTCGGTTTAAAAGCAGGTCTTAACGTTTCATCAATCTCAGATGACGGGTACGAAGACTCTAAAGCTAAAGCAGGTTTCTATGGGGGTGTTTTTATGAATGCACCATTGTCAGAGCAATTCAGTATTCAACCAGAGGTTTTGTATAGCCAATATGGAGCAAAAGTTACTAGTAGCAGAAGCTCTACAATTGGTTCTACAACTACAACCGTAAAAGGATCTAATAGTGTTAACTTGGATTATATCACAGTTCCGGTTATGTTTCAATTTAATGCAACACCAAATTTCTATTTAGAAGCTGGTCCGGAGTTTGGTTTTTTAGTTGGTGCTAAATCAAAGGGTGATACTACAACTACAATAACTACTGGAGGATCAACCAGTACTAGCTCAAGTTCCGGATCTACAGATATCAAAGATAATATCAGTAGTTTCAATATGGGAGCGGGGCTTGGTTTAGGATTTAATTTTACTCCAAATTTCGGAATCAATGCAAGATATGTTGCGGGTTTCACAGATATCAACAAGAAAAGTGATGGCTCAGATGGAACGACATCAACAAATAATGACAACAACAAGAACAGAAACAATACTTTCCAGGTTGGGTTGTCATATAAATTCTAAGAAGTTAAATATTAAATATTTTAAAAGACCGATTAATTCGGTCTTTTTTTATTGTATAATTTTTATTTTTGTCACTCATAAACGATTATATATGAAGAAAATTTTTGGATTGTTTGGACTAACAATGATGTCGTTAGCATACTCACAATCGTTTGGTGTAAAAGGAGGTTTGAATGTATCGACTATCAGCAAAGATAATGGCTGGAATGATACGAATGCCAAGATCGGATATTTTGCAGGTGTTTACATGCATGCTTCTGTAAATAGTATTTTGAGTATTCAGCCGGAACTGATTTATAATAATATGGGTGTGAAATATGAAAATGCAAATACAATTCATACTCTGAACCTGAATTATCTTGTGATGCCTGTTATGTTTCAGTTTGAGCCAATCCCAAGATTATATTTTGAAGCTGGTCCGCAGTTTTCTTATCTGGTTGGAAATAAAAACAAATATGAGAGCAGCAATAAGACAATTATTGAGAAGGATAAAGATGCTTATAATCAGCTCGATTTGAGCGCAGGCTTAGGTTTGGGATTTAGATTTAATAATATGTCAGTTGGTGCGAGATATCTGTTTGGCTTTACCGACATTAAAAAATCCGGCTCTACAAGCTGGAATAATGATGACAAGCAATTAAGAAATAATGGATTGCAAATAGGCTTTCAATACGGATTCTAAAAAATATAAGCCCCAACTTATTTGTTGGGGCTTATTGTTGATATTATTTTTGTTAGATAAATTACTTAACAATAAGATTTTTACTTGTAGTTTCTCCGTTATTGGAAATTACAATCTTATAAGTTCCTGGTTTCAAATTAGAAATATTAACCTTTGTTTTCTCATTTTCTAAAGATCCGTTGGAAATTAATCTTCCCGAAAGATCAACGATCTGATAAGTAGCACCTTTTGTTATGCTATTCAAAGAAATGTTAACTTCCCCTTTTGCTGGGTTTGGATAGATTGCGAATCCTTTGTTAAAAGCAGATTCATTGATAGCAAGGTTTTTATTAATATTAAATCTGGCAGAATTGACCGCAAAATAGATGTTATTGACCGCTTTTACCATGATTCTTGCATTCCCATTGCTTTCATTTGGAAGAGTAACAACTGCGCTACCTGTATTAGGAGCATCAGCTAATACCGTATTAAATGTAAGTCCATTATCAGATGATAATAAAATCTGAACATCTTGGGTATTGATTGGAGCAGCATTAGTCCCGGCTACATCCCATGTTACGGTTATCTGAGAACCACCGGTATAATTAGCAGCTACGGTTTGAGATGTAACTTTAAAAGGCCCGGTATTAGCAACTGTCACCTTCATTAGATCTCTTGCGGATTGATTTCCTGTTGCTTTGTTATCATTAACCAATAATGAAAAATTAAGTGTTCTTGCTACGTTTGGTATAACTTCCCACTTTGGAGTTAATGTATTTGCCGCAACAGAAGCCATTGCCGGGAAATATCTTTGATTAGATGTTGTCGGGTTGTAAGATCTGAAAACTGTTCCACCGGTTGCAGTGGCTACAGGAGGTTGAGGATTAGTCGCTGAAAGAGAAGCATAATCTGTTTGTTCCCAAAGGTAAGTTAAAGCATCACCATCAGGATCTGTGCCTGCACCCGTTAATACAAATGCAGTTCCGTAAGGAATAGTGTAATCCGGTCCTGCATCAGCTGTTGGTACTCCATTATTATTAGCCGTTTTTGCAGAACAATCTGTTGTTCTAGTAATAAAATTATACATTTCATTCACACTTACCGAATGAAAGTACGGGTCACTATGTGCCTGTAAATTATATGTTGAGCCACAGATGCCGGCATAAGCCATAATTGTTGATCCGCTTCCCGGTTCCACAGAAGTTGCTGTATTAGAATTACCATAACAAGATCCTGCGTCTGATGTATTTGCTCGGAAGGTATGGTTTCCTCCAAACTGATGTCCCATTTCGTGAGCTACATAATCAATGTCATACGCATCGGCTCTTGGAGCACTAGATCCTGTAACTCCCATTGCTTTTCTGGAAGAGTTACAAGGTGACTGTAATGACGCGATACCGCCACCACCAGTACTGAAGATGTGACCGATATCATATGCTGCTGTACCAACAGTCTGATCCGTAAAAGCTTGGTTTTCGCTTAATAAAGCTGATCCGTCATTGTTTGTAAATCCCGGGCCATAAGCATCAGTTCCTATAGAAAGTAAAAGATCATTATTAGCAATCATAACCATTGTAAGAGAAACTGTTTTTTCATAAACTCCGTTTACTCTTGTCATCGTTGTATTCATCGCTGCAAGTACAGCTGCTTTTTTCTGATCTGTTGTTCCTCCGGAAAGGCCGGCTCTGTTGATATGATAATTAGAATATTCTACTGTTGAGGAAAGTGCCAAACGGTATTTTCTCAGAAGCCCATCTTTTACAATCGCTGCTTTTAGCTTAATAGGTTCAGCAGTAGGCGGTGTTTGGATATTTACTTTTTCAAAATCACAGTTGAAGCGTTCCGGATCAGCAGGTAAGCTTGCCCTTTTGTAAACAATATAATTGGATAGATCGTTAGAATAAGAATCCATATAGCTTACTTCCCAATTATCAAAATACATCACATTCATCCCATCAAAAGGAGAGATGCTGAACCTGATCGTGTTGTTGTTATTATCTTTCTGATATCCCAAATAAGATTTGATGCCGGGATATTTGTCAGATAATTCTTTTTCCATAACTGCCGCTTCCTGTATCACATAATCAACAAGTTTTCCTGAAGCGTTAGGGAATTTTAAAACAAGACTCTCATTCTGAGTTCCACGGTTTGGGGCTTTGTCTAACTCTGATTTTATTCCATCAACATTCAAACTGAAAATTTTGTATTCAGTAGGAAGGGTTTTTCTGTCTTTTAGTCCTGATTTTCCTGCAACGCTTAAATTTTGTACAGGAGTCCAGAAGTTTTTTTGTGCACTCAATAGCATGGAAGCCATGATACCGGTTGCCGTTAATAAATGTTTGATCATAATTAAATTGTATTACTATAATTGAATTTCTTTTTTCTTGAAGAATATTAAATAATTTTAAACTCTTTAATATTAATAGCTGGGTAAAAATAAAAAAAAGCAATCAAATAATGCTATCTGATTGCTTTTTTAACATTCGGGAATAATTGTTATTCGTTTATTTTGACTTTTGTTCCCTGTGTATGTGCACTCATTTGCGGCGCATAATAATTCTGCAAAGTTGTAATTCCATTACTGAATTTTCCACTAGCATTGGCAACATAATCATATTCGAAAACATATTTTCCTTTTGGCATATATTCGATGTAGAAATTGGTGGAAGCGTCTTTTGTGGATTGATAGTATCCCA
Source organism: Chryseobacterium sp. 36-9 (assembly GCA_001898785.1). Lineage (GTDB taxonomy): Bacteria > Bacteroidota > Bacteroidia > Flavobacteriales > Weeksellaceae > Epilithonimonas > Epilithonimonas pallida. The sequence continues at coordinate 28,725 of MKVE01000027.1, read as the reverse complement.
GATTATTCTTCCACTGATAACCGGAAATAACATCCAAAGGTTCGAATCCGGCAGCTCGCATATCTTTCAGATGAATGAACTCCATATTTCTGTCTGTATTAAGAATCATTCGTACAGTCACTTTATCTCCAACTTTTAAAGGCGAATTTTCATTGATTTTAATTAATTGTTCGCCATTTTCAGTCTTCACTTTTTTGTACAATTCCTTAGAAATCGAGATATAACTTTCCGAAGATTTTATTTTATCAAGGTCTTCATAATATTGCCAGAACAGACCTCCTTGAACAATTCCAGGACTTTCTTTTTTGATTGTAACTGTTGATAGATTTTTATCCAAATTATCAGAAGTTACAGTTTGTTTTACATAGCCAGTCGCTTGTTCTTGCGGATTCAGTGGTTTTCCGCCCCAAGTGATTTGTGCTTTGTCAGATTCTGTAGTTGTCCAAGATTTCCCGGAATTTAAAATCGTGAAAATAACTTCTGCAGTTCCTCTCGAATTGCCCCAAGAATTCACTTCTTTTTGAGTGATTAGCCATATTTTCATTTCTTCAATGAAATTTTCATCTTGTGGAGTCAGTTTTTGGAAGGCTTCCAAAGCACCTGCGTGATTCACGGTTTTTGAAGAATACCAACCCCAGTCGTTCAGATTCTGTTTCCAATAAACGCCTTGCGTTTCCGTTTCTGTTGACGTTTCTTTCAGATAAGTCATCAGTTTTTTCGAAACGTCTTTCAATCCATAATTGTTGAATAATAAAGCCGAACGATGCAATCCAAAGAAAGTAAAATCGGTAATTTTTGCTGTTTTCGCTTTTGAAATAACCGAAGTTTTCAAAGTGGCACCTTTTGCCTTCAAAGCATATTCTTTTTCCCAATAATGCCTTGTGTCAAGATAATCGAGAACAAAATTATTCCAAATATTCTCCTTTGTCATTCTGAGTGGAGTCGAAGAATCCCAATATTTATTGACTTCATTATCCACGTAAGAAACCAGTTTTTTGACCATTTCTTTTTGCTCGGAACTTTGGTAATCAGAGAGATTTCCTTTCAGCCATTCATTAATTCTACCCAAATTTTTCAAAATATAAAGCGAAGTGTAATAAGAGCTCGGATAACCTTGGTACCAGCTAAATCCACCATCAGGGTTTTGAAGTTTTACCAATTCTGACCAATCTTCATAAATAGAATTTCGCATCGTATTCGCATCGAATAATCTTGCCAGTTTTTGCATTTGTTCCGTTTCATTTTTCGATTCTAAAACCCAAGGCGTTTCGTCCAGTAACAACTGTTTCAACTCCTGATTTTTTTCAAGATTCGAGGTCAAAAGACCTTTGGATTGATATTCATCAAAAACAGTTTTCAACTTTGGATTCGCTTTGAAAATCTCCGAAGCCAGGACATCTGCAAACCATTTGTTGAAAACAACATCTGCCGAATTATTGATATCATCTTTCAAACTCGGTAATGCAAACATAATTTCCCAGATCGGATTCGTCGTCAGTTCCAGAGTGTTGGAAACATTGGTCAGAGTTTTAGAATTGGAATTTTTCAGATTGTCTAAAGTGAATGTTTTTGTCTGACCTTCTTTCACAAAAATTGGAAGTGCATCGGTTACCAACATTCTGTTCGGAAGAACTGCAATGGCTTTTTGTTCGCCGTCAGAGAAGTTTCCGGCTTTAGCAACAATTTTAATAATAATCGAAGAAACATTGTTTGGAACTTTCAATTTCCAGGTTGCAGATGTATTTCCATTTTCAGCTAATGAGAAACTTTGTTCCTTATTGTATCCGGAAACTGCTGTCAATTGACTGATTCCGAATTTATCTGTAACATCCTCGTTGGTAAAAGCATCCAAAATCTGCAATTGTGCAAAGCCAGTTAGTTTTTGATTGATTAAACTTGAAATTTTTGTCTGAAGATTCAGTTCGTCACCCTCTCGCAAGAATCTTGGATAATTTGGCGTAATCGAAAAGTCTTTTTGAGTAACCACAGATTTTTCCAGAATTGCTGCTCTCGCGTCTTTAGTATGAGCTAAAAACATCAGTTTCCATTGTGTCAAAGCTTCCGGAGAAGTGAATTCAAACGATACATTTCCATCTTTGTCTGTAAGAAGATTTGGATAGAAAAATGCAGTTTCGTTGAGGTTTTGACGAACTGGGATTTTTTCTATATTTTCCGCTGTTTTCTTCTTTTCAGAATAACCAACTATTACAACCTCTTCAAGGTTTTTATTTGTAGAATCTTGTAAATTTATCCCTGCTGCTTTTCCTTGGAGTTTTGCAACTGGTGCTGACATTTCAACCTCGCTTGCATAAGCCATAGCTGGTTTTGGACAACCTTGATATTGAGATGTTCCGGGAACGGTTGGACAAGCATCTAATGAATTCGGAATGCCGTCGCCATCTGTATCCAGGTTTGAACCATAATATATTCTGCCATCAAACCAATTAAAATCAGGTGACTGAATGTAATAATTGCTCTGGTAAGTAAAATAATTCCGATAATATTGCTGTTGCAGATAATTTCCTATAGCATAAGAACTTTCATAAAAAGCCGAATGAAATTTCTGCCAATTCCAGGAATTCACTGCGAACTGATCAAGTGATTTATCATACATATTTGCCAAAACTTCCGCGTTGATTTTTTCCTTATCAGCACCAGAAATTTTGATTGTCCATTTTTCTTTTTGTCCAGGCTGTAATTTGTCCCGGAAAGTCACCGTTTCAATTTTCAAATCATCTTTGCTGTCTGCAATTTTCAAATCAACCGATTCGGTTTTCACATCATTGAAAGCGACCAGTTGGAACTGCAAATTCACTCTCGAGATACTTTCACCTGTTGGAATTACTGTTTCATATTCCAGAATTCCATTTTTGAAAGATTTGGTTTCAGTCACGGTTTCACCTTTTCCATTTTGAATGAAAATATTGACCAAAGCATCCGGAATCGCAGAATAAACAAACACTTTTGCTTTTTCTCCCCGTTTGAAATCCTGAGTTGGTTTAATCACTTCCAAGAATGGATTTTGATTTTCACCCAACGACTTTTTATCCCAAACTTTGAAAAATTGCTCTGTTTTTATCGTGTCTTTTTCTTCAATATTGTAAAGCTGAAGTTTATAAGTGCCGGCATTTAATTTTCCTAAGTTAAGCGGTTCGCTTGTCATTCCGAGGGACGAGAAATCTTTAGATTCTTCACTGCGCTTCGCTTGGTTCTGGATGACAGGATTCTTCACTCCATTAAGAATGACAGAAGAAACTTTCCAATTCTTCACATCATCATTTTTATCAAATCTGTCGTGAGGAAATTTCTGTACAAATTCTTTCTTTGATAATTGTGGCAAATCCTGAATTACAGAAGCAAAATTATTTCTGAAAATCTGTTTCGGTTCTTCCAGTTTTTCCAGTTTTACATTATATGATTTCTTAAGAATTTGGTCGTTATAATTCTTGGTGTCAACATTCAACTTCACATCTTCGTCAGAAAATGTATTTCCAATTTCGTTGGCAGTGATATAATGAGAAACCGAAGCGACTTTCACATTGGTATTGGCAGATTGCGTTTCACCATTGATGTCTGTCACAGATGCATTGATTGCATAATTATCAATTTGGATTCCTTCCAACGTTTCATCTTTTTTCAACTCAATTTTGATAGTAAATTCTCCTTTTTCGTTGGTTTTTACATCTCCAAGAATCGAATTTTCATTGTCATTTTCACGAGGGTACCACCAAAAATATCTCCAACGGATATTCTGTTTTTTAATTTCATAATTCACTGTTGAATTGCTCAAAGGAACGCCGGAAAACATCGTTGCTTTTCCTTTCAATTCAATAGTTTGGCCGTATTTGTACTCTTCTTTTATTGGCTCAAAAGTCACTTCAAACTTTGGGCGCTTGTATTCCTCAACCTGGAAATCCGCGTAACCGGAAATGTTATAATCCGAGTTATTATCGTTTTCCTCTACTTGAATGTTAAAGTTCCCATTCAATTTATTTTTTGGAAGTGTAAAGCTGCCGTTGACAGAACCAAATTCGTTGGTCGTCAGTTTCAAAGTTTGTAATTCTTCACCATTGGCATCGTGAATTATAATATTCAACGGAACCTTTTCCAATGTTTTCACTTTCTGGGTTTCTCCGTTGATTCCTGTAGCAATGACTTTAAAATAAACAATTTGTCCAGGTCTGTAGATTTTTCTGTCGAGGAAAATTTGTGCTGTTTCCTGATTTTCAGATTGTTTTCTATTATATCGGTTATTTCCGTAAACATCAATCATTACAACATTATTTCCGTTTTTAACAAGGTAGTATCTGTAATAGTTGTTGTCAAGCGATTTTGGAAACTGAAAATTACCCAATTTATCAGTTTTTGCAGTATAGTTTTTTGCCGAATTACCTTCGGTAAATTCTGTAATTTCAAGATTTTCATTCATAAAAGCTTTTCCATTCTCATTATTGACCAATTTCATAATATCCGGATTGGAACCGCTGTCATTCTTTTTGGAATAAATGATTTTGGTGTCAGAAACGATAAAGTAAAAATTACTTTGGACAGAATTTCCTACAACATATTCCGCAAAATAAATCCCTGGTGGAAGCGGTTTTACTTCTAAAGATGTCCTGTGTGTTTTATAATCAGGAGATTGTGGCAAACTGAATTGCTCTGTTCTTATCAAAGATTTTTTAACGCTTGAAAACGGCTTTTGATAGGAATTAGTAACATAATTGAGGAAACTCTGATAATTGTCTTGTAGTTCATAGATCTTCAAAGAAAACATTGTGAGATTTTTTCCTTCCGCAACAATATGAATTGGTTTATTGCTCTGTGTTTCGTTCTCATAAAAAAGAATCAGCTGCGGATTTTTGATGTCGTTTTCCTTATTTATGACATTATTAAGGAATTTCGATTTTGGATAAAGTTTCTTTGCATCACCAATCCAAATTAGAGCTGCTTTGTAATCCTGCTTTTGCTGAAGGATTTCAATCATATCATTAATAATCTGAACTTTGTAATCGCCTTTTGCAGATTCGTCTTTAACCAGTTTTTCAAGTTGAGCGAATTGGTCTTTGCAATGATTCGCTTCACAGTTATAATTGATTTTCTGATGTTTAAAATACAACTGAGCATTTCCTGACAGCGAAGCAATTTCCGAGTCATAAATATCATTGATTTTTGTTGAATTGATCTTCAGTTCGTTCGGTGTGAAAATGTTCTGATTGGTAAGAAAATCGATATAATTATAATTGTACCAGTCGGCAAGTGTCGGGAAATATTCAAAATTTTCCGCCGTATCGAATATTTCGCTGTATTTTTTCATCTGGATTTTTCTCAAAGCAGCATTGTCTTTTTCCAGATCCGAATAATTCTTTGACAAATAATTTTTAAAATCCAGCTTGCTCCAGGTTTCGATTTGCGACAAATCTACGTTGTCTATATTGGTTTTCTGATTGATTTTCCAGGAGTTGCTTTGGTAATAATCTCTGATAAATTCCAAAGTCAACAGACGAAATAATTGCCTTTCTTCACCTTTCAGTTTGGGTTCAATGCTTTTCAGTTTGGCAAAAAAAACAGATTTTTCATCATTTTTTACATCGTCATAAGTTTGTTTTGTAATACTGAATTCAGCTTTTAGAGATTTGATAATTTGTATCGCGTTATTATCCTTCAAAGCCTGATTCTGAATGTCCAGAATGATGGGAAGATTGGATTTGTAAGTTCCTTTTTTATAATTGTCTTCGATTTTTTTCCATTGCTGATCGTAGTAGTTTTGTGCAGAAAAATTCATAGTGATAAATATCAATAAGAAAATTGATAAGGACTTTAAGATTTTCATAAGTTTATTTTTTCTCTTGTGTAAGATGGTTTTTTCCGACATTTGTTAAAGTAAAATGTCGATTTTAAATTTAACAAAAAAATATGTTATTGACAGTCAGATATATGTTTCTTTGATGGGAACCTGTTTGGCTGCCTATTTTATGCTGGAGCAAAACATATTCCGTTGGCCGACTTTACTTTTAATTTTTATTACTTATTTCAGCGGTTACCTTTACACCAAATATCAGTACGATAAGAAAATTTTTTTTAAGATTCTGATTTTCAATTGTATTTGTGGGGTTATCAGTGTGATTCTGATTCTCAGGAATCATAACGAAATACGACTTTTGAAATGGGCAATTATTGTTATTCTCGGATTGCTTTACAATTCTTTTTTTTTGGAAAAATTTATACGCAAAATTCCTTTGCTAAAGGTTTTTTATGTTGGATTAACCTGGGCTTTAATCAATTCCTGGCTCATTCTTCCGGAATTTGATTGGGAGATTTTTATGATTACCTGGTTATTTATTTCAGCTTTGGTTTTGCCTTTTGATATCCGGGATATGAATAGCGATGATGTGGTGACTTTCCCGATTCTCATTGGCGTCCAGAAAACTAAATTCCTGGCATATTTATTAGTTTTTATCTCAGGCTTGTTAAGTGTTTTCTACCTGGATTTTGCTTTTGCAGTGTATTTTTTTCTGACTACAATTATCACATTTTTATTAATTTATTTTTCAGAAAATAATAATCGGGAAGCTTATTTTAGTTTTTGGGTGGAAAGCTGTAGTGGACTTCCTTTGATATGTCTTTTGGCTTACAAATTGATATTGCAGTTTTGTTAAAATCTCCGAATGTTCAATAACAAATCTATTCTCCTGATTATTGTCTTTTTAAGTTTCTTTTCCGTTGCTGAGGCGCAGGAGAAAAAAGATTCTATTTATTATAAGATTGAAGAATTTTCAGATAAAAGAAAATTTACAAGATTCATTCACCGCTTTATATTTCGTCGGGAAGCTGATTCTGCGTCAGTTGCTACAAGAACGGAAAAGCAATCTCAGGAATCTTATGATGGAAAATTTATCCGGGATATAAAAATTGAAACAATCGACCCGTTTGGATACAACACCAAAGAAAAAAAAGAGAAAGCGAAATGGTACGACTGGTTCACGAATCATCTCCATTCCAACACCAGAATCTCGACTGTTAATAATTATTTACTTTTCAGAAAAGGTGAAGCTTATAATGCACAAAAACTTTATGAATCCGAACGTTTGCTGAGAGAAATGCCTTTTGTCAACCGTGTAAAAATTGCAGTTGAAAACAGTTCTAACGACTCAATTGATGTTGTTGTGAAAGTTTTGGATTCCTGGAGTTTGAAACCAAGATTAAGCTATTCCGGTAGCAAAATAGGATTAGGCGTAACAGAAGAGAATTTCCTTGGTCTTGGCCATGAAGCGGACTTTCTTTACAGGAATGATTCCAAAGAAAAACAGGATTATTTCTATGGAAGTTATACGGCGAATAATCTTTTTGGAAGTTATATTACTGCACAAATTTTGGGAGAAAAAGATTTTTTGAAAAATGAGCGCATCAACCTGAGTGCAAGACGTGATTTTTTCTCGCCTTTGACAAAATGGGCAGGAGGTTTCACTTTCGAATATTTTATGCGAAATGTAACCTTACCAATGGATGATCTGACAGCGTTTCCGGAAGTTCAGATCAAAGTTTACAGTCAGGATTTGTGGGGTGGTTACCAGATACCCGTTTCGTCTAATCCTGCTGAAAGAATCTCCAGTAATATTGCTTTAATAGGTCGATTCCAGAATTATCAGTATAAAGACAGTCCGGGCATTGATCAGTTTCAGTATTTCCGTTCGTATAATAGTTTTTTGGCTTCGGCGGGATTTATCCAGAGAAAATTCTCGGTGGAGAAACAGGTTTTCCAGTACGATTTGCCTGAAGATATTCCTTACGGAAATGCATTTAATGTTACAGCCGGTTTACTCTCCAGAAGTAAAGAAGTTGTTCCCTATGCGGGACTTTCTGCGGCTTATGGTGACTTCACGAAAATAGGATATTTTAATATCAAAGCACAGTTCGGACGGTTTTTTAATGAAGAAAGAATTAACCGTGATGCATTTCGCGTCGATGGAACATATTTTACCAACCTTATGGACTGGAAATTTGCCAAGGTCCGTCATTTCTTTTCGCCGACTCTGGCTTTGGGTAATCCACAAAATAATTATTCCTACAAAGACCGGATCAACCTTTCTGCTAATGATGAATTTCCTGTTTATAATTATGATTATATCGGGACAAAAAAGCTTGTTTTGAGATACCAGTTGCAGTTTTTCATCAGCAAAACCTGGAAAAATTTTCATTTCAGTCCATATTTGACAACGGCTGTTGGTTGGCTGGGAATGCCGGACGAGAAATTATTGAAAACCAGTATCAATACAAAAGTTGGAATCGGGGTTCTGATCAACAATCCTTATCTGGTTTTCAACAGGATTCAGGTTTCTTTTATGTATTATCCGAAGGTGCCATTTGACAATAGTTCTGTTTTTGATTTCAACAGCTATAGAAACAATATGATGCCGATGAATACTTTTGCGGCTGATATTCCGCATTTTGTGAACTTCGGAAATTGATTTTCTTGTTAAGAAGTTTTATCTTTACATAAATTTTTGAGGGATGGAAAATATTGAAGTACTAAGAAGCAAACTGGTAGAAAGAATCTTTTCTACTACGAATGTCAATTTCTTACAAGCTGTTGAAAATCTTTTTTTGTCTGTTCAGCCTGAAGAAGATGCAAAATATATTTTGTCCAAAAGTCAGAAAGAAATGATTCTAGTTGCGGAAGAGGATATTAAATATGGGCGAACTATTTCCGACGAGGAGTTAAGAAAATTGGATGAAGAATGGATGAAGTAAAGGTCATTTGGACAACGCTTGCAATAAAACAGAGAAACGCCATTTTCGATTACTGGAATAATAGAAATAAAAGTAATCGTTATTCTATAAAACTAAACCTTACTATTTATCAAAAAATTGATTTATTAAAGTCTAATCCTTTAAGTGGTATTGAAACCAATTTCGAACCATATCGAATTCTGCATTTTGAAAATTACGGATTGGTCTATAGATTAGAAAAGATTTACTCTACATTATTTCTTTGTGGGATAATCGGCAAAATCCGAGTAAACTGAAAAAACTTTTGGGATTATGATTATCAACAAACTTTTACTCATCAATTTTAAGAGCCACTCGGAAAGAGCTTTCGAATTTTCTCCTCAAATCAATTGTTTTGTCGGGAATAATGGCGTAGGGAAGACTAATGTTCTGGATGCGCTTCATTATCTTTCTGTAGGGAAAAGCTTTCTTGGAAATTCTGATATTAATAATGTGAAATCTGATGAAGATTTTTTTGTTATTGAATCCGAAATTCAGAATGAAGAGAAAGAGGATATTATTAAAATTCTTCAGCCAAAAGAATCTAAAAAAATCATCAAGAAAAATGATAAAAATTACGATAGATTAGCCGACCATATTGGCTATTTACCGAGTGTGATGATTTCACCTTACGATTCCAATCTGATTTCCGATTCCGGGGAAAGCAGAAGGAAGTTTTTGGATGCGATGATTTCGCAAACCGATTCTTCTTATCTTTTTGATTTGATCCAATATCAGAAAACTATCCAGCAGAGAAACGCCTTACTGAAATATTTTGCGAAGAACAGAGTCTTCGACAAGGATTCTTTGGAGATCTATGACGAGCCGATTTCCAATTTCGGAACAAGGATTTTTGAGAAAAGAAAAGAGTTTGTTGAAAAACTGAATCCCATTGTTCAGCATTTTTACGAAATCATTTCCGGTGGAAAAGAAATCGTGAATGTTATCTATGAATCGCATCTTTTGACTGAAGAATTTCACAGCCTTTTATCTGGTTCAATTGACAAAGACAGAGCTTTGACCTACACTTCCAAAGGAACACATAAAGATGACTTGCTGTTCGAGATGAATGGGAATTCTATCAAAAAAATCGGTTCGCAAGGCCAGCAGAAATCTTTCTTGATTTCACTAAAATTAGCTCAGATCAACCGAATCAAAGAATTGACAGGAAAGTCTCCAATCCTTCTTCTGGACGATATCTTTGATAAACTGGATGATACCAGAGTTTCTCAACTAATCGAATTAGTTAACAAAGAGAGTTTTGGGCAGATTTTCATTACGGATACGCACAAAGAGCGGACAGAAAATGTGGTGAGAAGGATCAACGAAGAGAGTAGAATCTTTGAAATTTGAAAACGTTGAAAAGAAAGACTAACCTTCAACATAGCCCTGATGGGAACGGCATCCTTTTTTGTCTGTTTTTAACGGACAAAAAAGATACAGTGGACAGCAGGCTGGAACCTTCTGCCGAAGAACTAACGGTTTGCTCCTGAAAAATTATAAAAAACTTGCATCAAAAGAAAACGGCAACAGATCCCGAATGGATTTTGTTTTCAGTATTTCCCCGTCAAGCGATGCAAAGTAGATTTCGATTTCCTCTTTTTGTTTGGACTCATATTCCAGAATTGATTGCCTGCAAGCACCACAAGGCGGAATTGGAGTAGAAGTTAACGCATCTTTTGGTGCACCAATTACAAAAAGTTTTTTGATTTTCACGTCAGGATAATTGGCCGAAGTCCAAAAAATTGTGGTTCTTTCCGCACAAAGTCCGGATGGATACGCGGCATTTTCCTGATTGCTCCCTGTGATGATTTCGCCATTTTCCAGCAGAACCGCACAGCCGACCAGGAAATTGGAATAAGGTGCATAAGCCTGCTCGCGGATGGTTTTAGCTTTGTCAAAAAGTATTTTTTCTATATCATTGAGTTTTTCGTAACTCGGGATCACTTCAAAGTTGATTTTTATCTCTTTTTCCATTTTTTAAAATGAGGGAGGTAAAAATACATTTTTTGTGGAAATAAATTAACATTAATTGAAAAAAAACATCTAACCGATATGTTACGAATATTTTTAGCAGCTATTTTTATGTTTATCATTGGACTGACGAAAGCTCAGGACAAGATTTTTTGGAGTGAAAACCGAAAGCTGGTCTGGGAAGATTTTCAGTCAAAAAACCAGCCGAACACTTCCAAAGCTGCTGCTACAACCTTTTGTGGAATCTCTTATTTGTTGAATAGCCCAACCAAAAAATTCAGTTCCAAAGAAGTTAAGATCGAATCTTTTTTTGTGCCTTCAAAATCGTGGGCGCACAGTGACCACAAAACGGATTTGGTTTTGATGCACGAACAAAGTCACTTCGACATTGCCGAACTGTTTGCGAGAAGATTCAGGAAATCAATCAGCGACAAAATACTCGATGCAAAGACACTTCAAAAGCATTATACTAATGTTTATGAGGCTTATAAAGATTTTCAGCAGGATTATGAAACGGTAACCAATCACGGGAGAATTCGTGAGAAGCAATTGGAGTACAGTGAGAAAATCAATCAGGAAATAGAAAAATTGTCAGACTTTAAAATCTGAATTTTCGATTTTCTTTTTTCTCGGACAACTTCTTTTTGTTGTCGATACGTTTCTGGACTTGACCTTTTGAAGGCTTTGTAGCAACACGTTTTTTTGGAACAAAGAGTGATTTTTCTACAAGTTCCAACATTTTCTCTGTCACAATTTTTTTGTTCTGTAACTGAGTTCGGCTTTCCGACGAGGTCATTTGCAGCAAACCTTCGGAATTGATTCTGTTTTTCAGCTTTTCCGAGATCCGCATTTTCTCATCAAAAGAAAAAAACTGACTTTCCATTACATTCCAAATCCCTGTCACAGCTGTTTCTACTTTATTCACGTTTTGTCCGCCAGCTCCGGAAGAGCGGGAAGTTTTATAACTGATCTCGGTAGAAAAATCTTTCATTTAGTTTTTCAAAATTCCCTTCCTTTGGAGGGGTGGCAAATTTTTCAAGAAAAATTTAACAGGGGTTTATTAATATATTTTGGGCAATTGCCACAGATTTCCCACTGCAAATCCAATGCTAATCTGTGTCACCGCGCTATCCACTATTATCTTTTGCTTGCCTTGCAAGGCAAGCAAAAGGATAACCGTTACTATCGCTATTGCAAACCGTGTGTCATTTCTTTCACCAGTTGTCGGAGTTCGGAACGGTTCACCTTTCCGTTCGGCGTTCTTGGGATTTGTTCAACAAAAATAATCTCTTTTGGCTTATGAAATGACTTTTCGAATTTAAGATTTGAGATTTGAGACTTAAAATTTTGTAACTCGGGATTTAAATCATCATTTGTTAAGCCTTGCATCTTGTATCTTTTATCTTCAACTACCAAAACTAATTTCTGTCCTAATTTTTCATCCTCAATTCCAAGAAAAACAGCTTCATTTGGAATCTCTTTTTTGACTAATCTTTCCAATTCCTCCGGAAAGATCTTTGCTCCCCCGGAATTAATTACGTTATCCAATCGTCCCAAAAATCTGAATTGTTTTTTGGTTTTCAGCTCAACCAAATCATTGGTCTGCAAAACTTCCGCATTCAGTTGGGGTGCAAATATTTTTAAGCAACCTCTTTCGTCTAAAGAAATATCAACACCGTCAAAAACCGTAAACCAATCTTCCTGACTGGGAAAAATTTTTTTCAAAGCTATATGAGAAAGCGTCTCACTCATGCCATAGGTCTCGAAGATTTGTGTTTGGGAATTGGAGCGTTGAAGAGTTTGATAGATTTTAGTTTTTAAAATTTCTGAAACCGTGGCGCCACCGATAATCAGATTTTTGATCCAGTGAATTTTGTCCAAAGAATTTTCAACCTGCAAAGGTGTCATCGCACAAAAATCAATTTCTTCTTTAAGGTTTTCTAAAGGTTTGAGAGAAGGTTGAGCAATTTTTAGTTTTAATTGTTGTGAAATGCTTCTTACAACCATCATTTTGCCTGAGATATATTCAATCGGAAGACAGAGTAGTGCCAGATCTCCTTCCTTTAAACCTAAAAAATCACAAGTCATCTCAGCAGAATTCAACATTTTTGATTTTTCAATATCAAACACTTTAGGCTTGCCTGTAGAACCGGAGCTCTGAACTTTTACCGTTTTGGACTCCGAAAACCATTCTTTTATAAAGTCTAAAACTTTGGTTTCAAATTCATTAGATGAGTCTGGGTTAATGCGTGATGCTTTGGAAAGGTCGATTAACATTAGGTTGAGCGAAAATTTATTTTATAAAATTATTGATTTTTTTTCAGAAAAAGTTTGGAAGTTCAAAAAAAAGCTATAAATTTGCACCACTTAAAAGAACAGACCCATGGTGTAGCGGTAACACTACTGATTTTGGTTCAGTCATCTGGGGTTCGAATCCCTGTGGGTCTACTTCGAAATCGAGCAATCAATTAATTTAATTGGTTGCTTTTTTATTTGATTAATTACAAAAAACAAAAAAAAACTCCACCGAAAAAGCAGAGTTTTTATTTATTTCTAAGCACAATTTACATTCTGTTTACGACATTAATTCCTAACATGGATAATGATTTCTTAATCGTTTTTCCGGTCAATTCAGACAACTGAAGACGGAACTGTTTCGCTTGCTCATCATCCTGATTCAGGATAGGATTATTTTGATAGAAAGAGTTGTAAGTTTTTACCAATTCATAAACGTAATTAGCGACTAAAGCTGGACTTAGAGAATCTGCGGCTTTGCTCACAACATCTTTGGATTCGGACAAAAGCATAATCAAATCCTTCTCGTTTTCATTCGGAAGATATTTCCCCAAATCTTCTTTTGCAGAATAATCGGCCTTAGCCAAAAGTGACTGGATTCTCGCATAAGTGTATTGAATGAAAGGTCCTGTATTTCCATTGAAGTCAATACTTTCTGCAGGATTGAAAAGCATTTTTTTCTTCGGATCCACTTTCAGGATGAAATATTTCAAAGCACCCAATCCAACAGTTTCATAAGACTTCTCTTTTTCTTCATCACTCAAACTTTCCAACTTGCCTAGTTCCTGAGATTTTTCCTTCGCAGTCTGGTACATTTCCTGAATCAAATCATCAGCGTCAACCACTGTTCCTTCACGGGATTTCATTTTTCCTTCTGGTAATTCTACCATTCCGTAAGATAAGTGGAAAAGCTGGTCAGCCCATTCGTAACCCAATTTTTTCAGAATTTTGAAAAGAACCTGGAAGTGATAATCCTGCTCATTTCCAACTGTATAAATCAGTTTTTGAATATCATTATCTTTGAAACGCTCCACAGCTGTTCCCAAATCCTGAGTCATATAAACCGAAGTTCCATCGGAACGTAACAACAATTTTTGGTCAAGACCTTCGTCAGTCAAATCGCACCAAACAGAACCGTCACCTTTTTTGTAAAGAATTCCGTCTGCCAAACCTTTCTGAATCAAATCTTTTCCAAGAATGTAGGTATTGCTCTCGTACTGAACCTGGTCAAAATTAACACCCAATCTGGAGTAAGTTTGATTAAATCCTGCATAAACCCATTCGTTCATCATTTCCCAAAGTTTGCGAACTTCTGGGTCGTTTTGTTCCCATTTCAAAAGCATTTCCTGAGCTTCGATGATAGATGGCGCTTGTTTTTTAGCTGTTTCTTCGTCGATGCCGTCAGCGACCATTGCCTTGATTTCGGATTTATACAATTTATCGAATTCCACATAATAGTTTCCGACCAATTTATCGCCTTTCAAACCAGTAGATTCCGGCGTTGCTCCGTTTCCAAATTTTTCCCAAGCCAACATCGATTTGCAGATGTGGATTCCTCGGTCGTTGATGATTTGAGTTTTAATCACTTTATAACCGTCCGCTTTCAGGATTTCGGCGACAGAAAAACCGAGAAGATTATTTCTGATGTGTCCCAAATGGAGAGGTTTGTTGGTGTTTGGTGAAGAATATTCCACCATTACCGTTTGATTTTTAGGCGTTACGTTGTCAAAATCGTTGCTGATTTCGGATAATTGCTCAGCGAATAATTGGTCTTTGATTTTGAGGTTAAGAAAACCTTTTACCACATTGAAGTTCTCAACAAAATCAATTTGATTTTTCACTTCTTCGCCCAATTCGTTTCCGATAACATCCGGGCTTTTTTTCGCCTGTTTTACCAAAGGAAAAATGACGATTGTGAAATCTCCTTCAAACTCAGTTTTATTTTTCTGGACTTCTAGCGTTACGCCTTCTATACCGTAGAGCTGAGCGATGATCTTGGTTATTTTTGACTGTATATTTTGTTTAATATTCATTTCGAAATTTTGTGTTGCAAATTTAAAAATTTAAAATAGGTTTAGGTCATAAAATTATTACATAAAGTTTGTCATTCCGTAGGAATTTGACTGCTGAGATTCCTACGGAATAACAAAAATGCTTAATAGTCAGCTAAATTAATTGTTAATTCTTTCATTATTAATTAGCTGTAGCCAAAGCTTTCCTCTTGCTCAATCTCAAAAATCTAATTACCAGTAAAACTGCTGAAATTGTAAGACCAACACCAAGGGCAATCCACATCCCGAAAGCACCCATTTTCAAAGTCACACAAAGAAAATAACCAACCGGAATTGTGAAAACCCAATAAGCTAAGAACGTAATCACACTCGGGATTTTCACATCCTGGATTCCTCTCAAACATCCTAAAGCTGTTACTTGGATTCCGTCAGATAATTGGAATAGAGCGGCAATAATCATTAATTTAGAAGCTAAGTTGATGACCAGAACATCGCTTTCTTTTGTGAAAAAATGAGGCAAGACATTTCTGAAAAGAATAAACATTAATCCACAAAATCCCATATAGATCAAGGTTAATTTGAAATTATTAATCCCGATTTTTCTCAATCCGTCAAAGTCTTTAATACCCATTTTATTACCAATCATAACCGTAGAAGCCACACTGAACCCAATACAAAGATTGAATGTAAACGAAGCCATCGACAACGCAATCTGATGCGAAGCAATATCCGTAGAGCTTATCATTCCACAAATGAAAGCAGCAGCAGCAAAAGCAGTCACTTCAAAAAACATTTGTAAAGCAGTTGGCAAACCAAGCTTGAACATTTTGTTGAACATCTCCTTTGTGAAAAGACTGATTTTCAGAGAGAATTCTTTAATGTAACGTCTTGTTTTTGGCTCTTTTACCAAAACGAAATACAAGAAAACCACCATAAATATTCTGGCAATCAAGGTTGCTAATGCAGACCCCTGAACGCCCATTGCCGGTAATCCGAAAAGCCCTTTTATGAAGACATAGTTCAGGACGATATTAATTATGTTTGCAATAATGGTGGCTTTGGTAACTCCAATTGTAAACGACAAACCTTCCGAAACTTCTCTCAAAGTCTGGAACATCATAAACGGAATCATTGTAAATGCCATTATGCTAAGGAAACTAATAGTGTTTGGGATAATTTCTTTAGGCTGATCCATATGATAAATCAATGGAAGTCCACATAACAAAATAATCATCAGTAATGTTCCGATTCCCAGATTAATTACAAATCCGTGTCTGAAAACGGAATTGATCACATCGTGTTTCTTTTGAGAATTAGCTTCCGAAACCAAAGGCGGAATGGCGAAGGAAAAACCTAACGCCAATACGAAAATGGAAAAAAATAATGCATTCCCTAAAGACACAGAAGCCAAAGCCTGAGCGCCCAAAAGTTTACCAACAATAATGTTATCGAACAGGTTTACAGAAACTTGCCCAACTTGTGTCAGCATTACAGGAAGTGCTAACTTCAGTCCTTCCTGTGTGTATTGTTTGTTTAAAAAGTTCATTTTATTTCATATAATTTTATTAAAAGAAAAGTCATAATCGCAAACCTTTCATTTTTATTCAAAAAAAACCGTCTCGTTGAAAAGAACGAGACGGTTAAATATTTTTATTTATTTAATCTCATTTCTTTACAAAATTAGCTACGTCGTCAGCAGTTACAGGATCTGCACCTAAGATGATTAATCTTTCCACTACATTTCTAAGTTCTCTGATGTTTCCTGTCCAGTCAAATTGCTGTAAAGCCTTGATAGATTTTTCATCAAATTTCTTTGCCGAAGTTCCGTTTTCGTTCGCAATCAATTGCGTGAAATATTCTACTAACAAAGGAATGTCTTCTTTCCTGTCGTTCAAAGACGGAACGTTGATTTCAATTACAGAAAGCCTGTGATACAAATCTTCCCTGAATTTTCCCTGCTCAATTTCCTTAGCCAGATTTTTGTTGGTTGCTGCAATGACCCGTACATCCACTTTGATTTCCTTATCACTTCCAACAGGGGAAACTTTGTTTTCCTGTAAAGCTCTTAATACCTTAGCCTGAGCCACTAAACTCATATCTCCAATCTCATCAAGGAATATAGTTCCGCCGTTTGCTTGCTCAAATTTTCCGGATTTATCCTTGATGGCACCCGTGAAGGAACCTTTTACGTGTCCAAATAGTTCGCTTTCAATCAGTTCGGACGGAATCGCGGCGCAATTCACCTCAACCATTGGCCCTCTGGAACGCTCGCTTTGCGAATGAATCGCGTGCGCTACCAATTCTTTACCGGCACCATTTGGTCCGGTGATCATCACTCTTGCGTCAGAAGGCGCCACTTTATCGATGATTTCCTGGATTCTTTTAAGCGCAGTGGATTCCCCAATCATCTGATATTTTTTGTTGACTTTTTTCTTGAGCTGAGAATTTTCCTGCTTCAGGTTAGAATTTGCTTTTTGCAGATTGCCTTTGTCTAATGCGTTTTTTACACTTGTTATCAGCCTGTTGATGTCAATAGGTTTGGAGATGAAATCGTAAGCTCCTTCTTTCAGACAGCTAACGGCAGTATCAATATCTGCGTGACCGGAAATCATCACAAATGTTGTCTCCGGTTTTAGCTGGAGGCTTTGTTTCAGAAGTTCGGTTCCGGAAATTTTTGGCATTTTGATATCAGAAATCACCAGAGAAAAATCATCTTTTTCTATGAATTTGAATCCTTCCAAACCGTCTTCGGCAATTTCGAATTGGTAGTCAGGAAGCTCGTCTGATAAAATACTGTGTAGAACTCCGGATATTGCTTTTTCGTCTTCTACTATTAAGATTTTCTGCATAGGCGCAAATATAGTGATTTTAGATTTCGTAAAACGAATTAATTACGGTTGATTATTTTTCAAATTTCGAAAACTTCATAGCAAATTCTCTGCCGAATTTTTTCGCTAATGGTTCAAGCCTCCGCAATAGCGATAGTAACGGTTATCCTTTTGTCTTGTTTTGCAAAAGAAGACAAAAGATAATAGTGGATAGCGCGACCCGAGCTGTGGCAAATGCCTGGGCGAGGGGATTGCCCCTATATTTATAATTGCTGAATGATAATTAGTCTACAATCAATTTCTTGGTAATCTGCTGATCTTCTACTTTAAATGTTCCTAAATAAATCCCTTTCGGAATTGTAGAAATGTCAATTCTGGTCTGATTGTCTGTTTTGCTGAGGATTTTGCCTTCAAAATCTGTAATGGTAAAGCTGAAACGTTGGGTTTTGCTGTTTAGAAATTCCAATTGCAGATAATCTTTTGCCGGATTCGGGTAGAATCTGAAGCTCATTGCGATTTCTCTGGGCGTGCATACATCCAAAGTCTGACCTGCAACCGCAAAATGCTGAACTGCTCCTGTTGTAGCTTTTGCTATGTTGTAGATATAAACAGGATCCAGATTGATGTATTTGTCATTAACAGTATGGGCGTAAGGCGTTTCATTATACTCAAATAAGCCGGTGATGATTTCTCCGTTGGCCTGGAAAGGCATATAATCTGAAGCATAAGCGTAACTCAGATTGGTTTTCAGCGGCGAATACAAAGTCACGCAATTCATCAATTGTTGTGT
>MKVE01000027.1:0-10038 GCA_001898785.1 Chryseobacterium sp. 36-9 | reverse complement strand
TCCTTTCACTCCACCAACTTCATCGATGTTAAGAACCAACCGGATGCTCATTTTCGGACTGGTTGCATTCACAACACTTGAAACATAGTGAGCGGAACCTAGTAAACCTTGCTCTTCACCGGAAAAATTGATGAATTTGATAGAATAATCCGTTGAAACATTTTTTAGAAGTCTGGCAACTTCCAGGATTACAGAAACACCACTTCCGTTGTCATTGGTTCCGGTTCCGGTAATTGTATCATAATGGCCGCAGACAATAACATAAGTGTTGGGATATTTGGTTCCTTGTTTTGTAACGATGATATTGGATGTTGATTGTCCGTTGTAAGTGAAAGTGTCTTTTGTGATTTCAGCATCGGTGTAACCAAAAGAAATATATTTGTTCCTAAGCCAGGTATAAGCATTATTATTGGCGGTAGACCCCGTGGTTTTTACACCCAAGCCTTCAAATTCCTGCAGATAAGTATTGATATTGGTTTGGGAAACCTGATTACTGACATCGGCGTAAGCCTGATTGAATGTTTGAGAATTTGCTAAAAATCCAAGTAAAAACAAACCAAATAAAAGACGTTTTCTCATTACGTAATAATAATTGACAAATATAAAATAAAAAGGAGAAGACTTATAAAAATCTTCTCCTTTCGTTGTGAAAAACTATTACTAACTTAAAAACTAATTGGTTGCTTTTCTTACTTCTGCTTTCACATCTTCTGCAGCATCTTTGGTTTTTTCCCATGCATCAGAAGCTGTATCTTTGGTGGTTTCCCATGCTTTATCAGCAAAATCCTTGGTATCTTCCCACGCATCGGAAAGATTTGATTTTAGATTATCGAAGAAACCTTCTCTCGTCGGCTCTTCGTTCTTTCTTTTTTGTTCATCAATATAATTCCTCGCTCTGTCTGCATATTCATTCACTTTGTTTTTAGCTGTGTCGGCTGCATTTTCTAAAGAATTTTCAGTTTTGTTAACAGCTCTTTCTGCATTATTGTATTTTTCGTCGTGCGTACTCATAATATTTTGTTTTTGGGTTAATATTGAAAAATTTGATTTGATGTTAATCAATTATTCAATTAGAATGCCGCAAAGTCTTAATGAACGTTAATCTTTTGTTTTGAATTTATAATGTTTACTAAATTGACATCAAAATTAAAAGCAATGGAAAAAATCAGATGTGCGTGGTGCGGAACCGACGAGTTATACCAGAAATATCACGATGAAGAATGGGGGAGATTGGTGACGGATGATGCTACAATGTTTGAGTTTCTGATTCTCGAGAGTTTCCAGGCAGGTTTAAGCTGGATTACGATTCTGAGAAAAAGAGAAACATTCAGAAAAGCATTTGATGACTTCAATTATAAGAAAATTGCGAAATACGGAGAAGATAAAATCGAAGAATTAATGCAAGACTCAGGAATCGTTCGAAATCGATTGAAGATCAATGCGGCCATTTCCAATGCTCAAAAGTTTATAGAACTTCAGAAGGAATTCGGGAGTTTTTATGATTATATTTTAACATTCACAGATGGAAACCGGATTGTAAATACATGGAAGGTTCACACAGAAGCGCCTGCAACGACAGAGTTGTCTGATGCCATCAGCAAGGATTTGAAGAAAAGAGGTTTTAAGTTTCTGGGCTCAACTGTTATTTATTCCCATCTGCAGGCAATGGGAATCGTAGATGACCATATAGAAAGTTGTTTTGTAAGGACTGAGTAAAACAAAAAAGCAATATTCAGATGAATATTGCTTCTCATTGATTAGTCTGATATGGTTATTTTATGATTCTGTCAAGTACCCATTCTATCATCATTTTCTCAGAAGCGTGATGGTCGCTTGCAAATTCGCCACGTCTTCTGTTAGCGATAACGCAATTCACAGTGATTGCTTTGTGTCCTAGTAGTTTTGATAACGCATAGATTGCCGAAGTCTCCATTTCAAAGTTGGAAACACCGAGATCATTCAATGTTTCAAGGAATTGGTCATCCAAAGCTTTCAGTCTCAACTGGCGGCCTTGTGGTGCATAGAATCCAGGGAAAGTCGCTGTGTTGCCTTTATATTTAGCATCCGCATAATAATCTGCAATATCTTCTGCATAATTGGAGAAATATAACATTGGCTTGATTCTCTCGTAAGGGAATTTTTCAAGGAAATTCTTACTGAATTCATTCTCAAAATTGTAATCCTGATAAAAATGCATCAGTCCATCCAGACCTACTACGTTTTCCGTTACCAGCATATTATTCACTTCGATATCAGGATTCACACTACCGCAAGTTCCCATACGGAAAAGCTCCAGCGACTTATGTTCTTTTTTGAATTCTTTTTCTTTCAAATCGATGTTGACCAAAGCATCCAATTCGTTCATCACGATATCAATGTTTTCTGTCCCGATTCCCGTTGACATTACCGTGATTCTCTCGCCACGCAAAGTTCCTGTATGCGTATAGAATTCTCTTTTGTTCTTTTTAATTTCGATAGTATCGAAGAATTTAGAAACTTTCGGAACTCTGTCAGGATCGCCTACAAGAAGTACTTTGTCTGCAAGGTCTTCCGGAAGAAGGTTAAGGTGGTAAACACTTCCGTCGTCATTTAGAACCAATTCAGAAGCTGCTAGTTTGTTTATCATATTATTTATATTATAATTTTAAATTTTAGATTTTAAATTAAAGATTACAATTTCTGAGTGTTTGGTTAAGTGAAACATTTATCATTTAAAATTTATAATCTATAATTCATCATTTTGTTTATCCTCCGACACGTTTGGTCTTATATCCCATATCTTTTAGGATGTTCATTATTTTGTCACGGTTGTCGCCCTGGATGATGATGATGCCGTCTTTTTCCGAGCCACCAATTCCAAGTGTTGTTTTGATTTTTTTCGAAATCTCTTTCAATCCTTCATCATCGCCTTCCCAACCTTCTATCAAAGTTACCGGTTTTCCGTTCCGGCCTTTCTTTTCGAATTTGCAGACCAAAGGTTCTTTCTGTTTGAACACTTCTTTCGGCATTTCAAAATCCTGTTCTTCGTGGTCAGGGAAAAGGTTTTTCAGCTGGTCTCTTAAGTCCATTTTAATTTTTTAAAAAAGGGCTCTAAAGTTAATCATATTTATCAATCTGCAAAAAATAAGTTGAGAAATTCTACCAATGCTTTTCCATTTCGTAAATTTGTAATAACAAAACAAAATCAACAATGTCAAAAAAAGCAATTCTTGCAATATTAGATGGCTGGGGAATCGGGCCAAATCCTGCTGTTTCAGCCATTGCTCAGGCCAAAACACCTTTTATGGATTATGCCTTGAAAACTTTTCCCAATACAACACTTGAAGCGAGCGGATTAGCGGTTGGATTGCCGGCCGGACAAATGGGGAACTCGGAAGTAGGACATATGAACCTTGGTGCTGGTAGAGTGGTTTATCAGAATCTCGTAAAACTGAATATGGCTGTGGAAAACGGAAGCCTTGGAAAAGAACCTGTGATCCAACAAGCCTTTGAATATGCCAAAGCGAACAACAAAAAAGTACATTTCATCGGTCTGGTTTCTGATGGCGGTGTGCATTCCCATATCAACCACCTTAAAGGATTGCTGACGGCGGCTCACGAATTTGGATTTACGGACAAGGTTTATGTTCATGCTTTTACAGATGGCCGTGACTGTGATCCAAAGTCAGGAAAAGGTTTTATAGAAGATTTATTAAATCATATGAAGTCCACTACAGGAAAACTGGCTTCAGTTATCGGCCGTTATTATGCTATGGACAGAGACAAACGTTGGGAACGTGTAAAGCTGGCCTACGATCTTCTGGTAAATGGCGTTGGGAAAGAAACCAAGGATTTTGTTCAGGCGATTCAGGAGTCTTACAACGAAGATGTGACGGATGAATTCATCAAGCCTATTGTAGGAGTTCAGAATCATTTCCCTATTGCGAAGATCGAAGACCACGATGTTGTCATTTGTTTCAATTTCCGTACAGACAGAGGTCGCGAGATTACAGAAGTGCTTTCTCAGCAGGATTTCCCGGAATATGGAATGAAGAAGCTGGATCTATATTATGTGACTTTGACAAACTACGATAAGACATTCCAGAATGTAAGAGTTGTTTTTGATGAAAATGTTCTTCAGAAAACAATGGGCGAAGTTTTGGAAGCGGCTGGTAAATCTCAAATCAGAATTGCTGAAACGGAAAAATATCCTCACGTGACATTCTTTTTCTCAGGTGGTCGCGAAGCAGAATTCGTTCAGGAAAGACGTTTGCTTTGCCCAAGCCCGAAAGATGTTCCGACCTACGATCTGAAACCGGAAATGTCTGCTTATGACATCACGAATACCATTGTCCCGGAACTGGAGAAAGAATCTGCGGATTTTATCTGTCTTAATTTTGCAAACACAGATATGGTTGGTCACACCGGCGTTTTCTCAGCGGCGGTGAAAGCAGCAGAAGTGGTGGACGAATGCATCCAGAAAGTTGCAACAACGGCTTATGAGCACGGCTATGCGGTTTTCATTTTGGCAGATCACGGTAACTCTGATGTAATGATCAATCCGGACGGAAGTCCAAACACGCAGCATTCAACAAACCTTGTTCCTTTCATTGTGATGGATAAAGACCACACCTGGAATCTGACACCGGGAAAATTAGGCGATGTCGCACCAACTATTCTGAAAGTAATGGGTGTTGATATTCCCGAAGAAATGACAGGAAATGTTTTGGCTAACTAAAGCCTGATATAAATAAAAATTGAAAGTCGGTTTTTTACCGGCTTTTTTAATTTTTGGTGTAAATTCGTTTTATTAATTCATAAATAATTATGACTGGCAGACTGCTTTTCTGTTGTATTTTGATTGTAAATCTTGTTTTTGGACAAAATATTTTGCCTGATGATACTGATTACAATACTAAGAAAAGTGAAGAGCTAGCTTCTTTAGCGATATCGTATTTTAAAAAGAATGATCTTAAAAAATCGACGGAATTACTTTTCAAAGCTAAAGAATATGCAGAAAAAACCGATGATTATGCTTTGATTGCCAGGATGAACGGTTCAATCGCTCATCAATATGTCCAATTGAATCTGAATGATAAAGCAAAATTCTATCTCGATAATGCCATAAAACAAATCAACAAGTTACCAGAAAGCGATAAGAAAAAACTGCTGAAAACCTTGTCTTATCTGGAAATCGGTAATATCGAGTTTGACGAAGAAAATTATCAAAAAGCCAGTGAATTTTATAAAAAATCGCTTAAAGAAATTGAACTGGTGAAAAATCCTGACGACCAGGCGATTTATCATCACAGGCGTTCGCTCTATAATATCGGCAATTCTTACTACTATCTCAAAAATGATTCTGCAGAAATCTATCTGAATAAAGCTTTATTAATCAAGAGTAATTACAACCGGGAAATTAATTATTTCATTTATAACGCTTTGTCACAAGTTTATGCGGAAAGGAAAGATTATCAAAGAGCAATTGATACTTTGAAGATTGTACTTAAGCATAAGAATGATCTGGATACGCGTTTGCTTTCCGACATTTATTATAATCTTTCTCAGGATTACAAAGCGCTGAACGACCAGAAGCAATATTCGTTTTACAACGAACAATACATCACGCTGAGCCGGGCGATTAAGGAAAGTGAAATGAAGGCCATTTCTTCCGCTATCAATGCTGAGCAGAAAGATTATAAGGAAGCGATTTCCGATGCGGACAGTTCCAGGAAAAGTGTTGTGATCATTGCGACAATCTTCGTTTTGATTCTGGCTTTAGCAATTATCTTTTTGCTTTACCGACGAAAAAAGGAAAGGAAAGTTTTCGAAAACATCATTGAAAAATTGGAATCTGATAAAAATCTAGTCGAAGACAATCTTCCGGAGTCCACTGTGGAAATTCAAAAAGAATCAATGATTCAGATTCCTAATCCTGTCGAAAAGGATTTGCTGGAGAAACTCCAAAAGTTTGAAGAATCGCAAAAATTTATCAACTCAAAATTAACGATTGCAAGCCTTGCGCTTCAGTTAAAAACCAACACGAGCTATCTTTCCGAAGTGATTAATAAATACAAAGGCAAGAATTTCAACACTTACATTAATGAGCTGAGAATTGCCTATATCTGTCAGAAAATTTATAATCATAAAGAGTATCAGAATTACAAAATAAGCTACTTGGCGGAAGAATCCGGCTTTGCTTCACACAGTGCTTTTGCGACCGTTTTCCGAAATATTACTGGCATTTCGCCCTCAGTTTTTATTCGCGAAGCCTCTAAAAACCAATCTTCGCAATAGGCATATTTTAAATTTTAATGTATTGATAACCAGCGTTTTGATTTGATTTTTCTGTTTTAAAAATCAGGGATTTCAAAAGTATTATAATTGGATTTGCGGATGTTGTGCCATAGTTTAGCATCAAATAATATTTTGAAGATTAAAATGAAAAGAAACTTACTTTTGGTTTTGGCTTTATCCGGAATTTTGGGATTTGGTCAGACAGGTTCAGATTGCAATTACAGTGTGATCTCAGACCGGACTTCTAATGGCGAGAATATCACGACGGGAGGCAATTTTGATTATAGCGCAGCAACAGATTTTGACGTTGTTTCCGGAAAAATTTTGACAGCGAAACAATTGTCTTTTAATGTGATGAAAGGTTCATCACCTGTGAGCTATGTCAATGTATATATCCTGAAAGAAAACCAGGGAATGCCCGGTGATGTGATTCACACTTTCACAAATCTGATTCCTACATCTCAAGTTTTAGAGTACAATTCGACTGTGGAAGACGTTGATGTTTATAAAATCAGCATCGATTTTCCTACTTCTTTTGATTTGCCAAAAGGAAAATATTATATCCAGTTAAAAGCTGCTTTAGCAGACGGAACATCAGTGTTCTGGGAAATCAATAAAGAAACTACAAGAAAATTAGGTCGTTTCGATTTTACAAAATTTGACAGTGATCCTTGGTTTGGAGGGTTCTCTTATTATGATCATGTTTTCGAGCTTGTTGGAAACTGTAACGATACAGGCGAAGAGCAGCCAACAGGAACACCTTTCTCAACAGGTAATCCGGGAGATTCCCACGAGGGCGGCGTTCATATGGTCTGGACATCGTTGGCAGATGATTTTGTAGTTCCGGAAGGACAGAAATTTATTTTTACAAAATTCAAAATTTCCACATTACAACTTGGGAATATCAAGTATGCAACAATCAATATCCGTAAGTCTGAAAATGATTTGCCAGGCGAGATTCTTCATACATTTGAAAATGTTGGGGCGACCACTGAGAATTTCTATGGGTATCACCCGGTTGCAGGATTTCCGCTGGACGTTGTGGCTGCAGATGTGGAATTTAATTGGAATCAACCTGTTGAGTTATTGCCGGGAAGGTATTTTATAGAAGTGATTGCAGCACCGTTTCCGTTCACAGATTATCAACGTTGGGAAGTGACGCCCAATGCCGGTAATGATCTGGATTCTGTTGTTTCATTTGATGGTGGAGAAAGCTGGGAGTCAAATCCGGGTTATAATTATGTCTTCGAGGTTTCAGGCTTTACCAATCCTTATCTTAGTGTTGGAGATGCAAAGAAAAGTGATATTTCTGTTTACCCGAATCCGGTTTCGGATATACTTAACATCAGTTCAAATCAGTCGATTTCCAAAGTGATTATTTATAATCCTGCTGGTCAGATTGTGAAAACAATAACTAACCTTCAGGATAACAAAGTTGAAGTTTCGGGGTTGTCAAAAGGTGTTTATTTTGTCAGTACGATTTCTGAAAATGGTGAATCAAAAACTTTCAGAGTCATCAAAAAATAATAATAGTTAGAATATCAAATATTTAAGACCTGAATGATGTGTTCAGGTCTTATTGTATGTTAAAGTTCAATAAGTTATGCGATGAATAATTTTAATTTATTGTATCTTTACGGCTTTAAATTATTATTAATTGATGCACGAGAAAGAATTACAGCTAGAGGTAATGAAGACTTTGGAGCAAAATATGGACGAATTTATCAGCTCATATCTTACTCCAATAGATAAAATATGGCAGCCGTCCGATTTTCTTCCGGACAGTTCGAGCGAAAATTTCAAATACGAAATCGAAGAACTTCAGACTTTTGCCAGAGAGATGCCCTATGACCTTTTCGTCACACTTATCGGAGATTGTATTACGGAGGAAGCTTTACCAACGTATGAATCCTGGTTGATGGGACTGGAAGGTGTGGACCAGGAGAAAAGGACCGGCTGGACACAGTGGGTGAGAGCCTGGACAGCTGAGGAAAACAGGCACGGTGATCTTTTGGGAAAATATCTTTACTTATGCGGACGCGTCAATATGCGTGAAATGGAAATAACCACGCATCATTTGATAAATGACGGTTTTGACATCGGAACCAGCTCAGATCCTTACAAGAATTTTGTTTATACCAGTTTCCAGGAAACCGCAACTAATATTTCTCACAGAAGAGTAGGAACTTTAGCTAAACAATCCGGTAATAAAAAGTTGGCACAGATGTGTGGTGTCATTGCCGCTGATGAAGCCAGACATGCCAAAGCTTACAAAGATTTTTCGTCCAGAATTTTTGAAATGGATGCCAGCGGAATGATGCTTGCCTTCGAAGATATGATGAGAAGAAAGATCGTAATGCCGGCGCATCTTTTAAGAGAATCCGGGCAGAAAGCCGGCGAACTTTGGGAACATTTTTCTGATGCAGCACAGCGCGCAATGGTGTATACAGGACAAGATTATATCAATATTCTGAAAGATCTCTTGGATGAGTGGAAAATCGAAGGCATGAAAAACCTGAATGATAAAGCAGAACGTGCAAGAGATTATCTGATGAAATTACCGGACAGGCTACAGAGAATCTCAGACAGAATAGCAACACCACAGTTACCTTACAGTTTCAAATGGGTTAAGAGTTAAATAATTATCTGATGCACCAAAAATGGTGCATTTTTTTTGTATAAAATATCAAGAAATCACATTTTAATATTTTGTATATTTGCGGATATTTTTATATAAAACCAGATGATAAAAAGTAATAAAAAACTAGCTATCGATTTTGACGGAACGATTGTAGATGATGCTTATCCAGGAATTGGAAAGGCGAAAACATTTGCTTTTGAGACTTTGAAGAAACTTCAGGGAGAAGGTTACAGATTGATTCTCTGGACTTACCGTCATGGTAAAACTTTGGAAGAAGCTGTAGAATTCTGTAGAAAAAACGGCATCGAATTTTATGCTGTTAATTCAAGTTTTGAAGGTGAGATTTTCGATTCGGAAACCCAGTCTAGAAAAATTGATGCGGATCTATTCATTGATGACAGAAATCTTGGTGGATTCCCGGGTTGGGGAGAAATTTATCAGATTATTAATGAAAGAATCGAATTCCAAGTAGCAGGAGGTGAAGTTCACGCTTACTCCAAAATGAAAAAAGAAAAGAAAAGAGGATTATTCTGGTAAACAGAATAAGAATTTAGAGATTAGATGTTAGAAATTAGATTTCTATTTTATCTAAATTCTAGAGCCTAACTTCTAACATCTAAATATAATAATGATTCAACTTAAAAATATAGATGAGCTTCGATTGATGAAGCAAAGCGCAAGATTGGTTTCACGAACTTTGGGAATGTTGGCAGGAGAAATTAAGCCGGGCGTTACAACTTTGCATCTTGATAAACTGGCATATGATTTTATCAAAGACCACGGTGCAGAACCTGCATTCTTAGGATATGGCGGATTCCCGGCATCACTTTGTATTTCTCCGAATGAGCAGGTTGTTCATGGGATTCCAAATTCTGAGCCTATCAAAGAAGGTACAATTTTATCAGTAGATTGTGGTGTTTTTTGGAATGGCTTTGTTGGAGATCATGCTTATACTTTTGAAGTTGGTGAAGTTTCTGATGAGATTAAGAAGCTGTTAAGGGTTACAAAAGAATCATTATACAAAGGCATCGAACAATGTGTCAGAGGAAAACGTGTTGGAGATATTTCTAATGCGATTCAGAAACATTGCGAAAAAGAAGGTTATGGTGTTGTACGCGAAT
>MKVE01000026.1 GCA_001898785.1 Chryseobacterium sp. 36-9 | reverse complement strand
GCAGATGTTTATGTTTATGATATGACGGGGAAGGTGATCCAGACCCTGAGCACCAAAAATCGGGTGACGAAGATCGATACCTCAAAGCTTCCACAGGGTGTTTACATCATCAAAGCGAGCATCCCGACTCAACAAAATAAAAAACTAACTACTAAAATCGTGAAAGAATAAAACATAAATTATGAGAAAAATAATAATAATAGGAATCTTTGCATTTTCATCATTTATATATTGCCAAATAGATCCTACATCCCAAAATCCAAATAGCATGAGTAACACAGCCTCGCCCAATGCAGCAGGATTCATGAGATTTCAGGAATCACCAGTTAATTATTACAATGGTAAAAGTAGTTTTTCGATACCTATCTATGAGATTAATGTCGGAGGAATAAAGTATCCAATATCACTGTATTATGCTCAAGGAGGAATACAAGTTAATACTGTATCATCTGATGTAGGCTTGGGCTGGAGTCTGACATCCTCTTTTATTAACAGAACTGTTGTTGGAGATGCTGACTGGGAAACGATTCGTGATACGAAGACGGGGTCAGAGAAAACAAAATATGGATATTATGAATATTTAAGAGCAGGTTCAGCGGCTTTTAATGAGACTAAATCCATCGACTTCTATCCGGATCTTTTCAAGTTTGTGTCTCCAACCAATAGTACTCGATTTTACTACCCTAATGAATGGCAATTCATAGAGTTGGATAAAAAGAAAACCGATATTACTTATCAGTTAGAAAGTAAAAAACATAAGTACCTATTAGACAGTAAAGAAATAAATGATGTTTGGATAAATGATACATTTGAAATTATCGATTATAAAAGCTTTGAAGTAATAACTAAAGATGGTATTTCTTATTCATTTCAACCTAAAGATATTACTCATAGTTTCATTAATTCTGCAGAAAATGGAAATAATACTTATTTTGGGAATATAACCGGGACTTATCCCCGTGTGAGTTCTTGGTATGTTTCCAAAATAAAAAATCTAAATGGACTGGAAGAGGTTGATTTCACTTATGAGTCTTACACTACCGAAACAACGAATAAAGTAGATAACATTATAAACAGTCATCCATATTATCGTTATGAATCAAAATTTCCAGCATCTTATGCTTCGAATATCGCCAGCAATATTTATTTCAGGTCTGACAATCAGGCTAGTTTATATGATGGAGATTATGGAAGATATTATAACCGTCTTTTGGAAGTTCAGCGTCTAAAGAAAATCAAATTCAGAGGGGGATCTGTCGAGTTTAATTATGATTTAAATAGAGATGATCTGACTAATGGTAAAGCACTAACAGGGATTATTATAAAGGATGAAAATAATAATATTGTAAAAGAATTTGAACTAAAATATGATTATTTCGAATCTACGTTAATTAAAAACGAATTCAGTAAAAGATTAAAATTGTTATCTGTTCAAGAAAAGGGACACAACAAGTATGAGTTTGAATATTTTGAGGATCATAAACTTCCTAATGTTGGGTCTCCTTTGCAAGATTTTTTTGGTTACAATAATACTGATGAAACAACGGTTGAAACACCAACATACATTTTATCAAAATACTATTATTACCCAAACAAAAATGAGTATAGTATTCTTCCATATAATATAACTAATGATTCTAATCATTATTTGCTAATAAATGAACGATTCCTAAATGAACAAATTGATAAAGAGCCAAATGATTTGTCCAAGACTTGGTCACTTAAAAGTGTAACTCTTCCTACGGGTGGTAAAAATACATATGTTCTGGAAAGCAATACTTTTAATTTATGGGGAAACACTTTAAAAGGAGGCGGTTCAAGGATTAAACAACAAATCATTAAAGAGCAAACAGGAGGGCAACAAAGAACAATTAATTACTATTATAATAAAAATGCCACAACAACAAGTGGATATCTATTTAATGTGCCGCAAGCCGGCTACCCTACATCAATGCTGTTTCCTGTATCAACTACTTCTCCAAATTTATCGAGCTATGGATTATCATTAGTAGAATATTTTTTTATTTACAATAATGCTAAACTGAATTACGATTTATTAAACAACTTCTTTATTGGTTATTCGAAAGTTGAAGAGAACGAGGATGGAATAAAGACGGTTTATGAATTTACTAATGAAGAAAAGCCTAATATTTTAACACGATCATATACCAAATATGATAATACTTTGAGTCCTTTAAATATGCATCCACTCAGTCAATTTTTGATTTCTAACAGTGGATATGGAAATAATTTTTACATTGATAACAGCCATAGAAGAGGAAAACCTAAGTATATATCATTCTATGATAAAAATGGAGATTTGAAAGCCAAAAAGGAAAATATTTATAATGGTTATTTAGACCAATCAGGAAATGATATGGATTATGGACAATCTATTGTAGGTGCTGCAATATATGTTGATCCACTTTCAAGCAACTATGATTCATATGAATTAATGCAGTTTCAAAAAACATATTACACGACTAATTATAATCTTACTTACTCCAAAACCACAAAATATCTGCCATCTGGTAATATCGAAGATGAAAGTTATCGATATTACGATGGAGTCAATCAAAATCTAGTTGGCTCTGCACATAAAATTGGAAATGGTGTTACCTATCCTAACCTGGATGTAAAAAAATATATTTATCCTTATAATATTCCAAACTATCCATTTCAAACCTTTGAAGAAATTAATAAGTTTGACACTCCTGTCCTGACTCAGAGCTATTCGGGAGAGATTGATCCTGCCAACATAGGTTATATTGCACCTTGGAAAATGACATCTCAATCAAAGATTATATTTTCCAATGATAACAAAACAAGTAACATGATTATGCCAACACAAGCTATGACCGCAATTGGGCAGGATGCTTTCTATGAAGTTGGCAAGTTTGACCTTTATGATGATAAAGGTAATCTGCTTCAATCCACCAAAGATGGATTGTCGACCACATATATATATGGATACAAACAATTGTACCCAATTGCTAAGATAGTTGGAGCAACATATGATCAGGTAATGTCGGCGATGGGAGAAGTACCCACAACAAATACGTCGTATTTAAATCTTAATATTGTTAAAAAATCTGATCTTGACAAGGATCAGACTACAGAAAATGACCTGATCACCGCTTTAGATTCATTCCGGAAAGAAGCTAACTTGGCAGGATATGCTGTCACTACATTCACTTATAACCCATTGGTAGGAGTTACTTCTGTCACACCACCTTCCGGAATGCGGGAAGTTTATGTATATGAAGCGGTTACCAATAAGCTGAAAGAAGTGAAAAGAATGGAGAAAGATGCCAGCGGTAATGATGTTTACAGAACTCTGAAAGAGTACGAATACCATTACAAACCTTAAAAACACTAATTATCATGAAAAGAATATTTTTGATATCAGGATTGTTGTCTTTAGCGATAAACCTGAACGCACAGACATCTACGGAGAATTATATATTGTCTACGACATATCTTAATGAGAATAAGACCAAAAAAGTCCAGGCTATACAATATATGGATGGTCTTGGCCGACCAAAGCAAAGCATTGCCATAAAAGCCAATCCCAATGGTAAAGACATGGTAATTCCTGTTGAATATGATAACTATGGCAGAGCGGCGAAAAGCTATCTGCCATTGCCAGTCAATTCTCTTAATGGTAACATCCAGCCAATTGCCGGTAATGATATCAACGATTATTACAATACACTCTTTGGGAATGTGCCGAATGCCTACGCTGAGACAGTGTTTGACGATTCTCCATTAAACAGGGTAAAAGAATCTGCTTTTCCCGGAGCAGACTGGAAAAAAGGAACAACGGGCCAGACAACCCCGCCAAATACCGTAAGATACGATTATGACACCAACTCCTCCCAGGACGGAACCATCAAAAAATATACTTCACCTACCGGAACACCGGACTCATATGCTTACAATGAGCTTTACAAACTCAGGACAACGGATGAGGATGGAAATGAGACATATACATTCCAAGATAAGCAGGGACACACGATCTTAAAAAGAAAAATTAATAAAAAGCTGGAGGACAATACTGAGGAAAAAATTGATACCTATTATATTTATAATAAATATGGTCAGCTTAGATACATCATTCCACCGGAAGCGGCGGCTATAGCATCAATGCATTATGGCAATCAAAGAGACCTCTGCTACGAATATGAATATGATAGTAAAAACCGCCTTATAAAAAAGAAATTGCCCGGTAAAGACGAAGAGTATATGGTGTATGACAAACAAGACCGCTTAATATTCTATCAGGATAGCAAACTCGCTTCTGTCAACAATTCTTTTGGTGCCAAAGGCTGGCTTTTTACCAAGTATGACCAGTTCAACAGGGTAGTCTATACCGGTTTTGTCGCAAGCAATGATGTAAGAAGCGTGGTACAGAATATTGTGGATACCAGCAGCAGTGCTACCAATAACGAATCCCGAACGACAACGCCTTCTAGTTATAACGGGCAAGACCTTTACTATACCAACAATGCTTTTCCTACGGTAATTACAACATTACTTTCTATCACTTATTATGACACTTATCCTGTTGGCACCCCTTCCGCTACTTCACCAGTGTTGGGACAAGCCATTTTAGGGCAGAATGCCCAAACCTTAAGTATTAGTACGAAAAGTTTCCCCACAGCCAGCTTCGTTAAAAATATAGAAGACGACAGTTGGACCAAAACCTATACATGGTATGATACTAAAGGAAGAATCATCGCATCACAGACCAAGAACCATTTGGGAGGCTTTACCAAAACGGAAAATGAGCTGGACTTTGCAGGACTTCTTAAAAAGAAAGTGACGAAGCACAGCCGTAGTAATCCAACTACGCCAAATGTAACTGTAGAAGAAACCTTCACCTACAATACCCAAAATTACCTGACCAAATATGAGCATGAAGTAGTTGGACGGTCACCCAAAGAAACACTTGCAGAATATACCTATAATGATCTGGGACAGGTAATAGAGAAAAAGGTGGGCGGGACAGGTGTACCTCTGCAGACCGTTAACTACAAGTACAATATCCGTGGCTGGCTGACCGATATCAACGATATTGCCACTGCAGAAACAACCGATGACCTGTTTGCCTATAAAATCCGTTATAATGACCGGCAGGGGCTGGAGACTCCCAATGTTAATTATCCCGAGTACAAGGTAAAACCAAGATACAATGGGAATATAGCAGAAGTTGACTGGTATGTAAAAGATGAGGTATCCTCATCAGAACCTTACCGCTACGGCTATGTCTATGACAACCTGGACAGGCTGAAGGCTGGCTTTTATCAGAATCCCGCAGGACGTGCAAGAGGCGATAATCATGAGATTATAGAAGAATATGACCTGAACGGTAATATCAAAAAATTGAAACGTTTTGCAAGAAAGCCGAAAAGTACTATTGCTTTAAAGATCGATGACCTGACATATAACTACAGTGGAAATAAAGTAACCAGTATTACAGATGCGGCCAATAACACCAGCGGCTACGAAGGTGGCGGAGGAACGATACAATATGACACTAATGGTAACATGACCGTAATGCCGGATAAAGGGATTGCCGGTATCAGTTATAACTTCCTGGACCTGCCCACTTTGGTAAGCCAAAGAGGTAATGAATCACGATACACTTATAGAGCAGACGGCACCAAGATAAAAAGAGTCTTTACGCTGAACAATGCTACAGGCAGCACCAGCACCACTACGGAATATCTCGGGGGCTTTCACTATACACCTTCCAGCCCTATTGCTATGGGAAGAGCGCTGGCAGAGACTGATGACGGCACCCTTGCGGTAAGGACTGCGAGACAGGAAGAGATCTACCAGGACTCCAGCCTGCCGGATCCCGAGGCTATAGGTAACATCGCGCAACCCCAGATAGTAATGGGATTATCTTTTTTCCCAACGGCAGACGGCTTTTATGATTACCAGAATAAGAAGTATATTTACCAGTACAAAGACCAGATTGGGAACATAAGACTG
>MKVE01000025.1 GCA_001898785.1 Chryseobacterium sp. 36-9 | reverse complement strand
TACGGCATCAATGGGTAATTTTGTGGCACTCCACACTCCCCAAATAATGAGCAACAATGTCATTATTCCAATGACGAGCTTGTTCTTAATGCTAAATTTTATGATACTGTCTAACACAATTCATTTGATTAATAATTAATAATAATGGATATAAATACTTTCTGTCCGTTACAGAAAGGACAGCTAAATGTGCAATTTAGATAATACACCTATCTAATAGTAAATGAATATATCATCCATTACCAATAAATACATTTGCTGAAAATATTAAGTATTAATCTTTGGCGGCTGCCAAATGTTTCCGTGATAATTGGAAATGAAATTGAAATTTTGAAGTGGGAATTTTTGTATCTTGCTAAGACTTGGCTTTGCCTCGTTTATTTTGAACGTTTGAAACGTAAAATTCACAACGGTATGACAAGTAGCACAAGAACAAAAAGGACTGCATAAATCGCCGTTTTTCGTTTGACCATTGCTTGTATTAGAAAGCTCTGATTTTGAAGTATTACTGGTATCCATACCACACGCATCAGTACACGGCATTACGGATAATGCCAGAAAATATATACTGAATATGAATATAAATAGTTTCATCAGCTACAAATATAAATAAATAGATTGTGCAATAGAATTGCAAAGTTGAAAAAGTCTATTTGTTACATTTGTCGCATTTCCCCTTAAGAACTAAATTAGCTCCATCTAATTTAAAGTTTTGAGGAACTTCGATGTTCGGAATTTCTGTTTCAGTAAGGCAAAAAGTATGTTTGCAGTCGGTACAATAAAAATGTGTGTGCAGTTCTGATAAATTGCAATTGCATCCTGATTGGCAAAGTGCGTATTTAAACACTCCGCTTCCATCATCAATGGTATGGACAAGTTTGTGTTCCAGGAATACTTTAAGTGTTCTGAAGAGAGTAATATTATCTGCTTTTTCAAACTGTTCTGCCAGCTCTTTATGACTTACTGCATATTGTTGTTTCAATAACTTTTCAACCACCAACAAACGCATAGCGGTGGGTTTTATAGCTTTTTGCTGTAAAATTTTTTCTAATTCAGTCATTGTGATTTAATTTTCTATCGTCCAATCATCATTATCGTCTTCGTCAACTGATATTTGCTCAATGATGCTGTTTGCTGCACTGTCAGAGTATGTACCATAACCATTTACGAAAACACCTTTTGCTCCATCTTTTTGGTTTCTCATCGCATATAAGATAGCCTCATCTTCCAAGTCATTAAGCCCAGTAAAACGATAAATTTTATCAATAACAATGTCCCTTAAATTAACTTTCTCGCCGTCTATTTTGTACGAAATGTTTTCTTCCAATAGATTAAAGTCTTCCGTATAACCTCTTTGTCTTAGTATTTCAATTACTTCTGATACTGTTTTTTCTGTTGATAGCATAAGTATTCTTCTTAAATTTTTGAAAATATTTTTT
>MKVE01000024.1 GCA_001898785.1 Chryseobacterium sp. 36-9 | reverse complement strand
AATTTGTTCCAGTGATAGTCACAACAGTATTAGCTGGTCCACTCGCCGGAAATGCTGTGATTGTCGCCGGAGTACATGTTGGAGCATAACAAGTCCAACTCAAATCATCTATTGCAACACGCGATCCGGAACTCGTAACAGTCACTACTACCGATCCGGAAATATTGATACCAGATAAAGTAGTAGTCTGAACACTAGAAGAGTAAGGAATATTACCCACTATATTTCCATTAACTCTAACAACCAGATTTCCAGAACTGTCAGTGTAAGGAAGTTTGGTTGTCATTGTAATACTACCAATACCATTATTAACAGATGGAGAAGTCAATATACCACTGCGTATAGTGATTGCTTTACCTGTTATAGTCTGATCCGTTCTTGCATCTGTCGCTGTCCAAGTCCCACCATTATCTCCTGTCCAGCTACGGTTTTGGTAAGAAGTTGAACTGGCTGTAGGAATATTAGTAAAACTTTCCGTTAAACAAGGCCCCTGTGTAACCGTAAGTGTTACAACATTAGATGTTTTACTTGCGCAGGCATTACTTATGATAACTCGATATTTGTATCCGTTTTTACTTATTGGTGTATTTATAAGAGTATATGTTGCGTTCGTGCCAACTGTTGTCCAGGAGCCGACCATACCAGTTGCACTTTCCTGCCATTGATAAGTATAAGGTGCAGTTCCTGATGCGGTTACCGTAAAACTTACATTGCCACCTGACACTACACTTTGATCAGTTGGCTGTATACTGATATTAGCAGAAGTACTGATAACAACCTGTGATTGCATAGCATATGAACCCGTACTCCAGCAATTACCATTGTATGCACGAACGTAATAATACCCCGAAGATGTCACTTCGAAGGGTTCGGAAACCACCGAACCATTGACGAAAACAACCGGGTTTGCCAAAGATGTTCCGGAAGCTGTAGCCTGCCAATAATAGGTAACTCCTGATTGGGGTTGAGCCGTACCGTGCTCGTAGATCAAAACCGCGCTACCACAATTCGGGGTTGCTGAAGGTGTAATCTCACCATTTGGATTAAGCGGTATATCACAAACTGTAGCCTGACTTCTTGGATTATTTGTAGCAGCTACTACATTATATATATAATTGTTCGAACAGATATTATATTCAA
The DNA here is from genome assembly GCA_001898785.1 of Chryseobacterium sp. 36-9. GTDB lineage: Bacteria > Bacteroidota > Bacteroidia > Flavobacteriales > Weeksellaceae > Epilithonimonas > Epilithonimonas pallida. Next base: position 73,237 of record MKVE01000024.1, on the reverse strand, counting down.
AAACTCTGAAATAATAAGTTGTAGAAGGAGCTAGCCCCGTAACAGAAACACTATTCCCCACTCCTGCATAGATAACTTGCTCTCCACCTGAATAAATGTTATTAGCCGTTGGAAGAACATTAGAACTAACAGGATTTGTAAAACTATTAGCTGTATTGACAACCACTACTCTACCAATCCCATCTCCTGCAGTTAAATTAACCGTCATTCCCGATGATGTTACGGAAGAAAATGACACCACCGATGATTGTATTGTGGGTGCAAGGCAAGGTGATACTGTTCCCTGTAATTTCACAATAGAACCGGCACCATCTCCGCCGCCTTCTACAGCAATGATATTATTACTAGGATTATTGTATATTCCCGCAGGCAATCCTGCTTTCAAACGAACCAATACCGATTTTGAAAGTGTAGATCCTGCGTAAGAAACAGGCACTGGTGCGTCAGCATAACTCAACCAGACGTTTCCGTTATCTAAAGAAATTTCATAATCATCTCCAGGCAAAAGATTGACCGCTGATCCATCCAAATGAATTCCGTCTAATGTAAATACCTGAGCCCCAGAAGGACCATGACTTTCTACATAATTGAAGCCCGACAGCAAATCCGGTGTTACAGTAAGTGTAGATTCATTCAGTATCCAATGTGCATAGAGCGTTATTGATGTATTAACCCCCGAATGGACATAAACATCTCCTCCGTTATAATCCGCAGTAGTGCCGGCGGCATTCGTTTTCCATCCACCAAAGGTATAACCTGACCTTGTTAGGCCCGCACCATTGTTCAATGTAATCGTACCCGATTTAACACCTATAGTTCCGTTATAATACCCATCCTGGCTAGAAATTGTTCCCGAACCACCATTACTATCATAAGAAACAGAGAATCGCCATCTGGCATATATTGTGACATTATTATTAGGCATAGGCGCCGGACCATAATTAGATCCAGGCGTGTTAACTACTCCTCCTGAAACACCATTAGGAATACTATACCAACTGGCAAGCACATAACCGGCTTTAGCAAGAGTTGCCGGATTTGCCAATATAATCCCAGGATTTTGTCCTGCAGTAAAGGTATCACTTGCAGGAACTGTACTTACCGCACTGGTATAATCATTACCGTCATAAGTAAGGGTATATGTCGCAGGCACCCAATGTGCATATAGCGTTACTGATGCACCAGATCCGGAATGCGTATAGCTGCCTGCGCCTGCATAATTGGCAGTTGTCCCGGCTGCTGAAGTTTTCCATCCACCAAAGGTATAACCTGCTCTCGTAAAACCAGAACCATTATTTAATGTAAGCGTACCTGTACCGGCACTTCCATTATAATAACCCGTTTGTGATGCAATAGTACCTGTACCTCCGTTACTATTATAATTAATTGCAAAATTCCATATTGCATATAATGTTGCGCTACTTGTGAAAGGATATGTAGCCTGATTGGCATAAGCCACCGTTCCAGATGCAGCATTAGCAACAGATGATGCCCATCCTCCAAAACTATATCCGGTTTTAGTAAAAGCATTAGCCGTCAAAGCTGTTGAAGAACCAGCCGACTGTGAAACCATTGAACCTCCAGTACTGCCGTTGCCATTGAATGTAACGGTATAGCTTGCAGAAGCCATTTTGTAAAAAGTAATATCCTGTTGAGTTCCTGTATAGCAGGCGAACCTGGGCGAAGAAGTATTATATTGCAAATACCTTGATGTAACACCTAAATTCTGAACTCCAAATAAACTACCACTAACATAGGTAATATTCCATCTCTGGTTATTACCACTTACTGAGGTTACAGCTTGTACATTATTGCTCGATCCGGTATAAGAGGCATATACAGCCGTTTCCTCATTATATATTGTTTTTCCAGATCCATTAGTTTCGATTTTCCAGACTATAGACTTCGAGGGATTTGTTAACGTTGTACCAGAAGCAGGTGAAATCGACGTATTAGCAAAATAGGTACTACTGGTATAAGTATTGTTCATCGCAAAAGTAGTCCCATAAGCAATCACATAATACCCATCTGTTAAATCAGCCGCTGCAGAAACTTTGGTGAATGTACCTGTGCCCGAATATTGAGCAACCGTTTTTACACCAATCAACAAAAAAAAGAAAAATAAAAAAGCCTTAACGGACTTTAAAAGAAAATGTTTTCTCGCAGAGAATAAACTTTGTTCCATAGCATTTGTTTTCATTAAGCAAGCAAATATAACCGTATAATAAAAGCAAAAGCCTGAGTTTTAAAATGTTAATACAAATGTAAAAACACCACCAAAATCCCATTAATTTTGTGGATAAAGTGTATTTGTTAAAATTCCATTTTCTTAAATTTTACAAACATTTAACTTTTAGTTTAAAACAACTTATATTCTTAATTAAAAAACAAATCTATTGTTTGCCGAAAACTATTTAATCACCATCATCTCACTATAGAGATTCTCAAGATGAAGGATTTTTGTAAAAGGGCTTTTCACTTTTTTGAGTGCTTCTTTCCCATTGATATAGCTGTACCGTGAAGCGATATTATACATATTGGAAACCAGAATAAGCCAACATTCTTTAGTCTTGTGGTTATAGAGCGGATATTTGGAATTTTTCTTTTCAATGATTTCAAGGATCTTATCAGAATGAAGCTCATCAAACAAGGACAGGTTATATTCCAAAAACAAAAGAACGCCTTTCTGATTAGGCGTTCTTCTTATAGATTTAACAAATTTGGTTCTCTTATTATTAGTAATTGCAGATGAGATCTCTTTGATTAACTGTTCCGGCTGCAAATAAAAATCATCCTGAAAATAATCGATATTAAGATGATAAATACCATAGAGACTTTTGTAATCTGACAAAAGATTTTCCACAGTACGAAAAATATGATTAATATAACTTTCTTTTTTTTTGAGCTCGAAGTGGTTGATAATCTCCGAAACTTCTATACCGATCCGCTTTCCTTTATAATTAATGATAAAATCAGGGCTTTCTCCTGTCAGATTTTCGATTTCCATTTCTGGATAATGCTGGAACAATGTATTGAGCAGCAGTAATTCGGTTTTTTTCTGGTATTCTTCGCGCTCGTGCAGGTTGGCGTTACCGATAGAATCATACCATTTCACCAGATCATCAGTCTTCTTATTCTTAGAAGCCACACAGATCTCCAGATTTTTATTAAGGTCCTCGCAAAAGATCATAACATTTCTTTTAGAAATTAAACCTGTTCTAAGTTAGTAAATTATTGATTACAAAATAATTATATTAATTAAAATTAATGTTACAAAGTGTAAGATACCTGTAAGAGGTTTTCAGGGAACAAAGTTCATTTTTTTTGCAATGCAATTTTCATTTTGTAATGTGACAACCAAAACACTTGAACCCAGCCTTGTTGCACGAATCTAGCAAACTGCAGCTCATCCAAAACTAATTATTATATTTGCAAGCTTATAGACGACCTTAAAATATATATACGAACTATGGATTTCAAAAACTTCAAGATGCCTTACAGCATCAATCCAAGCTACTCCAAAAGAACCGCCTATTTCTCTATGGAATTTGCCATAGACCAGGCGCTCAAGATCTACAGTGGCGGGCTTGGTTTCCTGGCAGGATCTCATATGAGAAGTGCTTATAACTTAAAACAAGATTTCGTGGGAATCGGGATTTTGTGGAAATATGGCTACTATGACCAAAGCCGAAATGCGGATCAAACCCTGAACCCGATCTGGACAAAAAAAATGTACAGCTTTTTGGAAGATACAGGCATCAAATTTCAGATTGAAATTCATAATGCACCAGTTTGGGTAAAAGTCTGGTATCTGAATCCTGAAACTTTCAAAACCTGCCCAATGTTCTTTCTGAGTACAGATGTACCGGAAAACGATCATTTATCAAAAACAATTTCTCATAAATTATACGATGCTAACGAATCTACAAAACTGGCTCAGTACATTCTTCTTGGTAAAGGAGGCGCAAAGCTTTTGGATGAGATGAACTTCGAAAGAGATGTTTACCACCTGAACGAAGCTCATGGTTTACCAGCAGCATTTTACTTATTAAGAAAATATGGTGGAGATCTTGCTAAAGTGAAAGAAAAATTAGTTTTCACTACACACACTCCTGAAGAAGCAGGGAACGAAAAACATAATATCCACCTTTGTCACGACATGTCTTATTTCTGCGGATTAAGCATTGATGAGGTTAAAAATATAGAAGGTGTAAACGACGACCGTTTCAATCACTCGCTTTGCGCATTGAGAATGTCAAGAATTTCCAATGGCGTTTCACAGCTCCATGGTGTGGTTTCCAGAGATATGTGGAGCAAATATCCGGGAATCTGTGAGATCAAATCCATTACTAATGCCCAGGAATTCAAATATTGGGCAGACAAACCCTTATACGATGCCAAGGATGAAAGTGATGACACCCTTTTCGATTACCGCAAGAAACATCTTAAAAAAAGAATGTTTAAAATCGTCGCAGACCAAACAGGAAAATTGTTTGATCCAAACGTATTGACCATTGTTTGGGCAAGACGTTTCGCCGGTTACAAAAGGGCAGATCTTCTTTTAGCTGATAAAGAACGCTTCAGGAAAATGCTGGAAAACAGCAAATATCCGGTTCAGATCATCTGGGCAGGAAAACCTTACCCGATGGATTACGGTGCAATCTCTACTTTCAACAATCTGGTTGAGGAAAGTAAGAATCATAAAAACATGGCAGTTCTTACAGGTTATGAATTATCTTTGAGTAAATCCCTGAAACAAGGCTCTGACATCTGGCTCAACAATCCGAGAGTTCCAAGAGAAGCTTCCGGAACCAGTGGAATGACCGCTTCTATGAACGGTTCTGTGAATCTCTCGACTGATGACGGTTGGATTCCGGAATTTGCAAAACATGGCGAAAATTCTTTCGTCGTTCCAAAGGCAGATTATCACAACTGGCCACAAATCGAACAGGATCAATTTGACCTGAATAATCTTTATGATGTTCTGGAAAACCAAATCATCCCAACGTATTATGAGAACCCGAATCAATGGAGAAAGATTGTACAAACCGCGATGGATGATGTTAAATATCAATTCAACAGCGACAGAATGGCAGATGAATATTACAAATTGATGTACTGATCATTATCTACATAAAATTCAAACCCCTGATTTCAATGAAATCAGGGGTTTTTGTTGACCTATTTCGAAAATTCAACAATTATAATATAGATTATGAGCCTTAATGAAATTGTGCAGTTTCTGTAGAGTCTTTCATTGCAACAGTTGCAGATTTTCCGCTGGTAACAATTGTTTGGATCTCATCAAAATAACCTGTCCCAACAAAAGATTGGTGTTTCACAGCACGGAAACCTTTTGACTGAAGCGCAAATTCTCTTTCCTGCAATTCGGAGTAACCGGCCATTCCTCTTTCTTTGTAAGCATAAGCCAGCTCAAACATAGCTGTGTTCAAAGCGTGAAAACCTGCCAATGTTATAAACTGGAATTTGTATCCCATTTTCGCCAACTCTTCACGGAAGTTTTCCATCTCCTCAACTGTCAGTTTTGCAGCCCAGTTAAAAGAAGGTGAACAGTTATAGGCCAGCATTTTGTTTGGAAACTTCGCGTGGATTCCTTCAGCAAAACGTCTTGCATAATCCAGATCCGGATTCGAAGTTTCCATCCAGATCAGATCAGCGTAAGGCGCATAAGACAACCCTCTGTCAATACCTTGTTCCACGCCATTATTTACAACATAAAAACCTTCCGATGTTCTTTCTCCCGTCACAAATTTTTTATCTCTGTCATCAATATCAGAAGTTAGCAAATCCGCCGCATCAGCATCAGTTCTTGCAACAATCACAGACGGAACACCACAAACATCTGCAGCTAATCTTGCCGCAATCAGTTTATTAATCGCTTCCTGAGTAGGAACCAAAACCTTTCCACCCAGATGTCCGCATTTTTTAGCAGATGATAATTGGTCTTCGAAATGAACACCTGCCGCTCCAGCTTCTATCATTTGTTTCATCAATTCAAAAGCATTGAGGTTTCCGCCGAAACCAGCTTCCGCATCAGCAACAATCGGAACGAGATACTCCTTCTCTCCACCTCCGTTAACCGATTGGATCTGGTCCGCTCTCAACAATGCATTATTGATCTTCTTAACTACAGACGGAACCGAATTTGCCGGATAAAGTGACTGGTCCGGATACATCTCTCCGGAAAGATTCGCATCTGCTGCAACCTGCCAGCCTGATAAATAAATTGCTTCCAATCCTGCGTCAACCTCCTGCACAGCCTGATTTCCTGTCAAAGCACCCAATCCGGCGACCCAATCTTGGTTATTCAGTTTATCCCAAAGTTTTTGAGACATTTCGTTAGCAATTGTATAATCCAATTTGTAAGAGCCTCTCAGTTTCAATACATCTTCTGCCGTGTAAGGTCTTGTAACGCCAATCCATCTGGGATTTGTCAGCCAGTCTTTTTCCAATGCCTGGATCTGTTCTTGTTTTGTTTTCATAATAATATTTGGTGATTTGGTGTGATATGATTTCTAAATTTCAGAAATAAAGATTACCGACTCAAGATTTTAATCCTTGAACCCATAAGTCTTTGTTCTTTATTCTTGTTTCTTTAAATAAATGGATACGCCTTCACAGTGAGGAATTCTTCAAACTTACCGCAGAATATCAATTCATTGAAAAGCTCCTTCGCAAGATTAAATCTACCTTTAGCATACCGGTCTTCTCCAACGTATTTCTTAATTCTGGAGAGTTCTTCTATTTCCCATTGGAGAACCAGTTCCCTGGTCAATGTTCTTTCATCTTCAAGAACAGCATTATGATGCAGCCATTGCCAGATCTGAGTTCTGGAAATCTCCGCAGTTGCGGCATCTTCCATTAGATCATAAAGAGCTGCTGCACCAACCCCCATCAACCAGGATTCGATATAAAGAATTCCGATGTTGATATTTTTTCTAACGCCATTTTCAGTAATTGTTCCGGCAGGAACTTCGAGCAATTCGGATTCTTTTATTTTGTGGTCAAACTTTTTATCAATCTGATTTTTTTCCGGCATATATTGGTCAAAAATCTCCTTCGCCACAGAAACCAAAGCCGGATGCGCAACCCAGGTTCCATCGTGACCATTCCGGACTTCCCGTTCTTTATCATTTCTTACTTTCTCGAAAGCCAATTCATTAGCTTCATCATCATTTTTTACAGGAATCTGCGCTGCCATTCCGCCCATTGCGTGGACATTCCTTTTGTGGCAAACCTCAATCACTCTTTTGGAATAAGCACTCATAAAAGGTGAAGTCATCGTAACTTGGTCTCTATCCGGAACTAAGAATTGGGCTTGATTCCTGAATTTCTTGATATAAGAAAATATATAATCCCAGCGTCCGCAGTTAAGCCCGGAACTGTGGTTCTTCAGCTCGAAAAGAATCTCATCCAGCTGGAAAGAAGCAGTGATTGTTTCAATCAGAACAGTTGCTTTGATTGTCCCCTGCGGAATTTCCAGGTAATTCTGAGCAAAAATGAAAACATCATTCCACCAACGAGCTTCTTTGTAATGTTCTAATTTTGGAAGATAAAAATAAGGCGCTGTTCCTTTTTCAATTAAAGCTCTAGCATTTCTAAAAAAATAAATCCCAAAATCTATCAAAGAACCCGATGTGTTTTCGCCCTCAATTTCAATATTTTTTTCTGATAGATGCAAACCTCGCGGACGTACAATCAATGTTGCAATCTCATTATTCAGTTGGTAAGATTTGCCTTGCTCATTAGTAAAATCGATATTTCTATTGATGGCATCTGTCAGATTAATCTGTCCCTGGATACAGTTTTCCCAAGTCGGAGAATTGCTGTCTTCAAAATCTGCCATAAAAGTATTAGCTCCGGAATTAAGTGCATTGATAATCATTTTCCTGTCAACCGGACCTGTGATTTCCACTCTCCTGTCTAAAAGATCTTCAGGAATCTCTGAGCACGTCCATTCTCCGTTTCGGATATGGATTGTTTCTGATGGAAAAGATGGCAACTCACCCGAATCAAATTTCAATTGTGTTTTTTTTCTTTCTTCCAAGAGTTCAATTCTTGTGTGATTAAAATTCTTATGAAGTTTAATTAAAAAATCCATTAATTCATCAGTAAAAACCTCTTGGAATCTGGAATCCGGAAAAATTTTTAGTTGGCTCATCGTTTCCATAATTAAAATATTTTGTGATTTGGTTGAACAAATATATAAAAAGATTTTCACAATTAGCGAACGTACGCTAATTTTTAATAAAAATTATTATGCGGATAATCGCTTTAATATTTATCTTTGATTCTATGATTGCAGAGAGTGACTATATACGCGTGGTTTTCGGACTAAAACTGAAACAACAAAGACAGAAAAAAAACTGGTCCCTACAAGACCTTGCAACCAAAACAGGTCTTTCCAAATCCTATCTCAATGAAATAGAAAATGGGAAAAAGTATCCGAAGCATGACAAAATCATTCAGCTTTCGGAAGCTTTGAATTGTACTTTTGATGATTTGGTTTCCACCAAGCTGGACAAAAGTCTGACACCAATCAATGATGTTCTGCAATCGGATTTTTTCAAGGAGATACCGCTTGATCTGTTTGGAATCAACAAGAATAACCTCATCAGTATCATCAGCAATGCACCGAAAAAAGTAACGGCGTTTATTAATGCATTAATCGAGATTTCTCAAAACTACAACTTAGGAAAAGAGCGGTTTTATTTTGCCGTGATGCGTTCTTTTCAGGAATTATATGATAATTATTTTCCCGAAGTTGAGGAAAAAGCGATTCAGTTTGCAAATGAAAATCAACTGGAACTTAATAAAAATCTCAAATCCGAAATCCTTGAAAGCCTTCTGAAAGAGAAATTCGGTTACACCATCCAGTCAAAGGATTTTTCGGACGATTATGCTTTGAATCAACTTCGTTCACTTTATATTCCGGAAAAAAAATTATTGCTTTTGAATGATCGATTGGACACTAATCAAAAAACCTTTATCCTCGCAAAAGAAATTGGCTTCAATGTTTTGAAACTGAATCCAAGACCCAATACTTATTCTTGGCTGGACTTTGGAAGTTTTGAAGAAATCCTCAATAATTTTCACGCTTCTTATTTTGCAGGATGTTTTTTAATTTCGAAAAAAGAACTGATTGAAAAAACCTCCGACTTCTTTGACGAAAAACAATGGAAATCCCAGCATTTCGAAGCATTAATCAACCATTTTACAGATTCGCCGGAAACATTTTATTACAGATTAACCAATGTTCTGACCTCAGAATTTGGAATCAAAGATTTGTTTTACTTATGTTTTGTAAAAAAAGATGATTCTGACAAAATCCAGATTTTGAAAGAACTCCATCTCAATCATCAGCAGGCACCACATTCCAATGCAACCAACGAACATTACTGCAGACGATGGATTGCTGTGAAAAACCTGCATCATCTCAAGGAAAACGAAACAATGACTGACGCGCAGATTTCGCACTATAAAGATCAGGGCGTGAGTTATCTTGTAATTTCCACTTCACAAAAAAATCCTTTTTCTGACGGAAGCAACAGAAGTTATTGTCTGGGAATATTGCTCAATAATCAAACATTCAAAAAAATCAATTTCGCCAAATCCGCATCTTTGAAAACCATTGAAGTTGGTGTGACCTGCGAAAGCTGCAGTATTTTGAATTGCGAAGTAAGACAAGCGCAGCCTGTAAGACTGGAAAAGGAACAATTCAACCTTGATATGAAAAAATCGATTGAGAAAATCAGAAAATCATTAATTTAGAACAATGATTTTTGATTTTCTTTTCCCGAATCGTTGCCTGGATTGCAATCAGTTGATTGATAAGCAGGATGTGGTTTGCGAATTATGCTTGGACAAAATCAACTTTTCAAATCATAATTATTTCGGAAATAATTCCCTGATGGACAAAGCATCATTACAAATCCCCGTAGAAAACGCCTACTCGCTTCTATTTTATGAAAAAGAAAGTCTGGCACAAAGAATCATTCATCAGCTTAAATATAATCATCGGGAAAAAATCGGAAAAGTCTTGGCCAAATGGATCACTGAAAGAATTAATTTTAGGGATAACAAACCGGATTTGCTCGTAACAGTTCCGCTTCATTATAAAAAACTGAAACAACGTGGTTATAATCAGCTTCATCTATTCGGAAACGAATTGTCGAAGCATTATCAGATTCCTGTCAATCATACTTTATTAAAAAGGACAAAACATTCCCGTGCACAAGCTAAGAAAAATCAAACCGAAAGACTGAAAACAAAAAATGCTTACCAATTGACTGAAAATATCAATGATAAGCATATTCTTTTGATCGATGATGTTTACACCACAGGAAACACAATATCGAATATCGCGTGGGAAATTCTCAATAATTCCAAGAATGTAAAAATCAGTATTTTGGTAATGGCGATGGACGTTTGATTAGTTATGAATTATAAGTTATGAGTTTTTCGAATCATTCATAATTCATAACTAGTAACTCATAATTATCTTTGAAGTTTTTCGCCGTAAGACAAATCGCCTGCATCACCTAAACCTGGTGTAATATAACCTTTTGAAGTCAGACTTTCATCCAAAGCGCCAACCCAAACTTTCGCATCCGGATAAGCATTCTGAATCGTCTCAACTCCTTGTCTGCTTGCGATGGCTGCAACAATATGAATGGAAGTCGGTTTTCCGTTGGTCAACAAATCTTTAATCGCTTCAATCAGAGATGCGCCGGTTGCAAGCATCGGATCTGCTACAATAAGCGGGCGACCGTCTAATTTCGGACAAGTCAGATAATCTTGTTTGATAGAGAAATAATCGTTAGCATCGTGTTTTCTGTAAGCTGCAACAAATCCGCAATCCGCTTTATCAAAATAATTCAAAATCCCTTGAAACAAAGGAACTCCGGCTCTAAGAATAGTTGTGATAACAGGTTGTGTTTGGATTTCTTTAACTCTGATTGTATCAAGAGGCGTTGTGATTTCGATTTCTTTCTGATCGAGTGTTTTACTAATTTCGAAAGCTGCAATTTCTCCGATTCTTTCCATATTTCTACGGAATTTCATTCGGTCATTTTGAACTTCGATATTTCTAAGGTCGTTGATCCAGGAATTAACAAGTGAAAATTGATCTGATAATATTGTAAGCATTAGTTATTGCGATTTTTAATAAATATTTAAAATTAATAAAAAACCCTTTCAGAACCTAAGCTCTGAAAGGGTTGAAAATTATTTTTGTCTGAAATAAACTTCGATTGGAACACCGGTAAAACCAAACTCTTTCCTAAGCTGATTTTCGGTAAAACGTTTGTATGGCTCTTTCACATATTGCGGAAGATTACAGAAGAAAACAAATTGCGGTGAAGGCGTTGGCAATTGCACACAGTATTTGATTTTAATATATTTTCCTTTGATTGCCGGTGGTGGCGTTCCTTCAAAAATAGGAAGCATCACTTCATTCAATTTAGAAGTTTTGATTTTTTTCTTACGGTCTTCATAAACCTGCATTGCCACCTCAACTGCTTTCAGAATTCTTTGTTTTGTCAAAGCAGAAACGAATAAAATTGGAACATCATTGAACTGACCGATTTTATGTTTGATAGCCGCTTCGAAATCACGCATTGTGTTAGTTTCTTTTTCAACCAAATCCCATTTGTTCACCAAAATAACGATACCTTTTCTGTTCTTTTGAGCCAATCCGAAAATGTTCATATCCTGAGATTCCCAACCCAAAGTTGCATCTACCATAATGATCACAACATCAGAATATTCGATAGAACGAATGGAACGCATCACGGAATAAAATTCCAAATCTTCGTTTACCTTAGATTTTCTTCTCATTCCGGCTGTATCCACCAACACAAACTCGTGCCCAAATTTGTTATATAAAGTCTGAATACTGTCTCTTGTTGTCCCGGCAATATCGGTAACGATGTTTCTCTCAACATCCAACAAAGCGTTTGTCAATGTCGATTTTCCAACATTCGGACGACCTCCGATCGTGATTTTTGGTAATCCTTCGAACGGATCCTTGTAATCTGTCGTCGGGAAATCGCTGACAACCTGATCTAGTAATTCTCCAGTTCCGGAACCCGTTGCAGAAGACAATGTAAAATATTTTTCAACACCTAACTGGTAAAACTCGGTGGCCGGCAATTCTTCTTTGGAAGAATCTACTTTGTTTACCACCAAATAAACCGGCTTGTTGGATTTTCTTAATAATTCGAAGATTTCCTGATCTGTATCGGTAAGACCTTCTTCCACATTCACCATAAAAATGATGGAAGTAGCTTCGTCTACCGCCAACTGAACCTGTTTGCGAATCTCCTGCTCGAAGATATCGTCTGTTCCGACATCATAACCGCCTGTGTCGATTACTGTGAAGTCCACACCATTCCAATCGGATTTTCCGTAATGACGGTCACGAGTAACGCCGGCTGTAGAATCAACAATAGCTTCTCTTCTTTCTAATAATCGGTTAAATAATGTGGATTTTCCTACGTTAGGGCGCCCAACGATAGCGACAATGTTTGACATAAATTTGTTTAATAATAAGATTATTAATGGGTTACTCTTACTTTAAGAGCCCAAAATTTTTGCAAAGATACGAATTTAGAAACAAGGTTAGAGCTTGAAGTTGCAAAGTCCTGAATTTAAATGAATAATGATTTCTCAAACTACAAAGTATTTTGGAAAGCTTTTTGTAATTTTATTGAAAATCAAACTATGAAAAAAATATTAATTGTCCTTTTAGCAGCTTTTATTATGATTCAGTTTTTTCCGATTGATAAAACCAATCCTGCAACCAATGAAGGAATGGACTTTTTGAAAATCAAAAACACACCCGAACCGATTGCAAAAATGATTCGAAACTCCTGTTACGACTGTCATTCCAATGAAACTAAATATCCATTTTACAGTAACATCCAGCCTGTTGCATGGCTACTGAAAAATCATATCGATGAAGGCAGAAAAGAGCTTAATTTTTCAATTTTTGCAACGTATGAACCGAAAATACAAGCGCACAAACTGGAAGAGGCTGCCGAAAATGTGGGACAAAGCAAAATGCCTCTGGAAAGTTATCTGCTGGGGCATTCTAATGCAAAATTGACCGATGCACAAAGAAAAGAATTGGCGCAATATTTTAGGAAAATACAGAAAGAAACAGAAACCAACCCGTTATGACAACAGAAGTCTCAGCCAGTTTTAAAGATAAATATATTGTTTTCTATGATGGAGAATGCGGATTTTGCAATCATTGGGTACAATGGATTCTGGAAAAGGATAAAAATGATAAATTTCTATTTGCTTCTCTTCAATCTGAGTTTGGACAAAAATTTTTAAACGAAAGAAATCTTCCGAACCAGATTTTCGACACACTTTATCTTTGGAAACCGCAGAGTTTTTATCTTACAAAATATAAGGCTGTTTTGAAAATCGCAACTGAGATTGATGGAATCTACTCTTTGGCCGCCATTGGAAAAGTGATTCCTGATTTTTTAGGCAATCAGTTTTACAGTTTGATTTCCCGAAACCGGAAAAAGCTGGCAGCTAATCAATGCTTTTTACCAAGTGCTGAACAACAGAAAAAATTCCTGAATTGAAAACGCGTAAGTGATTGCAACGACATCCTTTTTCTAAATTTGGAAAAGCTTTGGCAGAAAAAGATATAGTGGAAAGCACGACCCGCTTGTTTTTAGCTTCGGAATTGGTGCAGGAAAAACAAAGGGATACGCCCAAATCTTTTTTTGTTTTTGGTAAAATCTGAAAATAAAATCTTTTCTGATTTTATATTTTTATATTTGCAATATTATGGAATATAATACCGACAGAACACAGTTACTAATGCCCGAGTATGGGCGCAATATACAACAGCTCGTAGAACATTGTAAAACGCTACAGACCAAAGAAGAAAGAAATGAAATGGCGCTTGCAATTGTTGAGTTTATGGGACAAAGAAACCCGCATCTTCGCGATGAAGAAAATTACAAACACAAACTTTGGGATCACTTATTCATTCTTGCTAACCACGACCTGGATGTAGATTCACCATATCCGATTGTATCGGCGGAAGATCTGATCACTAAACCAAGAAAAATGGATTATCCTTCTTTGGATAACGATTATAAATTTTACGGAAAAAGCATTTTACAATTGATTGAAAAAGCGATTGCCCTGGAAGAAGGTGATGAAAAAGACGCTCTGATCCAGGTGATTGCCAACAATATGAAAAAATCCTATAATGTCTATAACAAAGAGCATGTGCAGGATGATGTCATTTTCCGTCATTTGAAAGAGTTATCAGAGAACAGACTGGATCTTACAGGGCTGGATACGCTGGACAAGAGCAAAATCTATTACGCCACTAACAGAAACAACAACAGAAATCAAAATAACAGAAACCAAAATAATAACAATAATAAAAGGAAAAATAACTTCCAAAACCATAAAAATAAAAGAAGATAATGAGCGGAGCTTTCGAAATAAGAGGTGGAAAAAGATTGAGCGGAGAAATTACGCCTCAGGGTGCGAAGAATGAAGCTTTGCAGATTCTTTGTGCTGTTCTCTTGACTGAGGACGAAGTGAGAATCACCAATATTCCTGACATCAAAGATGTTAATAAACTGATTGAGATTCTTCAGGATTTCAACGTGAAAGTAACCAAAAACGGAAAAGGCGATTATACTTTCAAAGCTGACGAAGTTAATTTTGATTATATCAAATCTAAAGAATTCAAAAAAGACGGCGCAAAACTGAGAGGTTCAGTGATGATCCTTGGTCCAATGTTGGCGAGATTTGGTGAAGCCTATTTGCCAACGCCTGGTGGAGATAAAATCGGAAGAAGACGTCTGGATACGCATTTCCAAGGTTTTGTGGAATTGGGCGCAGAGTTTTCTTATGATGAGGAAGAAGCTTTCTACTCTTTAACAGCTAAAGAACTTAACGGAAAATTCATTCTACTAGAAGAAGCCTCTGTTACAGGAACTGCTAATATTGTAATGGCTGCTGTTTTAGCAAAAGGAAAAACCAGAATCTACAATGCTGCCTGCGAACCTTACTTACAGCAATTATGTAAAATGCTGAACAGAATGGGTGCTAATATTACCGGCATCGGTTCCAATCTTTTGACTATTGAAGGTGTGGATAAGCTACACGGAACAGAACATACAATGCTGCCAGATATGGTGGAAATCGGTTCCTGGATTGGATTGGCAGCAATGACAAAATCCGAGATCACCATTAAAAATGTTAATTGGAATCAGCTTGGCGTTATTCCAAATACATTCAGAAAATTAGGAATCGAATTGGAACAAAGAGGTGATGATATCTACATCCCTTCTCAGGAAAATTATAAAGTTCAAAAATTTATCGATGGGTCTATCTTAACGGTTTCCGACGCGCCTTGGCCGGGATTCACTCCGGATTTGCTATCTATTATTCTGGTCGTTGCAACGCAGGCAAAAGGTTCTGTTTTGATTCATCAGAAAATGTTCGAAAGCAGGTTGTTCTTCGTTGATAAACTGATCGATATGGGTGCTCAAATTATCCTTTGTGATCCGCACAGAGCCACTGTAATTGGGATGAATCAAGAAACGCCTTTGAGAGGAACAACAATGGTTTCGCCGGATATCAGAGCTGGAAATGCTCTATTGATCGCTGCACTTTCTGCTGAAGGAAAATCGGTCATCCAAAACATCGAACAAATCGATCGTGGTTATGAAAACATCGACGAAAGACTAAGAGCAATTGGTGCTGATATCAGAAGAATTGATTAATAATAATTCAATTAATTATTATAAAAATAAAAAAGGAAGCTTTTATGAAGCTTCCTTTTTTTGCAGAACATCGATCTTGCTGCTCAACAATTTGTATTGCGCCAGATAGTTTTCAATCTTGATTATTTCTTCCTGAGTGATTTTCAACAAGAGTTTAACATTCCCGAAATTATTCCCATTCAGATATTCGATGTGTGCATTCACAATTTTGTAACTGATGTTATAATGGTTGTAAATCGTATAAAGTAGAATATCAAATCTTATCTTCCCATTCAGCTCTATTTCCAGAATGATCTCTCTTTTCGGCGTTGCGAAAAAAGCGTTATTTGTAGTTTCTTGTTTGTAAATCATAGTAATATTTTTGGTGGATTATTTAATTTTATTTTGGATCGGAACAACGACAACCTGATAGATGTAACAGCCGACACAGATCTTGAAAAAGCTTTCCAGGCCGGCCAATATCATCAGTACAATTCCTAATGCGAGAGCTGCGTCATAAAAATCGTTAATTGTCAATAAGAAAATCAGCAATGTGAAAACCGCTCCTAATGTTGCTGCAAATCTCTTTGGTGCTGCAAAAATCGGTTTACGCTTGATATTCAGTATTTTTAAAATAAATTTTGAAAAAAGAGCTAAAGGAGAAATCGATAATCCTAAAGCTCTCAATACAAAATCAAAAACTAAAAGCAAAACCAGAAAAGACCATTTGAAAAATAAGGATACAGCGATGATCACCATCACCAGAAACGCAGTTAATCTCACCACGTTCTCATCCGTATAATATTTGTTGGTCTTATCCATATAATTTCAAATTTTAAATAATAAAGCTCTACCGGTAAGGCAGAGCTTTCACACATTCTCTCCTACCAAATGTCTATTTGGGATTGCACATCATGATATGAGAGAATATGCTTATCATTTAATTCTAAATCTACTGCAAATATAGAAATTATTTAATTCCCACCAAATAAGTATGAATTAAATTTAAAAAAAATTATTTCAACTCTCCTACTTTGTAAACTTTGTTGGATGCAGCAAGACCATTGGGATTACATCCAGGTTCACCTTCAGGAACTTTTAGGTTTTTGTCGTGATAAAACTTTTCCCAGAAAGCATTAGTCTTTCCTGTTTTAGGGTCAACGAAGGTCATTGGTTCCAATTGGAAGATCTGATTATCCCGGAATGCTCTTTCTACAAAATCTGAGCAATAAAAAGAGTTATCGTCCAAAATATAATTGAAATTATAAGGCTTTCCAACCAAAGTCTCAGCTTTGGAGACAGAAGTAGGAATAGATGACCGGAATTCGGACTTCAGCCGGTAAACATCGATAGTCTGCCCGGATTTGGTTTGTTCTTTCAAAAAATGACTGAGTTTTTGTTTTTGTGAACCACCTTTTGGCGAAGCGTGAAGCACATACAGATGATGTTCTTCTTTTTTCACAATTCCGATGTGATCATACGATGTTTTCTTTTCTGTCTGAGTAACATTGTTAATCGCTCCGGATAACCCGGAATCCGCAGCAGGAACAAAAAGTAAATCACCGTTTTCCAAAATCGAAGTATTGTAAGTTTTGCAGCTTGTTAAAAAAAACAGTGCAAAAATACAGCAAAGTAAATTACTTTTTGAAATTTTTCTCATAAGATTCAATCCATTGATCCACAGTGATTTTCGAACACAACTCGCCCATTAATTCGAATGGAATATCTTCCATCTTTTTGAAACGGATACAGGATTTGCCCATATCCAATTTCTTTTTGGAATGTTTTGGAAACTCTCCTACAAACCAATCCAAAAGTTTTGGATCCGCATAAATGCCCATATGATAAAACGCTACAAAATTCTTTTGAGAAGCCACACTGATGAAAGGAAGCGGTGTATTTTTCGCACAATGATAACCTGCAGGATAAGTTTCCAAAGGAACACACCAGGTGGCCATTCCGTACTGCATTGTCTGCTGAAAACCTTTTGGAAGATTACTGTCAACAGTTTCCAATAACTTTCTAAAAGCATCTCGTCTTTCCTCAGGAATCTGAGAAATATATTCTTCTATGGTATCAACAAAAATCTGCATCGGAGAATTTAATTTCAAATCAAAAGTACTAATTTTTTTGTTGAAAAATTAAAGCTTATTTTTGTACTCCAAAGTCAAGAAACAATGCCGAAAATATCGCAAAGAGCGCAGCATATGCCTGCATCTCCCGTCAGAAAATTAGTCCCTTTTGCCACTGCAGCTAAACAGAAAGGAATCAAAGTTTATCATCTTAACATTGGTCAGCCAGATATCGAAACGCCTGAAACTGCTTTGAATGCTGTAAAAAATATCGACCTCAAAGTTTTGGAATATGCCTTATCAGAAGGTAATATCGAATACAGAAAAGCTTTGACCGACTATTATCATTCTTTAGGATTTACAGATCTAACACCTGATAACTTTATTGTAACCAACGGTGGTTCGGAAGCTTTGAATTTTGCAATTTCCACACTGTGCGATGACGGAGACGAGATCATTATTCCAGAACCTTATTATGCGAATTATAATGGATTCGCCGGAACTTTCAATATTAACGTTGTAGCAGTTCCTTCCACTATTGATACAGGATTTGCTTTGCCTTCAATTGAAGAATTTGAGAAAAAAATCACAGACAAGACCAGAGCCATCGTCGTTTGTAATCCCGGAAATCCGACAGGTTATCTCTATTCAAGAGAAGAACTTCAAAAGCTGGCCGAGATTGCAAAGAAACACGACATCGTGATCATTTCGGACGAGGTTTACAGGGAATATGTTTACGACGGCGAAAAACAGATCTCGATGTTCGAATTCCCGGAAGTTGCGGAAAACGTTATCGTTATTGATTCCGAGTCTAAAAGATATTCGATGTGTGGGGCGAGAATCGGTTGTATGATCACCCGTTCCAAGAAAATCCACGATGCTGCCATTCTTTTTGCACAGGCCAGATTGAGTCCTGTTCTTTTAGGTCAGATTGCAGCCACAGCTGCTCACAAAAATGATGCAGAATATATTGCCAAAGTAAGGGAAGAATACACCAGCCGAAGAAATCTTTTGGTAGAACTGTTGAATGAAATTCCCGGCGTGATTTGTCCAAAACCAAAAGGTGCTTTCTATTGTGGTGTAGAATTACCGGTTGATGATTCTGACAAATTCGCTCAGTGGCTTCTGGAAAGCTATTCCAACAACAACGAAACCGTTATGGTTGCGCCAATGGGAGGATTTTACAGCAATCCGGAATTGGGTAAAAAGCAGGTAAGAATCGCTTATGTCCTGAAGCAGGAAGACCTTAAAAGAAGTGTTGAGCTTCTGAAAGATGCAATTGAAAAATACAGAGCTGAGTTTGGTTTGAATTAATTTCAATTCCAAATTCTTCGTCAAAGCCACATAGAAAAAATAGTTTTAAAATCTCTTAAAAATTAAAATTTCTATGTGGTTTTATCATTAAATTTACATCAATCTTAAAATTAATTATGATGAAAATATTAAAAATCGGGTTTATACTTTCTGTCCTTGCAATGCTTCTGATCAATTGCAAAACTTCTGCGCAGAAAACAAATATAACATCAGTTTCGTATACGCACACAGCCGGAAGAGGCGGCCGCTCTTTCATCAATGCAACCAAAGATTCCCTGGAATCGAATAAAACCGGTGGAAGATTTGAAGATTACCCTGTCTTCAAAAAGAAAATCAATCAAAAAGATTGGGACAAAATCGTTGCAGACATCAACATTTCTCTTTTGGAAAAAACCAAAAGCGGAAAAGCACGCGGCCATTATGATGGTCCGGATGACATTTTCCGAATCACAACAACTGATAAAGAGTATGAATTAATCAACGTCCCGGAAGGTTCCGAAGGTTACACCCAAATCCAAAAACTGAAAAATAATCTCGAAAATCTTCTTAAAAAATATTAATGTCAATCCAAGAAAACGTTTCTTTAAAACCATACAACACATTCGGAGTTGAGGTTTCAGCCCAATATTTTTCAGAAGTTAATTCTGCCGAAGAACTATTAGAAAGTCTCCAATTCTCAAACACACAAACTCTCCCAATCCTTTTCCTGGGTGGCGGAAGCAACATTCTTCTGACAAAGGACTTTGACGGATTAGTCATCAGGCTTAATCTAAAAGGCATTACTGAAAAAATCATTGATGACAATCAGGTTTTGGTGACTGCAAAAGCTGGGGAAAACTGGCATCAGTTCGTGATGTATTGTTTAGATAAGAATTATGGCGGGCTGGAAAATCTTTCGTTGATTCCAGGAAATGTGGGAACATCGCCGATGCAGAATATCGGCGCTTACGGAACCGAAATCAAAGATGTTTTTGAAAGTTGTAAAGTCTTGAATCTTGAAACTTTGGAATTAGAAACCTTAAACTCTGGACAATGTCAATTCGGTTACAGAGATTCGATTTTCAAACAGGAAGGAAAAGGGAAATACGTCATTTTGGAAGTAACTTTCCGCTTGACCAGAAAAGACCATAAAATTGATGTGGAATATGGTGCAATCCAGTCGGAACTTGCAAAAATGGGAATCAGTAACCCAACGATTCAGGATGTTTCCAAAGCTGTAATTAATATCAGACAAAGCAAATTACCCGACCCAAAAGTGATTGGAAATGCAGGAAGTTTCTTTAAAAACCCAACAATTTCTGCTTCACAATTTGAAAATTTAAAACAAAATTTCGAAAATATCCCTGGCTATCCGAATGGTGATTTTGTGAAAGTCCCTGCAGGCTGGCTAATAGAACAAGCCGGTTGGAAAGGCAAACAAATCGGAAATGTAGCTTCCAACCAACTACAGGCTTTGGTTATCATCAATGCAACGGGAAATGCAACCGGACAAGAGATTTTTGATTTTTCTACGATGATTATTGATTCAGTAAAAGAGAAATTTGGAATTGAATTGGAACGGGAAGTCAATATTATTTAGTTGAAGATTTCTGGTTGATAGTTGATGGTATTTATGATTCTGAAAAATATTTAAAATAAGAAAAAATGAAAGTAGATATCTGGAGCGATACGCGTTGTCCGTTTTGTTTTATTGGAAAAAAGAATTTTGAAAAAGCCCTTCGGAAGTTTGTTCAGAATGATCAGGTTGAAGTCAATTGGCATTCGTTTCAACTGGATCCGAATATGAAAACGGATCTGTCCAAAAATCATTACGAATATCTTTCCGAAATCAAAGGTTTTCCGATGCCTCAAATAATGCAGATGCACGAGAATCTGATCCAAACAGGAAAAAATGCCGGCATTGATTTTAATTTTGATGAAGTGAAAGTTTCCAACTCTTTCAAAAGTCAAATGCTGGTTCAATTTGCCAAAGAAAAAGGAAAAGCAAATGAAATGGAAGAATTGCTTTTCGAAGCTTATTTCATTTCAGGAAAAGATATTGACGATGTTGCTGTTCTTTGTGAAATTGGAGAAAAACTAGGCTTCACTGAAGAGGAAATCCAAAAAGCTGTTGAATTTCCCCATTTAGCAAACCTGGTTAATCAAGATATTTCCGCAGCCAATTCTATGGGAATAAGAGGTGTTCCGTTTTTTGTTTTCAATGAAAAATATGGTGTTTCCGGAGCACAACCAACGGATTTGTTTTCGGAAGTCCTGGAAAAAAGCTGGACAGAGTTTTCTGAAAATAATTCAAAAATCAATATCATCAACGAAGGCGATTCTTGCGAAATCGACGGGAATTGTTAAAATTTAAAACCTAAAAAACACCAATGAAAATTGCAGTTTTAGGAGCAGGAAATATGGGTTTATCATTTTCCAGATCATTTTTGAAATATGAACTGATAAAACCTCAGAACCTGCATCTGATTACAAGAAATCAAAATAAAAAGGAGAAAATAAAATCGATTTTTCCGAATTCTGAAATTTCGTCTTTTGATGAAGTTGAAAATCTAGAAGCAGACTTGATTATTATTGCTGTGAAACCTCAGGATTTTAGTTATGTCGCAGAAAATTTATCTTTCAATATACCCGAAAAATCAATGGTTTTATCAATAATGGCAGGGATCTCGATTGAAAAAATCCAGAAACTGCTCAACCATCAATCCGTCGTAAGAGCAATGCCCAATTCGCCCACTCTTCTCGGAATGGGAATCACAGGTTATACTGCTGCAGAAGGAATTTCTTTCTCCGAATTGATGAACGTTGAACGATTATTAAACTCCACAGGACGTTCTGTTTATCTGGAAGACGAAAGTCTTCTGAATGGCGTAACAGCTCTTTCCGGAAGCGGGCCAGCTTATTTCTATTACATCATCGATGCAATGATAAAAGCCGGAACGGAAATGGGAATCGATGAAAACCTTTCGAAATTATTCGTCAAGCAGACAATGCTGGGCGCTTATCATCTTATTAATAATTCTGATAAATCTTTGGAAGAACTCATAAAAGATGTCGCTTCAAAAGGCGGAACAACAGAAGCCGCCCTTAAAACTTTCGAAGAAAATCAATTGAAATCTATTCTCAAAAACGGAATTTTAGCCGCAGAAAACAGAGCCAAAGAATTAAATTCATAACAATGTATAACCAGCAAGACTTTTATATCTCTACCGACAAATCCAAAATGGATATTGATATAATTCATCAATATCTGTCAGAAGAATCCTATTGGGCAAAAGGAATTCCGAGAGATATTGTCGAAAAATCGGTTGCCAATGCTTTCTGTTTCGGTGTGTTTTACAAAGACAAGCAGGTTGGATTTGCAAAAGTGATTACAGATTTTACGACAATTGCTTATTTGGGCGATGTTTTTATTTTGAATGACTATCGTGGACTTGGTCTGTCAAAATTATTATTGGAAAACATTATGAATCATCCGGAATTACAAGGTTTGAGAAGGTGGATTCTTTTAACTGCTGATGCGCACGAACTTTATAAAAAATTTGGTTGGAATAATATCAAAGATCCGGCAAGATGGATGGAAGTTCATACTAAGAATCCTTACCAATAAACCTTCTGTTCAACCATTGATATATCCAGAATCCTGTTGCCATACCAATTGTATTCAGAATAATATCATCAATATCGAAAACGCCTAGTCTTGTGAAATACTGAAGGCTTTCCACAATGGTAATTGCTGAAAGAAAATGAATAATCAGGTTTTTGAAATCATTAAGTTTCGGAAATATAATTCCTAAAAACCCAAACGGAACAAACATCAGGATATTACCGAGGATATTAATGATAATTGTTTTCCAAAGAATCGTCTGCTCAACAAAACCAGCTGTTGAAAACATAGGAATCATCCTTACAATATTAATATCATACTGGCTTCTGCCAAATCCGAAAAACATCAGATAAAGCAAAAAAAGAATGTAAAGCGGCATCAAAACGCTGCAAACTTTCCGGAATAAAAGCCAGTAATTTTCCATTTTCAAAATCAGCTTATTAGAAAAATCTGGCACAAAGATAGCTTGATAATCTGTATTAAATTTCTTATATTCGTTTGTGAGTTTACATTTTATATGATTTACGATTTAGAGAAAGAAAACAAGGAAATCCTTGCGAGATATAAAGACCTTATTTCCAACACATACCGTACTTTGGATGAGGAGCAGAACAAGCTTATCAGAAAGGCTTTTGATATTGCTCTGGATGCTCACAAAGATCAACGCAGAAAAACTGGAGAACCATACATCTACCATCCGATAGAGGTTGCAAAAATTGTGGCCAACGAGATTGGTTTAGGCGCAACCAGCATTGCCTGCGCACTACTCCACGATGTGATCGAAGATTCCGAATACACGTATGAAGATCTTAAAAAAATCTTTGGGAAAAATATTGCGGATATCGTTAACGGTTTGACAAAAATCTCTGTGATGAACCAGCAGAACATATCGGTTCAGTCTGAAAATTACAGAAAATTGTTGCTGACACTTTCTGAAGATTTCCGGGTGATTCTCATCAAGATCGCAGATCGCCTGCATAACATGAGAACGCTGGAAAGTATGCATCCTGTAAAGCAGAAAAAAATTGCTGCAGAAACCGCTTACATCTATGCTCCTTTGGCTCACAGATTTGGACTTTATAATATCAAATCCGAGCTGGAAGACCTCTCATTGAAATATAACAATCCTGATATCTATAATGAGATTGTTGGTAAATTGGAAATCGCCAAAGAAGGCCGCGAAAAATATGTTGAGGAATTTACCAAAGAAGTTTCTGAACAACTGAAAGAAGAAGGACTCAATTTTACCATAAAAGGCCGTGCGAAAGCCATCAGTTCCATTTATCGTAAAATGCAGAAACAGAATGTGACCTTTGAGGAAGTTTTTGATAATTACGCCATCAGAATCATTTATAAATCCGATCCGAGAAATGAGAAATTCCTTGCCTGGAAGATCTATTCTATCGTCACCGACCTTTATCAAAGTAATCCTTCCCGAATGCGCGACTGGATTTCTCAACCGAGATCTACTGGCTACGAAAGTTTGCACCTTACTGTAATGGGTCCTGATAAAAAATGGATCGAAGTTCAGATTCGGTCGGAAAGGATGGATGACATCGCAGAAAAAGGTGTTGCTGCCCATTATAAATACAAAGAAGGTTACCGCAAAAACAGTGACGATCAGCGATTTGAAAACTGGGTTACAGAGATACGGGAAGTTTTGGAACAACAGCAAAACCTCTCTACATCAGAACTTCTTGATAATATCAAACTGAATCTCTACTCCAAAGAAGTTTTTGTCTTCACGCCAAAAGGTGAAATCAAAATATTACCAACCGGCGCAACTGCATTGGATTTTGCATTCTCTGTGCATACAGATCTTGGAATGAAATGTTTGGGTGCGAAAATCAATGGAAAATTGGTTCCGATCAGTTATGTGCTTCAGAATGGTGATCAGATTGATATTCTTTCGTCACAGAACCAAAAACCAAAAGCTGACTGGCTGGAGTTTGTAGTCACTTCCAAAGCCAAATCTAAAATTAAGAATATCCTTAATTCGGAAAAAAATCAGCATACAGCAGAAGGAAAGGAAATTCTGCAAAGAAAAATGCGCCACGCCAAATTGAATTTCAATGATGACGAAATCAATGGTTTGCAAAAATTCCTGAATCTGAAAACTTCCCAGGATCTATTTCTAGGATTTCAGAACGGAACATTCGATATTGGTGATATCAAAAGATATTCTGACAAAAAAAGTATTCTCAGCAATATTTTCAACCGTTTCCGAAAATCATCCAACAAAGAGGAATATGTCGAAAAAGTCGACTCCAATTTGGATATGATTGTTTTCGGAAAAGATGAAGAAAAACTGAATTATAGTTTTGCTAAATGCTGCACCGTAATTCCTGGTGATAAGATTTTCGGATTTATTACGATTTCTGACGGCATCAAAGTTCATAACGACAACTGCCCCAACGCAATCAACCTGAGAGCTAATTATGATTATCGTGTTCTGCAGGCCAAATGGGTCAATGCTGAAAGTTTCAAAAACAGAATCAAAATCGAGATCGAAGGTCTTGACAGAATGGGAATGATCAACGACATCACGGCGGTTATCAGTAACAATATGAATATGGACATGAAGAGTATGAGCATTGCTTCCAACGACGGCATTTTTACAGGAAACATCAATCTTGAAGTTAAAAACAGAAGTCAGCTTGAGGAAACATTCAAGCAGCTGAAGGCAATTAATGGCGTTTCTAAAGTGAAGAGAATGTAATGGTTTTATCAAAGTATTTTCAGCAATTTTTCCATAGCAGCAAAAGTTCCGGTGTATTATTGATCGTCTGTGTGATAGTATCATTAATTATTGCTAACACGTCACCAGCAGAAGCATTTCAAAATCTTCTGGATTCGAAAATAGGAACAGAAGTATTTCATTTGGATTATTCGGTTTCCGTTTGGATCAATGACGGACTAATGGCCATTTTCTTCCTTTTGGTTGGTCTGGAGATCAAACGGGAATTACTCGAAGGCGAATTGTCTGATATCAGAAAAGCAAGCTTGCCGATTTTCGCAGCTGTTGGCGGGATGGTGATTCCGGCTTTGATTTATGTTGCATTCAATCATAATACCGGTTATAAAAATGGCTGGGCAATTCCAATGGCGACTGATATCGCGTTTTCGCTTGCTATTATTTCTCTGCTTGGAAAGAGTGTTCCTAATTCTTTGAAAATCTTCCTGAGTGCTCTGGCAATCGTTGATGATCTGGGGGCAATTATCGTTATTGCATTGTTCTATACGGACTCGATAGATTGGATTTCTTTGGGAATTTGCGGCGGAATAACTGCTTTGTTAATTATTCTCAATAGAATTGGGATTACAAAGATCCTCTTTTACATTATTCCGGGATTATTCCTATGGTATTTTATGCATCATTCCGGAATTCATGCAACAATTGCGGGCGTTATCCTAGCTTTTACAATTCCTACCAATGTTTCTACAACCGAGATTTCGCCATTAGAAAAATTAGAACAAAAACTTCACATTCCTGTCAGCTTTTTAATCATGCCAGTATTCGCTTTAGCAAATACTAATATTACTTTTCAGTCCGGAATATTCAGTCATTTTATCAGCCCATTGAGTTTGGGAATTATCTTCGGATTATTTGCAGGAAAAGTTTTAGGTATCAATTTGTTTTCCTTTTTAGCTATAAAATTGAAATGGGGAAAAATGCCTGCTTTATCTGCCTGGAAAGAAATGATCGGCGTTGGGTTCCTGGCCGGAATCGGTTTCACAATGTCGATTTTTGTATCGCTTTTAGCTTTCCCAAATGAGACCGCAATCCAGAATCTCTCTAAAATCAGTATTCTGTTTGCGTCTGTTTTGTCCGGGCTTACCGGTTATTTGATTTTAAAAATGAAGAAAAATTAGGATTCAATCATTTCTGTAGAATTCATTTCTTCACGAACCAATTTCTCCAATTTAACTTTTTTGATCGCCAGGTTCAGTTCATTACCCATCAATACCAGAAACACGTTTACATTGACCCAAACCATTACCAAAATAATGGAACCAATGGAACCGTACAGGACATTGTATCTTGCAATATTAGCCACATAAATAGCGAAAAAGTAAGTCAGTAAAACAAATAAAACCGTTGTAAGAACAGCGCCCGGATAAGCTTCTCTTAGTCTTGTAATTTTGAGACAGCCCACCCAGTAAAAAAGTGTCAGCAAAATAAAATAAAACAATGGAAACGATATGAAACCGATAATTTTGGTCATGTTTTTAGTAAACCAGCTGATATCATATGTTGGTGTAAAAAGCTTCAGAACAACTTCGCTGTAATAGATCCCGAAAATAGAAAGAAAAACCAATGTCAGAAAGCTGATTGTTACAAGCATTGCCAAAGCATATTCTTTCACAAAGCCTCTCTGTAATTCTGTATTCCTGTTGAATCCGTTAATCAGCGTAAAACAACCGTTAGTAGCGAATACAAAAGACAATAAGATTGTTAAATTACTTATCGACTTCATGTTAGGAATAATATTACCCTGGATATAGTTTGTCACATCACTTTGCATATGCGAAGGGAAAATTCTTGGCATCAGAACTTCGAAAATATAAAACTGAAGTTTATCATAATGCGGCATATAAGGCAAAACCGACAAGAGAAACAGAATCATCGGAAAAAGGCTGAGAAAAAAATTCCATGAAATACTAGCAGCCTGCCGTCCTAATGGATTTTTGAAAATCGCATTGCAATAAATCCCGAACATTTTCCACAGAGAAATTCCTAAAACCGGAATATGAATTCCGTCGAAAAAGTTTTGGATTTTAAGGAAAAAACGTCGTATTTTTTTTGCCATTCATTTATCTTTGCCTCACAAATATACTAAATGCGTATTAATTTGATCTGCATCGGGAAAACGGATGATAAAGAAATTGTTTCTCTTATCAGCTATTACCTGCCAAGAATCCCAAAACACTGGAACTTTGAACTTCTGGAAATTCCGGATGTGAAAAACGCCAGAAACCTGAATCCTGATCAACTGAAAAAAGAAGAAGCCAAGCTGTTTCAGAACCAAATAGACTCTTCTGATCTGGTCATTCTGCTGGATGAAAAAGGTAAACAATTTACCAGCCGCGAGTTTGCCGGAAAAATTGATTTCTGGCTTGGAAATTCAGTAAAAAAGGTAAACATACTTATTGGCGGAGCTTATGGTTTTTCTGAGGAGATCTATCAGCGTGCTAATGAAAAAGTATCTCTGTCAAAAATGACTTTTACACATCAGATGATTCGGCTGTTTTTCGTGGAACAAATTTATCGGGCAGCAACTATTTTGCAGGGAAAACCTTATCATAATGATTAAAATTGAGTTTTATCTTATAACAGTTGTTGATTGTTGTTAGGTTTAAACTTTCAAAAGGCTTCCGAATTGCTAACTAGCCCCGATAGTAACGGCATCCTTTTTATTTTTTTGCTTAAAAAGATATAGTGGATAGCGGGATTAAGCTCCTAAAAAAAAAATTTACTTTTTTGCGATAATTTTTTTTGCAAGATTGGCAAAAACACCCCCTAAAAAAAATCCAACAGCCGCTCCATATACAACATCTAAAGGAAAATGAACTCCTAAATAGATCCTGCTATATGAAACCAAAAGTGCCCAGAAAAGTAAGATATAAGGAAGTATTCTATATTTTTCACCAATCAGAATCGATAAAAAACTGACCAGAAAAAAAGAATTTGAAGAATGTGAGGAGTAGAATCCGAATTGTCCTCCGCAGGTTACCAACCGCATCTTTGCCATCAACAGATCATTATGACAGGGTCTTAGCCTGCCAACACCGTATTTGAAAATACCAGCCAGCTGATCGGAAATTGTAATTCCAATTGCGATGAGTATAATGACAAAAATTAATTTTTTTAACGGAAAACTTTTGTAAAGAAGATAAAGCAATATAGCATAAAACGGTATCCAGAACCATTTGCTTGTCATCAGAAGCCAAAAAGGATCGAAAGCTGAGTCTCCTAATCTATTCAGGAATAATAATAATTCCTGGTCCTTTTCAATGAGCCAGTTCATATTATCTGCTTACTGGACCTTCGTGAGAATCGTCCTCGGAAAGGTCGATTTTGGGTGTCTCTTCTTTAAGAAAAGCCTCCGTTTTTTTGTCTGCCAAGGGATTGAATTCCTGCGCAGATTGTTTCACCTTTTCGATCTCTTTTTTGATTTCGGAAACAGGATTGTCCGCTTCCTTCATTATTTCGGTTTTGATATCATCCACTGCCCCACGCATTTTACGAACTCCTTCGCCAAGACCTCTTGCGATCTCGGGTAATTTATCCGGTCCGAACAGAACGACAATTGCCAGAGCAATCATCAGCATTTCTCCAATACTCAATTCCATTTGACAAAATTAAGAAACATTTATAGAATTGATAGAGAGAATTTTATTAATTTTTACTTAAAAATAGCTTAGAAATTATTATTCCTTTTGATTTTAGAATATAAAAAGTAAAACTATCCTTAATAATTTCCCTAAATAAATTTATTTTTTCTTTCTGTTGAAGTTGATATAAACAAAAAAGATGCTTACCATAAATAATAAAAAGGCAAGAAAAAAAGGCGCTCCGGGAAATAAGAAAGGTGCCTCTTTGTGAGTAAAATAATAAAATAAATTGGTCATCATTGGTGGACCAATTATAGACGTTGCACTCATAAGACTCGTCAAAGCGCCTTGCAATTCACCCTGCTCATTGGACGGGATATTTTTGGTAATAATGGATTGTAATGCTGGTCCACAGATTCCACCTAAACAGTATGGGATAGTGAACAGTAACATCATCCAGCCTTGTGTCGCAAATGCATATAGGAGCATTCCGAATGAGTATAATAACAGGCCATAGTAGATGCTCTTACGGTCACCGATTTTCGGATTAATCCACCTTATCAACAATCCCTGAACCAACCCAACCATTAGTCCTACAACGCCCAAAGAGATACCTACCATTCTTTCATCCCAGTTGAATCTGTACATGGTATAGAAACTCCAGTTACTTTGTACAGCATGTCCACCAATGTAAATCAAAATCAAAGAAATTACTAATCCCGAAATCTCCGGATGTTTTCTAAGCAGCTTTAATGACCCAATAGGATTGGCACGTTTCCAGTCAAACTCTCTGCGATTTTCTTTAGACAAACTTTCCGGTAAAATAAAATAACCATAAAGAAAGTTGAGCATACATAAAGCTGCCGCCGCATAAAACGGAACTCTGGAACCATAATGCCCCAACACACCACCTAAGACAGGACCAATAATAAATCCCAGCCCAAAAGCGGCTCCTATTAATCCGAAATTTTTTGCACGATCTTTATCCGTGGAGATATCCGCAATATAAGCACTGGCTGTAGTAACACTGGCTCCTGTAATTCCGGCAATGATTCTCCCAACAAAAAGCCACCAGATAGTAGGCGATAATGCTAAAAAAATATAATCTATGGAAAATCCGAAAAGTGATAATAAGATAATTGGTCTTCTTCCGAATCTGTCACTTAGATTTCCGACCAATGGTGAGAATATAAATTGTATGAAAGCATAAGCAAAACTCAGCCAGCCACCATATTTAGCTGCTTCGCTGATATCTGCGTGGATCAGTTCTTCTATCAGTTTCGGTACCACGGGAATGATGATGCCCCAACCTGTGATATCTATCAAAAGTGTGATAAATATAAAACCTATTGCTGCTGATTTTTGATTCTGTTTCATAAGTTGCGAAGATAATATTTTTTTGATTTGCTACTTTGAAGATTTGAAAAATTGATTTTTTTATTGACAAATATTTAAATTTGGCAACCAATGTTATGACCTGCAAAGCGCACCCGAGCTGAGTGGAGCTCTTTTTGTGAGGAAGTATGACGAACAAAAAAGCGGGAGCGGAGCGCGGAAAAGGTGCCCAAATTTAGAAAATGTTTCAAATAAAAAAGCTCCCAATTACTTGAGAGCTTTTTTTATTAAGTATCGTAAGGAATTACTTCGCTAATTCTACATCGGTAGAAGATTTTCCTGTAACCTTATCTTCTTTTTTCCTTCCTCTCAGGAAGTCATAAGCCGTAGCTGATGCAATAAAAATAGATGAGTATGTACCGAATCCAATACCTAACAATAAGCAGAACATAAATCCTCTCAGGTTATCTCCACCGAAGATGAAAATCGCCAGGATTACCAAAATCGTTGTGAATGATGTGTTGAATGTTCTACCAATTGTACTGGAAATAGAGTCATCAAATAATCCAGCCAGTGTCAAGGCTTTTTTCTCACGCAGGTATTCTCTGATCCTGTCAAAGATGATTACCGTATCGTTAATCGAATAACCAATTACCGTAAGAATTGCTGCGATAAAATCCTGGTTAATCTCCATATTGAAAGGCATTACTTTGTAAAATAATGAGTAAACACCCAAGATCACCACTGTATCGTGGAATAGACCGGCAACCGCTCCAAGAGAGAACTGCCACTTATCAAATCTTACCAAGATATAGATGAAAATACCAATCAATGAAGCGATAACTGCCAAGATACCGTGTGTTGTGATATCGTCCGCAACTGTAGGTCCTACTTTTGTAGAAGATACTATTCCTGCATGGCCTTTATCTGCTGCTTTGAAATCTGCCAAACTCATACCTGCCGGCAAATCTTGTTTAAGACCTTCATAGATTTTTTGCTCAACAGTTTGGTCAGCCGCAAGAGATTCGTCATCAATCAGATAATCTGTCGTTATTTTTAATTGAGAAGAATTACCAAAAGTTTTGGCTTCCACAGATTCGTTTTTACCGTCTGCAGTTTTCATCAGCTTAGCAATATTTTCTTCAATTTTACTAGCGTCAACCGGTTTTTCAAATCTTACAACATAGTTACGCCCACCTGTAAAATCGATTCCGTATTTGAAGCCGTTGATTGCAATTGAAGCAATTGAAATCACCATTAAAATTGCAGATACAATATAAGACCATTTTCTTTTTCCAATGAAATCGATCCAGGTATTTCTGAAAAGATTTTTGGTTGGAGCAGTCCAAACAGATAATGATTTACCTTTATTCAATCTATTGAAAATCATCACTCTTGACAATAATACAGATGTGAATAATGTCATAACAAGACCGATCATCAATGTTACCGCAAATCCTTTGATTGGACCTGTTCCGAAGATGTAAAGAATTAATGCTGTAATAAAAGTCGTAACGTGACCGTCAATAATCGCAGAAATCGCATGTTTGAAACCATCTTTATATGCTTCAAGAATACTTTTCCCTCGGAATAATTCTTCTTTTGTTCTTTCATATATAATTACGTTTGCATCTACTGCCATTGCCATAGACAATACAATACCTGCAATACCCGGAAGCGTCAATGTTGCATCTACAGAATCCATGATCCCGAAGATGTAGAATAAATTGACAATCATTGCAATAACTGCGTAAACCCCTGCTCCACCATAATAGAAAATGATGTAAACAATAATTACCGCAAATGCAATAAGGAATGACATAATCCCGTCATTGATAGATTCAGCTCCCAATGAAGGTCCTACAACATCAGCCTGAACAATTTTAGCACCTGCAGGCAATTTACCTGCGCCTAAAACATCAACCAAATCTTTAGCTTCTTCCTGAGTAAAATTTCCGGAAATCTGCGTTCTTCCATTAGGAATGACCTCATTTACCATTGGTGCAGTATAAACTCTGTTATCCAGCGTTACAGCCACAACTTTTCCTTTGTTTTTCTCCGTCATTGCTTTCCAATCACGAGCACCCTGAGAATCCATTTGCATATCTACAACAATACGTCCCAGCTGGTCATAGTTGATATTTGCAGATTCTACAGCACCGTCAACCGGAGCCTTTTGATTGATATTCCCACGGATAGCGTATAATACAAGACTGTTAGAAGTATTATTCTCTGGCTTGTATCCCCACATAAACTGAGTATACTTTAAGTTTACCGGGCGAGCTTTTGTAGCAATTGCACTATTAAGGATTTTATTAACAACTACTGTATCCGATAATTTTACATTAGCAACAGCATTACCAGGCGTTGAGTTTAACTGGATAAGATTTGTCAAATTTGTTGTTTTAGCAACACCTATTGAATCTCCTTTAACTTTTACCAATTGGTTAAGTTCTGAGAAATATGGTAAAACTTCCTGCCCCATCTGTACTTCCCAAAACTGAAGTTTAGCAGAAGTCGCCAACATTTTTTTAACCCTGTCGATATCTTTGATACCTGGCATCTCTACCAGGATTCTTCCGGTTCCAGGAACTCTCTGAACGTTTGGCTGAGTAACACCCATTTTGTCGATACGGGTTCTAAGAACTTCATAAGCCGTTCCTACAGACGCATCGATTTTTCTTCTTACAATGTTTTTTACCTGATCGTCAGGTGTATTGAATTTAATCTCAGAAAGATTGGTGTTTCCAAAAATTTCCGGATCAGCAAGCTTTAGATTCGTACCTTTCTCTTTGTTAACAGCTTCGAACTGGGTAAAAAAATCTTCGATATATTGCTTACTCGAGTTTTTCTGAGCCTGATCTGTTCTGTTAAGCGCTTCTATCAAAGTAGCGTTTGTAGAATAATTACTAAGATCATTTACCAAATCTCTCTGGTTGATCTCCAATAATACGTTGATACCACCTTTTAGGTCCAACCCCAACTTCATTTCTTTTTGCTTTGCAGACGTATAATTCAGTTTTGTAAAACCAAGATTAAGCGTGTCTTTCGAAAGTCTGTCGAGTTCGGCTTGGTATTTTACCTGATTATCACCTGCAATAGCTCTAGCTTCCTTTTCTATTTTATTGGCATAGAAAGAAGGCAAAAGCTCATTGAGACAAATCAGTCCAAGAACGATGGCAACTAGTGTAACGAGTCCTTTTCCTTGCATTTTCTTACGATATATATAATTTTAGTCGGCAAATATAATGATTTATAACGGAAATAGGAATTTGAAAATGAGAAATATGTATTTACTAAATTTTTAAAATAACAAATCGGCTTTATCTATTCGAAAAATGAAAGAAAATCAGATTTTTTTATGAAAATTAATAATAGAATCACTCAACAGGCATATAATTTGGTAAGGCTATAATTAATTATAAAATAATAAGTTATGGGAAAACTTTTACTTTGGATCGGCTTATTCTTAGTAGCCTGTTTATCGGCTCAGACCATTAGCCTGGAGAACTTTGTTTCCGGGATTTCTAATCCTGTAGAGATTGTTGCATCGCCAACATCTGACAATAGATTATTTGTTGTCCAGCAATTCGGCACTATCAAGATTGTGAATGAAAACGGAACTATTGCTCCGGATAACTTTCTGAATATTTCCAACCTCATCACTTTTGGAGGTGAAAGAGGATTACTGGGACTGGCATTTCATCCTCAGTTTTCAACCAATAGATATTTTTTTGTTTATTATAATAATTTGCAAGGATCAATCAGAGTTTCCAGATTCACAGCAAACTCGTCAAATCCTAATACAGCAGATGTTTCATCGGAAAAAATTCTTTTAACTATCCCTAAGCCTTTTACTAATCATAATGGCGGTAGTATTCATTTTGGAGCAGATGGTTACTTGTGGATATCTACCGGCGATGGCGGAAGCGGTGGCGATCCGAATAATAATGCTCAAAATAAAAATTCGCTTTTAGGGAAAATGCTGAGAATTGATGTCAACTCGGATAATGCTTATAATATTCCGTCAGATAATCCCTTCGTGGGAATTGACGGCGCTGACGAAATTTGGGCTTACGGCCTTAGGAATGCATGGAAATTCTCTTTTGACAGAACCACCAATCAGGTTTGGATTGCTGATGTCGGACAAGGTGACATCGAAGAAATCAATAAAGTATCTGCAGCAACACCAGGAATCAACTACGGCTGGAGATGTTACGAAGGAAACACCCCTTATAATACCACAGGATGTGCCAACGCTTCTACAATGACTTTCCCGGTTGCTCAATACGATCATTCCGGAGGAAAATGCTCTATCACGGGCGGTTATCTCTACAGAGGTAACCTTTATACAGATCTCGTAGGAAAATATGTTTTTGCAGATTACTGTTCAGCTCAAATAGGTGTTTTGGATACTTCAAATACGATGGTTTGGAGTCCGAGTTTTTCAGCGAATTTTACAACTTTCGGTGAGGACAATCAGAAACAACTTTACGTAGCAGCAGGCAATACCATTTATAAAATCAAAACTAATAATCTTGCCGTTTCTGATATTAACCAAGTTAATATTTTAATCACGCCTAATCCTGCAAAAGAGAAAATCTATCTTCAAAATGTGAATGAAAAAAATATCTCTGCAGAAATTCTGGATTTAACAGGACGAATTATTCATCAGGTTCAAATGTCTGATACTGATAACAGCATTGATGTTTCTAAATTGCAGCAAGGAACCTATCTGCTGAATCTGAAAAAAGATAATCAAAAGTGGATTTCCAAGAAATTCATCAAAGAATAATAAAAATAAAAACCGCCTCTTTTCGAAGCGGTTTTTAATTATTTAGACCAATTGATTCTCGTTGTTTTAACATTGTGAGAGTCGGTTCCGATCATGATATCGAAATCTCCAGCTTCCCAATCGTATTTCAATTGATTATTATAAAACTTCAAATCTTCTGGAGAAATTTTGAATGTTACTTTTTTACTTTCGCCAGCTTTCAAATAGACTTTTTGGAAACCTTTTAATTCCTTAACGGGTCTTGTATTGCTTCCAACCAAATCCCTGACATAAAGCTGAACTACTTCTGCTCCATCATATTTCCCGTTATTTGTTAAAGTCACATTAGCTTCGATGCTAGTATTGCCAGAAGGTTTAGTGTTAGTTACAGAAACATCAGAATAACCGAAATTAGTATAACTTAATCCATACCCAAAAGGATAAAGCGGTGTGTTACACTCATCCAGATAATTGGAACGGAATTTTTCGAAATTACATTTGTCAGTATTTTCTGTACTTAAAGGGCGACCTGTATTCTTCGCGTTATAATATATTGGAACCTGACCTACACTTCTTGGGAAAGTCATCGGTAATTTTCCGGAAGGATTAACTTTTCCGTAAAGAACATCAGAAACTGCATAGCCAGCCATACTTCCCGGGAACCATACGTTCAGGATTGCATCAGCCAATTGAGATTCTTCCGTCAGAACCAAAGGACGACCTGTAAACAGAACCAAAACAATTGGCTTACCAGTTTTCTTAAGTTCTCTCAATAATTCTCTTTGAGTTTCCGGAATTGTAATATCTGTTCTTGAACTTGACTCACCGCTCATCTCGGCACTTTCACCTATCGCTAAAACAATTACATCTGCTTTGCTTGCAACATCCACAGCTTCTTTTCTGATTTGATCAGCAGGACGGTTATCCCTGTCTGTTGTTTTATTAAACATAGCGGCACGCTGTTCCATCATTTCGGATTCGTAAACGTTGCTTCCTTTTGCAAAAATAAAATTCACATCTTTGCCAACTGTTTCCTTCAAACCTCGCAATAATGAAATAGAATTGGCATGTTTTGCAGCAACACTCCAGGTTCCTGTCATATTCATCGCGTTATCTGCCAATGGTCCGATAACGGCCACTGTTCCTGATTTTTTAAGTGGAAGAACCTGTTTGTCATTTTTCATCAAAACCATAGAATTAGATGCAATCGTTTTTGCTGCTTCTAAATGTTTTGGGCTGAAAACTTCTTTCTGAGCTCTTTTAGAATCTGTATATTTATAAGGATCATCGAAAAGTCCAAGATCATATTTGGCTTCAAGGATTCTTCTTGCAGCATCTGTCACCGTTTGCTCAGACACTTTTCCTTCCGAGATGGATTGTTTAAGTGTTTTCAAGAATCCTTCGCCAACCATATCCATATCAATTCCGGCATTCATTGCTAATGCTGAAACCTGTTGAAGATCTCCCATGCCGTGATCTGTCATTTCGTTGATACCTGTATAATCAGTCACGACAAAGCCCTTGAAATTCCACTGTTTTCTAAGAACATCCGTCATCAGCCATTTGTTACCTGTTGCAGGAATCCCATCAACCTCATTGAAAGACGCCATTACAGAACCTGCTCCCGCATCCACAGCCGCTTTATATGGTGGGAAATAAGTGTTATACATTTGAACGTGGCTCATATCAACTGTATTATAATCACGTCCGCCTTCCGGAGCGCCATAAAGTGCAAAATGCTTCACGCAAGCCAGCATTGTATTATTTTTTGATAAGTCATTCCCTTGATACCCATAAACCATTGCTTTTGCAATTTCACTTCCCAGGTAAGGATCTTCACCTGAACCTTCCGCAACTCTTCCCCATCTTGGCTCTCTTGAAATATCTACCATTGGCGAAAATGTCCAGTTGATCCCATCTGCTGTAGCTTCCTGAGCCGCGATCTGAGCTGATCTCTGTATAAGATTCATATCCCAAGACGCTGCCAATCCTAATGGAATCGGAAAAGTAGTTTCGTAACCATGGATCACATCCATTCCGAAAATCATTGGAATTTTCAAACGGCTTTTTTCTACAGCTACTTTTTGTACATCACGAATCTTATCAACACCTTTGATGTTAAATAATCCGCCAACTAAACCTTGTTCTATTTTCTTTCCTATATCAGAACTCTGAGCTTGTCCTGTTGTAAAATCTCCGGATGAAGGTAAATTCAACTGTCCGATTTTTTCGTCCAAAGTCATCTTGGCAATCAAATTGTCTATGAATGCTTTTTTCTTAGACTGATATTGTGCCGACTGGAAAGACTGAGCGGGCTTGGTTACAATGTCCTGCGCTAAAAAATAGGGCGATAATGCCAACGCAGCTAGGATTATAAACTTTTTCATTTATATATATTTATTTTCTTTAACGTTTATTTTTTTAATGATAACATCCAATCCCAAAGTTTAGGATCAGAATAGGTAGAATCCCAGGAGTTATGATTATCATTTGGGAAAATAATCAACTCTGCTTTTGGATTGATTGGGTGTAATTTCTGATAGAAATTAAATGCATTCTCCGGAAGAACTACATCATCCATTCCGCCATGATACAATTTGATATTCAGATCTTTGTATTGATGAATATTAGCAAGCATTACTCTGTCTGTTGGTGCGCAAACTGCTGCAACTGCTGCAAACATTTCAGGGTGCTCACCTGCCAACTTCAGAGTTCCCCAACCACCCATTGATAATCCTGTGAGATAAATTCTTTCTTTATCTATTTTGTATTTTTCCGAAATCTCTCTGATAAGGAAATAAACCGCATCCGTATCCCACCAAGTATTTTCCGGACATTGAGGTGCCAGAATAGCGACTGGTTCCTTTATAAGATTTTTATAAGTAAATGGGCTGTGTGCTTTTACTATTTCCAGGTTATTTCCTCTTTCTCCTGAACCATGAAGAAATACTATTAATGGAATTTTTGTTTTTATATTTTGAGGTAAGTCCAGAATGTATGATAGTTTCTTCTGGATTTTAACCTCACTATTAAACTCCGATTTGATTTCCTGCGCTTTTACTAATGGATTAATTACTAATAAAAGAAGTGGGAGATATTTAAGTTTTAAAGCCATTTGATTTCTTTTGTATTGATATACCTTTCTTCAAATATACCTAATGTTCATATTTTACAAAATCTTGTTATCCCGACCAACGCCCTAGCCCTGATTGCATCGGCATCCTTTTTTGTTTTTGTTGTTTGTTGTTAAAAACTACAATTTGTGATAAAACAAAAAAGATATAGTGGAAAGCAGGTATAAGCTCCTCTAAAAACCCATTGAGTCAAAATGAAACAATGAGTTCTGATCCAAAGATAATAAATTAAATCTATTGAATTTTATGCTCCGTAGATTTAAATCCTATTTTTTTGAGTCCGTTTCTGATTTCCGGCGCATTCATGAACAGATTCCATAATAATCCTGAACGATAATTCTCAATCATTGGCGCAATTGTTCCCTGATCAATTGCGAGATAACGCGGCGTCGTCCAGTCATTAAAATTAACTGAAGTAGCATCGTAAGGTCCGGCTTGTCCAATGAAATTTGGTTTCTCTTCGTACAAGAACTTCAAAAATGCCATAGATTCTTTTGGTGTGTAAGGCATTGAGCTAAGAGCAGCTGTCGGCGTGATCACTCCAAAATCCTCTTTCATCGGCTGATGCGCAGCATATCCAACCGAACCGTCTTTGTTTCTTGTATAACTTGCGGTAAGCCCCCAATATTTTTCTGAATAGCCTTTGTATTTGTAAGGGTTCTCCAGGCAATATTTATAATCTATCAAGACATGATTACGGTTGAGATCCCAATAGCTTTTCACATATTTATCCGAAAGACCTCTTGGATCAAGGCCTAAATAAGAATATTGAGACCAGAATAATGGTCCGCCGAATTCTTCTGCATAATTGTGCTTTACATACAAGGGAAGCCCATATTTTGTACGATCGGTTGTGTAAGTCCCGTTGCGAGTCCAGCCTTTGTTGTAGGTATCATAATCAATCGAATAATCGGGTGAAGATGCAGCTAAAACGTAGGTAATCAGACATTCGTTATAACCCTCTAAAGGAAAGTTCATTTCCCAACCATAGCTGGGCGACCAGTGCCAATACAATACTTTTTGACCGCCTTTTGTGTACCAATTCCATTCTACACCTTTCCACAATTTGTCCATTTTTGCCGCTAAAGCTTTTTCCTCCTCGTTTCCGTTTTTGAAATATTCGCGGACGCAAATCATTCCCTGAACCAAAAATGCCGTCTCAACAAGATCTCCGCCGTTATCCTTTTTTCCGAAAGGGACAACTTTCCCGGTTTCACCATTGATCCAATGCGACCAGGCGCCATGAAAACGGTCTGCTTTTTCCAGAAAATCTGCAATGTGAGTCAACCTCTTAACGGCTTCCCTGCGTGGAATGTATTTCCTGTCAACACCAACCAGAATCGTCATTAACCCAAATCCGGATCCGCCTGTTGTAACTACATGTTTGTCATTGTCCGGATAGATGTTGTCTTCGTGGTAACGTTCTCTTCCTAAGAGTGAATTGGGTTCAGCAAAGTCCCAAAAATATTTGAGCGCATCACTTTGAACTTTGTCCATTAACTGATTATCCGTCCAATTCTTAGAAACTAATGTATTTCCAGTTTCTGATGCTACCTTTGTGTTTTTGCAGGATAATAAAACGGATAACGAGATTATGGATAATGATAGAAGGTTTTTCATGATAAATTATTTTGTAATAAAAATATAAAAAAAGAGGAGAATTTTTATTCTCCTCTTAATATGTAAAAACAAAATATTAATATCCTGGATTCTGAGTCAAGACACCATTACTTTGATTTATTGAATTCAATGGAATAGGGAAAACTTCATTTTTATTAGATTTGAAACCGTAAGGTGCTAATACAGTTGCAGCTTGTCCTGTTCTAACAAGATCAACAAATCGGTCTCCTTCCATTGCCAGCTCAACTCGTCTTTCGTGCCAGATTACTGTTCTTAAGGCAGATTGTGTGGACGCAGTAGTTCCTGGTAATGAAGCTCTAGTTCTGACCTTATTTAAGTTTGTAATAGCAACAGATGTATTTCCAAGTTCATTAGCAGCTTCTGCATTAATTAGCAGAATTTCGGCAAATCTTAATATTCTAATATTTTGAATTGATCCGTATCCACAAGCATTATTATTTAAAGATGTCGGGACATAAACTTTTTGATTCCAAGAATTCCCAGCTTGCGGATCTCCTTTTTTGATCAAATCACCTTCTGGTGTCGTTTCACCTTCTCTCAAAATAGTCAGCTCTTTTCTTATATCGCCTGATTCAAAAGCATTTTCCAAAGCTTGAGTCGGTGTAAAAAAGCCCCAGCCAAATTGATTTCTAACCCCTTGGACTTCGGCATACTGACTACCTCCAAATTGCGCTGAACACTCACAATTTACTTCAAATACCGACTCTGATCCAAATTCTCCGGCTGGACGAAATAGATGATTGAAATCCGGATCTAATGAGTATCCCAAAGCAATTACCTGATTAGAAGTATCATAAGCTTTTTGCCAATCTTTTTTATAAAGATAAACTTTGGATAAAAGACCTAATGCTGCCCCTTTTGTTACTCTTCCTAAGTTGGCAGCATCATACGATTGTGGAAGTACACCTGCTGCTGCAGTAAGATCTGATATGATGAAATTATATACTTCATCTACTGAATTTCTTGGTATATTGTAGTTCTTATCAGCTGGTAATCCATCAAAAATTGGAACACCTCCGTAAATTCTGACAAGATTAAAATAAAAATAGGCTCTCAGCATTTTCGCTTCGGCAATTAATCTGTTTTTCAAAGCCCCGTCCATATTAATAGCAGGTACATTGGTGATAACCTGATTACATCTGTTAACAAATTGCCATTGCCCAAT
This sequence comes from Chryseobacterium sp. 36-9, assembly GCA_001898785.1. GTDB lineage: Bacteria > Bacteroidota > Bacteroidia > Flavobacteriales > Weeksellaceae > Epilithonimonas > Epilithonimonas pallida. The sequence continues at coordinate 32,089 of MKVE01000024.1, read as the reverse complement.
CCAGTAACCTTCTACACCGCCATCACTTGCTGTAAAGGTAAATTGATCATAAGCATTTATAAACGAGGCATCACCAGGGTTAGAACCTTTTTCCACATCATCAGCAGGAACTCCAAAAACATATTGTGCAGGAAATGCTGAGTTTTCCCAGCTTCTCAATGAACTATAAATAGCATTGGTAGCAAGCATAGCGTCTTCTTGGGTTGTAAAAAAAGCATCTGCTTTGACACGGTTTGGTTGTTCCACATCTAGATATTCATCTTTACATCCAGCAAAAAGAGCAAATATTGTGATCGATAAAAATATTTTTTTCATGATTTTCTAATTAAAAAGTTATGTTCGCACCCAATGTATAGATTGCAGATAAAGGATAAATATTGTTATCAATACCCATCTGTACTCTATCCGTATTATTAATTTCAGGTGAGAAACCATTGTATTTAAAAGTCGTCCAAGGATTTTGTGCACTAAGGTATAGTCTGACTTTAGTGAAGTTTGGCATATTTGAGAAACCTTTTGGTAAAGTGTAGCCAACTTGGATATTTCTAATTCGGAAATAAGCCCCATCTTCTACATAAAAGCTACTTGGAAGAATTACAGACTGATTATTGGTTACCATTGAATAGCTACTGGATGTACCAGCACCATGCCATCTATTGTTATAAAAATCTAAATCCCAGCTTTCATTACCATATCTTTGTTCTCTATTGTAATTATAAATTTTGTTTCCGAAAACACCTTGAAAATCGATTGCAAAATCAAAATTCGAAATATTCATATTAAATCCAAATCCATAGGTTCCTTTTGGTACTGGACTTCCCAAAAACGTTTTATCTCTCTCATCAATAATCCCATTACCATCTCTATCTGTGAATTTGAACCATCCAGCTTTAGCTCCTGTTTGTCCTGATGCAGCAGCTTCGGCATCAGTCTGGAATACCCCAGCAACATCATAACCGTAGTAAGAACCAACAGCCTGACCAGCTTGTAATCTAATAATCTGATTACCAAATAAACTTGCTCCGGCGTTAGCATAAGAACCACCAAAAACAGATGTGATCTCGTTTTTCAAAGATGTGAAATTACCATAAAAACCTATTCTCACTTTTTCTGAGAGCTTTTTATCATAGTTCAAGGATAGCTCGAAACCTTTATTATTAAAAGAGAAGGCATTAGTTACATAGCTAGCCCAGTTACTAGCACCAGAGACAGTTCCTTGTACTACACCATAAACTACATCCTTTGTATCTTTATCAAAATAGGTTGCTTCCAATTTTAAACTATTATTAAGGAAAGCCATCTCAACTCCGAAATCCTTACCTGTTGTAATTTCCCAAGATATGGAATTATCTACAATTTGATCTATAGTTGTTGCTGGACTACCTGTTGAGCCATAATAGGCACCTGCATTAATATTTGTAATAAATAAGTCATATTGTCCGGGCGGCACATTTGGATTTCCTGTTCTACCCCAGCTACCGCGTAGCTTTAATAGACTAAAAATGTTCTGATCTCCCATGAAAGATTCCTTTGAAACAACCCAACCTGCACTTACTGAAGGAAAAACTTCATTTCTGTTTTCACTAAAGTTGGAGGATCCATCTCTACGAATAGATCCATTAATAAGATAACGTCCCTGATAGTCATAATTAATTCTACCAAAAACAGATTGAATTCTACTTAATGTTGGAACTACATTTCTAACAACATCATACATATTAACCTCAAAAGCATTGGTACCATTACCAATATCTAATGAGCCATTCGTTCCATCATAATTCACATTAGCGGCACTTCTGTAAACTTGATTATAATAATTCTGAGTTTGAGAATAGCCTGCAAGTACATCTAAGTTATGGTCGCCAAAAGCTCTTTTCCAATTCAACGTTGTATCCCAAACATAATCCCTGTTTCTAGAATCTCTTGTTACTAAGCTTGACTGGCTAGGTTGCGGAATATATGTAATAGCAGGAGTGTATTCATAAAGGTTGGAATTCAAGTTATCATTTGTCAAACTACTTCTGAAGGTAAAATCCTTTAAGAACTTAACCTCGGCCCAAACATTGTTTAAAAGTCTCTGTTGTCTGTTCTGAGATCTGAAAAGATCAAGCTGTGCTCTCGGATTATTCACCGTAACTAATGTAAAATATTGGTAAGTGCCTGTAGCAGGATCTATCGGATAATATAATGGCGGAGCATTGTATGCATTGAGCAAAGGATTGTTGGCTGCATTGGTCAACATCTTGGAAAATGTAAAATTGTCACCAATTGTAATATTATCCGTAATTTTATAACTCAAATTACCTCTTACAGTAAATCTATTAAAATTACTTCCAGAATTTACACCTCTTCCGGCAGCTAAGTTGCCCTCATCTTGTAAATAACTAACGCTTCCGTAGTAATTCAGTTTCCCTATACTACCAGAAGCTGAAAAATCATTTGAATTGATTGCACTGGTACGGAAAACCTCTTTAAACCAGTTTGTGTTGGCAGGATAATTTGCTCTTGTAATCGAGCCCGCAGAAGAACCATTGTCATTCAACAACTTTTCATTGTATAGCTCAATATATTGATCAGAATTGACCATTTTAGGAATATTAGTAATTGTTTTTATTCCCAAATAAGAGTTTACGTTGAAGGTAGGTTTTCCTTTACCACTCTTTGTTTTGATAATGACAGCACCGTTACCAGCTTGAGCTCCAAATATCGCTAAACTGGACGGATCCTTTAAAATACTCATCGATTCAATATCTTGTGGATTCAGATACGAAATATCTGTTGTAATAGAACCATCCACAATATATACAGTACTTCCCGTGATTGAGCCAATACCTCTAATGTCTACTCTGGGCGATTCTCCCGGTCTTCCTGAGTTAAAAATCTGAACTCCGGAAGCTTTACCTTGCACTGAACTCAAAGGGTTGGAATTAGGCCTATCGGCTAAATCCTTGGCAGTAATAACACCAATACTTCCTGTAACATTCTCTTTCTTCTGCGTCCCATATCCAATCACAACAACTTCTTCGATTTTGTTCTCTTTTGTAACAGTATCTTGTGTGGATTGCGCATGCAAATCACCGCCAAAGTACAAAGCAGCGATCAACAATGGTAATTTAACATAATTTTTTCTCATAATATTCTTATGTATTATTTTCTTATTCTCCGAATATAAAAATTTTTATTAACACAATGTTAATATTTACTAAAATACATTTATAATACTGAAAATCAGATAAATAAAATTAAATAAAGGAATTATATCTATTTAAACACCACAAAAAACATCCCCTTTTTTTGGCTCAATATTTGATTTTTTTAGAAATATCAATTCTTATTGCTTCGAAATGAGTAATTAATCATTGCTTACATTTAACATAATAATAACTAATACAAAGTTTATGAATACCAACAGACTATCCAATCAGATGCAAACTGCATTAATTAAACAAATGACCAAAGAAGCGCATGCTTCACAAATCTTTCTTTCTTATGGGTGCTGGGCTGACGTCAAAGGTTACGGCGGAATTGCCAATTTCCTATACAGACATTCTCAGGAAGAAAGAAATCATATGATCAAATTTATGAGATACATATTGGACAGAGGCGGGGAAGCAAAAGTCGAAGCTATTCCTGCTCCGCCAGAAAATCCACAAAATTTAACCGACTGCTTTAATAAGGTTTTTCAGCACGAGGTTGATAATACCACAGCAATTTATAATATTGTGGATCTCGCTTTCCAGGAAAAAGATTGGGCAACATGGAATTTTATGCAATGGTTTGTAAAAGAACAGATTGAAGAAGAAAAATTAGCTTTAGAACTGATTGATAAGCTTAAAATTGCAGGCGGTGACCAAGCAACTGATGAATCATTATTCACTTTGGACAAAGCGTTAGAAGCTGCTCCAGACGAAGTTTCTCTTCCTCAGACAGCAACCGCTGAAAATCCATCATAAAAGATAAATAAATATAGTAACTTTGATCTCCGAATTTTTTTCGGAGATTTTAATTTATTATAAAACAGAATAATGGCAAATATTATAGAAAGCAACCATGCAAATCCAGAAGATTTTTATAAGTCTCTTAAAGAAAAGTTAGAACAACAGCATAATTTCCCGGAAGAATATCTTTTCAAATTCATAATTACAAGTGATTCGGAAAAGATCACAGAAATTCTAAGAGTTTTTGACAATCTCAAATACACTCTGGCCAACAGAGAAAGTTCCAATGGAAAATATACTTCCGTATCCATCAATTGCTTTGTATTGGATGCTGACCAGGTTATCAGCATCTATAAAAAGGTAGCGGCAATAGAAAATGTAATGATGCTGTGATAAATTATCAACTTCAAATTACGGCGCAGAAATTGTAACTTATTCAAATAAAATAAGTAATATGAAAAAAGCATTTTTCAGATTTCTAAATGGTGTCAACAAACGTATTTTACCAAAATACAGCAAAAAAGATCCTACGAAACTGACAAAAATCCAGAAAGCGATTTTTGCTTACAGGTATATTGTATTGCTTAATTCTCTTGATTAAATATTCAAATTCAATCATAAAAAAGCGTTCAGAATTGAACGCTTTTTTATTTTTTATGACTTATAATTAAGAATTCTCCAGAATATAGCTGAACATCAAAGGTGCACAGATGGTAGCATCACTTTCAACAATGAATTTTGGTGTTGTGATATCCAGTTTCCCCCAAGTGATTTTTTCATTCGGAACTGCACCGGAATATGATCCGTAAGAAGTTGTAGAATCAGAAATCTGACAGAAATAACTCCAGAAAGGAATATCGTGCATTTCCATATCCTGATAAAGCATCGGCACCACACAGATTGGAAAATCTCCGGCAATTCCTCCCCCAATTTGAAAGAACCCAACCCCTTTTCCATCTGAATTTTTTGTGTACCAGTCAGCAAGATAAGCCATATACTCAATTCCAGATTTCATTGTAGAGAATTTCAAATCGCCTTTGATACAATAGGATGCAAAAATATTACCCATTGTAGAGTCTTCCCATCCCGGAACTACGATTGGCAAATTCTTCTCAGCCGCAGCAATCATCCATGAGTTTTCTCTCGGGATCTCATAATACTGCTCAAGAACACCAGAAAGAATCATTTTGTACATATACTCGTGTGGAAAATATCTTTCGCCATTATTATCAGCATCTTTCCAGATTTCATAGATGTGTTTCTGCAATCTTCTGAAAGCCTCTTCTTCCGGGATACAAGTATCAGTAACCCTGTTTAGTCCTCTTTCCAGAAGGGCCCATTCTTCCTGCGGCGTCAGGTCTCGGTAATGAGGAACTCTTTCATAATGCGAATGTGCAACAAGATTCATAAGGTCTTCTTCCAGGTTGGCTCCTGTACAAGAAATAAAATCCACTTTATCCTGACGAATCATCTCGGCAAAAATTTTCCCAAGTTCAGCAGTTGACATCGCTCCAGCCAATGTTACCATCATTTTGCCGCCATCTTTCAGGTGAGCAACATAACCTTTGGAAGCATCTACCAACGCAGCTGCATTGAAGTGCAAATAGTACTTTTCTATAAATTCCGAAATCGGCTTACTCATTTTATAAAAATTTTTGCAAAGATAAGTTTTTGCTTCTTTAATGACAATAATTAACATTTCTTTGTCAGATTGAGGCTCTCGCAATTACATTAATACTTATTTGGGCAGCTTTATCCGCCTGTAGTTTATCCTGAGCCTGTCGAAGGACTCCCAATCTTTTTACTCCACTGCGTTGCGTAAAAAGGATTTCCGCTCAAACCTAGCGAAGCGGTTCATCGATTCAAATAAAAATAAATAAAGAATCAGAGATAAGTCGGGCTGCGAGAAACTTAGTACTTCAAAAGACTTTTAGTCTCAATTTTCAGAGTCTTCTCTCTTTATTCTTTTCTCTTGATTCATCTTCAATTAAACCCTACTTTTGCCAATTGAAATTTAAACATATACTACAATGATATCGGCACAAGGATTAGGATTACATCACGCAGGAAATTATCTTTTCCGGGACGTCAATTTTACCATCAAAAAAGATGACAAGATTGGGTTGGTTGGTAAGAATGGAGCCGGAAAATCCACACTTCTTAAAATCCTTTCCGGAGAAATCAATTTTTATGAAGGCACGGTAGTCCCTGAAGGAAATATCACGATTGGTTTCTTAAAGCAAGATCTTGATTTTGTAAAAGGAAGAACTGTTTGGGATGAGACAATGCAGGCTTATGAACAGATCAATGCGATGAAAAATGAGCTGGAAGATGTCAATCACCAGTTAGCTATCAGAACCGATTACGAAAGTGACGCTTATTCTGATCTGATTGTCAGAATGACGGAACTGAATGACCTATTAATGAATCATGATGCTTACAATCTTGAAGGCGATGTGGAGAAAGTGCTGTTTGGTTTGGGTTTCAAAGCAGACGATTTTCAAAAAATCACTGATGAGTTTTCCGGAGGTTGGAGAATGAGAATTGAGCTGGCAAAACTACTTCTTCAGAAAAACGACCTCATGCTTCTGGATGAGCCTACCAACCACCTAGATATGGAATCTATCATTTGGTTGGAGAATTTCCTGAAAGATTATCCAGGTTCGATTGTCTTGGTAAGTCACGATAAACAGTTTATGACTTCGATATGCAACAGAACTTTTGATGTTAATAATAAAAAAATTGATGACTACAAAGCCAACTACTCCAAATATCTGGAACTGAGAAAAGAACGCCGAGAAAAGTTGGCACAAGCCAAGAAAAACCAGGATGCGGAAATCAAGCAGATGGAAGACAACATCAACAAGTTCCGTGCGAGTGCGACTAAAGCTTCTTTTGCCCAATCATTAATCAAAAAACTAGATAAAATAGAGAGAATCGAGATTGATAATGAAGATGTTTCTAAATTCAATATCCGTTTTCAACCGTCTGTAACACCGGGGAAAGTAATTTTCGAAGCTAAAAATCTGGGAAAAGCATATGGTGATAAGCAAATTTTTGACAATGTTGATTTCTTTATAGAACGTGGCGACAGAATCTCTCTTTTGGGACAAAACGGGCAGGGAAAAACCACTTTAGCAAAGATTCTTGCCGGCGATATTAAAGATTATACAGGAGAATGGAATCTTGGTCACAATGTGAGCATCGGTTATTTTGCACAGAATCAGGAAGAAGTTTTGACGCCTGAGAAAACCGTTTTGCAGGAAGCAGAAGATTCTGCGACGGAAGAAACCAGACCACGTGTGCGTGACCTTTTAGGTTCTTTCTTGTTTCAAGGTGAAGATGTGACTAAGAAAACCAAAGTTCTTTCCGGAGGTGAGAGAAACCGTCTGGCGCTTTGTAAATTGTTGCTTCGTCCGTTCAACACATTGATTATGGATGAGCCTACGAACCACTTGGATATCCAGTCAAAGGAGATTATCAAATTAGCGCTTCAGAAATATGAAGGAACATTAATCGTTATTTCCCACGACCGTGAATTTTTGCAAGGTTTGTCTGATAAAATCTTTGAATTCCGTGATGGAAAGATGAAAGAATTCCTTGGAAACATTGATGAATATCTGGAATACAGACAAAAAGAAAGCATAAGGGAAATCTCTGCGGAAAGGTCAAAACTCCATAAAGAAGAGGTTGAAGCTCCAAAAGCTAAGGTTCAAGAATCAAAACCAGCAACTGACAATCAATCCACAACCATTGTCAGCAAAGAGCAAAAAAACATCCAGAATAAAATTAAAAAAGTAGAAGAAAAAATCTCTGAACTGGAACTGAAAATCGAAGAATTCGAAGCATCTTTTGCTAAAGAAAATCCTTCGGAAGAAGTTTTGGAAAATTACAATAAAATAAAAGAAGAGCTGGATTTGACCTTGCAGGAATGGGAGTATCTTGGTAGTCAATTAGAGAATTAATTTTAAATATTTAAATCCATTCAAAATGAATGGATTTTTTTTATAAACTTGTTTTAATTCTTATCTTCGACAAAGAAATTCAAAAATGAGCGACAAACTAAGAAAACATATCGAAGAAATCACACCGATTACGGATAAAGAATTCGATTATTTGCTGTCTCATTTTTCTGTCAAAAAACTTAAGAAACATCAGTTTCTGGTTCAGCAAGGCGACATTGTCAGGAACGACCACTTTGTAGTTTCGGGTTTATTGAAAGCTTATCATACTAATCCTGATGATGGTAAAGAGCACATTCTTCAGTTTGCTTGGGAAAACTGGTGGATTACCGATTTTCAGGCTTATTTTAATCAAACCTATTCAACCTTGAATATTGATTGTATAGAAGATATCGAAGTACTTTCTATTTCGTTGGAAAACCGTGAAAAAATCTGTGCTGAGCTTCATAAGATTGAACATTTTTTCAGAAAGAAATCCAATTCTGGTTACATTGCGCTTCAGCAAAGAATCCTTTCACTCTTGACTCACAGCGCAAAAGAACGTTATGAGCAGATGCTCAGCAACTACCCTTCTCTTTTCCAACGTGTTCCAAAGTCTCTTATCGCTTCTTACCTTGGCGTATCCAGAGAGACACTCAGCAGATTGTCAAAATAAATGTGACCTATATCACAGAAAAACCTTGATTTACATCCTTTCTTTCGGTCTCGATTTTGTAGAATTTTGCAGTATCAAATTTTAAAATTGTGATAATGAAAAGCAAAGTTTTAATCTTTTCTGTTCTATTTGCATTGGTTTCGATGTTGAATATTGCAAATGCGCAGAACAAAAAATCTAACAAAGTTATGAGCAAAAAAATCTTATTCGTGGTAACCAGTCACGACAAAAAAGGCAGTACAAACGAACCAACCGGTTATTATCTTGGTGAAGTTTCCCATCCTTGGGAAGTTTTGCATTCAGCCGGCTATGATATCGATTTTGTAAGCCCAAAAGGAGGAAAAGCACCGGTAGACGGACTTAATCTGGAAGATGCTGTCAATAAAGAATTCTGGGGGAACAAAGAGTACCGTACAAAAATTGAAAACACAATGAAGCCTTCCGACATTGACCCGTCAAAATATGCTGCAATCTTCTACGCCGGCGGACACGGAACAATGTGGGATTTTCCGGACAATACAGAATTACAGAATATTGCAAGAAAAATCTATGAAAACAACGGCATTGTAAGTGCAGTTTGCCACGGACCTTCCGCTCTTGTAAACCTCAAATTATCAAATGGAAAATATCTGGTTGAAGGTAAAAAAATAAATGCTTTCACCAATGAAGAGGAAACTGCCGTGAAACTGGAAAATGTAGTTCCTTTCTTATTGGAAAATCAATTAAAAGAAAGAGGTGCAATCTTTGAAAAATCGGGACTTTGGCAGAATCACGTAGTTGCAGACGGAAGATTAATCACGGGACAAAATCCACAATCCGCAAAAAGCGTTGGTGAAGAAATCTTAAAACAATTGAAACAGAAATAAATTTCATAACATTAATTTATAAAAGCAAGACCTAGATGGGTTTTGCTTTTTTGTTTTTAAACTGTAATATTCGGTTTGGTTTTTGTAATTTCACATTAGATAAAAACTTTATTAAAGCTCAATCACAAAAATTCAAATAATGATTAATAATCTCAAGAAATTCCTGAACGAAGAGCAAGACCCGAAAGCCATAGAAAAAATCATAGAAAAAGTCAATGACCTGCTTACCAATGGTGAATCGGTGGAATATATTGCAGTTCAAAACAAGCCAGCCATTAATATATCTCCGGATTCTATCGTTCTTACCAATAAAAGAATCCTATTTTTCCGCTCCAAGTCGTTCGGTCTGGTGACTGATTTCAAAGATTACCTTTGGAAAGATGTTGCTGAGAGTCATATCAGTGAGGCTATCTTGGGTTCCACTTTTACAATGACTGCTATCACAGGATTCATAGAAACAATAGATTATATTCCTAAATCTCAGGCCAGAAAGCTGTATCAATACGCTCAAGGCAAAGAGGAAGAAATGATAGAATACCGCCGACAAAAAGAACTGGAGGAGAAAAGAGCCACAGCCGGAGGAATTACGGTCAATACACAAAACGAAAAACCTGAAGAACCACAAAAGCCACAAGAGGTAAAACCAGAAGTAACAGCAGAAGACCCAATGGAAACATTGATGAAACTAAAGGCTTTTCTGGACAATGATTTAATATCTTTAGAAGATTACGAGACCAAGAAAAAAGAAATATTAGAAAGGATGTAGAACCTTCCGGATATACAAAGCAAAATGTCAATTGGCATTTTGCTTTTTTGTTTAAATTTACAGTCAAATCAATAATCAATGTGCCAAATCTTCAAATCTCATCTTGATAAATTCGTCCAGATCACGGATGAGGATTTTGCGTTGATCATGGATTATTTTGAAATCAAATCGTTTGCTAAAAAAGAAATTCTATTAGAGGAAGGACAAATCTGCAAATCCAATTATTTTGTCCTCAAAGGTCTTCTCAGAAAGTTTTTCATCAATGAAAAAGGGACGGAACAAACCACAGATTTCGCACTGGAAACCTGGTGGATGACAGATAACTTTTCTTTTGAACGCAAAACACCAGCTGATTTTAGCATTCAAACGGTTGAGAAATCTGAAGTTCTGACCATCTCCAGCGAGTCTCAGGAAAAGCTTCTTAATGATTTCCCGATAATGGAAAAGTATTTCAGGATTATTTACCAAAGAGCTTTCGCAGCCAATCAAAGGAGAGTGAAATATATTTTCACTTACTCCAAAGAAGATTTCTATTTCTCATTAATTAAACAATATCCGGCTTTTGTACAACGTGTTCCACAATATCTGATTGCTTCTTTCCTCGGTTTCACTCCGGAATATCTGAGTGAGATTAGAAAAAAGACTATTTCGTAAAATTGATCTCTCACAGATTAAACATATTTTGCAGATTAATAAAATCCGCTCAATCTATAAAATCTGTGAGAAAATATTTTCTTAAACCAGTTTAAGTTTTTCCCATTATCGATTCCCCAACTTTGTATCAACAAATTAAAACAATCAAAACAATGGAAAAACGTATCAACATCAGCAAAACAGCCCCTCAGGCTTACAAAGCAATGCTGGGACTGGAAAGTTATCTGGCCCAGTCAGAGATTTCAAAAACAATCAAAGAACTCATTAAAATCCGCGCTTCACAAATCAACGGATGTGCCTACTGTCTGGATATGCACACCAAAGACGCTATCAAATATGGCGAAACGGCTGAAAGAATATTCCTAGTAAGCGCCTGGCACGAAGCAGACAAATTCTTCACAGAAGAGGAAAAAGTGGCGCTTAAAATGACCGAAGAAATCACATTGATTAGCCAAAACGGTCTTAGTGACGATACTTACCAAAAAGCAAAATCTGTCTTTTCGGAAAAACAAATTGCCGAGATCATCATGGCCATTGTAATTATCAATTCCTGGAACAGAATCGCCTTAAGCACAAGATTAGAAATTGGGGAATAATAATTTCTCAGTATTAATTTCTAAAAAAAGCACGTATGTTTTATTAAAAAAGCACGTACGTTTTTGACAAAAGACACGTGCTTTTTAATACCCTCTGCAAACGTACTATTCATCAGTCTTACAGAAGATAATTTTATAACAAACAAACGCCTTCAATCCGAAGGCGTTTTTTACAAGTTATTTGATAAAACCTCTGTTTCTAAGAAGCGGTTTGATATCCGGATCGTGACCTGCAAAATCCCGGAAAGCCTGGTTAAGATCTACAGAATTACCCACAGAAAGGATGTATTTTCTGAAACGATCACCATTCTCTCTCGTCATTCCGCCATTAGACTTGATCCATTCCCAAGCGTCGTTATCCAAAGTCTCGGACCACAAATAAGCATAATAACCCGATGAATAGCCACCTCCCCAGATGTGCGCAAAGTAAGGAGCATGATATCTAGGCGGAACTGCAGCAACTGTAAATCCGTTGTCTGCTAACGCTTTTTTCTCAAAATCCAAAACAGGAATCACTTGCTTGTCATCTGTAACAGAATGCCACATCATATCATTCATAGCGGCAGAAACAAGTTCCGTAGTTGCGTAACCTTGGTTGAATTTCGATGCTTTTTTAATTTTTTCTACCAATTCTTGTGGAATCGGCTGTTTGGTTTCGTAATGAACAGCATAATTTTTCAGAACTTCCGGTTCCAAAGCAAAATGCTCGTTGATCTGCGAAGGGAATTCTACAAAATCCCTTGGTGTTGCCGTTCCTGAAATCGAAGGATATTTCTGGCTTGCGAAAATCCCGTGAATAGAGTGTCCAAACTCATGAAAAACAGTTGTTACGTCATCGAAAGAAATCAATGAAGGTTTTCCCGCGGCCGGCTTCTGGAAATTGTAAACATTCACGATGACCGGTTTGGTTCCTAAAAGATAAGACTGGTTCACAAAGTTGTTCATCCATGCTCCTCCACTTTTGGAATCGCGTGTAAAGAAATCCAGATAATAGATTGCCAAAGATTTTCCGTCTTTGTCAAAAACTTCATAAGCAACCACATCCGGATGATAAACAGGAAGATCTGTTCTCTTTTTGAAAGTAATGCCGTAGAATTTTTCAGCAGCAAAGAAAACACCTTTTTCCAGAACAGTAGTCACTTCGAAATAAGGCTTGATCTGATTCTCATCAAGATCATATTTCGCTTTTCTAACCTGCTCCGAATAGAAATTCCAATCCCAAGGTTCTACATTGAAATTACCTCCTTGAGACTTAATTAATTCCTGGATTTCAGATTCTTCTCTCTTCGCTGTTTCTACCGCTGGCTGAGCAATCTGTTTCATCAGATTCATTGCAGCTTCCGGCTTTTTTGCCATTTGGTCCTGTAATCTCCATTCGGCAAAGCTTTTTTTACCAAGAATCTGGGCTTTTTTCAAACGTAATTTTACCAATTCCTGGATAGTTTCTCTGGTATCATTTTTATCACCTTTTTCCGCTCTCAACCAGGAAGCTTTGAATAGTTTTTCTCTGGTTGTTCTGTTTTTAAGATTCTGGAGCAACGGCTGTTGTGTTGTATTCTGAAGCGCCAAAAGATATTTACCTTCCTTTCCTGCCAGCTTTGCATCAGCCGCAGCCGCAGCAATTTCGTCCGGTGAAAGTCCGTCTAATTCTTTAACATCAGATATCAGTAATCCACCTTGTTTTCTTGCATCTAACAATTTGTTAGAAAATAAGGTTTCAAGTTTTGCTAATTGCTGATTGACTTGCTTCAACTGTTCTTTTTGCTGCGCAGAAAGTGCAGCTCCTGCAATCTCAAAATTTTGTTTGTAGTACTGAAGTAATCTTTTGGATTCTGCATCCAATCCGGCATCGGAAATCGATTTTACTCTTTGGTAAAGCTTGTCATTCAGATATATTTTATCACTGTGCGAAGCAAAAATTGGTGCGTATTCCTCTTCCAGTTTTTGTAAAGTCGGATTGGTATTGGAACTTGTCAGATTATAAAAAACGATGGTCGCCCTGTTCAGAACTTCGCCGCTTTTTTCCATTGCTACGATTGTATTTTCAAATGTCGGTTTTTCAGGATTATTAGCAATTTTATCAATTTCTGCAGAATGTTGCTTCAGTCCAAAATCAAAAGCAGGTTTGAAATGGGAATCTTTTATTTTATCGAATTCCGGCGCCTGATATTGCAACGGACTTTTTGAAAGAAAAGGGTTATTTTTCATAGATTGTTCTGTAGTTGCAGAAGTTTTTTTCTTCTGAGCATTGATCATCATATTTCCTGCTCCCAATGCAATAAATGTGATGAATAAAGTCGTTGTTATTTTCTTCATTAATAAAATATTTCGGAGAATAAAAGTAATGAAAACTAAGAGAACAAGAGTCTTTTACCTTATAATTTTTAAAATAGAATTGCTTACAGCCAACTTGAATCGACTCTTTGGGAGCAACGGACCGACATTAGAAACAGAGCATAGATAAAGCGGACCAAATTTATTTATCCTCATCCTCTTCATCGCCACTCCAATGATTTTCTTCGAAGGAAATACTGTCTAAAGCCAATAATTCAGCTTCACGTTCAAGGGATTCGCGGAGGGTGAAGGTAATCATATCTTTGTCCTTTTCTTTCGCCAAACGTCTTGTCATTGCTTTGTCTATCAACATAAAACGCTTACCCATTCTTCTGGCCGTATATTTCCTCATTCCATTTTCCTGAAGGATATCAACTGCCATATCGACAGCCGTTCCAAGTGTTTCACGATAAATATAATTGACATTCTTATTAATGAAATCGTAGGCATCCAAACGGTTTTTGGCTCTTACAAAAATTTTGAGTTCAGGAAAATTTTCCTTGGCATAATCTACCAAAAACTTATTTTTCTCCGGATCATCCAGACAAATTACCAGAAGTTCAGCATCTTCGATTCCGGCAGCCCGCAACAATGCAGGTTTTGTTGCATCACCATAATATACATTGAAGCCGTTTGACCTCAATAATGCTACTCTGTCCGGATCGTTATCCAAAACCGTAGAACGGATGCCATTGGCTTTCAGAAGACGACCTACCGTACTTCCAAAAAATCCGAATCCTACAATAATGATTTTACGTTGTTTGATAATTCCCAACTCAACATTTTCTTCATTTTTCTGTTGTATGAAATGTTTGTCCAGAACTTTCTCTTTGAAAATCAAAAGTAACGGCGATATACACATCGTTATCGCAACAATCGCCATCAATTCCGAATTCGCCTGATAGTCTATAAGATATAAACTTGCTGCAAAATTGACCAGAACAAAAGCAAATTCCCCGACTTGTGACAGTGCAAACGCCAGGAAGAAACTCTGCTCGTTATTCATCTTATAATATTTCCCAATCCCAAAAAGAACAACAGCTTTGATAGCCAAAACAATGAATGCCGCAGAAAAAATAAAAAATGGCTTCGAAGCAATAATATCGAAATTAATGGTGGCACCAACGCTTACGAAAAATACGGCCAACAATAATCCTTTGAAAGGGTCAATGTCGCTTTCCAGCTCGTGGCGAAACTCACTGTTAGCTAACATTACACCTGCAATGAAAGCACCTAAAGCAGGACTTAATCCAACAGAAATCATCAGTTCTGAAACGCCGATCACTAAAAATAAGGAAGCTGCTGTCAGTAACTCATTCAACCCTGACTTTGATACAAATCTCAGGAACGGAGTAAAAATATACTTTCCTAAAAGTATTAATGCCAAAACACCTAAAATAACTGTAAAAGGCTGTAACCATTCGGGTAAATATTGCAACAGTATTTTTTCATGTTCAGCTTGAGACAAAGCTTTCTGAGACTTGGACAAGAAAGGTAATAATGCAAGAATCGGAATAACGGCAATATCCTGAAATAATAAAATAGAAAAGGAAGATTCTCCGCTGACGGTGCGGAAAAGGTTTTTCTCTTTCAAAGTCTGCAAAACAATCGCAGTGGACGACATCGCAAAACAGAGCGAAATAATGAGTGCTTTTTTTAACCCGAATCCTGCAATGTAAAACACAATGAAGATACCTGCGATACTTAACAGCATCTGGCTGAGACCCAATCCCAGAATTCTTTTTCGGATTTGCCAGAGTTTCTGAGGTTCCAATTCCAGACCTACTAAAAACAGCAGCATGATCACACCCAATTCCGATGCGTGCATAATATCTTCCGCATCTCTTCCTGTCAGTTGCAGACAGAACGGACCAATCAAAATCCCACCAAGAATGTATCCGATAACTGAACTCAATCCAAGCTTTTTCCCTAACGGAACCATAATAATGGCCGCTCCAAGAAAAATCAGGATTGTCATTGCAATGGAACCTTGCATCTATTCTATTTTTAGTATTTCGGATAATTCTTCACATAACAGATCCAGTTCCGTGTCGTCAAGATTATCAGCGTTATAAATGATCTGTATTTTTTTGAGATCGATATTATTGACAAGTAAGGATACTTTGAGCCCGGAAAGCAGCTCTTCCACTTCCGTTCCATATTTTCCTTCTTGCGTATAATTATTTTCTCTTCCGCCAACACTTGTAATAATGATCGCATCTTTTCCGGCAAGTATATTGGTTTCATTCTCGGAAATCCAGCGCATATCAAAAACCTCATCTATCCAAAGTTTTAATAATGGCGGCAAACCAAACCAGATGATAGGAAAATGAAAAATGATCCTTTCATAATCAACAATCCGTTTGCGCTCCCGGAAAGGCTGAATGTGAAAATCGGGATAATCTTCGTACAAATCTCTGAACGTCACATTATCCATACCTTCATAACACTCTAACAATCTAACATTAGTGGTAGAATGTTCGAAGTAAGGATGCGCAAATAGAACCAATGTTTTTTTCAAAGAAATCTCGATTTTCGTAAATATAGTGATTTTTTGGTTTTATATCAAGATCTAGTCCATTACGAAATGGAGAATAATTAACTGCCCAAATTATTTTTTATTAGAAATAGAATCAAAACAAAGAAAAAACCCGAAAAAGATCCGGGTTTTATTATATATATTAATTTCTCAATTACCATCCGCCAGAAGCACCGCCACCGCCAAAACTTCCACCCCCGCCGAAGCCTCCAAATCCACCGCCGCCACTACTCCCGCCTCCAAATCCGCCACCGCCAAAGCTGCCCGGAAACGGAAAAAATCCACCTCGGTATCTTCGGCTTCCGCGTCTTGACAAGATCACATCATCGTCATCATAGTTTCCTCCTTTTCCGTTATTGCCATTAATAATACTGAATAAAATAATTATCACCACAATAATAATGATAATTGAACCAAGACTGATTCCGTTTTCATTCTGATGTTTCTTGACAATAGGTTTGAACTTCCCCTGAACCGCTTCCATAATTGCAGAAGTTCCACGGTCAATCCCGTTATAGAACTCTCCTTTTTTGAAAGCAGGTGTTACGAGGTAATCCAGAATCTGTCCTGCTACCGATGCCGTCAAATATTGTTCAACAGCTCGACCTTGCTGGATCGACATAGTTCTGTCTTCTGTCGCAATCAGAAAAACCACACCATTATCAACGCCTTTTTGTCCGATTCCCCATTTTTCACCATACATTGTTGCGAGATAATTCACATCTTCGCCACTGGTTGTCGGAAGAATAATAACCTCGATTTCTGTGGAAGTAGAATCGGAGAATTTGATGAGTTTTTGGTTCAGCGCATCCTTTTCAGATTCCGACAACAATCCGGCTTTATCATAAACCGGATACAGAACCTTTGGTTTTTCCGGCACCAGCTGAGCCTTGGAAAATACTCCAAAAATCAGGAATAATGCAAAAATATATCGTTTAAGAGAAGCTGATATCATTCGGTAATTCATTGATATTTTCCCCCGAAATCGGGAAATATTTTTTCAGTTCAAGTCCTGTTTTCAGAATCGCATCTTTCAGACCTTTATAATAATTTTCTTTTGCAAATTCAGAAGTTATTTCGTCATGCAATTGATCCCAAAACTGTTGTTTTACCTTTTTGTGAATACCTTCGTCTCCAATAATTGTGAGATAATGCTGTTCAAAATTAACATAAAACAAAACGCCGTTTCTTTCCTTGGTCAAATGCATCTCCAACGAACGGAAAATTGCAAACGCTTTTTTGGCAAAATCATCTTCAGCCGTAGAATCGATATGCACACGAATCTCACCCGAAGAGTGGTCTTCAGCTATTTTGATGGCCTCCACAAGGGAAGCCATCTCTGTATCTGTAAGAAAATGATTCATTATTCTGAAAATACACTTGGTGCTTTTTCTGCGCCGGCTTCAGCTTTAAAATATGGTTTTTCTTTGAAGTTGGAGAAGTTGGCAATCACGTTATTTGGAAACGTTTTTATATTGGTGTTGTATTCCTTCGCAGCATCATTATAGTAAACAGTTTCTGAACGGATGCTGTTTTCTATCGCTGTATATTCTCTTTGGAAGTTGATGTACTGCTGATCTGCTTTCAAGTTTGGATAGCTTTCTACAACAGCCATCAATCTGCTAAGCGCACCGCTCAACTCGCCTTGTGCAGCTTGGAATTTTGCCATATCTGCTTCCGTCATATTAGTCGGATCTATGTTTATAGAAGTCGCTTTTGACCTTGCCTCAACAACATTTGTCAAAGTTTCCTGTTCAAATTTTGCATAAGATTTAACGGTTCTTTCCAGGTTGGGAATCAGGTTAGCTCTTTTCTGATAAACCGTTTCCACGTTGGACCATTTGGCATTCACGTTTTGTTCCTGACCTACAAATCCGTTTCTGACACCGACTGCCCAAAAACCTACAATAGCGATTAGCGCTACTATGACGATTAATACAATACAACCTTTACCTTTCATAGTTTGATGTGTTTTAAAATTTAATTAAATCAAATATACAAATTAAATACAATGATAGAATTTATTTTTAACTTCTAAAACCAATCAGCCTTCGATGATTTTTTTTCTGTGTTTGAGCCCCCATTCCACAAGATTTTCCGTAAGTGGCGTTACGCTTTTTCCATAATCAGTAATTGCATAGAAAACCATTAGCTGATTTTCATCTTTTACGGTTCTTGTAATGAGAAGATTAGTTTCCAGCTCTTTAAGTTGTTTGCTCAGCATTTTTGCAGAGATTCCGTCGATTTCCCGTTCCATTTTTTTGAAATGAATATCCTGACATTGTCGGTTATTAAGATATCTTAAAATCATCAGTTTCCATTTTCCTCCAAGAATTTCCAAGGAATCTCGCATCGCCCGAAGTTCTTCTGCACAAGTTGTTTCTCTTTCAATATTGTTCTCTATTATTTTCATTCCGGCTTCATCAAAGTAAGTAGTTACCTATTGTTAACTAGTAACAAATTTAAAGTATTTTCCTCATAGTTTTGTAGAAATTAAATGAAGATGAAAGCGATTATCCTTAATGAAAATAATGTACTCAAAGATAAATCGATTGAATTAAGACCAATTCTCCCTAATGAAGTAAAAGTCAAAATCATTGCTTCGGGACTTAATCCCATCGATTATCAAATGCGTGAAAATGAACACGAGCGACAATATCTTTTTTCCCCAATCTTAGGAAGAGAGGGCTCAGGAATTGTTATCGAAACAGGAGAAGACGTAACTGAATTCAAACCCGGAGACGAAGTATTCTTCGTTTGCGGAAGTATGGGCAGCAATGGCACATATGCTGAACAAATCATTTTGCCCGAAGCAATTGTTGCTAAAAAACCAAATGTAACCAACTTCGAACAAGCCGCAGGTTTACCATCAATCGGAATTACGGCTTTTCAGATTTTTAATCGAGTTGATTGGAATCAAATAGAAAATATTTTGATAACTGGTGCTTCCGGCGGAGTTGGAAATTTTATTCTTAGAATCTTATTAGGCAAATTCAATAAAAAAATAATTGTCACTGCCGGAAACAAAGAAAGTATTCAGCAATTGATAGAGATTGGAATTAATGCAAATCAAATCATTAATTATAAGCAAGAGAATTTAGCTGAGAGTATTTTAGAAATCAATCACAATCAAAAATTCGACATCGTGATTGATGCAGTTGGAATGCAATTTTCAGAAGTCTCATCCGAAGTTCTGAAAGCAAACGGAATCTATGTCAACGTTACACATTTCATCACACCAAAAGCCAATGATTTACTCTTCGGAATTGGCGCAACGATTCTTAACATTTCAAATTTCATTTATGCAAGGGAGAAGCAATATGATTATTTCAGAAACTCACTTAATCAAATTAGAGAACTCATCGACGGTAAGATTCTTCAACCATTACCCCTAAAAATCGTTGGTGGACTTTCTGCAAAAACAGCGGAAGAAGCTCAGCAAACACTGAAAAACAATCAAACGCAGGGCAAAAAATTAATAATGCTGAACCAAGAATAAATGAGCAAAATCAAAGCAATCCCAAGACGAATCATAACCGGGACCAAAGACGGAAAACCTTACATAGAGAAAGACGAAATAGTAACCAATGTTTCCAAGCATTTTCAAGGATTAATCATCTCCGATGTTTGGCAGACCAGTAAAATGCCAGCCAGTTTTGAACAGGAAAAACCGGTAGAAAATTCAGCCATTCCGACGGTTATCAAAAACGGAACTTATTTTCGTTATGTTCAGATTCCGCCAAGTTAGGAATCGAGGCAACTGCTGGACAACCTCACCCGCTGATGCATCAAACCAAAAGTCTGGATTATATCATTATTCTGTCCGGTGAAATTTATCTGATTACCGATACAGACGAAACACTTTTACAGGCTGGAGACATTATTATACAAACCGGGACCAATCACGCTTGGAGTAATCGTTCTACAGAAAATTGTGTTCAGTTAGCAGTTTTGATTGACGCGGAATAATCGATTAAAAAATCTCGCAGATTAAGCTGATTTCGCAGATTTAATATAGATAAAAAATCTGGTCAATTTGCCAAATCTGCGACATTATAAATTTCAACAGATAAGATTTATTTTTCAGAAACCTTAGCCTCTTCCCAAAGCTCATCCATTTCTACTAGATTAAGTTCAGCTAGGTTAAGATTTTTGGACACAGCCAACTCCTCCATTTTCTGAAATCTCGAAATGAATTTGGCATTGGTTTTTTCTAGAGCCGTATCAGCATTCAGTCCGGAGATTCTTGCGTAATTGATCAACGAGAAAAACACATCGCCCAACTCCATTTCTTTTCTATCTTTATCGGTTTCCTGATGAAATTCCTGCAATTCCTCCCGCACTTTTGCCCAGGCATCGTCAGCAGAATCAAATTCGAAGCCAATGCCTTTTACTTTATCCTGGATTCTGTAAGCTTTGATAATCGGTGGCAAACCTTTCGGAACACCTGATAAAATTGACTTATTCCCCTCTTTCAACTTCAGTTTTTCCCAGTTTTGTTTTACTGTTTCTTCATCGTCTGCAACTGTATCACCGTAAATATGTGGATGACGGAAAATCAATTTTTCATTTAGAGAATTAATCACATCAGCGATATCGAAACTCTCCTTTTCAGAACCGATTTTCGCATAAAAAACCAAATGCAGCAACACATCGCCCAACTCCTTTTTGATTTCCTGCAAATCCTCATTCAGAAGCGCATCAGACAGTTCGTAGGTCTCTTCTAGAGTCAGATGGCGCAACGTTTCAAATGTTTGTTTCTGATCCCAAGGACATTTTTCCCGCAAGTCATCCATTATATCGAGAAGCCTTCCGAAAGCTTCCATTTTTTCCTGTCTTGTATTCATAATTATTTTGAATTAAAACACAAAGTCACCAATCATTCACAAGAATACAACCATAGTGAACCTTGTGAAAACTTTGAGCCTTTGTGTTTAAAAGTATTTATTAATAGAACTAATTATTTTTTTTTAAATCCTCTATCACAATATGACGATTGATTTCCAATAATTCCCTTAGAAATTCATCCTGATTTTCCGGCGTAATGTAAAGGTCATTTTTATATTTTGAAAAGATAATCAAACCGCCTACAGAAGTTCCACATTTGTTGAAGCCGCTCCACATTGTTTCCCCGATTCGGATTTTTGTAATTTTAAATATACTGACTCTGAAAATATCGAAGACGACATTCACAACTAATTCTTCACCGTCAATCCTGATTTTAATAAAGAAAAAACTAATTAATAAAACCGAATTGATGAGTAATAAAAAAAATAACATCACCAGCCATGCTGAAAACGGCGTATCAAAATAAGATGTAATTACAATCCAAACAACAAGCAGGCTGATTCCTAAAAATAAAGAACCATAAATCCAATCTCTTTTGCTTGCATAAACTTTCATTAGTGTGATTTATTTTGAAGCATCGGAACAAATTTATAAACCCCGAATTCTTCTTTTTCAAATTGAGTCTCCGAAATTTTAGTAAATCTGTAAAGAATCTGTTCGTCCGTTTTCCCTAATGGAATCACCATTTTCCCTCCGACTTTTAGTTGTTTTAATAACTCCGTTGGAAGAATTTCTGCACCACACGTTACCAATACTTTATCAAAAGGTGCAAATGTCGGCAAACCCTCAAATCCATCTCCAAAACTCTGGAACTTTGGCCTTAGATTCAATTCTCTAAGAATCTTAGTAGAAAAATTGTACAAATCCTTTTGACGCTCAATCGTGTAAACCAAAGCCTTCATTTGAATCAAAACCGCTGTCTGATAACCACAGCCTGTACCAATTTCCAATACTTTTTCACCTTCATTCACTTCCAATAATTCGGTTTGTTCGGCAACAGTTGAAGGATGAGAAATCGTTTGTTTCGCAGCAATCGGGAAGGCGCGGTCTTCGTACGCAAAATCCTCAAAAACACTTTCTATGAAAAGATGTCTCGGTACTTCGTTCATCGCAGCAAGAACAAAAGAATCCGTAATCCCGATTTTCTGATGCAGATAATCGATTAATTGTTTCCTTTTGCCTTTGTGAACGTAAGTATCTCTCATTATTAGTTTTAGTTCTTTAATAAATCTTCTGCAATTTCCGAAGTAAAATTTAAAATTCCAAACAGGAATCATAAAATTAAAAAATTATCAAAATATTACATCATATATAAAATAAAGTTTATAGCTTTGATTGTTTTTTTATTAAAAATTCAAATATATTTTCAATTAACCAATGAAAGAATGGATGTTATGCAGAAAACCCGCGCTTATATCAAAGGAACCGGTTCGTATGTTCCGCCAAAAATTTTAAAGAATGATTTTTTCGAGAAAGTAGGTTCGTCTGACGAATGGATTTTTAAAAATCTTGGAATCCGGGAACGCAGAATTGCCCAAGGCGAAGTGACAAGCGATTTGGCATACAAAGCCGGATTGAAAGCTTTGGAAAACACAGATGTCACTCCAAAAGACATTGACCTGATTATTGTTGCAACCTCAACTCCGGACAGACAAGCACCTTCAACAGCATGTTTTGTACAGGAAAAAATGGAAGCACCACAAGCCGTTGCTTTTGACATTTCGGCAGTTTGTTCAGGTGGACTTTACGGCATTGCTATTGGTTGCCAATTCATCGAAACAGGAATGTATAAAAATGTGTTGGTGATTGGTGCTGATACTTTTTCAACGATTACCGACTGGGAAAGAAAAGATTCAGTTTTCTTTGGCGACGGTGCCGGTGCTATTTTGCTATCTGCTACGACTGAAGATAAGGGTTTTTTTGATTTCAAACTGCATGCAGACGGCACAGGGAAATACCATTTTAACATTCCGGCTGGCGGTTCAGAAATGCCGGCTTCGGAAGAAACGTTGAAACAAAGACTTCACTATTTTCAAATGAATGGAAAAGAAGTTTTCGAAACAGCAACCAGAGTTTTACCGGAAACAATCAACGAAATCCTGGAAGCCAACCGACTTACTTCTGACAGCGTCGATTGGGTCATTCCGCATCAACCGAGTATCCGAATTTTACAAGAAACAGCGAGAAAAACCAATATCCCATTCGAAAAAGTGATGACGAATATGGATAAATACGCCAACACTTCCGGTGGAACCATTCCAATTGTCCTTGACGAAACTTACAAAAGCGGAAAAATCCAACCCGGAAATATATTACTTTTCGCAGCCGTTGGCTCAGGCTGGACTTGGGGAACTGCACTTTACAAGGTATAATTGATAATTGATAATTGATAATTGATAATTGATAATTGATAATTGATAATTGATAATTGATAATTGATAATTGATAATTGATAATTGATAATTGATAATTGATAATTGATAATTGATAATTGATAATTGATAATTGATAATTGATTAGTAAAATAAATCTAGATCAGATTATAATCTATAATCTATTCGTCTATAATCTATTAAGTCTCAAAAATGTTAGATAATCAAACTTTTTTAATTACCGGAATTGCAGATGAAAATTCTCTTGCAATGAAAACCGCCGAAAAAATCTTGAAGAACAACGGCAAAGTTGTTTGTACTGGATTAGGCGTGACCTCATTTCACAAAAATCTATCCGAAAAAGCAGAATCCTTTCTCAATAAAAATTATGCAGACTTCGAAAATGCCTGTAAAAAAGTATTGGGAAATGATGTTTACACCGCGCCACTCGATGTGACTTTGCCAGAAAGTTTAAGTCATTTCGCTGATGATTTGAAAACAAGAAATATCGAACTGAACGGTTTTCTTCACGCCATCGCAATGGACAAAACCATTAGAAATAAGTCTGTAAAACCAATGCTGGAAGTGACTGCAGAGGAATTCAATGATACGATGAATGTGTCGGCATTTTCGCTGGTGACACTTTGTCATTCGTTATTATCTAATGGTGTTTTGCAAAACGGTGCTTCGATTGTTTCGCTAAGTTATATTGCGGCGGAGAAAGTTTCTTTTTTTCCATACATCAATATGAGTATTGCAAAAGCAGCTCTTGAAAGATTGACGATTGAAATGGCCTATGAATTGGGAAAAAAATACGGAATCCGTGCCAATGCGATTAGATTCTCACCTTATATGGGAAGCAAGGCCGGAAACGCAACGCTAAAAGTGGAAGATGTAGAAAGAGCAAATAGAATCAGTCCGTTGGGAAATGCTTTGCCCGAAGATTTGGCGCATGAGATTGTTCATCTTTTCCGAAAAGAAACCAGAATTACTGGAGAAATCCGTCACGTGGATGGTGGATTTCATATTATGGGATAACAATTATAATTTTAAATTAGAGATTCTAAATTTTAGATTTCCAGAAATAATTAAAATAGATTCAAGTCGCAGGCTTTGTGGCTTGAATTTTTATTTAGTTAAATTGCATCATCAAAATTATTTAAAAATTTATGAGACAGATAAAAACAGCTTTGTTGGCTTATGGTGGTTCCGGGAAGTTGTTCCATGCACCGTTTCTTGAGGTCAATGATGGTTTCCAACTGATTGGAGCCTACGAACGAAGCAAAAAAAATATACAAACAGATTATCCTGAAGTTAAAAGTTTTAATTCCTTGGAAGAAGTTTTAGAAAGTGATGTGGAATTAGTTGTTGTCAATACTCCAATTGACACACATTTCGAATTCACAAAGAAAGTTTTGGAAGCCGGCAAACACGCTTTGGTGGAAAAAGCTTTTACGACAACTTCCCAAGAAGCGGAAGAATTACACAAATTGGCTAAAGAAAAGAATCTGAAACTTTGTGTTTATCAAAACCGCCGATATGACAGCGATTTCCGAACCGTGAAAAAAGTTTTGGAAGAGGATTATCTCGGAGAAATCGTCGAAGCTGAAATCCGGTTTGAAAGATACAATCCCGAACTGAGCCCGAAAGCGTGGAAAGAAAACGGTAATCCCGGCGCAAGCATTTTGATGGATCTTGGTTCCCACGTGATTGATCAGGCTTTGACATTATTTGGAAATCCTGAGAAAGTTTTTGCTGATATCAGAAAAATACGAGAGAATACGCAGATTGATGATTACTTTGATATCCTTCTTTATTATTCTGATAAACGTGTCAGGTTGAAATCGAGTTTTTTTGTTAAAGAAATGACGCCTGCATTTGTTCTGCACGGTAAGAAAGGAAGCTTCCTGAAACACAGAGCAGATGTCCAGGAAGATGAACTGAAATTAGGCAAAGTCCCGAATCGTGAGAATTGGGGAACTGAACCTGAAGACAAAACAGGACTTCTGGTTTATAATGACAGAGTTGTCAATTTCCCTACTTTCCAAGGCAACTATCTGGATTTTTATGATGACCTTTATAATGCTATCGTCAATGACAAAAAGGTTCCTGTTACTGCAAAACAAGCTTTCCATACGATGAAAGTGATTGAAGCAGCGAAGGAAAGTTCTGAGAAAGGAGAAGTGGTTGAGTTATGAATTATTAATTATAAGTGAATAAATTATTATGCTTATGAAGATTACCAATTGGGAAGAATACTGGAAAAATTATGATTTACTAATTAGCAAAATTGAAAAAGGTAATTTGTACAAAATTGCAATAGATTTAAGAACAGCCAAATCTTATGTCAATGGATTAACTGATGGTTGGTATGATTTTTCAGAAGCTTTTGAAAGCATTATAAACAATAATAAAAATTCATTTTCTAACGAAGAGATTGAAGTAATTACACTTCTTTTGAAACACTTAAAAAACGGCACTAAAAAATCTCTAAATAAAATATTAAAGTTCAATCCGCAGCCCGACTTGAGCGGAAGTCCTTTTTACGCAACGTAGTGAAGTGAAAAGATTGGGAGCGGAAGGCGGATTAAGCTGCCCAAATAAATATTATTAAATGACAAGACTCAGAATCGTAAAAAATTCCGGGTCTTTTTTTATTTGGATTTGTGATAATTCTTAAATTTACCTCCTTAAGAAAATAAGCTATGATAAAAGCAGGACTTGTAGGCGCAGGACATCTCGGGAAAATCCATTTGAGATTACTGAATCAATCTGAGAAATATGAACTGGTTGGTTTCCATGATAAGGATTTAGAAAACGGAAGAAAACTGGAAGCCGAATTAGGTTATAAATATTTTGAAAGTTTCGAGGATTTGCTGAACAAAATCGAGATGCTGGATATTGTAACGCCTACAGTTTATCACTACGATTATGCTGTAAAAGCGATTGAAAAAGGCATCCACTTTTTCATAGAAAAACCTGTAACACAAACACTTCAACAAGCGGAAGAAATTCTTTACAAATGCAGAGAGTTTGGAATCAAAGCGCAGGTTGGTCACGTAGAACGATATAATCCGGCTTTCATTGGTGCGAAAGATTACATTCAGAATCCAATGTTTATCGAGATTCACAGATTGGCAGAATTCAATCCTAGAGGAACGGATGTTTCTGTGGTTTTGGATTTGATGATTCACGATCTGGATATTTTACTGAGTTTGGTTAAGTCGAAAGTGAAACAAATCCACGCCAGCGGTGTTTCTGTTGTGAGCAAAACGCCTGACATTTGTAACGCCAGAATCGAGTTTGAAAATGGTTGTGTAGCGAATCTCACAACGTCCAGAATATCGATGAAAGCAATGCGAAAATCGAGATTTTTCCAGCAAGATGCTTATGTTTCTGTGGATTTTCTGGAGAAAAAAGCAGAAGTTATCCGAATGAAACCGGCGCCGGAAAATCCGTCCGACTTTGATATGATTATCGAGAATGCGGAAGGCGAGAAAAACCAGATCCTTTTCGAATATCCAAATATTCAACCCAACAATGCGATTCTTGATGAATTGGAAAGCTTTGCGAACGCCATTGAAAATGATGTTCCAGTAGAAGTTTCTTTGGAAGACGGAACCGAAGCTTTGAAGGTGGCTTTGGAGATTATGAGATTAATTCAGAAAGGTTAATTTCAGGATTCTGAAAATATGATATATTTACAGCCGGATCAAAAAATTTAAATTAAATAATAATCTTAGAAACATATAATGAAAAAAATTGTTGTAATAGGCGCCGGAACTATGGGGAACGGCATCGCTCATACTTTTGCTCAAAGCGGATTTACCGTTAATCTTGTTGATGTAAAGCAAGAGAATCTTGATAAAGCACTGAAAACAATTACCACCAATCTTGATCGCATTATTGCGAAAGGAAATCTAACGGAGGAGCAAAAAAATCAAACTCTGGGCAACATTACAACATTCACGGATCTTAAAGATGCTGCTCCCAATGCTGATCTTATTGTAGAAGCAGCGACAGAAAATCTTGATCTGAAATTGAAAATCTTTGCTCAGATTGATGAACTAGCTCCTGAAAATTGCATTCTGGCAACTAATACTTCATCCATTTCCATAACGCAAATTGCAGCTGCAACCAAACGTCCGGAAAAGGTGATCGGCATGCACTTTATGAATCCTGTCCCGATTATGAAACTGGTAGAAATCATCAAAGGTTACTCTACTTCTAAGGAAACTTTTGATACGATTTTCGAAATGTCAAAACAACTGGAAAAAGTTCCTGTAGAAGTGAATGATTATCCGGGATTTGTTGCGAACAGAATCCTGATGCCGATGATCAACGAAGCCATTGAAACGCTTTACAACGGTGTTGCCGGTGTTGAAGAAATAGATACGGTAATGAAACTGGGGATGGCACATCCAATGGGACCTTTGCAATTGGCAGATTTTATTGGTCTTGATGTTTGCTTGGCTATCTTAAATGTCATGTACGACGGTTTTAAAAACCCTAAATATGCCCCGAATCCTTTATTAGTCAATATGGTAATGGCAGGCAAAAAAGGTGTGAAATCCGGCGAAGGTTTTTACGATTATTCTGAAAGTAAGAAAGCAGAAAAAGTTTCGAAAATGTTTTCGAAATCAATCTAATTAACATTTAATCATAGATTTAAATTACGATATTTAACTTTGTCAAATCGTTTTTTGACAAAGTTTTTTTTATTTTTAACCATGATTTCGATAAAACTCAATTCAAAATATGAAAAAATCCTTCAGGTTTTTTTGATCACTACAACCTATGTAATGATCATCCTGAGGTTTCTTTTAAACGAAAAAGGACGTGTAAATCCGGATTCTATCAGATACATGCGGCAAGCAGATATGTTTCCTGTCATAGATAATACAACTGCACCGTTAGGATATTCTTTATTCATAAAATTCTTTACTTTTTTCGGATTGGACGAATTCTGGAGCAGCAAACTGATCGGGATTCTTGCTTATACTTTTATCCTGATCTTTGCTTACAAAAAAAGATTTTTCTTTAAAGAATTATTGATTACCTCTGCCTTGTTCAGTTTTGTAAGCATCTATTCTTACACCATGAGCGAAGCCCTGACATTACCTTTTGTGATCCTTTTTTTTTACATAGCACGCCAAATCATTAAGAACCGAATAAGCCAGGTGAAAGGTATTTTATATCTAAGTCTCTTGCTGATCATACTTCTTAATATCCGTTACAGTGCCTTGTTTTTTTGTATAGGAAGTTTGATTTTCGGTGTGATGAAAATCGGGAAACATTACTGGAAATCCTTCGCCATTTCCGGTTTTTTGGGAATAGGATTTTACGGACTTTACAAAATAATTTTTATCGATTATTTTAATAAAGATTATGTCAATACCTTTTTGGAAATCGGTTTAAAATCTACTCCACAATTGTTATTGGAACTATTCCAGGGATTAACGACAACATTTAATCCTTTTATTCATATCGCAGATCCCAATGGTGGAATTATCAATTACGGTATCTACGGAATTGGCGCAATCGCAATAATGATTATGGTTTTTCTTTTTATCAGAGCCAAAATTTCCGAGACAGAGAAATTCATTCTGATTATTTCATCAGTAACAATTATTTTATCCTATTTTGTTCAGTACGTATATTCGGTTAACGCCATAGATTACCGATTACTGGCTCCTTTTTCTATAGGAATTTGGATTGTTTTTTTGAGGAGAATATTTTTATTTTTTGATGACGCAACTTACAGTATTGCTTTTCTGAGCTTACTGACAGGATTTGTTTTTACATGGTTATCAAAGGGCAATTATCTCGACAACAGAAAATCTATCACACAGTTTTTGACAGATGAAAACCTCATGAATAAAGAATTAAAATTCTATGTAAAGGATCAATTTGATAATGACGGGCAAACTGCCGAACTTATCAGTACGGTTAATCCAAGAATTTATATCACAGCCAAGGCTTCAGATACTCTTAAAAAAGATGTCCTGACAAGATATAAAGTGGAAAAGAAAATCAATATCAAAAAAAATAATTATCAATAATTTGTTCCGGGAATTTTTCTATCTTTGAAAAATGGAGTGAGAGTCACAAATACTCTGATTTATTTTAAAATTTTATATTATGAAATTACCTAAGTTTTTATTAGCAGACAATTCTGAATTTCCAGAAGATCTTTTTGTAGTACACACAGAGTATCCGCGTTTTATCCTTAATGTAGAAGAAGAGGATGTTGAGTGGTTGGATGACTTGGAAGGAGACGATGAAGAAACTGTAGCTAACGAAGCTACGAAAGTTGTTGAAGAAGCTTTCAAATGGTGTGATGAAGAACTTGCAAAATACGACGACGAAGACGAAGAATAAAATCAAGGAGCTCAAATAAGCTCCTTTTTTATTTTAAATCATAATAATTTTAGATTAAAACACTTAAATCTTTTTAACAATCCCTCATTTGTCTTAATAAGATTGGCAATAATATACACTATTAAAGTTCTTTTGGTACAGATATATTATTTTTTTTTAAGAACTGGAGCAGATCATTGTATTTCTGTTCATAATCATTTCTACCACATTGATCCGAAATGCTGCAAACATCCGAAGGTCTAATATCCAGAATTGCAGATATTTTTTGTAAAATTTCAAAATTGATCCTGACCTTAGAATTCTCGATATCCGAATAGGATTTTTGGGAAATTCCCATCTCAAATGCCATATACTCCTGTGTCAAATCCTTTTCCCTTCTAATTTTTCTGATATTTTCACCGCACAATTTCATAGCTTTTTGTTTTAGTAGTTTTTAGTATAGTTTAGAGGTAAACCTACTAGTCATACACAAAACTACAAAATACCTTTGTGAAAACATATAATCCTGAGGATGATATTCATTTTTTGGGCAGAAAAGCCCTGAAAAAAAATGGATTCCCTCCTTAAAATATGAATATGGAAACACAAAAATTTTATTACGACAATAATATTGTCAGAGCATTTCTGTATGCTACCGTAATATTCGGGCTTATTGGCTTTCTTTTAGGAATTACCGCTGCGCTGATGCTATTCTATCCGGAGTTGCCAGAGTTCTTATTTGGGACAGATGACACAACTATCCAGAGTCTACGCAGTGGAAATATACAAGGTCTTATCAGCACGCAAGGAGCCTTGGGATTTGGAAGAATCAGAATGCTCCACACCAGCGCTGTGATCTTTGCCTTTGTTGGCAATTCAATTTTTGCAGGTATTTACTACTCTCTGCAACGACTTCTCAAAACCAGGATGTGGAGTGATACATTGTCCTGGATTCATTTTTGGGGATGGCAGCTGATGATCCTATCTGTTGTTATTACCTTTCTTTTAGGTATTAATACTTCCAAAGAATACGCAGAGCATGAGTGGCCGATCGATATCCTGATCACTGTAGTGTGGGTCATTTTCGGTATCAATATGTTTGGGACTATCGCCGTAAGAAGAGTAAGACACTTATATGTGGCAATCTGGTTCTATATCGGAACTTGGGTTGCAGTTGCAATGCTCCATATATTCAATAACTTAGAAGTTCCATTATCGTTTACAACCTGGAAATCATATTCGGCTTATGCCGGTGTTAAAGATGCTTTAGTGCAATGGTGGTATGGTCATAATGCCGTGGCATTCTTCCTGACGACTCCGGTACTGGGTATAATGTATTATTTTGTACCAAAAGCAGCCGACAGACCAGTTTTCTCATACAAGTTATCAATTATCCACTTCTGGTCATTAATCTTTGTTTATATCTGGGCAGGACCTCACCATTTACAATACACGGCACTACCGGCATGGGCACAAGCAGTAGGAACAGGTTTCTCTATTATGCTGATCGCACCATCTTGGGGAGGTATGCTGAACGGACTTCTTACACTGAGAGGAGCTTGGGATAAAGTAAGAGAAAATCCGGTTCTTAAATTCTTCGTAGTAGCTGTAACTTGTTATGGTATGGCAACTTTCGAAGGACCACTTCTGGCTACAAAGACATTAAACAAAGTTGGACACTATACCGATTGGGTAATTGGTCACGTACATATCGGTGCACTTGGATGGAACGGATTCATGGCATTTGGAATGATCTATTATCTCGTTCCAATCATGTGGAGAACCAAACTTTGGTCTGTGAAATTAGCTAACTGGCATTTCTGGTTGGGAACATTGGGAATTATTTTCTACGCCGTTCCTATGTACATCTCAGGATTCACACAAGGGTTGATGTGGAAACAGTTCAATCCGGATGGGACTTTGGTTTATAAAAACTGGCTGGATACCGTAACGGCAATTCTTCCTTATTTCAAAATGAGATTTGTTGGTGGGCTACTTTATTTCACAGGATCGATTCTCATGGTAATCAATACCATAGCAACCGCCCGAAATGGCTCATTCCAAAAAGAAGTTTCCGTTGAGGCTCCAGCATTGACCAATACCAATAAAACAAGGAAAAACGGAGAATCATTTCATCTCTGGTTAGAAAGAACACCATTGTATTTTTCAATATTCGCGTTTATTGCATTAGCCATTGGT
>MKVE01000023.1:90636-121787 GCA_001898785.1 Chryseobacterium sp. 36-9 | reverse complement strand
GAGATTCTTATAAAGGAGGTTATATAGATCCAAAAGACTTATGTCTAAATCCCAACATTATAAAGCAAATTAATGACTGGTTAATAAAATATGAGAATGAACACTATAATGGTTATTCCAATCAAAAGCTCATCAATGATCTTGATAATGAGGGCAAAGAAATTGCTTTAAAAATTAAAAAAGAATTATTAGAAGTTAAAATTGAATATTTTTCTGATGCAAGAATGACTAAAGAAATGATTTAAAAACTGAATATTTCAATAGATAATCTCTTTATAGAGAAATTTCCGACAGAATTTAAATATAGGGTCATGTTCCAAACAAGTTGGTAAATAAAAATAGTGTTGATATTCAATACTATTTTTATAGAAATAAGATAGGAAAATAAAGTTTGAAATGGTATTGTAGATAGCCAGAACAGGGGAAATTAGAAATAAGGCTATCTAAAATATTGAGAACCATAACAGGTGTTCCAGATGTGTTGTTGGAACTGCTACAGTATATGCCTGATATCGGGAAGTGGAACGGGATGGACCAATTGTCTGAGATATACCAAAGCTTTTCACCGTATGCTTATGTAGTTAACAACCCAACAATGTTGACAGATCCCGATGGGAGATGGATCGATGGAAATGGAAATATGAGTGACAGATCTGGACAGACGAGTTTTTTACACGGACAGTCTTACCAGCCATTATTGTCCATGGGTAACAATGGTATGATGAGTAATCCTTTATATCAATATTATTCTGCAACTAGTAGTGGGGCTACATTTACAGGAGCTAATGCCGGATCTATATTTAATTATCTTCGCGATGGAGGTTCTGTGTCATTTAAGAATGGATATATGAGTTGGTGGGAAGGGATAGCAACAACCACGAATTACAGAATTAAGGTTGATACTGAAGGAATAGAATTATTTACAGATTCAAACCCTGGAAAATTGAGAATGACAAAAATAACCCAAGGTTATTATAACCCAAATCCCTACAGGTCTGAATCTTCTAATGTTTTTAGTAATATTGACTATGATGCCATAAAGAAAATTACAGATTGGAAAAATTTCTCCACAGGTCTGCAAACACAGTTTATGGAGTATGCCGTAAGAAACAACTATAAGTCTGCAAATTCTTGGCTTGAGTTTAATAAGTTGAGAAAAACCCAGCAGGAATGGAGAACCATAAATACTTTGGGAAAAGAAGGAGCTCAGTTGCTTAAAGTTTTAAAAGTAGCAGGAAATGTTGCTACTATTGCAACAACTGGTTATACAGCATATACAACATATGATTATTATATTAATAATGGAGGAAATGACTGGAGAGTTGGAGCAAAAGCAGGATTAGATTTAGTAATGACCGGTGTGGGGTTTTTAGGACCAATAGGATTTAGTATAAGTGCAACATATTTCGTTGTAGATGCTGCAACAGGAGGTTTTGGAGGCTTTGGAGCAATTCCAAAAAATTAAAATTATTAGAAAATGAAACTAATTAAAAATACTTTAGAATATTTATATTACAAATACTATTGGTTTCAAGTTAGGGTTGGAAATAGAGATGTGGCAAAGTATATGTCAATAGTAATAATCACATTTATTTTAAATTTTTATTTTATAAACTTTTTAATATTATTTGATTTTTTATTTCAAATTAAAATTCCAAAGATCCCAAAAGTAATTTATATATCGGGTATTTTAGTTGTACTATTAGTATTATATTTTTCATTAATATATAATAACAAATATGAAAAGATTATCAATAATAAAGAGAATAAAGAAAAGAATAATTGGTTGGCAATTCTTTTTCCAGTAATAGGTTTTGTAGTTCTTTTTCTTAGTTTATTTATAAAAATGTTGCAAAATCAAGGAAAATTATAAATGAAACTAATTAAAAATTTATTTGATTATTTATTTTATAAATACTATCATTTTCAGATTCTTGTAGGAAATGGAGACAGGGCTTTTGTTATGGCTATATTGAGTTTGACTTTTATTAGTTTTTTATATTTATCTTCTATTATTATGATATTTCTGTTTTTTATTCCTACAAAAATTACTATTAATCCTTTGTATGGAGTGATTTTATTATCTATAATATTTTTGATGTTCTACTTATTATTTTCACACAGAAAAAGATATATTAGCATTATTAACGACACAAAATTTAAAACAAAAAATAATTTTCCAGTAATTTTTCTTTCGATCTTTTCATGTTAGCTGGATATTTAAAATGCTTCAAAATCAGGGAAGAATATAAATTAATTATTTTGCACTTATTTATTTTCATTGGAAATACATAGATTACACTAAGCCCCAGAAGTTATTTTAAAAGGCAATAAATCAGGTTGGGGAAATACAGGCTCAGGCTCAGTTTAATGCCTTTATGGATGTGATTAATGAGAATGAAGCAGCCTTTAATGAACCAAGCTTTACACGGGATTTTGCTGAAGGGTTTATGGGTGCTCCTAAAAGTAATCTTAAAGCAATGTCTGCCTGGACAGGATATGCAGGATTACAAGCCACCAAATATGAGAAATTATTTAGATATACATCCAAAACATCTTCTACCTGGGCAAGTAAAGCAGGCGCTCTAAAAGGAGCTAAAGTTGCAGCGATTGGAGGTAAATTTTTGGGTGTAGGGGGTGTTATTCTTTCTGCTTATGAAGATTATGAAAGTAATGGAAAAATTGGTGTAGGAACAGGCGTAAAAGTAGCAATAGGTGTTGCCACTACTTTTGCATACGGGGCATTTGGACCAGTGGCTTTAGGCTATACCATTGTAGACCTGGCTGTCGGATCCTCCACAGGGACAACTTTAACAGACCGGATAGCCGCAGGAATTGAAAATACAGTTATAGGACAATAAAATAATCGGATTATGCTAAAATACTTTGATATGATGTACTACTATTATGCTACATTTTATAAAAGATATTACAAGAAAACGAGTGGCTGGCAGATGCAAGCAGTTTTTGTAGTTAGTGTTACACAATTTGTACTATTAATAGATATATTAATGCTACTTAACTCTATTTTAGATTTTAAAGAAAAAGTAAGCATCTATGAAAAGATTGTTTTGTGTTTAATAGGATTATTTTTTGTTTTTTACAATATGAAGAGATATGAGAAAAAATACCAATACTATAAATCTATATGGGGAAAATATGAAGGAAAACAAAAAAACTTATACAGGTTTTTAACGGTCTTTACAACAATATTTGCTTGGTGCTTTGTTTTTATTTTGGCATTTATTTTTGACAGATATAAATGACACTTTATAGATTATAGTGTTCCAAACAAGTTGGTAAATAAAAATAGTGTTGATATTCAATACTATTTTCATAGAAATAAGATAGAACAATAAAGTTTGAAATGGTATTGTAGATAGCCAGAACAGGAGAAATTAGAAAAAAGGCTATCTAATATATTGTGAATCATAAAGGTATTTCAGATGTGTTGGTCTAAGAAAGTACTGTAAATATCAATGCTAGGGTATTATTGGATATACCTCGAGCCTCCGTTCAAGTCTTATCGAGCCATAAGTCTTGCTCTTATCGAGGCATAAGTCCTACTCTTATCGGTGCATAAGAATAACTCTTATGGTGCGATAAGAGTATTTTCTATCGAATGAGTCACGATTACGAAAATTACTAAGCACGTTTGCCACCATTACAAGATCACCAAATGACTACTTTATATAATCTTCGGTAATTCTAGATCAATTAATCTGAACTTTGTTGTTAATATAACCCTCCGTCGCATTTGTTTAGGCGTAATCACGGCAGGGTTACCCACGACGACAGAATTGTCGGAAACATTGGTATTGACATAAGAATTAGGCCTAATCAGAACATTATTGCCGATCGTGATCTTGCCGACAATGCTTGCGTTGGAACCAATCCAGATAGTGTGCGGATTTACAATCCGTGCTTTTTACTATTAAAAAATAAGTTATTGATCTCTTACAAATCCGCGACATCGGGTATTTTTGAATTATATCGATTCAGCTAAAGGAAATTTAGTTTAGAAAGTCTTCGAGAACCTCAGACGGACAACCTATGAATACAATTAGTATTGAAGATATCCCGATGAGGAGATCAAAGTATTATATTAATAATTTCCATTTAAGTTCCCTTTAAATAATATCTTTTCGCTATTTTCGTTGAAAAAGGAACAAACTTTGTTGAAGCTGTGGCTTTGACAATAATTTTGAAAATCTATATGAATTCAAAAAAAGTAATACTGGCTTCGATGTTATCGCTTTGTGGGATTTCTGAGGCGCAACAATCTCAATATTTTACGCAGAAAGAAGACTATCATTTTGGTCTGGCGGAGAATCTCTACAACACCAAAGTTTACAATGCTTCCCAATACGAATATTCTAACCAATATTTTTATAACAAAAGCTTAAGCCAATCCAGGAAGGAAGCATCATTGTTTTTCAGCAATGTGATTGGAGTGATTTTGCAGCAGCAATATGCAGAAGAAGGTCTGAATGCTTTTATGAAAGAATATCCGAAGTCGGCCTATTTCGCACAGGCCAACGGACCTTTGGCAGATTATTACTTGGCAAAAAAGGATTTTGAAAACGCCCTGGAAACATTACAGAAAGTCAATCAATACCAGCTTAGCAAAGAGGAAAACACGCAACATATTATGAAGCTGGGTTATGCCAAATTTATGACAGGAGATTCTGCCGGAGCGATTGAAGCGCTGGAAGAATCTTACAAAAATGCCGATGAGAACAGCAAACCGGCAATTTCTTATATGTTAGGGCATCTTTATTATGCAAACAAGCAAAATGAAAACGCATTTGTTTACTTCGACCAAATCAAAAATAATGAAGACTATGCACATCTGGTTAAGCCTTATTATGTTCAGATGTATTACAACCAGAAGAATTACGATTTGGCAATCTCAGAAGGGAATGAAATCCTGAACAACGGGAAAACAACAGCTTACGATACGGAAATTCACAAAATAGTAGGAGAGAGTTACTTTATGAAAGGTGATTACCAGTCGGCTTATCCACACTTGAAATTGTTCCTTGATAAAGAACAAACGCCGTCAGAAACCGACCTTTACGAAATGGGTTTTGTTTCTTCTCAAGTGGGGAAAAATGCCGAAGCAGTAGGGTATTACAATCAATTAATTAACAGCCAATCTCCGCTGGCTCAAAACGCTTATTACCAACTCGGGAATGCTTATCTGCAAAATAATCAAAAACAAGAAGCGCTTTCAGCATATCGTAATGCGTCCCAGATGGATTATGATGCGAAAGTTCAGCAACTGGCTTTGGAACAATATGCAAAATTGAGTTATGAATTAGGAAATCCATTTGAGAACTCTTCAAAAGTAATTCAGAGATATCTGGATAAATATCCGAATTCTAAAACTCAGGAAATGAGGTCACTGCTGGTTAAATCTTATTTGTATTCCGGAGATTATAAAGCAACTTTGGATGCACTTTCGAAACTTGACCAGAAAACGAATGAGACTAAAAAAATAGAGCAGGAGGTTTCTTATCTTTTAGGTTCTGAGGAATTCAATAAAGGGAATTTTGATGCCGCCGAAACGTATTTTAAAAGAAGTCTTCAATTCAATCTCAATAAAGATTTTTATAAAAAAGCGCAGTATTGGTTAGGACAGACTTACTACCAGAAAGGTGATTATAAATCTGCCATTGCAACTTACACCAAACTTGAAAACGAAACTGCAGAAGGTTTTCCGGAAAGAGAACAATTGGACTATGACTTGGGTTATGCTTATTTTAAATCCAAGGATTTTGCGCAGGCTCAGGAATATTTTAAGGAATATCTGAGATTCCCGAAACAGGAATTCAAAGCGGATGCAGAATTGCGTTTGGCTGATACATATTACGCAAACAATCAGTTGAATGAAGCTTTGGAAATTTATAATAAAACCGAAAATGCCAGCGATTATACGTTGTATCAAAAAGCTTTGGCATTAGGTTTCAAAGGCGATACGGTTGCAAAGATTTCTGAACTGAAAACTTTGATTTCAAAATATCCTAATTCGGAATATGTGGATGATGCGAACTATGAAATTGCGTCAGCTTATGCTCAGAATGATGATTTCAACAATTCCAATGCTTACTTTGATAAAGTCATCAAATCCAGTCCCGATAAGGATTTGGTAGCGAATTCCCAGATTTACAGAGCTCAGAATCTGATTGATTTAAATCAAAATGATAATGCTATTGCAGAGTTTCGACAACTAGCGAATCAATATAAGAACACTGCTTATGCGGACAAAATTGTAGCCGCTGCAAAACCGGCTTTTGTGAAAACCGGTGATGTTGCAGGTTACGAACAATTTGCAAAAGGTCTCAATGTGAATGTTTCCGGAACAGAAATCAGTGAAATCAATCTGAATCTTGCGCAGGATAGTTTCTCGAAAAAGGATTATACGAAAGCGGTTTTTTATTACGAAAAATATCTGGACCAGAGTCCAACCGGCGACAGTCTTTTCAAAGCGCAATACGAGCTGGGAGAAAGTTATTATCAATTAAAACAAACGGATAAAGCATTGCTTCCGTTACAAAATGTGGCGGATTTCCAAAACGATTATCAGCAGGAAGCTCAAGTGAGATTGGCTCAGATTTATTTAGCTCAGGATAAAATTGCTGATGCGAAAAAGTATCTGGAACAGAATGCTAATTCTACCAATGTTACGATTAAAAACTTTGCATCAGTTGAGTTGATGAAAATCTATGCGGACGAAAAGAACTTTGCTGAAGCTGAAAAATATGCGAATGCTGTGATTGCTAATTCAAAAAATTCGGCAGCAACTCTGGAACAGGCGAAAGTCATCAAAGCAAGGAGCCTGATGCAGCAAGGCAAAGACAGGGATGCACAAACGGCTTATATCGCTTTGGAGAAATCTTCCAACACAGAAGTTGCGGCGGAAGCTTTATACGCGAAAGCTTTCTATCAGAATAAAGGAAAGGCCTTCAAGTCGTCCAATGAAACTATTTTCAAATTGGCGAACAATTATGCTTCAGAAGAATATTGGGGCGCAAAAGCTTTGGTACTGATGGCGAAAAATTATCTGGCGCTGAAAGATAATTACCAGGCAAGTTATACGGTGGATGAAATCATTAACAACTATGGCGATTTCCCGGAAATTGTAGCAGAAGCGAAGGAAGTGAAAGCGCAGATCAAGAAGTAATTTGATTTTAAAATGAACAAAGCATTTTTTCTGATTTTGATTACGCTTTTATTTGTGAGTTGTGTACCTTCTTATAGAATATCTCATAAAATTTATAAAGAAGCAAAACCAAGTACAAATAAGGCAAAAGCTTTTGTAATTAATAAAGAATTAAAAAAAGAATATAAAATTTTAGAAAAATCACAGATTTATGAACTAGTAGAGGATGATAGCTATCAAGTAAAAATAAAACTTGATTCCATGAAAACAACATTAGTTTGCGGGAATGGAATGGCCGGTAGTATGCTAACTTTTGGATTGTTACCATCATCTTTACCAGATGAATATTATTATGGATTTCAGGAAATTGGTGATGAAAATAAAAAGTTCGAATTCAATTTACAAGTAATACAAAGTTTATGGCTATTTAATATGTTTTATCCAAAAGGGTTTTCAAAACAAGCAGGAAAAGCGCTGTTAGCTTCATATCAAGAAAGGAATAAATAAATATTTTGATGAAGGATTGAATTCATTTTTTTAATCCTTTAATCTTTAAATAAATTTAAATGAACAAACTAAAATATATCGCCGTTTTGGCATTTTTGGGAACAGTCGGGATCTCAGAATTAGGAGCTCAAATCAAAGAAGAGCAATTGATTCTTAATAGAAAAAGAGAACCGGAAGTCAAGAAAATTGAGAAAAAGAAAACATCTGTTGTTCAGGAAAAAAACTATCCGCCGGATAACAAGAAAAAGGAAGATTCGCTCAATCTGAAATATGACATCGTGAATGTCCCGCCGGTTTCCGATTTCAAAACCACCGAAATCCAGGGTGAAGATATTTCTCCTAAATTTCCCAATGATTATCAATCCAATTATTTCAGATTGGGTTATGGGAATTATGGAAAGTTTTTGGCAGATGCTAATGTTTCCGGAAAAGTGCAGGATAACGTGGAAGTAGGAGCAGATTTGCACTATCTTTCTACAAGTGGTCTGAAAAAGATTTACGATTGGGATTCTAAGCAGAATGAAGCTAAAATTGGTGGTTTTGCCAATATTTATACGGAAAGCGGAAAGTTTAATATTGACGCCAATTATGCTTTCAACAATTACAATTATTATGGAATTTATGCATTGACGCCTGCAAATAATGATGTTGATTTGCAGCAAAAAGTGAATAAATTCAGTGTGAATGGTTATTACGACCATTACTCCAATGAAATTCTGAATAACGTTCGTGTGAAATCTTACTTTTTAAGCGACCATTTCGGAGCGAGTGAAAACTATGCGAATTTGGATGTTAATTTGTCAAAGCACGATTTTTCTGTTTATGACGATATTACAGCGAATGGAGATTTGGGAATCAATCTGGAAACGGTTAATTCCAAATTTGATATCCTGAATAAGAATACAAATAATCAGTTCAATTTTACATTGTCGCCAAAAGTGACTTTCTATAAAGGCGATTCTTATTTGTTAATTGGTTCTGATTTTAGTTTCCTTAATTCTAAAAATTCCAGCAATGTAATAGAAGAATCAAAGAATAATAAATTCTACTGGTTTCCTAAAGCAGAGGTTTTGGTTGCAGCTGCGGATGAATTCAAGTTTTATGGAGGAATTGATGGCGGTTTGAAATTGAATACTTATGGCAATCTTCTGTACGAAAATCCTTTCTTGATTTCTGATTTGGTTTTAACGCCAACTGAAACCAAATACCATTTTTATTTCGGTTTGAAAGGTGATGTTGACCAGACTTTTAAATATGATGTTAATGCAGGATTCAGCAAAGTGAATAACGCTCAGTTTTTCTACAATAATAATCTGTTTGATGCGAATATCAGCCCAGACAGGCAAGGTTATGATTATGCAAATACTTTCAGTTCAATCTATGATAACGGAACTCTGATGGAAGTAAAAGGAGATTTGCAGGCTTTCCCAATAGAAAATCTGACTGTTGATGCGGGTTTACATTTTATGAAATACAAATTAGATAACCTGGAAGAAGTTTATTACAAGCCATTATTCCAGTTTAATCTGGGTGCAAAATATACTATGCTTGAGAAAAAACTGAATCTCGGTTTCAAAGCTTATTTCGTAACGGACAGAACGTCAAATTCTTATTCCATCGCTCAAAGTGGTTTTAATCCTGACCAGTATATATCTGTTGAAAATAAAAATGAAAAAGTTGGTGGGTTTGCAGATTTAAACTTATCCGC
The DNA here is from genome assembly GCA_001898785.1 of Chryseobacterium sp. 36-9. Lineage (GTDB taxonomy): Bacteria > Bacteroidota > Bacteroidia > Flavobacteriales > Weeksellaceae > Epilithonimonas > Epilithonimonas pallida. The sequence continues at coordinate 112,407 of MKVE01000023.1, read as the reverse complement.
AGAGTACAAAATTCACAAAAATTTCAGTATTTTCGCACTCGGAAATAATCTACTGAACGCCAAATATCAGAATTATCTGGGTTACAAAGTTTTAGGAGCACAGTTTCTGGGAGGTGTGAAGATTACTTTTTAATGATTAATTGAAATTACAATTTAATCAATTACCAAGGCTGCATAGTTTAATGGATAGAACTTCGGATTTCGGCTCCGACAGTGAGGGTTCGAATCCTTCTGCGGTCACTAGAACAAAGAATGCCAAATGATAATTTATAATCATTTGGCATTTTTAAGTAAAATAGTAATGATACTTTTCTGATCGCTTTTTCCAGTGTTTATGAAGAATAATAATGTTATATTTGAATGATCATAATTCCAGTTTTTTTGAACTGATGAATTAAAAAATGATATTATGCATAATCAACTCATCCAACTTATTTCAGTACGTGCACAACTTTCAGATGTGGAAAGAGAATTATGCATTCAGTATTTTGAACCCGTCCTGTATCCCAAAAACAGAGTGATTGAAGAAGAAGGAAAAGTTCCTCAATATTTATATTTTGTGGTTTCAGGCTTTGTACGGTTGTTTCATTACAATGATAAAGGGGACGAGGTAACTACACACATCAATTGTCCTCCGGGTTTTATTACTTCTTATTCCAACTTTACAAATCAGACCCGATCAGATGAAAATCTGGAATGTATTACCGATTGTGAACTTTTACGTATTACAAAGACAGATATTGATTTGCTTACTCAAAAAAGCCCTGCATTTAAAGATTTCAGTTTTTTTGTGTTTCAAAAATCGTTATCCTACAATGAGAAACGGGCGAAAGAACTGGCAACACTTACCGCAGAAAAGCGCTATTTAAAATTAATGACAGAACATCCTGAGTTGTTACACAATGTTCCTATGCAATATATCGCTTCTTTTCTGGGGATGAACCCTAAAAGTTTGAGCCGTATCCGCAAACAGATTTTTAAGTAACATTTGTGAAGTGGTTTTGAATAAGCAAGGATGAACTTTGCAGTAATATTTAAAATCAATAAAATGACAAGTAAGAATTTAGTATTGGTGTCCGGAGCGAATGGGCACTTAGGGAACAATCTGGTAAGGTTACTAATTAAAAAAGGATTTCAGGTTCGCGCATCCGTTCGTAATATCAAAAATAAAGACTGTTTTAAAGATTTGGATTGTGAAGTGGTGCAGGCAGATATCACCGACAAAGCTTCATTTGTAAAGGCTCTTCAAGGAGTTCATACATTTTATGCTGTGGGTGCTTCATTTAAATTGTGGGCCAAAGATCCTAAAAAGGAAATCTATGATGTCAATATGGAAGGAACGCGTAATACGATTGAAGCTGCGACAGAAGCGGGGGTAAAAAGAATTGTGTATGTGAGTTCCATTGCAGCTTTAGATTATACCAATCTCCCTACTAAAGAGAGTAATGGATACAACCCGGACAGAAGAGATATGTATTATAATTCTAAGAATGATGGCGAAAAGCTGGCTTTTCAGCTCGCTAAAGAATTAGGAATTGAATTGGTGTCCGTAATGCCCGGAGCAATGATTGGTAGTGAAGCATTTCTCCCGTTGAATGTCTCTTATGGTGTACTGGGATTAATTTTAAACAAGCAGATACCGATGGATACTAAAATAACGCTGAATTGGGTAGATGTAAAAGATGTTGCGGAAGGTTGCTGTCTTGCCGCAGAAAAAGGGCGATCTGGAGAGCGTTATATTTTAGCCAACGAAAAATGTATGACCATTACCGATACTACCAAACTGGCTCAAAAACTTTATCCGGAACTGAAAATCAAAGTGCCTGGTTCCGTTCCTAAATTTGTCCTGTATGCAATTGCAGGTGTAATGGAACTTTCAGCTAAAATCAGTGGAAAACCTCCGGTACTAAGCGTTAAAGACATTGCAATGTTTTCAGGATTACAGCAGAACTTCGATATTTCAAAATCAAGAAACGAATTGGGTTTTAATCCTAAGAGTCCGGAACAAACGGTAAAAGAAGCTTTAGCCTATCTTATGGAACACAGGGACTTGCTGTAAAATACGCTTGAGAGAACTTTTAAAAGTTTTATTTTTTATTAAGATTGTAACTTGATGTAAAAGAAAAAATTACTAATATTATCATCAATTAAACTCTTAAAATAAAGCAATGGAAACCGTTAAACTCAAATCCAGAAACAAAACAGTTTATACCCTCAAAGAAATATTGTTAGAAGTGGGCTACGATTACATTATCGTAGATAATTATTTTGATGTTGATACGGACAGAGCAGTAAAAGATTTTCAGAAAAAGAATAAACTGGTTGTCGATGGGATTGTGGGAATTAAAACCTGGACAATTTTACTTTCCGCACAACAAGAGATATTTTCTAAGAAAAACAAATTCTTATCCGAAGATGATCTAATAAATTTTGCAAAGCAGTACAAACTGGAATTAGCTGTTGTAAAAGCCGTCAACGAAATCGAAAGTAATGGAACAGGGTTTCTTATCAACGGTGATCCGAAAATTTTATTTGAAGGACATATCTTTTGGAAAGAACTTACTAAAAGAGGAATAGACCCCAAAAAATTTTCTGTAAAAAATCCGGATATTTTATATAAAACCTGGACAAAAAAGTATTACTTAGGTGGTGCTGCAGAATATAAAAGACTGAATAAAGCCATTGCCTTATCCGACAATAAAGAAGTAAAAGAAGCAGCTCTTTGTGCAACATCTTGGGGAATGTTTCAGATTATGGGTTTCAATGCAATAGATATCGGGTACAAAAATGTAGAATCTTTTACAGCGGACATGTATAAAAGTGAAGGATTACAGCTGAAAGCATTCGGGATGTATCTGAAAAAAAATAAACTGATCCCGTTTTTACAGAAGAAAGATTGGACTCGGTTTGCTTTGAAATATAACGGGCCGTCTCAGGCTTCTAATGCTTATGATAAAAAGCTGAAAAAGGCTTATGATAAGTATTCTAAGAAATAAATATTTTAAATCTCTGATAAAAAAATTCAAAGTATTTGAAATCTTTATAGTCCCATAATCAAATTAAAAAAAAGATGCAGTCCCGAAAGACTACATCTTTTTAACAAAAAATAACTTAATTTTACTATTTCCATCCACCGCCAAGAGCACGGTAAAGATCAACAATACTGCTGAGCCGTTGTCTTTTAATGGAGGCCAGATTCAATTCCGCTTGGAGAGAATTTGCCTGAGCTGTGATGACTTCCAGATAATTCACCAATCCGCTTTTATAAAGTTTTTCAGCACTTTGGATTCCGGATTTCAAGGTCGTAACCTGTTCTGCAGCTTTCTGTTCCTGAACTTTCAGGCTTTCATTAGAAACCAATGCATCTGAAACTTCGCCAACGGCATTCAGAACTGATTGACGGAAGGCCAGAACATTTTTCTCTCTCTGGATTTTCGCGACATTCAGGTTGGTTTTCAATTGTCTTTTCTGGAAAATTGGCTGTGTAATCCCGCCTAAAGCAGAGCCAAACAACGAAGCCGGAATCTGAAACCAGTTATCGAACTTAAATGAATTCACACCACCATTGGCTGTGATTTTCAAAGAAGGATACATATTGGCCTGAGCAATTCCAATCAAAGCGTTGGATTCTAACAAAACCAATTCCTGCTGACGAACATCCGGACGGCGGCTTACCATTGCTGCAGGCAATCCGGCAGAAAAATTTTGAGGAAGAGACGTGTCGGACATTTCAATCGTTCTGCTGATTTTAGCCGGATTTTCACCCACCAAAATACTCAACGCATTTTCCTGGATTTTAATATTCTGTTCCAGTTGCGTAATCAAAAGTTCCGTATATTCCTTTTGCGCTTTTGACTGTTGAACACCTAAAGATGTTGCATCGCCGCTTTGCCAGATTTTTTCTGTGATATTAAGTGTATTTTTACTTAACTCTAAATTCGATTTGGCAATTTCCAATTGCTTGTCCAACATCAAAAGGTTGTAATAACCTTGCGCAATGGCTGCAACAACTTGCGTTTGAATTGCCTTTGTCGCTTCATAGGTCTGCAGATATTGCATTTTCGAAACTTCCTGCTGATTCTTTATTTTGCCCCAGATATCGGCTTCCCAAGACAAATTGAACGATGCATTGTAATCTTCAACATAACTTTTTCCAAGGAACAAGTTGATGCTTTGTCCGTTCAAACTGTTGTCAGAAGGTCGTGTGATTTGACCTGTAACGCCAAAACCAACTTCCGGATATTGCATATACTTGGCCTGTTTCAATCGTTCCTGCGAAGAGGCAACCTGTTTCAAGGCAATCTGCAAATCATAATTATTTTTGATGCCTTTTTCAATCAGACCCTGCAAGATCGGGTCGTTGAAAAACTGTCGCCATTCCAGGTTGGCCACACTTGCTGTGTCAGCCGTTGCCATATATTGGAATGTTTCCGGCAGTTCCGGACTTACTTTGTCCAAAGCTAATTTTGGCATACAGGAAACTGCACTTGCCACGACTACTGTTGAGACCAGAATCTCTTTTATTTTATTTATAATGTTCATTGATTGTTATTTTTTTATCGCAAAGGCACAAATAAATCTTTATTGTCAAAAACTCTAAGTCGCAAAATAAAATCGGAGATTTTAAATTTTTGTACCTTATCAATAGAGATTATGGAAAAAATCTTTGTGCCTTTGTGTTTAAATTTAAATTAAATTCAGAGCTGCTTTTTCTTTTTTCAGCTTACGTTTCTTTTTACTTGGCATTTGCTCGTGCAGGTATTGGAAGATCACATACATCACCGGAATAATGAAAATCCCGAATACAACACCTGTAAACATTCCGCCAACGGTACTGATGCCGATAGAATGATTTCCTTTTGCAGCCGCACCTTGCGTCCAGACCAAAGGCAACATCCCGATAATAAATGCGAATGAGGTCATCAGAATAGGTCTTAATCTCAATCTCGAAGCTTGTAAGGCCGATTCAATCAAAGTTTTCCGGGCTTTTCTTCTCTGAACTGCGAATTCCACAATCAGAATGGCATTTTTCGCAAGTAATCCCACAAGCATAATCAATCCAACCTGAACATAAATATTATTATCGATTCCAGCCAATCCTGTAAAAGCAAACACTCCGAAAATCCCTGTCGGAACCGTTAAAATAACGGCAAACGGAAGGATGTAACTCTCATATTGCGCTGCTAACAAAAAGTATACAAACAAAATGCTCAAAAGGAAAACGAAAGCCGTTTGTCCTCCGGTTTTGATTTCTTCACGCGTGATTCCCGTCCATTCGTAGCCATAGCCTCTCGGTAAAGATTGTTTCGCTGTTTCTTCTACAGCTCGGATAGCGTCACCTGTACTGTAACCAGGTTTCGGTGTTCCGTTGATAGTCACGGCGTTGAATAGGTTGTTTCTTGTAACAGTTTCTGGTCCGAAAGTTCTTTTCAAAGTGACCAATGTTTTGACTGGTACCATTTCGCCAAGATTATTTTTGACATAGATGCCGTCCAAAGAGTTCGTGTCCGTACGGTAAGGAATATCCGCCTGAGCCATTACCCTGTAATATTTTCCAAATCTGTTGAAATCCGAAACGAAGCTGCTTCCGTAATAGATTTGCATCGTCTGCATCAATTCTGTAATTGACACGCCTAACTGATTGGCTTTATCGGTATCAACATCAATCGTATATTGAGGATTTCCTGCCGCATAAGTGGTAAAAGCAAATGCAATCTCGGGACGTTTCATTAATTCTCCAATAAAAGCCTGAGTTGTCGTTCCCAATTGCTCAAAAGAACCATTAGTTTTATCCTGAAGCATAAACTCGAAACCGGAAACGTTACCAAATCCCTGAACTGTGGGGAAGTTGAAGAAGAATGCATTCGCATCTTTTACCTGGGATACTTTTCCTGTCAAAGCGGCTGCAATCTGATCCGGGTCTTTCATGTCGCCACGGTCTTCATAATCTTTCAGTTTGATGAAACCTGCAGAGTATGGAGAAGCATTGGCATTACTGATAAAATTCAGACCGTCTGCCACCCAAAGATGATTGGTCGCATTTTCGCCTTTTACGATTTTATCGATTTGCTCCGTTGCTTTATGTGTTCTTTCCAATGAACTTCCCGGAGGCGTATTCACAGCGTATAAAACGAAACCTTGGTCTTCAGTCGGGATAAATCCGGTTGGTGCTTTTTTAATCAGGAAAATACTCGCAGCGATGATAATTCCCAAACCACCAATTGCAACCCATTTATTCTTAATTAAAAACTTAAGACTGTAAATGTATTTTCTGGTCATATTATTGAACGCTACATTAAAAGCATTGAAAAATCTTGCTCCAAAACCTTTTTTGTGACCGTGTTCGCCGTGTTCTCCCTGAGGGTCGTTCAGGAACAATGCACATAAAGCAGGACTTAATGTCAATGCATTAACGGCAGAAATCATAATCGCAATTGCCAACGTGAACGCAAATTGTCTGTAGAAAACGCCCGCAGGACCTTGCATAAATCCAACTGGAATAAATACCGCACACATTACCAAAGTAATCGAAATAATGGCGCCTGAAATTTCTGACATTGAGCTCATTGTAGCTTGTTCCACAGGCATTCCTGTATGTTCCATTTTGGAATGGACGGCTTCCACAACAACGATTGCATCATCGACAACAATACCAATGGCAAGAACCAATGCGAATAGTGTCAACATATTGATACTGAAACCAAACAATTGCAGGAAGAAGAATGTTCCGATAATCGCAACAGGAACCGCGATAGCAGGAATCAATGTTGAACGGAAATCCTGAAGGAAAATAAATACAACAATGAAAACAAGAATAAATGCAATCACCAAAGTTTCAACAACCTGATGAATGGACGCATCCAAAAAGTCTTTGGAATTGTACATAATAATCGGTTTCACACCTTTTGGCAAAGTTGTTTTGAATTCCTCAACCTGTTTTTCGATTTCAGTTAAGATTTCGTTGGCGTTAGAACCCGCCGTTTGAAGAATCGCAAAACCTGAAACCGGTTTTCCGTCAACTCTGTTCGCAGCAGTATAAGTATAAGAACCAAATTCTACTCTCGCCACGTCTTTCAGTCTTAGAAAAGAACCGTCATTATTGGCTTTTATAGCAATATTCTCATAATCTTCGTTCTTGCTAAGTTTACCTTTATATTTTAGAATATATTCGTAAGTTTCATTACTCCCTTGTCCAAGACGACCTGGTGCCGCTTCCAGATTATGGTCTTTTACCGCATTCAGAACTTCCTGCGGAGAAAGATTGTTGGCCGCCAAACGGTCCGGCTTCAACCAAAGTCTCATCGAGTAATCTCTGGTTCCGAAAACCTGAGCCTGAGCCACTCCCGGAATACGCTGCAACTGCGGAATGATATTGATTTTCATATAATTCTGCAGGAATAATTCATCATATTCTTTCGGGTCTTCACTATATAAACCCATAAACATAATGAAACTGTTCTGAACTTTCTGAGTGGAAATTCCCGCCTGAACAACTTCCTGAGGCAATTGGCTCATCGCTTTTGACACACGGTTCTGAACGTTTACCGCGGCATTGTCTGCATCGGAACCCTGCTTGAAAAATACGCTCAAAGTCATAGTTCCATCATTACTGGAATTGGATGTCATATAGGTCATATTTTCAACTCCGTTTACCGCTTCTTCGATAGGAACGGCAACAGAACGGGCTACAACTTCGGCGTTCGCACCCGGATAAAATGCTGTTACCTGAACACTTGGCGGTGCAATGTCAGGGAACAATGTGATCGGCAGATTGAACACCGACAATGCTCCCAACAGCAATAATATAATGGAGATGACCGTTGAAAGGACCGGTCTTTCTATAAATTGTTTTAACATACTAGTTTAATTTTTAATCTTCTGAATAATTTTTACAAAGGATTGGCTTTCAATAAGCTGTCAGAAGAGATTGTTTTTGGTTTGATAAGCGCACCGTCTTTCAAGTTTCCGATGCCGGTGAATACGATTTTTTCACCTTTATTCAATCCTTCGGAAATAAAGTAATAGTGTTCTGTCTTGCCGGAGATTTTCACAGGTTTTCCAGTCACTTTGTTATCTTTTCCAAGAACATAGACGTAAGTTTTATCCTGAATTTCGAAAGTAGATTCTTGCGGAATTACAACTGCATCTGATAATAATTGCGGCATACGTACACGACCTGTATTGCCGGTTCTCAAAGTTCCGTTTGGATTCGGGAATACGGCACGAACGCTGATTGCGCCAGTTGTTTTATCGAATTGTCCGTCAATGATGCTCATTTTTCCTTTTTCTGGATAATTGCTGCCGTCTGCGATGACCAGATCAACCGCCGGCATATTCCTCAATTTTTCTTCAAGCGTTGCGCCTGCATATTTCTTTTGGAAAGCAATGAAATCCAGTTCACTCAGAGAAAAATAAGCGTAGATTTGGCTGATATCCGATAACAAAGTCAATGGAGTAGGGTCGGTTCTGGAGATCAGGCTTCCTTTTTTATAAGGGATCCTTCCTATGTAACCACTCACGGGTGCTGTGATCGTTGTAAATCCAACATTGATTTTACTTCCACCCAACGATGCTTTTGCCTGAGCGGCTGCTGCAACGGCTGCTGCATAATTGGCTTTTGCTGTTTTCAATTGAACATCGGAAACGACTTTGTCAGCAACCAAAGGCTGAAGTCTATCCACTTCTACTTTTGCTTTTTGAATATTAGCATTGGCAGCCTGAAGGTTAGCAGCAGCCATATTCATCTGTTCGCCGTAAACTCGTGGATCAATTTTGAATAACGGCTGTCCGGCTCTTACAAAAGAACCTTCTTCAACATAGATTCTGTCCAGATAACCGTCTACCTGAGAACGGATTTCCACATTGTTTTTTCCTTCCAAAGAGGTTGGGAATTCCTGATAAGTTGTTGCAGGAGAAGTGATAACGGTATAAACCGGAAGTTCCGGCGTAGGGAAAGCCATTGCCGTATTGTCTGCAGCTTTTGTACAACTTTGCAAAAAGATAATACTCGAGATCAGTACAATAAGTTTAGAATTGTTAGTTATTTTCATTTCAAGTTTTTAAGTGTGTTAATTTTAAGTAATAGTGCAATAGAATTGAATATTGTTAATTTATCTAACATTGTTAGTTAAAAATCAAAATATTAGCATTTGAGTTACATTGTTTCCATATTTTAAAAAGTTATTATATGATTAATTAATTCATCTGAACCATGTTCTTTTATCTAACAGTGTTAATATAAAGAAACTATTATATCAGATATTATTCCTTTAATAATTAAATTAAAATTAATACTGTGTTAATATTCCTAACAGTGTTAATTGAAAATTGAAAAAAAATTATAACGATTTTATATAAGCTGCAACAGTCTCATCAAGTGTTGTCTTATTCATCGTAGAAGGGATATCATCATTACGCATCATCATAATTGAGATCAAACCGTGAACCGCTGAAAATAATGCGTGCGAAGAATGGCAGGCATTATCTGGGTTTGAACCTTTTTTAACAATGATATCATAAGTGCAATCATACAGTAAATCCTGAAAAGAAGAGAACTCTTCTTTCATCAATCCTTTTCCGCTGCATTGCATTCCCAATCCGAACATAAGCTGATAATACTCCTTATTTTTGAAAGCAAAATTCCAGTAAGCATCAACAATTGCAACCAATTGCTCTTCCGGTGTGTCGTGTTTCTTCTGAGCTTTTAGCAGTTCTATGTGTAGTTTATGAAAACCATTCAGAGAGATCTCAAAGAGAATAGCTTCTTTGTTTTCGAAATAATCATAAACCACAGGAGCGCTGTATTCTATAGCATCAGCAATCTTTCTGATGGAAAGAGAAGCCCACCCATCCGTTTTAGCCAAAGAGAAAGCTGCATCCAAGATATTGGCGCGTATAGATTCTTTTTCTCTTTGTCGGCGTTCGTGTACTCCCATTTTAGTTTTCCTAACAGCGTTAGCAAAATTATAAACTTTTTGGTTTAAGTTCCAAATAGAATTTGAAATTTAACATCATCGATCATTCCTATTCCTATGAAAAACGCTGTATAGTCGCTGGTTTGAATTGATTTTTTATTTTAACTTAATAGTAGTTTTAATAATTTTAGAATGTTTTTATAGAAATTAATTATTTCCAATTAATTAAAAAGTTTTCTTTACAAAATCTTTATACGTTAATAACTAACTTTGTTCAACTTTTTGATAAATGAATTGAAAATACCGTTAATAAAAAATATTTCCTTGACGAAGCAATATACCGTAAGCATTTTAACCGTGCTTATGGTTGCTTTCTTATGTTTTTCCTTGCAAAACTGGTTAAGTTACAGAACATCTTCATTGATTTTGCTGATGACGGTTTCTGTGATTGCAATGCTTTTCGATATTGTGCCGGTGATTATTTCAGCTGTTCTAAGCGCATTGATTTGGAACTACTTTTTTATTCCTCCTATTTATAATTTCCATATCAATAATACCCAGGATCTTCTGATGTTTTTTCTGTACTTTTTTATTGCTTTAGTAAATGCAGTTTTGACATTCAAAATAAGAGAAGCTGAGAAAAAAGCACGAGATAAAGAAGAAAAAGAAAACACGATCAAATTATACAACACACTTCTCAATTCCCTTTCTCATGAGCTGCGAACACCAATTTCCACAATTCTTGGAGCAGTTGATACACTCAATGAAAACAAAGAAAAACTGTCTGATAAGAATCAGAATATTTTGCTTAATGAAATTGGAAAAGCAGGATTTCGGCTGAATAGACAGGTTGAAAACCTTTTGAACATTAGTCGCTTGGAAAATGGAATTTTACGTCCCAAATTCGATTGGTACGATATGAATGATTTGATTAATTCTGTTCTTCAGAAATTATCGGTTAATGAAAATCATAAGATTATTTTTCAGTCCGATGACACACTGCCTTTGTTCAGGATCGATGAAGGATTTACAGAACAGATCATCCATAATCTTCTGCATAACTCGATTCAATATACGTCTGAAAATTCAATCATTGAAATTGAAGTGATGCATCAATCGGAAAATTTAATTATTCTGATTTCTGATAATGGTAATGGTTTTCCCGAAGATAAGATGGATCTGGTTTTTAACAAATTTTATCGCCTTCCAAACACAAAGGCCGGTGGAAGCGGATTAGGATTATCAATTGTCAAAGGTTTTGTTGAAGCTCAAAACGGAAAAATAAAATTGAATAATAAAGAAAATGGCGGTGCTGTTTTTACGGTAGAAATCCCTGCAGAAATGTCTTATATCAACCATCTTAAAAATGAATAAAGCCGAGATTCTTATCATAGATGATGAACCGCAAATCCGAAAACTGCTGGAAATCACCTTGGAAAGTAATGATTATAAAGTTCTGCAGGCAGAAACCGGAAAACAGGGTATTATTATGGCAGCCAATCATCCACCAGAATTGATTTTGTTAGACATTGGATTGCCCGATAAAAGCGGTCACGAGATTCTGAAAGAACTCAGAGAATGGTATAATAAAGCGATTATTATTCTGTCTGTTCAAAACAACGAAAATGATATTGTTTCTGCTTTGGATAATGGCGCAACGGATTATCTGACAAAGCCTTTTCGTACGGCAGAGTTAATGGCTCGTATCCGCTCAGCCATTCGTAGAAATCAGACTCAGGAAAATACTTCTGTCATTGAGATTGATAATTTGCAGATTAATCTTGTCAATAGGACGGTTAAGAAAAATGATGAACTGATTAAATTAACCTCGACAGAATTCAATCTGATTTCGCTTTTTGCAAAACACGAAGGCAGCGTTCTGACACATCAATACATTTTGAAAGAAATTTGGGGTGTTGGTTATCAAACTGAAACGCAGTATCTGAGAGTTTTTGTCGGAACACTTCGTAAAAAAATTGAAGACAATCCCAACCAGCCCAAACATATCATTACCGAAAGCGGAGTCGGTTACAGGTTTCAGTAAGTTAAACACAATGGCACAAGGAAATTCTTAATAATAATTAAGGCAGAAAGATTTGTTTCAAATTTAGCTTTGTGCCTTAAAATTGTATTTAATATTAACGCTTTTGTGCCTTTGTGTTACAAAAACATATTTCAATCTTTATATTTTCTTTATACAAACGCTCAATCTTTTTATCTTTTACCGATAGGCTTCTTACCACTTTTGCATCATCAATTATTAGATGAATGGAAAAGTCAAAAAACGGAATTAGCAGCAAGATTACTGCTGCTTCCTTATTGGTTGCCTTAGGAATTATTTACGGCGATATCGGTACAAGTCCACTTTATGCTCTCAGAGCAGTTATTGGAGAAAGAGAAATTACGGAAACATTGGTTTTAGGAGGTGTTTCCTGCATCTTCTGGACTTTGGTTTTACAAACAACTATCAAATATGTCTGGCTGACTTTAAAAGCCGATAATGCTGGCGAAGGCGGAATTTTTTCATTGTATGCATTAGTTCGCCGTTACGGAAAATGGCTGGCAATTCCGACAATTCTTGGCGCAACCACATTATTAGCAGATGGAATTATCACGCCTCCGATTTCCGTAGCTTCAGCAGTTGAAGGGTTGGAAATGGTTAAAGGTCTGGAACATATTCCAACGGTACCGATTGTCATTGTAATTCTTTCTTTATTATTCTTTTTTCAAAGATTCGGAACGCATAAGATTGGTCGGGTTTTCGGTCCTGTAATGGCAATTTGGTTTGCAATGCTATTTATTTTGGGAATTTCACAAATTATCCGGTTTCCATCAGTAATCAAAGCATTGAGTCCACATTATGCTTATGAATTACTGGTCAATTATCCTCACGGTTTCTGGCTTTTGGGAGCGGTTTTTCTTTGTACGACAGGAGCGGAAGCGTTGTATTCTGACCTTGGACATTGTGGTAAAAAGAATATCAGAATCACCTGGATGTTTGTGAAAGTTTGTTTGATTTCATGTTATCTGGGACAGGGAGCTTGGTTATTGAATGAAGGCGGAACGGCTCTCGATGGAAGAAATCTTTTTTACGAAATAATGCCACAATGGTTTTTGATTCCCGGAATTATCATTGCAACATTAGCAACCGTGATTGCTTCGCAGGCTTTAATCAGTGGAAGTTATACACTAATCAGTGAAGCGATGAATCTTAATTTCTGGACTAGAGTAGCGGTAAGACAACCTTCCAATATCAAAGGTCAGATCTATATCCCGAGTGTGAATAATATCCTTTGGGCTGGTTGTGTTCTGATGATTGTCTATTTCCAGTCTTCGACACATATGGAAGCGGCTTATGGTTTCAGTATTACGATTGCAATGATGATGACAACGATTCTGCTTTGTTACTTCCTGATTTACAGATTGAAATGGAACAAGTTTTTAGTCTTCGGATTATTGATTTTATTTGCGACGGTTGAGATTTCATTTTTTGTTGCAAACGTTGCTAAAATCAAGGAGAGATGGATGTTCTTGTTCTTTGAACTGTTCATTTTTATGACGATGTATGTCTGGTTTTTTGCAAGAAAAATCAACAATAGATTTACGAAGTTTGTTGACCTTGGACAATTTGTCCCTCAAATCAAGGAGTTAAGCTCAGACCAGGATATTCCAAAGTTTGCGACACATTTGGTTTATTTGACGAAGGCCAATCATCGTCACCAGATAGAAGAAAAAATCATCAAATCTATCTTTTCAAAAAATCCTAAAAAAGCAGATGTCTATTGGTTTCTCCATATTAATAGGACAGAAGAACCTTATACTTTGTCTTATAATATTTCGGAATTGGTGGATGATAAAGTTATTAAAGTTAATATCAATATCGGATTCAGGATTCAGCCAAAAACCGAATTGTATTTCAAAAAAATTATGCAGGATTTGGTCAATTGCAAAGAACTCAATCTTCATATTCGTCCGGATGGTTCTTCCAAGTATAACAACGAACCGGATTTCAAATTTGTCATCATAGAAAAATTCCTATCCGTGGAAAATGAATTTGCTTTGAGAGAAGGTGTTTTACTTAATTCCTATTTCTTTCTGAAGCGACTTGGTCAAAGCGATGAAGCAGCATTTGGGTTGGATAAAAGTGATGTTGTGATAGAACACACGCCTTTGGTATATCAGCCTGTTTCGAAAATCGATTTGAAACGAGAAATCAAAACTCAGCCTATTTTATAAATCTAAAATTTATCATTTATCCAATGAAAAAAAATATCATCATAGCCTTGTGCTTATGGTCATTGAACAGTAATGCTCAAACTTTAACAGAAACTGATAAAAGAAGTATTGTTCAGCAAGTCAAAAAAGAAATTCTTGACAGTTTGAAACTTCAAACCAATTCTAAAATTGATACAACCGATACTGAATTACCGAAAGTCAATAAACAATTCGGAGAACCATTTGAAGGTCTCGATATGAGCTGGGCAAACGGAAGCGACAGACGAACTAAAAATATATGGAAGGATAACCAGTTCTTTGTTCCGAGTATTTTGGTGGATGTCAATTACAATTATTCTTTTAATAACCCGATTGATAATACGGCGATTGGAAGCACAGCCGTTGCAAGGCATAATGAGGTTCAGATTGCGGCTTTACATTTTGGCGGCGATTTCTACTACAAAAATGCAAGAGCGAGAATCATGACGCAGTTTGGAACACGTTCAGTCGTCATTCCTAGAAACGATTACAGCCCTTACCGCGGACAATATAAACTGAATGATGTTTATCGATATCTAAGTGAAGCCAATGCCGGAATCCATATCAACAAATGGTACGGAATCAATATTAATGCAGGTTTGTTTATGTCTTATATTGGACTCAATTCTTTTTATCAGGCTGAGAATTGGGAATATCAGGCATCGTTCACTTCAGATAATACACCTTGGTTTTTTAATGGATTAAGGATTCAGATATTTCCGACCAGGAATTTAAAAATCGAACCCTGGATTATCAACGGCTGGCAGAGTTACGGGCGATTCAATGCGATGCCGGGATTTGGAGCGAATGTGACTTATATTCCTAACAGTAATCTGAAATTAATCACGAATAATTATTACGGCTCCGATGCGGCATTGATTCCGGACAGAAAAAGATTTCACAGTGACAACAGTGTTTTGTGGCGCTACTACAACAGACCAAAATCTGACGGGATTACTAAAATGGCGTTTTCTCTTACAGGCGATATCGGTTTTGAAAAAGGTGGCGGTGTGAATGGTTTCAATAATAATGATCCGGACAAACCAGCACAATATTTCTTAAGTGCAATGTTTTACAACAGGGTTTGGTTTGCGAAAGATAAAATGGCCTGGACTGTTGGTGGCGGCTGGATGAAAAATCCCGGACGGTATTTGGTTCTTTATCCAACTGGACAGGCAAGCCCGTTACCCAATCCGAACAATCCTACACAGACAGAAGGCGCATTCCCATTCTCAGCTAATCCGGGAGATCAGTTTGAAGGCTGGGATCTTTCTACCAACTTAGATTATATGCCGAATCAAAGCATTACATTCCGTTTGGAATTTGTTCATCGCGAAGCTAATGTTCCTTATTTTGCTGGTAGAGGTGGAGTTACGTCTCAAACAGGTTACACAGTTTCTACTTTGGACCCAAATTGGCGACCTGATTTGGTCAAAAGAGAGAATCGATTGATTCTGGCAATTTTGTTTAGACTTTAAAAAAAGTAGAAGCTTTTTATTAAGCTTCTACTTTGTGTTTATCATGTGATTATTTTCCTATACCGTCATTAAGAAACTGATTAAAAGGATAAATTTCCTTAAAAACTTTAACGGTATTTTTAACAAAGTTTCCATCCAGAACAGCTTCATCAGAAAGCGGATGAAAAACCGTGAATTGCTTGAATTTGAGATAATCGCCCATTGGATTTTCTTTGTCAAAACCTTGCGGCACTTTTACCAGTTTATCGCCTCGTAATTCCAGATTATCTTTGAAGGATTTTTTGTTGAGAATGTTCAGAAATTCATCACCTTCGGAACTGATTTTTTCACGGATGGATTTTAGGTTTTTTGGTTCGGTCATATAAACACCGCCAGCCAGGAAAGATTTGTTAGGTTCAAGATGAATGTAATAACCGGCGTGATTCAAAGTTTTCGGTCCTTTTTCTACCAACGATGCTCCGATATTGGTTTTGTAAGGCGTTTTATCTTTAGAAAATCTGGTGTCTTTATAGATTCTGAAAATACAATTCTTAGCTTCCAGTCGTTCAACACTTTTATCAAATTCCGAAACACCGGAAATAATCTCATTGACTGCATTTTCAACATTCTCTTTAGCATTTAGATAAAGCTGTTTGTTCTCATTAAACCATTCTCTGTTATTATTGATTTCCAGAGTTGAAAGAAAGTTAAGCGTTTCCGGCTTGATAAGGTTTTTCATCAGAATAATATTTTAGATAAAATTAATAAAAAATCCTGCCGATGAAAGCAGGATTAAGATTTATTGTTTGATGAATTTGGATTTGTAAGTTTTGTTTTTATCTGTTTTGATATCAATCAAATAAACACCTTTTGATAGACTTTCCACATTAATTTCAGTTTGTTTAGAAACCGTTTTCAGCTTTTGTCCGGCAACATTATAGATGTTGATTTCGCTGATGCTTTCGTTATTTGAAAGATTGATTTTTAAAATATCTTTGACTGGATTTGGATATAATTTGATGTTGGCTTTCGTTACATCATTTACGGCTAGTATTTGATCATTGATTTTTAGATTATCAATATAAGCACTTCCACTAAAGTTATCGTGAACAAAATTAACGCCTGTAATATTAGTTTGAGCAAAATTCGGAATCGTTTTGATTAATGCCCCATCAATGTAAAATTTGATTTCGTTGCTATTGGTTTCTGATCTTAGATGATACCATCTGTTGGCTTCCCAAGTAAAATCGGTACTTTCATAGCCATAATCTTCATCATTTACTACTTCCAGATTACCTGTGTAGTTGAAAGAGTAGATAGAAACCGGCATAAATTCATCTGTATCTACAACTCCAAAAGTTCCAAACTCAAATGTAGAGCCTTCTAATTCTGTAATAAAAACATCAAAATCTACGATTGTATGTTGAAAATTATAAGCTCTATCAAATAGTTTAGCTGCACCATAGATAGGAAACCAACCAAAATCTTCCGCTTCATCTACACTTATTTTCAAAGATTGAGTTCCCTCAAAAGCTTTTTCTGTAGAAATCGTTTGATTGTTGATAGGAGCTTCATCATTGTTAAGTGTAACTTCCCAACCATTTTGTCCATTGATATCTCCAGCAGTATAACCTTCTGAAGCTTCAAAAGAAATGGTTTGTTGCGCAAAAGCAAATGATGAAACTAATGATAGAATTAATAAGTATTTATTTTTCATAAACTAAATTTTGCCAATGATAAGCAAAATTAAATTCAAATCAAATTCATAAAAGCCTTTTAATTCTAAGTTTTCGCTAAAAAGAACAGATTTTAGTATAATTTTTGGTCGGTTTCGCAATAGAAACTTCTCCGTTTGGACTTGCCTGTGATTTTACTTGTCAAAGGTTTTCCGCATTTTGGACAATTCTTTTGGTGATGCGCTTTCCAGTGTTTTTTCAAAGTGAATTCCCGTTTCCATTTTAGAAAATCGAAGCTGTAATTTCTGGATTCTTTGATCAGCTCATTTATTTTTTTTGCAGGAAGATGTCCAAGCAAACTTTCCGGCTGAACGGCAATTCTGAAAAGTACTTCATTCTTGATGATATTGCCGACACCGGAGAAAATATCCTGATTCATCAGCGCGTCGCAAACCATCATTTCGGGATTGGATTTTAATTTGAATTTGGCTTTTTCAGGGTTCCAAATGTCACTCATCACATCAGCTTCCCAATCGATAGTTTTCAGGAAGTCATTGGGTAAAAGCTTAACAGAACAAGTAAAGAAAAGCATTTTTCCGTTTTTGAAACTTAATCCTAGACGAAGATTTTTGTCAGGTTTTGTCTGTTTATCAATCTCGTAAGATCCAAACATGAGGAGATGAATTCTGATATTGATGTCGTCGAAAATTAAATAAGTTTGCTTACCATAAAGTCGGATTTCGTTTAAAGTTTTACCGACAAGAATACCTTTGTCAATCTTTGCATTTCCGACAGCAGCAGTAACCTTTTCTCCAACAAATTTGTTGAGATCTTCTTTCATCAAAACTATGGATGGACCTTCCGGCATAACAACTTTTTTCAGGAAAAATCAAATATTATTCCTTTAAAAATAAAATATCCCTTATTTTTGAATCCATTATGGATCTGAATTCAATTTTTACCAATCAACGCACAGGAAATAATCCGCACACAAAAGTTTCAAGGACTGATTTTCAGAGGGATTTTGACAGGATTATTTTCTCGTCAGCATTCAGAAGATTGCAGAACAAAACGCAGGTCTTTCCGCTTCCTGGAAGTGTTTTTGTACATAACCGTTTGACGCATTCATTAGAAGTTTCCTCTGTTGGTCGTAGTTTGGGAAGTGTGATAGGAGAATTTATCCACGATAATTTTGTCAGTGATCTTAATGAAGAATCAAAAAACTTTTACCTTCATAATTTAGGAAATGTGATTGCGGCAGCCTGTCTTTGTCATGATGTAGGAAATCCTGCTTTTGGACATTCCGGAGAAGATGCGATTGCCAGTTACTTTGACAGGAATGAAAGCGATTTGAAATCGAAATTCAATGAAAAAGAATGGGCGGATCTGGTGAATTTTGAAGGAAATGCCAATGCAATCAGAGTTTTGGCACAACAACAGCAAGGCAAAGATGCTGGCGGAATCCAATTGACATTTGCAACTTTGGCTAGTATTGCAAAATATCCTTGCGAAGCGATTGCTAAAAAGAAAGGCATTATCCACAGAAAAAAATTCGGTTTTTTCCAGAATGAAAAAGATATTTTCTTGGAGATTGCAAAAGGAACCTCGATGATCCTGGAAAATGAAAATCCATATATTTTTAGGAGACATCCATTTGTTTGGCTGGTAGAAGCTGCTGACGATATTTGTTACAATATCATTGATATGGAAGATGCACACAGATTAGGAATTGTTTCCACTGCCGATTGTAAAAATCTTTTCTTCGAACTGGTAAAATCTGAAACGGACGATATTAACAGAATAGAGCAAAAACTGGATTCGATAAGTAATGAAAATGAACAAATATCTTACCTTAGAGCTAAGGTTATTAATGCTTTAATCAATAAATCTGTTGAGCTTTATAAGTCGAACTTCAACAAAATTCTTGAAGGAAATCTTGATAAAGGGCTTTTGGATATTTATAAATCCGAAAATAAAACACTGCAGGATATCGAAAGCTTTTCCATTGAAAAGATCTACAATCATAAAGCTGTTGTTGAAATCGAAAATGCCGGTTATAATGTAATGTACGAATTATTGGATCATTTTATTCCATCAATTTTGAAAACAGCAGATGAAAGAAAATCTTACGATAAAAAAGCATTAAAGCTTCTTCCAAAACAATTTTTTTATGAAGACGGAACAGATTATCAGAAAGTCCTTGGTGTAATTGATTTCGTTTCGGGAATGACAGATAATTTCGCAACTGATCTTTATAGAAAAATAAAAGGAATTGATATTGGGATGACGATGTAAGCGAAGTAATTCTAATTGATTTAATAAACAGTAGCACTTATTAAATTTAAAATCCAGTCATTGCCTTCTTTTTTTATTCTACAACTTGTGCTTCCGTTTTCGTAAGCAGACATAATCTCAAATTCATTATCATTGGTCTTTATAATGTCTCTATATTCGCTATCTGTTATATTAAAGTTATTTCTGTCTTTATTCTTCATAAATAACAAGACTCGATTCGTTTTTGGGGCAATGTTTTTAAGTGCAGTATTTTCTATAATATAAATATCGAATTTGAATGGGTTAATATCTGACTGTATTTGATGTTCTTTGACAAAGATTGGCGTTACAGTTTTAGAATTATCAAATTTGTGAATATAGCCGCCGTTTATATATTTGTTAAAAGCATTTGTATATTCATTATCAATTGATTTGTACAATGGATTAAAGTCTACATCATCATTGATTCCGTCATTGTCAGAATCTTTTGATTTGGGATTGAGTCCAATATAATTTTCGAAGATATCATTGTAACCATCACCGTCAGAATCTTGCTTGATTATATTAATATCGATTGATAATAATAAATTTTCCTTTAAAGCTTTGTATTTTGGAAAATCCTCCTCGGAAATCATCGGACGGCTTCCTAAACTAGTCTGCTTTATAATTGAACATTCGAGCTGAAGCTTATCATCTTTTATCAGCCGATATATTGATGATATTTTTATATGAATGAATTTATCTTGAGCTATACCAATAAAATAAGGCTTAGTCTTTTTATTTTCATTTATAATTAACCAAAATCCCAGCGAATTGACTCCCAAAGCATATATTTTATCTTGGACTTTTTCAAACTTTAAGTAATTGAAGATGTTAGAAAATGACTCTAATTCCTCTGGAATATCTTTTACAGATTCTAACCAATAACTGCCAATATAAGAATTGTTGAATGGAGTGTAATTTTTTATCTCCTGAAACTTTATAAAGTTGGGATATTTTTGATTGAGAATGGAATCATCGAAAAATTTCGGTTCTGTAATCTGAGAAGCGAATAGACCAAATAAACTAAAAATAAAAAAGAAGATTATTTTTTTCATATCAATTCACAGCCAAAAACATCTACAAAATGTTTTTTGATTTTTTCTTTAACATCTTCAATATCAACTTCCTGTTCTAATTCTCTTTTCAAGGAAGTCACTTGTTTATCGGTAATTCCACAAGGGATGATGTATTCGAAATAACGCATATCTGTATTTACATTGAGAGCAAATCCATGGATTGTAACCCAACGTGATGCTTTCACGCCCATTGCACAGATTTTTCTTGCATAAGGTTGCCCTACATCCAGCCAGACGCCTGTTTCGCCATTGGAACGTTCTCCTTTCAGTCCATATTCTGCAATGGTTCGGATAATGACTTCCTCCAGATCGCGCATATAACGATGGATGTCTGTATAGAAATTTTCCAGATCCAAAATAGGGTAGCCAACAATCTGCCCAAATCCGTGGTAAGTAATGTCACCACCACGATTCACTTTGACATAAGTCGCATTGATTTCCTTCAGTTTGTCTTCGTTAGCCAAAAGATTTTCCTCGTGACCACTTTTCCCAAGCGTATAAACATGCGGATGTTCTACGAAAAGAAGATAATTATTGGTCGTTTTTTGATGGTCTGGATTTTCCCGATTAAAGATTTTGGTTTCGAGATTTTTTTTCAGTAATTCTTCCTGATAATCCCAGGATGGCTGGTAATCTTTGGTTCCCAAATCCTGAAATTCTACTTTTTTATTGATAATGGAATTCACTGTAATTGAATTATTTCTACAAATTTACTCATTATTTCATCAAATCACAATAAAACAAAAACCACCCGCAGGTGGTCACTATAAAGAATAAAATCTGAAATATGACTTATTTTATAACAAGTTTTTTTGTTTCTGTCCGACCTCCGTATGAGATTTTTACCAGATAGATTCCTGCGGTTAGATTTTTTACATCCACTTCTTGTACAGAGAAACCAGATATGTTATTGATAGCAGTTTCATAAACTTTCTTTCCGGTAAAATCAAAAATTTCAACATTACCGTTTTTGGAATCGGCTTGTTTTACATCAAATAAGATGTTAATTTTTCTATCCTCTTTTGTTGGGTTGGGATAAATACCGAATGTCCCTTTTTTACCAAAATCTGCAACAGAT
>MKVE01000023.1:24752-90628 GCA_001898785.1 Chryseobacterium sp. 36-9 | reverse complement strand
TACCTGTAGAAGCACCGCCATTAGAAGTAAAATACATTCTGTAATAGTTGCTGCCTTCTTTGATATAATATACGACATCTGTGTATACTCCTGAAGTTGGCTTCCAGGAATGTCCAATCGTTGTAATCTCTTTTGAGAAAATAGCCGCAGAGGGTAGAGTATAAGTTAATGTAGCCTGAGTTTCAGGTTTTACATATGCAATAGTTACGTTCGGTGACTGTATTGTTCCGGACATCAGATACATCATGATATTGTTATAGAAAGTCCAGTATCTTGTGAACATGAGATCCCATTTTGCTTTGGAAGGCTCGATGTTTTCAACTTTTGCTCCGGTTGTAAATGAAAAATAATTAAAATATGCATCATCTGTCCCGCTGGCAATCGTTCTTGTTTGTGTTGCATCCCAGGATGTTCCGTTCCATTTGGCATATTTGAATGTATAGCCTGACGAATATTCATTAATAAAGAATTTGTAATAATCCCCGTTTCCATATTCCAGAACAAACACGACCTTTCCCAATATTTTATGAGTACTCAGGTCATAACTCCCCCAACTGAAGTTAAAGCCGCCTGCTGGTAACAATGTTGCATTATCAAAAGCACCATTCTGTAGCTTGTCTGTTTTGTCCGGATTATAAAGTGGCTCACCCCAGTTAGCTTTATCACCCGGTACAACAGTATCAAATGCTGCAGGATTAGCAGAAACCTGGTAAACTTTCACATTGTTTGCGTCATTCACTCTTTCTCCAAAATCCATTGCTGAGTTTCTGTAAAAAGCGATGTCCCAACCGGTTGCGGGTTGCGAAATGATTTTGTTTTCAGAAAAATCAAAGAATACTCTGTTTGCATACTGAGCTCCCATTGATAGTTCTACGGAAGTATATCCATATTCATCTGTTTGTGATAATACTGTTTGACTAACTGCCAAAGTCAGAGCTGATGCAAGAAATAGTTTTGTTTTCATAATTGCTTATTAATATTATTTTTATTTAGAATAATTATACAAAACTATATATTTATTTTTAATTATTCTAAATAAATATATATATTTGTCAAAAATTATTTCTTATGGATAAGAAAATGATGAGTGTTTTAGGGCTTTTGTCCATTAATATGGTCCTTGCTCAGAAAGATTCCGTTAATCAGAAAAATATTGAAGAAGTTGTTATTACAGGACAATACAATCCTCAGTCAATCAACAAATCGATATATAAAGTAGAAGTAATCAATGAGCAGCAAATAAAGAATATGGCAGCTACAAACGTTGCCGAAGTATTAAATCAAAGCCTGAATATACTGATAACACCTGATACGAAGTCGGGGAATTCCACAGCCAACATCCTTGGTCTAGACGGGAATTATGTCAAGATTCTTATAGATAATATTCCGGTTGTCGGAGATACAGGGCTTGGAAGTAATATTGATCTTACTAAATTAAGTCTTAATAATATAGAGCGTATAGAGGTGGTACAAGGAAGCATGGGTGTGGAGTACGGAAATGGAGCTTTGGCAGGAGTCATCAATATTATTACAAAAAAATCTGCTTCACAAAAGGTCAGTCTTCGGGCTTCTGTTCAGGAAGAATCTGTAAGAGACGGATATAGCTGGAGAAAACGGGGAAAAGGGAGGCATATACAAAATTTGAATATAGGATATAATCTGAATAATAATTTGTATCTCAGTTTGAGTTTCAATCATAATGATTTTATGGGTTATGAAGGCAGTAAAATGGGATATAAATATTTTGAAAGAGATAACAATAGAGGTTATGACTGGAACCCCAAGAATCAATATGATATCAATGCTTTGTTGAAATATTCTAAAGGAAACACATCATTGTTCTATAAGATTTCTTATCTGAATGAAAAATTTAACTTTTACAATCCTGTAGTAGAAAGAGACCCGTTAAATGATGGCGAAGGTGGCGTGACCTATACAAGCAAGGATCGTGAGTATAATACAGAACGTTGGATTAATCAATTCAATATTCAGACTAAGCTGGGGAATATCCATTATTTGGGTGATTTCTCTTATCAAAATCAAGATCGCCAATATCGTGATTATATTTATGATATTCCTCAAAGAAGTATGAGAACAAAAGATGAAAGTCTGTCTTATTATGATACGAAAGTTTTCTATTCCAGAGGAATGTTCAGTAATTTTCTAAATAATAACAAGTTTGACTTCCAGTTAGGTTATGAGTTGGATCATACTAATGGTTATGCTGCGCTTATTGCATTAGAAGGCTTAGGCAATAATATCATTAAAAGGAAAATTTTTACTTATGCTAATTTCATCTCTGGCGAATGGAATGTTAATGACAAATTGACATTAAGACCAGGCGCACGGCTTTCTTTGAGCGATAGATTTGAAAATCAATTCAATTATTCCTTATCCGCAAGATATAAAACATCCGAAAATTCTAATATCCGTGGTGTTTTTGGTAGTGCAAACAGATATCCCACTTACGAAGAGCTATTCATGTATTTTGTGAATACTAATCACGACGTTCAGGGTAACCCTGATCTGGATCCTGAAAAAGGCTTTTCTGTTGGAATGTTTTGGGATCAGAATTTTTCAACAACCGGCAATTGGAAAATTGCCTATAGCCTAAATGCATTATATCTGGATGTGAAAGATAGAATAGAACTTGTAACTATAAAACTTCCTTCCACTTTTAAATATTTGAATATCAACGCTTATAAAAGCTTATTGTTTTCAGCAAATGTGGATTTTAGGAAAGATCAGTTCATATTTGGATTAAAAACTTCAGTTAACGGTATTTCCCGAGAAATGATAGACTTGGCCCAAACTTCTCCGACAGATTTTAAATATAATCTACAGGCAGGTGCATCCGCAACTTACAGTCTTAAAAAATTCCAGACTCAATTCGCATTGTACTATAAATATTCTGGGGAAGAACAGAGATATGTTTCCAATGGAACGGGTTATGACCTTGGAAAAATGGGTGATTTTCATATGATGGATTTTATTGTAACACAGCCATTATGGAAAAATCAATTTGATTTGTCTGTAGGTGTTAAGAATATTTTCGATGTGACTTCCGTCAGTAATACTGCTGTTAATTCAGTTGGGCACGAGATATCTACAGGTGTTAGCAATCTTTTCTACGGAAGAAGTTATATAGCAAGATTAACCTATCAATTTTAAAAAAACAATAATGAAATTAGTAAAGATTTTATTCATTTTATCTTTTGTAATCTGCCTTCAGTCCTGTTTGGCAGCAGATGATGATCCAGTAAGTGTTCCACCAATTACAGGACAGACATTAGATCCGGATTTAGGGGGTGCAAAACAAGGAAATCAAGTTTGGGTTGATCTTTCGGAGCCTAAAGACAGGAGTATGACATCTAATTTAAGAACAGATTGGGATTTAGGCTTCTATTCCGGAGATGAATTTCGTGTTGTCATAAATGGATCAATTATAATGGCGGCTGGCAAAATACCCGATGCAACTGATATTGATGCAATTACATCTGCTCAGGTTGCTTCATTACAAAACGAAGTAATGGTAGGAAGTTTTCTTGCTTCTAATCTTCAATATGTAGATAATCCCAACGGAATGTTTCTAACTCAGACGACAGGTATAGCTCCTATTAATGCTAATGACAGAGACAATCCCGTATACCTCATCAATATGGGTAGAGATATCTATAATGGAACTATAACACCGGGTTCAGCAATTACGGGAGGTAATGAAAGAGGCTGGTATCTTTTGCAGATTACAAGAGCCAATACAGGCTATAAACTGAAATACAAAGATCTGAGTTCTGCCAATCCTCATATGGAGTATATTCTTACAAAAAATTCAGATTATGCTCTTAATTTTTTCAGCCTGAAAAATGGCAAGGAAGTTACAATTCAACCAAAAAGAAAAAATTGGGATATAGGTTTTACAGTTTTTACTAATGAAGTTTTTTATTCACCGGGAGTTTCTGCTGGAAGCTACGTCTATGCGGACTTTGTAATTAGTAATATCACCGATGGCGTTGGTGCATATCAAGTTAATATTCCTGCTGGAACCAATGCGGATCAATATTATAACAATTTCAAAACAAGTGATATTGATGCTTCTAAATTTATTTTTAATGATCAAAGAGCTATTGGAGATCATTGGCGAACAGTTACAGGAAGTAATGGAGCACAAGTTTACGGAGATCGATTTTATATAATAAAAGATGCAGAAGGTTTTTTCTTTAAACTAAGATTCAACAAAATGGTGAATGATAAAGGAGAAAGAGGCTATCCACAATTTGAATACGAAATACTTTAAATCAATCAATAAGCTTATGAAAAATATCAAAATAGCTATTTTATCAACACTTCTTTTAACAGGTTTTTCCTGTAAAAAAGAAGACACAAAAGTTGCAAAATCAGAAGAAACAAAAACTCCTATTTCCAGCCAAAGGATTGTAAGTATCAGTGGCGGCGTTACAGAGATTGTCGTGGCTCTTGGACATGAAAAAGAAATCGTTGGAATAGACGTTACAAGCACTTACCCGGAAAGCCTTGAGAAAACGGCAGAGAATCTTGGCCACGTCCGCTCAATGACTGTTGAACCGATCATGAAGCTCAGTCCAACTTTGATTTTGGCTTCCAATAAAGATATCAATCCGGATCTGCTGGAAAAAATCAAATCTTCCGGAATTCAAACCGAATTATTCAATCAGGAGTTTTCAATCAATGGAACCAAAAAATTGATTGACCAGCTTGCAAAAGCTTTAGGAAATACCAATCAGCAGGCATTATTAGATAAAATTGATACTGATGTTAAACAAATCCGGCCAATTGTTAAAAAGCCAAAAGTTCTTTTCATCTATGCAAGAGGTAATATGATGATGGTTGCAGGAAAAAATACGCCAATGGCAAGCATTATAGAAATTGCAGGAGGGCAAAATGCAGCTAATGATTTCGAAGATTTTAAACCCTTGACGCCGGAAGCCGTTATACAATCAAATCCTGATGTATTGTTATTCTTCACAATCGGTTTGCAAGGCTCTGGCGGCGCAGAAGGAGCTCTTAAAATGCCGGGCGTTTCTCAGACCAATGCTGGTAAGAATAAGAAAGTCATTGCTTTGGATGGTGGATTATTATCGTCCTTCGGGCCAAGAGTTGGCGAAGCTGCATTGAGTTTGAACAGATTATTAATAGAATCTTCAAAATAAATTTTTATCAGCGAAAAAATAAGTCTATATTCTTCTAAAACCAATGACTTTGAGATCAAAAAATATCGGCTTTTATATAGCGATCGGCTTGTTATCCTTAGTTATAATGATGATTACAGCGCTTAATATCGGTGTTTATGAGTTCGGAAAATCTTCTGCTTATGAAGTTTTTTGGAAACATATATCCGGTAATCCGTCACTATCTCTCAGCGAAAAATATGTTATTTGGGAAGTGCGAGCTTCCAGAATCGTTATGGCGGTTTTGATTGGGAGTATGTTGGCTGTTTCAGGAACTACCTTGCAAGGGATGTTCAAAAATCCGTTAGCAACCGGAGATTTAATTGGACTGACTTCCGGGGCAACGCTTTTGGCAGCTATTGCGATTGTTTTAGGACATACATTCCAGGATTATCTTCCGGAATGGATCAGGTTTTCCCTGGTCAGTGTTTCTGCTTTTCTGGGTGCGCTGTTATCAATGATTTTGGTTTACAGAATTTCAACTTCCGGCGGAAAAACAAATGTCGTAATGATGCTATTAAGCGGTGTCGCCATTACAGCCATCGGTTTTGCCATCACCGGAATGCTAATTTACATCTCCAAAGACGACCAGTTGAGAGATTTAACCTTTTGGAATTTGGGAAGTCTGGCTTCGGCAACCTGGACAAAGAATGCCATTCTATTTGGAGTTTTGTTGATTTCCTATTATGTATTGTTACCAAAAGGAAAAGCATTGAATGCAATGATGTTGGGCGAAAAAGATGCACAGCATTTGGGGATCAACGTCGAAGTTCTGAAAAAGCAGATTGTTATTCTCACCGCATTGATGGTGGGAACTTGCGTTGCCTTTTCCGGAACGATAGGATTTGTGGGATTGATAGTGCCTTATATTTTAAGGTTGTTATTCCGGTCAGACTATCACTTTATTTTACCGTTGTCAGCCATTTGCGGAAGTATCCTGTTACTGTTTGCAGACACACTTAGCAGAACCATTGTTGCACCTTCAGAATTACCAATCGGGATTTTGACAGCCGTAATGGGTGGCCCGGTTTTCATAGCGATTTTGTTAAAATTCAAAAATAATTTAAGATGATTAAAGGATATCAAATCAATTATCAGAATCAGAATGTCAGCATCTTAAAAGGTATTGATATCGAAGTTGGTTACGGCGAATTTTTGGCTATTGTTGGACCCAATGGTGCAGGGAAATCCAGTCTTCTCAATGTTCTAGCCAACGAAATCAAAACTGATAAAAAACAGCATATTCTTTTCAAAGACAAAATCATTACCGACTGGAAATTAGAAGTTTTATCAAAGCATAAAGCCAAGTTTTCCCAGCATAATTCGCAGGATATTCCGCTTTTGGTAAAAGATGTCGTGATGATGGGGCGTTATCCATATTTCCATTCTCAACCTAATTCTGAGGATTTCAAATCTACGGAAAATGCAATGACAGAGACAGATATCATCCATTTGCAAAACCGTGATTATAATTCTTTGTCCGGTGGGGAAAAACAACGTGTGCATCTGGCAAGAGTTTTAGCTCAGTTAGATAATGACGTGACGCATCGACTATTATTTCTAGATGAACCACTTAATAATCTGGATGTTAAACATCAATACAAAACTTTAGAATTAATAAAAAAATTGACTCAAAAGAAAAATACAACAATTGTGGTTTTACACGATCTCAATTTGGCAGCACATTTTGCAGATAAAATTCTGTTGATGGAAAGTGGGAAAGTTTTGTCTTACGGTTCACCGGAAGAGGTTTTCACGCAGGAGATGATTAGCAAGGCTTATCAATTCCCATGCACTATTTGTAAACACCCTGTCAATCAGGAAACGATGATTTTATTTGGATAAGATTGGGGCAGCTTTTCCGCCCTCCGCTATTATCTTTTTGCTCAGCATAGCCTCTCGCAAAAAGGATAACCGCTCAGGTCGGGCTGCGGGTTTGGTCGGAATAACAAATTATCGCATTAAAATGAAAACAATTAAAATCAACTAAAAAAATTAAACCATAAAAAATAATTTTATTATGAATACAATTACAACCCAATTAAAAGAACAATGGGAAGCTCTAAAATTAGAAAACCCACACCTTAGAATAAGAAACGCAGCAGAACAGTTAGGTGTTAGCGAAGCCGAACTTTTAGCAACCAATGTCGACAATGGTGTAACCGTTTTAAAACCAGAATTCGCAGCCCTTTTACAGGAAATTGAAAAACTGGGAAAAGTTATGGCTTTGACACGTAATGACGAATGTGTACATGAGAGAAAAGGTATTTATTTGAACCCTGACTTCAGTAATCCGCACGGACAGGTTTTTGTAGGTGAAGACATTGATTTGAGAATCTTTATTAATTCCTGGAAATTCGGATTTTCTGTTGTTGAAGGCGATAGAAAAAGCTTTCAATTCTTTGGAAAAGATGGATTGGCAGTTCACAAGATTTATTTGACGAATAATAGCAACGAATCAGAATTCGATGCTTTGACAGAAAAATATAAATCGGCGGAACAATCTTCAGAGGTTGTAACAGAACCAATTGTTGCAAAAGCTGTAGAAAAGGCAGATTCTGAGATTGATGTTGCTGGTTTCCAACAGGCCTGGAAAGATTTGAAGGATACACACGATTTCTTTATGCTGACCAAAAAATTCGGGGTTAGCAGAACACAGGCTTTGAGATTGGCACCGGAAGGTTTTGCCAAAAAAATAGATAATTCCAAGGTTGTGAATGTATTGGAAGATGCTTCTGAAAAACAAGTTCCGATAATGGTTTTCGTTGGAAACAGGGGAATTATCCAGATTCATACCGGTGAAGTGAAAAAAACGCTTTGGCATCAGCAATGGTTCAATGTGATGGATCCGGATTTTAACCTGCATCTTGATACAACAAAGATTGGTGAAACCTGGATTACTAAAAAACCAACAGAAGATGGCGAAGTCACTTCAGTGGAAGTGTTCAACAATGATGGCGAATTTATCGTTCAGTTTTTTGGGAAAAGAAAACCAGGCAATCCGGAACTGCAGGAATGGAAAGAGCTGGTTGCAGCTTTGTAATAATTTAAGGCCGTTTTAATAGCTCAATTGGCTTGAAACGGTCTTTTCAGATCTTATTCCGACAGGATTTAATCTTTTGATTAATAGTAATATGAAGGAGGCTTGTCAAAATTATTTATTTTATTCAAATTACTTTTTCCCATATTTGTAAAATAAATCATCATCAAATGCAGGCATTACTTTTAGAGGACGATGCGGTTTTGTCTTCAGAAATTGCACTTTTCCTAGAATCCAAATCCATCAAAACCGACAAAGCGGAAGATGGCGAAAAATTTCTCGATATATTTTCTAAGAAGCCTTACGACGTTTTTCTTTTGGATATCAATGTTCCTAAAATCAATGGATTGGACATTTGCAAAACCATCAGAGAAAGCAATTCAGAAACTCCGATTATCATTATTTCTGCCTATGACGGCATCGAGGAGAAGAAGGAAGCTTTCTTGAGAGCTGCCGATGACTATTTGGTGAAGCCATTTTTGCTGGAAGAATTGTTGTTGAGAATCAATTCCCAAATGAGAAGGCTAACGCCAAAAACGGAAGAAAAAGAAAAAATTGTTATCGAAGATCTAATCATTTATCCCGAAGACAGTAAGGTTTTCCGTTCCGGAGAAGAGATCAATTTGACCGTAAAAGAATTCCAATTATTGGTTTTATTAGCCAAAGCCAATGGCAGAACACTTTCTAAGCAGTATATTTCCGATGAAGTCTGGAAAAACCAGTTCCAGTCTACCAATAATGCTATCGAAGTTTACATCAACTTTCTGAGAAAGAAAATCGATAAAAATTTCAAAACAAAACTGATCCATACCAGACCAGGCTTTGGATATTACCTTAGTCCACTGTAAGAGTTTGAGAGTTTTATCGAAATCAATTATAATTTATCACTCATCATTTATCATTAAATAATGTCATTAAAACGTAAAATCGCACTTAGCTTAAGCATTGCATTTTCCTTGATTTTCGGGATAATGATGTTTGTGATTTACGTATCATTCAATGATTTTAGACGGGATGAGTTTAAGCTTAGATTTCAGAAACGTTTGGTTTTTACGGTTAATTTTATTGAGAAAGCCAATGATTTTGAAAGAGAAGCACCTTTGTTTTTTGACGAAAACTCTGATAATGTCCTTCTTAATGAGAATATTATCATACTGAATGCTGAAAAAGAATTGGTTTACAGTACTTTAAAAGACAAAAAAATAACTTGGGACAAACATTTGCTCGATAGTCTCGACAAAGAAAAAACGATTTATAACGAACATTCCGAACCTGAGATTTACGCTGCATTACGAAACATTAAAGGTGAAAATTACTACATTTTAACAAGTGCTCAGGACGTCACCGGCGAGTCCAAGTTGGCATTCCTCGGCTACACACTGATTTTTTCTTATATAATCAGTGTTTTATTAATTTGGTTTTTCAGCTATTATCTGGTTTCCAAATTTCTTCAGCCTTTGGAGATTCTTAAAAATCAAATTTCTGACACCAGCGTTCATCGACTCACTACCGATATTATTTTGAAAAACAGCAATGATGAAATTGGTGTATTGGCAAAATCTTTTAATATGATGACCAGCCGATTGGATGATGTTTTCCAGTCACAAAAGGATTTCAATTCCAGTGCGGCGCATGAGATGCGAACACCACTTACGAGAATGGCTTTCCAATTGGAAAATTTGATTCAGTTGGAAAATCATTCTACCAAAACCAAGACTACTTTGCAGCAGATGTTACAGGACGTTTATCAATTGTCGGATCTTACAAAATCATTGCTTTTATTATCAAAATTTGATAAAGAAGGGATTGCAAGTGTTTATGAAGAAGTCAGAATTGATGAAGTTGTTTTTGATGCATTTGAGACTGTTCATCGTAACTTCCCGGGATTCAAAATGGATTTTCAGATTGACGAAGAGAGTGTTGATGATTCTATTTTAACGGTGAAAGGCGTCAAGTCTTTACTGGAAATAACATTTATTAATTTGTTCAAAAATGCGGCTTTGTACTCAGATAACCAGGAAGTTGATATTTCTATCAAGGAAACCGATTTTAGGATTATTGTAAAAGTCCTTTCCTTTGGTTCCACAATTCCCGTTGAGGAAAGGGAAAAACTTTTTGATGCTTTTATGAGAGGAGGCAATTCGCATAACAAAGCAGGTTCTGGTCTTGGGTTACGCATCGTAAAACGTATTTTAGAATACCACAAAGCAGAGATTGATTATACATCAGCTTCTGAAAATCAGAATCTTTTTACTGTGATTTTCAATAAATAAAAAATATTTCTCACAGATTTAACAAATTTTGCAGATTTTATTGACATCTGCATGATCAGTAAAATCTGCGAGAGATTATTCTGTCAAAATCTATCATCTATCCGTCTATTATCTCTTCTCAAACAAGAATTAAGCTTTTTTTAAGCCACATTTAAGTCCGTTTTAATCTCGGAAAGCCATTTTTGCAAAACCAAAACGAGATAAGAATGAACAAAATTACAACGCTGGTGTTATCCGTTTCGGCATTTGTTTGTCTTTCCGGGCAGCAGCAGATGTCCCTTCAGGATTGCGAACTGGCATTTCAAAAAAATAACCTCCAGCTTCTTGCCGCACAATACAATATCAGTATGGCCGATGCCGAAATTATGCAGGCAAAAATCTGGGAACTTCCACAGATAGAAGGTTATGTTAATGCCATCAATCCTCAAGACAAAAGAGTTTTCGATGTAGGGCGGGCAAAAGGTTTGGAAATCACGCAATTGATTTATCTGGGTGGAAAGAAGAAAAACGAAATCCAATTCGCAAAATCTAACAAAGAGCTTTCTCAATTACAATTCAATCAATTATTAGTAGACCTTCGTTCGCAGCTTCGGGAAACGTATTACAATCTGATTTACGAGCAAAAAAAGCAAATCAGTATTGATGCTCAGTTGAAGTATATGAATGAGCTTTTGATGGCTTACAAAGTCCAGACAGATAAAGGAAATATTTCTTTAAAAGATTATGTAAGACTTCAAAGCATCGTTATTCAGCTTAATAATGATAAAATCGAAATCAATAACAATATCCTGGCTTTGCAGCAAAATATGAAAGTTCTGACAGGCAATCAGGAAAAAGTGATTCCAAACTTACCAAAAACTGAAGAAAACGAAATCCTGATTTCACAGCCTTTCGGAGGCTTGGAAGTCCTCCAACAAAAAGCTTTGCAAAATAATGCAGATTATCTTTATAACCTCAAACTGATCGACAACAGCAAGCGTTATGCACAATGGCAAAAGTCACTTAACACACCAGACCTTAATCTGGGAGCGGAATATGACCAGGCTTCCGGAACCTTCAATAATGAAGTCAATTTGAAAATTGGAATTCCAATCCCACTCTGGAAAGTTAACAAAGGAAATGTTGAAAAAGCAAAGTATGCGATTCAGCAAAACGAAAAAAACTCAGAATACCAGAAACTTAATCTAGAAACTCAGGTAGAATCAGCTTACCAAACTTGGAAAAATCATTATGACCAATATTTTGAATTAAAACCGGTTGATCTGGAAAATCTGGAAACGGTTTACAACGGTATTCTTAAAAATTTCCGAAGCGGCAATGTCAGTTTGATAGACTTTACAGACTTTATGGAAAGCTATAGACAGACCGTTCTGCAGGTTTATGAGATGAAAAAGCAGATTATGATTTCCGCAGAACAGCTGAACCTATTAGTACAAACCAAAATCTTTTATTAATGCTAATGAAACTTGAAATGAAAAAAATAATTATACCAATTATCCTGTCAGCAGCATTACTTTCCTGTTCCAAACAAGAAGAAGTAAAGCCGGAAGTAACGAAGGGTTTTGAGCTCAGCAACACAATGTTGAAAAGCACAACATTTGCAAAGGTTGAAAAGAAATTTATCGAGGACGAATATAGTTTTTACGGAAAAATATCCGCAGATAAAAATAAATATATCGACATTTTTCCGTTAGTTGGCGGTAATGTTCTCAGCGTGAATGTAGAATTGGGCGATTACGTGACCAAAGGTCAGGTTCTGGCAACAATCAGAAGTACCGAGTTGGCAGAGGTTCAAAAAGATGTGAGCGACGCAAAAACCGATTTGATAGTAGCCGAAAACAACCTTCGTGTCGCAAAAGAAATGTACGCCGGCAAACTTAACACAGAAAAAGACGTTCTGGAAGCAGAAAGCGAAGTCAAAAAAGCCAAAGATGCACTGCGCCGTTCAAACGATGTCAGTACGGTTTATAATGTTAAAAAAGGGAATATTTACAGTGTAATTTCACCAATTAACGGTTACATTGTTCACAAAGATATCAACAAGGATATGGAACTTAGAAGTGACCGTAGCGAAAATATTTTTGATGTTGCCAATACCAAAAATGTCTGGGCTATAATGAACGTCAATGAGGCTGACATCGATAAAATCAACCTCGGGATGAAAGCCCAGGTTTCCACATTATCTTATCCTGACAAGGTATTTTATGGACAGATCGATAAAATTTTCAAAATCATAGATCCGGATACTAATGCGATGCAGGCTAGAGTAGTTTTGGACAACTCACAAGGATTGTTGATTCCGGACAGCAAGGCGACCATTCGGGTTTCATCTGCGGAAAATACAACGGCACTCGCCATTCCTTCCAAAGCTGTGATTTTTGACGACAACAGGTATTTCGTGGTAGTATACAAATCACCAACCGACATCAAGGTCAAGGAAATAAAAATCCTGAAGCAGAACTCAGAAACTACCTACGTTTCCCAAGGTGTTGCTGAGGGCGACAGCATCGTTACTAATAATCAACTATTGATTTACCGTTCTTTGAACAACTAAATTTTGGGCGTGTCCCTTTGTCCCGACTATGTCGAAGTTATCGAAGGATATTTTTACAGAAAAAACAAAAAGAGCTCCGACAATGTGCTCCGCCCTCACGCATTTGCAATTCATTTGTTTTAAGTCTTCGCTAAGTGAAACGGCTTTGCGGACTTGAAAGCATTCAGTTTGTCAAAAAATCTTTGCGGACTTTGCGTTAAAACCAAATTGCAATAAAACCATAAAACAAAAACGTATGAACAAATTCATCAAAAATATCATAGCATTCTCGCTCAAGAACAAAGCCTTCACATTCATTTGGGTAGCGATTTTGGCGGTTGCGGGATTCATCAGTTTCAAGAATATGCCAATTGAAGCATTTCCTGATGTCACCAATACGCAGATTGTCATCATCACCCAATGGAATGGGCGAAGTGCTGAGGAAGTAGAGCGTTTTGTCACCACACCAATAGAGTTGGCAATGAGTCCGGTTCAGAAGAAAACCAGCGTCCGGAGTACTACAATGTTTGGACTTTCTATTGTCAAGATTTTATTCGAAGACGGTGTGGATGACATCTTTGCCCGGAATATGGTCAACAACCAGTTGCGAACAGTAAGTTTGCCGGAAGGTATCGATCCCGAAGTTCAGCCACCTTACGGACCAACCGGAGAAATTTTTCGTTATACGCTGGAAAGTAAAGACCGGGATTCCAGAGATTTATTGACCTTGCAGACTTGGGTAGTCGATAGAGCGCTACGAAGTGTTCCAGGTGTTGCAGATATCAATGTTTTTGGGGGTCAGGATAAAGTATTTGAGCTGAGCATCGACCCAAGAAAATTAGACAAATACAATCTCACGCCAAGTGAAGTTTTAGAAGCTGTAACCAACAGCAACCTGAATGTCGGTGGCGATGTTATCGAGAAAAGTGGACAAGCCTATGTAGTTCGTGGAATTGGCTTAGTAAAATCGATTTCGGATATAGAAAATATTACCGTTCACAGCGATGGCGGGAATCCGATTTTGGTTAAGAATGTAGCCGATGTTCACGAAGGTTCTTTACCAAGAGTTGGTCAGGCATCATTGGATAATGAAAAAGATACGGTTGAAGGAATCGTTGTAATGCGAAAAGGCGAGAATGCGCAGGAAGTTCTGCTTGCGGTAAAAGCCAAAATCGATGAGCTGAACAACAAGATTCTTCCAAAAGATGTGAAGATGAAAACCTTCTATGACCGCCAAAATCTGATGGATTTCACCACCAAAACGGTAATGCACAACCTTTTGGAAGGAATTATTCTCGTAACGGTTATCGTCCTCATTTTTATGGCAGACTGGCGAACTACCTTGATTGTTTCCATCATCATTCCATTATCGCTGTTATTTGCATTTTTCTGTCTCCGAATGGCGGGAATGAGCGCTAACTTATTGTCACTAGGAGCGGTTGACTTCGGGATAATCATAGACGGCGCCGTCGTAATGGTGGAAGGATTATTTGTAATGCTCGACCACAAAGCCCACAAATACGGAATGGAACGCTTCAACAAAATGGCGAAAGCAGGTTGGATAAAACAAACCGGAACAGGACTCGGAAAAGCGATTTTCTTCTCAAAATTAATTATCATTACCTCATTATTACCGATATTTTCTTTCCAAAAAGTAGAAGGTAAAATGTTTTCGCCATTGGCATTCACATTGGGGTTTGCATTGTTAGGTGCATTGATTTTTACACTGACTTTGGTTCCGGTAATGTCTCATTTGTTATTAAAGAAAAATGTAAGAGAAAAGAACAATCCATTCGTTAATTTTTGGGACAGAAGTGTAATGAAAGGTTTCAAATTCACTTTTAAAAATAAAAAAATAAGCCTTCTGGTTTCCACAGTTATTTTAGCGATTACTTTGTTCTCAGCCAAATTCCTCGGAACCGAATTTTTACCTCAGTTGAATGAAGGTTCACTTTGGATTACTGCAGAAATGCCTATGAGTTCATCACTCAAAGAGTCTTTGAAAACAGCTGACGTCCTCAAAAAAGATATCATGAGCTTCTCAGAAGTGACAGGCGTGCTGGCGCAGACGGGTAGAAGTAATGACGGAACCGACCCGAACGGTTTTGGATTCGTGCAGTTTGCGGTAAGTCTGAAACCAAGAGAAGAATGGAAACGAAAAATCACTTATGATGAACTGGTGGAAGAGATTGATAAAAAGCTGAAGAATTATCAGGGAATTACATTCAATTATTCCCAACCGATTTCAGACAACGTTGCGGAAGCTGTTGCAGGTTTCAAAGCAGAAAACGGAATCAAAATCTATGGTGATAACCTTCATACATTAGACAGATTGGCGGAAGAAGTTCTGGCTTCTATCAAAGATGTGGATGGCGTGAAAGAACCAGGAATCATCAAAAACATTGGTCAACCCGAAATTAGTGTAGTGCTGGACCGAAACAAAATGGCAGCTTATGGCGTTTTACCAGCGGATGCCCAAGCCGTTCTGGAAATGGCGTTCGGTGGGAAAACAGCGTCTGAAATGTTTGATGGCGAAAGAAAGTTTCCGATAAGATTGCGTTATGCCGAAGATTACAGAAAAAATGAAGAAGACATCGCCTCTCTGATGGTTCCGACGCAGGATGGCGCCAAGATTCCACTCAAGGAAATCAGTACCATCGAAAAAGAAAACGGAGCGGCTTTCATTTACAGAGACGATATCAAACGTTATATCGGGGTTAAATTCTCGATTCGTGACCGGGATTTGGGAGGAACTATTGCAGATGCTCAGAAGAGAGTGGCTAGAATCAAATTGCCGGACGGTTACTCGATTGGGTGGACAGGACAATTTGAAAATCAGCAGCGTGCGACGAAGCGATTGGCTCAGGTAGTTCCCATCAGTATTCTCGGGATCTTTTTCCTGTTGTTCATTCTCTTTGGTAATATGAAAGATTCGCTTCTTGTAATGGCTAATGTTCCTTTTGCGTTGATTGGAGCTATCATCGCGTTGCATCTCACGCACATGAATTTCGGTATCTCTGCCGGAGTCGGGATGATTGCCCTGATTGGGATTTGTATCCAGAATGGCGTGATTCTGATTTCGGAGTTTCATCAGAATGTGAAGAACGGCTTGTCCTTAGATTCATCCATAATGGAAGGTGTGAAAGTAAGAACCAGACCGGTTGTAATGACTGCTTTGATGGCATCGATTGGTTTGCTTCCTGCCGCATTATCTACAGGAATCGGGTCGGAATCTCAGAAACCTTTGGCGATAGTGATCATTGGCGGATTGATTACCGCAACTGTTTTGACGCTTTTGATTTTCCCTATTATCTTCTGGATTTTCAACCGACGTAAGAATGAAGTGATAGATTAAGAGTTAAAAATCTCAATATTAATTTGAGTTATAGTTGTTACATTTTTCTCTCTTTTATTTGCGTTCCTCAAGGATTCTTCCTGAGGAACGTTTTTGTTTACTTTGATTAAATCTCAAAAACGTCTATATGTTTTACTAAAAACATCAAGACCTTTTTATGAAAACATCAAGTTGTTTTTAATACTTTTTTTAATGCCCTATTCATCGGACTTGGCGAAGGGCATTTTTTTTCTATAAAATAGCTTCGATTTTGTACTGAATTTCATTCAAAATTCTCAATTTCTAATCGGCAAAGAGCACCCCGAGCTGAGTGGAAATCCTTTTTTGTTGATGTCCAAGCTTTCTGCAAAAAAGATTGGGAGCGGAAGGCGGATAAGGTTCCCAAAATATTTAACTTTGGATAAAAATTAAACGATGCGGAATTTTACTTTTATGCTGATGCTTATCGTAAGCGTTAATGGATTTTCACAGAAATTCACGAAAGAAGAAAAAGCCTTTATTTTGACTGGTAATGCAAAAACCGCTTTGCCAATATATCAGACCAATAATGAACAGCAGCATAAGGTTTTGCTGGCTCAATCACAAGAGATTTCGCCGAAAGATAAAACGCTACCGATTCTTGTGGAACGTATGAGACTGGCTCTGGCAGCGACCGAAGGCGGTGTTGGCATTGCTGCGCCACAGGTAGGAATCAATAGAAGAGTAATACTGGTTCAGCGCTTTGATAAGACGGATTATCCGGTGGAATATTTCATCAATCCGAAAATAGTCTGGCGTTCTGAGCTTCTGAACAAAGGGCCGGAAGGGGACCTTTCTATTGACCAATTCAGAGAGCCTTTTTACAGAAGCTACAGTATCCGTTTGGAGTATTATGACCTGGACAATAAGAAGCACGACGAGATGGTAGAAGGCTTCACTGCCGTGATTTTCCAGCACGAGATAGATCATCTTTCCGGGATTTTGATTTCTGATAAATTCAGGAATGAAAAAGGATTGCAATACAAAGAGGTGAAAGTTTACCAGAAACCGAAAAATTAGGTCTGGTTTTTGAATAGAAAAATACCAATCAATAAAACCTTAAAACTATGAATTTTATTATCCGTTTGCTGATTACTGCGATTTCAGCATTTTTGCTAAGCAAAATCCTTACAGGTGTACATTTCAACACCTTTGGTTCTACTATTATTTTCGCTATTGTTTTGGGAATCCTTAACGTATTTGTGAAACCCATTCTGTCCATTTTATCATTACCTATTACGATTATAACATTAGGGTTGTTTTCTTTTGTTATCAATGCATTGATGATACTTTTAACTGATTATTTTATGGATAGTATGCAGGTGGATGGCTTCCTTTGGGCGTTGCTCTTCAGTATTCTGCTGTCATTGGTCACATCAGCTTTCTCAACAATTTTCGAAAGCAACGATTAAAATAAAAAAAGAGTTTCAGGTTTTGAAACTCTTTTTTGTTGGGTTTTTATCTCTCGCAGATCTGACTAATTAAGCAGATGATAGAATTTGCTCAATTAGTCAGATCTGCGAGAATATCTACTTGATTCCTTTGATGAATTCTTTTCCTTTCTCTTCCCAATCTTGATTTTCCAATAGAATTTTCACAAAAGCTGTTCCGATAATTCCGCCTTGTGCTTTTTCTGTTACATTCTCAAAATCAGATTGATTTTTGATTCCAAAACCGATGAAAACTGGATTTATCAAATCTAAAGAAGCTAATCTGTCCAGATAATTTTCATTCTTCAGAACAGCATTGTCGTTTCCTGTTGTGGAAGAAGAACTGACTGCATATAAAAATCCCGAACTCAAAGAATCCAAATATTTGATGCGTTCTTCCGAAGTTTCGGGCGTTACCAGGAAAGTGAAATTCAAATTGTGTTTTTTGAGGATTTCGCCATATTTATTTTCAAATTCAATGGGTGGCAAATCCGGGATGATTAATCCTGAAACACCAACTTCTGCACATTTCTGACAAAAGTTGTCAAACCCAAACTGAAGAACCGGATTCAGATAACCCATTAATATTTTAGGAATTGTAACCGAATCTTTGATTTCGGCTAATTGCTCGAATAGTTTTTTGATAGACATTCCGTTTTTCAAAGCCAGAGAATGCGCCTCCTGAATCACAGGTCCATCCGCAACAGGATCAGAATAAGGAATCCCGATTTCCATCATATCTGCTCCCGATTTCTGAATCAGTTTAGCGATTTTTCCGGTGTCTTCCAACTTTGGAACGCCTGCTGTAAAGTATATGTTTAGTTTTTTCATTTTGATTAATGTATTAAAGTATTCACGTAAAATGTATTAACGATTGAGAATCATAAATACATTAATACGTTTTACATTTTACAGATTTTAAAGATGTTTCAAATACGTTTCCATATCCTTATCACCACGACCGGAAAGACAAATCACGACTACATCATCCTTTTCAAATTTCTTTTTGTCCAAAACAGCCAAAGCGTGCGCACTTTCCAAAGCTGGAATTATACCTTCAATTCTTGTCAGTTCAAAAGCCGATTTCAACGCTTCATCATCATTAATGCTGAAAAATTCTGCTCTTTTTTGATTAAAAAGGTTAGCGTGCATCGGCCCAATTCCCGGATAATCCAAACCTGCAGAAATCGAGTGTGGTTCAATGACCTGTCCGTCCTCGGTTTGCATCACTAGGCTTTGACTTCCGTGCAAAATTCCTAATGTTCCAAGAAAAGTAGTCGCAGCTGATTTCCCTGAATCAACGCCTAAACCACCAGCTTCCGCTGCAATGATTTTCACATTTTCCTCGTTCACGAAATGATAGAAAGTTC
This sequence comes from Chryseobacterium sp. 36-9, assembly GCA_001898785.1. Taxonomy (GTDB): domain Bacteria; phylum Bacteroidota; class Bacteroidia; order Flavobacteriales; family Weeksellaceae; genus Epilithonimonas; species Epilithonimonas pallida. The sequence goes on along the minus strand of MKVE01000023.1, from coordinate 71,405 downwards.
CTGCTGCATTACTCCCGCCTCCAACGCAGGCAATGACATAATCCGGATTTTCTCTACCGATTTTTTCGTTCAGTTGCTCTTTGATTTCTTTTGAAATGATACTTTGAAATCTCGCTACCAAATCAGGAAACGGATGTGGGCCAACTACACTTCCGATAATGTAATGTGTAGTGGAAGGATTATTAATCCAGTCTCTTAGAGCTTCATTCACAGCATCTTTCAAAGTTTTGGAGCCCGAAGTTGCAGGAATTACTGTTGCGCCAAGCATTTTCATTCGGGCAACGTTCGGCGCTTGTCTTTGGATATCGATTTCGCCCATGTAAACAATGCATTCCAAACCGAGTAAAGCACAAGCTGTAGCGGTTGCAACACCGTGTTGTCCGGCTCCGGTTTCTGCGATAATCCTGTGTTTTCCTAATTTTTTAGCGAGTAAAGCTTGCCCCAACGCGTTGTTGATTTTGTGCGCTCCTGTGTGATTCAGATCTTCTCTTTTTAGATAGATTTGAGTCTGGTGTTTTTCGCTCAGATTTTTTGCGAAATAGAGTGGAGTAGCGCGGCCAACATAGTTCTTCAGCAAATCCTGAAATTCATCTTGGAACTCTTCCGATTCTATGATTTGGATATATTTTTCCTGTAATTCGGCAACGTTTGGGTAAAGCATTTCGGGGATGAAAGCTCCGCCAAAATCGCCGTAATAACCGTTTTTATCTGGGTTTTGAAAGTTCATTTATTCTTAAATTTTTCTAAGTCGTTATATTAAAATTGCTTTATTCTGTTCATTCAGACTTCGTAATATATTGATGTTTTCTTCGGAAGTATTGATGATTAAAATATCATCGTCATCGGAATCTATCCATTTATTATTATTAAATTCTGTTATGAAAATTCCCTTTCCATAAAGGATTTGGATGTCATTTCTTTCATAAAATGGTCTTAATTCGAATTTACAAAATCCTATAGTGTCAATTTCTCTCTCTTTTAAATTGGTCACTATTTTATTAATCAAAAAACTGCCGTATCCTTTTGTTTTTTCTACAGAAACCAATCCGACAAGTTCAGAAAAACTGTGTAAATTCTCTTGTATTTCTAGTTTGAAATCAAAATTGATTCTTGCCAGCGAAACAATTCTGTCATCGTTTTTTAAAAAATGAAATTCAGAATTTTCAAATTTCATTTTGAAACTCGAAGAATCTAAATCAAGCCAATCTTCTATTTCCCAGGATTTTAAAATTAGCTCGATGTCGTTATCTGATAAGTCTTTTGAGCGTTTAATAGAATATTGCATTTCTCAATTTATTTTGTTGTTATCTCTGATTGATGCTTCACTTCAAAGTTCAAAGAATTGGCAATGAAACAATATTCATTCGCTTTCTGATGAAGTTCAAACGCTTTTTCTATCATTTCTTTTTCAGCAACAACAATTTTTGGTTTCAAAATAATTTCACTGAATTTTCCACTTCCGTTTTCATTTTCCATCATTGTTCCTTCTGCAAAATCTTCATATTCCAAAACCAGAATTTTGTTCACAGAACAAAGATGAAGATACCATAAGAGATGACACGAGGAAACCGAAGCTAACAACAAATCTTCAGGATTATGAAGTCCTGGATTTCCTAAAAATGTTGGGTCAGATGAGCCTAAAATGTCAGCTTTTCCATCGACAGAAATTGTATAATTCCTTTGATAAGAACGATAGTTTTTCGTGGATTCGCCGGTGTTTCCTGTCCAGACTATTTTGCTTTTATATTGATGATGCTTCATTTTTTATTAATGATAAAAATTCTTTTACTTTTTCTAAATCTTTATTTCCAGCTTCGATTTCAAATTTTGAATTGATATCAACTGCAGTTGGTTGATGGTTGATAGTTGTCAGTTGATTGAAGTTTTCTAATGAGATTCCGCCACTTAAAAAATAAGGAATTGGAATTTCGATGTCATTTAAAATGTTCCAATCGAAGGTTTTTCCTGTTCCGCCAAAAGCTTGGGAATCTGTGTCGAATAGAAGATAGTTGATTGTTGTTGATTGCTGTTTGATGGTTTTTTGTAATTCTTCTGATGTTTGATTTCCTATTCTAATGACTTTGATAATTCCAATTTTTGGATTCAATTTTTGTTTTAATTCTGAAATGAAATTTTCGGATTCATGACCGTGAAGCTGTATGAAATTCAAGTTTGCTTGTTCCGAAATTTTAATAATTTTTTCCAAGTCTTCATTCACGAAAACGCCAACCTTTCCTGGATGATTGATTTCTGAGATTTGCTCCAAACTTAAATGATTCAAAACATATCTTGGCGATTTTTCATAAAAAATAAATCCCAAAAAGTCAATTTTCAAATCCACTAATTCCTGAATCTGATTGAGTTTTGTTAATCCACAGACTTTTATTGTTGGTTTAATCATAATATCAATTTTCAAGTTGTCATTCTGAGGAACGAGGAATCTCAGAGATTGGCTTCGCCTAACCACTTCGTTAGGTTTCTTCACTTTGTTTCTCTGCTTTCAGAATGACACAGTTGTTATTTTAAATTATTACATTAGAAACAAATTCTTCGAATTTCTCTCCCGGATTTTTATTCTTCATAAAATACTCGCCCATCAAAAATCCGTCGAACCCTTTTTCTTTAAGGAATCTGAAATCTTCTTCGTTGTAAATTCCGCTTTCTGCGACTGACAAAATATCGTTTGGAAGCTTATTTTTCAAATCTACGGAATGTTGCAAATCGACTTTGAAATCTTTCAAATTTCTGTTATTGATGCCAACTAGATCAACATTTTTGTTGATATGTTTTAGTTCTTCTTCGGAATGGATTTCCAACAAAACTTCGAGATTTAAAGAATGCGCCAATTCTGTAAATTCGGAAACCTGAGTTGGTGAAAGACAAGCTGCAATCAACAAAATAATGTCAGCTCCGATTGATTTGGCTTCGTAAAACTGATATTCATCAATCATAAAATCTTTTCTCAGAACCGGAATATTAATATGATTTCTTACACTCAAAATATCGTCAAAATTTCCTCCAAAAAAATCTTTGTCCGTTAAAATAGAAACTGCACTTGCTCCGAAATTTTCATATTGAGAAACGACTTCCAAAGGTGAAACTTTATCATTGATTATACCTTTGCTTGGCGATTGTCTTTTGAATTCCGAGATGATTCCGGATTTTGTTTTGATGGTTTCTTTTAACGAAAAAGTTGGCTTTCCAAAAAATTCCGAATCTTTTAGTTGTTCAACAGAGATTTTGGATTTTGCTTCTGCAACTTCCTGTTTTTTTCTTTCTATGATTTTATCTAGGATGCTCATATTTATTTTTTAACCACAAAAGTCACAAAAGATTTTCCTTTTTTAAAAAATTCAAAAGTTTAAAAAGTTTATTTAAGTTTTGTTCACTTTTGAATTCTTATTTTCAATCGCTTCTTTTGTGGCTTTTGTGGTTTTCTAATTTTATTTAATAATACTTTTCAAACTTTGTAACGCTTTTCCGCTTTCCAGACTATCTTTTGCTAATGCCAGACAATCATCATAGTTACCATATTTTCCTGTGTTTTGCAGAGCTATTGAAGCATTGGCAAGAACAACCGAGTTTTGTTCTTCGGTTCCATTTCCTTCGAGAATTTGGAGGAAAATTTGGGAAGCTTCTTCTTTTGTATTACCTCCGAAAATACTTTCTGGAGCGATATTTTTGAATTTCAAATCTTCGGCAGAATAGATTTTTTCTCCGTTTTTGTTGAATATTTTTGTATCGCCAGTTAAGGAAATTTCGTCATAGCCATCCAAAGCGTGAACGAGCATAAACTCGCTCTTTTGTTTTTGTAAAAGGTATTGATAAACTCTAGCAATTTCGAGATTCGCCACGCCAATCATTGTGAAATCGGGGCGTGAAGGATTGACCAACGGTCCCAGAAGATTGAAAAAAGTTTTCAGTCCAAGCTGTTTTCTGAACGGCGCAACAGACTTCAAAGCAGGATGAAACAGCGGTGCGTGCAGAAAACAGATGTTTCCTTTTTCCAAATCGGCTTTCAGATCTTCGGAATTGTCCTTGAATTTGTAACCTAATTCTTCCAAAACATTAGACGAGCCGGAAATAGAAGATGCACCGTAATTACCTTGTTTAGCCACTTTTTGTCCTGTCCCTGCAACAATAAAACTCGCTAAAGTCGAAATATTGAAGGTGTTTTTTCCGTCTCCACCGGTTCCAACGATGTCAACCAAGTCTTTGGTTCCCAAATCGACAGGTTTTGCCAATTGCAACAACGCTTCACGAAAACCTTCGAGTTCTTCCAAAGTAATCGTTCGCATCAGAAAAACGGTGATGAACGAAATGACTTCGCTTTCGTTAAATTTATTTTGTGAAATTTCAATCAAAATAGCTTTGGCTTCAGCTTTCGTCAAAGTCTGGTGATTAAAAAGATATTGTAGGATTTGCTTCATTTGTGTTTAATTATTAAGAAAGTTTTCCAAAATCTGTTTTCCATCTGGTGTCAGAATACTTTCTGGGTGATATTGTACAGCGTGAACATCGTAAGTTTTATGTTTCAGACTCATAATCATTCCGTTTTTGTCGATGCTTGTGATTTCTAATTCTTCGGGGAAATCATCAGGATTTACAGCCCAGGAATGGTAACGCCCAACCTCCAAAGTTTTAGGTAAATTATTGAAAATATGATGTTCACTGGTTTGAGTGGCTTCGGTTGCAACACCGTGATAGATTTCTGAAAGATTAATCAAACTTCCTCCAAAAGCTTCGGCAATCGCTTGCTGACCAAGACAGACCCCGAAAATCGATTTTGTCCGCGCATATTTTTTAATCACTTCTAACAGTATTCCAGCTTCTTCTGGAATTCCTGGACCGGGCGAAAGAATAATTTTGTCGTATTTTTCAATTTCTTTCAACTGAATTTGGTCATTTCTGTAAACATCTACTTTTTCGTCAACAATCTGCTCAATAATCTGAACCAAATTATATGTGAAACTGTCGTAATTATCGAAGACTAAAATTTTCATAATTTCTCTGCTTTTAAAATGGCTTTTTTCAAAGCGCCTAATTTGTTATTGACCTCCTGAAGTTCGCTTTCTGCAACTGATTTTGCTGTAATTCCAGCGCCAGCTTGGTAAAACAATGTGTTGTTTTTACTCAGGAAAGTTCGAATCATAATCGCCTGATTACAACTGCCGTCGAAGCCGACAAAGCCGATACAACCTGCATAATAACTCCTGGAAGTTTTCTCGTGTTCGTCGATTAACTGCATCGCACGGTATTTTGGAGCGCCACTCAAAGTGCCTTGTGGAAATGTGGTGGCAATCATTTCGTACGGATTCTGGTCTTCTTTAACATCGGTTACAACTTCGGAAACCATATGAATCACGTGAGAGAAAAAATGAATTTCCTTAAGTTTGGAAACCGTTGTATTTTTTCCGTGAATGCTCAAATCGTTTCTTGCCAAATCTACCAACATTGTGTGTTCCGCATTTTCTTTTGGGTCTTTTTTAAGTTCTTCTGCAGATTCCAAATCTTTTTCGATGTTTCCGGTTCGTTTGAAAGTGCCTGCAATTGGATGAATTATAGCTTTTCTATTTTTGATAATCAACTGACTTTCCGGACTAGAGCCCATTAATTTATAATCGCCATAATCGAAGAAAAATAAATAAGGAGACGGATTGATATTTCGCAAAGCACGATAAACATTGAACTCATCGCCTTGAAATTTCTGCTCAAATCTTCTGCTTAAAACTAACTGAAAAACATCACCACGGAAACAATGTTTTTTGGCAAATTCAACTGATTCCAAAAATTCTTCATCTTTCAAATTCGAAGTTTCTTCTGAAGTAATTTCGAAAGGGAAGACCGGTGCGTTTTTTTGATTGATGATGTTTTCCAATGTTGAAAGTTCTGATTTCAATCCATTGATTTTATTTTCAATCAGGAACATTTCGTCATTATGATGATTAATTGCAATCACATATTGATAAAGTCGATAACGCATCAAAGGGATTTTATTTTCCTCCGATTGTTCCTTGAACTTGATATTCTCAAAAAACGGAATCGCATCATAACTTGTATATCCGAAAAATCCCTGTGCTTGTTTTCCAATCTCGTGATTTGGTTTTTCACATTGGAAACAGTTGGAAAATTCCTGCATCAAGTCAGACAATTTTTCATTTTTCAGATTGATTTTTGTAGGATTTTCCAGAGGAAATTTCAATTCAGCTTCGTTATAATTTCTGATTTCAATTCCGGCAATGGCGTTGACACAGATAAAAGAAAACGAATTTTCAGAATTCTGATTTCCGGCACTTTCCAAAAGAATCGTATCCCGAAACTGGTCGCGAAGACGAAGGTAAATCCCAATTGGCGTATAAAGGTCTGCTAAACGGGATTTAACAGAGGTTTTTATATTGATTATGTTATTTAATTTCATACGATTTAATTTTTTCTAAAATCCTTCGACTCCGCTCAGGATGACAATTATTAAAACTAAATTCTGTCAGGCTGAGGCTCTCGAAGCCTTAAAATAAAAAAGACTTCAACAAAATTTGTCAAAGTCTTATTATGATTGAGTTATAGTTAGTTCACAATTTAGAACACCGATAATCCTTTCAGACCCGACAAAGAGTTTGAAAGCCACCACCAGTTTTTGTTGTTCGTTATTTTCATAAGAGCAAATTTAGAAATGATTTTTAATTCTGCAATTATTTTTTCGAAAAATTTTATCAATTGTGAGATGATTTGTTAAAATTATTTTATAACCTTCTGACTTGTAATTGATTTGTTAGTTTCAATTTTTACTAAATAAGAACCTTTTTGATAATTTCTGAAATCGACTTTACTATTATTTCCTTCGATCTTTTTGATTAATTTCCCGTCGATTGCGTAGATTTCTACAGATTTAATAATATCATCAGTTTTGATATTCAAGAAATCTATAACTGGATTTGGATAAGTTTTAATGTTGGTTTTATTGATATCAATTACAGCCAAATTATTTTTTGTAAAACTAATATTATCCAATCTCAAAGCTGTTGTTGTCGTAACTTTAGGCGTCGTATTCCCGAATCCAATATAATAAACCTGGTCAGCTGTCGCAGTGTAACTAACTGTATGCTCTGTATAAGTTTGTTGAGAAACAGTTTGAGTGCTTAGATTTACACTGATATTACTTTTGTCCGGTGCATTTGCTACAGCAACTTTCAAAGTAGCAGGTTCTGCTTCTTCACTTCCTATCGCTGTGTGATATTTTACTGTAACCGTTTCGCCGTTTTTAAGATAGATCGGATAGGAGAATAACCAGTCATTTTTCCCGGCAGCAGAAGTACTTGTATTGTTATAGGCGTAACCGCTTCCGTTTTGAGCAACAGACTGATTTTCTCCCATTAACCACGTTGTAGAAGCCCAACCGTCAGAATCATATTCGCCGTAGTTCTCAAGTGTTTTTTCGAAATCATAGGAATAGGGAAGCTCTGTCGGCGTCCAAACGGATTTTGGTCCGGCCCAGCCAGAACCGCAATCCGCATTTTTCAAAAAGAACTGATATCTTTTTCCGGCTTGCAAATTATCAAAACTCTTCGTTGTTGTAGAAGTGATTCCTTTGGAAGAAACAGAAGTGTCAAAAGTTGTCAATCCTGTATCATAATTAGTAATTCCGCTAGTTGCTGACCAGTTGATTGTTACTGAATTTGGTTTAAGATTCGAAACCGAAAACCCGTCTAATGAAGGCATCACACAATCTGCAGATTGGCTGATATACAAGTCATCAAGAGCCAGATAAGTTCCACTGTTTGTGTTATTTACGAAAGCTAAATAAATGGTTTTTCCTTTATAATCGGATAAGTCTAAAGTATGCGATGCGTAGTCAAACGGTTGCTCGGCATCAATCTGAGTCAATGTTGTGAAAAATTCCGGGCTGTCATTGGTCACAGAAACTTTTACAGCGTAGGAGTCTGTATATTCAAAGTCGTAGGATTTTCCTTTCCAGTAAACTGTTGGCGTTCCGGTGCTTGGAATTGTAATTGCTGGTGTAATTAACCAATCATTCGCCTGACCTTCTGGATCGTAGTATGACGTACTGAAAGCAATTTTATTATCGTAACCATCGTAAAACTGAATCCAAGCTTTTTCATTAAAATCCTGAACCTGTCCCCATTCCGGAACTGTTAATCCATCTGCATTGATTGTTTTGAATTGGGATATTGGCGTTCCATTATTATTTTCGAAACCTGCACTGAAGATTTGTGCATTAAGGTTCAGGACTATTGCCAAACCTAAAACTGTGTAAATTTTCTTTTTCACTTTTTTTCTTTATGCGTTATTACAAAAGTGCGAATTTCCGAATCTTTTTTACAAAATCGTTACCGATAATGCTTTATTTATCCACAGTAATGAAAACTTTTTTAGAGGAAAGGCTTCATCTCATCTTCGATATTTTTCCTGAGGTCTTTCAGTTTGATGGCGTATTGTTCCATTTGGATTTCCTTTTCTGTGAGCGGATTCCATTTTGGCACTTCGATAGATTTTCCGTTTTCGTCAACAGCCACAAAGACAATGATACAATGCGTTCGCTTCTCAAATTTTTTCTCTTTCACATTCCTTGAAAATACATCTATCGAAATGTGCATACTGGAATTTCCCGTGAAAATTACCTTGGATTCCAGCTTCACGATTTCCCCAATTTTAATGGGTTTATAAAAACGGATTCCACCAACATAAACCGTAACGCAATAACTTCCCGACCAATTACTGGCACAGGCATAACCAACCTGGTCTATCCATTTCATCACACTTCCACCGTGAACATTGCCTCCAAAATTAACGTCTGTTGGTTCAGAAATAAACTGAAACGTGACCGGTTTGTTTTCCATTCTATTCTTAATTATGTATCAAAAATAGGGAAGAAATTTCAGATTATAACTTCAATATTTATGTTTTATTCTTTTGACATTTACACTAAATTTGTAATTCTCAAATTCTATTTTAAATCTCCTGACTTTAATAAAAATGAAAAAAGTATTCTATCTCAAAACCTGCGGAACCAACAAGAAAATAATGACACCTCTTGACCTTTCTGACTGGGAACTGAGAGAAATAAAATCGCAGCCCGTAACCGAAGCAGAACTGGAAGAAATGTATGACAAAACGAAATCTTATGAAGCGCTTTTCAGTAAAAAATCGACGCAAATCAAGGAAAGAGGCATTGATGTGAATTCTTTGAAGGAAAAAGATTTTAAGAAATTGATTCTGGACCATTACAGTTTTCTGAAACGTCCGGTTTTTGTGACAGATAAAGAGGTTTTCGCAGGAAGCGATAAAAAAAATCTTGAAAACCTGAATGCATTTTTTGAGAAATAGTTATCGTAAAGTCGCGAAAGAAATTTAAATGATTATGTTATAAAAGTCGCAAGATTTTGCGCCTTGAAAAAGTTGAATTGCTAAATAAAATTTGTGCCTTTGCGATTAAAAAAATAAAAATGAAACGTTCCGGAACTGCAGATTTGCCATTGCATTACGGCCAGGTTCCACCCTGGCTGTATGAGCGTATGTCCAGGCTTGGACTGGCAATTGTGGAAGTGATTCTTGCAGATTACGGAAAAGATGAAGTCTTACGACGGTTGGCTGACCCGTTCTGGTTCCAGAGTTTTGGAGCAGTGATGGGAATGGACTGGCATTCTTCGGGAATCACGACTTCTGTGATGGGAGCGTTGAAAAGAGCCATTAATCCGAATTCTAAATCTCTCGGAATTTACATTGCTGGTGGAAAGGGAAAATTCTCCAAAGATGCACCGAATGAACTTTTGAAAATTGCAGATTCAACCGGATTGAATGGTGATGAACTGGTGCGTTGCAGCAAGTTGTCTGCAAAGGTTGATAACACGGCGATTCAGGATGGTTATCAGCTTTATCTGCATAATTTTATTTTGTCTGACCAAGGGAATTGGGCGGTTGTCCAGCAAGGGATGCACGATTCTGACGGAACGGCGAGACGCTATCACTGGCTGTCAGAAAATGTAACTTCTTTTGTCAATGAACCTCACACGGGAATCTCCGGCGTTAATCGTGGTAATATTCTTAACCTCACATCTTCCGAAGCAGAACAAAACAGAAACGGCATCGTTGACATAACCAGAAGCGATTCTGAGAAATGGATGCAGGATTTCCAGCGTTTGATTCTACCGGCGCATCACGAGGTTCTGGCGAGTGATGTTGATATGAAAAAGCTTGGAAATATTCTTTGGCTGGCGAGAGAAAATGAACCTGAGAATTTTGAAGATTTGCTGATGCTGAAAGGTGTTGGCCCGCGTACGATGCAATCTCTGGCTTTAGTGAGTGAAGTGATTCACGGGGCGCCTTCCAGATTTACGGACCCTGCGCGTTTTTCTTTTGCGCACGGGGGAAAAGACGGTCATCCGTTTCCTGTTCCGACCCAGACTTATGACGAAACGATTTCTATTCTGCGAACCGGAATTGAGAAATCGAAGTTGGGAAATCAGGATAAGAAACAAGCCATTAAGAAACTACACGAAATTGCTGTGAGAACCGAAGAGAATTTTACGCCGGATTTTAGTGTTGAAAAAGTGATAGAAGAGGAGCGACAAAACTCCTGGCGATTTGGTGGGAAAACTGTTTTTGGTGATGCGAAGTCGCCGAAAGGGAATGATGGGATACAATTGAGTTTGTTTTGATTATTCCAATTATCGATTTAACTTTAGTCAAAGATTTTATACAATGAAATATCAGAAAGAAATTGAAATTTATCAAAATAAACTATCATTAATATATCAAAAATATAGTTTATTCTTAGATAAATCTAAAGTTGAGAATAAAGAAACTTTTGGAGTATGCATTATACTTCTAAATTCCGTTTTTGAACTTTTTGATTCGTCTGTACAAATTCTAAGGTTAAATCATTTAGAAAGTGGTGGTTCTTTAATAACAGCATTATGGGAAAGAGCTCGTACTTTGGAGTTTATATTAAATAATCCTGAAAAGCGAACAAAAATTTATCTTGAACATTCTAAATTGAAAAAGTCGCCGTGGACAATAAAGCAAATAGTTGATGATATTATTGAATGTGAATTACATCCTACAATTATTAAGAATAATCAACAAGACCTTTTGTATGTTCAATATTCTTTTTTAAGTGCTATAAAGCACGGAAATCCTTTTACATTAACTTCTTTAAGAAAATTCTCAAATATTGAAAATATTAAAAAGCATAATTTAAATACTTATCTAATCACTTTTGCAATTAATACCGTAATTGAATGTTTTCAAAAATTTATCGATTATTTTTGTTTAAATGAATTAAGTAAGGATATTACATTATTAAATCAAGAATTCACGAAATTTATGATGTCTATGGACATAATTGTTCCTCAAATTATTACGGCAAATGAAAGTGAGTTTAAACCTGAGTTTTGGGAATATCTTCAAGAAATTACAGAAAAAATGAATAAATAAATTAATCTAAAATGATAAATGAGCATTTAATTAACCAAATATTAGAAAGACATTTTTCTAACTATAAGGAGTACAATCTTCTAATATTTCTAGTATTTACACTAATAGTAGCATTAATTAATATAATTCAAAATATAATAATCACAAGAAAACTTGAAAAATATAAGTCTGAACTTAAAAAGACCGAAATGAAATTTTCTGTTTACAATCAATTACAAATTGAATCACTCAGTAAATTATTTCAGAAATTAACAGAATTTAAAACAATCACTCAGACAATTAGCAACTCGGAGAATAGAAGCCCAGAAAGCTATAAACAATTCGCAATTAATTGGACAAATAAATTTTTTGAAACAACAAATGTTTTTTCAAAAGAAAAATATATTTTTCCTAAAGATATTAAAACACAATATTCTATAATTCATCAAAATTTTGAATCAATATTTGATTTTATAAAGAATGAAAGAGATTTTAAGTCAAATTTTCGTACTAATGAAGTAGGAGATGTTGTTTTTGAAGGAGATTATCAAGATATGGATGGAATAACAGAAAAACTAAAACAATATAACAGAGAGCAAGTCTTTACTCAAACAATTCAAAATATCGAAGTAATTAGGAAAAAAATTGAAGAATACTTTGAAAATATACAATAAAAAGTAATAAATAAAAACCCTCCGAAAAATTCAGAGGGTTTATTTTTTAATCAAATTGATTCTTTAGTAAGAACCTTTCTCAATAAAATACGCAGCAACTTTTTCTGTCAATGCAATTGGATTTGGTGTGTTGACGTATTTTGTAAAACGTCTTAATCCGGCTAACATCATTCTTTGCTCGTCGCCTTCGGAGAAAGAAACGATACCTTCTTTAGCGTTGGTGGTGATGATTTCAACCGCTTTGTAAAGGTTAAGCCTTGCCATTGCTGCTTCTACAGAATTTGTTGAGAAATGTTTCTCAGCTCTCAGGATGGCGGATTCTGCCATATAGATTTGGTTCAGGATTTCGGAAGCGTTTAATAACAAATGCTGTTGTTTCTCGATGTCCATCATATATTTTTGAAGTGCAGAACCGGAAACCATTAAGAATACTTTCTTCAAGTTCTTAATCACTTCTTTTTCCTCAGACATATATTCTGAATAATCAGGAATATCAAAAGACGGAATGCTCATCAATTCTTTAGCGACGTTTTTCGCAGGCGTTAACAAATCAATTTTGCCTTGCATTGCCCGTTTGATTAACATCCCAACTGCCAAAAGTCTGTTGATTTCGTTGGTTCCTTCGTAGATTCTGGAAATTCTGGAATCTCTCCAGGCCGCTTCCATTGGTGTATCTTCAGAGAAGCCCATTCCACCAAAGATTTGAATCCCTTCATCCGCTGTATGCTGTGCTAAATCTGATACGAAAACCTTCAGGATAGAACATTCAACCGCGAATTCTTCGACACCTTTCAGTTCTGCCTGCTCGTGGTTCATTCCACCGGCAACCAGTTCTTCGATTTTGTCTTCTACATTTTTCGCTGCTCTGTAAGAACCCGCTTCACTCACGAAAGCACCGGTTGCCATCTCTGCCAGCTTCTTTCGAATTGCGCCGAATGTATTGATAGAAACGCCAAATTGCTTTCTCTCGGATGAATAATTCAAAGAGTAATTCAGGATTCTTCTTTGCGCATCCAGACAGGCTGCTGCCAATTTGATACGACCAACGTTCAATGCATTCAAAGCGATTTTGAAACCGTTGTTTCTTTCGCCCAAAAGATTCTCAACAGGGATTTTCATATCATTGAAGAAAACCTGACGTGTAGAAGACGCACGGATTCCCAATTTGTGTTCCTCCTCTCCGAAAGTCAGACTTTCAGGATTTTCCAATTCAGAACGGTTGATAACGAATCCCGTAATGTTTTTGTCATCATCAATTTTAGCAAACAACGTGAAAGTATCTGCAAATCCTGCATTTGAAATCCACATTTTTTGTCCATTAATAATATAATGTTTTCCGTCCTCGGAAAGTTTAGCTCTTGTTTTACCGCTGTTGGCATCCGAACCAGCATCAGGCTCAGTCAAGCAATAGGCTCCGAATTTAGTTCCGGCAGCCAAATCAGGAAGATATTTCTGCTTCTGTGCTTCGGTTCCGTATAGCAAAATTGGTAAGGTTCCGATTCCGGTGTGTGCGCCATAAGCCGTTGCCAATGAACCCGTAGAACCGGAAAGATAATCGCAGGCCAACATTGTAGTTACGAATCCCATTCCCAATCCGCCGTAAGTTTCCGGAACAGCGATTCCCAGGAATCCCATTTCTCCAATTTTACGCATTACTTCTTCCGTATAAGCGTAATCTTTTTTCTCGAATCTTTCCTTATTCGGAACGACCTCTTTATCGATGAATTCCTTTGCAGAATCGCGAAGCATCTTTTGTTCTTCGGACAATTCCTCGATGCTGAAAATTTCCTGAGCAGTGATGTCCCTTACAAGGAATTCGCCACCGTCTAATGTTTTAGTTTCTGTTGACATAATATTTTTGTGATTTTAAATTTTTTATTTGAGATGATAGATAATAGACTGATAGATGATAGACCTTCAAAATCTCAACTGTCTATTTTCTATCCGTCTATCATCTCCTAATCTTTTAAAGTATTTTGAAATACCATTGTTGCTCTTTGAAATTCTTCAATTTTAATTTCGAAGATTTCACTTTGTTCGTCGGATAAATATTTCGATGATTTGCTAATAAAATTTGTGTCTGCAATTCAAATGAAGAACCTAAAGAAACATCTAAAAAATGACTGAAAGATTTGTTTGTTCTGCTTGAACCTTCTGCAATGTTTGATGGAATTGAGATTGAACATCTGTCCATTTGACTTTTCAACCCATATTTTTCATAAATGGGAAAAGTATCAGTTAGGTCTAATGTCAATTTTGATAATTCCATAGCCATTTGCCAAATCTTAAGCTTTTTAAAATTGTGTCTTTTGAATTCATTCATTTGTTGTGTTTTTATTTCTGTTAGTCTATTATCTATTCGTCTATTATCTCTCTGTCTTAAAGCAACTCAAATACACTCGCCGCACCTTGACCAGTTCCCACACACATTGTCACTACACCATATTTGCTTTGTCTGCGTTTCATTTCATCAAGGAGTTGAACAGTCAATTTAGTTCCTGTACAACCAAGTGGATGACCAAGTGCGATTGCGCCACCATTTACATTTACGATTTCTGGATTGATGTTCAATTCTCTTAAAATGGCAACGGATTGAGAAGCAAAAGCTTCATTTAATTCAAATAAATCGATATCCGATTGTTTAAGACCAGCTTGTTCCAACGCTTTTGGAATGGCGTACATTGGACCAATTCCCATAATTCTTGGCGGAACTCCGACTGTAGAATAGGAGAGAAGTCTTGCAACTGGCGTCAGATTTAATTCTTTTACCATTCTTTCGGACATTACCATTGTGAAAGCAGCGCCGTCAGAAGTCTGAGAAGAGTTACCTGCTGTTACAGAACCATTGGCAGCAAAAACAGGACGAAGTTTCGCCAAGGCCTCAATTGAAGTATCAGCTCTCGGACCCTCATCTTGTTTGAATGCATATTCTTTGGTCTGGATTTTTTCCTTTTCATCAAGGAAATTATATTTCACATCAATCGGAACAATCTGATTTTCAAATTTTCCTTCCTGTATCGCTTTAATTGCTTTTTGGTGCGAGTTGTAGGCAAATTGGTCTTGTTCCTCACGACTCACTTTGAATTCGTTGGCAACCGCTTCAGCCGTTAATCCCATTCCCCAATAATAATCGGGATTTGATTTGGCTAAATCCGTGTCTGGAATTGGTTTATAACCGCCCATTGGGATATAAGACATACTTTCTGCACCGCCGGCGATGATACATTCCGCCATTCCGGCTTTGATTTTTGCCGCTGCAATCGCTATCGATTCTGAGCCCGATGCGCAATATCTGTTCACTGTCACACCCGGGACTTTGTCTGTGTCCAATCCCATTAATGAGATCAGTCTTGCGACATTCAGTCCTTGTTCTGCTTCCGGCATTGCACAACCGACAATCAAATCGTCGATGCGAGCCGGGTCAAGATTGGGAACATCTTTCATCAGACGTTCTATCACAGTTGCCGCCATATCATCCGGACGGGTAAAACGCAAAGAACCTTTCGGTGCTTTACCAACTGCTGTTCTGTATCCTGTTACTATATATGCTTCCATATTTGTTTAATTTTAATAATGACAGATTAGTTTCTCACCGGTTTTCCTGTTTTCAACATTCCACCTATTCTCTCAAGCGTTTTTCTCTCTCCACAAAGTGAAAGGAATGCTTCTCTTTCCAAATCCAAAAGGTATTGTTCAGAAACTTCTGTCTGTTCAGAAAGATTACCGCCGGTCATTACATAGCCGATTTTGTTAGCTATTTTTCTGTCGTGTTCTGATGCGTAACCACCTGCAACCATTTGGTCAGTTCCAACATAGAACATTCCCATAGCTTCGTTTCCAAGAACTCTGACTTTCTCTGGAACTGGAGGTGTATAACCTAATTCGTCCAAAACAATTGCCTGACGTTTGGCTTCTGCAATTTGTCTGTCTTTGTTGACAACAATAATATCTTTATCAGTCAAAATTCCCATTTGCTTAGCTTCCCATGCGGAAGTCGCTACTTTTGCCGTTGCGATATTCATAAAATAATTTCGAAGATGATTGGTCTTAACATCGTCTGGAAGTGTTCCTTTCAATGCTCTCAATGCAAATTCTTTTGTTCCGCCACCTCCAGGAATCAAACCAACACCAACTTCAACCAAACCGATGTAAGTTTCCGCTGCAGCAACAATTTTGTCAGCGTGCATAGAGAATTCGCAACCACCGCCAAGCGTCATTCCGAAAGGTGCAGCGATGACAGGAATTGATGAATATCTGAGTTTCATTGATGTTTGCTGAAACATCGCAATCGCCATATTCAGTTCGTACCAATCCTGTTCAACAGCCATCATCATTACCATTGCGAGATTTGCACCAACTGAGAAATTATCTGCTTGATTTCCTACAACCAAACCTCTGTAATCTTTCTCAGCAATGTCGATGGATTTATTAAGACCTTCCAAAACGCCACCTCCAAGAGAGTTCATTTTTGAACGGAACTCAAAGTTCAAAATGCCGTCGCCAAGGTCAATTAATGCAGATTCGGAATTAGACCAAACTGTTTTTTCTTTTCTGATATTATTAAGTATAATGAAAGCATCCTGACCAGGAATTGGTTCGTACGATTTTGTATTCTGATTATAGAATAACTGTTTTCCGTTTTCCAGCTTGTAAAAAGATTCGTTTCCGGAAGCCAGCATTTCTTTTACCCAATCAGCGACTTTGTAACCTTCGCTTTCCACCAAATCAATTCCTTTCTGAACACCAACAAAATCCCAATTTTCGAACGGTCCGTACTTCCAGGCATAACCGGTTTTCATCGCATCATCGATAGAGTAGAACACATCCGTAATTTCCGGAACGCGTTGAGAAACGTAAGCGAATAATGAAGCGAAATGTTTTCTAATCAATTCTCCGGCTTTGGATTGGTCTTTCAACAAAATCGGCAAACGGTTTTTTAAACTTCCAGCTTCTTTTGCTGTTGCAACGATAGGAAGTTTTGGCTGTTTTGTCGGTTCGTAGCCCAACGTTTGATAGTTAAGAACGAAACGGTTTACATTACCGCCGGCATCTTTTTCTTTATAATAAAATCCTTTTTTAGCTTTATCACCAAGAAATTTATTTTCAATCAGGAAATTCAAAGTTTTAGAATCTTTCAAAGCCTGAACCATTTCATCGTCTTTAAGATTCGCCTGAAGTCCTTTGGTTACGTTGAAAGCCGTGTCTAATCCAACCAAATCGCCGAGTTTGAAAGTTCCGGTTTTTGGACGATTTAGCAAATCTCCGGTCAAGGAATCGGCTTCTTCAATCGTTAAACCGATTTCTTCCGTCAATTCCATAATTTTCGCCATCGAGTAGACTCCGACTCTGTTTCCGATAAAACCTGGTGTATCTTTACAAAGAACCGTTGTTTTTCCAAGGAACTTTTCACCGTAAGACATAAAGAAATCAATCACAGATTTATCGGTTTTCGGACCAGGAATTACTTCAAATAATTTCAGATATCTCGGTGGATTGAAGAAGTGTGTCCCACAGAAATGTTTCTGGAAATCTTCTGACCTTCCTTCCGACATCAAATGAATCGGGATTCCTGATGTGTTAGAAGTTACCAAAGTTCCTTCTTTACGAAGTTTGTCCACTTTTTCAAACATCGATTGTTTGATGTCCAATCTTTCGACAATCACTTCAATGACCCAATCCGAATTTTTGATTTTTTCCAAATCATCTTCGAAGTTTCCAACCGTAATTCTGGAAGCGAAAGATTTGTCATAGATGGGCGAAGGATTACTTTTCAGAGCGCTGTCCAGATGTCCTTGTGCCACGCTGTTCCTCGTTTTTTTATCGGCATTTTCCGAATCTTTCGGAGGCATATCCAACATCAAAACCTGAATGCCGTTACCTGCCAGATGACAGGCGATGCCGGAACCCATAACGCCGGAACCAAGCACCGTAACGTGTTTTATTTTTCTGTTCATTATCAGATAATATTTTATGATTTATATTTTTTAAAATTATAAGTTATAGATTTCTCCCGCAGATTTCAATGATTTTGCAGATTAATCTGCTTGATTTGCTTTAATCGGCGAGAATTTATCTTTTTTATAATTATTTCTTATGATTTAGTTCGTTTGCGATTTTCAGGATGTCTGTCATTACTTCCTTGAAAACTTCAAATTTCTCAGGTGCGATTCTTTCCAGAACTTTTTTATTAAAGTTAAGAACAACTTCTTTGGATAAATTTCTTGAATTAAGACCTTTATCAGTTAGTTTTATAATCACTTCTCTTTTATCAGTTGTAGTTTTCTCTTTATAGATATAACCATTGTCTTCAAGAAGCTTGATGATTCTTGTCAGAGAAGTAGGTTCTATTGCCATTTTAGGACCAAGATTCGTACTTCTCGTACCTTCTTTCGGGTCAATTTTCAGTAATGTAAGAGCTTGTACAGCCGTAGAATTATACAAGGAAGCCTGATCCGAATACATCTTCGAAACAGCCAGCCAGGCCGATTTTAACATCAAGTCTACACTTTCAACTTTTTCAGTGCTTTTCTTTTCCATAATTTGAATCTTAAAGCGTTCCTTACAAATATAAAAAAAATACTATGCATGCATAGTATTTTTGTGTTAAGTTAATTAATTGATTGATTTGCAATGGTTTAATTATTATGCAAATCTTATTAATTAAAATTGTGAAAAATCTATTTAGTTAGGAATACCTTTTTTGATCAAGGTTTGCAGAGATTGTTTAATTTCCTGGAAATTATGACAATTGTCATAAAAATCATCCGAATTCAGTTCCCAAAAATCATTTTTAAATGTCAATTTAAATTTTCTTAAATCCTGAGAGAAGTTTTTTTGGAGATAAGAAAACATCATTTCTTTTTCCAATTTTGGCGCATCAATATCCGGCGAATGAAATGCCTGATTGAATTTTAAAATTTTTGGTGTTATCAATTCAGGATTGCTAAGAATGACTTCTTCGGAGATTCCGCTAATGAGTTTTTTATCTTTGATCCACCAGATTTTATCAGAAAATTCTTTTGCCAATCGCCAATCGTGAGAAGAGAAAAGAATCAGTTTGTTTTCTGATTTAGCAAGATTTCTGAGAAGTGAAAGGATTGTTAATTTATTTTCTTCGTCTAAATGCGTGGTTGGTTCATCCAGAATAATGAAAGGTGAATTTTGGGCCAAAGCTCTTCCAATGAAGGCTTTTTGAAGATTACCGTCTGATAATTCAGTTAGTTTTTTGTTTTGATATTCTGATAAATTGAGTTTGTTTATGATTTCAGTAATTTCTTGTTTATCTGTTTCATTTAATTTAAAGTAGAAGGGATAATGAATATATTTTCCGAGAGAAATCAAATCCGTAACCGTATAATTATCAGGGATTTCGGATTTTGAAAAAACAATGGCAACTTGAGAAGCTATTTCGTTTGAGTCTAATCTCTGAATTGATTTCCCATTCATGAAAATTTCGCCTTTTAAAAGCTTGTTTTGTCCAAGAATAGATTTGATTAAAGTGGTTTTTCCGATGCCGTTATTTCCCATCAACAAGCAAACTTCGCCTAATTCCAAGGAAGAATCAATATCCGAAACCAAAGGATTTGAATAGCCGATTGTTGTGTTTTTTAATTCTAGGAAATGCTTCATTTTTTATCGCAAAGGCACAAAAGTTTTTTAACTATTATTCTGTTTAAAAGTCGCCAGGCTTATCTTCGATAAATTCTAAAGATTGTTTACAACTCTTTTTATTCCGTTTTTATAATAATCTGTTCTGAAGTTCATTAATAAACCTAATTTACAATTTGTCATTTTTAGATAAGTTAGAATTTGTGCTTTGTGAATATCATTCAAATAATCAACAGTTTTTATTTCTAAGATTAATTTGTTTTCTACTAATAAATCAATTTTAAAAGCATTCTCGATTACCAAATCATCATAGATTATTGATAATGATTTCTGTTTTTCAATTTTTAATCCAAATTTTTTAATGTCGTGAAAAAGGCATTCTTCATAAACATTTTCAAATAAACCTGCACCAAGTTTTTTGTAAATTTTAAATCCTAAATCAACGACAATTTTTGCCAATTCATTTTCATCCATTGTATTTTTTTATCGAAGATAAAAAACTTTGCGCCAAACTTCATTTGAAACAATTATTCATCGAGATATCTTTGCGACTTTCATCAGTTTTACAAATCCAATTTATGCGCCTTTGCGATAAAAACTATTTATTACTTTTCATCAACATCAACAATATCACAGGAATTCCAAAGAAGGTTGTAATAATATTAATCGGAAACTGACTCAGTTCCGAAATAATCGAAAAAACCTGCATTATAAAAATACCTAAAATAATATTCAGAATCCATTGATGCCAGAGTTGTGCAGGATTCCAGATCATTCTGCAAAAATGAGGAACGACAACGCCGATAAATAAAATAGGTCCTAAAAATGCCGTAACTGAAGCAGAAAGTAGAGAAGAAGCAACAATAATGCTGATTTTTAGTTTGGATTGACTGATGCCGAAACTTTGGGCATAAGCACTCCCGAGAGCATTTCCAATCAATGGTTTTATAGATCTGAATGTGAAAATCAGTCCGATTAAAATTAAAACCGTAAGAATCGAAATTTGAACTAAACTTGCTTGGCTATTCGCTCCAAAAGTCCAAAGCATATAATTTTTCAGACTTTGACTTTCCACATAAAACTGGAGAAACGAAACAACAGCGCCAGCCAAAGCCGAAATCAAAAATCCAAAAATAATAATGAAGCTTTTATCCCGAAATCGATTCGAAAATAAGAGTAAAATCATCATCAGAACAATACTTCCAACAATGGATGACAAACTGATAAAACTATTCTGTAAAAAATCCGGAATGACAATATTCTGTGAAAAGAAAATATAAAACGCAACAAATAGACTGGAAACCGAAGTGATTCCCAAAACATCAGGGCCTGCCAAAGGATTCTTGAAATATTCCTGTAAAAGAAATCCGCTGGTCGGAATCGCTATTCCTGTCAAAAGCATTGCCAAAGCACGATTAATTCTAAATCCGGCAATTTGAAAATTCTCAGATTCTGAATTGATAAAATCAGAAAAATTCAATTTTGCAAAACCAACATTGAGATTGATGAAAAACGCAATAATCGCCGATACGATTATCAATGTTACCAGAATAGGAAAACGTTTCATCAAGAATAAATTGTTATTTCAAAGATTTTTTCGGGCCAGAAATTCCTGCTTTTTCTTTATTCTCAACAACTTTTGCAGTAGAATTTTGAGCTAATAGTTTTTCGATCTTCTGATTTAGCATTTCTTCGCTCATAGAACCAACTGTTTCATCAGATTTATCACCTTTTCTAATCAAGGTAAAAGGAATCGCTTCACCATTCCAAGACTGGAAATTTTGCTTGAAAAACTCCTGATTCAAAAGTGTTCCGTCCAAAAGGACAACATTTTTTCTAATGTCGTATTCATCCGCAAAATCGCTGACATCTGTTGTCCAATCTGTTTTATTGTCAAGACTTACGAATGTAAATTTCACAGGCTGATTGGTCAATTCTTCCATTTTTTTCTTGAAAAACGGAATCTCGTGCATGCATGGTCCACACCAGGTTGCAAAGAAATTGGTCACATAAAGAGTATCAGAATGATTTGATTTCAAAAAAGTTGAAATTTTTTCCGGAGAATATTCTTTCAGCTGTGCAACATCAGCTTCACTTTTAGTCGGTGCGACTTTTATAGAATCTTCTTTTGCTTCTTTTTCAGCAACTTTTTCATCGTTCTTTTTACAAGCTAAAAAGCTGAGTGATATGACTGAATATATAACTAGTTTTTTCATAATTTTATTTTCTTTAAAACTGAAAATCTCCCTTGCTATTTATGTTTTTTCTTTTGTCAATTTTCATTAAATTTGATTCTTGACAATGGAGAATCAATTAACAATCGCGAATCAACCTCAGTTTCACAGGCTAAAAATAGCTAAAAAACGACAATTGACCAAAAATGCATTTGAGCTGGAATTGGCAATTCCTGAGGAACTGAAACAGCACTATCAATATCAGGCCGGGCAATATGTAACGCTGAAATATCATTTCAATGAAAAAGAAATTCAGAATGATTATTCTTTCACATCGGCACCTTTTGAAAACAAAATTGATCTGGCGATAAAAATCAATGGCAACGAAAGCTCAACCGATTTCCTGTTCAGGAATTATCATATCGGTGACGAAATCTCTGTAAGTGAACCTTTGGGCAGATTTTTTCTTCCTTCGAGACCCAATGAAAAACGGACCATTCTTGCCTTTGCTTCCGGAATAGGAATTACACCAATTATAAGTCACATTAAGAATATTCTTCATAATGAACAGTTTGCCCGGATCTTTCTTTTCTATGGCAACAAAAGTTATGAGGATATTGTTCTGAAACAGGAGCTGGAAGATCTGCAGAAACAAAATGTTGGAAGATTCCAGGTTTATTATTTCCTGTCGCAAGAACTTGTTAAGGATAAGCTTTTCCAGGGACGATTGGATGAGAGAAAAATTTCTTTGATCATCAATCAGATTCTTCATTTGGATGAAGAGGATGAAGAATCGACAATTTGGGACAGTACAGACAAAGTTTTGATTTGCGGACCTGGTGCAATGATCAAATCCGTAGCAAATGCCTGCTATAACCACGGCATTCCGAAAAAGAATATTCATTTCGAATTATTCGAAGCTTTCAACGAAGACATCTATCCAACGGAAAAAGAGTTTCCTTTGATTGAGAATGTGAATGTTAAAATAAAATTCAATCATATTGAAAAAGATGGGATTATTCTAAAAAATAACGAACGCAAAATCCTTCAGCAATTATTGGATTTGGGTTATAAACTGCCTTATTCCTGCAAATCCGGAATTTGTGGAAGCTGTCTCTGCTATTTGAAAAACGGGGAAGTGGATATGACAGAAGACGAATATCTGACGGAAAATGAAAAACGCCAGGGAAAAATTCTACCTTGTGTTTCCATAGCAATGAGCAAAGATGTATATTTAGATTTTGATTTATATAACTAATGTTTAAGAAGGTTGCTGATTTTCTGAAGATTATTTTAAGGCTTGCAGAGCTGGGAATTTTGCTATTGATTTTAGCGAATTTCTGGGTCGTGGCCTTAACCAGCGGAAGAACTTATACGAAAATCAGCAAAGTTCCACCAAGAGATTGCGCTCTGGTTTTAGGAACTTCTCCCAAAATGCGTTCCGGAGTTGCCAATCCTTATTTCACAGCAAGAATGGATGCCGTCGGAACATTATATCATCACGGGAAAATCAAAAAAATCATTGTCAGCGGGGAGAAAAGTGAAAACTATGACGAACCTGCCGCCATGAAACGTTTTCTTGTTTACACAGAAGGCGTTCCCGAAAATATCATTATTGAAGATCCGAAAGGCTTCAATACGCATAAAAGTATTCTTCGTTGCAAAAATGTTTACGGTCAAAAAAATGTAATTATCGTTTCACAGGGCTTTCATAATCTAAGAGCATTGTTTTTTGCCAGAAATAATGGAATGAATGCACTTGGTTATGATGCTCAAGATGTTAGCAGAAACGAAAGCTTCTACAGAAATCACACCCGGGAATTTTTTGCCAGAGTTTTGGCTGTTTTCTATTATGTTTTGGGAATTTCTCCTGAAGAATAATACTCAATTTTGTTATAATTATCAGATAGGTGTTTTTTGATTTCTATCTTGGCAGATTCTTTGTAATTTATCTGTTATACTGAAAATGTATAATTTATAAAATCGAAGAAAATGAAAAATTCAATCAAAATGATATTAGCTGCTTTTGCAATAAGTTTAATTTCTTGTGTAGCGGCACCGGATTCATACAGTTACAATGACCCATATTCTCAAGGATATTCGGACAGTTATATTGATGGCTATTACAGGTCTCCTGACGGTTATTGGTATGCCCCAAATGTTATTTATCTGGATAATAATAACAATTATTACAGAAACGGAGCGATATATAATTCCAATAGCAGAGTGAGAAATAATATTGTTATCTCGCCTAGACGAAACTCGATGCATAATGAGAATATCAGAATTCAACCTGCAAGAAGCCAGAGAAATACTGGAATGATTAATCAAAATAATGTGAGATCTCAACCTGCCACCGGAAACCGAAATAATACTCGTGTTGAACCAACAAGAAGGAATCAGAATAATATAAGAACATCTCCACAAAAACAGGTCCAACCTCAAATTGAAAATCGTTCCACCGAAAATAGCGGAAGACGAAAATAGAAAGAGCTGCAGATTGCAGCTTTTTTTGTGCAATTAATTCGGATTTATTTTTATTCTGAAAAAAAAAATTATAGTATTTTTGTAAAAAATGTAGAGATGCTCGTGATTGGTATAGCCGGAGGAACAGGCTCCGGGAAGACAACAGTTGTTAATAAGATTCTTCAACAGCTTAATTTAGAAGGTGTTAATGTGCTTTCTCAAGATAATTATTACCACGATAATCCTAATTTGACCTTATCAGAAAGAGAAGTTCTCAATTATGACCACCCGAAATCAATTGATTTTGAACTCTTGCTGGAACATGTCAAGGCACTTAAAAATCATCAGAACATAGAACAGCCGATTTATTCTTTCGTAACACACTCCAGAACCGGCGACTACGTTACAGTAGAGCCAAGAAGTGTTTTGATAGTGGAAGGAATTTTGGTTTTAACCAATAAAGAATTGTTGAAAGAGTTTGACCTGAAAGTATTTGTTCATGCAGATTCTGACGAGAGATTAATCAGGAGAATCCGCAGAGATACGCAGGAAAGGGGAAGAGATCTGCAAGAAGTTCTTCACCGTTACCAGACGACATTGAAACCGATGCATCAGGAATTTATTGAGCCTTCCAAAAACGAAGCCGATTTGATTGTTCCGAATATGAAACAGAATTCTGTAGCCATTGATTTCTTAACAACAGTGATAAACAATTCTCTAAAAAAAGTTCATTAATAAAATATTTATTATGAAAGAATTAATCAAAGATATCAAGAAAAAATCGCCGACACTTAAGTTTTTCCAGACTTATGTGTTCAACAAGTATGTGTTGACATTGGTTGGATTTTTGGTTTGGATGATATTTTTTGACAGTACTTCTTTTCTGGTTATCAATGAACTGAATGGTGAAATCAGCCGTTACGAAAACCAACGCGAATTCTACAAAACAGAATATGAAAAGAATGACAAATTCTACCGTAAGCTGATGAACAACAAGCAGGAAAAGGAAAAATACGCCCGTGAAAATTACTTTATGAAAAAGCCGAATGAGGAGATTTTCATATTAGTAGTAGATAGTTCTAAAATTGCAAAAAAATAATATAAAAATGAGTTTCATAGAAAGTACATTGGAAGATTGGGAAAAGCTTGTAAAGAAGCAACTCAAGACAGAAAATATTTATGAAATTCTTTCTAAAGATAATCTGGAAAATATTGAGGTAAAACCTTATTATCAAAACAATTCCGAAACCAAAATTCTTCCAAAAGTAGAAGAAAGTACACATCTTGTGGCAGAATATCAAGATGGTTTGGAACAACAGGCTTTCGCTTTTCTATTGAATGAAAATAATGAAGGTTTGCAGGAAAAGACAATTTTCATCAACAATCCGGATTTGGCAGAACATATTTTGACCGAAGAAACCAATCGTTATTTTTCTTTAGTTGATGTTTTTTCTGATGATAAAACTGCAGAAATCAATGAACACATGGCAGGCGAATTATTATCGAAAGCCTTTGAAAGACAAATTGGAATTGACATAAGTCTGCATCAAAATGCCGGTGCATCCATTATTCAGCAATTGGCTTTTGCTTTGGCGAAATCTAAAGAATTAGTAGAAAAATTCGGTACGGAGATTCTTGAAAAGCTCGTTTTCCGATTGGCTATTGGTTCCAATTATTTTTTCGAAATGGCGAAAATCCGGGCTTTTAAATACCTGTTTAATCAGCTTTCCAAAGAATTTGATAAAGATTTGATTCCTTACATTTTTGCGGAAACGTCGTTCAGAAATAAAGCTAAAAACGATGAAGAAAATAATCTGATTCGGTCCACTTTGGAATTGGCTTCAGCGATGATTGGCGGTGCGGATGCGGTTTTTTCCAATGATTATAAAATCGAGAATCAGACAGAACTTTCAAGAGAAATATCTTTTAAACAACAGATAGTTTTAGCTTATGAAAGTATCATTAACGTTTTCGAAGACGCGTCTTCCGGAAGTTATTTCGTAGAAAATATCACTCAGCAATTCGCTGAAAAGTCCTGGAGATTATTCCTTGAAATTGAAGAAAAAGGCGGTTATCTGGCATTGTTGAAATCCGGGGAGATCCAGAAAATGATTTTTGAGCAAGCAACAAAAGAACAAAGCTGGGTTGAAGAAGGCAAAATCAAATTGATTGGTGTCAACCTTTACCCCAAATTAGAAGTTAAGAAAACAGTTGATGAACTTTATAATGCTGATGAAATTAAGAAAGTTCGTTTGGCAGAAATGTTTGAGTAATGAAAGAACATTTCCAAGATCTTTTAGAATATAACCTGCATTTTAATCAATTACTGATTCAGGATTTTTTGGAGAATAATTCTGTGTGGCCGGAAAAAGGCAAAAATCTCCTCAATCATATTCTGAATGCGCATCAGATTTGGAATGCAAGAATCCTTAATCAAATTACATTCGGAGTTTGGCAGATTAATGCTGATAATTCATTATTGAATATTAATTCAGATAATTACAATCATAGCTGTAAAATTCTTAATGAACGAAACCTTGATGAAATCATTACTTATAAAACATCTAAGGGACAGGAATTCAGCAATTCGATTCAGGGGATTTTATTTCATTTTATCAATCATTCCACTTATCATCGTGGTCAGATTGCAATGCTGATGAAGGAAGCAGGTTTGGAACCTATTGCTACTGATTATATATTTTTTAAAAGAAATAATTAAGATTACATTATTTTCAATTTTCGTTAAAATCAATCCATAATTCGGAATTCATATGTAGATATTTATTGTTTTTTATTTCTCATATGTAATCACTATATCTTCATTGACGTTTGCATTTCCAAATAATGGCGATTTCTTAACTAATTCACTATCTTTGCAAAAATTTTAGAAAATGAGCGGAGACGGAAATCAATCAGGTAGAAACAGAAAACCAAGACCATCTGGAGGCAGCAGACCTTCCGGAAACTCCCGTAGCTCCAGTGATAGCAGAGGAAATTCTGGAAGTGGAAAATCTTTCGGAAATTCAAAAGGTCCAAAAACTACAAGAGGTGGAAACCGTTTTGACAGCCGAGACAAATATGAAAACGGCGATAGAAAATTTGGTCCGAAAAAACCTTTTAGCAGAACTGAAAAAGACGAAGATAAAACGAAATCTTTTATCCAGAAAAGAAGATTCGATAAAATAAGCAAATCGGTTCCGAAAGAATCCATAAGGCTTAATAAATATATTGCCAATTCCGGGATTTGCAGCAGGAGAGAAGCGGACGAACTGATTACACAAGGTCTTGTGGAAGTGAACGGGAAAGTGGTGACCGAAATGGGTTACCAGGTTCAGAAAACAGACAGAGTAGTTTTCGATGGACAAAATATCACGCCGGAAAAACCGGTTTATGTTCTATTGAACAAACCAAAAGGTTATATCTCGACCACCAAAGACGAGAAAGCGAGAAAAACGGTAATGGATCTGACGGCGAATGCGTCGCCATACAGAATTTTCCCTGTAGGAAGACTCGACAGACAGACGACTGGTATTATTCTTTTGACGAACGACGGACATATGACGAAAAAGCTGACGCATCCATCTTTCAATATGAGAAAGATCTACCACGTGACACTGGATAGAAAATTATCCATTGAAGATTTGAAATCAATTGCAGAAGGCATCCGTTTGGAAGAAGGTATTGCAGAAGTGGACAGCATCTCCTACATCGAAGGAAAACCAAAGAATGAGATTGGAATCGAAATCCACATCGGCTGGAACAGAGTTATCAGAAGAATTTTCCAAAAGCTCGGTTATGAAGTGGAAGCGCTCGACAGAGTGATGTTTGCCGGCCTGACAAAGAAAAACATCAAGCGTGGGCACTGGAGAATCCTAACGGAACAAGAAGTTAACAACTTGAAAATGTTATAAATTAAAAGACTGAAATTTTTCAGTCTTTTTTTATATTTAGGTATGAGTAAAATTTATGTATTCAGTGGTTTGGGTGTTGATGAAAGAGTTTTTGATAATATTGATTTTGGAAGATTGGATGTTGAATTCATAGATTGGATTGAACCACTAAACAATGAAAGTCTTGAAAGTTATGCTTTCAGGATTTCGAAGAAAATTAATTCTGAAAACCCAATTCTGATTGGTTTATCTTTTGGTGGAATGTTATCTGTTGAAATTTCCAAAATCATTAAAGTCGAAAAATTGATTCTGATTGCTTCTGCAAAAAATAAGTTTGAACTTCCTTTTGTTTTTAAACTCTCAGGGAAATTAAAGCTGAATAAATTGCTCCCGAATTCAATTTTAAAACATCAGAATTCCATTATAAATTGGCTATTCGGAATTGAATCGAATAAAGAAAAACAATTGCTCAAAAGTATTCTTCAAGATACAGATACAAGATTTTTAAAGTGGGCTATTAATGAGATTATCAATTGGAAAAATGAAATCTATCCTGAAAATTGCATTCATATTCACGGAAATCTAGACAGAATCCTTCCAATCAAAAATATAAAAGCTGATTTTGTCATTAAAAATGGTGGACATTTTATGACTGTTAATAAAGCGAAAGAGATTCAGGATGTTATTTTGAATTTGATTTAAAACAAAGACTTTCCGAATTGGAAAGTCTTTTATTATTTCACTTCATCATAATAAAGAAGCTTGTCATCTTTATCAAAACTAATGATCGTAATTTCCCGATTTTTAGCTTCATCATTATTAAAGAATATGGCTCTTGCAGGAAGTCCGGATTCTGGAGTTAGATTAGGATTCCAATAAAGAAGTTCACGTGTATCTTTTACGACTTTTTTATAAGCATCACTGGTAATATCGGGTTGTTCGAAATCAACCGCTTTATCATAACCTCTCAAAATTGTTTTATTGTTCAGTTCTTTTTTGTCATTTTCGGCAGCTAACATATTGCCTCGTTTTGTATAGATTGCAACAGCATTGCCAACCAGTCCGTCATTTTTCAAAATCTTCACCATTGCAATATTGCTGACAGGGAGAGAATTGATCATACTTGCATCAACAGGCATCTCATCTAAATATAATTTAGCTTGCGAGCCACGGATACTTGGAACATAATTACCGGAACTATCCATTGTGAAGGTCAATCCTGCAGCTCTTCCCTGAAGCCATTGCATAATATTAAGAGATGCCTGCGCGTCCTGATTTTCATTAACCAAATCAAAAATAGTTGAGTTCATCCCGCTGAATCTCCCACTTGATAACTCTTTATCCAGTTTTTCTTTTAAATCAACTTTTTTCGCTGTAACCTGGACTTCTTCAATCTGAGTTTCTTCATTAGCAGCTTTTAATATCTGTTGATTTTTTTTGTTTTGAAGTGCTTTGGCAACATCGGAACTCACTTGAGCATTTTGTGAAGATTCTGCCAAACGATAATTGGTTGCCGGTAAATTACCTTTGTAGATAATATTGTTTGTCAACGGTTGAAAATAAATATTGACATTGTCAGATTCGGAAGCTTTACTTTTATCCTGATTCAAGTAATAAGAAATAGTCAAAGGTTCATCAAAATAAATATTGTTGAGATAGATAAAACCATTGTCATCCGTTACAGCCTGAGAAATTCCTTTATCTATTCCTCCTGCATTAAATAATAGATTGACGCTTTTATTTGGAATGATGCGACCATTATTAGTTACTTTTCCTTTGAACGATAAATTGGATTCAGGTTTATATTTGATTTCAGGCGTTTTTCCGGTTAAAAGAGAATCCCAATCAAATCTTTTCCAACTTTCTGAAATTAATAAAGCATCTAACGCATCTGCATTGGCATTCTTGGAAAAATACTGAGCCGGTGAAAAAATAGGAGATGAGATATCACCTGTCAGCCAAAGCGCACTTAGGATATTATTATCATTTGTACTTTCAGTTTTGGTGTTTTCTTTTACTAAAACTGTATAACTTGGATAATCTGTATCAGGTTCTAATTCAAAGCTGTTGAAGGCACGAGGCTCATTATTAAGAGATGTTGATGCAAAAGTAGGCTGCTCAATCATTAGGTTTTTTGGCTTAACGAAACACAATCTTTTAGCAACAACTTCCTCTTTGTCATTGAATATCACCAATTGCAACACCGCATTTTTATCATCACTGATTTTTGTAGGAATTTTACTGGAAATTTCTGCTGAAGCATTTTTGATGTTAGCTCTGTAAACCATTTGATTATTAATGATTCCAACAATACTGTGACCTTTTAAACCTTCCGGGAGATTGCTGCTCTTTAATGTATAATTGATTCCGTCGTTACCGCTTGATATCTGCAGATTAATCCCGGAATTAGCTACAGCTGGCAAAGCAACAGTTTGCTTAATTCCTTTGTTGTCTTCAACAATGACCTTATAATTTCTTCCGGCTTTTGGTGTTAGATTAAAAACACTGACGTTTTGATCCAATCCTTTGAAACTTACCAATTTCTCTGCAGGCTTTTCAGAGTCAATCACATAACCGCTCCAGCTCGCAGGGGGAATACCTTGAGAGAATAATCTTACAGCAATTTTGGTGTTAATATTTTCAATAAAAGTTCCACTTTCCGGAAAAGCATTGGCTGTCCATTTGGTGTTTTTATCAAGAATCAATCTTTGTTCAGATTTGGGATTGTAAATCGGAACTTGCTTCATAAAATTGAATTCCTCTGGAAAATTAGCCATCCAAGCTGTATAAGCTCTAAAGAAATATATGTCTTCTTTTAAAGCTTCTGTTAGAACAAACGAGCCGTCGCCTTCGCCATTTTTAAGCGCAATAGTTCTTTTATCAACTAGATTTTTGTTGTGGTCGTATAACTCGACAAACAAAGTATTGGAAATGGTTGAGCGTCTGTAGCCATCGAAAACAAAAGATTTGAAATAGATATTATCGCCGACAACATAATTGTCTTTGTCCAATAGAACATAGACTTTCTCCTGCGAATAATTTTGTTCCAGATTCTGAATAGCTTTATCTATTCTTCCCTGAGCTTTAAACTGCAAAATCCCAACAACATAGATAAAAAAAATAAAGATTTTTTTCATATCAAAAAGCGTCATAAATATTAATTTTAATTTCTTTCTGCAAATTAATTAAACAAAAGAAAACCCTCAACATTTGTTAAGGGTTTTATATTAATTTTAACAGGAATAAGATTAGATTCCGTTTACAATTTCATTAAGTGTTGCAGACGGTCTCATTGCAGAATCAGTTTTGTCAAAATCCGGTCTGTAATAGCCGTCAATTTCCTGAGGCTTACCTTGAGCACCAATCAATTCTTCATTGATCTTACTTTCGTTTTCTGTCAATGCTTTTGCAACTGGAGCAAATTTCGCAGCAATATCAGCATCTTTGCTCTGGTTTGCCAAAGCTTCTGCCCAATAAGTTGCCAGATAGAAATGTGAACCTCTATTATCAATTGTTCCTAATTTTCTTCCCGGAGATTTGTCTTCTGCTAAGAATTTAGCATTTGCTTCATCCAAAGCATCTGCTAAAATCTGCGCTTTCGGATTGTTCTGAGTCTGAGCCAAATGTTCCAAAGAAGCCTGCAATGCTAAGAATTCACCCAAAGAATCCCAACGCAAATAACCTTCCTCGATAAACTGCTCGATGTGTTTAGGTGCAGAACCACCGGCTCCGGTTTCGAACAAACCACCGCCATTCATCAATGGAACAATAGATAACATTTTTGCAGAAGTCCCCAATTCCAAAATAGGAAATAGGTCGGTCAAATAATCTCTCAAAACATTTCCGGAAACCGAAATCGTGTCTTTGCCTTCTCTTGCTCTTTTAAGCGTTTCTGTCATTGCGTCTTTCACATCAAGGATTCTGATGTCAAGCCCGGTTGTGTCGTAATCTTTAAGATATTTCTCAACTTTTTTAATGATTTCTCTATCGTGCGCTCTTGCCTTATCTAACCAAAAAATAGCAGGTGTGTCCGATAATCTCGCTCTGTTGACAGCTAATTTCACCCAATCCTGGATTGGAGCATCTTTGGTCTGACACATTCTGAAAATATCAGATTTCTCAACTTTTTGCTCCAAAAGAACGTTTCCGTTTTCGTCAAGAACTTTTACAGTTCCGTCAGCTTCAGCCTGGAAAGTTTTGTCGTGAGAACCATATTCTTCCGCTTTTTGAGCCATCAAACCAACATTAGGAACAGAACCCATTGTTGTTGGGTCTAATTTTCCGTTAGCCTTCATATCATCAATGGCAGCCTGATAGAATCCTGCGTAAGAACGGTCCGGGATAATAGCAACCGTGTCATCTTCTGCACCAGCTTTGTCCCACATTTTTCCTCCATTTCTGATCAATGCCGCCATAGAAGCATCAACGATGATATCGGAAGGAACGTGGAAATTAGTGATGCCTTTGTCCGAGTTGACCATCGCTACTTTCGGACCTTCAGCTAACGCTTTATCAATGTCAGCTTTGATTTCAGCTTCCTGAGGAATTCCTGCAATTTTGTCGTAAAGATTTTGTAATCCGTTATTTGGATTGATATCCAGAGATTTGAAAGTCTCAGCATATTTAGCAAAAACATCTTTAAAGAAAGTCTCAACAATAGCTCCGAAAATAATCGGGTCG
The DNA here is from genome assembly GCA_001898785.1 of Chryseobacterium sp. 36-9. Taxonomy (GTDB): domain Bacteria; phylum Bacteroidota; class Bacteroidia; order Flavobacteriales; family Weeksellaceae; genus Epilithonimonas; species Epilithonimonas pallida. The sequence continues at coordinate 38,483 of MKVE01000023.1, read as the reverse complement.
GAGATTTTCATCATTGTTGCTTTCAAGTGAGCAGAAAGGATTACACCTCTTTGTTTTGCTTCATCAATGGCAGTTTGTACAAAAGCTTTTAATGAGTTAAGATTCATTACAGAAGAATCGATTACTTCACCAGCTTTAAGGTTTGCAAAATCTTTCAGAACTTTTTCAGAACCGTCATTTCCGAAGAATACAATTCTGTATTTAGAATCCTTTTCAACCGTAGTAGAAGTTTCTGTTCCATAGAAATCGCCCCTGGTCATATGCGCCACATCTGTTTTGCTGTCAGCACTCCAGTCACCCATTTTGTGCGGGTTTGCTTTTGCATAGTTTTTAACTGCTTTAGGCGCACGTCTGTCTGAGTTTCCTTCTCTTAGAACAGGGTTTACGGCAGAACCTAGGACTTTAGCATATTTAGCTTTGATTGCTTTTTCTTCGTCATTTTTTGGTTCAGCAGGATAATTTGGAACTGCGAAACCTTTGGATTGTAATTCTGCTATTGCCTCATCTAATTGAGGAACAGAAGCAGAAATATTTGGTAATTTAATAATGTTCGCTTCTGGAGTTGTTGCCAATTCACCCAATTCCGTTAAAGCATCTCCAATTTTTTGGTCATCTTTCAGGAACTCCGGAAAGTTAGCCAGGATTCTCCCTGAAAGTGAAATGTCTTTTGGAACGATGTTAACGTCTGCAACCGAAGTAAAAGCCTTAACGATAGGCAAAAAAGAATGTGTTGCAAGCATTGGCGCTTCATCCGTAAGCGTGTAGATAATTTTTGATTTTTCTGACATTATAGTAGTTGATTTTATTTACTGTTTTTTCAAAACAGACAAATTTAGTGTTTTTATGGTAATTTTATAATAGAGGAAATATGATTTTTGAGTGTTTGTTATTAATCTGAATAAAAAAAGAGACGTTTGCCTCTTTAAATTATAGCTTAGTTATGATATAGGTTCCAGTTCCATCAAAATTTAACTTGAATACAACCGAAAAGTTTTGAGAAGAAGAATTAGTACCTGGAAAACTTATATAATCTCCTCCGATATCAAAATTACCATCACTTAGATTATCTCCTAAGCTCTCATTGTTAGGAAGAGATATTTTAAACTTATTTCCATATGTATTTGTTACTCCAAACACAAGAAAACTAAATTGATTTGTTGCTTCATCATAATAATTGAAGTATACATTAGGATTACCTGTGTTAAAATAAATAGAAGGTGTGAAATTATTAAAATTCACGCTATAGAATACATTTCCACCACTTATTCCTGTCACACTGAACCTCACTTGATAAAAACCATTTGAATTTATAAGATAATCATTTCCATTCGGTATAATATCAGTCCCAGTACTTGTTCCATAAATCTGCGCTCCAGAATTTTGACCAGCTGCAAATTTGATTTTACTATTAGCAGCTAAATATTTATATCCTATTTTTTCACTAGAACTTAATCTAAGCAATTCAGCACTTGCAGTATTATAAGAGTTATATGAACCAAGCATATATATATTTGTAGGAATTGTTGAACTAGTTGAACTAGAACTTGTGGGTAAACTCAAGGTTCCTGAATCATTTATATTTAAAATGTAATTTGTTCCATTAGGAGAAACCAAAGTAATTCCTTGTCCAGGACCAGTCACAACGGTTTTACTAACTTGAGAATAAGGCACACTCATCAACTGATTCACTCCAACATTGGTATAATTACTTCCGCCAGCTGGATCCATTTCTACTTTTACAAATTTCGGATTCGTTACCCAATTGATTCCTCCGAAGTTTCCTGCGGTTGCAGTTCCTTGTCCGATATTAAGGTTAATCAAACCTTTGGAATTGGTTGTTTTAGTATGAGTTTCAGTATATAAAACATTTCCTGTTGCAGAATTATCCAGAATGCTGATTCTTAAGTTGACGCTTCCATTAGCAATTGGAGCACCTGCCGAATTGAAAGCAATTGTCTGATAACTGAAAGCCTGTGGAACTTGCGAATAAGCTAATGAAGCTAAAAATAAGCTGAAAGCAATGTAGAGTTTTTTCATTTGGTTTTTATTTTTTTATAATTTTTATAGGTTTAATGTCTGTATTTGTGAAATAAAGCAGATAAATTCCTGTATTTAGGGAACGTAAATCTATCTTATCCGATTCGATTTTTGTTTTAAAAATGATTCTGCCGGAATTGTCATAGATAATAGCTTCGTCAATTTTAGTTTTCGAGCTTAGTTGCAGATTGATAAAATCGCTTGTTGGATTAGGATAGATTTTGACATCGTCTTTTAAAATTTCATTGATTCCCAAAACCTTTAAAGTGGTTTGGTACAAGATTCCCAGTGTCCCAGAACTGGCATCGTCCGGATTAGACGCTATTACATAGATTTCTCCAACAGAATGGTTAAAGGAATTCTCAGAAACTGCACCGGAATTGATATTACCAATGACCGACTGAGCGCTTGCCAACAAGGGAAAAACCAGTAATACACTAAGATTGATTTTTTTCATCGTGTATATAATTTTGGCTGCGAAAATATGAAATTTATTAATGTTATTTAAATTAAAAATATCTAATTTTGAATCTTAATAAAAATAGAACAATGTCACAAATTACATTCAAAGGAAATCCTATTCATACTGTAGGCAGTTTGCCGGAAGTTGGAACTGTTGCTCAGGAATTCACATTAGTTGGAGCAGATCTGTCGGAAAAGCATCTGGCGGATTATACAGGAAAAAAAGTGTTGCTGAATATCTTCCCAAGCATTGATACTGGCGTTTGCGCCGCTTCTGCAAGACAATTCAACAAGGAAGCGAGTTCTTTGGAAAATACCGTTGTTATAAACGTTTCCAGAGATTTACCTTTTGCTCTTAACAGATTTTGTGCTGCTGAAGGCCTTGATAATGTAGAAGTGTTGTCAGATTTCAGAGGTAATTTCGGAGAAGATTATGGTGTGACTTTGGATGATTCTCCTTTGAGAGGATTATTGAGCAGAGCTGTGGTTGCTTTGGATGAAAAAGGAACTGTAATTTACACGGAGCAAGTTCCGGAAATAGGTCAGGAACCAAATTACGAGGCGGCTGTAAATGCCTTGAAATAAAATTTCGAATAAAATTATTCTTTATAACGGGAAATCTACTATTTTAGATTTTCCGTTTTTTCATTTATGGACATATTAAAAAGTATCTATCAGCATCCTGCATTTTCCGAAGGAGATCTTAATCTTATCTTCAGCAAACATCAAAAAATCAATTATAAAAAAGGTGATTTTTTCTTAAAGGAAAATGACATCCTCAATTCATATTTTGTTTTAGAAAGCGGTGTTGTGCGATCTTTCGTTTATGATATTGATTCTAACGACATCACCATTAATTTCTTTACAGAATCTGATATTGTGATAGAAGCATCATCATTATTTCAAAGGATCCCTTCGATAGAAAATATTCAGGCAGAGACGGATTGCTCGGTTTGGAAAATCAGCTATGATGATTTCCAGGAACTGTTTCATAGTATTCCGGCGTTGACAGAATGGGGCAGAGCGTGGATGTCTTATCAGTTGTTTTATCTCAAAAACCGTTCTGTGGAAATGATTACCAAATCGGCAACAGAACGTTATTTAGACTTAATTCAAGAAAAACCTGACGTTCTGAAATTTGCGCCACTTAAAAATGTAGCGTCCTATCTGGGGATCACGGATACATCACTCAGCAGAATCAGAAAGGAAATCGTGAAGGGTTAATTTATCTTTAATAAAAAAAATCAGCAATATTAATTACTGATTTAGTTTTTAATTAAATTTCTTTTTTGAGTTCCCGCTTCTGGATTTTCTTATAAACAATATTCGACATCAGTATACTGAATTCATAAAGAATTACCAAAGGCAATGCTGCTGCCATCATACTCAGGACATCTGCCGGTGTGATAATCGCGGCAACAACCATTATTAAAACAATGGCATGCCTTCTGTAAGTTTTCAGGAATTTTGGAGTCAGAATTCCAATTGATGTTAAAATGTAAACTGCAATTGGAAAAAGAAAAACCACACCCATCCCCATTGTGACCTGTAAAAATAGAGTTGTGTAATCTGACAAGTCAAACAGCTGGACGATATTATCCGAAACTTTGAACAACAATCCGAAGTTAATTGCAAAAGGCAAAATCAAAAAATAACCTGTTAAGACTCCAGCCATAAAAAGCATCCAGATCGAATTGATATAGAAGATCGAATTCTTTTTCTCATTGGGCATCAAAGCCGGGCTGATAAATTTCCACAGTTCCCAAATGATATAAGGAAAAGCCAGAACAAGACCCGAGAAAATTGAAACCGCCATCATCACATTGAATTGCTGGAACAACTGCTTCTGTTGAACACTGAAGTGAGCCGGTAAAATAAAACTATCATTGCCGGTCAATTCTCTGGAAAAATGATTCACAATTCGGAAAGTTAAAAAGTCATTTCTTGTAGGACCAAAAAAGATATGATCCATTACCCAGTTGATGTTAAAACCAACTACAATTGCTAAAATAACAATTGCTAAAATAGATCTCACAAGATGTGACCTCAACTCTCCAATATGTCCAAGGAAGGACATTTCCTTTTCTTCGCTCATTATTCTATATTAATGATATATTGATAATTGATTCAAAAATTTACACTTAATTAATACCTTCGTCCAATAAAGTATGGATATCGATAATCCCGTAATATTTGCCTTGATCTGTCACTACAAGCTGACCGATATTGAATTCTTTCAAAATTTGCATCGCTTCTTTTGCCAGATTATTTTTATCAATCGTTTTTGGATTTTTACTCGTGATGTCAGACGCTTTAACCTTGGAAATATCGTCTTGATTCAGTAACATTCTTCGGATGTCTCCATCTGTAATTACGCCAACAATTTTCTCGTTTTCTATCACAACAGTAATACCGTGTTTTGAACCACTGACAGAAATAATCACATCTCTGATCCCTGACTCCGGAGAAACTTCCGGTTTATTCTGAGAAACAAATTGCTCCACTTTTGCAGTCAGATTTTTACCAAGACTTCCACCGGGATGAAATTTAGCAAAATCGATATCTTTAAAATCTTTCAGCTCCATTAAGCAAACGGCTAAAGCATCACCCAAAGCCATCTGAACAGTGGTTGAACTTGTCGGAGCTAATTTATTAGGACATGCTTCTTTGTCAACGTGTGTATTGAGAACAATATCTGCAGCTTTTCCTAATTTACTTTCAGGATTTCCTGTCATCCCGATTAAAGCGGATGAGTAATCTTTCAGAAATGGAAGAAGATTGACAATCTCCGGAGAATTTCCGGAATAAGAGATACACAATATTACGTCTTGTTTCTGGATCACACCAAGATCGCCGTGGATCGCTTCTGCAGCATGTAAAAATTGAGACGGCGTTCCGGTGGAATTAAGCGTTGCAACAATTTTATTGGCAACGTGAGCCGATTTTCCAATCCCCACAATAATTAATTTCCCTTTCGATTCATTGATGGTTAAAACACTTTTTATGAAGCTGTCATTCAATCGGTTTCTGAGATTGGTCAACTCGTTTATTTCTATATCCAGCGCTTGGTGGGCGTTTGCGATTATTCCTTTTGGATCCAAAATTTTAAATTTTTAATTATTTTTTTTAATAATATTTATTTTGTATCTTCACGCTAATAATTTAACAGAGCAAAATGAAGTTTTTTAGCTTCATTTTTTTATCCCTAAAATTCAGGATTTACCATTAATGTATAACCTTTCAATAAAATGCAAATTTAGCAAACTATATTAAAGGATGAGCACAAAAGACATCAACTTATCTGCGGAACTCAAAAAATATTTCGGATTTTCAAAGTTCAAAGGACAACAGGAGCAGATTATTCAGGAACTTCTAGGTGGAAAAGATGTGTTTGTTTTAATGCCGACTGGTGGTGGAAAATCACTTTGTTACCAGTTACCGGCATTGATTTCTGAAGGAACAGCCATCGTTGTTTCTCCATTAATTGCATTGATGAAAAATCAGGTAGATGCTGTAAACGGTTTATCTTCGGATGAAGGTGTGGCTCACGTTCTCAATTCTTCTCTTAACAAATCCCAGACAAAACAGGTAATGGATGACATTACGGCTGGCAAAACAAAGCTGTTGTATGTTGCTCCGGAATCCTTAATCAAAGAAGAATATCTCGAATTTTTGAGAGATGTAAAAATATCTTTTGTTGCCATTGACGAAGCCCACTGTATCTCGGAATGGGGACATGATTTTCGTCCGGAATACAGAAACCTGAAAGGCATTATTGATAAGATCGCGGATGTTCCCGTGATTGCTTTAACGGCTACTGCAACGCCAAAGGTTCAGGATGATATTCAGAAAACTTTGGGAATGAACAATGCTCTGGTTTTCAAAGAAAGTTTCAACAGAGCTAATTTATATTACGAGATTCGTCCAAAAGTGAATGTTGATAAAGAGATTGTCAAATTCATCAATCAGCATAAAGGGAAATCCGGAATTGTCTATTGCCTCAGCAGAAGAAAGGTGGAGGAATTTGCTCAGCTTTTACAGGTTAATGGGATCAATGCGTTACCTTATCATGCCGGGTTGGATCAAAAAACAAGAGTTGCTAATCAGGACAAATTCCTGATGGAGGAAGTGGATGTGATTGTTGCAACTATTGCATTCGGAATGGGAATTGACAAGCCTGATGTTCGTTTTGTAATTCATTATGATATTCCAAAATCTTTGGAAAGCTATTATCAGGAAACCGGACGTGCCGGAAGAGACGGAGGAGAAGGTTATTGCCTGGCATTCTATGATCCGAAAGATATTGAAAAATTAGAAAAATTCTTGGCTCAAAAACCTGTTTCCGAAAGAGAAATCGGACTACAGCTTCTGAATGAAGTGGTTGGTTATGCAGAAACATCCATGAGTAGAAGACAATATCTGCTGTATTATTTTGGAGAAAAATTCGATCCGGTGAAAGGCGAAGGTGCAATGATGTGCGATAATTCCCAGAATCCGCCAAAGTTAAAGAATGCAGCTAGGGATTTGAAAAAAGTGTTGGAAATGATCAAATCTTTGGGAGAAAAATTCCGTACAAAAGACCTGATCACTATCATTGCCGGTAAAGAAACGGCTGTTACCAAATCTTATAAACTGGAGCAGACAGAATTCTTTGGATTCGGAAAGGAAGAAACGGACAACTATTGGAAATCGATTATCAGGCAGGCGACTGTTCAGGATTTTCTTAGAAAGGATATCGAAACTTATGGTGTTCTGAAAATTTCTGAAAAAGGAAATGATGTGATCTCAGGAAAATACAAAGAACCGTTTTTGATTGCTGAAGACAGGGAATATGATCTGACTCAGATCAAGCAAAAATCTGACAGTGAGCAAGTTCAGATTCAGGCTGGTGGCGGACTGGATCAGTTGTTATTTGGACAGTTAAAGGATCTTAGAAAAACTGTGGCTAAAAAACACGGCATTCCGCCTTATACGGTTTTTATGGATCCAAGCCTGGAAGATATGACAGTACAATATCCTATAACAGTGGAGGAAGTTGCGAAAATCTACGGTGTAGGTGAAGGTAAAGCCAGAAAATACGGAAAAGAATTCGCTGATTTTATAAAGAAATATGTTGAGGATAACGGCATAGAAAGAACTCAGGATCTTGTAATGAAACAGGTGGCCAATAAATCCAGCCACAAGGTTTTTATTATTCAAAATACTGATAAAAAGATAGATCTGGAGGATATCGCAAAAGCAAAGCATCTATCAATGAGCGATCTTCTTTCTGAAATGGAGAGTATTGTTTATCAGGGAACCAAACTGAATATCGATTATTACATTGAAGAAAATTTTGACGAAGATGTTGTAGATGATTTTATGGATTTTATGAAAAACTCAGAGAGCGACAGTATGAAAACATTATTGGCTGAATATGGCGATGATCTCACAGATGATGAAGTGAGAGTTCTCCGAATCAAATTTATCAGTGATGTTGCTAACTAAATATAATAATTGTCGGAAAACTTTCCGGCATTTTTATTTATAGGAATTCCCATTTTGGTTTTGTAATTTTGATTGATGAAATTGCTAAACAAATAGTGATTTAGATCAACATTGAAAAAAATGAGCATCTACATATGAAAAAGTCAATCATTTTCATATTACCCGATTTGGAAACTGGAGGAGCGGAAAGAATTGTGACAACAATTGCCAATCATCTTCCCAGGGACAGGTTTTCTCCTTCGATTCTTTTGTTGAGAAAAGAAGGCGCTTATCTTGATTTTCTGAAACCCGATGTTGAAATTATCGATATCCAGACTCCGAGAATCAGACATTCTCTCAAACCGATTCTGTTAGAAATAAAAAGAAGAAAACCGGATATTGTCTTTTCGGGTTTTGGAGAAATAAATGCATATTTGTCTTTGTTTACAAGATTATTTCCGAATACAAGATTCATTGCCCGGGAGACTAATGTTGTCTCGCAACACGTGACGAGGAAAGAGATCAGATTTTTTTATAAATTCTATAATAGTTATGATAAAATCATTGCTCAGAGTAATGATATGCAAAATGATCTGATCAAAAATTTCGGCATCAAAAAAAAGAAATTGGTTAAGATCAATAATCCTGTGGATGTTAATTTTATTGAAGAAAAACTTAATGAATCTGAACGTCCGGCAGAATTTTCTCATCAGCACAAAAATGTGGTTGCCATTGGAAATCTATCAGCAAGAAAAGGTTTTGATAATCTTCTGAAAGTTTTTTCAAGACTTAAAAATCAGAATATTTTGCTTCATATTCTGGGAGATGGACGTGACAAGGAAATGTTGATTCAGATGAAAGAGATGCTCGGTTTGGATCATGTTATTTTTCATGGTAAAAAAAGTAATCCTTATCAATATCTCAAGTTTGCGGATCTTTTCATTTTGTCATCGCGTTACGAGGGTTTTCCTAATGTCCTTTTAGAAGCAGGAGTTTGTGGAATTTATTCTTTAGCCAATAATTGTCCCGGCGGGATTGACGAAATTATTATTGATCAAATCAATGGCGAAATAGCTGATATCGAGGATTATGATAACTTTGCAGAGAGAATAAAACACGCTGTTTATAAAAATAATAACAGAGAAAATATTAAAGAATCTATTAAATCCAGATTTTCCAAAGAGATTATCCTGAAAAAATACGAAGATCTTCTTGGGAATTTATAAGAACTAATTAAACATGTTAGACGAAATATTCAGTGAAAATGGTCAGGGGATTATTTATATGTGGTCTATCCCAATCCATGCTATTGTCATTTTAGGCGAGATGATCTACAGTCATTTCAACCGTGAAAAATTATACGAGACCAAAGACGTTTTATCCAATGTTTATCTGGCTATTCTCAATTATGGATTAGATCTTCTGATGAAAGGAGTATCTATGGCTGTGATGTTTTTCTTTTATCATCACCGTTTATTCACTTGGGAATTTAATGTTTGGTATTTTGTCGCAGTTTTTGTTTTACAGGATTTTGCTTATTATGTTTTGCATTATGTAGATCATCATTCCAGAGCGTTTTGGGCGGTTCATATCACGCATCATAGTTCGGATCATTTCAATATCACAACTGGCTTTAGAAGTCCTGTTTTACAGCCATTATACAGATATTTATACTTTTCGCCATTGGCATTTTTAGGATTCAATCCTTGGCATATTATGGTTGCCTATTCGGTTTTACAGGTTTATGGGACTTGGGTGCATACGCAGACTGTTAAGAATCTTGGTTTCCTGGAATGGTTCATGGTAACGCCTTCTCATCATAGAGTTCATCACGCTTGTAACATCCGTTATCTGGACAGGAATATGGGAATGGCGCTGATTATATGGGACAGAATTTTTGGAACATTTGAAAAAGAAGTTCCCGAAGTTCCGATCAAATACGGAATCTATCCCAAAATGGAGGACAAAGGTCCTGTGAATTTAGTTTTCTACGAATGGAAAAAAATTGCAAAAGACCTGAAACAGCCTGACTTAAAATTTACAGATAAACTAAAATATCTTTTCTACTCTCCAGGCTGGCGACACGACGGAACTGGTAAAACCGTTAGAGACTATCAGCGTGAAGAATTAGAAAGAAGAATGAAAAAACAAGCGTCATGATTATAAAAAAATTGATCCTATTCATTGGAGTATTATTGATTTTAATTAATTGCAATTCATCAGTTAAATCAGGAGACTCAACTCTTAATGAAGAAATCCCTTACAGAGAAGCGAAAAATTATTTCGTTAAAAATAACATTGATGCAGCAATTGACAATCCGAAATTTGAAACGCAGGGAGAATTCGACCAGGTTTTTGGAATGGCAACAACAATGGGAGAGAACGGAAAACCAACGCCAGTTGATTTTTCTAAAGAATTTGTCATCGCACAAATCGAAGATCCTTCAAACCAAAGTGTAGAACTAAAGCCGGTTTCAATCCGAAAGAACGCAAATATTCTTGAGGTTAAATACAGAAAATTGGTTGGAGAAAATCAATCTTACACAACTCAAACTGCAATGATTTTGATTATTGATAAAAAATACGAAGGCGATGTTAATTTCGTTGAAGTAAAATAATTATAAAGAAATTAAATAAAAAATTCCTGAATTTTAATTCAGGAATTTTTGTTTTGCTATGTCGAAAACGCGTTTATCAATTGGTAATGGAAAAGGATTTTCACCTTCTAACGGAATCCATTCTGTCTTTTCTATGCAAGGATCTAAGATTAGTAAATCTTCTTCATTTAAAATTTCAGCCAAGTAATAAATTGTAATCAATTGCTCATTATCCCGGAATCTGGAAACCAGAAAATCGTCTTGTGTATAAAAGTGGTCTTTAATTTCAATCTCAAGATTCAGTTCTTCCTGGAACTCTCTCTTCAGGCATTCTAAAGTGCTTTCTCCATATTCCAATCCGCCGCCGGGCAATTTAAGAAGATGATCTCCGGCATATTCCTCGTGAAGTGCAAGAACTTTGTTGTCTTTTATACAAAGTGCATACACCCGAATGTTGATTTTGTCTATCATATATTGTGATTTGCAGTGCCTAATTTAGGGAAATTATTTTTTCCAGGCGTTGATCATTTCTCTTTTTCCGGGAGGACCTTGTTTTTTTTCTACTTCAAATCCTAATTCCTGCAAGGCTCGTCTCACACTTCCTTTGGAAGAATAGGTTGTCAGCAAACTTCCTATTTTCATTTTGGAAGCAACAATCTCAAATAATTCTTTCTCCCAAAGATCAGGCTGTACTCTGGCTCCGAAACAGTCAAAATAAACCAGATCAACAGGAGGTAAGTCCATGGTTTTTATATTAAAGAAGTCGTCTTTTATTTTTTTAAGATAAAAATTAACATCTAGTTCAACTAATTTTTCCCATTCTGTTTCATGAATTTTAAGAGACATATTTTGAACAATTGAGCTCGGAAATAATTCAGAATAAGACAATTCGGTCGCTTCTTGCAAAAAAATCGGATATTTTTCCACACCAAAATAATTGATTACATGATTTTTGTCATTTCTCAAATATTCATCAAATGTTACCAAAACGTTAAGACCTGTTCCAAAACCCAACTCTAAAATATTAATTTCATAACTATTTATCAAATTAAGTCCATTTTTGATAAATACGTGATTCGCTTCCTGAAGTGCACCGTGTTTAGAATGGTATGTTTCTTTTAATTCACTGATTAATAAAGTTTTACTGCCGTCGCTAGTGCTGATTAATTCTCTTTTCAAAGTATTTTTTTACAAAATTAAACTAAATTTTGATTATTAAAAAATTATTATATATTTGTAATACCTCAACAAAAAATTAAAAAATGATAATTCAAAAAACTTCAAATCCAAGAATTTCATCATTTGATCCTAATAATTTTTCTTTTGGAAACACTTTTATAGATCATATGATTATTTGTGAATACGAAAATGGGAAATGGGGGGATCTTCAATTGGTTCCTTATGGTCCTATCGGTTTTACCCCTGCTATGATGGGGGTCAATTACGGACAGGCTTGTTTTGAAGGAATGAAGGCTTATAAGGATAAAGATGGTCAGGTATTTCTTTTTCGTCCGGAAAAGAACTTTGAGCGTATTAACAAATCCGCAAAAAGATTAGCAATTCCTGAGATTTCCGAAGAAATGTTTATGGACGGATTAAAAGCTCTTGTGGATATTGACAGAGACTGGATTCCTCACGGAGAAGGAATGTCTTTATATCTAAGACCTTTGCTGTTTGCAACAGAAGAAGCTCTGAAAGCGAGAATCTCCGAGAAGTATATGTTTGCCATTGTGGCAACACCAGCAAAAAATTATTATACCGCTCCGGTTTCTGTTAAAATTGCCGATCACTACTCAAGAGCAGCAAGTGGAGGTGTGGGTGCTGCAAAAGCGGCAGGAAATTATGCTGCTTCTTTCTATCCAACCCAGCTGGCAATAGAAGAAGGATATGAGCAGATCATCTGGACAGACGATTGTTCACACGAATATTTTGAGGAAAGTGGAACAATGAACGTTTTTGTAAGAATCAACGATACAATTTATACACCTAAAACTTCAGATAAAATCCTGGATGGCGTTACAAGAGACAGCTTTATCCAGCTTGCAAAAAATAGAGGAATTGAAGTTGTTATCGGTAATGTAAAAGTTTCCGATGTCATAGAAGCTCAGAAAAATGGAACTTTGAAAGAAGTCTGGGGAGTAGGGACTGCAGTGGTTACAAGTGTTTTTCAGGCCTTGGGATATCAAGGCGAGCATTTGGTTTTACCACAGCTTTCTGAAGAAGAAAGTTATGCTTCATTACTTAAAAATGATCTTGTTAATATCCAGACTAATAAAGCCGAAGATCCTTTTGGATGGAGAGTTTTGGTAGAAGAACATGTTTACAGTCTTTAGAATTAAATAATTAAAGATAAATTGAAAGAATGAAAACCGGAAAATTGCTTCCGGTTTTTGTTTTTTGATAACAATTAAGTCTGGCAAAATCCTTATTTTCGCAAAAGATTTTCGAGCATTTTAGAAATATCATTACAGAATGAACAAATTATTTTACATATCGATTTTAATTCTTACCGCTTCTTGTGCCAAGCAAACACCTGCGCAGCATCCTGAAGAACAGTTTATGTCAGAAAGCGAACTGGAAGTTTCTAAAAACCGTACAAAAGAACTCAATACTCTTGAAAGAAATCAAATCGAGGATTGGATAAAATCTCAGAATGTAAAATATTATCCTATGGGGATGAACTATTGGGTGAATATAGAAAATCTAGAGAAAAACTACCGTAAGAATAATGGTGAAAAAGTCTCTTATCAATATTATATTTACGATTTTGACAGGGTAAAACTATACGACACACCAGTAGAAAACATCAATGTGGAATTTGGTCATTTTAAAGAAATGGATGCGGTAGAAGATGTAATAAGATATCTGAAAAAAGGAGAGGAGGCAGAATTACTGGTACCTTCGGTTTTGGCTTACGGAACTTATGGTGATAATAAAAAAGTTCCGAATGATATGCCATTAATCATCAAAGTAAAAGTATTATAAAAATTAACGCATAAATAAAATGAAGAAATTTATAGCATTATCTATAACATTATTAACATTATTAAACTGTAAAACATTGGAAATAGACAAAGAAACTTACAAGAGTCTGCCAGACGGACTTTATGGAAATCTGACAACAAGTAAAGGTGACATTTTGGTCAAATTCGAAGATGAAAAATCTCCG
>MKVE01000023.1:19015-24737 GCA_001898785.1 Chryseobacterium sp. 36-9 | reverse complement strand
GTTAAAATCGAAAATAAATCTAAGAAAAAAGGCCAGCCATTCTATGACGGGACTATTTTTCACAGAGTAATCAAGGATTTTATGATTCAGGGTGGAGATCCGCAAGGAACCGGAATGGGTGATCCGGGCTACAAATTCGATGATGAGAAAAATGACCTTCAACATACAGGGAAAGGAATCCTATCAATGGCTAATTCCGGCCCTAATACCAATGGTTCCCAGTTTTTCATCACAGAAGTTGCAACACCTTGGCTAGACGGAAGGCATACAATTTTTGGTAAGGTTGTAAAAGGTGAAGCTGTGATCGATTCTATTGCAAATGTAGAAAAAGGGGCTCAGGACAAACCAAAAACAGACGTAGTGCTTAACAAAGTTGCCATCTTCAGCAAAGGTGACAAATACAAACATTACGATGCTGAAAAAATCTTCAATGAAGGAAAGGCAAAAATCCAGGAAAACAACAAAGCTTATTTAGCAAAAGCTGAGGCTGATAAGAAGAAAAAAGAAGAAGAATTCAAAGCCAATCAACAAAAGCTGGTTGATGGTCTTAAGGCAGGAATGCAATCTACGCCTTCCGGTCTTTATTACAAAATTACTAAAACTTCAACCGGAGCTAATCCAACGCCAGGACAAACGGTTGCTGTTCATTATGCAGGAAAATTGGTTAATGGGGAAGAGTTTGACAACTCTTTTAAAAGAGGACAGCCAATTGATATTCCGATCGGAGTTGGGCAGGTAATCAAAGGTTGGGACGAAGGAATTCTTTTGTTAAAAGAAGGTGAAACCGCAACGTTGCTGATTCCGCCAGCTTTAGGTTACGGCGAAAGAGGAGCAGGAGGTGTTATTCCGCCAAATGCATGGTTGGTTTTTGACGTTGAACTGGTAAAGATTGAAAAGTAATCTGAACTTATATAAAAAACGGAGCGACATTATTCGCTCCGTTTTTTTATGATAATAATTGATAAGCTTTTTTAGCGCCTTTCACACAATCCTGATATTGTTCTTCTGATATCTTCTCATCGATTATTGATTTGAATTCCTGCCAATAAGATCCTGTGTTTTCTCCATAAACTCCAAAATAGTTGAAATCTACATTCTCAAATTCCGGATTTTTTTTAAGCTGTTTTGCAATGACATTCCCACCAAGAGTAGAACCTTCCATAACATATAAAGCTCCGAATGCTTCGGCTTCGTTTTCCAGATTATGAGCCGGAGTTTCTGATTCGGTCAGGATATTAAGTTTGTTTAAGTCAGTTTTAAGAGCATCGATTTTCGTCCTTGAATCTAATTTGAGTTCCGGGTAATTTTTTAATTTTTCATGGATTTGCGGTTCGTATCTGCTGATCAGTTTATAATTATGGATCAAGAGATTTTTGTAATCATCAAGTGTATAAGACCTGTCGAATATTTTCTGCGATTGTAAGTTGGCTTCTGTTTCGTCGTGTTGCTGTTTTGTTTGTTCTTTAAGAAATACTGAAATCATAATTTGGTTTTTGAAATTTTAATGTAAAGGTTGTTCCTTTTCCGCTTTCACTTTCATAGCTGATTTTCCCACCCATTTTCTCCATCAGATGATGGACGATGCTCAAACCAACGCCATTACCGTGAAATTCTTTCGCATTATTCATCCTACTGAAAATCTTGAACATTTTGTTCGATTCTTTTTTATCAATCCCAATTCCGTTATCAGTAATTTTATAAGTTACAGCGTCTTCATAAACCTCACCTTCGATTTTCACCATTGGTTTGCTGGATTTTGAAGAATACTTGACAGCATTGCCGATCACATTAACAAAGACCTGATAAACCATTGTTTTATCGCCTAAAACTTCCGGCGTGTTTTCAATGACAATCTCGGTATGCGGCGAATTAAAGCTGATCTTGGAATCTTCTGCAAGTTTACTAATTAGCGAGTCTACTTCAACTCTCTTTAGCTCTATTTCTGATTTTTTAATTTTACTTAATTCTAAAACATTTCGGATCATTTCACTCATTGTATCCACCTGGGTAATAATATTACTCAATGTTTTTTGAACATTTTCCGGATCAGGAATTTTTTGCGCCAGTTGTGCATTTAGTTTTATAACAGTCAGTGGCGTATTAAGATCGTGAGAAATAGTGTGCGAGAATGAGTCCAGTTCCTGATTCAGCTCCTTTAATTGATTATTAAGATCAACAATCTGGGAAGATTTGGTATGAGAAGCTTTCAGGATAACAGATGTGATCCATCTTGCGGATTCAATTTCCTTGATTTTCCAGGGCAGAGAAGTGCCTTTGACATATTCTTTCCAGACTTCGAAAGATTTTCTGGGAGAAAATTTGATGATTTCTACACCGTCTTTTATTTCAGAAATGATACCTTTTTCAGGCTTTCCGGCCCATTTTATTTTTTGTCCCTGTTCTTTTCTCAACCATATCAGCATATCTGATGTATTATTTCCCAGAACGCTGATGATAATGCCACAGCTTTTTTCCGGATTGTCCAATTCTACATTAATATCTTGACAAAGCGTATTGGAGATATAAATATTCTCTTCAAAGTTCAGGTTATTCTCTTTGCTCCAATTGATGATTTTCTCAATATCAGGGTGATTGGGAACACTCCCCGCAGTTAAGATTTCATTATTAATTTTAATAATCATCCCATCCGCGGCACAGCTATCCATAATATCCCTGATATTAGTTTCCAAAGCTTTTCCAAAATCTTCTTCACTCAAAAGATTTTGACGAAGGGAGATGTTACTTAGATTTATTCTCTGGTATTCTTCCAAAGTCTGCAAAGATCTGTAAGAAGCAAATGCATTTGCAGAAGTTCTTGTCAATGTCTCTGCCAATAATCTAGATTGGAGATCAAGATGTTTGGGTTCAGCATTCTGGCAGGCAACCATTCCCCATAATTCTCCATTGACAATAATGGACGTGCTGAAGCTGGATTCTACCTTGGCATTCTTCAGATATTCTCTGTGAACAGGTGAGGATGCTCTCGTAATACTATAAGTTAAATCGATTTCTTCCTTAGGAACTAAGCCAACAATAGGGTAAGTCTGCCCGGAAACGTGTGAAGTGATTCTAACGGGATTTTTGAGATAAAGTGCTCTTGCTTGTGCAGGAATATCAGATTCAGGATAATGAAGGTCGAGATAGCTTTCTAGGTTAGGTTTAACCAATTCTTCTATGACCTGACCGCTGCCATCATATAAAAACTGATAGATCATTGCTCTGTCATAATCAATAACATCTTGGATCTCTTTTAACAAGACTTTCCAAATATTTTCATCATTAGAATTTCTAAGAATATGCTGTATTGCCGCATATTCTTTATTGATCTTATGATTAGGGATTACCTTTTCCATTTCAAAAAAGGTGAACCCACCGTTGGTGTGAATACTTAAAGTATATTCTATATTTCTAAAATTAATGTGCTGTATTGCAAGATCTTCTGTGTTGGAATAGTTCTCCCAATTGACATCAATTCCAATATTATTAAATAATACCTGAATATCTTTTCCCAAAATGGAAGGATCAAGAGAAAATAAATCTAAAATATTTTCACTGTAAAAAATAACTCTGGAGTTTTGCGTCCCAAGCAAAAAACCATAGCTCTGAACTTCTCCACAAATATGAATTGGTTCTTGGTCACAATTGATATATTCTTTCGGATACATATTTGATGATTAAATTGATATACCCTTTGTGTTTTGCTGAGTAAAGATAAACATTAAAATTAACTAATGTTAATTTTATTTGATTATTGCTGTTTTCATTAATATTTTATTGTTTAAATTATTGAAATTCAATATAAAAAGTTAAAATGTTCATGTATGGGTAATAAAAAAGGAACAATTTTTTGTTCCTTTTTGTCATTTATCTATTTCATATCGTACATTATCAAAGCTGTAATTAGTTTAGGTTCAATTAAGGTACATTTTGGGGGCATTTTGATTTCTTTATCAGAAATTTTCAACAGATCCGAAAAGCTGATAGGGTAGATACCAAACCCGACTTTATATTCTCCGCTATCCACTTTTTCTTTTAATTCAGAAATACCATTGATATCGGAAGTTCCTTTCTGATAAGTAATCTTATCGGTATGTTTTGCATTTTCGATTCCTAAGATATTCTCAAAAATGTACTTATCCACCAAATGATGATCCAGATCGTTACCATTTTTATGCTCTTCACGAATACTATGTTTTACGTGTAAACTGTAAAATTTACCGCCAAGATACATACTGATGTGAAATTTTTGAGAAGGGAAATAGGGTGCTTCGCCTTTTTCGTGGATTTGAAAATCTTCTTTTAGTTTTTCTAAGAAGTCTTCATCGGACAGCCCGTTAAGATCTTTGAGAAGACGATTGTAATCGTTGATCTTGATGGATTGGTTGGAAACAATGAAGCTGTAAACAAAATTATAATGTTCCGTACCGTGAGATCTTTTGTATTTATCTCTTTGCTTTTTAGCATATTCTGCAACAGAACCAATTCTGTGGTGTCCGTCAGCGATATAAAAAGAATCAATTGGATCAAGAACCTCTTTGAACTGCTGAAGTTTCAGGCGGTTGTCGATTCTCCAGATTTTGTGTCTTACTTTTTTATCATCGGTATAATTGATGATAGGAACATTCTTCTGCTCGTGTGTCATCAGAAGTTCCACTTTGGAATTAGAATGATACGTCAAAAGAACTGGCTCGGCCTGCACACCTACTTTTTCAAGATAATGTGCCATTTTCATTCTTCTTTCAGTGATGGTGGATTCGTGTTTTTTGATTTTTCCTTCCCAGAAGTCATCAACACTTACAAGACCCATTAACCCTCTGAAGCTTGTTTTGTCAGGAAGCGTCTGCTCATATAGATAGTAAGCGGAATCGTCTTGAGTTAACTTTTTCTCGTCCAATAATTCTTCGAAATTAGACCTTATTTTTCTCAGATTCCTGTCAACATCTTTTGATTTACTTACAACCGCAGGCTTTATCATCTGGATATAAGAATCATCAACCTGAGCTTTTTTATTGATTTCTTCCTGCGTAAAATTATCCAAAGAATAAGTAGGGAAAACTTCAATAAAATCAGGATTTGGTCTGATTCCTCTAAATGGTTTAAATACTGGCATATATATTATAGTTGAGCTTTTATTTTTATAATTTGTTGTGCTAATTCTTCTCCTATTCTGTTTTGGGCGTCCATTGTATTGCCACCAACATGTGGAGAAAGCGAAAGAGCGGGATTCATTAGAATCAGAACTTCCGGCGTTGGTTCTTTTTCAAAAACGTCTAAGGCAGCACCGTAAACCTTTCCGCTTTCTATGGCATCTAAAAGAGCAACTTCGTTGATAACGCCACCTCTTGCAGTGTTCGCTATGAAAACACCTTCCTTCATTAATTTTAGTTCTTTGGAGTCGATAAGATATTCATCTGTTTTACTTGTATTAAGGCTGATGAAATCTGAGTTTTTTAAAACTTCATCTAAATTTACTGATTTAATTTCAAAATCCAAAGATTGACCATCGAAAAAGCTAAGCTGAATGTTCTCAGTTTTCGGTGTTCTGTTGTAAGCTAAGATTTTCATTCCGAGAGAAACTCCCATCTTAATCACTTCAATGCCGATATTTCCCATTCCGATAACGCCTAAGGTTTTTCCGGAAAGTTCAGTCGCATTATTGAATGATTTTTTCAGTGCATTGAAATTAGTTTCGCCTTCCAAAGGCATCAATCTATTACTCTCG
>MKVE01000023.1:7490-18975 GCA_001898785.1 Chryseobacterium sp. 36-9 | reverse complement strand
GATGATATAAATGCCTTTGTCAATAGCATATTCCACATCAATATTGTCCATCCCGATACCGCCACGGCCGATAATCTTAAGATTGGGACATTCGTCAATCAGGTCTTTTCTAACCTGAGTAGCACTTCTCACCAAAAGAACATCAACATTATTGTCATTGATGAATTTGCTCAGGTGTTCAGGAGATACTCTGGCTTCCAAAACCGTAATATCTGCCTCTTTCAAAAGCTGAACCCCTTTTTCGGAGATTCCATCATTGGCTAATACAATCATTGTTTAATTCAAAAATCCTTTAGTTACTGAGTTTCCTTGAAATGTTTGAGTTAAAAATCAAGGTGGGCTAAGATACGACTTTTTCTTCTGATTAACATTATTTTAACAAAAAAACGTCCTCAATTAGCTGAAGACGTTTAATAATTTATAAGGAGAAAAGTACTTAGATACTTTTCATCACATCTACTAAAACATGTACGCTTTCTATCGGCATTGCATTGTAGATGCTTGCTCTGTAACCGCCAACACTTCTGTGTCCGTTCAGTCCGCTGATCCCTGCTGCTTTCCAGGCTGCGTCAAAAGCTTCCTGCTTAGACTCATCTGTCAAAGTAAAAGTCACATTCATAAAGGAACGGTCTTCTACAGCTGCTACACCCTGGAAGTTTGGATTGCTGTCGATCTCGTCATAAAGCAATTTAGCTTTTGCATTATTTTTGGCTTCGGCGGCTGCAATTCCTCCGTTTTCCTCAAGATGTTTCAATGTCAGATAAGACGCATAAACAGCAAAAACCGGAGGTGTATTAGACATCGATTCTTTATCGATATGAACAGCATAATCCAAATAAGTTGGAATCTGTCTTCCTGTTTTTCCAAGAATCGATTTTTTAACCACAACCAAAGTTGCTCCAGCCGGACCCATATTTTTCTGAGCACCTGCATAAATTAAATCAAACTGAGAAAAATCCAATTCTCTGCTGAAAATATCAGAAGACATATCACAAACCAAAAGCGTATCTACTTTCGGGAAAGATTTCATTTGCGTCCCAAAAATCGTATTGTTGGAAGTACAATGAAAATAATCGTATTCCGAACCTACTGTATAATCTTTCGGAATATAATTATAATTCGATTCTTTTGAAGATGCCACAACATCTACATTACCAACCATTTTAGCTTCCTTGATAGCACCTGATGCCCAAGTTCCGGTATTCGTGTAAGCTGCTTTTCCATTTACGGATAAAAGGTTATAAGGTACCATCAAAAACTGAAGACTTGCGCCACCTTGCAGATACAATACTTCGTAATCATCTCCAAGATTCATCAGTCTTTTTACAATAGCACGGGCTTCATCCATTACAGCAACAAATTCCTTACTCCTGTGAGAGATCTCCAAAAGAGATAATCCCATACCGTTGAAATCCAGAACGGCATCTGCTGCTTTTTGAAAAACCTCCTCAGGAAGAATGCTGGGACCTGCGCTAAAATTATGTTTTTTCATTTAGTTATAAGTAATTAGGTATTAGGCTTATTAATTCTAAAGCCAAGAGCATGAAGCTGTTGGCTGATTGTTATTCGTTATGAAGGAATGCTTTTTTTGCTAAAAGTTGTTCTTCGGTTTCTACGTGATCCTCATCCGGAACACAGCAATCAACAGGGCAAACGGCAGCACACTGCGGCTCTTCATGGAATCCTTTGCACTCCGTACATTTGTCTGTTACAATGAAATAATAATCGTCCGCAACAGGTTCCTGAGCGGCATCAGCATTTACAGAAAGTCCTGACGACAAAACCACCATTCCCTTCAGTGAGGTTCCTTCTGATGCTTTCCAGTCTACAGCTCCTTCATAGATGGCAGTGTTCGGACATTCCGGCTCACAAGCGCCACAATTTATACATTCGTCTGTTATCTTGATAGCCATTGCTATATTTATTTATATTTTTGTGCAAAATTACAAAAAAAAAGCCAGCTATGCTGAACGAAAACAAAATTTTGGGGCTCGAAAAATTAGGAATTTTCATTAATGATTTCATTCAAAAAAATGATGAGGATTATAATGAACAGGAAGAACGCTTAGCTTATCTGATGACACGTTCTGAAATCGAAAATCCATGGTTCACCCAAGAAAATCAACGTTATAACCTGCAACAATGGGCGAGTCTTTTTACCAGAGAGGCTATAGAAGAATGGCTTTCCAAATATCAGTTGTCCGGTACACCAAAAAGAGTAGGACTGATATTGGCGGGTAATATCCCCTTAGTTGGTTTCCACGATGTGATCTCGGTGGTTTTGAGCAATCATATTCCTGTTATTAAATTATCTTCAAAAGACCGTCTGGTTTTACCTTTTCTGTTGCAGCTCTGGAACGGGTTCTCCAATAATGAAATTGAATATCATATTGTTGAAAAATTAGAAAACTTCGATGCTGTGATTGCAACAGGTAGTAATAACACAGCAAGATATCTGGAATATTATTTCAAAGACAGCCTTAGCATCATCAGGAAAAACAGAACGTCTGTCGCAGTCTTGAAAGGCGATGAAACTAATGAAGAATTACAATTGTTAGCTGATGATATTTTCCGTTATTTCGGATTGGGCTGCAGAAATGTAACCCGGATCATGATTCCAGGTGATATGAAATTGGACAGATTGTTTGAGAATTTCATCCATTATAAAGATGTTATCAATCATAACAAATATGCGAATAATTATGATTACAACAGAGCCATTTATCTCTTGAACCAAGACCAGTTCTGGGATAATAATTTTGTGATGCTGAAGGAAGATGAGAAACTCTTCAGTCCGTTATCTGTGATTAATTTTTCCCGTTATAAAAGTCCGGAAGAAGTGAAAGTATTTTTAGAAAACCACAAAGAAGAGATACAGACCATTGTTGCAAAACCGGAGCTGGGATTAGAATCAATCGGTTTTGGAGAAACGCAAAATCCTTCACTGGATACTTATGCCGATAATGTGGATACGATGGCTTTTTTGAGTGTGGTATAATTATTACCTAAAGTGTTATAAAAAAACGGAGTCGCAAGACTCCGTTTTTTATATTTTGTAATTAAAAATTTCTGCTTCAATTTCTCATCAATTAGTTTGGACATTTTGAAATAAAATTTTCCAGAATATAATTGCTATTTCCTGTTTGTAAAGAATTAAAATACCTTAAACAGGGTATTTCAGGTCTGAATTAACTGCCCTAATTTTAAATCTGAATTAAAAAGTAAAATTATGCGGACAAAATTTTATTTCATCTTATTAATTTTAACCTGTTGTATGCTCAATGCACAAACGTTGCAAACAGGCAATTATACATCAAGCGATGGAAACTATACTGTAAGTATTGAACAAAATGGGGATGAGATTAGTCTCACAGAACCTAACAAATCGAATATTTATAAGAAAACAACCTCAGGTTACTATTACCATACAGAGCCAAAGTATAATACATACTATATAAGACTTGTTGGGAACAACAAATTCTATTCTGGCAAAAATGATGGTAATGAGTTTCTGTTTATTCTTTCCAGTACCAATCCTAGTGAAGCTATAGAATCTGTGGATAACTGCCCTCTGTATGATAAATATTTGAAATTGAGCCAGGAAGATCCGGCTGAAGTTCAAGCGTGGACCTTTTGTGGTGCTGCTGCAATTGCTAAGTGCACATATAATACAGAGACAAGTCAGGC
Organism: Chryseobacterium sp. 36-9; assembly: GCA_001898785.1. Taxonomy (GTDB): domain Bacteria; phylum Bacteroidota; class Bacteroidia; order Flavobacteriales; family Weeksellaceae; genus Epilithonimonas; species Epilithonimonas pallida. The sequence goes on along the minus strand of MKVE01000023.1, from coordinate 15,288 downwards.
ATATAATAAAACCATTATTGCAGGACTAAAAGCTATTTTGGAGGATCAAAACAGATGCCCTTGTGAAGATGTGATTTCAAAGTCTGAGTGGGATGCGGTTCCTAATTATTAAACAAGAAATTATGAGAACAAAAATTACTTTTCTTTGGTTTTTCTGCAACCTCATATTCTTCAATGCGCAACAAAATAGTAATTTTGAAAAACTGGTTAACGAAGAGTTCGGGACATTATTGGAGAGTTTGCTTGTTGATGGAAAACTGGATAATGATAACGCCAAAGCATATTTGGCAACCGTTTATGGATACAATACAGATGTCAATGATTATCTTCAGAATGCCGATTTTTCTACAAATCTAAATTCCATAAATTCTACAAATCTAAATACATTACAATATGTTGAACTTGTCAATTCTTCTTTGCTGAATGCAATCCCCAATCAAAAATTCCAGCAAATATCTCAAAATATTAGTGATGGATTGATGTTTTATAATGGGATCTACGACGTCACACAAGGTAATATTACCAGTAATGCCATTGGAATGGGTATTAAAATTTTCGATTTTTTTACGATGTTGCACGAAGGCAATAAGCAATGGAAACTAATTAATCAAAAGATTAAAAATATTACACCCACACTCACAAAACTAAATGCCTCTACTTTACCTTACACAAAGCTTAAAATTATTGATGATTTTTCATCCGGTAGAAATTGGGCAATAACTACAAACCCTCCTCTTAGTAATTATTCTACATATATTATTACAACCAATCTTACAGAAATCAAAGACAATTATCTTACTATCAGTACCAAAAATTATAATTCCGGAGATTGGTTTAATCTAGGTATTAGCAAGGAAGTAATCTATAAGAAAGCGAGATTTTATAAAAACTTGGAAAAGTTTGATTTCTCAAAAGACTTTAAAATGACGTTAGATGTCAAACTGAATATAAATGTTCTGAAAAATGACCGATTTTTGATCCATATAGGAAAGGGAGTTCAGTTTGAGATTTGGAAACATCCGAGTAACACTATTACTTTTGTAACACCAATAGGATATGATATCACAAACGAGTTTGGAGTTTTAAGCACTACTGCAGAAGGTACAACATTAGAAAAGAAAGATAAGATATGGGACAAGAATAAAGGAATTTATCTGTTGTCCAGAAGTTATGGCGAGCAGTTATCTTTTGATGCAAGGAAATATTTGGATAAAAATTTCAATGAAGTTGTACAAATCCAAATAGAGAAAAAAGGAAATATCTTTACTTGTAGATTAAATGATAAAGATTTCTCAGAATATTTCGTGACGGCAAGAAATGTAAATTATTTTCCGGACAAATATTATTTAGGGTTTGAAATCTTAGCAACCAACCAAAAGGCATCTGTTGAAATCCATCGTCTAGAATTAGAACACTTATAACAGAAACAAAAAGCACTGATTATATATCAGTGCTTTTTATATAATTATCCAAATATTTTGGATCAAGCATTACTGTATCAATTTTTTAAATATATTTGTCCTAGACACAAATGATATTAAAAATGATTACAAAATCCCCGCTTTGCCAGGCTTTACTTTTGGCAACACCTGCAACAGCAGAACAATCCAACCTCATCATTACATCTCAAACAGTCTTTGGAGTATTTCCGGGGATTAATGACGTAATTGATTTCCCAATCACACTTTAGATAATTGATATACCGGCAAGCAATGCCACTTGCTGTATATTCTTTATAATTCACTTTAATATTAATTTTTAAAAACAAAAAGACAAATGGCACTAGAAAATTTAATCAGTGTAGAGTTCACGAATGCAGAACTTACAAAACTAGATGACGCTATTAGCATGATCGAATCTGTATTGCTAGGCAAAACCATCAACCTGACGCCCGAACAACGCCAGCATTGCCGAGCAGAACAAACTCTTTGTGAACAAAGCCAAAGGCTATATGGAGCAGTATCCGCAGTATGTTCCACCGTTTTTGGACAAGGCAGAGTATGAGTATTTGTAGATTTGAAATATTAAACAATAACCAATATGGCAATTCCAAGAGTATTTATAAGTTCGACATGCTATGATTTAAAGTATATTCGAGAGAATTTAAAATTTTTCATTAGAAATTTAGGATATGAACCTATTTTAAGTGAAGATGGAGACGTCTTTTATAATCCAAAGTTACATACACATGATTCTTGTATAACAGAAATAGAAACCTGTCAATTATTTGTACTAATAATTGGTGGTAGATATGGAGGTAGTTTTAAAGAAAGTGAAAAATCTATTACAAATCAAGAATATGTAAATGCTGTTAAAAATAACATTCCAATTTTTGCATTAGTAGAACAAGGTGTATATTCGGATCATTTTGTTTACACTAAGAATAAGGAAAATGAGACTATCAACTATCCAGCTGTTGATAATAAAAAAATATTTGAATTTATAGATGAAGTAAGAAAAAACATTGTTAATAATGCTATAGTACCTTTTCGAGATTTTAATGATATGGAAACATATTTAAAAAAACAATGGGCAGGAATGATGCATTTTTATTTAACAAATGAATCTGAAACAAAAAAAGTTAGTGATTTATTAAATGAAATTTCAAATGCAACACAAAAAATAGAATTTATAACAAAAGAAATTGCAACGTCAACTATTGATAAGAGTCAACTACTAGATTTGGAATTGTATGAAAAGATTGTTGGAGAAGATGTTATTACCTTACTGAAAAGTTGGAAAGTTGATGTTTCGCCTAAAAATATTTTAAAACATAGTTCTTTTGATGAAATTGTGGAAGGTGATATAGAAATTACTAAAGATGAAGGTCATGTAACTACTAGTGGTTTTCCGCGAATGTCAAAATTTGCTCATACTACTATGGCCGGTAAATATATAAGCGTTAGAAATTCTCTTAAGGAAATCTTGAAAAAATATAATTTAACAATAAAAGATTATATTGGAAATGTAAGTTAATGTTACAGCATATATTTTATTTAATAGCAAAATGAGAGAGATTTATATTAATAAAAGCAAAGATGGCGGTCTGTGCTTTTTTGATTTAAAACTCAAAACAATCCCTATATTTGGGTACCAGCCTAAAACAAAGCTAATGAGTTTGGAACTAAGGAAACATTTTGAGGAATTGATACAATTATCAGACGAGGAGTTTGCAAGGTTATTGTCATTGCGAACAAAGTGAAGCAATCTCAAAAAAGATTCATCTAAACGTATTTTAAGTTGAGATAAAAAGTACCATTCAAAATAGTAGAAATTATTCGTAATTCTATTGATAGAGATTGCTTCACTATCGCTCGCAATGACAGTTGCAATTAAGAATTAATAAAGATTGCTTCACTTACGTTCGCAATGATATTTGTGGAGATTGCTTCGCTGTCGTTCGCAATGACAGTCGCATCTAATAAAATGGATCAAAAATATCTTTGATATCATCATACAAATCTTTCCAATCAGGATTAGTTGACTGAATCAAATGTATTTTCTTTTGCATGGAACCTGCTTTGATTTGTTTTTCTCTGGCAATAGCATCTCCAATCTCCTGAAAAGATTCCCAATAAACCAATTTGTACAAATTATATCTGCTGGTAAAGCTGTTTTGATATTTGTTCTGTCTGTGTTCAATGACTCTTTCCGGCAAATTGGATGTAACACCAACATATAATGTAGTGTTGTTTTTATTGGTCATTATATAAATAAAGCCGGGTTTCATATCCTGAAATTAATAAAAGATCGATTTAATTCGTTGGCAATGACAGAATCAAATATTATTTTTCAAAAGACTATTCTTTGTCTTTTATCTAAGTAACAATCCCCCCACGCTGGCGCAAGCATCCTGCTTGTGCCTATTGATAAAACACGAACTAGAAGCTCGCGCCAGCAAAATATTAATATGATGGATAACTAAGACGGTACAGATTTGTAATCCGTGCTTTTTCATTACAACCCAAAGTAACAATCCCCAACAATTGGCAACTAATAAAATGTTGCGTAAATTACGCTCCGAAAAAATAAAAGTATTACTATGAAAAAACTATTTATTTCGATTTCACTATTATTTATGATGAATGCAATGGCACAGAAATTTGAAACACAAACCAATACAGATAAACAGGGTTATACCTACGAGACGGTAAAAAACGACCAGTCAGGCGTTAGGGTTTACACCTTAAAAAACGGACTGAAAGTCTATCTTGCTAAAAATGATGATGCACCAAGAATCCAGACTTATACCCCTGTAAGAACTGGTTCCAACAATGACCCAAGCGATAATACAGGATTAGCACATTACCTGGAACATATGGTTTTCAAGGGAACTTCTAAATTGGGAACCAGCGATTGGGCAAAGGAAAAAGCTTTGCTAGCGCAGATTTCTGATTTGTATGAGCAGCACAAAGCAGAAAAAGACCCTGCAAAGAAAAAAGCATTATACAAGAAAATAGACGAAGTATCTCAGGAAGCGTCAAAATATGCTATTGCTAACGAATATGATAAAGTGATCTCTTCTCTTGGAGCAACCGGAACCAATGCGCACACTTGGTTAGACGAAACGGTTTACAAAAACAACATCCCGTCCAACGAACTGGAAAAATGGCTGAAAGTGGAGCATGAGCGTTTCTCGGAATTGGTTTTGAGATTATTCCATACAGAATTGGAAGCGGTTTATGAAGAGTACAACCGTGCGCAGGATAACGACGGAAGATTGGTCAACTACGCAATGATGGAAGCATTGTTTCCTAAACATCCAAACGGTCAGCAAACAACCATTGGAACTTCGGAACACTTGAAAAGCCCTTCTATGGTAGCGATTCACAAATATTTCGATACTTACTATGTGCCTAATAATATGGCAGTCGTTTTAGTTGGTGATTTGGATTTTGATAAAACCATTAAACTGGTGGATCAGTATTTTGGAACATTCAAATACAAAGAATTACCAATGAAGAAAATGGTGTCTGAGGAGCCAATGACCAGCATTGTTTCCAGAACGGTAAAAAGTCCTTCTGCACCAAGAATGACCATGGCCTGGAGAACAGATTCTAACGGAACACAGGAAGCCAGATTAGCTGATGTTGTTGCCGAAATATTGAGTAACAGTGGAGACGCTGGTTTGATTGATCTTAACATCAATCAGAAACAAAAAACACTTGGTGCCGGTGCATATGAATCACCTTTCAAAACTTATGGTGCATTCGTATTAAGTGTTGTTCCGAAAGATGGGCAGAGCTTTGATGAGGCTAAGAAATTATTATTAGAGCAAATCGATCTGGTTAAAAAAGGACAATTCCCGGACTGGATGCTGAATGCTATCGTGAATGACCTGAAAGTTCAGAGAATGAAACGTTGGGAAACTGCTGACGGATTAGCTACTACATTATATTCTACTTATATCGGCAACAGAACCTGGGAGCAGGAACTGGATGAGATCAACCAATATGAAGCCATTACAAAAGCGGATGTTGTGAAATTTGCTAATGATTTTTTCAAGGATAATTATGTAGTCGTTTACAAAGAAAAAGGTGTTAATGACAAATTAGTTCGTGTAGAAAACCCGGGCATCACACCAATCAAATTAAACAGAGAAGCGCAATCGCCTTTCCTGAAAGATATCATTAATACAAAATCTTCTGATATAAAGCCTCAGTTCATTGATTTCAAAACAGCAATTGCTACTTCTACAATCAAAGACAAGAAAATCAGCTTCGTTAAAAATAAATATAACGAAGTGGCTCAGGTTAATTATATTTTCCCTTTCGGAACAGATAATGACAAGGAACTGGCTCTTGGTGTAACTGTGTTGCAGTATCTTGGAACTGATAAATATACGCCGGAACAATTGAAAGAAGAATTTTACAAACTGGGAATTTCTAATACTTTCAGAACAGCGAACGATCAGATGATTATTACCCTGAGTGGGCTGGAAAGCAATATGCCAAAAGGAGTAGAATTGATGAATCATTGGATCAATAACGTAAAAGCCGATAAAGGCATCTATGACCAGACAGTGAAAACAATTCTGGAATCCAGAGAAGTGGCTAAAAAAGATAAGAATAAAATCATGGCAGCTTTAGCAAACTATGCTAAGTTTGGAAAAGACTCCAGAATGACAGATGTAATTTCCAAAGAACGTCTGCAAAGTATTGATGTGAACGAGTTGATGTCAAAAATCAAAACCCTGAATCAATATCCTTATGAAGTTTTCCTTTACGGAGAGAATCAAAAAGGACTTGAAAAAGCCGTAAAACCTTTTATTATTAATACAAAACTGCAGCCTTCAAAAGCTAAGGAATATGCAGAACCTTCAACAGAAGGCAAGGTATATTTCACGAACTATGATATGGTACAGATGGAAATGTCTAAGGTAGCAAAAGCTGGCAATGTAGATATTGCTAATTTTGGAAAAGCCAATGTGTTTAATGAATATTTTGGACGTGGATTATCATCTATCGTTTTCCAGGAGATCCGCGAAAGTAAGTCTTTGGCATATTCTGCTTATGTTTCCTATGCTAATGCCACGGAAAAAAATCATCCTAATTATGTCACCAATTATATCGGAACACAAGCCAACAAATTACCTTTAGCCGTAGCTGCAATGAGTGACCTGATGGCAGATTTTCCTCAGATTCCGGCTCAGTTCGAGAATGCAAAAGGCTCTGCTTTGAAGCAAATTGCATCCAACAGAATCAACAGGACTAATATCTTCTATAACCAATTGGCGTTACAAAAATTAGGGCTGGATTATGATGTCAGAAAGGATGTTTATGCTGAGATACAATCTTTGACACTGCCTCAACTGACATCTTTTTATAATTCCGAAATCAAACCATTGAAATACAATACCGCAATCATCGGAAAAAAAGAAAACCTGAATATGGATTCTATCAACAAAATGGGAGAGTTCAAAGAGGTAAGTATTGAAGAGATCTTTGGATATTAATCAAATTGATCCGCATAATAATGAGAGTGAAACCATGTGTTTCACTTTTTTTATTTCAAGCAAGATGTTTATAATAAGCCGGTTAGATTAATTATATCAATTTAAAATCATTCTTAACAGAACTTTTGTTAATTTTGATCAGTGAAAAAACTGATTGCAATATTGTTATTGTCGTTATACTTGGTTTCTACAACCGAGCTGTATCAGTTTTTGAAAATGCCGGTGTTGATAGAACATTATTTAGAGCACAAAGGAGAAAACCCAAAAATCACCTTGGTTTCTTTTATTAAAATGCATTATGACAATCCGGTGAAAGATGCGGATTATAAGACCGATCAGCAACTACCTTTTATCTCACATGGATGTCATCTTGTTGTAGTTTTTACCTTAGCATCACCATTTACGCTTCACTTTCCTAAAAATATTCTGCAGGTAATACCGTCCAAAAAATCTTTTTATAAAAGCAATTTTTATAATCTGGAAATCCTGAATTCTATCTGGCAGCCGCCAAAGTTTTGTTAATTTTTTTGATTTTCTTCTTCCTCATTCAAAATGACGGAAGTTATTCCGATAGGTAATATGTCTGTTTACAGATGATGCTTTGATCGGGACATAATATATTCATCAAGATTAATAAATTTTTTATGCTTACAAAAATCATTGAGTTTTCTGTAAAGAATAAACTCATTATGGCACTGTTAGTTTTGGGACTGATAGGCGTAGGATCTTATCAGGTAACCAAGCTGCCGATAGATGCAGTACCCGACATTACCAACAATCAGGTACAGGTTATTACCATTGCGCCCTCTTTTGGGGCTACAGATATAGAGCGGCTCGTAACTT
>MKVE01000023.1:0-7386 GCA_001898785.1 Chryseobacterium sp. 36-9 | reverse complement strand
TAGGAACACCACAGTTAGGACCCATTTCTACAGGACTGGGCGAGATCTATCAATATGTGGTAAGACCCGAAAAAGGTTACGAAAAACAATACAATACTACAGAGCTGAGAACCATACAGGATTGGATTGTGAGAAGGCAGCTACTGGGTGTGAAAGGTGTTGCGGAAGTCAGCAGTTTTGGCGGAAAGCTGAAACAATATGAGATTGCCGTGAATCCCGATAGACTGAACGCTTACGGGATTACCATTAACGATGTGTTTGATGCCCTGAATACCAATAACCAAAATACTGGTGGTGCCTATATCGAAAAAGGACCAACGGTTCTTTACATCAGAAGCGACGGTTTAATAGGTAATATTGAAGATATTCAAAATATTGCCATTGCAACCAAAAAGAATGATATTCCGTTGTTTATTCGGGATGTTGCGAAGGTTAAAACAGGTTTTGCTACCCGTTACGGAGCAATGACCTATAACGATCAGGGTGAAGTTTCGGGAGCTGTGGTGATGATGCTGAAAGGCGAAAACAGCAATCAGGTCATTAAAAACGTTAAAGAAAAAATAGCTCAAATACAGAAAACACTTCCAAAAGGAGTAGTGATAGAACCTTTCCTTGATCGCACAAAAATGGTAAACAATGCCATAGGAACAGTAGAAAAAAACCTGACGGAAGGTGCTTTAATCGTAGTTTTTGTATTGGTTCTTTTCCTCGGGAATTTTCGGGCAGGATTGCTTGTGGCATCAGTAATCCCTTTGGCCATGCTATTTGCGATATGTATGATGAATCTTTTCGGGGTTAGCGGTAACCTGATGAGTCTCGGCGCACTGGATTTTGGTTTGATTATACTCGTATTGCTTTTTCTTCTCAACAGCATTGGACTTTTTAAGGCCTTCCACTTCTCCGATCCATTTTTTCCAATAGTTGGCTACTCTTGCATATTTTGAAGCATATTTAATTTTTGTTGCAGGATCCACTCTCATTTTTTCATCCAGTGTTTTGAGAGCAATATCACGAACTGCGATCATTGCAGGATCTGTCTCCAGCATTATTTTTTCTACAGCAATAGCAGGAAGATATTCGGTTGTTCTACCCGGAAATCCAAATACGAAAGTGAAATCATCTTCTTTTTTATCTTTGATAGAAATTGGTAAAAAATGTTTCGGCGTGTAAGGAATATTATCTTTGGAATATTCTGCCGGTTTGTTGTTTTTATCGGCGTAGATTCTAAACATCGAGAAATCTCCTGTGTGCCTTGGCCAAACCCAATTGTCCGTGTCAGAACCATATTTTCCGATAGAAGAAGGTGGAGCACCTACCAGACGGATGTCTTTGTACGTTTCTATAACAAAAGCATAATACTTGTTACCATAATACATCGGCCTTACGGAAATCGTCTGATAGGATTCTATTTTCTGCGCTTTTTTGTAAGCATCGATGTTGTCATTGATTTTTTTTGAAAGATCGGCGCCTGAAAGATTGTCTGTCCCGGCAAGTATATCTTTTGTAACTTCCTTGATATCGGTAATGAAATCAACGGTCACACCGGGATTTGGCAATTCTCCATTCATGTCTTTTGCCCAGAAACCATTTGTGAGCAGGTCGTTTTCGACAGTAGAATGAGATTGAATATTATCATAGCCACAGTGGTGATTGGTTAATAACAGTCCTTTTCCCGAAATGATTTCCGCAGTACAACCACCATCGAATTGGACTACAGCATCCTTAATACTTGCTTTGGTCGGATCAAAAATATCTTTGGCAGAAATTTTCATCCCGAGTTCTTTCATTTCTTTTTCATTAACTTCTGTCGGAATCCACATTCCTCCGTATTGCTGAGCGAATGTCATTACTGTTGACAAAGCAAAAGCTGATAAGAGAATTCTTTTCATTTCAAACTTTTAAAATTTCACGAATTTAATTAAAATTTTTGAACTTATTATTGGTGAATAAATATCTGTATTTTTGAAAAAAAACAATTTTCTATGAAAAAAACAACAACTTTAATGTTTTGCTGTTGTATGCTATTCTATAAAGCTCAACAGAATGAATTTCTAATCGGTGCCTTCAGTCCACCAAATATTAAAATAGGTTTAACACCTTGTCCTGGCGATTATAATGGAGATGGGCTTGCTGATCTTGCAGTAAAAACTGATGGTGGATATTGGCTAATTGACTATGCTGATAAAAATGATGAACTAACTAGAGGGTTTAATGGTTGGGAACCTCCATACTATGAGCTAAATTACACAGATTCAACAGGAAACCATATCCTCATAGACGGAACAGCGCATCCTGCACCAGCAGATTACGATGGTGATGGAACTACTGATATAAGTATTAAAACAGATGATGGAAAATGGCTGATTGATTATTCTACGAATGGATTTGGTGGTTGGGATTTAATTCTAAATGATCAAAGAGGTGATGCTACTGCACATCCTGTACCAGCAGATTATAATGGAGATGGACTTGCAGATCTTGCTGTAAAAACTGATGATGGATATTGGCTAATTGATTATGCCGTAAAAGATGCAAATAATAATATATTTTTCAATGGCTGGCAACCTCCATTTTATCAAATATATGGAGATGCAACTTCTCATCCTGTTCCGGCTGATTATGATGGAGACGGATTTGCTGATCTAGCTGTAAAGACAGATGATGGTAAATGGAAGATAGATTTAGCTACTACTGGCTTTGGTATGTGGGATATAATTTTATCAGACAAAGGTGGAGCTGATGCACATCCTGTTCCTGCTGACTATAATGGTGATGGATATGTAGATCTAGCAGTAAAAACTGATATTGATGGCGGCAAATGGCTTATAGACTTTGCTGATATTAATGCAAATAATTTTGGTTTCATTGACGGGTGGGAGCCAACAATTTATAGTGGTTATGGCGATGCAAGTACTATTCCTGTTCCAGCTGATTATGATGGTGATAAAAAGGCCGATTTAAGCTTATTTACGAATGACAGTTTTAGATGGCTTATAGACCCTTCTAATGATGATGAAATATTTGGTAAAGCATGGAGATATTTGTGCAATATGGGGGCATATACCAATTATGAACATTTAGGAATTAATCCTTTGGATCAATTGGCTTTTCGCAAAGTAAAGCAGGCTAATATAGATTTTCTTGTAAATCCTCCGGTTATGAATGCTACAGAAAATCCTAAAGATAATTTTTCCAAAATTGATTATTATCTTAAAATAGCAAGTTTGGAATCACTTAAAATTATGATTAGCAGTCATCACATAATTGGCTTTCAAAATCCAGAAAATACATTCGCACAAAATATTGATTTTGTAAATCATTTTAAAAATGAAATACCACAAAATTTGAGTAATGCAATACTTGGTGTTTATTTAGGAGATGAACCTAAGGCAGACGTAACTTTTAACTTTAGTAATATAAAAAAATGGACAGATTTTTTTAAGGATAAATATCCTGAAAAACCAACATTTTATAATTTACTCCCACGATATGGGGTTTTTGTTGATAATGCTGATTATGAAAACTATTTAAATTCCTATATTAATACAAATTCTACAAGTTTTGTTTCTGTTGATCATTATCCTTTTATGAAACACGAAACTTTTTACAAAAGTTTTTTCTATAATTTGTACCAGCTTAAACAGAAATCAGGAACAAAACCATTCTGGTTTGTTGTAAATACTAACAAAAATGAAGCGCCAGTCCCTTTTGAGCCTAAACTAAGATTTACTAATTTTAGTGCTATAGCTTATGGCGCTACGGGAATTTTATACTGGGAATATATGAACGGTTTTGGAGAAACTGATAATCTCAATAATCTCATTTATCTTAATAATTACAATGCAATTAAGAAAATTAATAATTATATAAAAAAAGTTGTAGGACCTGTAGTTGTTAATAATAAAATTGTTGCTACACTTCATAAAAATAATACATCCCTTAACGATACTTATCCTTTTTCTAGCTCTGAATTGATTTCAAATAATAATACAATTGTAAGAGATGTAAATAATGATCATATTTTAGTAGGAATATTTGAATCAGAAAAAATAAATAATGCTAAAACAAGTTATATCTGGGTTGTAAATAAAAATTCTGATTCAACCATTACAAATAATAAAATATATCTGAAAGGACAATGTAAAGGGAATATTTATATTTCTCAAAGAATAGACACTTATAATTCAAATCTTGATTCATTTTCCCCTATTATAAATACTTATTTTGATGCTCAAAAAAACTGGACTGTCGTTACAATACCAGAACTGACAGCAGGAGAAGGTATAATGCTAAAAGTCGTAAGAAAAGTTATAAAATATAGAGATTATGATGGCGATGGGAAATCAGATAGAAGTCTTAAAACAAACACAGGAGAATGGAAAATTGATTTCAAAAGCAATGGATTCAGTAGTACTTGGGATGTTGTATATAGTCAATATGGAAATGCGGAAGCTCACGGTGTCCCTGCAGATTATAATGGTGATGGGATAACGGATCTAAGTGTAAAAACTGATTGGGGAGATTGGCTAATAAACTTTTATGATGCACAAGGTAATGGAGGTTGGGATTTACATTTAAATGATCAAAGAGGAGATGCTACTTGTCATCCTGTACCTGCGGATTATAATGGCGATGGACTTGATGATCTTGCTGTTAAAACAGATGATGGGAGGTGGTATATTGATTTTGCAGTAGATGGTACATATCATAATGGTTATGGTATTTGGGATATACAATTAAACGATCAAAGGGGAAATGCTACTTGTCATCCCGTACCTGCAGATTATAATGGAGACGGACTTGCAGATCTTGCAGTACAAACAGATAATGGAAATTGGTTTATTGATTTTGCAGAACAAGGCGCAAACAATAATGGATATGGCGTTTGGGACGTGATGTTATATAGTCGGTGGAATGGTCCTGCACAAGCTGCACAGGCAGATTATGACGGTGATGGACTAGTAGACATTAGTGTAAAAACAGACAATGACGGAACTTGGTATATTGATTATGCAGGAAATGGTTTTGGTACTTGGGATTTGATTATAGATAACCAAAGAGGAGGTGCGGGAGCGCATCCAGTACCTGCGGACTATGACGGTGATGGAATGGCTGATCTTAGTGTAAAAACAGATGATGGAAGATGGTTTATAGATTATGCAGAAGATGGTTATGTTAAATGGGATGAAATAATTGAGACTGATAATGGAGATGCCGGATCAATCGCGTTGAGGCAAACTAAAGATAACCTTGTAACCACAAATTCACTTGAAAATATACCGAATCCATTTAATACATCAACTGTTATAAAATTCAATCTGATTGATAAACCAAAAAACTTAGAATTTATTATCAATAATAGTAATGGAGAAATAGTTGACAAAATAACTCTGACTAGTAAAAATATGGAGGACGGATATTTTTATTATAATGCTTTATCTTTACCTGTAGGATTATTTTATTACTATTTAATTTCGGATGGAAAAATAATACAATCGAATAAAATGGTAAAAAATTAATTTAGGTTATTATATTAGGAAATCACAAAATTAAAATAGGATCTAATTTTTAGATCCTATTTATTTTCTGAAGTATTTTTAACATATAATCTGTCAGCTACATATTCGATTTTTGTTTTACCGTGTGGCTTTGGCAATCCATCTTCGCCAAGCGCTACAAAAACTAATTTGTCAATCGTAATGATTTTTTGATGCGTCATTTTATTTCTTACTTCGCATCTTAGTGTCAAAGAGGTTCTACCAAATTCCACGGCTTCGATCCCAATTTCTATAATATCGCCTTGTTTAGCAGAACTTACAAAATTGATCTCAGAGATATACTTTGTTACAGCCCTTGAATTTTCTAACTGGATAATTGCATAAAGCGCCGCTTCTTCATCAATCCATTGGAGAAGCCTACCTCCGAAAAGCGAATGATTTGGATTAAGGTCTTCCGGTTTTATCCATTTTCTGGTATGATAATTCATCATAATTCTGGTGTATTTTAACTTGGTGCAAAGGTAAAATTTATTAAGGGATTTTCATGATTATAATTCATAGAAAACATTCATGATTAAATTAATTTTTTGAAATATTAATGTAAAAATTTTTGGTTGAATTTTTGATTCCCTAGATTCTTAGTATTTTTGTAAAAATTTTTAGAATGTCAAAAGTGAAAATTGGAACAGTTCAGATGTCTTGTGTTGCCGATAAGCAAACCAATCTGAATAAAGCCATTGAAAAAATAAAAGAAGCGGCTGCTAAAGGTGCTCAGATTGTTTGTTTACAGGAACTTTTCACATCACTGTATTTTTGTGATGTAGAAGATTACGATAATTTCGAATTAGCAGAACCAATTCCTGGCCCTTCAACAGAGGCATTATCGCCAGTTGCAAAAGAACTGGGTGTTGTGATTATTGCTTCGTTATTCGAAAAAAGAGCACAAGGACTTTACCACAATACAACGGCCGTTATTGATGCCGACGGTACTTATCTTGGAAAATACCGTAAAATGCATATCCCGGATGACCCGGCTTTTTATGAAAAATTCTATTTCACTCCAGGTGATTTAGGCTACAAAGTTTTTCCTACCAAATTTGGAAAAGTTGGCGTGCTGATTTGTTGGGATCAATGGTATCCGGAAGCGTCGAGAATTACGGCTTTAATGGGTGCTGATATTATGTTCTATCCAACGGCTATAGGCTGGGCAACAGACCAGGATGAAGAAACCAATCAAGACCAATATAATGCTTGGCAGACAATCCAACGTTCTCATGCAGTTGCCAACGGAGTTCCTGTCGTTTCTGTAAATAGAGTAGGCTTTGAGCAAGATGGTGCTATGAAATTCTGGGGTGGAAGCTTTGTAACCAATGCTCAAGGAAAGCTTTTATATCTTGGTTCCCACGATAAGGAAGAAGTTGTGGTGACAGAAGTTGACCTTGCTCAGACCGATTATATGAGAAAACACTGGCCATTCCTGAGAGACAGAAGGATCGAAACTTATTCGCCGATTACAAAACGTTTTATTGACGAGGATTAATGGTTATAGATAAAAATTTTAATCCGTTAGAAAATGGATATACTTTCCCAGCAGAATGGGAAGAACACGAAGCAACTTGGCTTTCCTGGCCTCATAAGGAAGAATCCTGGCCGGAAAGAATCGATTTGATTTATCCTGCTTATGCACAATTCATTGCTGAATTGACAAAGGGCGAATTTGTTTGCATCAATGTAAAAGATCAGGAAATGCAGGCTTTCGCAATGGAACATATTTCAAAAGCAGGAGCGGATATTTCCAAAGTCGAATTCTATTTCCACGAAACCAATGATGCATGGTGCAGGGATCACGGACCGGCATTTTTAGTGAATAAAAATGGAGAAGAACCTC
>MKVE01000022.1:81768-101410 GCA_001898785.1 Chryseobacterium sp. 36-9 | reverse complement strand
AAGGACATCCAGATCTACCCGAATCCTGTGAAGGATTACTGTTATGTGGAGATCGGGCTGGACTTCGAGAGTGCAGATGTCTATGTTTATGATATGACAGGGAAAGTGATCCAAACATTTAGTACCAAAAATAGAGTAACAAAGATTAATACATCAAAGCTTCCACAGGGTGTTTACATCATCAAAGCGAATATCCCAACCAAGCAGAACAAAAAACTAACTACTAAAATTATAAAAGAATAGAAGTGATGAAAAATAGTTTGTATTTCTTAATTTTTTTCTACATAATTATGTGTGGACAAATAGTCAATTTACCTGATGACTTCAATACTGCTAAGAAGGTAAACGCTTCTAATAATTACAATACCTTTTATCTAAATTTTTAACTAGTTAATTAATAATTTTCAATAAGTTATGTTTTTGTTGTGTAAAAAAAATTATATGAAAAAATTTTATTTTGTGATCTGTTTATTTTTTTTGTCGTTACGTGTTTTTTCTCAGGAATTTTCCAAAATTGTACCGGTAAATCCCAATGTAGCTTCGTTATTTAAATCTACAATAACCCCTGTTAATGAATATAGCGGCTTAGCCAATGTTTCAATTCCTTTATACACTGTAACAGAAGGTGCTATTACTGTACCTCTTTCTTTAAGCTATAATAATAGTGGAATTCAGGTTTCAGAAGAATCAGGAATTGTAGGCTTGGGATGGACTTTAAATACAGGTGGTGCAATAACAAGAAAGGTTAATGGAAATGATGATTTTAATACTTCAGCTGTCGGTTATTTACAACATGGTAAGCGATACCCCGATCCTTATATTTTTCCTGAACCTGATGCTTATTTTGACCCTAATCAATATGGTCTGGTTAACGCAAATTCAGAATGTCAGTTTTTTGTAAACGGTAATCTTACACATTTCGATCCAACTATTTTTCAATATTATCAAGACTACGATTTTCTGCCTGATGTATTTTATTATAGCTTTAACGGCTATTCTGGATCCTTTGTATTGGATTCAAATGCACATGTTGTATTGATGAAAAAAGAAGGCTTGAAGATTTTAGTGGATAGGTCTGGTGGAAGCCAATCAGTGAAATTTATAATTACAACAGAAGATGGAAAAATTTATGAATTTAACAAAACTGAATTCACTAATTTTTCGGGTACTGGTCTTGGTATCCCAGGATATACCTCTTCTTGGTATCTTTCAAAAATTACTGACATCTCGGGTAACCATATCGATTTTGTATATGAAAATAAAGAAAATATAGTTCCTTTACGATCATTTACCCAAAACTTTGAAATTGACCAATGCCTATCTCAGGATTGTATGCTTGCCGGAGCAAGTTTTAAAGAATATGCCGGTCCCTACACTGCCATTGAAGGGATTTATTTATCCGAAATACTCTTTAGCACAGGAAAAGTAAAGTTAAATTATTCGAATTATAATGATAGAACTGATTTAAAAGGTTATTATTTAAATTCAATTGAAATTAAGGATATTTCAAATAATATTGTCAAACGACATGATTTTAATTATTCTTATTTTGGCAATAGTAGTAATGGGGGTTCAAAAGGCCTGGCTCAAGGGGATTATTCACAATCGATATATTCTTTGAGTACTGAATCGCATCTTAACCTTAGGCTACGATTGGATAGTATGACTGAAGATTCTGTAAAAACCCATAATTTTGAATATAACTCTGGTTATAATAATTCTGTTCCAAATAAGACAACTTTAGATCAGGATTATTGGGGGTTTTATAACGGAGCCAATAACACCCGATCTTTTATTCCATCAGTCAATCCTAATATTTCGGGATATCAACGCAGTTCTTTTGTTGCAGCCAAGAGAGAACCTAATGATGTTCATGCAAAACTTTTTAGCCTGAATAAAATTACCTACCCAACCAAGGGCTCAACAGTATTTGATTATGAGACAAATACTTTTGACAAAATACAACTTGCAACCCAGACAACCACACAATCTGTAACAGCTAAAGCAGATGAAACAACTCCATATACTGTATCTGTACCATTTACACCCCAAATACCTTTTAAAATTGAAGCTTCCTTTCTTCTTCAGGGATGGAACACATCCATGTCCCCAAATAAACCTTATGTCAATTTCGCAAACACTTTTAATCTTAAGCTTAAAAAAGCTGATGGTACGGAGTTAAGGTATTATTACTTCCCGTCCGATGTAGGAAATCAGCAGTGGAATAATGTACCAGGGAGCTCTTATGCTGGGTATGTATATCCTGCTGAAGAATTTGGCACACAACAGCATCCAATCAGTGGTAATCAATTTATACTCGAAGCCTATTTTAATGATCAGAATGGATTGTTAATGGGTGTAGCTAATATAAGGGCAAGTTGGGATGAAACTGTATCATCCTATTATTCCAAAGGTGGCGGATTACGTGTGAAGTCAATTTCAGATTATGATTCAGACGGCAGTTTGAAAATGAAAAGAGCATTCAACTACCATTATATAAACGTAATAAATGGACAGACAGTCCAGAAGTCTTATGGCAAATTACACACTTCAATTTTAACATACGAACGTGATCATTCTTATACCTATAGCGGATCTGATCCGAATAACCTATTGAGAAGTCCTGTAATAGTTGGTAGTTCCAATTCTATTAACGCTTTTTCAAAAGAAGCCGGCAGCTATGTTGGTTACGACCAAGTGGAAACTGTTTATGAGAGTGACAATGTTAATGTTACTAATGGGAAGCAAATTAAAAAGTTTTACAATGTAAAAGATGATTTGCAAGGCATATCTACTCCACTACTTAAGGGTCGAGACGATTACTATCGTTTTCCTACCTTGAAAAGTCCTCGCAATGGACTGAATTATTTGACGGAAAACTACAAGCGGCAAGGGAATTACTATTTTTTGGTTAGTAAGATTGAGAATGATTATGACATCAATGGATTTTCTGCTTCTAATTTTGACCTTCATACATTATATCACAATTCTGATTATATTATTGGTGCCAAAAAAGAAAATTTTGCTTTGGTAAACGGTAATTATATGGGGTGTAATTATTTTCAATTTCAATTATATCCATATTATTCCAATTTAATCCAGCAAACGGTTATAAGAGAAACTTTATATGACACTAATGAACAAAATCCTGTTTTAAATGGGCAAAAATTTTATTATGACAATGCGAAGCATCTTCAAAAAACAAGAATTGAATCCACTAATAGTTCAGGTGAAGTTTTAGAAACCAAGATTTACTATCCCGATGATATTTCATCTACGGCAAGTTTAGCTGAAGGTGGCAATTTAACATCCTCTGAATATGCTCAAATTGATCGATTAAAGGGCGATGATTTACACCGTATAGCGACTCCTATACAAACTGTTACTAAAAAAAATGGTCAGATAACATCAATTCAACGTAATTTATTTAAAACCGATGATGGCATTGTGCTTCCAAGCAATGTTAAAAATTCAATAGGAACAAACTCTTTAGAAGATCGCATTATTTACTATGATTACGATAATAAGGGAAATCCGGTGGAAGTTTCAAAATCAGATGGTGTGCATATTGTTTATATCTGGGGCTATAACCAGACACAACCTATTGCTAAGATAGAGGGTGCAACTTATCCAAAACCTAGTGATCCTAAATCAACCGACGTTCCTCAAAGTTTAATCGATCAGATAGTGGCAGCATCTAATGATGATGCCTCGCAAGCTCCAAATAGTGATGAATCGGCATTATTGACAGCATTAGATACCTTTAGGAAAGATCCTGCGCTGTCGAAGTACCAGATTACGACATATACTTACGATCCGTTAATTGGAGTAAGAAGTATAACACCGCCATCCGGAATCCGCGAGGTTTACATCTACGATACTTCGGGCAGGCTTATAGAAGTTAAAGACATCAACGGAAGAATCATAAAAGAAAACAAATACAACTATAAATAATAAACAATAAAACATGAAAAATCTATTAGCAACAGTAATATTTATAATATCAATATATTCTTTGAATGCACAAAATATCAACTTTACGAATTTGTACGGAAATAATGCTTCTGAACCGGATCAATATCATATATCCAATACACAAACAGGTTTTGGCGGTGATAGCGGACTAGATATAAAATGGTGGGGTGGTGTAAAGTTAAGATCATCATTAGGAATATTATATCTTAATAAATGGGGTAATCTTGGAATAGGCACAGAAACTCCTACAGAAAAACTAGACGTAAACGGCAATGCAAGAATTAACAGTAACACACAGTATACTTTTTTAACGCTTGGTCAACAGCCAAATGATCAGATTATAGTGGATAATACATCTCAGAAATACTTTGGAGGAGGCTATTTTTTCAGGGTGCATAATGATGCTCTTACAAACCAATATGTGGATGCTTTAATGATTGATGAAAATGGCAATGTTGGGATAGGAATTAATCCTCCACAAAATAAATTAGATGTTGCAGGTAAATCTTCATTTAGCGATAACATGAAAGTGAACGCGAAAATAGAAGCCAAAGAAGTCAAAGTTACCCAAACTCCAACAGCGGACTTTGTATTCGAAGAAACTTATGAACTTCCTAAGTTGGAAGATGTTGAGAAGCATATCAAAGAGAAAAAACATCTACCAGAAATAGCTTCAGCCAAAGAAATGGAAAAGGAGGGGGTAAATGTTGGCGAGTTCCAGATCAAGTTGTTACAGAAGATTGAAGAACTTACATTGTATAGTATTGATCAAAATAAACAGATCAAGAAGTTAATTGAAGACAATAAATCTATGCAGGAAATACACTCAAAAGAAATAGAATCTTTAAAGGCCGAGTTAGAGTCAATCAAGAAGGTTAATAAAATAAAAAACTAATACACCTCTAAGAATGCAAAAATCATTATTCCTTTTTTTTATTCTGATTCTGGGATTACTAAAGTCTCAGACTTTTACAACCTTCACATCAGCAGGTAGCCAGAATCAATACGTGCCTGTTGTTTTTCAAGGGTTTTTACAAGACGGAGGACACAGATCCTTAAACATTTCCAGACCTAATATTCACAATAATAGAAACTGGCTTGCACACGGTGTAGCAAGCATTACAGCGATAGGAAACGGATGGGGTTCTGGCGGAAACAGTATTAGTCTGCATAATTTCACTAATGGGTTTGAAACAGATAGCCCCACCTCTAAGGTTATATCTTTTGTAGGAAGAGTGCTTTCAGACTCAGGGACAAACAATATCATAGTCTTTTTGAGAGGAGGAACCACCTATTACACAGATGGAACAGTTGTTAGCAATACAGGTTCTTATCAGGATGTATCCGGATACCATAATCTCAATGCTGTTTCAATTAATGATGCTTTATATAATCTTCCTAAGGGAAGCTATTACTCTAATTACGATATTACAGCTAAGAATGTAGAGTTTACGACTTCTTCGAACGGGAATGTAGGAATAGGTATAAATAATCCCCAATACAAATTAGATGTTAACGGGACGATACACACAAAAGAAGTTAAAGTAGATCTTACTGGCTGGCCGGATTATGTATTCAAAGCAAATTACTCATTGCCAACATTAGAAGATGTAGAAAAACACATCAAAGAAAAAGGTTATCTACCCAATGTACCATCTGAAAAAGAAGTTCTTCAAAATGGAGTCACCCTAGGAGAGAACCAGAAACTATTATTAGAAAAAATAGAAGAACTTACTTTATATTCTATAGAGCAAAATAAGAAATTGAAGAACCAAGCAGAGGAAATTGAACGATTGCAGGTCCAAAACAAGGAATTGAAGAAAGAGTATACGAAGATTGAAAGCCTTATTCAGCGTATAGAACGGCTTGAAAAACAAAAAACTAATAATCAAAAATAAAGTTATCTTATGCAAACAAAGATACTTATTACATTAGGGCTAATCTGTAGCATTGCAGGTTACTCTCAGAAGGTACTGAATGGTTATTCCGCACCGCAGACTGTGGTTGATGGGAGCAGCATCCGTATGCTGCCAGGTTTTCATGCCAACTCAAATGACGGAAGTTATACCGGCAACAACAATAAATTTGTCGCCAAAATAGGAAATCCTACTACGGAGACGGTGCTTCCATCATCCACTGTGGGTAATAATAGTGCTAGCTTAACAGAGAATTACATCTACACGAGAACCTATCTTGCGCCTGTAACTCAAAGCAATAAGTATGCACCACAGGTCCAGAGCATCACTTATTTCGATGGATTAGGCAGACCCAAGCAGAATATAGCCATCAAATCGACACCCGGCGGGAATGACCTGGTAACGCCTATTGTTTATGATGGCTTTGGCAGGCAGACATTAGATTATCTTCCTGTACCCGTTTCTACGCTTAATGGTAGCATACAGCCTACAACAGTAAACAATATCGATCCTTATTATTGGTCTTTAGGTGTCGGCGGTAATGCCTTTAGCGAGAAAAAATTAGAAAACTCGCCCCTGGATAGGGTTTTGGAACAATATGGCCCGGGTGATGATTGGAGAAACAATAGTAAAAGGACTACCTTCGATTATATGGTCAATGAAGCCAGTGAAGTACTAAAGTTTGTGACCAGCACTCCAACACCATGGACTGATAACATCACCCACAGTACACTGTCATTAGCTACCGGAAATTACTATGCTAAGGCAACTCTGTACAAGAATAAGGTAACGGATGAGGACGACAATGTATCTTACGAGTTTAAGAATGGACAGGGACAGACGTTATTAGTAAGAAAGATGCTGACAACCACGCAATCAGCGGACACTTATTATGTATATAACGAATACGACCAGCTGGCTTTTGTAATCTCACCTAAAGGCGTTGAAGAAGTCCTAAATAATCTGGCGACCGCCGATTTGACAGAAACAGGTGCGATACTGTCAGAACTAAGCTATCAGTACCGTTACGACGGCAGAAATCGACTCGCTGAAAAAAAGCTTCCGGGTAAAGGCTGGGAATCTATGGTTTATGATAATCAGGACCGTTTGGTAATGACCCAGGATGCCAATCTGAAAGATGCCGGAGAATGGCTCTTCACTAAGTACGACCAGTTCGGAAGGGTTGCCTACACAGGAATTACATCAGATTCAGGAACAAGAAGCAGCCTTCAGACGACATTGAATGGTAAAGGCAGTAACAATGTTTCGAGAACGACATCTTCAGGATTCACTGCTCCCGGATTAATAGTTTATTATGATAATCTTACGGCAAATAATTATCCTAATACCATAACCAAACTGTTATCGGTCAACTATTATGACAGCTATCCTGCCGATAAGCCAAACCTGTCGACATTAGCCTTCCAGCAGACCTTCATCACGGATAATTTCCAGAATAATATTAACACAAAATCTTTACCGGTAGCCTCTTATCTGAATAATATAGAGAACCATTCCTGGACCAAAACTTTTAACTATTATGATGAGAAAGGACATATTATCGGCACTTATTCAAGGAACCATCTTGGAGGTTACACGCAGACAGAGTCTTTTGTTGATTTCACAGGAACACCGCAGAAGACTATAACCAGACACAAGAGAAAGACTGCTGACACAGAAGTAAGAATTGCAGAACGGTTTATCTATGATTATCAGAACAGGCTGAAGCAGCATTATCATCAGGTCAACAGCAATGCAGAAGTCCTTCTTGCAGAGAATACTTATGATGAACTGGGCAGACTTGTTAAAAAACAAGTTGGCAATAATCTTCAGGAAGTCAATTATGCCTATAACATCAGAGGCTGGATGACAGGCATTAATGATTTAGGCAATATCGGTACTGACATTTTTGCCTACAAGATTAATTATAACACTGTTACTATTCCGACCAACCTCAGAAAGCCTTACCTGGCGGACCAGTCCCTGGAGGTCAATAAAAAATATAACGGCAATATCTCGCAGATCGACTGGCTGATAGCAGATCCTGCGTTATCCTCCCAGCAGCAGAAATCCTATGGTTACACTTACGATGCCCTTAACAGGCTGAGGGCGGGCTTTTATTATGTGAAGAATAGCGGCCAATATACATTTCCTGAAGAGAATAACGAGATCCTAAAATATGACCTCAATGGAAATATCAGTGAGCTTAAGAGGTTTTCATATAATATCGGGACAACGTCCAGCCTGATTGATGATCTTAGCTATCACTATACAGGAAATAGGCTGACATCAATAGACGATGTTTCAGGTGATGCCAATGGTTATGAGGGTGGCAATAGCACGATTGATTATGATGATAACGGCAATATGATTACTATGCCGGATAAAAGATTCAACTCGATCACCTACAATCACCTTAATCTTCCCAATGCAATGGATATGGGTTCGGGTAAGAGGAAGTCAAGTAGCAGCACTTTGTACAGGGCAGACGGTGTAAAGCTCAGAAAGTCTTACACCTCCCTGCGCCCGACGATGCCTGGGATCTGGGCGACCGTTACTGCCACTACGCATTATCTGGATGGTTTCCAGTATCTTGATCCGGGAACTTCAGGACTCACGCTTGCGGCTAATAGCTTTGAAGAAGACAATGAGCTCGATCTTGCGATGGAGCGGGAGGCGTTCCAAAGAGTGGAGGAAGTTGCTTTAACAGAACCGGGAACCGGAATAGAGAGTGCAACATTGCAGTTCGTACCGACAGCGGAGGGGTATTACAGTTTTGTGGAAAATCGTTACATTTACCAGTACAGAGATCATCTTGGCAATGCAAGGGTGAGCTATGCAAGAAACAGTACAGACGGCATAGAAGTAACGGATAAGAACAATTACTACCCGTTTGGAATGAACCACCTGGACAACGATTCTGGATCATTTTTTGGACAGAGTTCGTATAAGAATTACAAGTACAATGGTAAGGAACTCCAGGAAACAGGAATGTATGATTATGGTGCTAGGATGTATATGGCGGATATAGGAAGATGGGGTGTGATTGATCCGTTGGCGGAACTTTATTATTCTTACTCGTCATATCAATATACCGCTAATAATCCAATGAAATTTATAGACCCAACAGGTATGTGGATTAATATAAAAGATGGTGATAATACTTATAGATATAATAATGGAAAATATTTCACGCAAAATTTAGAAACGAAAGAGTGGGACGTGGAAGCAAGTGTGAAAAGCGATAGTTATGCTGGCCAAATTTTGTCTTCTCTAACTTCTATCACAGGAGGAGATAAAAATTCTTTTGGAAGTAAATTTTTAGGACTATTTGCAAATGATGATGTAAACACAACTATAAAATCCAGCAAAGGAAGTAAATTTGAAGGAAAAAATGGTACAAGTACAGATGGTTCGGTGGTTTTAACTGCATTTGATCAAGAGGTAAAACCATATACATCAATGTTTGGAGAGAAGTCAAGCCAAACAAGCAGTCCTTTCTATGCTACGCTATTTCACGAATTAGGGCATTCTTGGTTTGACCAAGTCTCCTCAAGGTCAGAACTGGGAGCTTCTTGGGTTGATGCAGATGATAAGAATAATTTGCCTAACAACATTCCGCAATCTGAAATAGCTGCTTCCTATATTGAAAATTTATTACGTTCCGAGCAAGGAATGCCTATTAGAACGAGTTATAGCCCAGATGCGAATACTGCTTCGACATTAGTTAATGTGAATAGTATTAAATGGAGTCCTACTACTAGTGGAAACAGTCCAGCTAATTTGAAGATAAATACAAATACTAGAATATTTACTATGCCAAACAGTGTGCAGAATATTTATAATAAAATAATGAACAGTAAAAAATAATGTTATGGGAAAAAAAATATATTTATTATTAGTAATGATAATATTATTTAGCTGTAATCCTTTATACAAAAAATATAAAAGACTAAATGACAATGTTCCAAAGGGAAAATTCTATACTAAGCAGCTTGAAATCATAAAACCTATTCTTTCCAAAGAAAAGGAAGATGTCATTTTAATAATTTCTTGGGAAAAGAACATATTAGTAAAGAATGGGAATGTTTATTATAATGCATTAATATATTATCCATCAACAGGGGAAAAGAAATTATTTAGAACTACTGAAAAGAATCCACGAACAATAGTGGAGTCTAATAATACATCTGATGTACATTTTAGAGAACTTGTATATATTTTGGACAACTATCTTGATGGTAAAGAGGAATACTTATTATCATTAAATGACTCTTTTAGTAGTTCAGAGTTAAGTACGCCTTATTATGTTTATGATTTTAATAAAAACAAAAAAATTAAAATAAATTCTTTCTTTTTTGAAAAAAGTGGTAAAATTATACAATAGACAGCTTACAAGAATTACAAGTTTCAGGAACAAGAGCTGCAGGAAACTGGTTTTGGCAGTGTTCCAAACAAATTGGTAAATAGAAAACAGTATTGATATTCAATACTGTTTTTTAGAAAAAAAAGTATACAAATTGATTTTGAAAAAGTATTGCAGGTAGCCAGAATAGGAGAATTAGAAAAAGGCTATCTAAAATACTGAGAACCATAAAAGGTGTTTCAGATTTGTTGGTGTTATTACCCGTACAAAGACCATCTTAGTACCCGACGACGGTAACAAAGGAAAGTGTGCCTAACTTCTTTGCTATGGCAGAAGGGTTTTATGACTATGATAATTTTAGGTATATTTACCAGTACAAAGACAACCTTGGTAACACGAGGCTGAACTTTGGGCGTGACGAGAACCGGAATAGAAAATGCAACATTGCAGTTCGTACCGACAGCGGAGGGATATTACAGTTTTGTGGAAAATTGTTATATTTACCAGTACAGAGATCATCTTGGCAATGCAAGGGTGAGTTATTCAAGGAACAGCGCAGGCAGCATAGAAGTTACGGACAAGAACAATTACTATCCATTTGGAATGAATCATCTGGACAACGACTCTGGATCATTTTTTGGACAGAGTTCTTACAAGAATTACAAGTACCAAGGACAGGAATTACAAGAGACTGGATGGTACAGTTTTAAGTGGAGAAACTATATGCCGGATGTAGGGAGATTTTTTAATGTAGATCCTCTTTCTGAAAAATACGCTTACCAATCTCATTATAATTTTTCTGAAAACCGTGTAATTGATAGTAGAGAATTGGAAGGTCTTGAAGCTGTTAAGGTAAATAAAGATGTATCTCATCTTGTTATTACCGTAAATGGAAGAGCTGGAGGAGGATCGGGTGATTATATTCAAGGAAATAATACTTTGGTGAAAAATTTACCCGCACCATATAATAGAGGTGATGATGGTCTTTCTCTAATAGGAAAAAACCCAATATTTTCTGTTGATAATGCAACTGTAATAAACTACGCAGGTTCTGACTCTAATATTACATCAAAACATATAGCCCAAACAATATCCG
Source organism: Chryseobacterium sp. 36-9 (assembly GCA_001898785.1). Taxonomy (GTDB): domain Bacteria; phylum Bacteroidota; class Bacteroidia; order Flavobacteriales; family Weeksellaceae; genus Epilithonimonas; species Epilithonimonas pallida. The sequence goes on along the minus strand of MKVE01000022.1, from coordinate 90,057 downwards.
ACTATCATGCGGCGAATCCTGATGGTCAAATTGATCTTGTAGGACATAGTTTAGGGGGGAAAAACGTTTTAGAGGCAGCTAATATTGCGAAAGATGTTCCTATAAACTTAGTGATGACTCTGGAAGCAGCTTCTCCAGAAGGAGGTATTTTAGGAAGTGCATATTCTGCATCCTTAGGCTCTAATGTAAAAAATATTATAAATTTTAATTCTAATCGCTCAAGTTATATAGGTGGTGGTGGATCTGCTACTAATTCTTCACAAAAATCAACAAATATTAGTTTACCAACTGGCACAGATCATACTAATATGGACAATTCTTTAATATTTTATATTGCCCCATTGTTAAATACTACAAATCCGGTAGATACATCTAACAGAGTTAATTTTAATAATATGAAGATATTTAATAATGGTCAAATTGTTCCAGATCCTAATAATAAAAAAGGTACATCTTCCTATTAAATTATGAAAAATAGAATATTTTTAATATTATCGTTACTTATATGTGGGGCTTTTTTCTCAATACAAATAAGTTATTCAGGTAATTCTTATGATACAATTTTTAAATTGGTCTTTGCTTTCCTTCAGAATAAATCAATATTAGCAGATTTTAGTATTAAAAATCCATTAATACATATTGTCGTTTTTTTACTCATAAATATTTATTTAATAATATTTAGTTTAAAAAATAAATATTATTTAATCATCATTTCAACAGTTTTATTATTTACAATATGGGTAGATATCTTAATTTACTTTGGTGCTTTATTCTCAAAAGGTCAGTTTTTTTATAGTTCTATTCCTTTTTTGATATTTCTTATAATAAATATTTGGCTGGCAATTTTCTTTATAAACAAAAACAAATCCGATGGCGATCCCCTATAACTACAAGTACAATGGTAAGGAACTCCAGGAGACGGGGATGTATGATTATGGCGCAAGGATGTATATGGCGGATATTGGTAGATGGGGTGTTGTAGATCCATTGGCTGAGCAAATGCGTCGTCATAGTCCTTATAATTATGGTTTTAATAATCCGATAAGATTTATTGATCCGGATGGCATGGCACCAATAGATCCTCCAATTAAGTTTTCAAATAAATTCGTCTCTAACGTTCTAGCAGGGAAAAGTTTTTCAAACTATTCTAATGCTGTTTTTGCTCCGGGAAGAATCCTACAAGGACAATCTCCTTTAGTTTTTAATTGTTGGCATGCAGCAGCAAGGCAAGTTGAATATGGAGGGAACTATCGTACGGCAAATCCATCAGAACTAGCGTCACATAGGATAAATATGATTAATGAGTATAGACCTTCAACAAAACAAGATATTAAAGTAGATGTTCAAAAAGGGGTTGATATGATAATTAATAACTTAAACGAAGGTAAATCTGTAGTTGTTGGAGTAGACTATGGAGTAAAACCACAAAGTGAGGAAAATAATTCAAATAAAGCCACAGACCATTTTGTCAATGTTGTTGGTTATGGAAACGATAAGAAGGGGTATTATTTTTCTTACTATGATAATGCAATAGAAGGAGGTGAAAGTGCAGGCACGGATACTCAAAACAATAGACTTTATTACAACTCAAAAACTAACCAATTTGAAGATAATTCAGGAATCCACGGACTTAAAATTATTATGTCTGAAGTTCGAGAGACGTTAGATAATTCAGCACAAAAAAAAGAAGTTAAAACTAATAATCCATACAGACAGTACCCATATAATTCATACAGACAGTACCCATAGCAAATATTTTAAATATTTTAAAAATGATAAAAAAAAATATAAAATATAGTCTACTAGTTGTTTTATTAATGATCATTGGTATTATCGTTTATTGGTATTATAATCCCACAGTAGATGATAGAGATTTTGATTTAGAATTTAGGGTCTCAAATGAAGGCAAGGATTTTTACAAAGAAAGGAATAAAAAAATAGAGAGGACAAAATTTACATACAATGGTGAAAAATATTTCAACGATTTAGATAAATATGAGTTAATAATTTATTCTCTAGATTTCATAAAAGGAAAAGAGAAAATTATAATTGTATACAATAGTTTAAAAATGAATAATGATTTTAAAGTAGCCAATATTACATATAGGGATAAAGCCGGTAAATATTTCCCACTTAAAATTGAACATAAAAATGACTCTATCTTTATTATTCAGCAAATTGGTACTGAAAATAATTTAATTTATAAAGGTAAGAAGAGGTGAATAAAATATATGATATAACTACAAGTACAACGGCAAGGAGCTTCAGGAGACCGGAATGTATGATTATGGGGCGAGGATGTATATGAGTGACATTGGTAGATGGGGAGTTGTAGATCCGCTTGCGGAAAAATATCCTGATACATCTCCATTTACATATGTTGCTAATAATCCTATAAAATACACTGATCCTACAGGAATGTGGATTAATATAAAAGATGGTGATAATACTTATAGATATAATAATGGAAAATATTACACGCAAAATTTAGAAACAAAAGAGTGGGACGTGGAAGCAAGTGTGAAAAGCGATAGTTATGCTGGCCAAATTTTGTCTGCATTGACTTCCATTACTGGAGGAGATGAAAATTCATTTGGATCCAAATATTTAAATCTATTTGCTAATGATGATATCAATACCACTATAAAGGATAGTAGCTTGAACGGGTCTAATGTCGGTAAGAATGGAGCAACTCTTGATGGAAGTACTGTATTTACAGCATTTAAACAAGATGTTACATTAGATACAACTTCAGGTAGTAAGCAATCACCTTTTCACGTTACATTGTTCCACGAATTAGGACATAGCTTTTCAAATCAAGTTTTTGATAATGATATTTTAAGATCTGAATGGACAACTATTCCGCAAGAAAGTGGTGATAGAAAAATTCCCAAAAGTGAAGTTTATTCTTCTACAATTGAAAATGTATTGAGAGCAGAACAAAACTTACCACTAAGACTAAATTATTCACCAGGTACAACAAATACACAATTAATTCAAAAGGTTTCAACAGTTCCATTAATTAATAACGTAATTTATAAATTGAATCCTGCAACTCAAAATATATTTAACTCAATTATTCAAAGCAAAAAATCAAAATAACTATGAAAAATTTCGTGGGATTAATAATGATATTTATTATAACAAGTTGTCAGAGTCAAAGCAACATACTTAAGGATGTTGAGAATTTACAAAAATTACATAATGAGCAAAATCAGAATTCTGGTAAAAGCAAAATATATTTAGGTAAAAACTTTAAACCAATAAAAATAATTTTAAATAATCTAAAATCTGAATTAGAGAGCGACAACATAATCCTCATATTTTCTTGGGCAAATACAATGCCTATAGCTAATACAAATACATTTTATGCATTAATATATGATGTAGATAAAGGAAAAAGCTACTATGCATATAATAAGCGAGAAAATTATAAAAATATTATTGTAGAAAATAAGAGTAATCGATATTTTATAGATCAAGAATATTTATTGAAGGAATATTTAAAAAATAGCACTCTAAATCACTTGCAAAATTTTGAAAATCAATCAAATTCAGCAGAGATGGGAACGGATTATTATTTATTTGATACAAAAAATAGACAAGTTTATCGTCTTGAAGATATCGTTTTTGAAGAAGGTAAACCTGCTAGATACGATTAGTAATCTATAAGAGCAGAAAGTATATATGAAGAAACTCTTCAGCAACTTATAAGAATTACAAGTACAATGGAAAGGAGTTGCAGGAGACAGGAATGTATGACTATGGCGCAAGGATGTATATGGCGGGTAATGTTCCAAACAAGTTGGTAAATAAAAACAGTATTGAATTTCAATACTGTTTTTTGAGGAAGTGTGATAGAAAATAGATTTTGAAATAGTAATGCAGGTAGCCAGAGCAAAAGAAAGTATAAAAATAGGTTATCTAAAATACTGAAAACCATAACAAGTGTTCCAGATGTGTTGGTGGGTTTATAATTAGTCACGGATTACAAATCCGCGACATCGAGGTAGATCCAGTGGTTTAAGTAGAATGAAAAACGTTAATCCAGATGTTGTAAATGAATCATTCACTAAAGCTGGGTATAAAGCTCCCTATTCTAAATTTATGTCGATAATTGAAGGTTTTCTTACTAAAGAAACTTGTTTCAGATGTTGTAGTTCCCAAAGGCACAAAAATTAGAATTGGAACAGCGGCTAAAGTTGAGGGATGGGGAAATGGTGGAGGAACTCAGGTTGAAGTTTTAACTCGTGTACAGGAAACTTGGATTAAAAACACTAGAAAATTAAAATAATGAATGTAACTACAAAAGGAAATTCGATTTATGTAAATAATTTGATTATTTATAAATTTGAATATAATATTCGTGACTTTAAAATTTTTTCTAACAAAATTTTTGTATTACTAGAGTCACCCCCGAATTCATTTCATAATGAGAATATTTATTGTATTGATGAAATGGGAAATATAGTTTGGCAAGTAGAAGAAATTTCGCATATTTATTTAGATAGTCCTTATGATAAAATTATACTTGATAAAGGAAATATCTTGAAAGGCTATAACTACGATGGTTGCTTGTATGAAATTAATATTGATTCTGGTAAGATTATAAATAGAAAATTTCTCAAATAATTATACTTTGGTGTGGCAATAATGGGCAATATTCCAAACGAGTGGTAATGTTCCAAATAAGTTGGTAAATAAAAAACAGTATTGATATTCAATACTGTTTTTTGAGGAAGTGTGATAGAAAAATAGATTTTGAAATAGTATTGCAGATAGCCAGAGCAAAAGAAAGTATAAAATAAGCTGTTTAAAAATACTGAGAACCATAACAGATGTTCCAGATGTGTTGGTGGATTTATAATTGATACGTGTTACAAATCCGCGACATCGAGGGTATTGTTATTATGCCTAAAAAATAGATTTATATTATGCCTAAGATGAAATGTATATGTGGAAATATCATAAAACTGAATGATATTCCAAATCCAAATGAATTATTAATGATTTCAGAAACGGAGTATGATAAATATGATGGTTTTGTGGATTCAGAAAAACTCTATATGGAAATGAAAACAATTGTTAAGTGTGATAACTGTTATAGATTATACATATATGAGAATGGAATTAATGAAGAACCTATTATTTATCAATTAGAAAAAGGACAGTGGAATAAAATGATTTAATAATAAGGGCTTTCACGATGTTAATGCAACTAGTGTGAAAGAATTAGGATAATGTCCAAACAAGTTTATAAATAAAAGAGTATCGAGAAATCGGTACTCTTTTATTATAGTATTCGAGCTTCCATTTAAGTCCTATCGATCGGCAGGTCTCACTGTTGTCGGACGATAAGTCTTACTCTTATCGAACCATAAGTCTTACACTTATCGGGGCATAAGACTTACTCTTATCGAGGCATAAGTCTTGCTCTTATGGTTCGATAAGGGTATTTTCTATCAAATGAGTGACGATTACGGAAATACTAAGTACGTTTGCTACTATTACAAAGTCACAAAGGACTTTCTTTGTAAAAAAGCTTAATGCTGTGGTAAAAACATTACTCAATTCCAAAGCAGAAATGATATTCACGGATAAGCTGAAGAATTATCAATATTTAATTCCACAAGAACTTCATAATACTAAAAGATGGTACCAATGGAATCGAAAGAAAGAATCTCGGTCTCAGGACACATCTGAAGCGACTGGGCAGAAAACCATTTGTTTTAGCAGAAGCATCATTATATTATCTGCTATTCTGAAAATCTATTTCTGGAGCTAAACTTTATTGTTAATATAACCCTCCGTTGCATTGGCTTTAGGCGTAATCACAGCAGGGTTTCCAACTACGACAGAGTTGTCGGGAACATCGGTATTGACATAAGCATTAGGCGCGATCAGCACATTATTGCCGATCGTGATCTTACCGACAATGACTGCGTTGGGGCCGATCCACACCTCATCCCCGATCACGGGAACGCCTTCGTTTTTTCCGCGATTAGCCTGGGCGATGGTAACGCCCTGGGCAATGTTGCAGTTTTTTCCAATCTTAGCTTTCGGGTTGATGACCAGGTGTCCCCAATGGCCGAGGTAAAAACCTTCCCCGATCTGTGTCTGGGGATAGATCTGGAAACCGTACCGGATCTGGTAATGGCGAAGCATCAGTTTATAAAACAAACCAATAACCGGCTTTTTATAATGTTTTTGAGTTTTTCTGAGCAGATAGATATAATGCAGATTGGGGCTGAAACATTTTTTCAGAATCTGAAACGATGATAGGTAGCGCCCGCTTTCCCTGTAAAAATCTTTTTGAATAATAGAATAACTCATGGTGTAAAAATAGGAATATTTTTAATTGAGATTCCTAAGGAGTAGCAAATTAGCTGCTATTACAAATTATCAATAATTTGCATTATCGAATTAACAGAATTTCCCAGACTGAACGGCATCTCATAATGCCGTAATTGATACTGATAACCATAGAACCTTTCCGGGTTGGTAAGAGCCTGCTTCATGCCATTATAAATGCCGTCCTCCGAGTTTTCCGTGATCAGGCCCAATTTTCCGTTTTCCAACATCTCGCTGACACCGGAAACATCGGTTGCGATGATGTTCTTTTTCAATGTTATCGCTTCAAACAAAACAGTAGGGAAACCTTCGTAACGGGAGCTCAGGATGTAAAAATCCGCTTTTTTGAAATAAGGATAAGGATTGTCTGTAAAACCAAGCATGGTTGCAGTTTCATCAATGCCTAATTCTGATTTCAGCTTTTTAACATTTTCAAAATCATAACCGTCGCCAACGATCAATACTTTGTGTGGTAAACCTTCTTTCAGCAATCTTTTATGAACTCTCAGTAGCCGGTCAAAGCCTTTCTGAGGAAAAACGGTTCCAACGGAAATAAAAGTCGGAACTAATGAATCAAATTCATAATTAATGACCGGTTTTTCAGCTTTGGTAAGAATTTCTTCTGTGTCAAGAGGATTGTAGATCCTGACAATTTTATGCTTTTCGTCTTCGTTCCCGGCCAGTGATAAAAAGGTATCCTGAATTTTCTCAGAAATCACCATGACTTTATCATAATTGAAAAACCTCCGCATCTTTTCTGGCGTGTAGCCGCTTACTTGTGTAAGGTCATTATGTATCCACATCAGTTTTTTGGAAGATTTTAACGGACTGTTCAGAACCTCGTCCATAAAACCATGAATGGCCGCAAACTCGATATCGTACTGCTTGTTTTTAAGCTTTCTTTTGTAAAGAATTTTGGGATACTTCTTCAGCAGTTGCTGATAAACGACACGGTATATTTTTTTCGGCAGATCTTTGGGACGATTGGTGGTGATCATCTCTCCACGGTTCAGGAACATGACGTTCACCCAATCCGGAACATCCGGGAGGTATTTCCCCGAATGGAGATTCAGAAGAAGGTCAACCTCGTATTTATCTTCCGGAAGGTTTTTGAGAAAGGTTACCAGGACTTTTTCTGCGCCGCCATGACGCAGTGAACCAATTCTGATAAGGATCTTCTTTTTCAATAATCTGGATTAAAATTCTAAAATGCCCGCACCCCAGGAATAACCTACGCCAAAGCCAACGACCATGACCTTATTCCCTTTTTTAATTTTTCCTTTGTCCGATGCCAGCTTCAAAGCGATAGGGATACTTGCAGACACGGTATTGCCTATATCCTTCATCTCCATAAAAAACTTCTCATCCGGAATATTACAAAGATTTTTAAGATAATTGAGCATATAAGAACTGGCCTGGTGGAATACGAATAAGTCGATATCGTCCATTGTCAGCTTGTTCTTCTCTAATGTATCTTTGATCAAAGACGGGATATTCTCTACTGCAAATGTAAAAATTTTCGGACCTTTCATAAACAAAACCGGCTCTTCTGCTTTGTTCCTGGAAGCACCGTTTTCTACAATCAGGTTGTTGAAGCCGCTTCCGTCCGTTCCCACAACGAATTGAAAGTCCGGCCTGGTCTCATCTTTCTCCACAATCGTGACGGCAGCGCCGTCTCCGAAAATGGTTCTGTTGGATTTGTCTTCTTTGTCAAGAAATTTGGTATAAGTTTCCGAAGTAACCAGCAAGATATTCTTTGCTATTCCTGTGGCAATCAATCCTTTTGCCAGCGTCAATCCATAGACGAAACCGGAACAGCCCAGATTGAAATCCAATGCACCAATTGACTTTGAAAGACCTAATTTGTCCTGTAAGATACAGGCGGTTGTCGGTAAAAAATAATCAGGACTCTGAGTACAGAACAATATGAAATCAATT
>MKVE01000022.1:69385-81725 GCA_001898785.1 Chryseobacterium sp. 36-9 | reverse complement strand
TGCCACATGTCTCGATTCTACACCTATTTTTGCTTTGATTTTTTCGGCACTCCATTCCGGGAACTCTATCGAAATATCTTCGTTCGTTAATATATTTTTGGGCAGATAGTATTCTACTGCTGCAACATTGATCATTATACTCTTTCCTAAAATTTTGGCAAAGATACTAATCTTAAAAACAATGTTAGGCTATGAATAGTATCATAAAAAGTTAAAAACCTATAAATTATGATGCTATTTAACCGGTTTGTATTGATGCGGCAGATTCTCTTTGATATAACGATCCAGTTCCGGGCGGTTTTTCTCAAGCTCCCGGGGATATATAACATTGTTGTAAAGTGCCTTGTCTCCATATTCTTCTATCGTGCAGATCAATTTTGCAGGAGTTCCCGCGAACACCGTGTTATCCGGCATAGAAGAATTAAGAACGGAACCTGCTCCCAGGATACAATTGTTCCCCATCTGTGAGCCGGGAAGAAAAATACAGTTGTTCCCGACAAAGCAGTTACTTCCGATTTTTATTCTCCCGAAGTTTCGGGCATCGGCATATTTTTCCATGCTGCGGATCACATACATGGCACCGTCGTGATTGATGAATGTACACCCTGCCGTGATCTTGGTGCGATCGCCAATCTCTATCAGATAAGGCTCCGAGCCAAATGCAGGTGCTTCTATAAAAATAACATCTTTTCCAACTTTCATTCCTCTGGATTTACAAATCTCTATATAAGCTTTTTTGTAAATGCTTTTCCAGACCGAATGGATTTTCAGAATGATTCTGTAAACGATATTCATCAGTTATTTTTCTGCTAAATTAGTCAAGATATTTTCAACGGCATCAAAAATCTTCTGATTATCAAATTGATTTTCAGAATTTTTCAGATTTTTCTGCAGGTTCTCAATCAGGTGTTGATTAGTCATGAATTCCTTCATCGCCTGGTAGATCTCATTATGATCATAATTGATAAGGTAACCATTTTCCTGATGTGTAATCATTTCCGGAATGCCACCAACAGCAGTTGAAATGATAGGCTTTTGAAGAATCAGTGTGTCAGCAATGATCAGTGGCCAGCCTTCCGATTCTGAGGGCATAATGAAAAAATCTGCATTTTTCACATAAGGATAGGGATTGAGCAAAGATCCCATTAAGACAAAAGAGTCTTCTACGCCCAATTCTTTTGCAAGATTTTCAAGGTTTTCTTTTTCTTCTCCATCTCCTATAATGATTATTTTATTTGGAAAGCCATCCTTTATTAACTGTGAATGGACTTCGACCAACTTGTGAAAACCTTTTCTGGAATGCAATCTGCCGACTGAAACAAAAACCGGAGCAGATGTTCCAAAGTCAGGGACAAATTCTTCAGCTTTTTGTTTGATCTCCTGGATTGGAATGGCATTAAGAATGACTTTGTTATCAGGTACATCAAGATCAGGATAAGTTATTTCCAAAATGTCCTTGGTCTGCTGAGACCCAAATATAAAATAATCAAACTTTGGAATCTGATTCAGGATTTTCGGAACAAGCGGCTGTAATTTTGGAAAAGTAATGTCTGAATGAAACCAGCCAATTTTCTTTGATTTTTTGTTAGCGCTTTCCAGAACCGGAGCAAAATCGGAATAAGTAGATGCTATCTCTATATCAAATTTCTCGTCCAGATAAATTTTATCGATCCAAGCGGGAAAAGTCTCAAAAAACTTAATTCTTAAACCTCTCAAGAATAACTGAATCTTCTGTATCATTGGATTCTCTGAGAAATCTTCTTTTCCTTTATTGATTTTTATATAATGAACATGAGACGGAACTTTGTCCCTAAGCTCTCCCTGATATAGATTGACCAGATAGGTAATGTCAAATTTGCTTTTGTCAAGGTTTTCAAGAAGACTCAGAATTACTTTTTCTACGCCTCCCATTTCCATTGATCTGTGGCGGAAAAGGACTTTGATTTTTTGGTTCATTTGTATTTTTCAAAAAAAATTCTCAAAAAACAAATATAAGCATTGTTTGTGCAATTGTTTTGTATTTTTGCAATTCAAAACATATTTGTATGAGCAAAATCGCCGAAATTACATCTACTTTTTTTGCGTATCTGAAACGCCCGGATCTTTATCCAGAACTGAGAAGGAAAATCTGGAAGAATATATTCAACAGATCTTCTGCTTTGCGGGGTAAGGAAGATGCCGAAAAATGGTGTGCATCCCTGGCTATCTCTGAAAAGGATTTTATAGAAAATGTTCTGAAGACATCCTTTATTCCTTTCGAAAAATTATTTCCTCAGGAGTTTGCAGATGCACTTCAAATCCAGGCAAAAGCACCAGTGAAATTGGGTGGAGCAGGCTCATTGAGCGTTATCTATTATATTAATGAATATACCAATGCTCAGAAAACAGTGGAAACAGGTGTTGCCTACGGCTGGTCTTCTTTTGCAGCTTTGGCGTCGTTGGTACATAGAAACGGAACACTTTACAGCTCGGATATGCCTTATCTTTTACAAAACCAAAGTGAGGATTTTGTAGGTTGTGTCATTCCACAGAAGTACAGGAATAATTGGGATCTCTACCGCTACGCAGACAAAGAATCTTTACCGAAAATTTTCGGTAAGGCTAATTCTTTTGATGTGGTTCATTATGACAGTGACAAATCTTATAATGGCAGGATCTGGGCATATAACTTATTGTTCAGTAAAGTAAGAAAAGGCGGCATTTTTATGAGTGATGACATTGGTGACAATGCAGCTTTCAAAGATTTCTGTGAGTCCGGCAATCTGAAGCCTTACGTTGTAGAATTTGACGGTAAATATGCCGGTCTTATTATAAAAGATTAAATAAAAAGCTCCGAAAATAAATTTCGGAGTTTTTTATTCGGTATTGCAACCCATATTTTCGTACTGTTTGCGGAATTGGTTTGCCCATTTTTCAAATTCCGGAAAGTTGATTTTATCGGAGACAAACCGCCTGAAATAATCCAAGGAGAAATCTCTTGGAAAATTTTCCATAGCATCGAATTCGTTATTTAACCAGGCTTCATTGATTAGATGATTGAACCGGTTGACGTCGAAATCGAAACCATATTCGTGGTAAGAATTGGTCGCAGATGACTGGAATGTGGTTTTCATCGATTCCAGCTTTAGTTTGGAAATAAAGCTAGGGTTGCTTTTATTTTGCCGGTAATATAAGGATGCATTGATCAACTGTCTTTTTTCGTCTACTTTTCCGTCCATTCCTTCCCAGATTTCCAACCAATATTCTTTATTAAAAAATCCCATTAGTATTGAGTTAAGAGCCCAATATTTTCTTTGTGTAAGATTATCAACTCTTCCTAATTTGTAAAGAATTGTGAAAAATTTATATTGATTATAAAAAAAAGCCTGCATCAGTCTTTTTGAGAAAAAAAGAAGGCCTTTGGGTTGTGCAGATTCGAGATCATCAGAAATTGAATCGATTATTAAATCAGTTCTTTCAGATTCATTTCCTAGCCAGCCGAGTTTTATAAGATTGATATTAAATTTTTTTGCTTGCTGCGATAGATTGTCAACATTTACAGGTTGTGTAAACCAGACATCATCTTCCGTTACGATAACATATTCTGAGCCTTTTTTTACATTTTCGTACCAGAATTTGGTGGGAATTTCGAAGCCATTAACAGATTTTCCGGATCGCAGATTCTCTTCAATTGCTTTGATTTTTTTTGGATAATTATCGGAAAGAAGAATCTTGACATCGGGATATTTTTCCCTGATCTTGTCGAGATAGGATTCTGGCGTTCCATCGTCCAGAATATTTATCCTAAAATCTCCGGACACAAATTTTTTGATAGAAGCAATGCATCTGTCCAGATAAAAAGGGCGGTTAAAAGATTTGATAAAAATATCTGTCATGAGTTTGGTTATATTGATTCCGAAGAGCTTAACTTGTTGATTAATTTAGAATATTTATAGAACATAGATTCACCACAAGTAAGAAGCAGAGCGTTTTTGACATAAAAAATATCAGAACCATATAAGTTTTTATATTTTGACATTAGCTTTTGGAAGCCTATGAAATCATAATATTTTTTTGAAACGTTAATTGCCTTTGCAAATAATTCTTTTGAAGGATTTTCATAGATGTTCAAAAAAATATTAGGGTCAAAATAATCATAAGAGTCCTTGCCTTTTTTCAGTCGTTCTTCGTAAAAAACTTTCGATTGATTGATGAAAAGATTTTTGATGACTTTATCCTGCTCTCTGGAAAGAGAGTTCTGCAGGATCCGGTATTCTAAGAGACACTCGTCCAGATTTGCCATTTTCAAATTGTCTGTCATAATCCTGAAATAAAAATCGTAATCTTCACAATAGCGCATCTTTTCCCGGTAAAAATCTTGATAGAATTCTTTCCTGAACATAATTACAGGATGATACAAAGAGATTTTTTTTGGCATTGTTTTCCTGATTGCCAAATCATTGATGGGTGCTTTCATCAATCCTAAATCATTTCCATTTTCATCGATTTTTCTCAAGGCTGCTCCAGTAATAAAAATATCCGGATTACTTTCTAGAAAATCATACTGGAGCTGGAAACGATCTTTTCTGGAGATGTCATCGTGGTCTATTCTTGCAATATATTTTCCTTTGGCTTCTTTGCATCCCGTATTGAGATTCCTAATAAAGCCGGCCGGACCAATGTTTTTTTCGTTTCGGAAAGCCCGGATTCTGAGATCTTGGTTTGCGAATTTTTTTATAATGTCAGGGGTATTATCCGTTGAAGCGTCATCAATAATAATAAATTCGAAATCGCGAAAAGTCTGTTCCAAAATAGCCTGAATACTCTGAGCTAAAAAATTACTGCCATTATAAACAGACATTACAACAGAAATCTTTGGTACCTGTTCCATAGAAATAATTATGAAAAAGTCTGATTTAGTTTAAGAACACTGCCGGCAGGAACATCTTTGTGAATGAGGCAGCCTGCGCCAATAATACAGTTGTCGCCGATCGTAACACCCTTCAATACTGTAACATTACTTCCCAACCAACAATTTTTGCCAATTTTTATAGGGGAAGATTTGAATTTGCGGTGCTCAACGGTTTGTCCATTGTACTCGTGGTTGTGGTCATACAGCTTTACGCCTTCACCAAACAATGTGTTTTCCCCGATTTCTATTTTATCAATGGCATTAATAGAACAATAATTATTCATAAAAACATTCTCTTCCAGAACAACTTTTGCACCCTCTGCTAATACAAAATTGCAGTAGTTCCTGAGATTAACACGTTTGTCAATCAATAAAGTAGCTGAGGGGTGAAGAGAAAAATTAGCATAGTTCCCGATTCTGAATGCATCACCAATCCTGGAATTTTTGTTTTTCCGAATGATGTTAAGAGAATTCTCTTTCAGTATTTTAAAAATAATTTTAGAAAAAAAGTCCATTGTGTTTCTATTAATACAAAGATAGGTTAATGCCAGATTTTTATTTCTATTTTTGCCTAAATTTAATAAAATTAAAATACACCTGATGAGTCCTCTTGTTACAATCGTAATTCCCGTCTATAAAGTTGAACAATTCATTGAAAGATGTCTGCAATCGGTTGCTAATCAGACCTACAAAAACATCGAATGTATCCTGGTCAATGATGTAACGCCGGATTCGTCTATGGAAATTGCTGAGAAGTTTATCCGGAGAAATCCTGAGTTTAATTTTATCGTTTTCAATCAGCCCACCAATCAGGGGTTGTCAATGGCCAGAAATGCAGGAATGGATCTGGCAAAAGGAAAATATATTTATTTTCTTGACAGTGATGATGAGATCACGGATTATGCAATTGAACATCTTGTAAAATTGGCTGAAGAAACCAATGCGGAAATGGTTTTGGGGCAGAGTGTCTGCATCAATGAGGAAGAAAACTGGAGAAGAAATTATTTCCCGGTCAATTCCCCAAAAGATAGTCTTGAAGGCAACAAAGACATTGTGTGGAACTTTGTAAAAGGTCAATATCCTGTAATGGCTTGTGATAAACTGGTTAGAATGGATTTTCTTATGAAACATCAGCTGTATTTTGTCAAAGATCTTTTTTCTCAGGATGTTTTATGGAGTTTTCAAAGTATGCTAAAATTTGAAAAGATAGCTTTCCTTAGAGAAGATACTTATCTGTATTACTTTCATGGAGCATCTATCATTCATAATAGAGGAGAGAAACATTTCGGGAATTGGATTACGATTGCTTCTTATATGGACAAAGCTTATCGCGAAGAAAAAGATGCTTATAAGAAAAAACTGATCCTGGAATATCTTGTGGATTTTAAGGGAATGACGCTGGAAATGAACTGGAAAGCACAGAAAAATGAGCAGCTCTGGAAGAGGAGTTACAAAGCTTATAACCAAATGAAATCTTTGAGCCTTACGGACTATTTCTCTTCGGATTATTCCAAAAAACTAAAAAAGCAGGACTTATTTTACCGCCTGCCTTTATTTATTGGATATAGATTTTTCCGGTGGAGATTTGACCGTTGATCAAAGTCTTTTTACCACATCTTGTTTTTCTAATATTCCCTTCACATCATAGATAATTCCGTTTTCTGTAAGCAGATTTTTGATGTTAAGGCTTTGAAATTCTTTGTGAGAAACCGCTAAGACGATCGCTTCGTATTTTTTAAAAGGTGGTTTTGTTGAGGTTTCCAGACCGTATTCGTGTTTCACTTCTTCCGGGTTTGCCCAAGGATCATAAATCGAAACATTGATTCCATAATCTTCCAGGTTTTTCACAACATCTACAACCTTTGTATTCCTGACATCGGGGCAGTTTTCTTTGAAAGTAAATCCTAAAACCAGTACATCGGAACCATTCACTTTCATATCTTTTTTCAGCATTTGTTTTACGGTTTCACTGGCAACATATTGCCCCATAGAATCGTTCATTCTTCTACCAGCCAAAATAATCTCCGGATGATAACCGAATTCCTGAGCTTTCTGAGCCAGATAATAAGGATCTACGCCAATACAATGTCCACCCACTAAGCCCGGCTTGAACGGAAGGAAATTCCATTTTGTACCTGCGGCTGTTAAGACATCGTGTGTATCTATTCCCATCAGATTAAAAATCTTTGCTAACTCATTAACAAATGCAATGTTGATGTCTCTTTGAGAGTTTTCTATGACTTTTGCTGCTTCTGCAACTTTGATTGTTGGTGCCAAATGAGTTCCGGCTTCAATGACAGATTTGTAAAGATCATCAACTATTTTTCCGATCTCAGGAGTAGAACCCGCAGTCACCTTCAGGATTTTTTCAACGGTATGAAGCTTATCGCCGGGATTGATTCTTTCCGGGGAATAACCGGCAAAGAAATCTACATTGAATTTCAAACCCGAATTTTTTTCCAATACAGGAATACATTCTTCTTCCGTGACTCCGGGATAAACAGTTGACTCATAAATGACAATGTCTCCTTTTTTCAGAACTTTGGCAACCGTTTCACTCGCTTTGTAAAGCGGTGTGAGATCCGGGCGGTTGTTCTTATCTACAGGTGTAGGAACGGTTACAATGTAAATATTAGAATCAGCAATATCCTCAAATTTGCTTGAGCAGAATAATCCTGTTTCTTCCAGATTTGGATTGTTTGGGATCAAAGCTGATTTTAATAAATCGTCATCAACTTCCAAAGTGTCATCCTTCCCGGAATTAAGATCAGCAATTCTTTTTTCATTAATATCGAAACCAACAACCGGATATTTTGTTGAGAATAATCTTGCTAATGGCAAACCGACATAACCAAGACCAATTATTGTAATTTTATGATTCATTGTTTTATTTAAGATTATTCCAATACCAAGTTACAGCTTCTTTCAAACCTTCTTTCATAGAGTGTTTCGGCTGGTATTCTAATAGATTTTTTGCTTTGTCAATACTTGCAAGAGAATGCGGAACATCGCCTTTTCTGTAATCACCGTAGATGACTTCCACATCTGCAATTTTAGGATCAAAATCAGAGAGATATTCTTTCAGATATTTTACAAGATCATTAAGGGTTGTTCTTTCTCCAAAAGCGGTATTGTAAACCTGATTTACCGATTCGGGATTTTCGGAAGTTAGAGCCAAAAGGTTCATCAGAATCACATTGTCGATATATGTAAAATCTCTTGAGTATTCTCCGCCTCCGTTGATGACAGGAGATTCGTGATTCATCAATTGCATTACAAATTTTGGAATTACTGCGGCATAAGCACCGTTTGGATTTTGCTTTCTTCCAAATACATTGAAATATCTCAAACCAATGGTATCAAAATCATAAGTTCTTTTGAAAACATCAGCATATAACTCGTTGACATATTTTGTAATCGCGTATGGAGATAAAGGTTTTCCGATTTTATCCTCAATTTTTGGCAAACTTTCGGAGTCTCCGTAGGTGGAAGAACTCGCTGCGTATACAAATCGTTTTACATTCGCTTCTCTGGCTGCAACAAGCATATTGAGAAATCCGCCGACATTAACGTCATTGCTTGTAATCGGATCATTGATAGATCTTGGAACAGAGCCTAATGCGGCTTCATGTAAAACGAAGTCCTGATTTTCACAAGCTTTTTTACAATCTTCCAAATTTCGGATATCGCCTTCAATTAATGTGAAATTCGGATTATTTTTGATGGCTTCCAGATTTTCTCTTAAACCTGTAGAAAAATTATCCAAACAAGTTACATTTGCCCCGAGATTTAATAATTCTTCACAAAGATTGGAACCGATAAAGCCAGCGCCACCGGTTACTAAAATATTTTTATTATTAAGTTTTTCTTTATAATTCATCATTTATGAATAGTATTTTTTTAATATCCTATTAAGATAAGAATCTTTATCTGTCAATCCGTTTTCCTGAAAATAATACTCTACATCAGGAACATTGATGTCATATCCGGATCCGCTTTTGATTAAGTTCAGGCTTAATTTTTTATCATAAAAGCGTTCGATGATCTCCAAAATTTCAATAATTGAATAGTTCTGAATATAAGCTACATTAACGATTTTATTTAATTCTGATTTTTCTAATAGTTGAAAAGTGATGTTTTTAATGTCTTCTGCATCAATCAGATTTCTGGTAGCTTTTGTATGTACATTGATGATCTCATTTTGATTAATAGATCTGATAAGATAATTCATTAGTAAGTTGGGGTTTCCACCATTTCCAACAGCATTGCTTACTCTCAGTATGAGATATTTTTCACATTGGTTTTTAATGATCTGCTCCATTTTCAGTTTATGCAAAACATAACTGCTTTCCGTTTTTGAGGAGTCATAAACGCTACAGGTAGAGAAATAAATAAAAATTTTATCAGGGTTTTCTGATAAGGTCTTGGTAACGAGATTTTCTTCCCGCATAAATTCCTCGGGACGGTTTTCTAATGAGTTGGAAACACCTGAAGCAAAGAAAACGGTGTCATCCCGATCATCTTCTACAAACAGTGAAGCTAAAAGTCCGCTACCTATTATCATTTTTTAATGTTTTAATAATTTCTTTCGAGATGAGTTCACAGGCCAATGCATTCCAATGAGAATCATCATATTGATACAACATTCTGTTATCCTTTTTTCTGAAATTGTTATAAAATTCAATTGTAGGATAATAACTGATATTATTCTGATTCAGAATTTTCCCGACTTTGAAAAGATAGTCGGGCTGCGTGTTTACAGGTATTTTATCAAAATAAACCGTTTCTTTATTTGGCATTGGCAAGTAAAGAAATTTGCTTCCAATGGAATCACAATATTTTTTATAGGATTCCAGAGATTTGATATTGATATGCATCCATTCATCAGAAGGCTCCAAATGTTTTGTGTCATAAAAAAACAACTTTTCGTCTACTTTTGATTGGGTTCCTGTTCCTCGCGATTTTGTAATTTTAGCTTTAGCAAAGTTATTAATATAACCTCTGAAAATCTTATCCAGAAAAACATTAGTGTCACCCAGCGCCCAAAGATTGTTGTATTCGTATTTTAATTGAGTCAGGAAAGAATTGTCAAAACGTTCAATCTTAGGAATTACTCCTCTCTCAACCCTTTCATAAATAATGTATTTTGGTTTTTGAATGATATTAAGCTTCAGCATTTTATCAAGTGTAGAAAAGTCTGTTGGTGCCATTCCATAGACAGAGTATTTATAATCAGAATTTTTCATTATCTGATTGGCTAAAATCTGGGACTGATTAAGTGTTGCTCCCATTGTATAAGAGTCACCAATGATAAGAATGTCGGGATTCTTAATGAATCTATCATTTCTGAATCCTAACTCATCAGTGATATAGCTTTCGTCTTTTGGAATTTCATACTTAGTATTGAAACAAAGATCACCGACGCCGGTCATTTTTCCTTTTTGGTTGGCATAGATCGGATAATTATGAGGAACAACAGTGCTTTTATAAAGAGGCGATTCATAGAACTTATGGGTAAAAGCATAAATAGGTAAAAACCCCTGAGAAATTTCAATAATCAGAAAAGGTGATAAAAATAAAAGTGTTCTTAAAATAAACTTTTTCATCTCTTTTAAAATTGAAAGTAAATAAACTCCGCCTGCTCACCGGCAAATAATAAAACCAAAGTTGCTAACAGAAAATAAATAACCCACCTTGCAATAGTAGGCAATTTTGTAAAAGGTTTCCTCAATGGATGAAGTTCTTCTCTCATAAACCATTCGAAAATTAACATTATTACCACAAAAATCAAAACCTTCAGATCTCCATTCAGAAGTTTGTAAGGATATCCGATTCCGGTTCCTAAGGTTGAAAATAATCTTCCGATATAAGAGAACGCGTCTGTAACCGAAGCCGAACGGAAAAATATCCATGCAAAACAAGCCAAAGAAAAAGTAATAATCAACTGAATGATTTCTCGGAAATTCGGGAATAATCTTCCTTCCGCAACGATGTTTAAGTTATTTCTATTGGTTTTCAAAATGATGGAAGGCATAATGAAAAGTGCATTCAGAAATCCCCAAATTATAAATGTCCAGTTGGCACCGTGCCAAAAACCGCTGACAATGAATATGATGAATGTGTTCCTTATTCTCATCCAGTTTCCACCTTTGCTTCCTCCCAATGGAATATATAAATAGTCACGAAACCAGGACGAAAGCGAAATGTGCCATCTACGCCAGAATTCTGCAATATCTCTTGAAAAATAAGGGTAAGAAAAGTTTCTCAACAAATCAAATCCAAATAATCTCGCCGTTCCTAAAGCAATGTCGGAGTATCCTGAAAAATCACCATAAATCTGAAATGCAAACAAAACAGCTCCAAAAATCAAGGTCACACCGGTATAGTTATGGTAATCGTTGAAAATCATATTGGCATAGTAAGCGCAATTATCCGCAACTACCATTTTTTTGAATAGCCCCCAAAGAATCTGCCGCAATCCATCAACAGCATTGCTATAACTAAAGTTTCTCTCTCTCTTAATTTGAGGAAGAAGATGTGTGGCTCTTTCAATAGGACCAGCAACCAATAGCGGAAAAAAACTGACAAATAATGCATAATCTATCCATGATTTTTCTGCCTTGATTCTTTCCTTATAAATATCAATGACATATGACAATCCGTGGAATGTGTAGAAGGAAATCCCGACAGGAAGAATAATTTTCAAAACCCAGGGATTGATTTGGAAGCCAAAACCGGCAAACAACTCAGCGAATGATTCAGCGAAGAAATTATAGTATTTGAAAAATCCTAAAAATCCAAGATTAACGCCGACGCTGAGCCAAAACCAGAATTTTTTAGAAGATTTTTTCTGAGATTTTTCAATTTTGAGACCTGTATAATAATCCAGAAATGTTGAAAATGCCAATAAAAACAAAAACCTCCAATCCCAGCAAGCGTAGAAATAATAACTTGCTATCATCAGAAGAATATTCTGCTTTCTTCTGGCTTTTGTCAGCCAGTACAAAACAAAAACTATTGGGAGAAAGATCGCAAAACTAAGAGAGTTGAATAGCATAGAATATTACAATACTTTTTTAATATGTTCGATGGTTATTTTATTATCCATCCATTGCAGATAATCAGATTTGACTTTTACCGACATTGCTTTTAAAAGATCTCGATTATCATAAAGATTGATGATTTTATTTTCCAGCTCTTCAACATCACGATTAATTAGAAATCCATTTTCATTATCTTTTATTCCCATTAGAGGTAGACCCACTTTGGTAGAGATACAGGGCACACCGGACAAACAGGCTTCTGCATACATCGATGGTCCAGAATCCGCATCAGAAGCAACAATTACGACATCCACATCCTGATAAAATGTAAAAAGATCCTGATATGGACCGGAAAATTTGGTCTTTAACCGAATATCTCTTCCTGTTTTTTTTGCATTTTCTATGG
>MKVE01000022.1:0-69340 GCA_001898785.1 Chryseobacterium sp. 36-9 | reverse complement strand
GCCAACGGTTAGAAAAGGATTTTTGCCAACATTTTTATTCTCAACAAAGTTTTCTTGTCCATAGATACCGTAAACAAAATCTACTTTGTCCGTCAGTTTTTTATAACGCGTTAGCAGGTTACCACCGCCAACGATGAGGTGATCATAAGGTTTTATATATTTTTCGAAAAACTCTTCCTGATTCAGACGACTTCTGTCGATATTGTTTTTTAAGTCGTTTGAAGGACCTTCGTGTGGAAATTTGTCAGTGAAAATCCCAACAATATTTTTTTTTGCAGAGAACGGAAATTCTGCCATATATTGAAAGTAATAGGCCATTTCGATTTTTATATCAAAATTTTTCTTTGCCGTTAGTTCCTTGTTAAGATCAGTTTTATATTGATAAACTTTATCAGAAATATACCTGGGATAATAGTATTTTCTACTTTTATTTAGAAAATAAACAGCTTCGTTTTTCTTAATTAATTTGAAAACTAAAAATTTGAGATAACTTTTAAAGTTGAAAATAAATTGAAATAATTTGCCTTTTGAATTGTTTTTTTTAATAGAATAATCATCATCGTAAGCTATAAAACAATCATAATCTTTTTGCAAAAACGGAAGCCAGGCTTTGATCATAAACTCATAAGCCCAATCTGGTCTGTCAGCAATAAAAAGAATTGTTTTTTTCATCTAGCCTTTAAATTTTACATTATAATAATCAGCAACTTGAGTGTGACCAACATGCAATATTACTTCGTTTCCTATACCAACGTCATCACCACAAACACAAAACTCGGCTGGTAAAAGATAAGGTGAAGAGTGGGTTTCTAAAGCAGCTTTCCACATCACAAGAGAAGCTCTGGAAGGTTCTTTTATCATAATCTCACAACACTTTTCGAAGAATGCTTTCCCATTTTCTGAGTCTTTCCAAAGTGTCATCGGGCTCTGGTTGTAAGAATGTCCGAAACCATTACTTTCGTCGGTGATTTTTCTGGCATCCAGAGATGTTGCCATATCTCTTTTCAGAAGGTTTCTTGGTGTATATGGCGCGCAAAATCCAAATATCTTTGTAAGATAAACCAAACTGTAAATATCTGGTGAAACCACAAACATATCGGAGTCAACAACACAGCGGAAGTCTGCCTCCGACTCCGCAAGAGACTTGAATTTAAAATAATCTGCAGTCCTGTAGAGATACCTTGGATGTTCTTTTTCCGGAACAGGAGATGTTACTTTTTTAAGATTAACTCCTTCGATCTCCAAATCAAAATCAGAATAAACCGTGAATTTTGCATTTGGGAAATAGTGTCTGATTGTTGAAAGAGAAGGTTCCAATCTGTTTTCCAAATTAAATTCTGATCCGCCAGCATTGACACGATTTTCTCCAAATTCAGAAAACAAAAACTCGATGGAAATAGATTCTAGAAAAGATTTAATGTCTTGATTGTCAATTTTATAATCAGGGAGTTTGTCTATGGAAAGTGATGTTTCAGAAGTCGGTTTGTTGTCAGGAAAAGTTTTCTTTTTTCCCAGAAGAACAGCCATTGCCTCTCGACATCTCCAAATTAATGTTCCGATCATTTCTTGATTTTATTTGAATAATCCTTTCGCTTTCATCTCATCCAAAGAGTCATTCAATTTATTTTCCTGAATGTCCTGCTGTAAAACCCAATCTGTAAATTGTTTAATTCCTTTTTCAAAATCAAATTTTGGTTCGAAGCCAAGCTTGGATTTTATTTTTGTAAGGTCTGCAAAATTATGCCTGATATCTCCTAACCGAAAATTTCCGGTAATGGTTACAGGCACATCAATCCCGTAAGAGTCAATCAGAGTTTTAGCAACAGTCATTACATCAGTAGCAACACCAGTTCCGACATTGAAAACTTCTCCATTGGCATTGTCATTTTCTATTCCGGCGATGGTTGCATGCACAACATCATCAATAAAAACAAAATCACGGGATTCTTTTCCGTCTTCAAAGATTTTGATACCGTCATGATTTCTTATTTGGTTAGAAAAAATGGACAAAATCCCGGTGTAAGGATTCGACAAAGATTGTCCCGGACCATAAACATTCTGATATCTGAATGCAACCGGAGCAATTCCAACCGTAGGACAAACTGCCATAATCATTTGCTCCTGATTCTGCTTTGTAATTCCATAAACAGACGAAGGGTGAATCTTAGAATCCTCAGATGTTGGTAATAGCTTAAGCGTCTGATTGTCTTTGTATCTAACTTCAAAATTTCCCGTCAACATTTCTTCTTCGGTTCTGTGAGAAGGATAAACCACTCCCAATTCCGGATGCTCATATTTTCCTTCACCGTAAATTGAGCGGGAAGATGCAATAATCACTTTTTTGACTGAATTTTTTTGATTCACCAAAATATCTAGCATCAAAGCTGTTCCCTGGACATTCACCTCAGTATATTTTTCGATGCAGTACATAGATTGTCCTGTGCCGGTTTCTGCAGCATAATGAACAATTGCATCTTGTCCTTCAATCGATTTTTCAAGATCTTCACGGGATGTTACGGTTCCTTTGATAAATCGGACATTATCCTTGATACTTTTATAAAGAGGGGAAGTGTTTTCGGGATCTGAACCATGAATCTGCTCAGACAGATTGTCAAGAACAGTGATTATGTAGCCTCTGCCGGTTAATTTGAGAGCAAGATTGCTTCCGATAAATCCTGCGCCGCCTGTTATTAATATTTTTTTTATCATTTGTGAAAGTTCTTTAATAAAGAAAATTTTCAATTTGTAAAAGTACAAAAAAACCATAATTTAGCGGAAAATATTATCAGAACCGTGTTAAATTTGATTAATGAAGATATTATACGTCAATAAAAATCTTAATCTTTCGAAACCGATCGTAGATCAGTTGATCAGAATGGGTTTCGAGGTCGATGTTTTGATAGAAAATTTGCCTCAAGCTCTTGATAAATCTGCATTGGTTCATAAAATCGGAAATGTTTTTTCAAGATTAATCTTGAAAGACAAAAATTATTTCATCAAAAAAGAAAAACAGCTTTTTGAAAAATTCGCTGAAAAACAATTGAAGAACAAAACTTATGATATTGCTTTTTTCATAAGAGCGGATATGTATTCTGAAAAGCTTATCAAAAGAGTCAGAAAGCAGTCTGAAAAAATGGTAAGTTACCAATGGGACGGCGTAGATATGTATCCCAGAATTCTTGATTACTACAAATATTTTGACAGAAGACTGGTTTTTGATGGCAATGATATCAGAAAATACCCACAGTACAATCTTCTTCCTTTGCCTATCTATCATTATACTGAAAATATTTTTCACGATCCGGCAAAAGAAGAATTTGATCTTTTTTATGTTGGAGTAGGATTGGATGAGCGTATAAAATGGGCTTATAATATCGAAGATTATTCTAAAGAAAATGATCTGAAATTTAAGGCTATTTTGACAATTCCGGAATTCAGAGAAGAAAAGAAAACGAAATCGGTAAGTTTGCGGCATAAAGGAATCTCTTTAGCCGAGAACGAAAAATATACTGAGAAAGCAAAAGCGGTTGTAGATTTCAAAATGAGTACGCATAATGGTGTTGCTTTCCGGTTTTTCGAATGCCTGAATCAGGAGCAGAAATTTGTTTCCAATAACCATAATCTTAAAGATTACGACTTTTATCATTCGGATAATATTTTCATCACAGATTTTGAAAATTTTACGGGCTTAAAAGAATTTCTACAAAAACCGTATCATAAAATTGACAGGAAAATAGTTGAAAAATATGGTATTAAAAACTGGCTGAAATATGCTTTGGATTACGGAGATTATGAACCTATAAATTTGCCTTAGATGACAAAGTTTCTTACTGTTTTTACACCTACGTTCAATAGGGCTTATATTCTTTCAAAGCTTTATAACAGTCTTAAAAATCAGAGCAATAAAAACTTTATTTGGCTGATTGTGGATGACGGTTCTTCTGACGAAACTAAAACTTTAGTCCAGAAGTTTCACGACGAAAATCAAATCGAAATTCATTATATTTTTCAGGAAAATAAAGGAAAGCATGTTGCCGTGAACAACGGACTGAGAAATACAAAAACTGAATTTTTTTGTGTAATAGACAGCGATGATTATCTGGCAGTAAATGCAGTTGACGAAATGGAACGTCTTTCCCATAAAATCAGGAATGATGATCAGATTGTGGGTTTTACGTTCATCAGATTTTCTGATAAAACTGTTTTTGATAAAGAAAAGTATGGAAAAAGAGAATGGATTGTTTCCGGAAGAGCAAAGTATGACTGGGAATTTCCCGGGGAAATGATCTATTGCTACAAAACCAAAATCCATCAGCAATTCTATTTTCCGGAATTTCAAGGGGAAAAATTCTGTTCAGAGTCTCTGATACACAGAAGGATAGGGCGGAAATATAAAATATTATTTACAGACAAAGTTCTGGCTTTTGGAGATTATCTTGAAGATGGATTATCTAATGATTTTTACAAATTACTTTTGAAGAATCCCCAAGGATCATTGCTCAATATTAAAGAGCGTTTTCATGATAAATTATCCCAAGAAGAAAGATTGAATCTTGCGAAAACCTATTGGGATATCGTATCCAAAACCAACAGACCTTTCACAGAAAAATTCTTTGGAATCAATCCTCTTCTGATCCTTAGAGTTGTAATTAATAAGCACAAAAAATAATGAAAAAAATATCCATCATCATTCCTCTATACAACGCTGAAAACTATATTGTCAGGTGTCTCGACTCTATCAAAGATCAGACCTACAGAGATTTTGAAGTGATTGTCATCAATGACAAAAGCAAGGATAATTCCTGGAACATTTTGAATGATTATGTTGCTGAAAATCTAAATATTAATTTTAAAATTATTGATAATGAAATTAATCTTGGTTTAAGTAGAACGAGAAACAAAGGAATGGATCTGGCGACAGGCGATTACATTCTTTTTATGGATAATGATGATACTTTGGCCGATGAGTTTTCTCTTCAATATTTTATCGATAAAACGGAAAATGATCCGGATATTGTACTTGGAAAAACACATTTTTTGCTCAATGATGTTCCGAAAGAAAGTCATTATCACACACTCAAAAATAATAAAGAAAGTTATACAAGTAAGGAAATTCTTGACGGATTTTTCTCCGGAGAATGGGCAGTAACGGCCTGGAACAAATTATATAAAACTGATTTTCTGAGAAAGAATCATCTCAAATTTCTGGATGACCTTTTGCACGAGGATGAACTTTGGGCATTTGAGACAGCGGTTGCTGCGGAGAAAATCAATTTTTTAGAGCAAAAAACTTATGTTTATTATTCCTTGTCAAATCCTGCCTCTATGACAGCCACAATAGGACTGAAAAACATAGAACATTATCTTATTATCCTGGCAAAAAAGTTGGAGATTGCTAAGGAAAAACATCTTTATACAAGAACAAATCTGGTTGAAAAATATCTTAAGAATTTTGCAAACTTTACGATTCTGAGTAATGTCTGCAAAATGGATTTTGGGATTTTCAAAAGTTTCTATAAGAGAATAGGAAAGGAGTTTGAAAAGAACTTCCCTGAAAAAGATTTGTTCTCACTTAATTCGATTTTGGCTTACTATCTTTATAAAATGAAGTTTGACAAAGACTTTTTCCTGTATGGGAAATTCCCAAAATATATCAATCCTCTTTTGAAACTCTAATCGATATATTTTCTTTCGTAATTACTTTTTCTATAAATTAACCCATAGATTTTGTCCTTGAATTGTCTCAGTATTGTTCCTGGTTTCCCATTGTAGAATTTGGAATATTCATCAAAATATTTTGCCATATTCTGGATTTCTTCGGAAACGTTTTCCGCCAGATATTTTTTTTGTTCAGAGAAACTCAAATCCGTATTGGTGTTACTGATGCCGGTTTTTTCGAAGATGCTGATAAATTCGTTAACATACTTCTGAGAAATATTATGATGAATGAACAAATCCATCATAAAAGTCCAGTCAGAAGCAATTCTATTGTTTTCATCATACATGCCGTACTTATCGAAAAGTTCTTTTCTAAAAAACGCTGACTGATGACAAATCGGTTCTTTTAAAAGACTTCCGATAGTTATTCTAGATGGGATTCTGTATTCATATTTTTTACGGTTTTCCAGTTCATAATATGCATTTCCGTAAACGATATCTTCATTATTAAAATGAGGTGCAATGCTTTCCAGAATTTCGGGTGAAGAAAAACGGTCTCCGCTATTCATAAAGATCAAGTATTCTCCTTTAGCATTTGCAATCCCTTTATTCATAGCGTTGTAGATCCCTTTGTCGGGCTCACTGATCCAGAAATTGATTTGCGAAGAATAGGATTCTAATAATTCTTTACTGCCATCAGTGGAGCCGCCATCAATGACTATAAATTCTATATCCTTAAAGGTTTGGCTTACCACGCTTTTGATGGTTTCTTCCAATCCAAACTTATTATTATAGGCTACTGTGATGACAGAAATCAAAGGACGATTTTCCATAAAATTATTAAAACTGTTTAAAACGAGAACTTTGATCTACATTATTTTCAGATCTTCCTGCATCATTTCTTTCACGAGGCCTGCAAGATCATATTTTGGTTCCCAACCGAGTTTTGTTTTTGATTTTGTAGGATCTCCAATTAATAAGTCAACTTCAGTTGGACGATAATATTGAGGATCGATTTTCACAACAATCTTTCCAATTTCTAACTGATATTCTGGATTGTTACATTTCGTAACTTTTGCAACTTCATTTTCGTTTTCTCCTTCAAAAGTTAATTCAATTCCAGCTTCTGCAAAAGCCATTCTTACAAAATCTCTTACATAAGTCGTTTTTCCTGTAGCAATGACGTAATCTTCAGCGACATCCTGCTGCAGAATTCTCCACATGGCTTCTACATAGTCTTTGGCGTGTCCCCAGTCTCTTTGAGCATCAAGGTTACCAAGATATAAAACCTCCTGTTTTCCTTTTGCAATTGCAGCCGCTGCCATTGTAATTTTTCTGGTTACGAATGTTTCGCCTCTTCTCGGGGATTCGTGGTTGAAAAGAATGCCGTTGCAGGCATAGATATCGTAAGCTTCACGATAATTTTTCGTAATCCAAAATCCATAGATTTTTGCAACACCATAAGGTGAACGAGGATAGAAAGGCGAATTCTCATCATAAAAACCCGCTGCATTTTTGTTCTCTTCCAAACCTCCATATAATTCAGAAGTTGATGCCTGATAGATTCTGGTTTTCTTTTCCAAACCAAGAATACGAACAGCTTCCAAGATTCTTAAAGTTCCGATTCCGTCAACATTTGCAACATATTCAGGAGAGTCAAATGAAACTTTCACGTGTGACATTGCTCCCAAATTATATATCTCATCCGGCTGAACTTCCTGGATGATTCTGATAATATTGGTAGAATCTGTCAGGTCGCCGTAATGCAGTTTAAAATTAACGTGGCTCTCATGCTGATCTACATAAAGGTGATCAATCCTTTGCGTATTAAATGAAGAAGCTCTTCTTTTGATCCCGTGAACGTTATAGCCTTTTTCTAAAAGCAGTTCTGCCAAATAAGAACCATCCTGTCCTGTTACTCCTGTTATTAATGCTGTTTTCATCTATTTGTTTTTAAATTTCTTTTCATAAACGTCTCTGATACCTTCTTCCAAACCTATTTTTGCTTTCCAGCCCATTGCATTGATTTTAGAAACATCCATTAGTTTTCGTGGTGTTCCGTCCGGCTTTGAAGTGTCCCAAACCAAATTACCTCCGTAACCGACAATTTTCTTCACTAATAGTGCCAAATCTTTGATGCTGATGTCTTCTCCAATTCCCACATTCACGTGTCCGAAATCATCATAATTCTGCATCAGAAAGATACAAGCTTCTGCAAGATCATCGGAGTGTAAAAATTCGCGAAGTGGAGTTCCTGTTCCCCAAACAACAACCTCGGGATGATTCTGTTCTTTCGCTTCGTGAAATTTTCTCAACAAAGCCGGTAAAACGTGAGAGTTATTCAGATCATAATTATCATTCGGTCCATACATATTGGTTGGCATTGCCGAGATAAAATTAGAATTATACTGGCTCCTGTAAGCATCACACATTTTGATTCCTGCAATTTTAGCAATCGCATAAGGTTCGTTCGTCGGTTCCAAAGTTCCTGTAAGAAGAGAGTCTTCTTTCAAAGGCTGAGGTGCCATTTTTGGATAAATACAACTTGATCCTAAGAACAGTAATTTTTTCACATCATTGACATGAGCCTGATGAATCACATTGTTCTGGATCATCATATTGTCATAGAGAAACTCTGCTCTGTAAGTATTATTAGCCTGAATTCCGCCAACTTTTGCTGCTGCCAGGAATACATATTCTGGTTTTTCCTCTGCAAAAAAATCTGCGGTTTGTTGATAATCACGCAAATCCACCTGATCAGAAGTTCTTGTAATAATGTTGGTAAAGCCTTGTTTTTCCAAAGCTCTGAAAATGGCGCTGCCTACCAATCCGCGGTGTCCGGCAACATATATTTTGGAATTTTTATCCATTGATTTTGTAATAAATTTTCTTAAGAAAATCGGTTATTTTATTTTTTTCAATTTTGTCTAATCTTCTTGACGCTTTGGCAATTTGATTGGGATAATCACCTTCGCTGCATTCATCAATAATCTTTAGATCCATCGTTGATTCATAAAATCTTACGATGATTGACAAAATACTCTGATCGTGCCTGTGCGAAGAAAATCCGCTCATTTGATGATTCCGCTCTTCAATCATTGGATCTATTACCAGTTCCGGATGGAATTGCATCACATCCAGCCAGTCTTTTATCAATTGTAACGTTTGCTGGTTTTTTTTTATGAAAATCAACCCGGCCATCAGTTTGTTTTTGTCTAACCAAGTTTCATCATCCTTGAAAATAGGCCTAAAGTGGTCGATAGTATTTTTTTTTACCCAAAACTTCAATTTTGGGCTGTCTTGAAAATCAGAATTAAACTGACTCCAGCCATAATTTTTATCACTTCTGTACTGAAAAAAAATAGCATCATTATTTTTAAGATAATTAAAATGCTCATTCCAGCCGTCATCATTTTTTTTCAATTCACAGCCAGAATCAGAATAAACAAGCACGTCTCCATCATTCAGCTTTTTAAGGCTATGATAAATCACATAAGCTTTCCATAACCAATAACCTCCTTTTCTGTCATCCATAAAAAGGGGAGAAGATTGTATTGTGAGTGGGAGATCCGGATAATCGTAGTGCTGCGTTTCATCAAAGATATTTAATGATTTGGCTTCTTCAATAATTCTTTTGGCAGACTGAAGAAACTGATTGCTTCCGTATGTGATGAATTTTTTTTTCAAAACTTATTTCAAATATAAAATTCCTGCACTATCTATTTGAAAAACCCAGCCTGTCTGCATTCTGGTTCCTTCAAACTCAATTCTGATCTTATTTTTCAGATCGGTATACATTTTCTTTCCGGGATCTGCAAGATAAGCGTGCATATATAGATTCCCTTTGTTCATTCCTTCCGGAAGGTGAATGGTTTTTTCCACTACAAATTTACCTTTAGGATATTTTTTAGCACCTTGGTAATGACCTGGTGCGTAGAACATCATCGGAATGTCAAAGTTATTGAAAAATAAAGATTCCAACTCAAACTCAGCTTCTTCTTTCAATTCGCCTTCAACTCTTATACTCAATTTATTGTCATCAAAATTCATTGGAATCATTGTTCCATTGATTCCGTTAACCGAAAAATGTGAAATACTTAAGTTTGGATCTTTGATGTTCAGCACATCCAGAATTGACGAATCTGCAGAGATATTATCGTTAGAATAAAGATTGATACATTCGTCAATATTGCCGTCATATCTTATATTTCCTTTTTCTAGAAAAATTCCTTTATTACAAAGCTGTTTTATCGAAGCCATATTATGGCTTACAAAAAGAACAGTTCTTCCTTCGCCGTTACTTACATCTCCCATTTTTCCGAGACACTTTTTCTGAAACTCCAGATCTCCAACCGCTAAAACTTCATCAACAATCAAAATCTCTGATTCCAAATGTGCCGCAACAGCAAATGCCAGGCGGACATACATTCCGGAACTGTATCGTTTTACCGGCGTGTCAATATATTTCTCAACACCGGAAAAGTTAACAATTTCATCAAATTTTCTCGTGATTTCTTTTCTTGTCATTCCAAGAATAGCACCATTCAGAAAAACATTTTCACGACCTGTCATTTCAGGATGAAAGCCTGTTCCTACTTCTAACAATGAAGCGATTCTCCCGTTGGTATATATTTTTCCGGTGGTTGGTTTTGTAACCTTGCTTAATAATTTTAGCAAAGTCGATTTTCCGGCTCCGTTTCTTCCTATAATTCCTACGGCATCACCTTGTTCTATTTCGAAATTAATATCTCTGAGAGACCAGACATAGTCACTGTTACCCTTTGTTGTTCTGTCATTAACTTCACCAATTCTTAAATAAGGATCTTCTTTTCCCCTGATTCTGTGCCAAAAACGGTTAAGATCGTGAGACAAAGTTCCCGTTCCGACCTGTCCAAGGCGGTATTGTTTCGAAATATCTTCTGCTTTTATTGCGATAGGTTTCATTCTCTGTGTTTTATAAATTTTGCGGGAACTCCTGCGACTACTGTATTCTCTTCAACATCTTTTGTGACAACACTTCCGGCTGCAATGACTGCTCCGTTTCCTATTTTGACGCCTGCCATTATTTGTACCGAACAGCCAATCCAAACATCATCGCCAATTTCAACGCCTCCGTTTTCCTGTTTCCATGGCTGATCCTGGATGTATATCCCTTTTTTATAAGTATGGTCGGATCCTATAATGCTTACCTGTTGAGATATTAAGCATTTTTTTCCGATTTTGATTGTTCCGCCGGCTGCTCTGATATTATTTTGTTCACCGATATAAGTATCTTCCCCGATGATTAATTTGCAATCTCTTTTATCATTTTCATTCGTCACAAAAATGACTGAATAAGCGCCGATGTAAACATTTTTTCCAATTTCAAAATTATCTATATCATCATAGGAGATTCTTACACGATAATCGATATTACAATTATATTTTTTTTTAAGGTTTTCGACTTTTCTGAAATCTGTAATAATATTATCGAAAGCAGGTTCCAGATAATAGTATTTTTTTAATGTTTTGAAAAATTTGATCCAATTCATCAGTTCAGATTTATACGGTATCCATGAAGCCTTTTTCAACTTTGTTAAAGATCACCGTTCCGATTGCCAGAATAATGAAAATAATAACAGTACTTATGATCAACATCATTGGGCTGAAATCTCCAACTCCTAACCAAGCATATTTGAAACATTCAAAAATTCCGGTTAATGGATTATAAAATGCAATCGTCTTGAAAATTCCTTTCAAACTGGAAGCAGGATAAATGACAGGAGTAGCATACATATACAAACTGATCCCGAAGCTTAGAAGCATCTGAAGATCACGGTATTTAGTCGTTAAAGAAGAGAATATCATTCCTAATCCCAATGCAAAGATTGCCATTAGTGCAATTAAAAAAGGCGTTGCAAGAATCCACCAATTGGGTTGTACTTCTCCTTGAAATAAATAGTAAAAGAAAACAACCAGGAATAATGCCATTTGTACGCCGAGTTTCATTAAGTTAGAAAATACAATGGATATAGGCATTACGAGTCTTGGAAAGTAAACTTTTCCAAAAATGCTGGCATTAGCCGTAAAAACATTAGAAGTGGAATTAAGACAAGTTGAAAAATAATTCCACAAAGTGATTCCCGCCAGATAAAACAAAATTTTAGGAGCGCCGTCTGTTGATAATTTAGCAATATTACCAAATACAACAAGATAAACGATTGTTGTAAAAATAGGATTAATAAAAAACCAAATTGGTCCCAGAATAGTCTGCTTAAAGCTGGAGACAGAATCTCTTTTAACGAACATGTAAACCAAATCCTTGTAGCGCCAAACTTCTTTCAGATTAAGATCGAAAAGAGAATGACTGGATTCTATCGTTTCTGTCCATTGATGTTTATGAGAATCACTCATTTGTGCTTGTATTTAGTTTTATTTTATAAGGTTTTTCAGATATTCACCATATCCGCTTTTACCATATTTTGCGGCTGTTTCCAGAAGTTTTTCTTCATTAATGAATTTGTTCCTGAAAGCAATTTCTTCTATGCACCCGATTTTGAAGCCTTGTCTCTTTTCGATTACGCTTACGAATTCGGAAGCATCATTTAAAGAATCGAAAGTTCCCGTATCGAGCCAAGCAGTACCTCTGTCTAATACGCCTACTTCCAGTTTTCCATTTTGAAGATAAACATTGTTCACATCAGTGATCTCAAGTTCTCCTCTTGCAGAAGGTTTAATGTTTTTGGCAATTTCCACAACATCGTTGTCGTAAAAATATAATCCGGGAACAGCGTAATTTGATTTTGGCTGTAAAGGCTTTTCTTCAATAGAAACGGCCTTAAATTCATCATCAAATTCCACAACACCATATCTTTCCGGATCCGAAACGTGGTAAGCGAAAACTACACCTCCATCAGGATTTGTCTTATTTTTAAGCAAAGTTCCCATTTCGGAACCGTAGAAAATATTGTCGCCTAAAACCAATGCAGCGGCATCGTCTCCGATAAATTGATCTCCTAAAATAAATGCCTGTGCGAGACCATCAGGACTTGGTTGTACCACATATTCAATATTACAGCCGATTTGAGAACCGTCACCTAAAAGTTTAACGAATCCTGCCTGATCATGTGGAGTTGTAATTATCAAAATATCTTTAATTCCTGCTAATAATAAAGTGGATAGCGGATAATAGATCATCGGTTTGTCGTAAACAGGCATCAGCTGCTTACTGACAGCAATGGTAAGAGGGTAAAGTCTTGTTCCGGAACCTCCGGCTAAAATTATACCTTTCATCTTGTGTTATTTAATTGTATTGCTTTTCGTAATATTTCTGGTAATCTCCGCTTGTTACATTCTCCAGCCATTCTTTATTTTCAAGATACCAGTCGATGGTTTTTGCCAAACCTTCTTCGAACGTTACAGATGGTTTCCATCCAAGATCAGAATTAAGTTTTGTAGCATCAATTGCATAACGTTTGTCGTGACCCGGTCTGTCTTTTACAAAGGTGATCAGCTTTTCAGAATAGCCTTCCGGTCTTCCTAGTTTTGCATCCATTTGTTTGATCAGTTCTTTTACAAGATCAATATTCTGCCATTCGTTGAAACCTCCGATATTGTAAGTTTCACCCGTTTTAGCTTCATTAAAAATCTGATGGATTCCTTTTGCGTGGTCGATTACGAATAACCAGTCTCTTGTATATTTTCCGTCACCATAAATAGGTAAAGGCCTTTCATTAATAATATTTGAAATACAAAGAGGGATTAGTTTTTCAGGGAAATGATTCGGTCCGTAATTGTTAGAGCAATTTGAAATAATAAACGGCATTCCGTACGTATTTCCATAAGCTCTTACCAAATGATCGGAAGCTGCTTTCGAAGCTGAATATGGCGATTGCGGATCATAGGCTGTTGTTTCTAAAAAGAATCCTGTCTCTCCTAAACTTCCGTAAACTTCATCTGTAGAAACATGATAGAAAAGATTTGTTCTTTTTTCGTCCGGAAATCTTCCATGGGTATGATCAGGATTTAATGCCCAGAATTCTTTACAAAGATTCAAAAGATTCGCAGTTCCGTTTACATTTGTGTTGATAAATGCCATCGGATCGGTAATACTTCTGTCCACGTGACTTTCTGCGGCTAAATGCACAACTGCATCCGGGTTATATTTTTCGAAAACTTTTCTTAATTCTTCAGGTTTGGTGATGTCGGCTTTTTCGAAAACATAATTAGGCTCATTTTCAATGTCCTTAAGGTTTTCAAGATTTCCTGCGTAGGTAAGAGCATCAAGATTGATGATCGTTGTTTCAGGATTGTTTTTTACAAACTCTCTTACAACGTGCGACCCAATAAAGCCGGCTCCTCCGGTGATAATAATATTCTTCATAAATGTTTTTATAAAAATAACTTTTAATTTTAATCGTTTCCGAATAAATCTCTAGTGTATACTTTTTCTTTTACATCCTCCAATTCTGGTGTATTTCGGTTGGATATGATAATGTCACATTCTAGTTTAAAAGCATCTAAATCCCGAGTAACCTTCGAACCGAAAAAAGTTTCTTCTTTCAGAACAGGTTCATAAACAACTACTTCCACGCCTTTTGCTTTGATTCTTTTCATAATACCTTGTATTGCAGATGCCCGGAAATTGTCTGATCCGGATTTCATTATTAATCGATAAACACCGACTTTCTTTGGTTTTTTTTCCAAAATAGAGTCCGCAATAAAATCTTTTCTTGTGCGATTAGCATCTACAATAGCCTGGATAAGATTATTGGGAACCGAATTATAATTAGCAAGTAATTGCTTAGTGTCTTTTGGAAGACAATAACCGCCATAACCAAAAGATGGATTATTATAATGAGAACCGATTCTTGGATCCAGTCCTACACCTTCTATAATCTGACGGCTGTCCAATCCATGGATTTGGGAATAACTGTCCAGCTCATTGAAGTAAGCTACACGCATTGCCAAATAGGTATTCGAGAATAATTTGATAGCTTCTGCTTCTGTTGCATTGGTAAAAAGAGTGGGGATATCTTTTTTTATAGCGCCTTCTTTCAAAAGATCCGCAAAAACCGCTGCCCGCTCACTTTGTTCACCAATAATAATTCTCGATGGGTAGAGATTATCGTAAAGTGCTTTTCCTTCCCTCAAAAATTCCGGAGAAAATATAATATTGTCAAACTCTAAATCTTTTTTCAGATTTTCTGTAAAGCCAACAGGTACAGTAGATTTTACAATGACAACTGCTTTTGGGTTATTGGTTTTAACCTCTTTTATCACATTTTCAACACTACTGGTGTCGAAGTAATTGGTAGAAGGATCGTAATCTGTTGGGGTGGCTACTATAATAAAGTCCGCATTTTTATAGGCCTCGTCTTTATCAAGACTTGCCTTTAGATTCAGATTTTTGGTTTTTAGAAATTCCGTAATTTCGGGGTCATCAATTGGAGATTGCTTATTATTGAGCATTTCAACTTTTTCCGGAATAATGTCCAGGGCAATCACATTATGATGTTGTGCTAGCAAAACAGCATTAGACAGCCCAACATATCCGGTTCCAACAATTGTAATATTCACAAAGAATAAGTTTTAAAATTCTGGCAAAAATAAGAAAAAATTACTTGCAGTATGTATAATTGAAATAATTGGTTTCTTGTATATTAAAGAAAAAATAATTATCTTTGCAAAAGATTTACGGGAAAAATGGGAAGGCTTTCGCAAGAATGCCTTTTTTCGTAGATGTAATTAGCTGGTGATAATTATGGATTTTAAAACGGAAATACATCGTTTACTCAACGAGTTTCTTTTAACAAGACCGGATCTTTTTTTAGTAGATCTTAAAATTTCTGCATCTTCGGATATTACAGTGATTTTGGATGGTGACAATGGTGTTACGCTTCAGGATTGTTTGGATGCAAGCAGAGCAATTGAATTTAATATGGATCGTGAAGAGCACGATTTTAGTTTGCAGGTAATGTCTGCTGGATTGAGTGAGCCATTGGAATTTCCAAGACAATTCAGAAAGAATATTGGAAGATCAATTGATATATTGTTAAGTGATGATTCCAAAGTTGAAGGAGAATTGGTGAATGTGGATGAAGAAAAAATTGTAATCCGACTAGAATACAGAAGACCTAAATTAATTGGAAAAGGAAAAGAAGATGTGGTTGAAGATAAAGAGATTCCTTATTCCGAAATCAAAAAAGCATTAGTAGTAATAAAATTTTAACAATATGATGAAAGATATTGACTTGTTATACGATCAATTATCAATCATCAATTATCATTTATAAATTAAATATGGATAATTTAGCTTTAATAGAAGCCTTTGGTGATTTTAAAGAAATAAAAAATATCAGCAAAATAGATTTAATGGCTATTATCGAAGATTCTCTTAAGACTCTTCTTAGAAAACGATATGATTCTGATGACCATTTTGATGTGATTGTGAATCCTGATAAAGGAGATTTTCAGATCTTTTTGAACAAAGTGATTGTTGAGGATGAGATGTCTGAGGATGATGACCTGGAAATCGAGATTTCTGAAGTTAGAAAAATTGACCCGACTTTTGAAGTAGGTGAAGAATATACGCAAGAGATTCCTGTTTCCAAATTAGGAAGAAGAAATATCTTAACACTTAAGCAGATCTTGGCTACAAAAATCCAAGAGCATTTTAATGCTGCTTTATATGATCAGTTCCGTGACAAGATTGGAGAATTGGTAGTTGGAGAGGTTCACCATATCCGTCACAAGCACGTGATTTTGTTGGATGATGAAGGGAATGAATTCATTCTTCCAAAAGAAAATCAAATCCCTTCTGATTTTTTCAAAAAAGGTGATAATGTAAGAGCGATTGTGGAAAGTGTGGATTTCAGAGGATCAAAACCTCAGATTATGGTTTCCAGAACAGCGCCTAAATTCCTTGAAGAATTATTAGAGCTTGAGATTCCGGAGATCCAGGATGGAACAATTATCTTGAAAAAAGTAGTTAGAATCCCAGGTGAAAAAGCGAAGATTGCCGTAGATGCTTATGATGATAGAATTGATCCGGTTGGAGCTTGTGTTGGTGTGAAAGGTTCAAGAATCCACGGGGTTGTAAGAGAATTAAGAAACGAAAATATCGATGTGATCCAATGGTCTAAGAATCCTGAGATTCTTGTGAAAAGAGCTTTAGGAAATATTACAATTAATAAGATTGAGGTTAATCCGGAAACTAATTATGCTTTGGTTTATACACCGGTTGACGAGATTTCTAAAGTGATAGGTAAACAAGGTCAGAATATCAAATTGGCATCATGGTTGTCAGGATATGAGATCGATGTTTACAGAGAAACTTCGGAAGATGATGATGTTGAATTAGTAGAGTTCAATGACGAGATCGAATCTTGGATTATCGATGAGTTCAAAAAAGTCGGATTGAATACTGCAAGAAGTGTTCTTGATAAAGATACAGAAGCGTTGCTGAATATTGTTGACCTGGAAGAGGAAACAATTGAAGAAGTGAAAAATATTCTAAGAGAAGAATTAGAATAAGATTGAAATTTATTTCAGAATTAATTCTGAGAATCAAATAACTTAATAAAAAGAAAAATAGAAGCTTGAAAGCTTAAAACGCTAAAAGCCAAAAGCAAATTAATATTTATGCCAAAAATAAGATTAAATAAAGCCGTTAAAGAACTGAACATATCTATACCCAGAGCTGTGGAATATCTCCAGAGCAAAGGCATAGCTGTGGACAGTAATCCTAACGCTCTATTAGAAGACCAGGCATTTTCTGCATTGGAAGCTGAGTTCCGAAAAGATGGAGAACAAAGAAAAGCTTCTCATGAGGTAGTGATTTCTAAAGTTCCTGATGAAAAATTAGCAATTGAAGAAAAAGCTCCTGAGGTAATAAGAGCCAAAGCAAATCTAAAACCTGAAACCAAGGTTCTAGGAAAAATAGATCTTAATCCTGCAAAACCGTCTGAAGAGGTAGCTCCAGTAGAACCAGTACAGGAAAAGGTTCATGAGGAAAAGCCGGAAATTATAAAGAAGGAGGAGAAACAAGAGTTCAAAGTTTTGGATAAAATTGATTTATCAAAACTTGAAAGCAACAAACCAAAAGCTTCTAAAGAAAAAGCAGAAGTTAAAGAAACGTCAGCTCCAGCCGTTCAGGAAGAAAAAAAACCTGAAGCGAAAGTTGAAAAAGCACCTGAACCTGTTGTAACTTCTGCTCCAGAATCAGATGAACCTCAAAAAATTGAAACGGTTTATCAAAAATTAGACGGACCAAAAATTTTGAAACAAACTGTAGATCTTTCTCAGTTTAACAAACCAAAACCTTCTGGTAATTCTAATAATAACGCGGCCAAAAAGAAAAGAAAGCGTATTACTAAGGATGTTCCAGGACAGAATAATGCGGGTCAAGGTAACAATCAGCAAGGAGGAGGAAACAGACCAGGCCAAGGCGGTCAAAACCGTCCGCAGGGCCAAGGTAGCAATAACCAAGGCGGAAACCGTGGCGGAAATAATAACAACCGAGGCAATAACAACAACCGTGGTGGAAACAACAGAGGCCAAGCTCGTGTAATGCCGGTTGAACTTACGGATGAGCAGGTTAAAAATCAAATTAAAGAAACTTTAGAAAAACTGACTAACAAAGGAGGTAAGTCTAAAGGTTCCAAACATAGAAAAGAAAAGAGAACCTGGAGAAGAGAGCAAGACGAGCTTCAACAAGAGATTGACGCACAAGACAGAACTTTAAAAGTTACAGAATTCATTACAGTAAGTGAGTTGGCTTCATTAATGAATGTAAGTGCAACTGAAGTTATTTCTGCTTGTTTCTCATTAGGCGTGATGGTAACAATGAACCAGCGTTTGGAAGCTGATACCTTAACATTGGTAGCTGACGAATTTGGTTATAAAATCGAATTCTCGGATGCTGACATCGAAGAGGCTGCAGCCGAAGAAGAACCGGATGCAGAAGAAGATTTGTTGCCAAGAGCACCTATCGTAACGGTGATGGGACACGTTGACCACGGTAAAACATCATTGCTGGATTATGTTAGAAAAACAAATGTTATTGCCGGCGAATCCGGAGGAATTACTCAGCACATTGGTGCATATAATGTGAAGCTGGAAAATGGACAAAGAATTACATTCTTAGATACACCAGGTCACGAAGCCTTTACAGCGATGAGAGCGAGAGGTGCGCAGGTTACCGATATTGCGATTATTGTAGTGGCTGCCGATGATGACGTAATGCCGCAAACCAAAGAAGCTATTGCGCACGCACAGGCTGCTGGCGTTCCGATGATTATCGCCATCAACAAAGTGGATAAGCCAAATGCTAATCCTGATAAAATCAGAGAGCAGCTTTCTGCTATGAATGTATTGGTTGAAGAATGGGGTGGAAATGTTCAAGCGCAAGAAATTTCAGCTAAATTTGGTAACAATGTTGAATTGTTATTAGAAAAGGTTCTTTTACAAGCTGAACTTTTGGAATTGAAATCCAATCCAAACAAACAAGCAAGTGGAGTAGTCATTGAAGCAGCTTTGGATAAAGGTCGTGGATATGTTGCTACAATGTTAGTTCAAAATGGAACTTTAACTGTTGGTGATTATGTACTTGCTGGGAAAAATCACGGTAAAGTGAAAGCTATGTTGGACGAAAGAGGTAAACCAATGGAAAAAGCAGGACCATCAATTCCTGTTACCATTCTTGGTTTGGACGGAGCGCCAACTGCGGGTGATAAATTCAGGGTTTTTGCTGACGAAAGAGAAGCGAAGACTATTGCTAATAAGAGAGAACAACTTCAACGTGAACAATCTATCAGAACTAAGAAACATCTTACGTTGGATGAGATTGGACGTCGTATCGCTTTAGGAGATTTCAAAGAATTGAATATTATTCTTAAAGGTGACGTGGACGGATCTGTAGAGGCATTATCTGATCAGTTGCAGAGATTGTCAACTGAGGAAATTCAGGTTAACATCCTTCACAAAGGTGTTGGACAGATTACAGAAAGTGATATTCTATTAGCTGCAGCATCGGATGCGATTGTTATCGGATTTAATGTAAGAGCTAGCGTTAATGCAAAAGATATTGCTGATAAAGAAGAAGTTGAAATCAGAACTTACTCTATTATCTATAAAGCAATTGATGAAGTTAAGGAAGCGATGGAAGGATTACTTTCTCCGGAGATACAAGAACAAGTTATTGGTAATGTTGAGATCAGAGAAGTATTTAAGATTTCTAAAGTTGGATCGATTGCAGGATGTATGGTTCTTACAGGAAAAGTAACGAGAAATTCTAAGATTAGACTTTTAAGAGATGGTATTGTGAAATTCGATGGTGAACTGGAAAGTTTGAAACGTTTCAAAGACGACGTCAAAGAGGTAACCAAGGGTTATGAATGTGGTCTTAATATCAAAGGCTATAACGACATAGAAGTAGGCGATATTCTTGAAGTCTACGAAGAAGTAGCTGTTAAGAAAAAGTTGAAATAATATCAAAACCTGCTGATTAGCAGGTTTTTTTATGTAAACACTTTATTTGTATTTATTCTAAATAATTTTTTTATCATTTTCAAGTATTCAATACTTTAACAATGTATGGTTTTCGATATTGTTATTTTTAGCAATAAAATTGAATCAATTTCTAATAATAATGCTTATTGAAATATATAGTTTGTAATTAAAATTAAATTTTGTTGCATCATTTAATTTGTCAATTTGTTGGTGTTAATTTTTTTTAACATATTTGCAAATTATAATTAAATAGTGTTAATATGAATGTAAAATTACGATTGTTATCCGTTGGCGTATTGTTCTTTACGGGACAAGCATTAATGGCACAAAAGAAGAAAAGCGATACTACCACAAAAACCAAAGATATTGAAGAGGTGGTTTTAGTTGGTGGTGTAAAATTAGACCCAGCACAAAAGGTAGGATCTTACAATGTTGTTTCTAAAGCCAATTTCGAATCAACACCTTTTTCTTCTGTAGATGAGGTTTTAAATGGTAGAGTTGCAGGATTGACATTTTCATCTAATGGTGGAGACCCTGGATCATCAAATTTAATAACTATAAGGGGGGTTGGTTCTTTAATTGGAACGCCAAACCCTTTGTATGTTATTGATGGTGTAGTGGTTGGAAAAGGGAGTGATAATGCTAGTATAATGGCCTCTTGGAATCCTTTAGCAAGCATAGATCCAAATCAAATTGAGAGTGTTTCTGTATTGAAGGATGCCTCTGCAACAGCTATTTATGGTTCTCGAGGAGCAAATGGTGTTATTGTAATTACTACCAAGAAAGGAAAATATAACCAGAAGACAGCTTATACGTTTTCATCAGATATGGCTTTTCAAGAAGTTGCCTTTGATAAACAAAAATGGTTGAATGCAAGCGAGTATCTACAGTGGGGAGGGCTTGCAAAATATAATGCTAATCCAAGTGCATATTCTTCTTTAGGAGCTGCGGTAACTGATTTTACAAATACAGCTTTTGTA
The DNA here is from genome assembly GCA_001898785.1 of Chryseobacterium sp. 36-9. Lineage (GTDB taxonomy): Bacteria > Bacteroidota > Bacteroidia > Flavobacteriales > Weeksellaceae > Epilithonimonas > Epilithonimonas pallida. The sequence goes on along the minus strand of MKVE01000022.1, from coordinate 48,212 downwards.
AATGAAAATGGCGAAGTAACACCATATGATGGCTATACCAATACAGATTGGAAAAAGGCAATTATGAGAAATCAATCATATGTTAACACATATAATATTTCAGCAGCCGGTGGAGGTGAAAATACATCGTTTAGATTAGGGGCTAATTATTACCAAAATAAACCGCTCGTAATTAATAGTGGATTTGATAGATACAGTTTCAATGCAGCAATAAATCATAAAACAGAAAAAGTAAAATTAGGATTTGATGGCAACTTTACATCAGTTAATAGGAATACTTTTTTGGATACAGGCTATTCTTCAAACCCTTGGTTTACTGCTTTGAGATTGGCTCCAATTTATCCAGTTTATAATTCTGATGGAGGCTATAATATGGGAAATTTGGGAGGTGTGACTAGTTTCTATAATCCTGTTGCTGTTAGAAAGTCAAATTATGAAGCAGGTCAAATTCAAACTTGGATTGCATCTGCTTTTGCAGATTATGAATTTGTTAAAAATTGGTATTTCTATTCATTATTTGGAAGTCAATACCAAGCTTTAGATGAAATGCATTGGGATCAACCTGGTGTTGGAGATGGAACTTTTATAGAACCTCAAGGACAATTACAAAAATCTACAACTAAAGTTTTCGATTGGAACTGGAGTAATTCAATAAGCTATAGAAAGGTATTTGATAAAAGACATGATCTTCAAGTCTATTTAGGGATGGAATATCAAGAACATACTAGAAAATCATTTGATTCTTACATAAGAGGGTTCGAAGTGTATAAGCCATATCTCTCTTATGGAAATCCTGATTTTGCACAAGTTGGAGATTCATTTTATAAATGGCTTCAAATATCTTATTTTTCAAGACTAAACTATACATTCAATAATAAATACACTATTTCTGGACAGCTAAGAAGAGATTCAAATTCTACATTAGGCGCCAATGAAAAAAATGGAATTTTTTGGTCAGCTGCAGCATCATGGAATATTGTTAATGAAAATTTTTTACCATCAATTTTTTCAGAATTAGTTCTAAGAGGAAGTTATGGAGAAATTGGAAATATACCTTATGCAGATTCTTGGGGACAACAGTATAATCAGTTTTCTTCAGTAGCACCAACAAATTATGCCGATCAAAATGCTACAACAATTTCTGTTGCTGGAAATCCAGATTTAAAATGGGAAGTAGCAAAACAATTAAATATAGGGTTAGATTTTGGTTTATTTAATGGGAAGTTTTCAGGATCAATAGATGTATATAATAAAAAAACTTCTGATGCGATATTCCAATCACCAATTTCTTATCAAAATGGCGGCCCAAATAGCTATTTAGCGAATATTGCGGATATATCTAATAAAGGAATCGAAACGGTTTTATCAACAAAGCCATTCAATGGAGAATTTAAATGGCTTATTGAAGGGAATTTTTCTTATAATAAAAACATTGTAGATAACTTAAAGTACTATGATGAGCCACTATTAAAGTCTGGAAACAATATGAGAGCATTAGCAAGCGGACATTTATTAGGTGAATATTATACATTTGATTGGGCGGGAGTAAATAATGGACAAAACCCAAATCTTCCATTAGGAACAGGTCTGTTTTGGACCGATGAAACTCATACCGCAACAACCAATGACAGAACTAAGGCAAAAAGAGTTTGGCAAGATGTTTCTCCTTTTCCTAAATACACAGCAGGTTTTAGATCGGAGTTTCGATATAAAGGTTTTAATTTAAGTTTATTCTTTACGGGGCAATTTGATTATGCAGTTCACAATTTATATCAAAACTATATGATGAATATGGGGTCATCAACCAATGTGAATCAACTTGCGGATGCTTTGTATGATAGCTGGACACCTCAAAATACAGATGCAACTTACCCGATGCAAATTGCTGGAAATGCTACACAAGGAGGATTTCCATCGACACTTTGGATGAGAAAAGGTGATCATATAAGGTTAAAAGAAGCAAAGTTATCCTATTCTTTAGGAAATACTCTAAAAGAATCCATAGGAGTTACTAATATTACTTTATATATAAAGGGAACAAATTTATGGATGTATGCTTTTGACAAAAAATTAAACTTTGATCCGGAATCAAATGCATCAGTATATAACTATTCTGGGTGGGAGGCAAAAGGTTTGTTTGATTATACTACTCCTGTTCTTAAAACTTTTTCTATAGGTACAATTATAGATTTTTAAAATAAGAAATTATGACTAAAAAAATTATATATATATTATCACTTGGTGCTATTCTCTTTACAGCATCATGTAGTGAAGAAAGATTACAATTATTACCAGAAATTGGATCTCCACTTGAAGAAGCTATCAATACTGAAAATGACATGAGGTTAGTATTGAATGGCGTATATACTCAGATGAGTTCTTCCACTGGGTTCGGAGCTGCTATTTCTATTTTTGGGGACTTATTGTCAGATAATGCATTTGTTAGTACGGCTAATGATGGTTATTTTTTAAATACTTCTAGAATGTCATATAGTCCGGAAATTTCCGATTTTGGCATGTATGATTCTTTTTACGATGTAATTCAGCAAGCGAATATGGTAATTGGAGATAGAAAATTAAAAGAATCAAAAACTGTATTAAATTACAAGGCAGAAGCAAAAATTGCTAGAGCAATGTCATATTTCTATTTATTATGCTTCTATTCTCCAGACCCAAAATCTGGCGTTAATCAAGAATATGGTGTTCCTATCCAACCGGAAGAATATAATCCCAATAATAAGCTTGCAAGATCTAGTGTTAATGAAGTTTATAATTATATCATAAATGATTTGGTAAGTGCTATTAACCAATTAAGTAATGATTATACTTATCCAGAAAATAAATCGTGTTTAACTCCAGTAGCAGCAAAACTACTGCTTTCTAGAGTATATTTAACAAGAGGTAGTAGTGGAGATTATCAAAAAGCTGTAGATTATGCAAATGATGTAATAAATAAGTCTCCAATTAGCTTTGCTGCTATTACCAATAAAACATCTTATACTAATTATTTTAGTAGCTCTTCCTCAGATAATATAGATAACAAAAGTGAAACTGTTTTTGAGATTGAACAGACAGCAATATTTAATACTGGAGGTAATGCACATCCCGCAACATTTTATGCAAATAATGGATCCCATAAAAGTATTTTATTTAGACAAAGTTTTATGGTCCCACTTAAAAATAATACATCGGATTGGAGAAGTTCATTAGTTGGAGTTTTAGGTTCCAATCAGGATACCCCACAAGGTTATTTTAGTAAGAAGTGGGTGAGAACTACAAATGAGGGGAATTACGCTACAAATATTAGATTATTAAGGTTTTCTGAAGCATATCTTAATCGAATTGAGGCATTATTTAAAATGGGACAAACGCCTCAAGCTTTGATTTTTCTAAATGAATTTGAGCAACGTAGAGGGGAAACTCTTAGTTCTACGATTTCTATTGAAAAAATTCTTGATGAAAGACGTAAAGAGTTTTTTGCAGAAGGTTATAGATATTTTGATTTAAAACGTAATGGGCTTCCGATTATTAAAGATTCTAATTGTGACACTAATTGTAATGTGCCAGCAAATAATAGATTAATGGTAATACCAATTCCTTATTATGAAATAAATATTAATCCAAATATAAAGCAATATCCAGGGTGGTAGTTTTTAAGTGAAATATTCACACATGTAATTCCTCTAATAAAAAGGGTCATTTTTATAAATTGCCCTTTTTATTAGATAAAAAAAATTATTTTAGTCATTAAATTTTATTATCTTAGCATAAAGTTATTAATTATTAAAAATTTTATTATGAAAAAAGTTTTACTTTCTTTAAGTTTAATTTCTCTTTCGTTAGCTTCTGGACAATCTTGGACTCCTCAGGGAATCAAACAGGCAACAAGCTTTGCTCCTAGAGAAATATCAATTGTAGACGCAAATACAGTATGGATCAGTATTTATGATGGCTCTGGAGCAAATACGTATCCAAAAACTTTTTCTAAAACGGTAGACGGCACCAACTGGACTTCGGGAACAGTTACAGGTCCGGTATCTGCAGCATTAGTCGGCGATATATCTGCTGTAGATGCAAACACAGCTTGGGTAGTGACTGCGCCATCTACCGGAACTAATGGAAACGGTATCTGGAAAACAACTAATGGAGGTGCTGCTTGGACAAGACAGGGAACCACATCTGCGCCTTATTCATCTGCTTCATTTGCTAACGTAATATATTTCTGGGATGCTAATGAAGGCTTCACAGCCGGAGATCCAGTAGGTTCCGCATTCCAAATTTTCAGAACTACCAATGGCGGAACTACATGGACTGCAGTTGCAAATGCTCCTGCTCCTCTTGCTGGCGTTGAATATGGTTTAACAGGTGTAAAAACTGTGACTGGCAATAGTGTTTGGTTGGGAACAACTAAAGGTAGAATCCTTAGATCAAATGACAGAGGTGCAACTTGGACTGCTCACGTTACTCCTGCTTTAGATTTTGGAGGAGGTTCTGCTGGTGGTGGTGTTGACGGATCATCTGCTAAAATGGCCTTCAAAGATGCTAATAACGGATTATTGATTGCTATTGATAATGAAGTTGATGCTGTAATGTATTCTACTACAGATGGTGGTGCTAATTGGAATCCGGTTGAAGCTACAGGAACTTGGTTTTTTGGAGATCTGACGTATGTGCCGGGAACAGCAAATACTTATGTTACTACGGGTATCAATTCTAATGCAGCACAAGGTACAGGTTCTGCTTACACTCGAGATGGTGGTTTAACTTGGACTATTATTGATAATATTGCCGGTGCAAGTGGCGGACAAAGAGGTACTGTCAGCTTCTTAAACTCAACTACAGGATGGTGTGGATTCTTTAGTGATGGTCCTACAGGTTCTGCTGGTATTTTTAAATTTGTAGGTGATTTATCATTGGCAGTTAATGAAGCTTCTGCTAAAGCTAACTTACAGGTTTATCCTAATCCGGCTGTGGATGTAGTAAATCTTACTGCTAACAAAGAAATCAAATCTGTTAATATCTATGATTTATCCGGTAAAAAAGTTAAATCCGTTAATGATGCAAAACAAATCAATGTTTCTAATTTAGCAAAAGGAACTTATATCCTGCAAGCTTATTATGGTAATGGTTCTGTTGAGAATACAAAATTCATCAAAAAATAATCTAGATTATCCTCAAATAAAAACCCCCGCAATCTGCGGGGGTTTTTATTTGAGGATAATTAGTACTTTTGTACTCAAATTTTCTTGATGAAATATTTATCAATACTGTTCCTTGTTTTTTGTGTTTTGATTAATGCACAACAAGTCAACAAAACCGACTCTAATAAGCTGCCTTCAGATACATTGAAAATAGACTCTGGGGAGAAAGATTCATTAGAGATATACAAGCCGACCATATACGATTATCAGGCCAAGAAAAGATTTTCAGAAAAGAAAATTTTTGACACCGCCTTTGCGATTCAGAAATCTTATGTTGTAACACAGTATAACAAAAAGGATAATTTCGGAAAAATTCAGTATGCCAATATCGGTTCGGGATTTCAGAATTTAGTCTATGAAAAGAACTCGGAACAGAATCTGACACTCCTTCCTGAAAACAAATCTTTTTATCTTTTAGGGGAAAATGATATCAACTATTATGACGTAAAAACACCGACAACCACATTTTTCTATAACAACGCAATGAAAAACGGAGGGCAGCTGCATACAACTTATACTCAGAATATAGGAAAGAATTTCAATTTTGCCATAGAGTATATGGGATTAAGGTCTCAGGGACTTTACCGGAATAGTTTGGCTTCGAGCAATAATACCATTTTTAGTGGGCATTATATTTCTAAGAATAACAAATATGAAGCCTACGCCCATTACATTCATCAGAATGTGAACAATCAGGAAAATGGGGGAGTTGCAGATTTGAACGTGTTTTTAAGTGGGGATTCCAGATTTAATAACCGTCAGAACCTCGAAACCAATTTATCGGGCGCCGAATCCCGATATTCTTACAGAAGATATTATTTCAGTCAGGAATTCGCACCTTTTGATCCAACAAAATATCCATTCAAGCTAAGACATACGATTTATCATCAGGGTAATAAATATTATTTCTCGGAAACGGCTTCGGATGCAGATTTTTTTGGTGGAATAGATATTTCAGGATTTCCATTAACTAATAAAAAGTTCTCCAACAATCTTAGCAACACTTTCAGCTTGGTTTGGGATAATGAGAAATTCAAGTTGGATGCAGGATTCCGACATCAGTACATCACATTCGGGAACAAAAATGCTTTTCCATTGTTACAAATTCCGGGTTATTTCAAAGAACAGAGATTTGGAGCAGTGGGGAATTTACAAATCAAATTGCTAGATAAGATTCAACTGAAGTCTTTCTTAGAAATTTCCAAAGGTTCAGAGTTCGGAAATTACATCAAAACCACCAACGAACTGGTTTTTGAACCGATTAAAGACTATTTGATAGAAGGCAGAATTAACTTCCAGTCCGCTTATCCGAGTTTTAATTATTTGGTCAATTCTTCACATTATCTCAACTACAACTATTATCTGCAAAACCCCAACAACGAAGCTGTTACTCAAATCGGCGGAACTCTGAGATTAGCAAAATGGTTCAACACGCAGCTTTTTGTAGATTATTACAGAATTGATAATTATACCTATTTTGATAATTCGGCAAAACCACAACAAAGTTCATCTTCACTTAACATTTCTCAGATTGGAGGAGATGCAACATTGAAATATGGCAAATTCAATTTTAACGGAAGAGTACTGTTTCAAAAAGCATTGACCAACACTGATTTGCTACCGATGCCCGATTTTATCGGAAGATTAAATATTTATTATCAGACCCCTGCATTCAAAAAAGCAGCAGAAATCCAGGCTGGAGTGAAATTGTACTACTTTACCAAATTTGCGTCACGGGAATTTTCACCAATTCTTAACGAGTATATTCTGCCGGGGGCTAATTCTTATTCTATTGGAGGTCAGCCGATTGCTGATGTTTACATTAATATGAAAGTAAAGAGAATGTTTTTCTATGTGGAAGGACAGCACATCAACCAGACCTTTATGCAGAACAAATCTTTCACGGCTCCAGATTACCCGATTTACGATTTTCGTCTTAATTTAGGTGTGGTTTGGTATCTTTTCCATTAATTTTGTTAGAATAATTATGGCAGCTATTTCCGCCTTCCGCTCCCAATCTTTTTACTTTTTAGCAAAAAAGCAAAAAGGATTTCCGCTCAAGTCGGGCTGCGTGCCAGCAACGATCAACCAACAACTGACAACCAAATGACCATCGGTTTCGAACATATACACAGTATTCCACAGCTTGTAAAAGATTTCTTAGGAAAAAAACTGGACGGATTTCAGAATAAAACATTCGATTTAGACAACTTCAAAAATCAAATTTCAGAGAAACAAAATTCGTATTCTGATGACAAAAGAGAATTGCTTTACAATGCAGTCTTTTCTCAGAATCAGGAAGAGCAATTATCACCTAAACAATTGGAACATCTGTTTTCTTTGAAAGATAACAATACGTTCACCATTACAACAGGTCATCAGCTCAATCTGTTTACAGGTCCGGTTTTCTTTGTTTATAAGATTTTGCAGACCATCAAAACTGCAGAATTTCTGAAATCCAATTTTCCGGAGTATGATTTTGTTCCTGTTTTTTGGATGGCGACAGAAGACCACGATTTTGAAGAAATCAACCACTTCAAAACACGTGACCATTACTACGAAATCAAAGGTAATGCTGGTGGCGATGTTGGTAGGATTACAATCGATGAGAACTTTTTTGTTCAGGAATTTGAGAAAGAATTCAAAGATAATGTTTATGGAACCGAATTGATTCTTTGGATTAAAAAAGCCTATCAACAAGGGAAAACCCACACGCAAGCCATCAGATATCTGGTCAATCAATTATTTGCAGATTATGGGTTACTGACGATTGACGGAAACGAAAAAGAGCTGAAAAGTCAGGTTAAAAATATCTTCCGAAAAGAATTATTATCCAATCAGCTTTTCGAAACAACTAAAAATCAAAGAGAATTCCTCGAGAAAGAATATCACAAAGTTCAGGTCAATCCAAGAGAAATCAATCTCTTTTACCTGACAGAAACCAGAAACCGGATTGAGAAAATCAACGATGATTATTTCATTCTTGATACGGATTTGAAATTTTCAGAAGAAGAGATTCTCAACGAACTGGAAAATCATCCCGAAAAATTCAGTCCCAACGCAGTTCTTCGTCCGGCTTACCAGGAAACGATTATGCCAAATCTGGCTTATGTTGGCGGAAACGCTGAGATTATGTATTGGATAGAGTTGAAAGATTATTTCGAATCCATCAATCTTCCTTTTCCTATTTTGATTCCGAGAAACTCGATGTTGTTTCTGGAAGAAAAAACCTTCAGAAAAATTGAAAATTTAGGATTGAAGATTGAAGATTTCTTCGGGAACTTTGCAGAGGCCATCAACAAAAAAATATTAGACAACAACGAAATCAAGTCACTTCTTGAACAGAAAGAACAGGATTTGATTCATTCGTTTTCGGAAATAAAAACAAAAGCGGAACAGACAGATAAAACCTTTGCTAATCTTGTGAATGCAGAAGAAAACAGGCAATTAAAATCATTCAAAAGAATGCAAAAACGTCTTCTGAAAGCCGAAAAGATAAAACAATCGGAGAAATTGGACCAGATGCAAAATTTGTTTCTGAAAGTCCATCCGGGTGGAACCTGGCAGGAAAGAGTGCTCAATTTCAGCGTGTTCTACGCAGATTTAGGAAAAGAATGGATTGCCGAAACTTATCAACAAATGGATGTTCAAAAATCGGAATTGATTATTTCGCCCATTTAAATTGAAAGCATTATTTTTGTAACAATATAAAAAAAGGGATGATTAAAAAGATTTTCATTTTATCGGGACTTATCAGCTTTTTAGGGCTTTCTGCGCAGAAAACCCACACCGTTTTAGCTAAGGAAACGCCTTACGGGATTTCCAAACAATATGGTTTGACGGTAGATGAATTGTATCGGATGAATCCTTCCGCAAAAGATAATGGGCTGAAAATCGGCGATGTTATTGTCGTTTCAAAAGGTAGTAGCGGTACAAAAAATGTAGCATCCACGCCTGCTTCTACAAATTCTGTAGCTAAAACAGGAAAAACAGGAACCATTACGTTGCAGCCAAAGCAAACCATTTACGGCATTACAAAACAATATCAAATTTCTGAGGCTGATCTTAGAAAACTGAATCCTGAACTGGATTCTCATATGAAAATAGGGGATAAGATTACTTTGCCTTTAGATAATATTCAGAAATTTGGTGGTTCTGCGCCTGCAGCAACAGCAGTTGTTCAGACAAATACAGAAAAACCTGCGGAAGTAAAAACGGTAACGAAAACTGAAACGACTTCTTCTGACAAAGGTTTATATGTTGTTCAGGCAAAAGACAATTATTATAAAATATCGAGACAGTTCAACCTGACTCAGAAGCAGTTATTCGCATTGAATCCGGGATTGGAATCTTCTGGTTTGAAGCCAGGTGAAGCAATCAGAGTTTCGGGTTCTGATTCTATTGCAACTTCTTCTAATAATTCTATCAAGGTTGAAGATAATTCTCAAAGCAATACAACTTCGGCTCCGGTGACGGAAACGACAAGACAGACTACGGTTTCCGAATCTGTGAAAAACTCGTCAAACACAGCTTCTTCAGAAGATGATTATGTAACTTACACAGTTCAAAGTGGCGATACAATGTTCAGTATTATGAACAGATTCAATGTGACGCTGGACCAGTTGATTAGCCTTAATCCAAATCTTGCTGACGGACTGAAGGCCGGGATGACTTTGAAAATCAAGAAGCAAGACCCAATGTATTCTAAAAAGAGCGGCGATGTTTTGAGTGTTGTGTTGATGTTGCCTTTTGGGTTTGATGCCAACGATGCGAAGTACAGAACAATGTCTATGGATTTCCTGACGGGTGCGAAATTAGCTGCGGAAAGAAATGCAACCAACGGACAAAAACTGGACATCAAAGTGGTAGATGCCGGAAACGAAACAACTTTCAAAAACAGCCTTTCCCAAATCAATCCGGATAATACAGATTTGATTGTTGGGCCTTTTTTCAAATCAAGTGTTCTGGAAGTTCTAAGGTTTGTTAATGACAAAAAGATTCCTGTGGTTGCACCATTTGCTAACTCCGAAGACCTTTTTGATTACAGCAATCTGATTATAGTCGAAACTGAAAATTCGGTTTATTCTGACAGAATCGTAAAAGAAGTTGGTCAGGTTTATCAGGACCAGAAAATCTATATCGTTGCAGACAATTCCAAAGCGAATGCTAACGCAATTAAAGCCGGGTTGGAAAAATCTTTATCAAAACCGAATGTAGTTATTGTTAATTCCTCATCAGAAATTCAGCTGGAAAATAATATGATGACTGGACAATCGGTTCCTGTGATTGCCATTCTTGCGGACGATGACGAGTCTGCAGGTGCGGCTTTTGCTTCCAAAATCATTAATCTTGGAAAACAAACAGAAGGTGTAAAAGCATTCAGTATGTTCTACAGTCCAAGTTTTGAGAAAAATGTGGATGACCTTTCCAGAGCAAGTCTGGTTTATCTGATGGACAGAAAAATTAATTATGACGGCGATTTTGAAAAAGAAATTCTTGCTGCTTACAAAGCAAAATACTGCAAAACACCTTCAAAATATGCGGTAATCGGTTTCGACGTGATGAATGATATGCTAACGAGAGAAAATAAAAAAGGAGAAATCTTCAAACAAATCGGAAAATCACAAACACAACTGGCTACCAAATTCGAGTTTGTAAAAGCAAAACCAAACGGCGCTTACATCAACAACGGTTACAGAGTGGTGAGATTGATGCAATAATTATAGTTGATATGTGATGAATGATAATTGATTCAGGATTCGCACTTTCACCCGTAGAAATAAAATAAAATTTAAAACATTGATGAATCAATCATTTATAATTCATCAATTTATCATTTATAAATATATGAAAGCACTTGTATTTCCTGGGCAGGGTTCACAGTTTGTCGGGATGGGAAAAGAACTTTACAATTCCCGAAAGGATGTGAAAGACCTGATGGATTCTGCCAATGATATTCTTGGTTTTGATATTGTCTCAGTAATGTTCAATGGGACAGACGATGACCTTAAAAAAACCAGCGTAACTCAACCAGCTATTTTCCTGCACTCGGTTGCTGCTGTAAAAGTAGCGAACGGTTTAGGCGCTCAGATGGTTGCCGGACATTCTTTAGGCGAGTTTTCTGCTTTGGTTGCTAACGGTGTTTTGTCTTTCGAAGACGGACTGAAATTAGTTTCCGAAAGAGCACAGGCAATGCAAATGGCTTGTGATATTAATCCTAGTTCTATGGCTGCAATTCTTGGTCTGGAAGATGCGAAAGTTGAAGAAATCTGTACAGAAATCGAAGGTATTGTAGTTCCTGCCAATTACAACTGTCCCGGACAATTGGTAATTTCCGGTGAAACTGCATCTGTGGAAAAAGCCTGCGAAGCTTTGAAAGCGGCTGGTGCAAAAAGAGCTTTACTGTTGCCTGTAAATGGTGCTTTCCATTCACCTTTGATGATGCCTGCTCAGGAGAGATTGGCTGCGGCGATTGAAAATACAAAGTTCAGAAAAGCAACGATTCCGGTTTATCAGAACATCACGACAACAGCTGTTTCCGACCCGGAAGAAATCAAGAAAAACATGATTGCCCAATTGACAGGTCCTGTAAAATGGACGCAAAGTGTGCAAAATATGATAAAAGATGGCGCAAGTAACTTCGTAGAAGTTGGTCCCGGAAAAACGCTTCAAGGTTTGATTAAGAAAATCAATCCAGAAGTAACAGTTGCTTCTGCAATCTAAGAATAGAATTTTTAAGGCAGCTTAATCCGCCTGTAGTTTATCCTGAGCGAAGTCAAAGGGCTCCCAATTTTTTTACTTCTTAGCAAAAAAGCAAAAAGGATTTCCGCTCAAGTCGGGCAGCTGCGATTCAACGTTCAAAAAAACGATTATTAAAAAATAAAACAATCAACAATGAGCAGGATATTTTCACCAGGCAAGTTAATGCTTACCTCAGAATATGTTGCTGTTGATGGTGCTCTTGTCCTGGCTGTTCCAACGAAGCTGGGACAAGAGCTTTTTTATACAGAGAATGACGACCAGAAGTCAATAATTGTTTGGGAAGCCTATCATCAGAATCAATTATGGCTCAAAGCTGTCATCGATTATAAAAATTGGGAAATCCTTGAAACCAATGATTCCAAAGCGGCTGAATTCATTCTTAAAACACTCAAAAATGTTCAGAATCTTTCTGAAATCAAACTAAAAAGTGACATTTCGTATCACATCAAAACCAATCTTCAGTTTCCTTCAGACTTCGGATTAGGAAGTAGTTCTACATTGATGGCCAATCTTGCAGAATGGGCGGATATTGACGCTTTTATTCTTAACGAAATAAGTCTTGGTGGAAGTGGTTACGATGTTGCTGTTGCCAAAGAAAAATCTGCCGTTCTATACAGTCGTTTTCCTGAAAGAGTTTATTATAAAATAAATTTCGACCCAAATTTCAAAGATGAGTTGATTTTCATTCATCTCAATCAAAAGCAAGATACAAGAGAGGGAATTTCTCTTTACAAGTCTAAGCCAACTTCAACGGAATTAATCAATCAATATTCTGAATTAACCAAATTGATTGTGAATAGTCAGAATTTGGAAGAATTTTCAGAATTAATGACCATTCACGAGCAAAAACTGTCCGATTTTCTCGGAATCCCAACTGTGAAAGAAAAATATTTTCAAAATTGCCCAAGCTTTGTCAAAAGTTTAGGAGCTTGGGGTGGAGATTTCGTTCTGACGTCCAAATTTGGAGATTATGTTAACTATTTCAAAAACCAAGGTTTCTCTAAAATTTTTTCCTGGTCAGATTTAATTAATTGATTATTAATTAATTATCAATTTTATTTGAACTGATGAAAGTCATTTAATTAAAACTTTGATAATTCGCTGATATTTTTACATTTGTCCCAACACCCTTAATCTTCAAAAAAAATTAAAAATGGACAAGTTAAAGTCTTATCTTGAACGTCAAGGTATTTTCAATCCGAAAGAGATTATCCACAATCCAACTTACGAAGAAATTTTTCAGGCAGAAATGGACCCAAGCAATTCCGGATTTGCTAAAGGCGTTTTGACAAAGTCGGGAGCTGTGGCTGTAAAAACGGGAATTTTTACCGGGAGGTCTCCAAAAGACAGATATATTGTAAAAGACAATATTACTCAGGATACGATTTGGTGGGACGGAAACATCAATCGCCCAACTACAGTCGAAGTTTTTGATGAGTTAAAAGATATCGTAACCAAAGACCTTTCTGGCGACAGAATCTACGTTATCGATACATTTTGTGGTTCTAATGAGGATACAAGATTGAAAGTGAGATTTGTCACAAAAGTGGCTTGGCAGGCTCATTTTGTGATGAATATGTTCATTCGTCCTTCTCACTATGACCTTCAGAATTATGGAGAACCGGATTTTGTGGTCATCAATTCTTCCGAATCTGTAAACCCCAATTGGGAGCAACACGGACTTAATTCTGAAGTGTTTGTAATGTTCGATTTGACCAAGAAAATGCAGATTATCGGTGGAACTTGGTACGGCGGAGAAATGAAGAAAGGAATGTTCGCGATAATGAATTATTACCTTCCTCTGAAAGGAATGGCTTCTATGCATTGTTCTGCCAATGTAGGCGAGGACGGCGATGTTGCTGTTTTCTTCGGACTTTCCGGGACGGGGAAAACTACACTTTCTGCTGACCCGAAACGTTATCTGATTGGTGATGATGAGCACGGTTGGGATAATAATGGTGTTTTCAATTATGAAGGAGGTTGCTACGCCAAAGTGATTGACCTTAGTAAAGAAAAAGAACCAGATATCTATGGTGCAATCAGAAGAGATGCATTATTGGAAAATGTGGTTACGGATGACGAAGGGAATGTAGATTATGCTGATGGTTCGATTACGGAAAATACAAGGGTTTCCTATCCAATTTATCATATCAGCAAAATTGTTCTGCCTTCCAAAGCTGGTCACGCGAGTAAAATCATTTATTTGTCGGCTGACGCATTCGGGGTTTTACCCCCGGTTTCTATCCTGACAGACCAACAGGCGCAATATCATTTCCTTTGCGGCTATACATCAAAATTAGCAGGAACAGAACGCGGAATTACAGAGCCGACACCTTCTTTTTCTCCCGCATTTGGAGAAGCATTTTTGACACTTCATCCAACAATGTATTCCAAAACGTTGATTGGAAAAATGAAAGAACACGGAGCAAAAGCTTATTTGGTAAATACAGGCTGGAACGGAACCGGAAAGAGAATTTCTCTCAAAGATACGAGAGCAATTATCGATGCGATCATTGACGGAAGTATTGATAAAGCCAAAACCAACAAAGTTCCTGTAATGAATCTGGAATTCCCTGTTGCATTGCCGAATGTTTCCGAAAATATCCTTGATCCGAGAGATACTTATGAGAATAGCTCTGATTGGGAAGCTAAAGCTAAAGATTTGGCTGCGAGATATATCAAATATTTTGAGCAGTTTACAGATAATGAAGAAGCTCTGGAATTGGTTTCTTCGGGACCGATATTGTCAGAAGTTCATCAGGATTAAAAATAGAAACGCTTCCAATTTTGGAAGCGTTTTTTTATTTGAAAGGCTTTGAGAGCCTCAGACTGACATCTCTTAATCTTATTATTTCAAAAAAGAATTATACTCTTTTTCAAAACCAATCGATGTTGGTTCTCCGTGTCCGCTGTAGACTTTTGTATTTTCTGGTAAAGTCAATAATTTATTTTTAATGCTTGAAATCAATTGTTCGTAATCACCTTTGTAAAGGTCGGTTCTTCCAATGCTCATCATAAACAATGCATCGCCGGAAATCACAAATCCATTATTTTCATTATAAAAAGCTACACTTCCCGGCGAATGTCCCGGAACATCATAAATCTCAAAGATTTCAGTGCCTAAATTTAATTTATCGCCTTCTTTGATATATTGGATTTCTCCTTTGAATGCAGGAAAGAAAAAGCCGTAATTCTTCGCCGTGAAAGAAGCGCTGCCAAGGATTTCCTTTTCATCAGAATGCATCAGAACGGGAATGGCAAACGTGTCAAAAGCCCATTGCAAACCAAGAATATGGTCGATGTGTGCGTGCGTCAGCAGAATATTTTTGATACTAAGCTCATTGGTTTTGATGAAATTATGCAAAGTTTCGGTCTCGGCTTCGGGCATATTTCCGGGGTCTATAAGAAAAGCCTCCTTTTCATCGTTATAAATGATGTATGTATTCTCAGAAAATGGATTAAATGCAAAGGATTTTACGTGCAACATTCTTTTTAATTTAGATGTAAAAATATAAAACATTAACTTAGCATTATGAAACGTTTTTGACAAATTTTCGGTAAAACTAGAAATGTTCTGAACGTTCCGTCTCACCAATATAAAAATCAACATCAGCAGATGAAGCTAACTAGACTACTTTTCGTTTTTTTAAGTATTATTTCTTTTGCTCAGGAGATCAGAAGTATTCAGGTTTTCAATCCTAAGACCAATGACGAAACGCCCGTGATTGGGAAGGATGAGCAGTTGATTTTGAGGTTCGATGATCTTTCCAATAGTAGTCAATTATATCGTTACACATATAAACATTATAATAGAAACTGGGAAGAAGACGGTTTGTTTTTCACCGAATATGCCAATGGAAGCATGAACGCTTTGATTGAGAATTTTCAATATTCATTCAACACGTATCAAAAATACACGCATTACGAATTGGTGTTTCCTAATGAGAAAATCCAGCCAAAGATTTCCGGGAATTATGAAATCATTGTTTATAAAGATTCTCAGGAAAAACCTCTCTTTACTAAAAGATTTTCAATCTATGAGGACGGCGCTAATCTTGGGATTAATGTAACAAGATTTATTGATGCTAAAAATCCCGCTGCAAAACAAAGGATTGAAATTCAAGGCACCGGAAATGGCGCAGGTATTACCAATAATCTTTCTTCTTTGACTTTGAGTGTGATTCAGAATAATAACTGGGGAATTTCGCTCAATAATATCCGCCCAAGTACAACGATCGGCAATCAGATTTTATTTCAGCAGTTAAGTTTAGCTTTTCCCGGAAATAATGAGTTCTATTATTTTGACAACAAGATTATGAATCAGCCGATGGACATGGTCGCCAATACAGAAAACATTGATGGGAGAAACTATACTTACCTCTATCCGGTGTGGGCTTATCCTGGTGATTACCAATATCAGCCGGACGTGAATGGAGCCTTCTATTTCCGAAGGAATGATCTTGGAATCGAAAGAAACGCAGACAGAGAGGGCGATTATTCCTGGGTTTATTTTGCACTAGACAGTCAAAAATCAGATAAAGAATTCTATGTTCTTGGGATGTTCAATGATTATAAAGCCGATAAAATCAGCCAAATGCAATATGATGAGAAAGCCCAGAAGTATATCGCCAAAATCTACCTGAAACAAGGATTTTATAATTATATCATTGCTACAAAAGATTCTGATGGCAAACTAAATTATGGTGAAGTGAATGGAAACTTTTGGCAGACAGAGAATCTTTATCAGGCATTTTTATACTACACACCTTTTGGAAGAAATTTCGATGGATTGATTGGCTATGGAGAGTTTAGGACACCGGTGAGATGATTATTTGATAGAATTATAATTTAATTTGTAATTCATTGCTAATAATCTGGTTTTTTGGAATAATTTTAGCTAATAATTTTGAAAATAAATTTTATGGAGCTTCTCTTCGAAAATAAAAAGTCTGGAAATGGCGGTTTTATCTCAATGAAGAATCAACAGGAAGAAATTGGCAGGCTGACTTACACGATCGTTCCTGAACTCAAGAAACTGATTGTAAGCTATGTGATGGTTTTTCCAAAATTCGAAGGGAAAGGTCTTGGTAAAATGCTTGTTGAGAAATCTGTAGATTTTGCAAGAAAAAATGGATGGTCAATCAAAGCGCACTGTTCTTATGCTCATGCAGTTCTTAGCAGGAAAACAGATGTAGAAGATGTTTTCGTTGCTTAAAAAATAAATTTTATTACCTTGGTAGTAAAAAAGTTACGGCTCGCATATGCGAGCCGAGCTTTTTTGTAAATATTGTGATTATTTGTTCATTGACATCAGAAACTCTTCATTGTTTCTGGTCACCTTCATTTGTTTCTGAACAAATTCCATAGCTTCCAGAGGATTCATATCAGCCAGATATTTTCTCATAATCCACATACGCTGCTGAGTTGCCTCATCCTGTAAAAGATCATCTCGTCTTGTACTGGATGCAACTAGATCTACAGCCGGATAAATTCTCTTGTTAGCGATTTTTCTATCCAATTGTAATTCCATATTTCCGGTTCCTTTGAATTCTTCAAAGATCACTTCATCCATTTTAGAACCTGTATCAATCAAAGCTGTTGCGATAATGGTTAAAGAACCGCCATTTTCAATTTTTCTCGCTGCACCAAAGAAACGTTTCGGTCTGTGAAGCGCATTTGCATCCACACCACCGGAAAGTATTTTCCCGGAAGCAGGCGTTACCGTGTTATAAGCTCTTGCCAGACGTGTAATGGAATCCAAAAGAATCACAACATCGTGACCACATTCTACCATTCTTTGTGCTTTTGATAAAACCAGATTCGCTACTTTTACATGTTTGTCAGCTGCTTCATCAAAAGTTGAAGCAATCACTTCCGCATTCACGCTTCTTTGCATGTCGGTAACCTCTTCCGGTCTTTCATCAATGAGAAGAACCATCATATAAGCTTCCGGATGATTAGCAGAAATAGCATTAGCAATATCTTTTAGTAAAATAGTTTTACCGGTTTTAGGTTGTGCAACAATCATTGCTCTTTGCCCTTTTCCGATTGGCGCAAACAGATCAACGATTCTTGTAGAAAGTGTTGAGTTTTTACCCGCCAAATTGAATTTTTCCTGAGGGAAAAGCGGTGTCAGATATTCAAAAGCAACTCTGTCCTTGATAAAAGCCAAATCTCTTCCGTTAACTTCTGTAGGTTTCTGAAGAGAGAAATATTTTTCACCTTCTTTCGGCAATCTTACGATTCCTTTTACAGTGTCTCCGGTTTTCAAACCATAATTTCTGATTTGATTGGTAGAAACATAAACGTCGTCCGGAGAAGAGATATAACTAAAATCTGAAGAACGAAGGAATCCGTAATTATCAGGAAGAATTTCCAAAACACCTTCAATGGTTACAATTCCGTCAAAGTTGAATTCTTTTTTCGGTGCTTCCTGTGGTTGTTGCGTTTCTGTAGGTTGATTATTTTGCTGCGAATTATTTTGTTGAGGATGATTCGCCTGCTGTTGCTGAGGTCTTTGTGTTTTTTGCTGGCCTTTGTTGTGATTTGCCTTTTGCTGCTGATTGTTTTGTTGTTGAGGTTGCTGCTGTTGTGCTTTGACTTCCTCTGTTGCTTCTTCAGCTTTAGGAGCGGTTTCAGAAGCTGTTGTTTCCTCTGACTGGTTTTGATTGATTCTTGCTCTTGGCTTTTTCTTGGGAGGACTTTGTGTCTTTTTTTCTTCAGCTGGTGTTTCTTCTTTTACAGGTGCTTCTGCAACTGGAGACACTTCAATCTGTTCCTGCGGTTTTTCTGCAGGTTTTCTGCCTCTTTTTTTGGCAGGAGAAGCTTTTTCAGTAGAATTCTCTTCTGTTTTTTTCGTCATATTCTTTTGAGTGGCGTTTAAATAATCTTTAATGATTTTTGGATTAGAAGCCTGATAATCCAGAATTGCAAAAACTGTATCTTCCGGAGAGCTTTTCTTTGCCAATTTAACGCCTAAATCTTTAGAAAGTTGAGCCAATTCCTCATCGGATTTTGACCGTAGCGTTTCAATGTTAAACATATAAATACGTAAAGGGTAATTTTTTTATTTGTGTATGTAAGAATGAAAACCAGGAGGTTACCATTTCTAAATAGGTGATTATAGTGCAAATCTACATTAATTTTTGAATTACGCAAAAATTATTTTATTTTTGCAGACGATTTTAAGCTTTTTTATAAAGAATTTATAACAAAGATGTTACAAAGAATACAGACAGTCTGGATATTTTTAGCCGTTTTAGGAAGTGTTTTCCTGAACATCACCGCGCAGGATTTTGATATCCTTGGCAAATATCTGACAATTAATGCTTCCACAGTGATTTTAATATTATTCGGAGTGCTGAGTATTTTTAGTTTCAAAAACCGTAAAAGACAAATCTTGCTGAACAGTATCAGCATTTTTATAAACGCTTTGTTGATTGGTCTTTTGGCTTACTGGCTATTAAACTTATCCGGAGGAATGCAAATTCCTGAGAAGGGTATTGAGCCGATTTTCCCGTTAATCTCGGTAGTATGTTTGCTTTTGGCAAATGTTTACATCAAGAAAGATGAGAGGCTCGTAAAATCTGTAGACAGACTTCGTTAGACTTACGACGATTTTTTTGAGTGAGAACAGCTTCCTTTTTGGAGGCTGTTTTTTATTTTAATAGATTTGTTAAAAGCTTATAACGTGGACACATTCAATCACTTAAAAACAATCATCAGTATTATCCTAAGTTTAGGAATTGGAACTTTGCTGAATGGCAGTGTCAAATTTATACAACATCCGGGCAGGAACAAGCCATTCTGGATCCACCTGCTATTTGTACTTTATATTTTTATTTTGATGATTCATTTTTGGTGGTGGGAATACCGATTGCGTGCTATTACATCATGGACTTTTACTCAGTACATTTTCATTATTGGTTATATTATTTTATTTTTTGTATTGTGTACACTGCTCTATCCTGCCGATTTGAAAGACCATAACAACGATTACAAAACTTACTTTTTCTCTCGCAGAAAGTGGCTTTTCGGATTTCTCGCCGTGATGTTTTGCCTGGATCTGGTCGATACGCTTTACAAAGGCAAAGATTATCTGGAATCATTGATGCCGCTGTATGGTATTCGGGTAATAACACATATTCCGTTGAGCTTGGCTTTGGTTTTTATTAAATCTAAAAAGAATATCTATTATGCAGGTGTTTTGATCTTTTTTATTTTATTTGAGATTTTCTTTATTTATAAGCGATATTACCTTTATGCTTGATTATCGTAACAAATAGAATAAAAAATCTACTTATAATTCTTTAATCAACAAAATCTACATATGAAAAAAGTAATCTTTTTTGTTTTAGCGGCAAATTCTTTATTTTCTTTTGCTCAGGATATTTCCAAAGAAAAAGTTGTGGCTGTCGTTTCAACTTTAGCTTCCGATGAGATGAAAGGCAGAAAGTTCGGAACGCCTGAAAATGATAAAGCGGCGGAGTATATTGCTAAAGAATTTAAACAAAATAACCTGGATTACTGCTTCGGAGATTCTTACTTAATTCCTTTCGAATACAAAGGACAAAAAGGTTATAATGTTTGTGGCATCAAGAAAGGAAAATCAGAACAGAGTTTAGCTTTTTCTGCACATTTTGACCATATCGGAACTAATAATAAAGAAGGTGATAACATCTATAACGGTGCAGATGACGATGCAAGCGGCGTTTCTACGGTAATTGGTCTTGCGGATTATTTTAAAGATAAAAAAACTGATTTCTCGATGGTTTTTATGGCATTCAATGCGGAAGAAATCGGATTGGTGGGTTCAAAAGCTTTGTCCGAAAATCAAAATCTTAATCCTGTTTTCAATAATATCAAAGCACTTTTCAATTTCGAAATGCTGGCGACCGAATCTCAATTTGGGAAAAATGCTGTATTTATGACAGGCGATGAGTTTTCTGACTTCGATGAATTGATTAATGCTAATGCAGTTAATGGATTGAAAGTTTATCCCGATCCATATCAAGGGCAGCAATTATTCTATAGATCTGATAATGTCAATTTTGTGAAAAAGAAAATCATTGCGCATTCTATTTCAACAGTTGATATGAATAAAGCGTTTCATTATCACGCTGTGAATGATGATATTAATATTGTTGATGCCGATAATTTGACAAATATTATCAACAACTTTGCAAAGACCATTGAGAAATTCAATACCAAAAATTTCCAGCCAAAGTATAACAATAAGGTAAAATACGATTTCTAACGTCCTGATAAAGTAAGCTATTTATTTTACGTATTTTTGCATTTCAATTTTTTTCAATGAATTTATATCGACGAATTCTAAAATTTGCCAGACCGCATCAAAAATATATCTACGCCAGTTTATTTTTTAATATTCTGTATTCAATATTCCAAATAGCATCATTAGGAACTATTTTGCCGGTTTTGGGAATGTTGTTCGGAAGTGTAAAAATGGATGCCAACCTGGTGAAACCTGTTTATGACGGCGATATCACTAATTTTTTCGGGTATATTAAAGAATATTCTTATTATTTTATCCAATCAGAGGTTAATCAAAAAGGAGCATTAACAGTTTTGGCCTGGCTTTGTGTCATTACGGCATTTACATTTTTCTTGAGGAATGTCTTCCGGTATTTTGGCGCTTATCTTTTGATTTTTTACAGAGTTGGTGTTACCAAAGATTTGAGAAGCGCAATGTATAATAAGGTTTTGGCTTTGCCTGTTTCGTTTTTCACAGAACAGAGAAAAGGTGATATGATGTCGAGAATGTCGAATGATGTTGGAGAAGTTGAAGGTAATATCCTGGGAAGTTTGGTAGATCTTATCAATTCTCCGTTTATGCTGATCAGTACATTGGTTACATTATTTTATCTCAGTCCTCAATTGACTTTATTCAGTTTAATTGTTCTGCCGGTGATGGGAACAATGATTTCATTAATTGGAAAAAGCCTTAAGAAAGATTCTCACGAAGCTCAGCACGAGTTGGGAAATATTTTTTCTATTGTTGATGAAACTTTGAAGTCTTCTAAAATTATCAAGATATTCAATGCAGAGAAATTACTGAGTAATAGGTTTTCCAATTCTATGTCAAAATGGATTAGTAACTCTATAAATCTTGGCCGAAAAAAAGAATTAGCTTCGCCAATGAGTGAGTTTCTCGGGGCAGTTACTTTCCTGATAATCACTTGGTATGGAGGGAAAGAAATTATTGTGAATCAAAGTATCAGACCGGAAGATTTCTTGGTTTTCTTAGGGGTATTCTTCCAGATTCTTCCTCCAATTAAGAGTTTGTCTTCCTCCATTTCTAATGTCCAGAAAGCCGAAGCTTCTTTGGTAAGAGTTATGGAGATTCTGGATGCAGATGTTCGTGTGGATGAAATCGCAAATCCAGTTCCGATCCGCGATCTGAAGTCTGATATTCATTTCAAAGATGTTGGATTCTATTATAATCAGGATAGAACGATCATTAAAAATTTTGAGTTAAAAATTGAAAAAGGGAAAACTGTAGCACTGGTTGGGCAAAGCGGAAGTGGAAAAACAACCATTGCCAATCTTCTGACACGTTTCTATGACGTAACCGAAGGAAGTATTGAGATTGACGGAGAAAATGTTAAGAACTTAAACCTGAAGGACTATCGTTCTCTTTTGGGAATGGTAACACAAGAATCCGTTCTTTTCAATGATACCGTTTACAACAACATTGCAATGGGTAAAGAGAATGCAACGAGAGAAGAAATCATCGAAGCTGCTAAAATAGCCAATGCCCATCAATTCATAGAAAGCCTTCCTGAAGGGTATGATACCAATATTGGAGACGATGGAAACAAGCTTTCGGGAGGACAGAAACAACGTGTTTCTATTGCGAGAGCGGTTCTCAAAAATCCACCAATTATGATTCTGGACGAGGCAACTTCTGCATTGGATACAGAATCTGAAAGATATGTTCAGGATGCATTAGAAAAAATGATGGAGAACAGAACATCTTTGGTAATTGCGCACAGATTATCAACCATTCAGAAAGCGGATCATATTGTTGTGATGGAAAAAGGCGATATCATAGAGCAAGGTTCTCACCAAGAATTGATGGAAAAAGACGGGACATACAGAAAGCTTGTCGAGCTGCAGAATTTTGATTAATGAATCCCATTCAGGAATATTTTTACTGGATTGATGAACCTGCGAGAAGTACGCTTTTGTTTATCTGGGAAAAAATTCTCAATTCAGATGAACTGATTACCGAGACTTTCAGTTTTGGACTTCCTTTTTTGAAATATAAAAAGAAAATGCTCTGCTATTTCTATTACAGCAAACAGCATCAGAAACATTACTTAAGTTTTTATCACGGTGATAGATTAGATTATCCCGAGCTTTTATCCGAAGGCAGAAAAAAGTTTAAAATCTTGCTTCTTAATATGGATGATGATTTACCAATGGAATTGATTTTCAGTATTCTTGATGAGGTAAAAACTTATATCAAATAAATTTTATCCAACTTCCAGCCCATTTTTCACGGGTAAACTTGGACTCAACAAAGTCACTTCACTTTTATTGTCGCCATAAACTCCCAGAACAAGACATTCGCTAAAAAAGTTGGCGATTTGTTTCTTTGGGAAATTAACCACGGCGAGAATTTGTTTTCCAATCAGATCATCTTTTTGATATAAAGCAGTGATTTGTGCAGAAGATTTTTTGATTCCTAAATCTCCAAAATCGATTTCCAGTTTATAAGAAGGATTTCTGGCTTTTTCAAAATCATTCACAGAAATAATGGTTCCGACTCTGATGTCGATTTTCTCAAAATCACTCCAGGATATTTCAGGTTTTGTCATCGTTGATTGGTTTTATTTTTAATGTCTTGCAAAAGCTTTTCAACTTCAAGTTTTTGCTCCAAATATTTTGATTGAAGTTCACTTCCTTCGCCCATTCTTCCATAATAGATCAAAGCTTTTTCGCCAAAGAAGTTTTTGTAATAATCGGAAAGCTCCGGAATCTGCGGAAAATTGGTGTGAAATAACATTTCGTAGTAAGCCTGCCATTCGCGTTCGTTCTTGTCCGTAATCATCATTTTTGGTGATTTTTGACGAACGTGCAGCATCTCGTGAGCCAGAAGATTGAGAACTAATGTCAAATCAAAATCGAATAAGTTTTTTGGAATCATCACTTCCTGCATATCCCCGATTTCCCCATTAGCAGTCAATAATATCGAATGCTTTTCTAATTCTTCCCTAAAACCAAATCCTAAAAAATTATCATCATGCAATTCGAATTCGTGGATGAGGAATCTTGCAGCCTCCAGTATTTCGCCGGTTTCTTTGTAAGCTTTTAGGTTGAAGTGTAATTGTTCGTAGTTCATTTGTGTTTTTTATTTGATACGATTTTCAACAATATCAGAATTTTGTTTCGTATGTAGGACTGCGTGAACATAAACCGTGTTATCTTCAACAGTATAATAAATCCCGTATGGGAATTTTTTCGTAAAGATAATCCTTATTTCTTTATATCGTTTCTGATAATGCTGTGGACTTTTCTGAATCTTAAGTAATGACTCATCAATTTTTTCTAGAAATTTTTCAGGAAGGCTAATGTTTTGATTTTTATACCATTCCATCGCTTCTCTAATGTCTTGTTGCGATTTTGGTTTGATTATCAGCTTATAAACCATATTCTTTTTTAAGCTCATTGACAAAATCAGTCCAAGGTTTTCCTGATTCCGGACTGGATAGATGTTCTTGCAAACGCTTATCTAATATTTCTTGATGTTCTTTTGTAAGACCTTTTTCTTCAGAGTTTTCCTTGGAAATAATTGCATTAAAAATCTGTAACATTCTATCATCGGCTTCGTCTATGAAATCGTGTATTTTTTTTCTGAGTTTTACACTTGCGTCCATTTTGTTTTGGATTTGATAGTTTCAAAGTTAATAAAATTCCTGATTTGTTTCGTGATAAGTAGCGGTCTTAAATATCAGTAAATTTGTTGTTTTTGGACAAATATTTCAAAAGAAGTTGAATCTGCGGCCGCGATAGTAACGGTTACCCCGCAGCGAGGCGGCGGAACGCAGTGGAGACGCCGAGTGAGGAGTAGGAGTGGATAGCGCGAAATGTCCGCCCATAAAAAATCGCACCTGATTGAGATGCGATTTACTTTATTTAGAATTCCATTTGTACTTCCAGTTTTTCTGCCAGAAGTTTGGAAACTTTTACTTTGAGTGGCTCAATGTCAATATTCTGCATCGCATCGTTGGCGAAAGCATAAAGCAATAATGCTCTTGCTTCTTTCTTGGAAATTCCACGAGCTCTAAGGTAGAACATCGCATCTTCGTTCAACTGACCAACGGTACAGCCGTGTGAACATTTGACATCATCTGCGAAAATCTCTAGCTGAGGTTTTGTATCAATCGTTGCGCCTTCGTCCAGCAAAATGTTGTTGTTCTGCTGATAAGCGTTGGTTTTCTGAGCAATCTTATTCACAAACACTTTTCCATTGAAAACACCGTGCGATTTGTCCTTGAAAATCCCTTTGTAATTCTGGTAAGATTCGCAGTTTGGCGTATTGTGATGAACAGCGGTGTGGTGGTCTACCAATTGGTCTTTCCCGATAATCGTGATGCCGTTCATAAACGAATTGATATTTTCTCCGTTGTGGATGAAATCCAGATTGTTACGAACTAATTTTCCTCCGAAAGAGAAGGTGTTCACAGTCGTTAAGCTGTCTCTTTCCTGCTTCGCAAATGTGTGATCTACAAGGTAAGATGTATCACTGTCATTCTGTAATTTGTGCCAGTCTGCTTTTGCATTTTGGTAAGTGAAAATCTCCGTCACAGAATTAGTGAAAACGAAAGAATCGTCAAAATTGTGATGGCTTTCAATCACTTCTACTTTTGCACCAGCTTCTACAATCAGAAGATTTCTTGTGTTATAGAAAGTATTTTCTTCCTGACTGTCAGAGATATAAAAAACGTGAATCGGTTTTTCGATAACAATGTTTTTAGGTACTTTCAAGAAAAACCCTTCGTTGAAATAAGCTAGATTCAGGTTGGTAAACGCTAATTCTTTGCTCGCAATCGTATTGAAATATTGGTTGAACGTTTCTCTTTTTGCTGAGTCATTAAGAGCTTCATTCAGCGTCAGGAATTCTGCATTTTCAATAGAAATATTAGAATATTCTTTGTGAAGTTTTCCGTTGATGAAGACAATCCAGTCAAAATGTTCCTCTCCAAGATGCAATTCGTCCAATTGCTCTTTGGTAATGTGATGCGCTTCTGAAGGGAAAAAATTGTAATCTTTCTCCGTGATTTCCTTCAGATTCGTGTATTTGTATTCTTCATCTTTTTTGGTCGGAAAACCTTTTGCTTCAAATTTCTGAAGAGCGTTTTTTCTTTCTTCATTCAAAAAAGTATGACGAAGCGATTCCAAAAAATCTGAATGTTGATTTATTGTTTGTTCAAATAAAGCCATTGTAATGGTTTGATTTTGCATCGGTTGAGTGGTTTTTGTCATTCTGAAGAACGAGGAATCTAGATTCTTCATTCCGTTGCACTGCAATCAAAATGACAATTATATTTAATATTCAAATTAGTTCAAAAGCCAATCGTAACCTTTTTCTTCCAATTCAAGTGCTAAAGATTTATCTCCTGTTTTTATGATTTTTCCATCTGCCAAAACGTGAACGAAATCTGGCTGAATATAATTTAAAAGTCTTTGATAATGCGTGATTAATAAAACAGCGTTGCCCTCATTTTTGAATTGGTTCACACCATCAGCGACGATTCTTAAAGCATCGATATCCAATCCGGAATCGGTTTCGTCAAGAATTGCCAGTTTCGGGTTCAGCATCATCATTTGGAAAATCTCGTTTCTTTTCTTTTCACCTCCGGAGAAACCTTCGTTCAAAGAACGAGAAAGGAAATCTTTTCTGATTCCTAATTTTTCAGAGTTTTCACGAATTAATCCCAACATTTCTTTAGCGCCCATTTCTTCCAATCCGTTGGCTTTTCTGGTTTCATTAAGAGCGGCTTTGATAAAATTGGTAACAGTAACGCCAGGTATTTCCACAGGATACTGAAAAGAAAGGAAAATTCCTTTGTGTGCTCTTTCCTCGGGTGCATCTTCGCCGATTTCTTCTCCTTCGAAAAGAATTTCGCCATCCGTTACTTCATAATCTTCTTTTCCTGCAATCACAGAAGAAAGAGTCGATTTTCCAGCTCCGTTCGGTCCCATAATCGCGTGAACTTCGCCCGGTTTTATTTCAAGATTGATTCCTTTTAAAATTTCTTTGTCGCCGTCTTCAATTTTGGCGTGTAAGTTTTTTATCTCTAACATACTTTTAAATTTATCGCAAGGCTAGACAAAGATTTTTTTATCTTCCTTTGCTTTTTTAAGTGAAACAAAGGCGCTAACGCTTATCAATGAAATACTATTGTTTCTTATTTTGTATTATAATCAAGACCATTTGCAATTCTCATTACACCATTTTTAAATAGTTGAGAATTAAAATTAATAAGCATTCCTAACTTATAATTTCCTAGTCTTAAATAATTTTTTAATTGTGATGCGTGAAAATTATTTAAACTTTCAACAGATTTAATTTCTAAAACAACCTTGTTTTCAATTAATAAATCCATTCTAAAAGCATTTTCCAGCAACAATTCTTCATATTGGATATTCAGAGGTTTTTGTCTTTCGACTTTTACTTCTGCTTTTTTCAATTCATAGAAAAGACATTCTTCGTAAATACTTTCATATAAGCCTATACCCAATTTTCTATGAATCTTTAACCCACTTTCAAAGACAATCTTTGAAATTTCATTCTCTGTCATTTGTGTCATTTTTCGCAAAGATAAACAAGTTAATTGTAGAAATTTAAAACTTGTATTACTTTCCTAAGCTTTAGCGGCTTTGTATTTCTTTAAAATTTTTTCAAACAATCAAAGAAAATCTTTGTTTAACCTTGCGATAAAAATCTATCCAACTGAACCTTCCAGAGAAATCTCCAACAACTTCTGAGCTTCAATGGCAAATTCCATAGGAAGCTTATTCAAAACTTCTTTACTGAATCCATTCACAATCAATGCAATTGCTCTTTCTGTGTCGATTCCCCTTTGGTTGCAATAGAAAATCTGGTCTTCTCCGATTTTCGAAGTCGTTGCCTCGTGTTCCAGTTGTGCAGTCGGGTCTTTGATTTCTATGTAAGGGAAAGTATGAGCACCACATTCGTTACCCATTAGTAAAGAATCACATTGAGAAAAGTTTCTCGCTCCTTTTGCGGTCGGCATTACTTTTACCAATCCACGATAAGAATTATTAGATTTTCCGGCAGAAATTCCTTTAGAAATAATGGTTGATTTAGTATTCTTTCCAATATGAATCATCTTCGTTCCTGTATCTGCATATTGGTGCATATTGGTAACCGCAATGGAATAAAATTCACCAACCGAATTATCACCTTTCAAAATACAGCTCGGATATTTCCAGGTTACAGCAGAACCTGTTTCAACCTGAGTCCAGGAAATCTTTGCATTTCTTTCGCAAAGTCCTCTTTTAGTCACAAAATTGAAAACACCACCTTTTCCTTCTTCATCTCCGGGATACCAGTTTTGAACGGTAGAATATTTGATTTCAGCATTGTCAAGAGCAATCAATTCAACAACAGCAGCGTGTAGCTGATTCTCGTCTCTCGATGGCGCTGTACAACCTTCAAGATATGAAACATAACTTCCTTCGTCAGCAATGACCAAAGTTCTTTCGAATTGTCCTGTTCCAGACTGATTGATACGGAAATAAGTTGACAGTTCCATTGGACATCTTACACCTTTTGGAATGTAGCAGAAACTTCCGTCAGAGAAAACTGCGGAGTTCAAAGCGGCGTAGAAATTATCGCCTCTTGGAACGACTTTCCCGATGTATTGTTTTACCAATTCCGGATGTTCTTTGATCGCTTCGGAAATAGAGCAAAAGATAATACCTTTCTCCTTCAAAGTTTCCTGAAACGTTGTTTTTACAGACACTGAATCTACAACAATATCAACCGCAACATTCGCTAATCTTTTTTGTTCCTCGATATTGATTCCCAATTTTGCGAAAGTTTTCAGTAATTCCGGATCCACTTCATCAAGACTTGCCAATTCTGGTTTTGCCTTTGGCGCAGCATAATATCGGATAGCTTGGAAATCAGGTTTTTGATATTTGATGTTGGCCCAATTCGGCTCTTCCATTTTTTGCCAGATTCGGAAAGATTCCAAACGCCAGTCGGTCATCCATTCCGGTTCTTCTTTTTTAGCAGAAATCGCACGGATGATATCTTCATTCAGACCTATCGGGAAATCTTCATATTCGATATCCGTTTCGAATCCGAATTCATACTTTTGATTTTCGAGATCGACTCTCAGGTCGTCTTCGGTGTATTTAGACATATTTTATAAACTAAAAGATTCTCCACAGCCGCAAGTTCTTGCCGCATTTGGATTATTAAAAACAAAACCTTTCCCGTTCAATCCTCCGGAATATTCCAGCGTGGTTCCTGCAAGATAAAGGATTGACTTTTTGTCAACAACGATCTTTACACCATTGTCTTCAAAAATCTGGTCGGTTTCGCCTTTTACATTATCAAACTTCAGAACGTATTCCAGCCCGGAACAACCGCCGCTTTTTACACCCACTCTTATATAGTCAGTCTCAGGATTGAAGCCTTCTTCAGTCATCAACTGAGCTGCTTTGGATTTTGCCTGATCGCTTACTTGTATCATTGTTTTTATTTAGACTGATTTTAGTCTACAAAAGTACGAACTAATTTCCGCAATCTCAAATCGACGGCATCTATTTTAACGATTTTTAAATAGACTTTATCATTTCGTTTTATAATGAATTACAGTTTGTTAATGTTAAATCGTTGTCAAAAAAGAAACAATTATTAATTCTGATTGTTCTTATAATTAACTTTGCTGAGATTTGTTAATCAAACCATTAGTTTATGAAGAAGATTTTTATTTTGATGATGCTGTTTTCCTTTTTGGGAAAAATGATGAGTCAGACCGAAAGATATGTTTATCGTACGGAAGTGAATCCGGATACGATCAATCTTGTCGATATGAAGGTTGAAACCACTTTTCTTGATGTGAGAAATAATCGATCATTATTCATTAGTGAAAGCAAATTGTTGCGGGATTCTTTGAAAACAGTTTTGAGGCAGCAGGAAAAGCCGGAAATCAAAAAATCAAAAAAGGATAAACCGGAATTTCCAAAACTAGCAAATGGAAAATCAATTCAGCCGACTTTTTTTGAATACTTTATTACAAAAGATTACGCTGATAAAACGATAAATTTTGTTGAAAATATTGGTTCTAAGCAGGTGTATTATCAGGAAGACAGGAAATTGAATTGGAATATTTCTCCGCAAACCTCGGATTATAATGGTTACAAAGTTCAGAAGGCAACGATCAATTTTGGAGGAAGAATCTGGACAGCTTGGTTTGGGCCGGAAATCAAAATCTCTGACGGACCTTACAAATTATCAGGATTGCCAGGCCTTATTTTGAAATTGGAAGATGATAAAGGCGATTACAAATTTAATTTCGTCAAAAAATTATCAATTCCAAATTCTTTTACTGAAGATATAAAACCGGATGCGAGAAAATCGACAAGAATTAATTTCCAAGGTGATAAAGCTTCTGTAAAAATGGAAATGGCAAAGAATAAAGATGCTGAAATTGATTTGGATAATTTCAATCCTGGTGGTGGAAGAGGAATGCATCAAAGAAATGAAATGAACGGCAGATTCGGCGGCCAACCCGGACAGGAGATGAATGGTGGAATGCCTAATGGAGAAATGCGAACTCCCGATATGCAAATGGGAAATATGCCAAGAAGTTCTACAGGAAATGGTAATATGATGAGTTTTGGAAATACAAACCCAATAGAATTAAGTAATAAATAAGATATGAAATTATTAAAAATACTAAGTGTTTTAGCAATGCCAATGCTGATGGCCCAGCAAAGCACACGTTTTGTTTATCAGGTAACATTAACGCCGGATTCTACCAACACAGAAAAGAAAACCGAACAGGCCTATCTGGATACGGATGGTAAAAAATCTTTTTTCTACGCAGAAAACACTTTGAAGAGAGATTCTCTGATGGAAAGAATGAGAGCGACCAAAAATTTTGACAGAACCCAGATGCAGAATTTGCGGAGTAATATGCAATTCACGATTGAAAAAGATCTGACCAATCAAAGTTTGGTTTATAAATCAAGAATCGGAAGAGATCAATATTCTTATAACGAATCGCCTGCTTTTGACTGGAAAATCTTGCCGGAAACGGTGAAAATCGGAGATTATCAAACCCAAAAAGCCGAGACTAAATTCGGAGGAAGAACTTGGTATGCCTGGTTTACTCAACAAGTTCCTTTGCAGGATGGACCGTATAAATTTTCCGGATTACCAGGTCTGATCGTAAAAGTTCAGGATGCAAAAGGCGATTATTCCTTTGACTTGATGCAGACTAAAAAAATTGC
Organism: Chryseobacterium sp. 36-9; assembly: GCA_001898785.1. Lineage (GTDB taxonomy): Bacteria > Bacteroidota > Bacteroidia > Flavobacteriales > Weeksellaceae > Epilithonimonas > Epilithonimonas pallida. Next base: position 16,728 of record MKVE01000022.1, on the reverse strand, counting down.
GGAAGTTCAGCAGCCACAAACCAGAGGTCAGTTTATTAACCTTCCGAAAAATAAGTATGCGGATATGGAGAAAAAATTCCAGAAAGATCCTGTGAGCTTTTTTAATGCCCAAGGCGGAGGTGGAAGAGGGCCGGCTGGCGGTGGTGGCGGACGCGGACCTTCTTTTGATCCGAAGCAACAGCAGGAAAGACAAAAACAAATGGAAGCTGAAATCAAAAGCAGAAATAATCCAATCGAATTGAAATGAAAAAAGTCCCAAATTTGGGACTTTTTGTTTTAAGATTTTCTAATTTCTTTAATCTCTTCAATTTTTTCTTCGAAATAATTTTTCTTGTCGGGATGTTTCTCAGAAAGTGTTTCGTAAGCTTTTATGGCCTTGGAATACAGTTTTTGTTCTGTGTATAACTTTGCCAAAGTCTCTGTCATCAGGTGAGAAATATCGTCTTTTTTCTCTTTTACAACATAGTTGCTTTCTTCTTTTAACTGAGAGATCTTAGGATTATTCTCGATAAAATTATCAATGATTTTTTCTTTTACTTTTGAAGTGTCTTCAGCAGGTCTTTCGATTTTCAGCCAGCTTTGCCAGGTATTGATGAAAGTTCCTACATTACTTTCTTTTGATGTGGTTTCCTCGGTTTTTTCCTCTATTGCCGGAGCTTCTTTTTTCTCTTCGATTTTAGAAACTTCATTTCCAAAAAATGAAACATTGAAAACAGGTCTTTCCGAATCTGTTTCGTTTTTATGTTCTATGATTGATTCTATTTCTTCTTCAACAATTGGCTTTGATACAATTTGAGGTTTTATCTCTTCAATTGATGCAGTAACTTCGGTCTTTTCTATAATTTTCGGGATTTCTCTTTCTTCCGTTTTTCCGATTAAAGCATCCGGAATATTATTGGAAAATTGCATCGGTTTCCATTCAGAAACAGGTTCTTCAATTGTTTCCTCAATTTTAACTTCTGGAGTTTGAGAAATTATTTCCGGTTCAAGTTGATCCGTTTCTTCAATTTTAGCTTCTTCTGTCTCAAAAGTTGTTGTGTTTTCGAAGATTCCCTGAGTTTTTTCTAAAATTTCAGAATCAATGTTTTGATTTTTATTTGCTTCGATTTCAAAAGCCTGAGTGTTTTCAAAACTGATTCCATTAGCATCATCAATTTCTAATTCTTTTTCCGGAATTTTATCAACGAAAACTTCCTTCTTTTCAGATTCAGAATTGATTTTTACTTCAAACGGTTTCTCTTCTTTTTTCTCTTTTTTAGGAGGATTGAGATAATCCAAATGGTTTTTTGGGACCGAGAATTTGACATCTGGAAGAAAATCCTGAATGCCGCCGAAACTGATATCGTTAGAAGTTTCCAACTCAGCTTTCTCAACAGATTGTTGTGTTTTGATTTCTTCAACAATTGGTTCTTCTTGTACAGCAATCGATTCTTCTGACCGGTTTTCATCAACTTCGATCTGAGCGTTGATGTCCTTAATTTCTTGCTTAAGAATTAATTGACCCGACTCCTTGCTTGCTTCAAGATCGACTTCTGGCGCTTTTTCTTCCAAAAAATTTTCTTCACCTTCATACAGAAGACGATTCTTTTCGCCGTCAACTACTACAAATTCCGGACTCTGATTCTTTTCTTCAACTTCGATGATTTTCTCAACATCGAATTTGTTCAGAACTGGCTTTTCTTCATTTTCAATTTCAGCAATTAATTCAGGTTCTGCGGGTTTTATTTCTTCCGGGATCGTATTATTAACTGTTGGATTTTCAGTGCTTTCTTCTGGAGTAATTAGAGCTGGAATTTCCTCTTTTTTCGAATTCTTTTCCGAATTAATGAAGTGATAAAGTATTTTTTTATCAGTTGTGTAAGCAGCGGTTTTAGAAAGATTTTCTTTATAATTTTCTGATTGATAAAGATTGATTCCGTAGAGGTAAAGCGCTCTTAAACTTTGTGCATAAGGCATTTTTGCCGACTCCGATTCCAAAATCCGGAGGTCGTTTTCGGTAATTATTTTCGGATTTTTGATTAATTCTAAAACTCTTGTATTCATATTTTACCAGTTGGCTACAATATCATTGAAAATCTTGTTGATGATTCTTTCATTTACAATTTTAACCTGTGCCGTTTCAATTGCATTCAGGTCGAGATCACTGTTGAAAACTGCTTCATCACTGTAAGTTCGGTCAAAATTTAAAGTCGGATCTTTAATATTCTCGTAGTGAACTTTTATCGTAATGGTCAGTTTATTTTGCTGTGCCTGGATGATATTTCCTGTTGTCGTGGTTGTGGAAGCTCCAACACTCGTAGGTGTAATGTTGTAATCCGTAATTTCTCCTTCTATCAAAAGATCCGGATTTTCTATTGCGCCTTTCAAGCCTGACCTTTGTAGAAAACGGTTCTGTAAAGCCACCGTAAAATCCTGGCTCAGACTTGGTAGGTTGTTCGCAGCGTTATTTGGAAACGGATTGATTTTTATCGTCTTCATATCTTCCCGCAAAGAAGAACCTGAGAAACTGTAACAGGAAATCAAGAAAGACGAGACAAATAACAGTATACAAGTTTTGAATGCCCTTAATAATAAATTACGATGATATATTGGAATCATTTTTCTGAGTCTTTTTAATCCTCAAGATTATATTGTTTAATTTTTCTGTAAAGTGTTCTTTGCGAAATTCCCAGCTCATCCGCAGCCCTGTTTCTTCTGCCTTTATGCTTTTCCAGGGCCTTGATAATCAAATCTTTTTCGTTGTTCTGAAGTGACAAGGATTCTGGTTTAGCTTCTTCAATTTCGATATCTTCTACATCATTGTAATGATGATCATCGTTGTCCGAAATGATTGTCGGATGATGAACTTCATTCTGGTTATTATTTTCGAAATATAACAAAGAATTAGGATTAGCCGTTTGAGTTTCCGGTGTGTAGATTCTGTTGATCAGATTTTTTTCCTGAGAACTCAGATCGCTGTTTCCTCTGTTTTTAATTAGTTCCGAAGTTAAGGATTTTAAATCATTAATATCGCTCCTCATATCGAAAAGGATCTTATACATAATCTCTCTTTCAGAACTGAAGTCTGACCCGGAGTTTCCGCCGGAATTTTTCTGGACAACAGCAGGTAAGTTGGCGTTCATCGGGATATATTCTGCTAATTTCACAGAATTGATTTCACGATTCTGCTCAACAACAGTCATTTGCTCTACCAGATTTCTCAACTGACGAACGTTTCCCGGGAATGAATAGTTTTCCAAATATGAAACTGCATCATCAGTCAGTCTTAGCTCAGGCATTCTGTATTTCTCAGCAAAATCAATCGCAAACTTTCTGAATAACAAATGGATGTCGCCTTTTCTTTCTCGCAAAGCAGGCATATCAATCTGTACGGTGTTTAAACGGTAATACAGATCTTCACGAAAACGCCCGTCCTGAATGGCTTTCATCATATTAACGTTTGTAGCCGCTACGATTCTTACATTGGTTTTCTGGACCTGCGAAGAACCGACTTTCATAAATTCGCCGCTTTCCAAAACTCTCAAAAGCCGAACCTGAGTTTGCAAAGGCAATTCACCGACTTCATCAAGGAAAATCGTTCCGCCGTCAGCGACTTCAAAATAACCTTTTCTGGTAGAAGTTGCGCCTGTAAATGCTCCTTTTTCGTGACCAAATAACTCGGAGTCAATGGTTCCTTCCGGGATTGCACCACAGTTGACAACAATATAAGGCTGATGTTTTCTTCTTGATTCTGAATGAATGATTTTCGGGATGAATTCTTTCCCGACACCACTTTCTCCAATTACAAGAACGGAAATATCGGTTGGCGCTACCTGAATAGCTTTTTCCAGAGCACGGTTAAGCGCAGGAAAGTTCCCGATGATTCCGAAGCGGTTTTTTATAGATTGTAAGTCTGCCATTGTTTAATTGATGTTTTTGAAATTTGAGTTTAAAAATTCTAGGTTATGAATGATTAAACCGTTTCCCCCAAAAGCGTTCCTTGTGTGTTTCCATGAACGAAAACGGAAACAATGTCACCAATTTTTTGTCCTTCCAGCATATCAAAAACGCAAACAGCATTTTGAGAATTTCTGCCTTTCCATTGGTTTTTATTCTTTTTGGAAACCCCTTCAATTAGTATTTCGTGAACTCTGCCAACATAAGAAGTCATTCTTTTTCTGGATAGTTCACCTTGTAAAGCAATGACTTCTGCCAGACGTCTTTGTTTGACATCTGCGGGTATGTCGTCTTCCATTTTTTTGTGAGCCGGTGTTCCCGGTCTTTCGGAATAAGCAAACATATAGCCGTAGTCATATTCCACTTCTCTCATCAATGAAAGCGTATCCTGGTGATCTTCTTCCGTTTCTGTACAGAATCCGATGATCATATCTTGTGAAAAAGAAATGTCCGGAACAATTTCTTTAGCTTTTTTAATCAGATCCAGATATTCCTGGCGCGTGTGCTGACGATTCATTAATTGAAGAATTCTGTCGCTTCCGCTTTGAACAGGCAAGTGAACATATTTGCAGATATTCTTGTGCTTTGCCATCACCTCAAAAACATTGATGTTCATATCTTGAGGATTGGAAGTCGAGAATCTGATTCTCATTTCCGGAACTGCATTGGCAACTAGCTCTAGTAATTGCGCAAAGTCAACAGCGGTTGCTTTTTGCATTTCTGAAGCTTTGGCAAAATCCTTTTTCGGGCCGCCGCCATACCAAAGGTAAGAGTCAACATTCTGTCCAAGTAATGTGATTTCTTTATAACCGTTATTCCAAAGATCTTTACATTCATCAATAATAGAATGCGGATCGCGACTTCTTTCACGGCCTCTTGTAAAAGGAACCACGCAAAAAGTACACATGTTATCACAGCCTCTTGTGATCGTTACGAAAGCTGTAACGCCATTTCCGCCTAAACGAACCGGATTGATGTCAGCATAAGTTTCTTCTTTTGAGAGAATAACGTTGATGGCGTCTCTGCCGTCTTCGGTTTCTTTAAGGAGATTTGGAAGATCTCTGTAAGCATCCGGACCAACAACCAAATCAACCAATTGTTCCTCTTCCAGGAATTTGGTTTTAAGACGTTCAGCCATACAGCCAAGAACACCAACGGTAAGATTTGGTTTTTCTTTTTTAAGACTTTTGAACTGAGACAAACGCATACGAACTGTTTGCTCTGCTTTTTCACGGATGGAACAAGTGTTTAGCAAAATCAAATCAGCTTCTTCCTGATTCAAGGTCGTATTGTAGCCCTGTTCGTTAAGAATGGATGCAACGATTTCGGAATCGGAGAAGTTCATCTGACAACCATAACTTTCCAAAAACAATTTTTTGCTGTTTTCGGGTTTTTCTGCAATGGCAAATGCCTCTCCTTGTTTCGTTTCGTCTATATATTTTTCCTGCACTTTTGTAAACTTAATTTTCAGAATAGCTTCTGAGTTTAATTTGCAAAGATACAAAATATTGTGACAGAATGGCAGTTTATTAATGTGAGTTAAATGATACTGGAAATCTTACACGATATAATTCTTTCAAAGAAGAATAATTATTCGGAAGAATCCATTTTGATTTTTTTAATTTTTGTAATGCGTTTGTAACGCTTTTCTCTATATCTGAATTGTAAGGAGATGATTTAACAATTAGGCTTGTCATTAACCCTTCTTTATCTATCATAAAGTAAACGTCACATTTTATTAATCCTTTAAAATCAGAATTAGGATATTTATATGCTTTTTGAAATTGATTTCTGAATTCATTTAAACCACCTGGGAATTGAGGAATGTTTTTGTCTATATGAATTCCAATGTAATTTTCATTATAGTCATCAAATAAGTCTATAGGAAAAAAATCAAACTCATAAATAGCATTTAATTTTCCAGTTTTATGCTCTGCTGCTTTCCAGTCTTTTAGATATTTAAGAACATTCTTGGACATTTCGTAAGCACATTTATTATTATTGATATATGTTGTGTCTGGATTTTTAACAAATAATATTGATGCATCTTGTTTTACAATAAGCTTCACTTTATAGCTCTGTGCTGAGTCTTGACATTTTTGAATTTTATTATTAATCAAGGCGTGATGAATGTCATTATAAAGTTTTTTCTTGCCTCCCAGATATGCTTCCTGTCCGTATGGATATGCGTCATAAATAATAGTTTCTTGAGCATTTGAAAATTGCATTAATAATAATAGAAAAAAAGTTGTTAATTTAAATTTCATTGTGTTTTTAGTTTATTCCCCATGATCTGCATGGTCAGATGAAAAGTTGATTTCGATAATCCGGTTGGAACTGATAGGAACACCATCTTTCATTGCTGGTTCCCATTTTTTCTTGATTCGCTTCATTGCGAAAGTCATATCCTGACGAAATTCTTCGTCGTATTTTACTTTCGGGTAGATTTGCAGATCACTCGGTTTTCCTTTTTCGTCAATAGTTATGATAAATGAAAATTTTCCGTTGACGGCGTAAGCTGTTATATCAAAATAAGCATGAACCATTTTCATGAACTCATCTCGGAAAGCTTTTTCACCACCTGGAAATTCCGCCTGTTGATTTAGTTGTGCAGCTTCAGTCTGTTCTTTAGTCTGGGAAAAATGAAAGCCGGAACATAAGCAAAAAATGAGAAAAAGATATTTCTTCACGTGATTCAATTTAAGTTGGTTATTACTGCAAATATAGTTATTGGATTCAAAATCTACTAAAAATCTTTCCCTGTATAGAAATTGTAATCTTTGATGACAATGCTGATGAATTGTCTTTGGGTAAGCTTTATAGAATCGGGATCTAGTTTGAGGATTTCTACAATTTTAAGAGTTAATCGATTAATTATTTGACGGTCATCTGCCCTGACTGCTTTTTGGAAGTTTTCTTTGATGATTCTTACATCATTATCACTTAACAAAATAACCTGTGGGAAAGTCGGGACATAATCTTCTTTCAATTGCTCCAGAATAGTGTGCGAAATATTCACATTGTTTTTAAGGGAAATAACTGCCGTTCCTGTTGCGATATCGCCAAGACGCTGATGATTTTTAGAAATAATCATACTTAAGATGGCAACAATTCCGGAATTGGTATAGATGTCAACTAACCGAAAAATCCATCTCATCAGGTAATCACCAAAGCCAGCCTGATAACCATCAATCTTCACCACCTTGATCTTCATTAATTTTTTTCCTACGGTTTGACCTTCCATTATGCTTTCCAAAACTAAAGTATAAATGTGAACCGGTAATGTGATAATAAATATGATGGCGCCGATAGACCATCCATCCATACCATTAACAAAACCTGCGAAATCAAAAAGATTACGAATCAGCCAAAATATAATAAATACATAAAGTCCCTTGATCAGCAAATCAATAAAAAAAGCTAAGATCCTTTCTCCAACACCGGCCAATGTGAAATTAACATTCACATTTTGCGAAGTATTAATGGCAATCTGATTCATATTTTTATTATTTTAGCATTATGAGAGAAGTGGCTTTTATAAAGCAAAATAAAGCAAAATGGTTGGAAATCGAGCAGGTGATCAACGGAAAAATGAAAAAAAATCCGGATGATCTTTCGTCGCTTTACATCAATCTGATTAATGATCTCTCATTCTCACAAACCTATTATCCGAAAAGTAAAACAACGGTTTACCTCAATTTTCTCTCCTCGCAGATTTTTCAGAAGATCTATAAAACTAAAAGGATAGAGGAGAACCGGATCAAATACTTTTTTACTACAGAATTGCCACTGACAGTTTACCAATATAGACGTTATCTGTATTATGCATTTGTTTTCTTTATTTTATTCGTAGGAATTGGTGTTATTTCGTCTGTTTATGATAAGGATTTTGCTACGCTTATATTGGGTGAAGGTTATGTGAATCAGACGTTGGAAAATATCAAAAAAGGAGATCCGACAGCTATCTATGGAACAGGAGCTAACTGGAGCACCTCTCTCATGATTATCATTAATAACCTTGTGGTTGGCACAAAGCTGTATATCTACGGGATTTTCGGAGGAATCGGAACTTTGTATGCATTGATGCAGAACAGCATTATGTTAGGAGCATTTCAGTTTTTTTTCAAAACACAGAATGTTCTATTAGAAAGTGCAAAAGGAATTTGGCTTCACGGTGCGTTCGAGATTTTCGGTATGGTTGTGGAAGCGATGGCCGGACTTGTTTTGGGAGCTTCCATTTTGTTTCCCAGAACTTTATCAAGATCAGAATCTTTTAAACAGGGTTTCAGAAATAGTTTCAAAATCTATCTCAGTACAGTTCCATTTACCATATTTGCAGGGCTGATAGAAGGTTTTGTGACAAGATATGCACAGACAATGCCTTTGATGCTGAACATTATTATCATTTTTGGAACATTATCCGTTATTGCCTTTTATTATTTTATATATCCTTATATTGTATTCAAAAAACTAAACTATGCAGCTGTACCAGGAGAGAAAATTCGGTAATTTGATTAGTGATACTTTTACCTTTTTCAAAGAATATGGTAAAAATTATTTTAAGAACTATTTTACGCTTAATGGTGTTTTGCTGCTGTTGTTCGTCATCATTTTCATATTTGGTTATCGGGAATTCTTTTTACAGTTGATGAACGCTAATGTCAATGGAGACACTTATTTTTTTCAGGCTTATTTCCAGAATAACAGTTTATTATTGATTTTAGGTTTCGCAATTTTTTTTATATTAATTCTTGCACTTAGTATTATTATGTACGCTTTTCCTGTGCTATATATGAAGCGGGTTGCAGAAACCGGAAATAAAAATGTTAAACCGGATCAAATGTTGTCTGATATCCGAAAGAATGTGGGGAAAATGATCATTTTCTTTTTGGGAATGCTATTCATTATCACACCTTTGATGCTCATTATGATGGCGATTTCGTCTTTTCTAATGATTATCATTATTGGATTTTTCTTATTGATTTTGCTGATGCCGGCGTTTGTTAATGTCGTTAATCATACATTGTTCGATTATTTGAGTACAAAAAGAGGCTTTTTCGATTCTCTGAGCTATGCAATGAGAGTCAATTTTGCAGATATGTTTGATTCCCGTAAAGCCAAGTTTTGGAAATATTGGGGATCTACGGTTATCACTTTTCTGGTAGTTTATGTAGTTTTGACCATTTTCACGATGATCCCATATATGATAATGATTTTCGGTTTTGCTACAATTCCACAGATGGGAACGCAGCAAGATCCGACGCAGCTTTTTTCCGGAGGATTTGGGATATTTATGTTCCTGATGTATGGGATATCGATACTGGTGACCTTTGTTTTGTATAATGTGATGTATGTTAATGCCGGGCTGCAATATTATGACAGCCGTACGGATCTGCACAGAAATTTGGATCTCAATGAAATTGATACAATAGGACAGGGTGAGATTTAGATTTTTTATTTTACTGTTTTCTTTTTCATTAGCAACGCCTGTTTTTTCTCAGTACGAAGAGGTGGAAGAGGTTGTTGTGACCGATTCTGCAAATTATTCAGATCAAGGACAAGAGTTTATTCTGACAGATTCATTAGTCAAAAGCCATTACTCTACAGATAATACGCTTTATCCTAAAAATTTTGAACCTAATTATAAAAGCAAATACAAAGGAAACGAATTTGATTATGAAGTCCTGAAACCGAAAGAATCTATTTGGGATAAAGTCAAAAGACAGATTGCTAAACTATTATCAAAGATTTTTAAAGATATCGATCCCAACAAGGCGAATGATTATACAGTCAATATCCTGCGTTTTTTTGGAATCGTTATTATAGGAACCTTGCTGTTTCTTTTAGTTCGGTATCTGATGTCTAAAGATGGGAATTTCTTGTTTGGAAAGAAGAATAGGAAAATCAATATCAAGAATCAGGATCTGGAAGAAAATATCCACGAAATCAACTTTCCGGAAGCTATTTTGAAATTAGAGAAACAACACGATTACCGTTCGGCAATCCGCTATCATTTTCTACAGGCGCTGAAAAAATTATCAGATAAAAATCTCATTACCTGGAATCCTGAAAAAACCAATCGGGATTATCTGCGGGAATTGAAAAACAATCAATTGAAGGAAGATTTCAGACGCATCATTTACATCTATGATTACATCTGGTACGGAGAATTTAAAACCGAAGAAAAAGACTATCAACATTATAAAGCTTATTTTAACAAATTCTGATAAAACGATTTTATCAATTCGACATCAATGAGTAAAACTTTCAAAATATACGCTGTCATTTTCATCATCATTCTGATTGTGATGGGTATGTTTGAGATGAACAAAAAGCCGGTTTTGGACTGGCGGAAAAATTATAATGTAGAGAAAAAAACACCCTTTGGACTTTATGTTTTTGATCAGGAATCAACCTCTTTATTCAAAGGCAAATTGGAAAAAGCAAGAATATCACCTTATGCTTATTATCAAAAAAATCAGTATAAAAAACCACATAATATTTTAATCATTCAGAAAAAACTAGACGATGTTTCCTGGGAATATATTATGAATGAAGTGGCTAACGGTTCCGATGTAATGTGGTTCACCAACGACACAACCGCCAAATTGAGAGATACGCTGGGTTTTCGATTCAAAACAGTGAGTTTCGAGGACAATTATTACCTTCAGCTAACGGATAAGAAATTAACAGGCAGTCGGTTACTGATTGATAAGCTTCCGGATAATCAGGGTTTTTCTTACATCAGAAGTGACATTGAAATTCTTGGGAAAACTTTGCATAAAAAAAGTAATAACGAATCTTCGATAAGTGCAGATTTTGTTAAAATCAATTTTGGAAAAGGACATTTTTATGTTCATTCGGAGCCATTGATTTTGACAAATTACTATTTCCTTAAGTCAAAAAATAAATACCTGGAAAACGTTTTGTCATATCTCCCAGACAGACAGACGGTTTGGTTTGTGGAAACAGACACGCCGTTGTCTATGTCGCCGATGCGTTTTATTCTCAACAATCCACCGTTGAGATATGCCTGGTATTTGTTATTGCTGGGATTGTTAATTTTTGTGCTATTCAATGCGAAAAGAAAACAACGGATTGTTCCAGTGATCGAACCATTAAAAAACACATCTCTCGATTTTATCAGAAGCATAGGGAATCTTTACCTTCAGGAAGGAGATTTTCACGAGATGATGGCCAAAAAAGCTCAATACTTTTTGAACAGAATAAGAATGGATTTGCTGATCGATACGCAGCATCTGGATGAGCAATTCATTAATAAATTACATTTGAAAACCGGAAAAAACATAGAACTTATAAAAGAAGCTGTTGCATTGGTGAAAAAAGGACAAGACCCTTACGCCAGTGTGATGAAGGAGGATTTGATAAAGATGAATCAGCTTCTGGATCAAATTTTAAAATAATAATTATGGAAGAACAATATCAAGATCAGGCGCCCGAATTCCAGTCCAGGCTGGATATGACGGAATTACGAAATAATCTGGAACGCGTAAAAGCAGAAATCGCCAAAGTGATTATCGGTCAGGAGAATATGATTGAACATTTGCTCGCAGCACTGCTCTCGAACGGTCACGTTTTGATAGAAGGCGTTCCGGGCGTCGCCAAAACCATTACTGCAAAGCTGTTGGCGAAAACAATTTCGGTCGATTTCAGCAGAATACAGTTCACACCGGATCTGATGCCGTCTGATATCTTGGGAACATCGGTTTTTAATGTGAAGGAAGCAGATTTCAAATATAAAAAAGGTCCCATTTTCTCAAATTTTGTTTTGATTGATGAGATTAACCGTTCACCAGCGAAAACGCAATCGGCATTGTTCGAAGTGATGGAAGAACGTCAAATCACAATGGACGGCATCAAATATCCAATGGAAGAGCCATTCTTGGTGGTTGCTACTCAAAACCCAATCGAACACGAAGGAACTTACAGACTGCCGGAAGCGCAACTCGACCGTTTTCTCTTCAAAATAGAAGTGGGTTACCCAAACCTGGAACAGGAAATTGAAATCATCAAAAATCAACATCATAATAAGTTAGAAGACAAAACGGATGTGGTTCAAACCGTGATTTCCGGGCAGCAATTGAAGCAATATCAGCAATTGGTAAAAGATATCATTGTCGAGCAAAACCTTCTGGAATACATTGCAAAAATCATTATCAATACAAGAGAAAATCAGTTTTTATATCTTGGCGCTTCACCAAGAGCAAGTTTGGCTTTGTTGGCAGCAAGTAAAGCTTTTGCTGCAATCCGGGCTCGTGATTTTGTAACACCGGAAGATATTAAAGAAGCATCGTTTGGGGTTTTAAGACACAGAATTATTGTGTCTCCGGAACGTGAAATGGAAGGTCTGACAGCGGACGAAATCATCAGGCAAATTTTAGAAAGCATCGAAGTTCCGAGATAGAATTTTAGGTAATAGGTTTTAGGAAATAGGCTTCAGTTATGGCACATTTTAAAGAATTAATTGTTTGGCAAAAATCGATTGATTTGGTAACGAAAATTTATAAAGTGACGGAGAAATTTCCGTCAAACGAAATCTATGGTTTGACTTCTCAATTAAGAAGAGCATCAGTATCAATCCCAAGTAATATCGCTGAAGGAAATACCAGACGAAGTAAAGCTGATTATGTACAGTTTTTAAGAATAGCGAGAGGAAGTTGTAGCGAAGTAGAAACTCAAATCATTATCTCCAAAAACTTAGGATTTATCGATGAAAATAGCTTTGAGGAACTTAGTTTTAATATTATTGAAATTTCTAAAATGTTAAGTGGTTTAATCAATTCTCTCAAAGACTCAAACCCTACAACCTAAAACCTCGATGAAATCCTTATATCTCAATAACAAATTCTTCTTTGCATTATTCGGTGTCGGAATCTGCTATGTTTTGGCATTTTTCTTTCCGGTGATGATGTGGATAGCCAATTCGTTACTGGTTTTTGTTTTGTTGTTAACGATTTTGGATGCTTTAATTTTATTTCAAAACAAAGAAGGAATCAATGCGCAGAGAATCTTGCCGGAAAAACTTTCCAATGGCGATGAAAATTCGGTGAAAATTGATGTCCGGAACAACTATAATTTTAATATCAATACTAAGATCATTGACGAAATTCCGTTCCAGTTTCAAAAACGGGATTTCCTGATCAAGAAAAATATCGAAAGTGGAAATCATTCATTGTTCGAATATATTCTGGAACCAAAAGAGCGTGGTGAATACAGTTTTGGAAATCTGAATATTTATGTTAATTCGCCGATCGGATTGGTTTCCAGAAGATTTGCATTTCAAAAAGACGCGAAGTTGCCAAGTTATCCATCATTTATCCATCTCAGAAAATATGAATTGATGGCGCTTCAAAACGAATTTTTGTTGGGCGGAATCAAGAAAATCCGAAAGCTGGGACACACGATGGAGTTTGAGCAAATCCGGGATTACGTTCAGGGCGATGACATCCGAAGTATCAACTGGAAAGCGACATCCAAGACCAACAGATTAATGGTCAATCAGTTTCAGGATGAAAAATCACAACGGATTATGATGTTGATTGATAAAGGCAGGACAATGAAAATGCCTTTCAATGGCTTAAGTTTGCTGGATTATTCGATCAATGCAACTATGGCTTTGTCACATATTATTCTGAAAAAGGGCGACCGCGCCGGAATGATGACTTTCGCTAAAAAGACAGAAAATAAGGTTGCTGCAGATAATAAATCCGGACAATTAAAAAAGATTTCCGAAGCTTTGTACAACGTTCAAACCGATTTCTTCGAAAGTGATTTCGGAAGGCTGTATCAGGATACGAAATACCATTTGAATCAAAGAAGTTTTATTTTGCTTTTTACCAATTTTGAAACGTTGGACGCCCTCAATCGTCAAATGAAATATCTGCGAGGCATCGCTAAAAATCATCTTTTGGTAGTCGTATTTTTCAAGAATTCTGAGGTTCACAAATTGCTGAATATCAATCCGGAAAATATGCAGGAAATTTATGACGAAATCATTGCTGAGAAATTTGAATTTGAAAAAAAACTGATTATTCAGGAACTCAGAAAATATGGGATTTACAGCATTTACACACTTCCGGAAAATCTCAATATAGAAGTGATTAATAAATATCTGGAGATAAAAGCAAGAGGAATTTTGTAAATTTGAATTTAATTACAAATCTTATCCAAGCGAAGCGTCTTTATGAACTTAAAAGCATTAAATTAAGTAGAAAAATCTTTGTGCGCTTTGTGTTAAAAAAATTAAAAATGAAAATTACACTTAATAGAATCAACGACGACTTTTTATTCGAATGTTCCAATGAACAAGGCAACTCAATCCTTTTAGACAACACGACTCTGCCAGGCGCAAAAGGTGTTTCGCCAATGCAATCTTTGTTAATGGCGGTTGCCGGTTGCAGCGGAATCGATGTGGTTTCGATCCTAAAAAAACAACGTCAGACGATTACAGATTTCAAAGCCGAAGTTGAAGGCGAAAGAGTTCAGGTTGATGAAGCAAAGCCTTTCAAATCTATCACAGTGAAATTTTTCCTAGAAGGTGAAATCGATCCGAAAAAAGCAAAAAAAGCAGCAGAATTATCTTTCGAAAAATATTGCTCTGTTTCCAAGACTCTGGAACCGAATGTTGAGATTTCTTATGAAGTCAGCGTTAATGGAATTATCGTAGAATAATAAAATTTAAAAAACCTTATCAAAAATCTGATAAGGTTTTTAGTTTATCGACTAGAAAGTCTCGGCTGAATCAACTTCGCCACCGTAGAAGTCCATCCGGTTTGATGGGAAGCACCAACACCGCGACCATTATCACCGTGGAAATATTCGAAGAACATAATGTAATCTTTGAAATGCGGGTCATTATTAAATTTTTCAACACCACCATTGAAAGCACGATTTCCATTTTCATCTTTCAGAAAGATCTTACAAAGCCTGTTACTGATATCTTTTGAAACTTCATCCAGATTTTTGTACTCGCCGCTTCCTTTTGGATATTCGATTTTTAAGGAATCACCGAAAAAGAAATCAAAACGCTGTAAACTCTCAACAATCAGGAAATTGATTGGGAACCAAATCGGTCCGCGCCAATTGCTGTTTCCACCGAACATTCGGCTGTCGCTTTCCGCAGGTGTATAATAAACCACGTGTTCCTGTCCGTGAACAGTAAATCGGAAAGGGTTTTCCTCATAAACCTTGGACATCGCACGGATTCCGTAATCACTTAGAAATTCAGATTCATCAACCAGTCTTGTCAAAACTTTGGTCAATCTTGTTTTTCTGAGAATACTTAAAAGATGTTTGTTTCCTTCACCTTCAACATACCATTGGGAAACCAGTTTTGTCAGTTCTTGCTTATTTTTCAGAATCCATTCCATTCTTTTTTTGAATTCCGGGAGCTTTTCCAAGAGACTATGTTCCACAACTTCCACAGCAAACATCGGGATCAATCCAACAATGCTTCTCAGTTTCAGATTCACACTGTCTCCATTGGAAAGCTGGAGTAAGTCGTAGAAAAATCCGTCCTCTTCGTTCCAAAGTCCTTGCTTGGCATCACCAATGTTTTCCATAGCTTCAGCGATATAAAGATAATGCTCAAAGAACTTAATGGCCATATCTTCATAAACCGGATTGTAAGTTGCCAGTTCCATTGCAATACGCATCATATTCAAGGCATACATCGCCATCCAACTGGTTCCATCGGCTTGTTCAAGATGTTCGCCGTCGCCCAATTCCATATTTCTATCGAACGCTCCGATATTATCCAGACCAAGGAATCCGCCTCCGAAAAGGTTATTTCCGTTGTAATCCTTCCGGTTAACCCACCAGGTGAAATTCAACAATAACTTCTGGAAAACTCTTTCCAGAAAAGCTAAATCCGGTTTTCCATTATTTTTTTCATCGATTTTAAAAACACGGAATGTTGCCCAGGCGTGAACCGGTGGATTCACATCATCAAAATTCCATTCATAGGCAGGTAATTGCCCATTCGGATGCATATACCATTCTTTGGTTAACGTAACTAATTGATTCTTTGCAAATTCCGAATCAATTACAGAAAAACTTACACAATGGAATGCCAAATCCCAGGTTGCATACCAGGGATATTCCCATTTATCGGGCATCGAGATGATGTCTTTGTTATGAAGATGTTCCCAGTCGCTGTTTCGTACGAAACCTTTTCTTTGGATCGGGAAATTAGGGTCACCTTTCAGCCATTTTCCGATGTTGTAGTGATAAAATTGTTTATTCCAAAGCAAACCGGCAAAAGCTTGTCTTTGAACATTTTTCTCATCTTCATTATCGATGTCTTTCTGGATGTTAGCGTAAAATTCGTCGGCTTCCTGTTTTCGTCTCGAGACAATTTCATCAAAATCCCAGAACGCATCATCCATCATATGAGGCGACAATCGGAATTCGAAAACCTTGTTGCTGTTCGCTTCTATGATTTCTTCACAATGAAGAGCAGCTTTTGTTCCGGTTTTAGACGGATTAACGGTGTCAAGACCTTTTGTAATATATTGATTGATTCCATCTTTGAAAAAACCTTCTGTCTTCGGAAGATTGAAGAGTCTTGAACGATTCGTTTCATTTTCACAAAACAAAGCATCCACATTTCGGTTTCGGGAATATAATTTTTTGATGCTCAGACTATCGTGATGAACATCAATTTCGCCCGGCTTAGAAAAGCCAAGTTTCGCTTTATAATCATTATAACCCCACATCCAGTTATTTCTGTACCAGACTGTTGGCAAAACCACGATTGGCGCAGATTTATTA
>MKVE01000021.1 GCA_001898785.1 Chryseobacterium sp. 36-9 | reverse complement strand
TTCGAAATAGTGATGATATTATCAAACGTCAAAATGCAAGTTGTAGCTGCAATTATATGCATTGTCATGAGCTCGTTCGACTACCGTTTAATAACGAAAACGAATACTATCCTCGTCACAATTTGATATGCATGTGCAAAGATAATTATTAAACTTTTTTTGTTGTTGTTATAATAAATTCATTGTTAAGTAAATATTTGATTGGTTATAATAGTAGAAACAGCACAGTATAATGCTGTTTTTAAGGCAGAACCTGGTTGGGATATTTATTCAGGTGGAGTGTATCGTTATGGAGAATACTGATGGAACGATCGATGCATGGTTTGCTGCACCGGGGAGAGAATTTGGTGAAAAGATTTCTTATTTTAATGAAACTGGACAACAAAGTCCGATGAGATTATTAACAGGTAGTACAGCTGCACAAAAGTTTACTATAACAATTCCATTCTATTCGATTGATGTCGCTTGTCCAAGTTGGGCTACGACTGATAGCAGTTTAACGTTGAGTCTTTACAAATGGCAAACTGATTACGATACGACCTTAGCATCGCCAGCTATAGCAAGTAAAATCTTTGGAAATTATGCGGATGATCAAAATTTGCAGCAGGCGAATATTTATGGATTTTGTATAATGCTTCGGGCACAGCAGGTGTTTGGAAAAAAGAAAGTGAAATTAGTGGGGTTATAAACTATTTTAATGGGCAAATGGTTGCAGGCAGTTATCAAGCTTTAAGTTTTATTAATAAAACCAATGGTAGTTTATACTGGGATCAAATAGCGTATCGAAGAACTGCTGATAATGGTAAAACTTGGACAGAAGATCAAATGGTCTTAAAACCAACCGAATACACTCGTGATCAATTCTCTGTTTGTGATCCCGGTGTTGTAAAAGCGAACGGATATTATTACATAGGTTATACATCTACTGAAAATGTTAAAGGAATCTTCAATCATGCTTATATCGCCAGATCAATGTCACCAGCAGGACCTTGGGACAAATGGAATGGTAGCAGTTGGGGTGGTAATCCACAGCCAATTGTTACTTTTACCGGTGATCCAAATGCATGGGGTGCTGGTGAACCTTGCATGATAGTACGAAATGGTACGATATTTTTCTATTATTCATGGAATGGAATTCATACTATTGAAACACATGTTGCTACTGCTAATGTCAATGATGAGTATTGGCCAGCACATTTAGTTTATTATGGTGTAGCTGTTAATAAGACAGGTACTGATGGTGCCGATCATTGTGATATTAAATATCGTAGTGATTTACAGAAATTCTATGCTATTCATGCAGCTTCAAGATTGACAGCTGACAGCTACATTGTACTATGGGAATCTTCAAATGGAATAACTTTTAATAAGATTGCTGAAATACGAAACAATTTAAAACCTTATTTACATAATTGTGGACGGAGTGCCAATGAAAACGATTTGATAGATCCTACTAAACAACAATTTATATCTTATGCATATGGTCCAAATTGGGCAAATTGGAAAACTGCGTGGCATCCGATTTCTTTTGAACAGATTTTCTTTCTATGAATAAAAACTAAATCGTGACGTCACGAGTTACAATTGCAAGTAA
>MKVE01000020.1 GCA_001898785.1 Chryseobacterium sp. 36-9 | reverse complement strand
GTCTTCAATCCTTCAATCCGCCACCAAAAGTGAAATCCGGTGTCATCCGAATGACCCGAAATTTGAAAGAAGGATTAGCTGGAAATGAGGTTCTATTCAAACAAATCGTAAAAGCCGGATTTGGGCAAAGACGTAAAAAGATGAGCAACGCTTTGAAAGTTCTTAGTATCCCTGAAAATATGAAATCTCATCCTTTTCTTGACATCCGAGCAGAAGAATTGTCTGTTTCAGATTTTATTTCTTTTGCGAATGAGTGGAAAAGTAATTTATAGAATTCTATTTCTCGCAGACTGAGAAGATTTTTTGAGCAAAAGCTCTGGTAAAAGACAAACCCCATAGCCCCGATTGCAGTGGAAATCCTTTTTCTTTTCTTTCACATAAGGAAAAGAAAAAGATTGCAACGGAAAGCGGGAAATAGCTCCAAATAATTACATTAAAATCCTTATTTTTGTAGTATGGAAAAAGTGGTATTGGTCAATCCTCAGGATGAAGTTTTGGGACAGATGGAAAAAATGCAGGCGCACGAAAATGGTCTTTTGCATCGTGCATTTTCGGTTTTCTTGTTCAATAAAAAGGGAGAAATGCTTTTACAAAAGCGTGCCGGAGAAAAATACCATTCGCCAAACCAATGGACCAACGCTTGTTGCTCACATCCAAGATTGGACGAGTCTTATCTGGATGCAGCGAAAAGACGTATCAAAGAGGAATTGGGAATCGATTGTGAATTGACCGAAAAATTCCATTTTATCTACAAAGCGGATGTTGGAGAAGGACTTTGGGAACATGAGTTGGATTATGTTTTTACGGGCAACTTTGACGGAGAATTTGATTTGAATCCTGAGGAAGTTTCGGAAATTCGATATGTTTCTATTCCTGATTTACAAACTGAAATTTCTGAAAATCCGGACAATTTTACAGAATGGTTTAAAATCATTTGGGCTGAATATCGAAATCAGCTTAATTAATTTAATCTCGCAAATCAAGCTGGTTTTGCAGATTAAAAGATTTACTGAATTAGCTAAAATCTGCGAGAAAATTATAACATTTTTCAACCCAGAAATATTCCTTAACTTTATTATCAAATCTCAAGTTTATGAAGGCTTTGGTAATTGGTGCAACCGGCGCTACAGGAATTGATCTCGTTAATCAGCTTTGTCAGGATTCTGACTTCGAACAAATTGATATTTTTGTGAGACGCCGTTCTGATTTTCATAACGAAAAAGTCAAAGCGCACATCGTGGATTTTGACCATCCTGAAGAATGGAAACACCTTGTGAAAGGCGATGTCGCTTTTTCTTGTCTCGGAACAACTCTGAAATCTGCAGGAAGTAAAGAAAATCAAAAAGTAATTGATTATGATTATCAATTCAATTTTGCAAAAGCAGCAAAAGATAATGGTGTTGAAGATTATATTTTAGTTTCTGCTTATGGTGCCAATCCTGATTCCAAAATTTTCTATTCCCGAATGAAAGGAGAACTGGAAGAGGCAATTAAGAATCTTAAATTCGATAAAACTACTATCTTCAAACCCGGAATGTTGGAAAGAAAAAATACTGACAGAAGTGGTGAAGTTTTTGGTTTGAAAATTATTAAATTCCTGAATAAGTTCGGTTTTTTTAAAAGTCAGCAACCCCTTCCGACTTCCATTCTCGCAAAAGCAATGATTGTCGCTTCGAAAATAAAATCCAATAATTTCTCAGAAGTCAAGTTGCACAATATTTTCAGTTTTGCTGAGAAAAAGACATAAAAAAACCAATCTAAAATGATTGGTTTTAATTTTTAATTATTTCTGTCTTTCAGATACTTTTGCCATTCCCAAGTTGTTTTGAGCGCTTCTTCCAAAGTGGTTTCCGATTTCCAGTTGAGCTCTTTCTCAGCTTTGTCAGCATTAGCATAAGCAATCGTAATATCACCTTCTCTTCTTGGGCAAATCTGGTAAGGAACTGCAACATTATTTGCCAATTCAAAAGCCTTAACCACTTCTAAAACTGACGAACCTTTTCCTGTTCCCAAATTATAAATATCCAAAACTGTTTCTTCTTCAGAATGCATCAGTTTTTGTAAAGCAGCAACGTGAGCTTTTGCCAAATCTACAACATAAATATAATCCCGGATTGCTGTTCCGTCTTCTGTTGGATAATCATCTCCCCAAATGCTTAATTTTTCTCTGATTCCTGCAGCAGTTTGCGTGACATAAGGAACCAAATTATTAGGAATTCCTGCTGGAAGTTCTCCTAACAAAGCAGTTGGGTGCGCACCAATAGGATTGAAATATCTCAGCAAAGTAACTCTTTTGTTATAGGCTCTGGAAAAATCTTTCAAGATATCTTCGCCCATTTGCTTGGTTTTTCCGTAAGAAGATTCGGCTTCTTTCAAAGGTGTATTTTCATCAATTGGCATTTTGTCGGCTTGACCGTAAACCGTACAGGATGAGCTGAAAATAAAGTTGGAAATATTTCTTTCTTTAAATTCCTGAAGGACATTAATCAAAGAAAATAAATTGTTTTCATAATACTTTAAAGGCTCAGTCATACTCTCTCCTACAGCTTTTGAAGCTGCAAAATTGATACAACCTTCGATATCGTGTGCTTCGAAAACCTGTTTCAATAATTCTTTTCTTTTGAGATCAAAAGGATAAAATATCGGACGTTTTCCTGTGATCTCTTCAATGTTATCAAGGATAAATTTTTCCGAATTCGATAAGTCATCAACAATAATGACATCGAAATTATGATTAATGAGTTCTACAACTGTGTGTGAACCGATATAGCCTAGACCGCCTGTTACAAGTATGGACATAGTTTTTATAAATGGTTTGTGGTTTTACTTATGATTTTCCAATTTCTTCAATTTCATTTTTTGGTGGTTTATATTTATAATAATTTATTAAAAATGCAGAAAAAAATAAAATAGATAGATATAAAATAATTGCAGGAATAAAATATTGTTTATTATAAAATTGATTTAGATAAGAATTTATAAATGTTATAGTTACTAATAAACAAATAGCAATATTAAAATAGAGAATGGACCTATATGATTCTTTAAAAATGTTCACTAAGGAAAGAATTAAAAAAACAAAGATTGAAAAAAATAATAAATAAAGTGGAATTTTAAAAAAACCGAAACTTTCATCTAACCTAAATCCTCTAAAAACAATATTTCCTATATGAAAACCATAATAAATTAACCATCCAAACAAAAAGACAATTGAATAGAAGTAAATAAACTTGTACTTAAATAATCGATTTTCTTGCATTAATTTTTCTCAAAAAACTCCAAAACAGAATCTGTAATATATTTCAATTGTTCTTCGTCCAATTCAGTATGCATTGGTAGAGAAATGACCTGATCTAATAATTTATCTGTGTTGACAAAATCTGCAGGATTGCTTTCCTGATAATATGCTTTTTGTTTTCTAAGCGCAACCGGATAATAGATCATTGCCGGAATTTCTTTTTCCGTTAAGAACTGCTGTAACTCGTTGCGTTTTCCGTTTGTGATTCTTAGTGTATATTGATGAAAAACGTGCGTTGAATTTTTCGCTCTTTTTGGAGTCAGGATATTTTCATGGCCGGCGAAAGCTTCATCATAGTAATCCGCTGCTTTTCTTCTCGCTTCGTTATATGAGTCAAGATTTGGTAATTTCTTTCTCAAAATTGCTGCCTGGATACTGTCTAGTCTGGAGTTAACGCCTACTTCATCATGATAATAACGCTCGTACATCCCGTGATTCACAATTCCTCTTAATCTGTGTGCTAATTCGTCATCGTTGCTAAAAATCGCACCTCCGTCTCCATAACACCCTAAATTTTTTGAAGGGAAGAATGACGTTGTTCCAATAGTTCCCATTGTACCTGATTTTTTGGAAGTCCCGTCAGAGAAAATAAAATCTGCGCCAATTGCCTGGGCATTATCTTCAACTACATATAGATTATGTTCTTTTGCTATTTTTAGAATCTCTTCCATATCAGCACATTGTCCGAAAAGATGAACCGGAATGATGGCTTTTGTTTTAGGCGTAATGGCTTTCTTTATGGCTTCCGTATCAATAGTGAAAGTATCGTAATCCACATCTACCAAAACGGATTTCAGTTTCAATAAATGAATAACTTCAACTGTTGCAGCAAATGTAAAATCTGCTGTAATTACTTCATCACCTTCTTTCAGGTCAAGAGCCATTAAAGCAATCTGAAGTGCGTCTGTCCCGTTTGCACAAGGAATAACATGTTTTACATCCAAATAATTTTCAAGATCTGATTGAAAGGACTTGACCTCCGGACCATTTATAAAAGCTGCGGAATCCATTACATTGAGAACTGCATTATCAACTTCACTTTTAATTTTATAATACTGGTTTTGTAAATCAACCATTTGGATTTTTTTCATACTCAAATATTTATTTTTTTTAAGACTTATATAGTTGCCAATTTGTAAATGTTTCTTTTTATAAAGAATTATTACAGCAATTTCATAAGCAAAAACTTTATTTTGTAAATTTACATTTATTTATTTGTTTAAAAAATCTAAATACGGAAACGTGAGAAAAATTTTTACAATTGTTTCGGTGGGTATTTCCTTATATGCTGCCGCTCAAACAGAACTGGTTTTTGTTTTTTTCAAAGACAAGCCAAACAAAGCGGCTTTCTATAGCAATCCGTTATCAGAATTGACCCAAAAATCACTTAATAGGCGGACAAATCTTGGAATTACTCTTACAGATCAGGATGCGCCAATCGAGCCAACTTATATCCAGAATATTAAAAATCTTGGATTTACAGTTACTGACTACTCCAAATGGCTGAATGGTGTTGCTGTAAACGCGACATCTGCACAAATCGCGCAGTTGTCTCAGCAAAGTTATGTTGATCACGTGGAAAGTTTTGTCAGAAACCCAAGTGGAGGAATCCGAAAAGAAAAAATTGACAAATTCAAACAATTTAATCAGCAAAGCACCAGTCGCGATATATTAACAACTTTCAATTATGGGAATAGTCTGGCACAAACCAACCAGATCAATCTTCGCCAGTTGCATGTTGCAGGTTATACCGGAACAGGAATGTCCATAGCTGTTATTGACACGGGCTTTCCTTATGTTAATACGGGCAGCGCATTTAAAAGAATGCGTGACAATGGACATATCAAAGCGACTTACAATTTTGTAACAAAAAGTTCAAGTGTTTATACGACGTCACTTAATCCTCATGGCGCTATGTGTTTGGGAATCATTGGCGGATATATTGACGGTACTTTTGTTGGTTCGGCACCTGACGCTGATTTTTATCTGTATGCTTCGGAGAATGCTGATGTTGAAATTCCAGAAGAACAATTGTATTGGATAGAAGCCGCAGAAGAAGCAGATAGACAAGGGGTGGATGTGATTTCTACTTCATTAGGTTATTCGGAATTTGATGATAGCCGTTATGATTATACCTATGCGGATATGAACGGAACCACTACATTTATTTCCAGAGGTGCTCAAATTGCTTCCGAAAAAGGCATTTTTGTTCTGATTGCTGCTGGAAACGAAGGACAAAATCCTTGGCATTATATATCTGCACCAGCAGATAACGCAAAAGTTTTTTCAATTGGCGCGGTTAATTCAACAGGAGCATCATCAGGATTTTCATCCTATGGACCCAATTCAGCAGGTGTAATTAAACCTGATGCAAGTGCGAGAGGAAGTAATACTTATTACGCATATAACAACACATCAGATTTCGGAAGCGGTACATCATTCGCAACACCATTGGCGGCAGGAGGTATCACTTGTCTCTTGCAGTTTCTTCCCAATTCAACATCAAGAGATAATGTAAAACAGCGCCTGAGACAAGATGCATCGCTTTATCCTTCCAATTCTGACCAAATGGGTTACGGAATTTTGAATCTGTATAAATCTTACCAGACTTATCTAGGCATTAATGATATCGAAAAATCTAAAATTAAAATTTATCCCAATCCGGCAAAAGATTTCATCAATATTACTTCGGAAAAACCTGTAAGGTCGATTGAAATCTATGATACTTTAGGAAGATTAATTAAAACTGAATCTTCTGGTAAAATCAATGTTACTCAATTATCGAAAGGAAATTATCTCCTTAAAATGAAAACCGATTCCGGAGAAACCATTGAAAAATTTATTAAAGAATAGATATAATTAAAAATCCGCATTCAAAATTTGATTGCGGATTTTTATTTTAAGCTGAATTCCTGCTCGCATTAATGTTTCCGAAGAGAGAACGCATCACCAGTTTTTCGTAAGTATCCCGGTCGCCTTCATTCTTTTGAAGTTTAATTAATGCATATTGCTGTATACTAAGTAGCGGAAGCACAATCTTCTCACGGATTTTGATAGACTTTCTGTTGATCGGTTCTTCCTGCATCAGGATTTTATAGCCTGTCAGTTCCAGCATCATTTCTTTAGACAATTCGAATTCGGAGAATAGAACATTCCAGAAATCACCAAACTTCTCATTATTTCGCATATAGTAAGTCAATGGAAAATAAGTTTTGTTCATACTCATCATAGAATTCAGCACCAAGGTTTTGAAAAAGTCAGAACCTTTGTACAACTCCTTGATTTCATCAAACCTACCCTGTTCTTTCAAAGCCTTTAAGGCAAAACCAAATCCGAAAAAGCCCGGAACATTCTGCTTCAACTGTGCCCATGATCCTACGAATGGAATCGCTCTGAGATCCTCAAATTTCAGTTCAGAACCTGCGCCACGTTTGCTCGGCCTACTTCCTATATTAGTTCTACCATAATATTCCAGTGTACTCATCTCCTGCAGATAAGGCACAAACATCGGATGCGCTTTCAGGTCAGAATATTTTTTATAACTGATATCCGCTAATTCAGAAATCAGTTGTCTTTCTTTATCGTTCAGATCTTTTTTAATGCTCTTGAAGACATCGTTCTCGATTCCTGCCGTCAACAATTGTTCAAAATTGAATTTTGCCTGGTCCTTGTTTCCAAAAACACTCGTGATCGTTTGTCCTTGTATTGTTAATTCAATTTGATTATTAGCGATTGTTTTACCTTGTGATGCGTAAAAATCGTGAGTTTTACCTCCTCCTCTGGCTGGTGGTCCACCTCTGCCATCAAAGAAAACAACCTTTACTCCGTTCTTTTCCGATATTGTTGTCAGTTTTTCTTTGGAGGTATAGATTTGCCAATTTGCTTTCAGATAACCGCCATCTTTGGTGCCGTCGGAAAAGCCAAGCATAATAATCTGTTTGTTGTTTCTTTTAGCCAAATGCTTTTTATAAACCTCATCGCTGTACAAAGTTCTCATCACTTCTTCAGATCTATCTAGACCTTCCATCGTTTCAAAAAGTGGAACAATATCCATATTGATTTCATCTTCGGAATAGCCACAAAGCTTCATCATCACATAGACATTCATGACATCCTTTACTTCATCAGAATTTGAAATAATGTAACGATGCATTCCCCGTTCTCCATTACTCTCCTGAATCAGCTTGATATTATAAATACTTTTCAGAGTTTCACAAGTCATCTCATCTTCGAAATCATCAGGATTTAAAATCACATCAGATTCTAATAGATATTTAATCTTTTCATCATTAGATTTTGAATCAACATCCAATCCAGAAACTTTTACAAAGATATCATTCATCACCTTCTGGTGAATTCTGCTATCCTGACGGATATCTAAAGTGGCAAAATGTGTCCCGAATATTTTTACACGATCTCTGTAATCATCAAGCACCTCTCGGAATAATCCATTATGTTGCTCAACAAGAATCTTTTCTGCTTCATCCAGTTGAGCAATGATTTCCTGTGCAGATATTTTGACGTCTTTCTGGAAAATGGACGCATATAATTTCTTACTTAATTTTTCCAAAACATCAGAAACACCACGGAAACTCAATCTTCTTCTTACATTTTTTAAATGTCCGTAATAATCTTTCAGTATAGAAATCCTCAATTCTTCAGCTACTTTCAAAGTAATAGCTGCTGTTACAAAAGGATTACCATCTCTGTCGCCACCTGGCCAGAATCCTAATTGAATAATATCCGGGCTTGGTGTAAAATTCGAAGTTCCGTAAACTTGTTTAATCTTTCTGTAAAGCTCGCCAATACTTTGATAATAAACATATCTCAGGTAATAAATAATGCTCATCGCTTCGTCCAAAGGTGTCGGCCTTTCTTTGTTAACGAAAGGTGTTTTTCCCAATTGCTGAAGCAAAGTATCAATCTGCGTCACCGAATCGTGAATAATAGCATCTCTCAAATCATGTATAATTCTCTGAACTGCATTCGGATAGAACTGAGTCGGGTGAGCCGTGAAAACAATCTTAATCGCAAAATCATCCATCTTTTTCCGAATCGCTGTAAGGTGATGTTCCTGAGAAGCTCTCTCATAAAGGTTAAGAACCGTTCCGGAATCGCTCTCAGAATGCAACTGCTGAAATGCAGCATCTTCTATACTGTCAAACAAAACAACTTGTCTTTCTATATATTGTATAATCTTGAAGAGCAATTCAGTTTTCTGATCTTCGCTTTTGAGTTCTGTATGTTTCTGGAAAAATTCTTCGACAATCTCTTCGGGTGATTTTCCGACTTGATAGCCTTCTTTGCTTTCCTCGTAAAGAAACGGAAGCAACATCCCGATATTAGTCATTTTATCATATGGCAAACTCATAAAAAGAGAATTGTAGATTTGGAATTTGTTTTCTACAATCTGCCGAAATTTTTCAATTTTCTGATCGTTTAGCATATAACAAATGTAAGAGATAAACTTAGAATCTCAATATCGCTAAATGTTATTTTATCTTAAATTTTAGCCCTAAGCGTTTTCCAAAACTTCCAAGATCTCTACACCAAATCTTCTTATTTTCGACTCACCCAGTTCTGTAATTTGTTCAAGATCTGCCAAGTTAAATGGTTTATATCGGGCAATAGACATCAGATGAGAATTATGAAAAACCATATAAGGCGGCAGTTGAAGTTCTCTCGCTTTCTCCGACCGCCATTCTTTAAGCTTATTATAAATAACCAATTCTTCTTCAGACGGCTGTTCTATAGTGTTCAGATTACTTTTACTTTTATCCTGATCATTTTGAATAATCTTAACTGTTTTTTCGTTATAAAAAATTAAAACAGACCAATAGTTGATTTCTTCCTTGATTAACTGAGTATTTATTTTTATAATCTCACGACCTGTAATAAATCTGCTGATGACAGACTCGTCCGACTTCTGGAACTCCTCAGAGATCCTGACTTTGAAAACCTTAACTTTCATGTCATTGTGTTTTTTGAAACAATAGTATCCTGACAATATTTAAAATCAAAGATCGATCAACACTATTTTGAACCTAAAAGGATTATTTCCTCCACTCTGATTTCGGTCACTGTTCGCTTTATACCTTCTTTATCATCATAAGACCTATATGTCAGTTTCCCTTCAACAGCAATCTCTTTACCTTTGGGCACGTATTTTTCCATAATCTCCGCTGTTTTACCATAAGCTGTCAGATTGTGCCATTGGGTTTCTTCTATTTTCTCACCATTTGTATTGGTAAAAAAATCTGATGTAGCAAGACTGACTGTTGCCTTTTTGGAACCACTCTCAAAATTAAAAATTTCTACTTCTCTTCCTGTGTGACCAATCAATGTCACTTTGTTTCTTAACGACATAATTATAATATTTTAATTAAACTTCTAAACCAGAACGTTTTGTCGTAATTCTGATTTCTTGATGCAAATTTTAAAAAAGTTTAAAACGGGATTCGGTTAAAAAGTATTTATATCCGTTTGTAATCGTTTGTAAATGGAAAATGTAATTTTATTTCAGTTTGTAACGAAATTATATCTAATTTAGAAACAATGAATTGCTCGCAGCCCGACCTGAGTGGAGCTCACCCGCCAGAGGCGAGGTAGCGGGAACGGAGGGCGGAATAGCTGCCCAAATAAAATATCACACAAATGGAAAATCTAACCTGCCCGGAATGTGGCGAGAAAATAATAGGAAGATCTGATAAGAAATTCTGTTCCGATGCCTGTCGTAACGCTTTTAATAACAAGCAAAATAAAACGTCTACCAACTATATGCGGAATATTAATAATAAGCTCCGCAAAAATTACAGAATACTTTCTGAGCACAATTTTGAAGGAAAAACAAAAGTTAATCGTCATAAATTACTAAGTGCCGGTTTTGATTTCGATTTCATCACACAAATCGTGACTTATAAAAACGGTGCTCAATACTTTTTCGTTTATGAACAAGGTTATAAAATCCTTGATAGCGATTGGGTTTTATTGGTAAAAAAAACGACTGAATAATATGACGATTACTTTTTTGATTCTATTGGTGCTGCTTTTATTTTATATCTATAACCTGCCAGTTTTTGGAGGGAAAGCTGAAGGCAAAAGACTGGTCAGAATGAAACAATCTCCGAATTACAAGGATGGAACTTTCCAGAATTTGAGCTTTACACCAGCCTTGGCAGAAGGTTATACCATGCGACAGGTATTATGGGAATTCTTAACTGACAAAACCGAAAATAAAATCCCAAAAAATCCCTTACCAACAATAAAAATTAATTTGAGAGAACAACCTATTTCAGAGAATTTTTTAGTCTGGATGGGACATTCTTCGTATTACTTTCAGTTGAGTGGAAAGCGATTCCTGGTAGATCCTGTCTTTAGCGGAAATGCTTCTCCAATCCCTGGAACGACTAAAGCTTTTACAGGAACAGACATCTATTCTGCGGAAGATTTTCCTAAAATCGATTTTCTGATTATTTCGCACGACCATTATGATCATCTGGATTATAAGACCATTAAAAGTCTGCAATCAAAAATTGATAAGGTTATTTGTGGTTTAGGCGTTGGCTCGCATTTCGAAAAATGGAAATTCGAGGAGGATCAAATTATAGAATTAGATTGGTACGAAGAGTCGGAATTAACCCCAGATTTCAAAATCACATCTACGCCAGCAAGACATTTTTCGGGACGACGATTCAAAAGAAATAATACACTTTGGTCTTCTTATGTTTTAGAAACTCCGACAAAAAAAATCTTCATTGGTGGTGACAGCGGTTATGATTTTCATTTTAAAGAAATCGCAGAAAAATTCGGTCCGTTTGACTGGGCAATCCTTGAGAACGGGCAGTATAATGCAAAATGGCGTTACATCCATACTTTGCCCGAAGAGTTTGTGAAAGTTGCAGAAGAATTGAATGCAAAAAATATATTACCTGTTCATTCTGGAAAATTCGCTTTAGCACAACATCCTTGGAATGAACCTTTGCAAAAAGTATTTGAAAATAGTCAAGGGAAAAATTTCAAAATTTTCACACCATTAATTGGTGAAAAATTGAATCTGGACGATGATTCTCACATTTTTCCTGAATGGTGGAAATCTTAGTCCAACAAAAAAGGATGAACAAATGTTCATCCTTTTTTATTATAACTTAATTGATTACTTAGTCGTTACAACCTTATTTTTTTGCCAGTTGCTATGGAATTTGCAATCCTTATATTTGTTATCTATCGAGATAAAAATAGAAGGAATTTTAGCATTAACCCACTTTTCTAC
This sequence comes from Chryseobacterium sp. 36-9, assembly GCA_001898785.1. Taxonomy (GTDB): domain Bacteria; phylum Bacteroidota; class Bacteroidia; order Flavobacteriales; family Weeksellaceae; genus Epilithonimonas; species Epilithonimonas pallida. Next base: position 61,450 of record MKVE01000020.1, on the reverse strand, counting down.
TATTTCGTTTTTCTTTTTATTAAGAGCCATTTCCTTGACTCTTTCATAATCTGTAGACAACTCCAGCTGATGCGCATCAATAATATCGTTAACCTGAACAATGCTGATCATTTTTCTTTTCTGCTGATCTTCCTGTTGGAAAGGCTCAGTAATATCATTCTTTTTAAGCCCTGCAATCTGATAAGAAATCGTAGGATCCAGACTTAATTTTTCAAGCTTGTCAGAACCGTCCTGATTATTGGTCATGATTCCTGCACTATACTTGTTACTCTTATCGTCAGAAAATTTATAAGCAGCATCTTTGAAGGTTATTTTCTTTTCCAGAATCAAAGTTCTGATGCTATCCAGTTCTTTTTTAGCAGCAGTAATCTCATCTGCATTAGGCGTACTCTTAATCAAAATATGTCTTGCATCATACTTCTTACCATTTCTCTTGACTAATTGAATCAAATGATAACCAAATTCAGATTCAACAGGATCGGAAAGATCGCCTTCCTGCAGGTTAAGCGCTGCCGCTTCAAACGGTTTCACCATCTGTCCCATATTGATATTCTTGTAAAGTCCTCCAACCGCAGCAGAACCTTCGTCCTCAGAATAGATTCTGGCTTGGTTTTCAAAACTTTCACCTGATTTTATATCCTGTTTGATCTTGTTAAGTTTATCAATAATTTCTCTTTTATGAGCAGCAGAAATTTTTGGATAGATACTGATTTTAGAAAGTGTCACCTCATCTTTTACGTTAGGCAGCTGATATTTGAATTGATTATAAAAATCGGTTACCTCATTGGGTGTTACGTCTGCTTTTTCAGTAATTCTCGCGTACTTTTGCTGTCCGTAATAATTATCAGAATCAATTTTCTCAATCGCAGTTTTCATCTCGTAAGATGTTCTGAATTTATACGCTGCCAGCATCGTTTTCTCATCCGGAAACTGACCAAGAATCTGGTTGTATTTGTTACCAGCCATTTCTTTGATTGCCGCAGCTCTATTTTCGATCAATGTATCCTTTTTTGCTTCGTAGATCAGCAATTTGTTATTAAGGATACTCTCCATAAAATCACATTTATCGCCTACATTAGCGCCCTGTTGCTTAGCATAGTTCGCTTGATCCTCTATGTCAGACTCTAGTACAATCTCGTCACCGATTACGGCTGCAATCCCGTCTATAAGCTGACCTTTTTGTAATTGTGCAGATAACTTCCCGGTAAAGAGGAAAGCAAAAACCGACAATAAAAAAAGACATTTTGTGTATTTTAACATTATATTTTGATTATTAAGGTGCAAAATTAGGATTATCAACCAATTCTGCTGTATTTTAAATTATAATTATTTCTTAAAATTTTTATTCAGTTCCGCCATAAAAGATGGCTGGATCTCAACTTTTGTTTTTGCTCTTTGGTTGGCAATTGTTTTTTGCAACAATTTTTCGGTGACAGCATCTGTCATTTCTTCTTTAGCCTCTTCTTGCGTCATCTGCTGTTCAGGCAATAGTTCGTCAATTGCTACAATCACATCTCTGTCAGATATTTTTGTTAAAAAAACACCTTTTTTGAATGGTACATTGTGCTTTTTAAAAATATCTGCACTCTCCTGGATTTTACCTTCCTCAAAATGAACCAAAACTTGATTTTTTCCGTTCACCTGATTCTTATATTGCTCCTTCAGTGCAGTCCATTTTTTAGGATCTTTGATTTCCTTCTCAATTTCTTTTACCAATTTCGGATCAGAAATAACGGCAGCTCTGGATTCCGCTCTTTTTTCCCAAACAAATTTGGATTTATTTTCGTTATAATACTCTGTATAAAGCTGAGGATTATTTTTGACCTCGTCTTTGAGATATTCTGAAAAAATATATTCTGAATAGAGATTTTTCTTAAGCTCATTAATTTCAGGCTTTACATCTGGAAGGTTCTCAAAATTTTTGGCATAAACACCAATGATATATTGGTCAGCCTGGTAATTGACAAGATCTGCCCATTGAGAAGTTGGAATTAATTCCAGGCTTTTATATTGAGCATCAATAGCTTTTTTCAGATCTTCATAAGTTACGCTGTTTTTACCGTAAGTGAAAAGTACAGCCTTTGGATTTTTGGGATTAAGATAACCCTGATAGGATTTTTTGATCTCAGCAAAATCTTTAGTTTCAACAAATTTATCCTGAGTTTTCAACCAGCTTACTAACTTAGCTGTTGCTTCTTCGCCATAAGCAGAAGCCAGCATCTCTTTCTGAAAAAACTTTCTGTTGGCATCGGTAAGCTCATAAGGTTCAAGATTATAAATATTAAAAATAAAATATTTGTCTCCGAACAAAATTGGCTCTTTGGTGTAAAAATCTTTTTTCTGACCTTTCAAAGCATTATAAACTTCGTCTGGTAATATTGGTGACCCCATTACAGCTCCTCCGGAATTTTTTTCCTCTTCTGTTGCGCCAAAATCTTTCACTACAGCCTGGAATTTTTTCCCGGATTCCAGCTCTTTGTAAATTTTAGATTTTGTTGCTTCATAATTGGCATCTTTTGGCACAGATAAAACACCGAAAACCATGTAACCAAGACTCGGCCTGGTACCAACCACTTTTGCAAAAGCCACAACATTAGGCTTATCTACGAATGATGTGTAAGAATTGACCGGTGCATTTTTGATCTGTTGATACAATTCGTAATCCAACATTCCTGGTTTTACATAAAATGCTTTACCAGCTTCTGGATTTGTATTTTTTGCAAGGAAATCCTCCATTGTCATTTTTCCTGCTTTTACCTGTTCATACAGAGCTTTGTAATCAGTTTTATCATCTGATTTTTTCTTTTTGATAAAAAGTAAAACCTGAGTTTCTGTTTTGTTAGAATTTACAAAATCCTTCAGAAGCGGATCAATGATAGTTTTCGGATAAAACTTTTCCTCTCTTAGCTCTCCTATTTTTTGATTAACAGTATTTACAAAGAAACTAAGCGTATCTGCTTTTTTCTCTTTTGCCAGTTGCTGTAGCAGCAAGAACTCAACGGTAGCATTCACAGCTTTATCCGGGCCTGTATGTTCCAGTCCGTATTTGTTATCTCTTATATAATCTTTTGCAGATATACTGTCTTTCCCAACTATGAGATACTGAGAGTAAGCTAACTGACAGCTGAAAGCCAATAAAACAGGAAAAAAAATCTTCTTCATTTTGTATATTTAATTTATAACACTTTTTTGAGTGATAAATTGGAATAAGGTTAAAATTATATTGCAGATTCAAAAGAAGTCAGTTCACGGAACTGCATAATTCTCTCGCTCAGCTCTTGTTTAGTCACTTCCTGAATTCTTTCTGTCCCGAATTTCTCCACTGTGAAAGATGCCATTGCACTACCAACGATAATGGCAGTTTTCATACTTTCAAAACTGAAATCACCTTTCTTAGTCAAATAAGATGCGAATCCACCAGCAAAAGTATCTCCGGCTCCTGTTGGATCAAACACTTCTTCCAAAGGTAATGCTGGAATTGCAAATACTTTTCCTTCGTGGAAAAGCAATGCGCCGTGTTCTCCTTTTTTGATGATCACATATTTTGGTCCCATTGTATGGATTTTCTTCGCTGCTTTTACCAAAGAATATTCTCCTGAAAGTTGTCTTGCTTCTTCGTCGTTAATGGTAATCACGTCTGTTTTAGCAATCACCTTCATCAGGTTATCCCAAGCGATATCCATCCAGAAATTCATAGTATCAAGGATGACCAATTTTGGCTGGGTCTTCATTCTTTCCAAAACAGAAAGCTGAACCACAGGATCTAGATTTCCTAATAGCAGAACTTCAGCATCAGCAGAATGTTCCGGAACTTTTGGGTCAAAATCAGCTAAAACATTAAGTTCTGTAATCAAAGTATCTCTGGAATTAAGATCATTGTGGTATTTTCCGCTCCAGAAAAATGTTTTACCATCTTTTACTATTTCTACACCATCAACATTAATATTTTTAGAAGTCAACATATCAAGATATCCCTGTGGAAAATCACCTCCGATTACAGAAACCAAACTTACTTCTGTATCCAAAGCCGAAGCTGCTAAACCAATAAAAGTCGCTGCTCCTCCAAGAATTTTATCTGTTTTTCCAAATGGTGTTTCGATGGCATCAAATGCTACAGTTCCTACTGCTAATAATTTCATATTTATTTGTTTTTTTGTCCGAAATCAGATCGGATATTACATTTATAATTTTATTTAACTGAGTTTAACTCTTTATATATTTTTATTTATTTTTTCCATTCAAAAGAATCGATCAGATGTAATAGATCTCTTTTGATATAATCTACAGCCGGCGCTAATGAATCTGGTTTTGGGCGGGAATTGAAATACAAATTCCCTGTTACAAAATGTCTTGTGCTATCCGTTACAAAAAATTGAATGTTAGACGCTGTTTGTCCTTTCAGTTCATAAAAATTGCCGTAAATTTTCCTTTCCGGATAAGAAAATGTTTTGGTGTCGATAGAACTTGCTTTGATCGTATGCTCGTAAACCATTTTCTCCACTTCTCTCACATGCAATTGAAAATCATTCTTAATGGGGAAATAGGTAATGAAAACATTGGCCTTCATCTTCTGATAAGATAAATTGTACCAGCATGGCTGCTTTGCATCTTTGATTTTGGCGAAATCCGAATAATCAAAAGAATAATTGCAGGGTGAAGAAAAATTCAGATATTTTGGATTGGGATATTCCAGACGCAGGTCTCCTTTTGGCTTTGGAACGGGTTCTTTGCCACAGGAAAATAACGATAGACCAACAAAAATTCTGATCAGATTTTTAAACATTCGGCAAAAATAACAATTAGAATTGATACAGAGAATTTTGAAAACGTAATTTTTGTTAAGAATAATTGATTTCCAGAGAAATGTGCGGTTGAAGTCTTTATTTATTATTTATTTCTTGATGATTTGGAGATTTTGCGGATTTATTATTAAACATAATATTGTCATTCCGTAGGAATCTCTGCAGTCTAGATTCCTACGGAATGACAATATTGGATTTTATTACTGAATGCTGTTTTTATGTGGAATCTCGCAGCCCGACTTGAACGGAGCTCATTTTTTGTGACTGGAAAAGCAAAGGCAAAAAATAGCGGGAGTGGAAGGCGGAAATAGCTGCCCAAAATTTTACTAATTAATTTTAAATTACGTTAAAAATGAACATTAATCCGATAAAATTAAAATATTTGTAACCTTTTTGATGTTCTCATCGTATAATATAATGCAACCTAACAGAATGAGGTTTTTATAATGAGACAATTAAAAATTACAAAACAGGTTACCAACAGGGAAACCGCATCACTAGACAAGTATCTGCAAGAGATTGGAAAAGTTGAATTGATCACCGCTGACGAAGAGGTGGATTTGGCTCAGAGAATCCGTGCCGGAGACAGAGCTGCATTGGAAAAACTAATCAAAGCTAACTTGCGTTTCGTGGTTTCGGTTTCTAAGCAGTATCAGAATCAGGGACTTTCTCTTCCGGATCTAATCAACGAAGGAAATCTTGGACTGATGAAAGCGGCGAAAAGATATGATGAGACGAGAGGTTTCAAATTCATCTCTTATGCTGTTTGGTGGATTCGTCAATCGATTTTGCAGGCTTTGGCTGAGCAGTCGAGAATTGTAAGATTACCTTTGAACAAGATTGGTTCTATCAACAAGATCAACAAAGCTTACGCTCACCTTGAGCAAGAGAACGAAAGACCGCCTTCTCCGGAAGAGCTGGCAGAAGTTCTGGATATGAGCGAGGAAGACATCAAAGAATCGATGAAAAATAGTGGTCGCCACCTGTCAATGGATGCGCCGCTTGTGGAAGGTGAAGATTCTAACCTTTATGACGTTTTACGTTCTGGTGAATCGCCAAGTCCTGATAAGGATCTGATGTTGGAATCTCTTCAAATCGAGATTGAAAGGGCATTGAATACTTTAACTCCAAGAGAAGCGGATCTTGTAAGATTGTATTTCGGTCTTAACGGGAAACATCCGATGACATTGGAAGAGATTGGTGAAACTTTTGACCTTACAAGAGAAAGAGTGCGCCAGATCAAAGAAAAAGCTATCAAAAGACTAAAACATAACTCCAGAAGTAAGATTTTGAAATCTTACCTTGGTAAATAAGATTTTTGATTATAAATTTAGAAGCAGGTTTTTTTTAGCCTGCTTTTTTGTATAACTAAATTAAAATTCTCAATGAGAAAACTTCTACTGCTGAGTACACTTTTTCTAATCACCCTTCTGAAGTCACAAACAATTAATGATTTAAGAAAAGAATTAAACCAAATCATCTCAACTAAAAATGCCACAGTCGGAATTTCTATTAAAGGAATCGAAGACAAAGACACGCTGAGCATCAACGGAAATATGGCTATGCCAATGATGAGCGTATTCAAATTTCATATTGCTTTAACTGTCTTGAATGAAGTTGACAAAGGAAAATTCAAACTCAATCAGAAGTTTTTCATCAAAAAAGAAGATTTGCATCCCGACACCTGGAGTCCGATCAGAGAAGATTTTCCGAATGGAAATATTGATTTGACTTTAGACCAAATCCTTAGAAACACTGTTTCTCACAGTGACAATAATGGTTGCGATTTTCTTTTGAAAATTCTTGGCGGAACTGATACTGTCCAAAGATTTATCAATAAACAAGGCATAAAAGATTTTACAATCAAAGTGAATGAACAACAAATGTCGGTTTGGGAAAATCTCTACCTCAATACAACTACGCCTCTAGCGACAACTCTTTTATTAGAAAAATTCTATAATGGTAAAGTTCTTAAAAAAGAGACTACTAAATATCTTTATCAGATTATGGTAGAAACTTCGCGTGGAATCACTTGGATGAAAGCCGGCTTACCAAAAGGAACAGAATTGGCTCACAGAACAGGAATCTCTGATAGAAATGATAAGGATTTGCGTGCTGCGATGAATGATGTCGGAATTGTCAAATTACCAAATGGAAAACATTTCATTCTTTCTGTTTATCTGGAAAACATAACCGAAGAAAGAGAAGCGACAGAAAAAATTATTGCTGATATTGCAAAAGTAACTTGGAGTTATTATATCAATAAAAAGTAGAAATGAGCATCTCAATCATTGGTGGCGGAATTGGCGGATTGACTTTAGGCAATTTTCTAAAGCAGCAAGACATCGATTTCAAAATCTATGAAAGTGCACCGGAAATCAAACCTGTCGGCGCTGGAATTGCGATGGCAGGCAATGCAATGCAAATCTTTGATAAACTGGGGCTGAAAGAAAAAATCGAAAACGCCGGAACCAAAATGCATGCTCTGATCATTACAGACAAAAAGCTGAAAACCATTTCAAAAACCGATGTTTTGAAACTTGAAAGTAAATACAAAGTCTGTAATATTGCCATTCACAGAGCAGATTTACAGAGAATTTTGAGCGAAAATATCTCAGAACACATTATTCTGAATAAACGGCTTTCGACAATTGAGAAAAAAGAAAATTATCATTTAACTTTTGAAGATAGAACAGAAATTGTAAGCGAAATCGTTTTTGGAGCTGACGGTGTAAAATCTTTGGTTCGAAATCAAATTTTAAAATCAGGCGAAATCCGAAATGCCGGACAGAAATGCTGGCGCGGAATTCTACAAACCGAAATCCCTGAAAAATACAGTCACAATGCTTACGAAATATGGGGCACAGGGAAACGCTTTGGTTTTGTGAGGATCAGAGAAAATACCCTGTATTGGTACGCCTTGGTGAATGAGAAATTTTATTCTAAAGATATTGATCTGTTGGAGGAGTTCAGAGATTTTCATCCTGATATCCTGGAAATGATTGCTAAAACTTCCAAAGCAAATATTATTTTCAATGACATTATTGACATCAAGCCAATGAATCACTGGTCAGCAGAAAATCTCTGCCTGATTGGTGATGCTGCACACGCCACGACGCCGAATATGGGACAAGGCGGCTGCCAGGCTGTTGAAGACGCTTATATTTTATCAAAACTTTTAGAAATTGAAAAAGACTGGAACAAAGTTTTTCATCAATTTGAAAAAATCAGGAAAGACAAAGTTCATCACATTGTAAATACAAGCTGGACAATCGGAAAGATTGCGCAATGGGAAAATTTTACGGGAGTCAGGAATTTTATTTTCAGAATGATTCCGGAATCTGTGAACCAGAAACAGATGGAGAAGATTATGAAATTGGAAATTTAGTGTTTAGGTCTTCGAGAGCTTCAGACTGACAAAATTATTTAGTATTATAAACAGTATCTACTCTTCTTCTTTTTTAAGACTTTCTATTAAGCCTTCCAACTCTTTTATTTTATCTTTTAGGTTTTTGATGTCATTCTTATTATTCGTGACTTTGCTTTTCAGCATTACAGTTCTTGCGCGTTCACTGTGGTCATCTTCGTCTTCGTCTTCACTGATTTCCTCAACATCTTCCTGAATTTCTTCTACGTCTTCCTGGATCTCTTCAATATCTTCCTGGATTTCATCGATATCTTCCTGGATCTCATCAATATCTTCCTGGATTTCATTGACATCTTCTTTCAAATCTTCAATATGTTCAGAACTTTTATTCACTGACATCTGAATGAAAATCGCCAAATAAATCGCCTCCAAAGAAACAACGGTTGTCAAAACCAATAACATATGCTCAAATTCAACGATATTGAAAATCGGCAACGCAAAACAAACAATGAAAAATATCGTATGAAAAATCAACGACTGGATAGAACCGACCCACCAAATGATTCCATTGGCTATTTTTTCTAAAACAGAAAGTTTTTCTTGATTTTCTTCGGTAAGTCTCATTGAAAAATTTTGATAAAAATAAGGCTTTTATATCGATTTGCAAAAGCAATTAATACATCAAAGGATATCTGAAAGTGCAGAATCCAGGTTATTATATTTGAAATTAAACCCCGAATTCTCAATTTTTTCTGAAGAAATGCGACTTCCTTCCAACGCCAAAACCGACATTTCACCCAGAACAGTTTTTATAACGAATTTTGGAACGTTAGGGAGGAACAATTTTTTATTAAGATGTGAAGCCAGTTTTTTGGTGAGAATTTCGTTAGTTACAAAATCCGGAGCAGATGCATTGTAAGCCCCATTCATAGACACATCCTCTACCGCTTTGAAATAAATATTCACCAAATCATCAATATGAATCCAGGGAAAATATTGCTGACCAGTCCCTAAAGCTGCTCCCAGGTTGAAATCTACAGATTTTCTAAAAGTATCCAAAGCACCTCCTTTTTCAGAAAGTACCGTTGCTGTTCTGATTCTCACTACCCTGCTTCCAAGATTCTGAAACTGTAAGGCTTTCAATTCCCAATCCGCACAAACATTACCAAGGAAATCTTGTGCCGGTAAATCTTCTTCTGAAAAAATATGTTCAGACGTCACTTGTCCATAAAAGCCAACCGCAGACGCAGAAATTACAGCTTCCGGATGGATATCTTTTTCAAACATTCTCTCATAAATAAACTGAGCGGAATCCACTCTGCTTCTATAAATTTCTTTTTTGTAAGGATTTGTCCAGCGTTTGCTAATGGGAGCACCTGCCAAATGAATGAAAATATAAGTATTATCCAGCGCACATTCTTCCAAAAACTGATTCTCATAATCCCAAACATAGGATTTGAAATTTGTTTTTTCTTTTTTTGAACGAACCAAAATCTCCACCTTATATCCACGTTCGTATAATTTCTTGGAGAGTTTTTTACCTACCAGTCCGGTTGCGCCACTAATAAGAATTTTTTTCATTAGTTATTATTTTGTCTGCTAAAACAAAAACGATTCCAATGAAAAACTAATAGGTATTAAATTTGGGAAAACTGATAATTTGCATAGGAAATCATAACAATCTGATCCTGTCCTCCAGAATTTCGATCGCTTTATCCTTATAAAGACTTCCGATTGCTTTTTTAAAGTTTTTCTTACTCATCTGCAATTCATCTTTGATTTCTTCCGGAGACGATTTGTCAGAAAGATAAAGCAAACCGTAGCTATCTTGCAGTTTGTCCAGAACTTTCTGTTTGAATTCGTCTACATTTTCAAAGCCTTGAGGCTGAAGTGTCACATCAATTTTGCCATCTTCACGAATGGTTTTGATATATCCCGTTTCTTCCGACAAAGGATATAACTTTTTGAAAACATCAGAAGCATAAATTAATCCGATATATTTTTTGTTAATAACAACATTCCAACCTAATTCTGATTCGTTCATCATGATCAGATCCACTTTATCTCCATTCTTGAAAGGAAGCTCATCATATTGCGGATTGCGTTTGAATTTGGTTGTGCCGGTAATCAATCCTGTTGCCTCGTCGATATAAACATAAACCAGATATCGCTTGCCTTCCACAATCTTGGACTTCTGCTGTTTATAAGGAATAAAAAGGTCTTTGATAATCCCCCAATCCATAAAAGCCCCGCTTGGAAGACTTTGTACACAAGTCATCACCGCAAATTCTCCTATTTCAGCATTGGCTTTTTCTGTCGTTGCTTTCAGGGTTCCTTCTTCCTGGTAAATAAAAACATCTACTTCTGTTCCAATTTCCCAGCTATCTTCTGCAAAAACTTTCTGAATAAAAGCTTTTTCCTGATTTTCGTCTCTTAGAATAAAACCAGAAGATATTTTTTCAGAAATAATAAGAGAATTAGTTTGTCCGGGCTTCATAGGATTTAATTTCCTGCAAAAGTAGATAAACTTTTTTAATTCGGTCTTTTACGAAAGATTTCGTCACCGAAGCACATTTTCAAAAATATTAGAGCAACTTCGGTTAACTTGATGACTATAAGGTTATTTATTTTAGACATAGTTTTTTATTGAATTTTGACTGAATAGCATTTTTGATATTTCCGAATTAAGTACTGCCTCTATCAAAAAAAAGAAAGAGGCAGTGTATAAGTGCTGAGAATGAATGTTTAATAAAATTAAATTAATTATGAAGATCAATCTTACCAGCTAGTACCATCTTTTACCGGTGGATCCGGATCAACTGGTCTTTGAGCTTTTGCAGCCACAGTATCAGCTGTAACACCACCTTTATTAAAAGTCAATTTCTCCTGGGAAGTTGGATTAACATCTAAATCAGAAGTTACATCATCTTGTCTACAAGAAACAAAGTTTAGAGATACAAGAGCAATTGCTAAGATTGAAATGAATTTTTTCATATAGAGTAATAATTTTTTATAAATTTTTGAAAAACTTTCTGTTCGTTTTCTGTGACGAAATTATATTCTAATTTTGACCCATGAAAGCATTTATGGTCATGATTTTGAAATCAAGACGTCCTAATTCAGAAATTGAGACAAATATAAAAATTTGAAAATCAATGTATTAAAGTTAAAAATATCATTTTCTAACTCATAATCTTTTTTTATAAAATATTTCTCAATAATATTTAGGATTTCCGTATTTTTGTGGACACAAATGATGAAGTTTAAAAATTTGAAATGAAAAATTTTTTCTTTATCATATTGATCCTTTCCGGCGGATTTGTTTTTTCAAAAGACAAAGGCCCAATGAGCTATGAAAATTACAGGAAAGGATATGAAAACTATTCCGAGAATGACACCCGTGCTTTTTCTTACATAAATCCTTACATAAAAAAAGCAAAAACCGAAAAAAAATACCCTGAGCTATTCCAGGCATATCGCGACGCGGTTTTTTATTCAAAGTCATGGGATAAAAAATTAATTTATGCTGACAGCTGTCTGGATGCTGCTTATAAATCATCCAGCGATGACAGAATTTCTACTGCTTATGTCCTGAAAGGCAGTATCTATTATGCAAAAATGAAAAAATACAAGCCTGCTTTGGATGAATATCTAATGGCTTATAAATATTCTAAAAATACAGGTGATAACTATCTTAAAAATAAGGTTTCCTATCACTTAGGCGTTGTAAAAAATTATTTGGGATATAATGAGGAGGCTTTGGAGTTATTCAAAGAATGTGTTGCTTATTTTGAGACGGAATCCAATAATACAAAATCTCATAAGTTCCAGATTTTCAACAATACAAAAGGTTATCTTAACAGTCTTCATCAGATGATTATCTGCTACAGAAACCTGAAAAATTATGCAAAAGTAGACTCTCTTACCAATATCGGATTACTCAAGACCTTTAATGAGCCGGATTTTTCCCAGGAAAGAGGTTATTTTTTGAAAGCTAAAGGATTATCAGAATATTCTAATAATAAATATGATTCTGCTATTGATTACCTAACACAATCTTTGGATCTTATAAAAGAAGATTTCGCCTGGAAATCAGTGGATTATTTTTATATTGGAAAAAGTTACCTGGCTCTCAAGAATGAAAACTTAGCCATATCTAATTTCAAAAAAATTGATTCCATTTTTTCTAAGCAAGATTTTATTCTTCCGGAGCTTAGGGAAAATTACGAGATTCTCATCAATCATTACAAAGGAAAGAATGATGCTAAGCAGCAATTATTTTACACAACCCAATTATTAAAAGCTGACAGCATTATTTCCCGGGATTTTGCTTATCTATCGCCTAAAGTCCACAGAGAATATGATACAAATGCTTTATTGGAAGAAAAAGGAAAATTAGAAAAGGCTAATATATGGAGCAGTGTTTTTATAACTTTTCTGGCCTTTTTAGCCGCATTCCTGATTTTTACTTTATATAAAAAATTCAAAAAAGAAAAGGATATTCTCCAAAAATATTTTTTGCTGCAGGAAAAATTACAAAATCATAATTATACCCGTCCTGAAAATATTGTTCCAACAGTCAGTTCCGTAAATCACGATGACAAAAAAACTCATATTGCGGAAACAATAAAAGAAGAATTATTATATAAACTCAAAATATTTGAGGAGAAAAAACAGTTCACACAGAAAGGTCTTACCATTCAGAAGCTTGCCATTCAACTGGATACCAATTCAAACTATCTTTCTCATGTCATCAATGAGCACAAAGGAATGAATTTCAACAAATACCTGGGCGACTTGAGAATCAGACACATAACCAAATTATTATTCGAAAAGAATGTTTATCTCAATTATACGATTGATACGTTGGCAAAAGAATGTGGTATAGCTTCCAGACAGAACTTCTCTGATCTTTTCTTTGAAATCAATGGAATCAGACCTACAGATTTTATCAGAAACAGAAAAAAGGAGCTTGATAATTCTAATTATCAAGCTATGGGAAATATACCTGGTCTGATATCGGAGAATTAATAGTATCTAATTTAAAAATTCTTCGATTTTTAATGTTTGCTGTTCTCCGGTTTGCAAATTCTTTACGGTAACTGATTGACTTTTGATTTCTTCTCCTCCAAGAAAAACAAGATTTTCTATGCCTTTTTTCTCTGCGTAAGTAAATTGTTTTTTCAGTTTGGAAGCTTCGGGATATAGCTCTGCGGAAATATTTTTTGCTCTTAATTCCGAAATCAGTTTCAAAGCTTCGATGGATTCGGCTTCTCCGTAGTTGGCGAAAAGGTATTTGACATTGTTCTCAGAATCCTCAGGAAAAACGCCTAATTCTTCCATTACAAGATAAATCCTGTCCAAACCAAAAGAAATACCAATTCCCGGAATATCTTTTACGCCGAAAACTTCCGTCAGATTGTCATAACGACCGCCACCACCTATAGAACCCATTACGACTTCATCGGCCTTAACCTCAAAAATAGCGCCTGTATAATAATCCAAACCTCTGGCTAAAGTGATATCAAAAACAAGATTCTGAGAATCGATGCCGAGATTCAAAGCATTAGTAATAACAAATTCCAATTCTTCAACACCTTTCAGTCCGATTTTGTTTCCAGCGAATTTTTCTTTAAGATTAAGAAGATTTTCCAACGCATCAGTCGTTTGATTGAAAAGAAAATCCAGTTTAGAAATCGCTTCTTCAGAAATTCCTTTTTCCTGCATTTCTTTTACAACGCCATCTTTTCCAATTTTATCAAGCTTGTCCAACGCAACGGTAAAATCAATCAATTGATTGGCAATTCCGGCATATTCGGCTAATCCGGAAAGAATTTTTCTATTATTGATGTGAATCGAAACGGATAATTTCAAATCCTGGAATGATTTAAAATACAACTGTAACAATTCCACTTCCTGCCAAAGACTGGTACTTCCTACAACATCCGCATCACATTGATAAAACTCTCGAAATCTCCCTTTCTGAGGTCTGTCAGCTCTCCAAACCGGCTGAATCTGATAGCGCTTAAAAGGAAAAGCCAATTGTCCGTGATTCATTGCCACAAAACGGGCAAATGGGACTGTTAAGTCGTAGCGAAGTGCTTTTTCGGAAATCTGGGAAATGAGTTTTTGGGAATTTTTATTCGTCCAGTCATCATCATTGGCTTTTGAAGCATAATCGCCGGAATTTAAGATTTTAAAAATCAATCTATCACCTTCCTCGCCATATTTTCCTGTCAAAGTTGAAAGATTTTCGAAACTTGGCGTTTCCAAAGGCTGGAATCCAAACAATTCAAAATTCTTCTGTAATGTATTGATGATGTATTTTCTTCTGGAAACTTCTTTCGCAGTAAAATCTCTGGTTCCTTTTGCTAAGCTCGGCTTCATTATATAAAATAAATGATGATTGATAAATGTTAAATCGACTGCAAAAATAAGAATAATCAAACAAAGGTTTCTAAAATCAGAAATAACTTATAGGAAAAATTCGGGCATTTTTATATTTTTAAGAATTATTTTGAACTTAAAAACACATCAATAATTAATGCATACACTTTTACCTTTTTTGCTTGCTATGGTTGCGACCATTGTGTTGCTTACCATTTTGGCCAATAAACTGAGAATCGCCTATCCTATTTTGCTGGTGGTTGCCGGCTTACTCATCAGTTTTGTTCCCGGTTTGCCAATGGTGAGAGTGGACCCGGACCTCATCTTTTTCATTTTTTTACCACCTTTACTGTTCGAAGCAGCTTGGAGCATTTCTTTCAAAGAAATGAAAAAATGGTGGCGAATCATCGGCAGTTTCGCATTTTTGGTCGTTTTTTTTACGGCATTGTCAGTAGCTATTTTCGCCAATCATTTTATTCCCGGCTTCACCATCGGATTGGGATTTCTTTTGGGCGGAATTGTCTCGCCTCCTGATGCTGTGAGTACAGGTGCTATTACCAAATTTGTCAAAATTCCAAAATCAACATCAGCAATTCTTGAGGGCGAAAGTCTCCTGAACGATGCTTCTTCATTAATTATTTTCCGATTTGCACTGATTGCTGTCGGGACTGGACAATTTATCTGGCAGGAAGCAGCTACCAGCTTTGTATGGATGGTCATCGGCGGCGCTGGAATCGGATTGGTTTTGGGTTGGTTATTCGTTCAGATTCACAAATTGCTGGATACAGAACCTGCTTCTGATGTCGCATTGACATTGATTGAACCTTATTTTATGTATCTCGCTGCAGAATTACTCCACAGTTCCGGCGTTTTGGCGGTAGTTGCCGGCGGATTGTATATGTCCTCCAAACGTTTGATTTTTCTTAACAGTGCCAGCCGAATCAAAGGTTACAGCGTTTGGGAAAGTTTTGTTTTCATTCTCAACGGCATCGTGTTTTTGCTGATAGGATTGGAACTTCCGGAGATTGTAGACGGTATCCGTTCGGAAGGTGTTCAGGTAAGAACGGCAGTTGGTTATAGCATTTTGGTGACAGCTGTTTTGATTTTGGCCAGAATTATCAGTGCTTATGCGGCTTTGGTGGCGACGATTATTTTCCGTCCCAGTGTCATTCCTAACGCTTCATCCAGACGCAGACGTTATCTGATGCCATTACTTCTCGGTTGGACAGGAATGCGTGGTGTGGTTTCACTAGCTGCTGCTTTGGCTATTCCGGTGACTTTAAATGGTGAGGCATTTCCGCACAGAAATTTGATTTTATTCATCACATTTATTGTCATTTTATTGACTTTGGTAATTCAGGGTCTTACTTTGCCTGTGCTAATTCAAAGAACAGGTTTGTTTGGAGGAATTTACAATGAAGAAGACGAATTGGAAACCAGGCGAAAAATCAAGCACGGATTGCGACACCATATTTATGACAAATTGAAATATAAGTATGACAACGGTTTGAATGGAAATCCGGGATTTGAAAGGATTATGAAACATTGGGAAGAAAAAATCAATGCGAATGACGACAGCTGGATGAGCAATGAATCGAAAGAAATATTTTACGAACTTCTTGAAAACCAAAGAGAATATCTGACAGAACTGAATCAAGATCCGAAAATTGATGAGGAAATCATCCGTCAGCAATTGTACCAGATTGATTTGGAAGAGGAACGAATTAAGAGCATCTAAAAAAATATAATATGAAAATCATTCAAATTCTGATAACGGCATTATTTGTTTCTGTAATTACAATTGCCTGTAACAATTGTGATTCGAAGGACAATTCGACTAATGAACAATTCGTAAAGAAATATTTCCAACTGTTCAACCAACATCAATGGAAAGCGCTCTCTGAACTTTACGTGGAAAACGCAGAATTTAAAGATCCAAGTTTCGGAATCGGAATTGTAAAGCAAAGCCGACAAGAATTTGTCAAGAAATATTCGGAGTTAACCGAAATCTTTCCTGACCTGAAAGATGAGATCAAAACAATTTATGTATCTGGCAATAACAATGTCATTGTTGAATTTGTTTCGACAGGAACTGCGCCGGATAATTCCAAATTTGAATTGCCGATTTGTACAATTTTCACCATTGAGAATGGAAAAATTACCAAAGATTTTACTTATTACGATAATTTTGACGAAAATAAATAATGAGCCTTTTTGACGACCAATTCGACATCATAGAAAACATTCTGCCCTACGATGGAACAACTTCTTACTATGGAAAAATATTTTCTGAGGAAGAAGCGAACGATTATTTTCAAAAATTAATGACCAAAGTTGAATGGAAAAGTGATGAAGCAGTCATCTTCGGAAAATTGATTGAAACCAAAAGAAAAGTGGCTTGGTACGGTAATGAGGAATTCAGTTATACTTATTCCGGAAGAACAAAAACAGCGTTGCCCTGGAACAAAACTCTTCTTGAAATTAAAGAAAAAATTGAAAACGTAAGTGGCGAGACTTTTAATTCCTGTTTACTGAATCTCTATCACGACGGATCCGAAGGAATGGCTTATCACAGTGACGGCGAAAAGGATTTGAAAGATAATGGCGCAATTAGTTCCGTGAGTTTTGGTGCAGAGCGAAAATTCAATTTCAAACATAAAACTACGAAAGAATTAGTTTCATTGATTCTAGAAAACGGAAGCCTGCTGATGATGAAAGATACAACACAAAAATTCTGGCTTCACAGATTACCAACGACCACAAAAATCATCAAACCGAGAATCAGCCTGACTTTCCGGACAATTGATAAGTCTAAATAACCGGCTTATATTTTTTGATAAATGCGATACAAAGCAACAACCCGATTCCTGCTAAACCAGCACCAACCAACGAAGGATAATTATATGACAAACCGAATTCCAAAGGTAAACCACCAAAGAAAGCACCTAGTGAATTTCCCACATTGAACGCCGCCTGCATAAAAGCCGCCGCCATCATT
This sequence comes from Chryseobacterium sp. 36-9, assembly GCA_001898785.1. Classification (GTDB taxonomy): domain Bacteria; phylum Bacteroidota; class Bacteroidia; order Flavobacteriales; family Weeksellaceae; genus Epilithonimonas; species Epilithonimonas pallida. The sequence continues at coordinate 43,896 of MKVE01000020.1, read as the reverse complement.
TCCGAGTTTTTGGCAGAACGCAGCATTATAATATTAACCGGTGTTCCCACAGCCATAGATAAAGCACCACAGACAAAAGTCAGAACCAATGAAACCGACTGGTTTTCTGAAAAGAAGAAAACACCAATCAGAGCCAGAATCATCGCACTAAGCAAAATTGCCGCAGCTAAAGCCGGTCGCATTTTGTCAGCCATTATGCCGCCAAGAAAATTCCCGACTACCATTCCGGCGCCGGCTAAAACCATAATGTAAGCGATAAAATCCGTTTCGAATCTGGAAACATTAGTCATCAAAGGTGTGATATAGCTGAACCACGCAAACAAACCTCCAAACCCGATTCCGGTAATTGCGATGATGTGCCAGGCTTTTGCAGATTTGAAAAACTCCAGCTCGTCTCTGAGTGTTGTTGTGCGCAGACTGTCCATATAAGGCAAAAGGAATTTTAAACTAATCAACGTTAAAAGTCCTAAAACAGAAACAACACCGAATGCATAACGCCAGCTTAGCTGATGCCCCAACCAGGTTACAAACGGAACCATTGCCAGGTTGGCCAATGTTAATCCGGTGAACATCATGGCGATGCTTTGCGCTTGTTTGCCGGGTTTTGCCAATCTTGTTGCCACCACAGTTCCGACTCCGAAAAAAGCCCCGTGTGGAAGCCCTGAGAAGAATCTCACAACCATCATGGTATAATAATCATTGACCAGTGCGGACAATGCGTTGAAAATCACAAATGCAATCATCAGGAATGCCAGAATTTTCTTCGGTGGAAATTTGGCCGCATAAGCAATTAAAACGGGAGCCCCGACGACAACGCCGAATGCATAAGACGAAATCAAATGTCCGGCCTGTGGGATTGATATGTTCAGGGATTTTGCAACGTCCGGCAATAGGCCCATAATCACAAACTCTGTAGTTCCAATTCCTAATGCGCCCAAAGCCAACGGAAATATTCTTTTATCCATTTTGCAAAAGTCTTGTTTTTACCAATCATTTTCAAGTTTTTGAGATATAAAATCTATAATGATAAGATTGATTTAAACAATAGTTTAAATTCCGTTAATAAACAAGAATTTTTTACCAAAGAATTGTAACCTAATTTTATTAGAGCACTTTACTTAGAATTTGAGACTGTGCATACAAGAAGTTAAAAACGTGAAACTTTCTGCGAGCCATTAAAACTAAGAAGGGAAATAGCAGTATCAAAATAAAGAAAGATTAATGTTATTGTTGGTTAAATTTGATTCCCATTAGCTTTTTTCTGTTATTTTTGTATTAGTAAAACCAAAATGTTAAACAGGATTCTCACTTTTCCATTTGTGATAATGATAAAATTTTATCAGTATTGTATCTCGCCTTGGCTAGGGAAAAACTGCAGATACGACCCAACCTGTTCACATTATACTTTGGAAGCGCTGAAAGTTCATGGACTTTTCAAAGGAAGCTGGCTTGCAATCAAAAGAATCAGTAGCTGTCACCCTTGGGGTGGTGAAGGTTATGATCCGGTTCCGCCAAAACAACATTAAAATAATCAATCAATGAACAATATTTTTCTTAGATTTTATCTAATCCTTTTTGCAGGAATTTTCCAGTTATTTTCTTCTCAAACCTCTTCCATTGGTCTTTCCGATGGAACTCTTAAAATCAATAACCAAGAAGATCTGACTGTAAAAATTTTTGCAACTCAAAGCAGCAATGAGCTTTATCAACAAGCTTCTAAAAACATTCCGAATGAATTGATTATACTGAATGAAGATAATATCAAGGCGGAATCTGCAGAACATTTGGCGAATATTCAGAATATTTTAGAAACATTCAAGACTAACAAATTCCAGTTTCTGGATAAAAATTTCAAGCCGGTAGAATCTGTTTTTGAACAGAAAAACATTGAGAATTTTAAATATCTTCTGAAATCTGATAAGATTCTGAAACCAACCGACAATACTGAACTGGAAACCCAATTCAAAATCTGGGATCCAATGAAAGGAATTCCTCTTGGTCCTGTAATGCTGCATTTCTATAGCTTGATGTTCATTTTTGCATTTGGGCTTGGTTATGTAATCATGGCGAAAATTTTTAAGATTGATGGTGTTGATGAAAAATTCCTGGAGCCTCTTTTCACCTGGACTTTAATAGGAACTATACTCGGTGCAAGATTGGGACATGTTATTTTCTATCAGCCGGAATTGTTTAAAGAAGATTTTTTCAGTGTTTTCTTGCCTATCAGTACCAAAGGCGGTTTGCATTTTACAGGATTTTCCGGTCTGGCTAGTCACGGTGCAACGATTGCTTTGATTTTTACCACTTTATATTACAGTTTTAAAATTATTAAGAAAAATCCGTTTTGGGTCTATGACAGAATCGGAATTGTAGTCGCTTTAGGTGGTGCTTTTGTGAGAATGGGAAATTTTTTCAATTCGGAAATCATCGGAAAGCCGGTTGACCCAAGTTCACCATTCGCAATTCTTTTTCCACAACAAAGTTCTGAATATGGTGTAACGATTCCGCGCTATCCAAGCCAATTATTTGAAGCCGTTGGCTATTTCTGTTTGTTTGTACTATTATGGTTTCTTTATCGTAAGACCGACAAAAAGTATCAGCAAGGCTGGTTATTTGGATTGTTCTTTATCATTCTGTGGGCAGTGAGATTTTTTGTAGAATTCCTGAAAGAACCGCAGGGTGATGAATTCATCCAATTTGCCGGACTGAATACAGGTCAGGTTTTGAGCATACCGTTTATGATTGCAGGATTCCTGATTATGATTTATTCTAAGAAATTCAAACTTCCGAAAGAGGAAGCCGCTGCATAAAATCAAACTCCCGATTTAGTCGGGAGTTTTTTGTTTTATAATAATTGGATTTCTTTTACAAAATCTTCTATCATCTCATCAGAAATTGCCCAAGAAGTGATCAATCGGATTGCAGAATTTTCTTGATCCATCTTTTTCCAAACATAAAAATCAAAATTTTCTGATAATTTTTCGATTTGAGAATTGGTTAAGATTGGAAAAATCTGATTGGTGAATGTATCGGATAAAAATTGGAAACCTTTGTTCTGAAAAGCAGATTTGATTTTCATCGCCTGAACGTTGGAATGTTTTGCCAAATCGAAATACAAATCATTTTTCATCAATTCCAAAAACTGAATGCCCAACAATCTGCCTTTCGCCAACATCGCTCCTTTTTGCTTGATATGGAATCCGAATTCTTCTCCCAGTTTGTCATTGGTAATGACAATCGCTTCGCCCAATAGAGCACCATTTTTTGTTCCACCTAGATAGAAAACATCTGTCAGCTTAGCAATATCTTCCAATGTCAAATCATTGATATCGGAAGTTAAAGCTTGTCCCAATCTTGCGCCATCCATGAAAAGATACAAATCATTGGCTTTGCAAAATGCTGATAATTCTTGCAATTCTTTCTTGGTGTAGATCGTCCCAACCTCCGTAGAATTCGAAATGTAAACTAATTTTTGCTTGACTTGATGAGGCTTATTCGTATGCGTATCCAAAACCAATTGGATGTGCTCTGGCTTTAGTTTTCCATCTTCTGTAACAAGCCCGTGAACTTTGTGTCCGGTTGCTTCAATTGCGCCTGTTTCGTTGGTAAAAATATGACCTGTTTCCGCAGAAACAACACTCTCGTGGGGACGAAGAACCGAAGAAATGATTAATAGATTAGCTTGCGTTCCACCACTCACAAAATGAATATCTGCGTTTGGATAATTCATTTTTTGCTTGATTAATGCTCTGGCTTCTGCAGAATAATCATCGTAACCGTAACCATTTTGCTGAACGAGGTTAGTTTTGATTAATGCTTCTAATATATTAGGATGGCAACCTTCCGAATAATCATTTTTAAAGGAATATTTCTTCATTATTTCTTCTTCTTTTATAGATATCAAAGGTATTGATTTATCAATTAAAATTAAATTGTTAGAATAAAATATAATCCCTTCTAACTTTTTCTTATCTTTGAAATATGAATTCTTTGACAGAAGAAAATTATCTGAAAGCGCTTTATCATCTTGTGAATGAGAATGATGAAGTTTCTGTGAATGATCTGAGCCGACAGCTTAACATCAAAATGCCGTCTGTGAATAGTATGATTAAAAAGTTTGCGGACAAAAACTGGGTAAAATATGAATCATACAAACCTATCAGATTGACGGAATCCGGGAAAAAAGAGGCTTCGCTCATTGTAAGAAAACACAGGTTGACAGAAATGTTCCTGGTAGAAAAAATGGGATTTGGCTGGGAGAATGTTCACGAAATTGCTGAACAATTGGAACACATCCATTCGGAACTATTTTTTGATAAAATGGACGAAATCCTGAATTATCCAAAAGTGGATCCTCACGGTGAACCAATCCCTGACAAAGACGGTAATGTAATACAGCCCGATTTGAAAAAATTGAGCAAGTGTAAAGAAAACGAAACAGTAGAATTAGCCTCCGTAACGACTTCTTCTGAAGAATTTCTTAACTTCCTTAATAAAAGAAATCTAAGTCTTGGAACAGAAATCAAGGTTTTGCAAAGGGAAGAATTTGACCAGTCCATGAAGGTTTTTTACAATAATCAGGAAGAGAATTTCAGCAAAACGGTTTGTGACAGATTGCTGGTGAAATAAAAAAGAGACTTAAAATTTAAGTCTCTTTTTTTATGCTTAGTTGAACATATCTTTTACTTTTTCGAAGAATGTCTTTTCCTTTCCGGTTGGTTCGGCATTCATATCGCCGCTTTCCAGCTGACTTTGAAAGAATTCTTTTTGTTCTTTTGTCAGTTTTTGTGGTGTCCATACGTTGATATGAACAAACATATCGCCTTTTCCGCCGTAACCTTCAATATTAGGAAGCCCTTTTCCAGCCAATCTAAGGATTTTACCGGACTGTGTCCCTTCATCTACTTTGATTTTCACTTTTCCACCAACCACATTGATTTCTTTCGAAGTGCCCAAAGCAGCCTCCGCAAACGAAATATATAACTCCTGATGAAGGTTGTCACCTTCTCTTTTGATGAGTTTATCCACCTCTTCCTCTACTACAACCAAAAGATCACCGGGAGTTCCTCCAAGCGGCGCATCGTTTCCTTTTCCTCTCACATTCAGTTGGATGCCGTCTCTTGCCCCAGCAGGAATATTGATGGTGATTTCTTCCTCTTCTTTGATAAGGCCTTGTGCATTAGCTCCGGAAGGAATCTTGTCAGCCACTTTTCCAACACCCTGACAAGTGCCACAAGTGGTTTGTGTTTGCATTTGTCCGAACATCGTGTTCATTACTTTTACCTGAACACCGCTTCCCTGGCAAGTAGGACAGGTTTTAGAAGTAACACCTGCAGCCAATTTCATCTTTTTAACTTTAACGGTTTTCTGTGTCCCGTTAATCATCTCTTCAAGATTCAGCTTGATACGGATTCTCAGGTTGGAGCCGCGAGATTGCTGTTGTCTTTGACCACCGCCAAAGCCTCCACCAAAATGTCCACCAAAGATATCGCCGAACTGGCTAAAAATATCCTCCATATTCATTCCGCCACCAAAACCACCAAAGCCGCCGCCTGCTGCACCGCCCATTCCGGCATGTCCAAACTGGTCATACCTTGCCCTTTTGTTGTCATCGCTCAGTACTTCATAAGCCTCGGCCGCTTCTTTGAATTTTTCTTCTGCATCTTTATCACCTGGGTTTTTGTCCGGGTGATATTTGATTGCCATTTTTCTGTAGGCTTTCTTGATTTCCTCCGTACTGGCCGATTTGGATATTTCTAAAACTTCGTAATAATCTCGCTTACTCATAATTGATGATTGATATATGTTGATTGGCCCGCAATCTATTATCTAATACATTTTTTTTCTAAATTCTTAAATTAATTACCCGTTACAACTTTAGCAAATCTGATAACTTTGTCGTGCAACTGATAACCTGTTTCTATAACATCAACGATTTTGCCTTTCAATTCAGGGCTTGGGGCTGGGATTTGCGTAATAGCTTCGTGAAAATCTACATTAAAATCGTCACCTGGATTCACTTCGATTGGCTTAAGACCTTTCTCAATCAATTTGTTTCTGAATTTCTGATAGATAAGTTCAACACCTTTAAGATCTGCTTCATTGCCATTTTTAGCAATTTCCTTCAAAGCTCTTTCGAAATCATCTAACACACCCAGCATAGACGTCATCAAATCTTTTGAAGCATACAGATAGAACTCGTTCTTTTCTTTAAGAGTTCTTTTTTTATAATTTTCGAACTCTGCATACAAACGGATATATCTGTCTTTTTCTTCTGCCAAAAGTTCTTCTGCAGACTGCTGTTGTGACACATTTTCCTGATTATCCTGTTCAGATGATTCAGTATTCTGCATGTTTGCATCCAGGTTTTCCTCGTGTATATCTTTGTTTTCTTCCATTATCGATTAATTTATAGGAACTGTTTTTCAATTCCTTTGCCAATTCGGATTTTTTGACAATTAGGCAGAATTTCATCGGAAAAGTTTTTATTTAAATGATAAATGAGACTTTATTCTACAGGCAAAAGTTCATAGAAATAAGATACAATATCATTTCTTTCTCTCTATAATGGAATTGCGGAATTTAATATCATCCAAAACCCAATTCAGGATTTTATCTTCAGAATCTGATAAATTCCCGAATTCCGGATCCACTGAAAAGTTTGGAATCACGCCCCTGCTTTGATTTTCGAATTCAATATTAGGACGAATTAAAAAGAGGCCTATTGGCAGAGACAATTTAGAATGAGGTAAAGTCACTGTATTGTTAACACCTGCAACGGTTCCGTCATTAGCTCCGCCTGTCTCTTCCCCCACAATTACCGCTCTTTTTTCATATTTTAGTTTTGCTGATATAATGGATGAAGCGGAAAAACTGGCACCATTAATCAAGACATAAATCTTACCTTTAAAAGCATTAGACCTGGGTTTTGTGGAACGAGAAGCAAACTCCCGGAAATAATAGTGATCTTCTTTTTTGGATGATAAGAGGTAATTGCCTGCCAAAAAGAACGGATAACCAAAAGCACTAAAAACTGAAGAAAAAACAGTCTGACCACGGAAATAATTCTGATACATCCCGGAAGTTCTGGAAGTCATTTCCGGAGGCTTTATCAATGTAAATTCTTTATTTGTAAGGTAAGAATACAGCGTATTGATCTCTGAAAGTGAACCGCCCAGATTATCCCTGATATCCAGAATCAAATACTTTGATTTTGCGTGATTAATTTTTTCAAAAGTTTCTTTATAAAACTTTTTTGCCAGAGTTGCAGAGAATGTTTTCACTTTTATATATGCCACACTGCTGTCCGGACTCATGAACTTAAAGCTTCTGTTATAAGTTTTGGAATTAGCATCATAATCCTGAACTTTTTGCAGTGTCGTTATTTTTGGCTGTACCCTATCTACAATAACTTCTTTTTCGGTTTTTTTCTGTCTTTTAATAGAAACATTTTCAAGCTTGTTATTGTATCGGGTTACTAATTTTGCACTATCCAGATAGCCGTTTTCCAATGTATAATAATTGAAAAACGAGAGATTCATAAAATATTTTTGAAAAGTCTGGTTCTTTCCATCGGAACTGTAAAGTTTCCTGTATTTTTTTATTAAATCAGAGACATTTTCATTATTGATTTTGATAATCTCCGTTCCCTTTTTGATTTGGCCAACATCTTCTTTATTTTCTACCACAAACATCTTATCATCCAGAATCCTGTAATCCAACAAAGCAAAAAGAGGCTTCTTTGTTTTGAATGCTTTTTGTTCAGCTTTGGTATATTGCCTTGGAATTGCCCTCAATCTCAAATGACCTTCGTTCACACTTGCAATGACGGGTGATAATTGGAAATAGAACTCGTTAGGCGTCAAAGGTTTTGACAAACTGTTTTTGAGGCTGTCAAACTTGTAATCCAGTTCTTCTTTTGTAATGTACCAATAGAGATTTGGATGAAAGCGTTGCAATTTGCTATAAGCAAAATCGACATCTGCTTTCAGTTGTGAAACAGAAATTTTCTTTTCAAGGAAAAGATTGTTTTTCTTAACGGATTGGCAAGAAAAAATGATGCTTAATACAAAAAGAATAACCGTTCTCTTCATCTGAGATAAAAGTATGATTTTTACATCAGAAAATCAGTATTGTAAGGAAATTTAACATATTCTAACATAGATGTGGTTTTGATTTTGTTACTGAATCACAAATTAAAAAAGACATGAAAAACATAATCATTGCAGCATCTGTATTTCTGGTTTCCCAGTTTTCATTTGCACAGACAAAAGATGTAGCAGCCTTCACTTCGCTTAAAGTGTTTGACAAAATACCTGTAGAATTAGTTTCATCTACTTCTTATAAAGCTGAATTAAGTGGGACTAAAGCAGATGATGTCGAATTGGTAAATTCCGGTAACGAGCTAAGAGTTAGAATGAAACCTACAAAATTATTGCAAGGTGATGATGTCAAAGTAGTTATTTATTATAAGGACATCAATCAGATCCAGGCAAGCCAAGGTGCAAGAATAAGTTCAAATGATACCGTAAAATTTTCCAAACTGGAAGTAACATCAAATGAAGGTTCTCAAATTGACCTCAATATCAATGCTAAAGTCTTGGAAGGAAAAGTGAATACCGGAGGATTATTGAAACTTTCCGGTGGTGCGGAATCTCAAACCGTAGTCGTGAATACCGGCGGACAATATGAAGGACAAAACCTAAAAACAGAAATTACCAAAATTACTACCAATGCAGGAGGAAACGCTTCTGTGAACGCAACGGTTTCTGTAGATGCAACGACCAGAGCCGGCGGCGTAATAGATGTTTATGGAAATCCGAAAACCAGAAATGATAAAAAAGTAGTCGGAGGCAAAATCAACTACCATTAACAGTTTGATCTGTCTTATAAAAGTAAAACTCCCGAATCGCGGGAGTTTTTTATTTTTTTCTTTTGGATGATTGTCTGATATGAAGTGTCGGCGTTAAAACCAGTTTTTTCTCTATACTGATTCCCGATGAATTATCTTTGATACTTTCCAGAAAAACATTCCCTGAAATTTTCCCCATCAAAACCGGTGTTTGATCTACAGAACTTATTGACAATTCCATAAATTGAGTAAACGGCTCATTACTAAAGCCAATCACACCAATATCTTCCGGGATTTTAATTTTCAGATTTTTGATTTCTTTGCAGGCGCCCAATGCCGTAAAATCACTGGCAGAAAAAATTGCGTCCGGTTTCACTTTGCGTTTCCATAAGCTTTTCATCGCACTGATTCCTTCTTCAATCGAACTTCCTGTATTAATAATATTTTCCTTAATCACGGGTAGTTTATAATCTTTCAGTGCATCGAGATAGCCATTGAGACGATTCTGATAGATTTCAAGATTTTGATCTCCCGCAAAATGGCAAATATTCTTATAACCCTGCTGAATCAAATGTTCCGTAGCCTGATAAGCACCCTTATGGTCATCAATTGTAATCGTACTGATTCCCGGGATATCTTTCTTCCTATCAAAAAATATAATCGGTGTATTGGTCGTACTAAGAATTTTTTTGACATACTCCATATCAGACGTATTTCTGGAAATCGAAATAAAAATACAATCTACCTGAGTATGCAATAATGTATTCAGTTGTTTTTTTTCAATCGCAGCATCATCATGACTTTGGCAAATAATCACACGATAACCGTGAGGAGACAACTCTTCTTCCAGGCCTCTGATGACGGATGAGAAGAAATTGGTATTAATATAAGGCACAATAACACCTACGGTTTTTGTCTCGCCGCTTTTGAGTGCCTTTGCAAGATTATTTTGCTTATAATTCATTTCCTTAGCTGCAGCCGCAACCAATTCCTTGGTTTCCTGACTGATTCTTGGATGGTTGTTTAGCGCCCTGGAAACAGTCGCCACACTCACATTCAGTTTTTTGGAAATGTCATAGATGGTCGTGTTTTTTTTCGTCATATATTCTTATGAATATTCGGTTGTTGTAAATATATAAAATAATACGTGTCACAACTGCTTTTCGGAACCAAAATCTTCTTTAATTGCTTTTTCAGTCCTGCAAATCAGAATTTTTCAACTCATAAAAAGCCGCCTCACCGAAATGAAGACGGCTTCTATTATGAAATTAAGTTGTTTTATTTCTTAACCAACTTTCCTGTTGATTCTCCTGAGTTTGTTTTCAGATTATAAAAATAAATTCCTGTTCTCAAATCTTTTGTATCAATTGTTAATTGATTCAAACCTTTCTTTTCATCGCTTTTTAAAGTTTTCACAACTTTTCCGTTAACATCATAAAATGTAAGATTAACATCAGAATTAGATTTCAAATCAAATGCAATCGTAACCTTATCCGTAAAAGGATTTGGATATACTAAAAGCTTGTTATCTTTTACATCATTGACAGCCAAAGTTTCGAAATCGATATTAACAGCTGCGTCCGGCATCCAATCAAAAACGAAAGACGGATCTGTATCTTTTTTGAAGACATTAGAAATTGTATAAACCTGAGAATCGGTTTCTGTTAAAACGACTCCTCCATTAGCTCTTTGTGCTAATCTGTCAGGTGTTGCTCCTGCTCCTGTATTGCCATATTCTACAAATGTCACAGGAATTGTTCCGTTAATAGGGGTTGTCCAACCAGTAGGATTCAGCATAGAAGGTGTTTCGCATCGTATGAAAGCGGACTTTGGCGTATTCTGCCAAGCTCTTCCGAAATGGAAATTGCTGATAATTGTTCCGTTAAAATCCGCTGTTCCAGCTGCAGGCACTGTCAAATTGCAATCCAGAAATACAAATCCAAACTTAGTGGTAGCTTCTGTTGAAGGCGCTGTTACAACACTATTATTACGATTAATGTAAGTTGTACAATGATCAAAAACAACAGTCTGGCGTCCGAATATGAAATCCACATTACCTTCGATATAACAATTTTTGAAATAAGCCCTTCCAATGCTGTTTCCCAGATATGTATCCTGATAACCCAAAATTTTACAATCATAAAAAGCCTGTCTGTCACCTTGCGTTTTAAGAGCAACAGCCTGGGTTGATGAATTGATCTGTGTATTTGCTGTTGAATTAACGAATGTATTGGCAATAGTAATTTTAGAAGCTGTAAAATCACTTCCGAAAACAGCCATAGTCTGAGAAAGAGAAGTTCCGTAAGCGATTCCTGTATCAGGGTTGATATCACCAGCAGAGATATTATTGGTAATAACCGTTGTATCCGCATTATCCCCAATCAGGAATACATTACTCTTATTAGATAAAAGTGTTGGTCTTTCTGTATAAGTTCCCGGTTTGATGTGGATGATCCACCTTCCCGTATAATTATCAGGAACCGCATCAAAAGCTGCCTGAACAGTGGTATAATCCCCAGAGCCGTCTTTAGCTATTGTTTTGATCACATCCGGCTCTGTAGCTTTTGTGGTAACTGTAGCTTGTGAACCATAAGAAGTTCCTGCAGCGTTGGTTGCAAATGTTCTTACATAATATAATGTAGAAGATGCAACACCGTAAGCATAAGACGAAAATGTCCCAAGTCCTGTTCCTGTAGAAATTTTGGTGGCGTTGTCAATCGTCGGGTTCGCGGATGTCGAATAAACAATTCCTCTGTCAGTCACATTGGCACCGCCCCAGTCTGTAACGTTTCCTGAAACTACAAATGACTTGTTCGTTACCTGAGACTGTGAAGTTGTTGTCACAGTAGGTGCGACAATATTCGCTAAAGTGGTAAAGCTGACCTGATTGCCGTAAGATGTTCCAGCAGAATTGGTTGCATACGCACGAACATAATACGTGGTTGAAGGCAAAAGCCCTGACAAATTACTTGTGTATGAGCCAGAGGTTGCATTTTCAGTTGTTTTAGAATCTGCAGTTGTTGGGTTTTCATTGGTACTGTAAACAACACCACTTGCTGTTACTGCGCCACCGCCGTTGCTGGATATCGTTCCGCCTGTTACTGCCGTTGTTGTAGAGATTGAGGTCATCGCTGTTGTAGAAACGGTTGCAGGATTGGCAACAGAACCTTCCATTGTTCCGGAGATTTTAATATTTCTTAATCCGAATTGCTTATTCGTTGCTGCTGCAGCCAGATAGGGGTAAAATCTCACATACATCTTTTGGGTTCCGGAAAGTACAACTGCCGTAGATAGTGTTACACTGAGAGCCGATGAACCGTTATTAGGTAATTTTGTTGCAGCCTGAATCGAAACCGGGTTAGAAAAATCAGAATTCAAACTGTAGAAAGCCTGGTAATACATATTTCCTGTTCCGGCAGCTCCAACCAATCCTTCAATTTTATTAACTGTGAAAGTTCCGCTGTTGGTTGGCTTAACGTCCAACTGAATATAAACCGACGAATTAATAGTATTGATGTTGCCTGTTGCTGTCCAACTGTTGTTACTGCTTGTTCCTTCCCAAAATACGACATTGCTGTCCGTTACAGAATCTCCTGTAAAATCTATTTTCGTATTTACATTATAAGATACAGTTGAGGGATAGCTTAATGTTGATTCCAGGTTGCCTTCCAAGGATTTTGTAGTAACATCTGTAATCAAAGGCCAGTTAACAGAAGCCGGAGTTGCTTCAAATATTTTCGGATATTTTGTAGTTTCCGTTGTATTTTTATTTTCTTTTATTGATGAAGAATGCAATTTTGCATCATCATTGACAGAATCTGAAAAAAAAGATATGCTCTTTCCGATCCCAAAAATCGTAGCTGTACCGAAAAGTACAATTGGTAAGATTAGATTTTTTTTCATTAGTAATTAAAGTTAGTAGTTAAGTTAGTATTTGATTCTAAATTTATTTTACAATCACTTTTTGGGTATAAGAATCTTTGTCTGTTTTCACTTCAAAAATTTTCACCCCTTTGCTCAGTTTTTTAATCGAAATCGAATTAACCGTGTTATTTCCTTTCCTAAAATTTCCCTGGTAAATAGTTCCTTCTGATTTACCTGAAATATCTGTTACATTAATTTTTATCGATTGACTATTTCCAGAAAAAGCTTTTAAAAAAATTTGTTCTGAAGCCGGGTTTGGATAAAACAAAAAATCAGATTTAGATTTAGAATTAATTTCATTGGTTGATAAAAAAACACAGTCTGTTGGCTGTAACAGAACCGCTCCGGCTCCAGTCATAACAGTTTGTTTGACATCCTGAGATGCAATTTTGTTAATTGAATATGGTGGTGTAAAAGCTGTTCCCGAACCAGTTGCTGTCCCCGATGTTCCAACAAATGTATTGTCAACCAATTGTGCCGCAGTAAAATTACCTGTTTCCAGACGGATTGGATTTTTCACACCTTCAAAATAATTACTTTCTATCAACAGATCTGCCTGGTAACCTGCGTAGATGCAGTAATTGCTTACGGAGCTATTGAAATAATTATTCAGAAGATGAACTTTACCGTAACGCACCCTTGGCATTCTTTCCCTTACACCATTGCCCCACCAGCAGTATTGCATTGTAATTCTCAGCTTTCCGGAATCCTGCGTATCACTGTCGGATGACCCGAATAAATTGGAGAATCTGTGATCATTACTTCCTCCGGAACCTCCAGGAATCGGCGCTTTCAGATATTCGAACTTTGTCCAGGAAATTGTAATAAGATCAGAACCATTTTTGATGTCAAGATTGCCGTCCAAAGCATCCTGAAAGGTACAATGATCCACCCAGACATTAGTACAATTATCAATTGTCATATTATCATTTCCATCCACATCATAAGCACCGGGACCTTCGAAAGTGATGTTTTTGATGAGAACGTTGGAACTGTTTTTCAAAGTCAAAATTCCGGAACCCCCAGCTGTAAGATCTGTTGAAATCAATCTTGCTCCGGCCAGACCTAATATCGATTTGTTGGTTTGATTATTAAGCGTCAATCTTCCCGCACTTGGAAAAGTGATTTGCCCCGAAACATGAATGACTTTTACAGCTGTACTGTTTACGGCGGTTCTCAGCTCTGCATAGGTTGTCACAACAGTCGGAGCAGCAGTTCCGCCACCAGTGACACCATTGGTAGAAGCCCAGCCTGCAACATTACATTGTGCAAATAAATTAGTTACAATAGTTGATGTTAATAATGTAAGTATTAAAAATATTCTTTTCATTAGAATAAAATCTTTAAGAATTTGTTTGGAAGTCTAAGATTGCTACATCAATCTTAATTCGGAATTATTTTATAACAAAATGGTTATTAACTATTTAAGAAACAATTGTATTGATTGAAGTAAAAAAAAGTTTGACGAAAGCAAGTTTCATCAAACTTTAATTAATGAAAAATTTAATCTCCTATAAATTTTTATTGATTTCCAAATTTTCCCGGAACTGTTTTTATTTCACTAAAACTTTCACAGATTTTACACCTGCATCAGATTTCAAATTAACAATGTAAACACCTTTAGTATTAACCTCAAAGTTTGTATCAGCAGAAACTTTGGCAGTTTTTACCAAGGATCCAGTTGCAGAATAAACGTTAACTTCTGTATTCTTTGATTCAAGATCAGAGATATAAACTTTGTTACCGCTGGAGAAAACCTGAGCTTTCATTTCTTTTTTAACATCATTTACCCCAAGGACAGTTGTTCCAACATTTGTAGCAGTGATTTTATAGATATTAAGAGACTGGTCACCATAGATATAAATATCTCTTGCTGGTCCTACATATTGATAAAGATATTTAACACCATCTGTACCATTAGGATAAGGATTAGAAGCGAGAATTGACGTTCCTGTACCAATGAACAAAGTCCGTTCTCCGGAAGTTGCGCCATTTTTGTACCATACTGTAACTTCAGAATTACCATTAACTTTGAAAAGTATATAACGTTTTGTAGGAGTTGTATTGGTACCTGTCGTATCATAACCACCGCCATTTAGTTTAAAACGTTTTGTTCCCTGATAACCATCAGGAAAATTAGCTGTGCTAGCCTCTACAATACCGAAATTCGTAGTTTCTCCAGGTACAAGACCAAGATTGTTTTTCACTACACTTACAGGTTCTCCAGTAGCATTTGTTGCCCAATTTGAAAAATCCCAAGTGGTTTGTGCTTTAACATTGCCAACAGTAGCAACAATAGAAAAAGCTAAAAGAAGTAATGATTTTTTCATGATAAATAATTATTAATTGTTTGTTTAAATTTCAATGCAATCGATTACACAATTATGTGTAAATTTTCTATGGTTCTAATATAAAATTATTATTTAATTGCAAGATATTTTTTTTTAATTTAATATTAATTTTTACACACATCAATCAAAAACTCTTTATTAATAGCACTTTCAGGTAATACCAATTTTCTATTTTGTGAAACTTAATATTATTAAGAAGGTAATTTTATGACAAAAATCAATGCAATCGGTTGTCTTAATTTAACTAAAATCTCTGCCAATTTGGATAAAATTTGTTTTTGAATACTTTTTCCATGCTAACTTTATGATAAACAGAAATAAATAAATATTAATTCTTAATACGGAAAAGAATAATTATAATTCAATAAAAAATCCCTGAGACAAAAGCCTGCAGGGAGTTCTTAAAAAATAATGCGAAAAATTTTACCTTCTGGCCGGTTATTTAATCATCACTTTTACAGACTTTTCGCCAGCCTCTGATTTAACATTCACTATGTAAACACCTTTTGCACCGATATCAAAACTAGCATCCGTAGAAGTTTCAGCAGTTTTCACCAGGGTTCCATTAGCAGAATAAACATTAATGTGTGTATTTTTAGACTCCAAGTCTCTCACGTGGATTGTATTACCAGTTGAAAAAGCAGTTGCCTTGATTCCGGATTTGAAGCCGCTTACAGCCAAAGTACCTGCAGAAACCTCAATCTTGTAGATATAGTTATCTCCAACACCAGACGAAATTATCAAGTAAGGCGCTGACCCAGCATAGGTGTAGGAAATTACAGCAATATCTGCTGTTGTATTACCGGCAAAAGCTGTGGAACTAAGCACCGTTCCCGTATTATCAGAGATGAGAACATTTCTGGCACCGCCGCCTCTAGCCCATATTTTCAGAACGGAATTAGTCGGCACAGCAACTTCTACCCATTTTTTTGTTGGCATCGTCTGTGATCCTACAGCCGGGCTTGATGAGCCGGAATAACTGTTACCGCCAAACTGAAAACGTTTTGTCGCAGCAAAATTATCACCAAATGTAACCGAATTAGATGTTATGGCAAAAGCCGAAGATCCCGAAGCTCCACTAAATTTCAGACCGTTTATTGTAGTAGGAACAACAATAGATGCGTCCGGAAAAGTGGCCGTATCTGCCAGATCCCAAACCTGAGCATTGAGAGTAACTGCAGAAATCCCTGCAAACATCAAAGAAAATAATAGTTTTTTCATAATAAATGAGTTTTATAGTTGTTGTTAAAATTTATTGCGCAATCGATTACACTATTTAATAGTAAAAACCGAGAGTTCTAATATAGAATTATTTTTATGTCGTCCACTATTTTTCAGAAAATTTTTTAAAATTGAGTTCAGACTAAGTTAATAATTAATTAAAATTCGCTTTAAATAAATAGCCTAATCGTTAAATAACTGTTTAATTATTTTTTCAGATCATATTGTTCAGATACATCATGTGAGCTATAATTGTTAAAAAAAATAACGTAATCGATTGCATAAAATTCCCAAAATCATAAGTGAAAAATCAAAATTCCGGGACTACAGAAAATTTTAGTTTGTGCAACAAATTTAGGGAATCCAGTTATCCGATTTTTTGAAAATCTTTTCAAGGGAATAATTCTTCAATTCTTTTCTGGAAAGCTGATGAGACCACTCAGCTCTTTTGCCGGGATTGGCACCAATGCCTAAACTTTTGAACTCTGCATAATAAGCAGTTTTCTCTTTATCAGGAAACATTTTATCACCTTTCCAAGGATTCCAGCCTTCCGGTAAAATGTGATTTTCCATTCTTGTATTGATGAAAACAGTTTTCGCAAATGGTCGCCAAGGTCTTCCAAGATAAACTTTTGAAACGCCTTCTTTTGCCGTCAAATGACAGTCAGTAAAAACAAAACCAAATTGACTGTCTTTGCTTGTTGCAGCCGCAGTGATGTAAGAATTTGATAAACTTTTGATTTCACAATTTTTGAAAACCGCAATCGCCTGACCGAAAATAAAATCCGTCGTTCCTTCTATATAACAGTTTTCATAGTATTGCCGGCTATGATCAGTCGCTGCATAAAGTGTATCCTGACAACCCAAAATTTTGGAATTTTTCATCATAAATCGGTCGCCCTCTACATGAAGTGCAACGGCTTGTCCTTGATTACACGACGAATTTTTGATGGTCAGATTTGAAATCTTAATATTATCTCCAGCAACCAAAAATGTGTAAGAATTGAATGTATTAAGCTTTTCTTTGGTTAAAGGATTCTGCTTTCCTGAAAAATCATCATTGTTAATAATAGTACAGTCTTTGTTCTCGCCTTCAATCCTAATTAAATGTTTTGAGGATGGAATCACAACTTTTTCATTATAGATTCCTGATTTGACTTTAATCAAGGCTTCAGCCGGACCTAAATCACGGATCGAATTAATCGCACTCTGGATCGTCGTGAAATCGCCGGAACCATTTTTAGCAACCGTAATTGTGATATAAGGCGATTGTGCAAAAGACAAAACCACGAACAAAAAACTTAGAAAAGAAAGCAACTTTTTCATTGGATTAATTTTTTAAAACTTTATCCAGAAAATCAACAATATATCCCAGAGTTTCACCAAACCAAGGCTTAACCAGCCAAAATGAGTGCGGAGATTCTTTGATTTCATGAGATTCTGTTGGGATATTGTATTGTTTTAATTTCTTTATCATATCGTCTCTTCCAGCGTGAAATCTCGGTTGAGAGCTATTGACAAATAATGTTGGCGGTGTGTTTTTTCCGACATATTCCAAAGGTGAAGCTTCTTTCCAAAGTTCGAAATTCTGAGCTTTTGTCGCACCAAACCAATAAGCCGCATAAGTTTCTTCCTCCGATTCGGGATGGATGAATGAAACGATTCCATCGATATTGACAATGGCCTGAACTTTATTTTTGACGCCAACCAAAGTTGCCAATTGTGCTCCGGCTGAGTTTCCTCCAATTGCAATTTTCTTTTTATTAAGACCAAATTTTTTATGATACTTTTTGAGGAATTTCAAAGCATCTTGGATATCTTCAACAGCGGCAGGATATTTTGCAAAATCACTCAAACTGTAATTGATTGCCATTGCAATATAACCTTTTGAAGCTAATTCCTGAGCCAAAAACTTTTCATTTTCTTTGCTTCCAGAAATCCAGCCACCCCCGTGAACAAGAATAATTGCAGGATCTTTCTGAGATAAATTTTCAGGGAAATAAATATCCGCCAAAAGTGATTTGCCGTTTCTGGTTTTATATTTTAAGTCTTTTTTGACTTTGATATTTTTTGGAAATTCCAGATTCAAAGGTTGTATGAAAGAATATTTCTTTTTCAGTTTTTCGAATGTTGCTTCAACTGTATAAGGCTGCGCGTTTGGTCTTTCGATTTCCTGAGAATAAATCTTTGAAATCGAAATCAATACCAAAGAAAAACGGATGAAAATCTTCCGCAGGTGACTATTTTGATTCAAGTTAACTTGGGCTGGCTTCATCCGTTTAAATTTTTGTTCGTTAAGTTAAGTCATAATGCTGCGCAAAATTTTGTTCTGAATGACAAAACTGACTATTTTACAGCATTCTTCGGAACATCTTTGGAAATCGATAATTTATCTCCGGAGATTCCTTTTGGTAATTTGATGGCTTTAGTTTTACTTCCGATGACCTTTACCAAAGGTGTTCTGGAAGATTCCAAAGTTAATCCGGAGATGTCAACATTTTTAGAATTATAAATAGTTGCACTAGTTCCATCGGTGTACTTTATTTTAACATTTTTCAATGTAATTCCGTCAGTATCTACGATGGTTAAAGCTTTTTTGGTATCAAAATAAGAATCTTCTATCACGATATTTTTAAGGTTCATTTCAGATAAACCATTTAGTAACAACGCTTCGTAGGAATTGGAAGCTGTGATATTTTTGAAGAACACATTTCTGAAAACCGGTGTTTCCTCGGTCACAGGAATATCTTTTTCTTTTCTTTTTTCATTGTCAGCATTTTGGTCATCTTCGATGATTGGCGAATTGCCTTCATAAAACATATTAAAACCAATTACCTGAGCTGGAATTCCTGTCATATCGATATTGCTGACCCAGATATTCTCAACAACACCGCCTCTTCCTCTAGTCGTTTTGAAACGAAGCCCGATATCCGTTCCGATAAACGTACAATCTGAAGCATGAAGATTCCGGACACCGCCGGACATTTCGCTTCCGATAACAATACCGCCGTGAGCGTGATAAACCGTATTGTTTTTGATGATGACATTTTCGGTCGGAATGCCTCTGTCGCGACCATCTTTATCTTTTCCGGATTTGATACAAATTGCGTCATCGCCAACATCAAATGTATTGTTATAAACCAAAACGTTTTTACAAGATTCCAAATCCAGACCGTCACCATTTTGTGAATACCAAGGATTTCTGACCGTCAGATTCCTTAAAATCAAATTACTTGACATCAACGGATGAAGATTCCATGCTGGTGAATTCTGGAACGTTGGTCCGTCCAAAAGCACTTTGTCACAGCTCACCAAACTCACCATCACCGGCCGGAGAAAATCCTTCACCGATTCCAACTGTTCTCGAGTTGTCAATTTTTCAGGAATATTAAAATTGGCCGTACTTTCAAAACCTCTTTTGGAGCTTTCGCTCGGAAACCATATTTTTTTATCATCAGACAAAACGCCGCCTTTTGACAGTAATTCTTTCCATTGCCCGTCGGTCATTTTTCCTTTTTTCACATATCTCCAGGCGTCACCGTTTCCGTCAATCACACCTTTTCCGGTAATGGCAATGTTGGTCGCCCCTTTTGCAGAAATCGGAGACTTACAACGCGTTGTGTTCAAACCTTCGAAACTGACATCAACCAAAGGATAATCCGCAAAATCTCTACTAAACATCACCAAAGCGCCGTCTTCCAAATGCAGATTGATATTACTTTTCAGAACAATTGGTCCTGTTAGCCAAATTCCTCTTGGAACGACAACTGTTCCGCCACCTTTTTGGGAGGTTTCATCAATGGCTCTTCTAAACGCTTCGGTATTTTTCACGATGCCGCCAGAAACAGCACCAAAATTTTTGATATTGACAGAAGTTGCAGGAAAAGAAGTTTCTGCAACTGTCGGCATTTTGAACTCTACATTTTTGTAAATATCAGAAATACTCTGTCCAAAAGCGTTTCCTGAAACTAATGTTGCTAAGGTAAAAGCTAAAATTTTAATCGTGTTCTTCATTCTCAGTATTTTGATTTTAACGCAAAGAGCGCAAATTTCTATTTTATTATACTTTTAAAGTCGCAAGGTTTGACCTTATTTTCAATATTTGTCATTCCGTAGGAATCCAAACTGTCGAGATTCTCCGGAATGACAAACTTTGAGTTTATTTCTTGCTTACTATTTTTTTGAATTCATTATAAACCAATTGAGCGACAGCTTTTGCACCTTCCGGCTGGAAATGGGTGTCATCTTTCTGACCTTTTGGATAAGCTTGATATTTTCCTTCGGGAAGATTCATAAAATAGGTTGTGGTCACGAAATCTTTTCCTTTTTTCGTGAAAAATTCTCTGGACAATCTGTTCAAATCAATAACATCGACTTTTTGTTCTTGCCCGACTTCTATCATTGCTTTTGCGTAATCGACATGACTATCTTCTAAAATACCTTCTTTCCAAGGATAATTTCTTGAAACCGGCGTTACCAACACCGGTGTTGCCCCCTTCTCGCGAACCTGATGAATATACAACCTCAAATACTCTTTGTAACCCGGAACATCCACATAACGGTCGACTTTTTTCTCAGATTCATCGTTGTGACCAAACTGGATCAGTACCCAATCCTTCGGTTTCAGATTTTCAAAAATGTAACGCCACCGGCCTTCCTGAAAAAAGGTTCTTGTGCTTCTTCCACCTTTAGCTTTGTCCACAACCAAAACTTGTTTTGCTAAATTCGATTTGAAAGTTTTGAGACTGTCCGCGCCAAAAAACTCCTGAAAAACGCCGCCCCAACCTTGCTGCGGATAACGCTTTTCCTGATAATTGCTTTCTAAAGTATAATCGGTCAACGTAGAATCGCCAGCTAAAAAAATATTGGTCGTGTTTTTGTCTGTGGAAGGTTGCACGATTCTCTCTTTTTGATTATCCTGTTCTGTCTGAGCAACAATCATCACAGAAGCTGCGATAAAAAATGCTGTCGAGATTTTTTTGAAAGAAATTTTCATTTTTGATTATAATCTATTTCGTTTTAATTTTTTGTAATTCTGAAAAGTCAAATTTGACACAAAATACCTGAACGCTTTGACAGAACTTATATTTTTATTTCTCTAGTTCCAGACTTGCGAGGATGAACGGGCCTGTTCCTTTTGGGTCATTGGAACGTATCTCTTCATTGACATAATATTCGTAAGTTCCGCTTCTGTAAGGTGTTCCGCCTAATCCAGCAACTGCGCAGTTTTGGTTCAGATTGACTGTCCCATCCTTATCAACCGAGATTAGATTTTTGAGGATTCCATTGTATCCTTTTTTAGCAACCGCATTATAAGAAGCTGGTAAGTATTTTTTTCTGACAGCTTTTGCAAAGGTGTAAACAAACATTGATGATGCTGAAGCTTCGAGGTAATTTCCTTTTTCGCCACCTTTGTCCAAAACCTGGTACCAAAGTCCCGTTTTCTCGTCCTGAACTTTCACCAAAGCTTCTGAATAAGATTTAAGATAACCCATGAGTTTTGCTCTTCCGGGATGATGTTCCGGCAAATAATCCAGAACATCTACGATAGCCATGCCGTACCAGCCCATCGCACGTCCCCAGAAATTGGGGGAAAGTCCTGTTTTTTTATCTGCCCACTGTTGTTCTTTGCTCTCATCCCAGCCATGATACAACAAGCCGGTTTTAGGATCAACCATGTGCTTCTGGATGATATCAAACTGATTCACAATATCATTGTAAGCTTTATCCGCATCAACTCCTTCATCAAATAATCTTGTATAATTTGCATAAAACGGCTCTGCCATATACAATCCATCCAGCCACATTTGATTGGGATAAATTTTCTTGTGCCAGAATCCACCTTCGGAAGTTCTTGGATGATCGTTCAGTTGTGACCTTAGCAATTGCGTCGCTTTCAGGTATTTTTCATCTTTGGTTGCGAGGAAAAGATAAATTAAAACATTACCGGAATTCAGCATATCGAGATTATACTTATTGATATCGTAGGTTTTAATCGTGCCGTCTGCGTTGACCAATTCGTCTGCATAGGCTTTGATGTAATCATAATATTCTCTTTTTCCCGTTTTCCTGAATAATTGTTCCGCAGCTTTCAAAACCAAGCCGTTGGGATAACTCCATTTCGGTGATTTAAAAAAATCCAACATCCAGGCTTCGGGAAAACGTTTCATCTCGGATTGCATCATTCTTTCTGACCAAGGCAGCTTTGTAGAAATAGTCTGTGTTGTAACCTTCAAAACTTTTTGATTGGTCTGTTTTGGTTGTTGCGCACAGGAAAAAAACAGTCCTGATGCTAATGCAGCCATAGTTAATATTCTGAGTCTGTTGAATTTCATTTTTCTTACTTTTATTCTTTCTCTTCTGTTTAAACAGATCGAGATGATTTGGTTTAACGTTGAATAGCACGCAGCCCGGCCTGAGTGGAGCTCTTTTTCTTTTTTACCGAAAAAGAAAAAAGCGGGAACGGAGGACGGATTAAGCTGCCCAAATTATTCTGTTTACAATGTTCCATCGTTGTCGAGCTGGTCTAATTTTTTATTCAGATCCTGATAGAACTCGGTTTCGGTTTTGATGCCGTCTGGTTCCTGTGACCATGCTGCCAAAAAGTAATACGATACATTTTGGGTCTTTTTGAAAACCACTGTATGTGTGGATTTGGTCTTTACATACTTATCAAAACTATTGATGGGATAAAAAACCGCCATCCCGAGATTGTCATCTTTTTTAGCCAAAGTCTGCTGACCAAAAGTAGCAATGTAAGCCCACTTTTTATTCTTGCCAGTAACCTGTTTGACCGGTATTTTGTCGAACGCCACGATCCCTGTACATAATCCGGAAATGGCGTTGCTCAAAGTTAAATCTACTTTTACAAAACGGTCTCTGTTGAAAATCGTGAGTCTGGAATGAACATCTATCGCATCGCCCCAGGTTTTCCAGCCTTTGTAATTGATAATCGCATATGAGTAATCTTTCTCGTTGATTACTTTTGCGGCTGTTGATTTTACCATTTTGAAAGTCTCGACAAAATCGTTTTGTTCATCATATCTGCCGTAAGAACCAATACCAATCGTTCGCCCGGATTTCAATATATCCTGTCCCCAAACTGCATCGTGGTGGTATGATTCGAAGCCATCCTGACCGACTTCCGGCAAAACCAAAGTGTTAACTTTTTTCCCGAAAATATCCGTTGCATTGCGCCAATCGAGATATAATCTATAACCAATCTGGTTGTTTTCCAAACCTATCCCTTCATATCTGATGTAAGTTGAATGGTCTGTATGTTCCGCAGGAATCGTAAGCTCATTAACATTTTCAAACGTCCCTCCGACATATTGATTACCATCCCATTTTCCGCCTTCTTTTACAGATAATTCGGCGTAAGAAAATGGAGCATTTCCGTTTTTCCTGATTGTCCGTATGACATCTGTCTGCGCAGAGCAACTGATAAAACTTATCAGCAATCCTGAATAAATAGTTTTGAGTATGATGTTTTTCATTTTTATTATTTTGTTTGAACGCAAAGTCCTATAAGATTTTTTATTCTATGCAATGCTTTTAAGTTAGCAAAGACACTTCGACTTCGTTCAGTGACCTAATATTAATTTATTTTAAAATTCCAGTTGTCTTTTCCTGAAAGAATATTTTTGATTGAGTAGTCTTTGGACTGTTCCTTTGTTAATTGACGAGACCAGGCAACTCTATTCTTGACATCACCTCCACTTCCGGTCGAATTGAATTCTGCGTAAAAAACAGTTTTTTCAGCTTCCGGCTTTTTCCAATTGTGCCAGCCTTCGGGTTTTATGATATTTGAAATTTCTGTATTGATAAAAACTGTTTTAGCAAAAGGTCGCCAAGGTCTTCCAAGGTAAACAGATTCTGGTTTCGCCTCGCCTTTGATTTTGCAATCGATGAAAACAAAACCAAACCTTATATTTTCCGGAGTTGAAGCTGCTGTGAGATAAGTTGCACTTTCTTTCGCATAGATTGTGCAATCTTTAAAAACCGCAGTTGCCGCACCGAAAATGAAATCAGTTGTTCCTTCAATGTAACAGTTTTTAAAATAATGACGGATTTCCCTTTTGGGCTCAGGAACATCCTGCTGTCCTTTCAGATACAAGGTATCCTGAAATCCGAGAAACCTGCAATTCTTAAAAATAGCTTTGTCGCCTGTAATGAGAACAGCAACGGCTTGTCCTACTTTTCCGGCATCATTTTGAAAAGTGACATTCTTCGCCGAAAAGTTGTCTGAAAAAATAAAAATGGTTGATGAACCTGTTGTTCCCATT
Organism: Chryseobacterium sp. 36-9; assembly: GCA_001898785.1. Classification (GTDB taxonomy): domain Bacteria; phylum Bacteroidota; class Bacteroidia; order Flavobacteriales; family Weeksellaceae; genus Epilithonimonas; species Epilithonimonas pallida. Next base: position 19,264 of record MKVE01000020.1, on the reverse strand, counting down.
TCTTTTCCTTCGGGATTTTTCTTTGATGCAAAATCGCCGTTAACAATTATGGTTTCATCCAAACTTTCACCTTCGAAACAAATAGCCCCTTTGGCTGCAGGAACAATTATTTTTTCTCTGTAAATTCCCTTTCTGATAATAATCTTTGTTTTGGAATCCAACTTATCTTCAACTGCATTAACCGCTTCCTGAATTGTTTTGAAATCTCCTTTTCCGTCTTTTGAAACGGTATAAATTGTTTCAGAATTATGCATAACGCTGAAAGAATTGATAATAATCAAAACAAGGATGAAAGAAAAAAACAATAACGGATTTCTGGTTTTCATTGATGTTGATTCTATTAACAGGTCGCTCCTACGGAGCTCTTTGTTTTTTTAATATTTTACTACAAACATATCGCTCTTACAGAGCTATAAATTTTTGATGTCTATTTCTAGAAATTTTTTTTGTATGAGCCGTGCCAATCTTTTTAAATATACAAGTTTCCACCCCTTTCGGGATGAAAACCTGTATGAATTTAACAATTAAATAATGTGACCTGAATGCTACAGGCTGACATTAGATGATTTAAGTTTATTTTTTGATAATCTTTTTAGTGATTACTCCCTTATCAGTTGTGATGCTGATAATGTAATTACCTGTTGTAAGATCTCTCAAATCAACTGTATCTGCTTTTGCATCCGTTATATTCCTAACCAATGCACCTGCAAAATTGTAAACTTTAATACTTTGCATTTTTTCTCCAGCAGTATTGATATGCAAATAATCAGAAACCGGGTTTGGATATAAAGTTATCTGCGCTTTATTAATATCATTGGCTGCTAATGCATAAGTTGTTTTAATATAATAAAGGTTGGTTGTATCTCCTTTTGTAATGCTATGTGCTCCTGCTGCGACATTAGGGATTGTCACAATACCGTTTACCGCAGTGTAATTAACGCCATCAAATTTCACATTTTTAGCAAAATCGGCATCGAAAACCAATACCAAAGTTGATACTGCAGTTGTTGTATAATTGATACTTGTAGCAGATTCCATTTTGAAACGCTTAGTCAGTATAAATCCGTCATAAGACTGAGAACCATCTGTAGAATTCATGTTACCTGTGATGGTGTAGAATGTACTTATTTTCCCGGAAGTTGTGAAGTTATGGATCAATCCATCTGAACCCGGATTCCCGGTTGAACCGACTGTAACAGTTCCGCTGATAGAAACAGCTGTCCCAGTGGACCCAACTGTTGTAACTGTGTAAACTGTAGTTTGAGTCGGAGTTCCGGTAATTGTTACAGTTTTAGCAGTTGAATCTTTTGTAAATGTAAGACCATTGGTAACACCCGTTAACGACACATCTGTCGCATCTCCACCCCAAGTAAATACAATAGGAGCCACTGCAGATCCTGAAGTTACCGTCTGATCTTTGTTTCCTGACGTGTTAACCAAAGTTTGTGAACCGCCTTCTGCCTGGATAAAAACCATAGTTGTTCCATAACCAGTCAAAGCTGATTTGAGGCCTGTAATTACTGTATAAGATTTATCATCAACAGCGTTATCAAAAGTCCAGTTGAAATCGCCACCTTGTACACGTCCTGCATATAATTTTGTTCTGTCTCTAGCAGCAGTCGGATCTTCAACAGATAGATTCTTTACATAAAGAGAAGCATCTGTATCAAAATTATTATATGAATTTGCTCCTACTTTTGATTTGACCGTGTTAGGAACTATTTCTCCACGTGAGGTTGCCAGGTAAGCATCAAAATCTGTTAATGAACTGATTTTTCCTTCGATATTGTATAAAGGATTCGGGTCTGCATAAGCTACAAAACGCATAGAATTGGTTGCAATATCTGCATCCATAACATTATTAAAAGCTTTGATCATTCCCCCGTCTTCTCCAGAAAAAGTCCCTTGATTGGTTGGATCGTTCATTTGTTTTGAAGGATTCCAAACGTCTGTTCCTTGTAAAGAGATCATCATTGGATTTTTAGAATTTCTGAAATAATTCCCTTCTAAAAATAAAGATGAGCCCTCCGTAGATCCTGAACCGTATTTGGAAATTCCGTCAAAATAATTGTTGTAAATGTGAGCCGAATAATAACGAACTCTTGGATGTCTTGAGTCTGAATGATCGAACCAGTTGTGGTGGTATGTTACATATAATCCGGACGTTGTTCCTTCGCTCAATCCTAATAAACTTGATTTCCCTGAATCCCAGAAATGATTGTAAGAATAAGTCGCGTATGAAGTTCCTTTGTTGTCCAGTGCACCGTCACCTTTGATCTGATCCGCATCGCTACCGGCATGTCCGTAAAACAAATCATTATTATGAACCCAGATGTAAGAGTTGTTTTGCTGCATGCCAATATTATCGCCTTCGCTGCTGTCACAATTCATGAATCCAAGATTCGCAATCTCAATATTAGTCGCATTCTTTACACGAATTCCCCAGCCATTTGCCGTTGCATCATTCCCAACACCTTCTACAGTAATATAGCTCTGATCATTGTTCTTGTTTTCAACCACAAGATCACCGCCTTCCATATCTGTAAAATCGGTAATATTACCAACTAACCTGAAAATATAAGGTCTCTTATCAATTCCTTTTTTGATACCGGAAAAGATGTTCTGAAACCCAACATAATTAGTCGTATTTCCATTGTTACTGGTAATTACATTAAAAGAAATCGTGTTTTTACTTTTCTCTGTAATATACAAGATGACAGCATTATCTTTTGGCGTCCCGTCGGCTTTGTAACCACCTGGAACTCTTCCACCATTAAAGGCAAAACCATTCCTGTCCTGTGGAAGAACTGTCAAAGCACCGGTTGTAGAACCTGAGCCTTCAATCCCTAAAATTACCGGTTTAACGGTAATGGTATAATTACCTGCTTTCAGTCCTAAAATGTCAGCTCTGAAATATGATCCGTAACTGCGAATCAAATAATCATCAACCTGCTTGTTTACAACGCCTTCACCGGAATAGTAAACATTGTATCTTCCGGCATTTTCTACCGGCTGCCATTTTACAAAGGCTGTTTCTACCCAGCCTGCAGATTCGTTGAATGTAACAGACTGTCCTGATACCTGCGTCATTACAAATAACAAGAATACATAAAGTAGTTTAAATTTATTCATATAAAATTTATTTTAATGAGTCTTTTACGAGTTTTTATAAAATGTAATTATTATAATTAGTGTTGACTTCAACGAACCCTTCTCATTAACTAATTTTAAATAATAGAATATAGTTTTTGTTTAAATTTTGGACAAAAAATCCCTTAGATTCAGCTCTACCAGGATATAAAATCCTGATAGAGTGAGTCTTCAAAAAAAATTAAAAATATAATAACTTAAAAAAATTCTAGTCCAGAATTCTATTTCTAATAACCGTAATCCTGAGTCAGATTATAGTTTGATTGTATAATATCGTTATAGATAGGAAGTAATTCTTTTCTATTTGCTTCAAAATATTGGGCGTATCCTTTTGCAGGATCATTGATGTAAGTAGCTGTCATAGCTGCTCTCCAATTGACTCTTGTATAGCCTGCCGGCGTATTTGCTACTGACGGCGTATAATATACGTCTGATCTGTCAACACCCGCAGGAACATACACATCAATTGCCTGAAGTGCTGCCTGTGCAGATTTTGTTTTGTCATATGGAGAAACCTTGTAATACAGATAAGAAGGAACATTGGCATACTGTCCTGTTCCATTTAACAGATCTGAAAGCTTTTGTCTGGTTTCAGCAATTTTTGTTGCTAAGAGATTCCAACGGATCAAGTCATATTTTCTAAGACCTTCTCCTCCGAATTCCAATAATCTCTCATGAACAATATAATTAAAGAATCCTGTTTTATCTGTCGGAATTGTTCCAGCCTGTCCTAAGTTACCTGCATATGCCCTGTTTCTAACTTGTCTTACCGCATCCACAGCCTGTGCAGAAGGATTGCCGTTGATTTCATTATCTGCTTCAGCAAACATTAGAAGAATGTCAGAGTAACGTAACAATGGCCAGTCGATAGCAAGATTTTGTGCAGTTCCTGTAACATTTGTCCAAGACTTTCTGAATTTTCCGTCTGTACACAAAACGCCGGTCGACAATATTGCCTGGTTGGTAGCATTGATCTGCATAGACGCAACGGTAAGGTCTCTTCTGACATCATATTTTCCGAATTCGTAAAAATAAGTTGCTATAGCATTGATACCGCCACTACTTTTCCAATTAGAAGCATCATCGTGTCGCATTCCGTTGTAATAACCAATCTTACTATCTGTTGCAGCATTACCTCCGTATGCACCTACTGCAAAGATAACCTCATGTGCTGCATCTTCCGTATTCTCATGCAATGGTCTGAAAGCTGCTTCAAAGCTGCTATTCAAACCGTGTTGCCCGGAATTGATAATATCTCTGCATTCATCATAAGCAATTTTGTAATACACCTCGGAATTAGAACCTTTTGCCATAACTCTTGGATCTCTTCTAAGAGAATACCCGGCTCTAGCCAAAGCAATTCTTGCTCTAAGACCTTTTACAGCAGCTTTGGTGAATCTTGTATTAGATGTTCCTGATTCTGATCTCCAAGGAACTAATTGTGCAGCAGTTGCAAGGTCTGCAATAATTTTATCATAAATAATATCCCTGTCCGTTTTTGGTAAATAAACCGATTCCAAATCTGATGAAGGCACCATTTGCATTGGAACATCACCCCAGTTTTTGATAAGATCATAATAGAACATTGCTCTCAGTGTCAAAGCTTCACCATAGTAACGATCCATTAACGCTTTATCAGCCGTTGAGCCTGTCTGATAAACTGGTGATAAAGGAATGTTTTTGATACAAAGATTAGCTCTTTCAATCCCTGAATATAATTTTAAAAACGGTCTGTTAAGATCCGGATTAGAAGTACAAGCGCCATACGTACTGATTCCCCTTCTGTCATTACAGTTATAGTCTCCTGATGTTTTAAAATCATCAGCCGACTGGGGATAATATAAATTCAGTCTCTGTCCATATCCATCATCACCAATTATTTGGTTATAAACACCAATTAATGCGCTGAAAGTGTCGGCAGTGCTGTCAAACTGCTGTGCTTCGTTGGAACTGGAAATATTTTCTGCATTAAGGAAGTCTTCACAAGATGTAAAAATACTGAAGGCAACCAAACAACTAAGAATATAAATTAATCTGTTAATTTTCATTTTTTTGAATTAAAAAGTTACATCAATACCGGTTAAGAAAAATCTGCTTCGCGGAAAAGCCGCATAATCTACCCCTGGTGTAAGCGTGCTTTTTCTTGTACTCACTTCCGGATCATAGCCAGAGTAACCTGTGATAGTGAATACATTATTGGCTGTTGCATACAATCTGAAATTGGTTATACCAAGCATTTTAAGAGAATCTTTTGGTAAAGAATAGCCTATTGTTATGTTATTAAGTCTTAGAAAAGAACCGTCTTCTATTGCATAAGAATGCAGAAAATAGTTACCGCCGGTTGGTGTCCACATTGTAGTATTGGCATTAAGAGCTGCCAACTCCGTAGGATCTGTAACTTTCACACCATCTGCATTGAACCACTTCCAACGATTTGCCATTTCTGCTAACATGTTCTGATCTGTATATTGGTACTTGGTTGTAAATTCAATTTTATTAGCATTATACACTTTATTTCCGACAGAGAAATTGAAGAATAAACTCATGTCAAAATTTTTGTAACGGAATGTCTGATTAAATCCTCCATAAAACTTAGGTTGGGCATTCCCAAGATCGGTCTGGTCTTTTGTATCAATTACCCCGTCACCATTCAAATCTCTTAATTTCAAATCTCCCGGCTGAGGCGCTTTGTTTCCTAAAGCAACAGAGCTTGAACTCGGAATTCCGTCTTTCAGCTTATAAGTACGGTTAGTTGCATTGTAATCAAAGTCGCTTAGCTCATATCTGCCTTCCGTAACATACCCATAAAATGTTCCCACAGGTGCACCTATCTGAACTTTGAAGTCAAATAAGTTATTAACCCATCCTGATGGCTGAAGATAATAATCTGTTCCGGACTGTGTTAAAGACCCTAAACTTTTTATGACATTTTTGTTAGCAGCGATGTTGAAATCAGTTTTCCAGGTAAAGTTTTCATTACCAACGATAATAGCTCCCAAACTGAATTCGATACCTTTATTTTGAGTTTTTCCGGAATTTTGATATTGATACTCATATCCGGAAGTTTGAGGAATTTTAGCTAATAATAATAAATCTTTAGTGTCCGTGATATATCCGTCAAGTGCTCCATAGACTCTTTTATTAAACAATGTAAAATCTATACCCACATTCTGAGAAACGGTTGCTTCCCATTTGATGTTACGATTCGGCATAATGTTTATTGGCGCCGCTCCTGTAATAATTCCTACTCCACCAGTATATCCATAGGTACTTGACGGCATATAGAAAGTATCAAATGTGAAAGAAGCAATTCTATCATTCCCGGATTGTCCATAACCTGCACGTAATTTAAGGTCATTTACAATTTTGGAATCCTTCAGGAAGTTTTCTTCGCCAATTTTCCAGGCCAAAGATGCTGAAGGGAAATTGGCCCATCTATTAGAATACCCAAAAGAATTAGATCCATCTCTTCTTATAGATACCGTCGCAATATACTTGTTGTTGTAGATATAATTGGCTCTTGCAAAGAATGAAGCCAGTCTCATTGGAGGCTGAGCTGCTGCAATAGGAGCTTCCTGAACCATTCCCATAGGCGGCATTGCAAGGACAATATTTGCAAAAGCCTGAGTTGCTGATAAAGAAGTCGGCAACCATCTGATTGTCATATCCGTCTTTTCGCCGTCTGTTTGTACAATTTCCTGCCCAAGCAATAGATCTAATTTGCTTTTGCCAAATTTCTTTTTATAAGCAAGCGTATTACTATTTGTTATTCTTCTGCTTTGAGTACTTGTTAGCTGAACCACAGACATATCAGAATTGATCCTTGACAGATAAGTGGATGGTCCGGAAAACTGCTTGATATCCTGATCATTCTGGACATAACCAATGGTACTTTTGAATGTTAAATCCTTAAAAATATTATACGTAATAACTCCATTCAGGAATAAGTTATTAACATCATTATATTTTATTTCGTTGTTGGCAAGCAAAACCGGGTTAACAAGGTTGGTAGTTGCATAATCATCTGTATCGAACTCATCAGAGCCGGCACCTAAGCTAATACCGTTCTCAAATGGCTTATAACGGATAACATTTCTGAGCCTGTTGGTTGTCTGGGTTCCTGACGAGGATGTTCCCGCTCCCAGAATCGAAGTCCTGCTGTATCTTGCGGTCAATCCTACTTTCAGTTTCTTACTGATATCAAAATCATATTTGAAATTGGCCATACTTCTTTTGTAGCCGGAATTAAGCATAATCCCATCTTCTTCCACATGATTCAATGCCAATGTAAATGCCGAATTGGAATTCCCTCCGGAAATGTTGATATTATGAGTATAATTGAATGCCTCTTTTCCAAAAACTTCATCCTGCCAGTTTTTGGTCTTGATAGTTCTATATTTATCAATTCCCACATCTATCAACTGCCCATTATCATCATAAGTCGGATTATAATTGCCATAAAGTTGTATAAACTTATCGATCTGATCCTGGTAACCATCTTTGTTACGAAGCTCATACTGATACTGGACAAAATCATAAGGACTCATCACATCCAGAGTTTTTGCAATTGTTCTAACACCTGTATAACCATTATAGTTAATGGTGGTTTTAGCATTTTTTCTACCGCTTTTTGTTGTGATCAGAACTACTCCATTTGCTCCTCTTGCACCATAAATTGAAGTTGAAGACGCATCCTTAAGAACCTCTATAGATTCAATTTCTTTTGGAGAGATTAGGGATAAGGCATTATCCATCTGGATTCCGTCCACTATATAAAGCGGCGCATTATCCTGAGTGATAGACGTGCCACCTCTGACTTTAATTTCGGGATCAGATCCTGGCGAACCTTCGCCAAAAGTTACCTGTACACCAGCCATTCTGCCCTGGATAGCTTCTGCCGCACTATTTACAGGCATATCAGCCAATTGTTCTCCTTTTACGGAAGCGATGGAATTGGTCACATCTTTTTTAGACACAGTTGTATATCCCACCAAAACCACTTCATCAATCGCTTTCTCCTTATTACTATCAAATTTTGATAATGAAACATTAATAACAGTTCTACCGTTGACTTCCACTTCCTGCTCTTCAAAACCTTTGGACCGAATCACAAGTGTAGCAGTTTTTGGAACGTTCAATTCATATTTTCCGGATTTATCTGTCATTGTAGAGAATTTAGAATTCCTTACAGAGATCTCGACATTTGACAAAGGCTTCTTTTGATCAGACGTGATAGTTCCGGAAATTTTAATTAATTCTTGAGCTAATCCAAATGCCGGCAGTAAAAAGACCGATGCAATAGTCGTCTTTACAAAAGCACTTTGAATACCTAATTTTAAACCACTCATAGATATTTTTTAGTTTTTATAAATTTTAGTAATTATTTACTTAAAATAGTTAGAAATTTCACAATAAAAATGCAATCGATTGCACTTTAAATTTGAAACTTTTCTTAACTTGACTAAACTAAGATTATTTTTCAATTGACAAATAAAAAAAATCATTTTTTTATTAATATTAATTTAACATAATGAATTATCATTAACAACAAACAATAATAAATTATTGATTTATAATAAATTATGACTAATTAAATTTTAGGTTATAAAACGAACCATCATAGAAATTAACTTTTATTTAACATTTAGTTTGATTAATTTAAGACCATAAAATAGAGTTTTGTGCAATTTTATTTAACCAAAATTTAACTTAATGGACTTAATTTTATAAAAAATCCCTTTTTTTCATCTTAAAATCAAAAATGAGTTAAAATCTTAGTCATTGTTTTACAAAACCTAAAACAAAAGCATAAATACTTATTTATCAAATACTTAATAATTATTTTATTCTGAAAAATAGTTTTTAGCAAGAAAAGCAACAAATGACAAATTTTTGCATGAAAATTAGTTTTACTGTGCAAAATTAAGCATCCAAAACACTACCTTATGAGCTTAAAAAATTCAATTATTCATTAATAAACATCTGACTATTAAACATTTATAATTAATTTGTTTTTTTTTTCTTTCTTGGTTAATATTTATATATATATTTACAGAAATTATTTTCTGTGCCAAAAAGAGCAGTTTTTAATGCAATCGATTACACAAATTAGTTTTAGTTCACATTTATATAATAAGGAAATGACAACTTCAGAATTCAGATACGCTCATCATCCGGATGATGCAAAAAAATATACTACCGAAGATCTTAGAAGAGAATTCCTGATCAACAATTTATTTCAGGAAGGTCAAATCAAATTAGTCTATACCATGTATGATAGATTAATTGTTGGAGGAGCTATGCCTACTGATAAAGTTTTAAAGCTTGAAACAATTGATGAACTAAAAGCTGAAAACTTTCTAGATAGAAGAGAAATCGGCATCATCAATGTTGGTGGGAAAGGAAAAGTGACTGTTGACGGAACCGCTTACGAACTTAATAATAAGGAAGCCTTATATATAGGAAAAGGAAACAAAGAAGTTATTTTCGAAAACATAGACGGAAATCAAGCATATTTCTACATCAATTCTGCACCAGCTCATCAGTCTTATCCAACAAAGAAAATTACAAAGAATGAAGCTGAAATCGTAGAATTGGGCGAAACCAAATATGCAAACAGAAGAACCATTAACAAATTATTGGTAAACAGCGTTTTGGAAACTTGCCAACTTCAAATGGGAATGACCGAATTGCACGAAGGAAGCGTTTGGAATACAATGCCTTCTCACACGCATACCAGAAGAATGGAAGCTTACTTCTACTTCGATTTGGAAGACGGGCAATCGATTTCACACTTTATGGGACAACCTCAGGAAACAAGACACATTTTCCTTAAAAATAGAGATGCTGTAATCTCTCCGGAATGGTCTATCCACTCTGGTGTTGGGACTTCAAATTATACATTTATCTGGGGAATGGCGGGAGAAAATATGGACTACGGCGATATGGATGCTGTAAAAACGCAAGAATTAAAATAATTAAAGATTAAAATTCTCGCTGATTTAGCTGATTTCAGAATCTGCATCATTTGCAAAATCTGCGAGAATATAAAATTATCTAAGGATATTTCTAAATGAAAAATTTATTTGACTTAACTGGAAAAGTAGCATTAGTAACCGGTGGAACACACGGTTTAGGCTTGGCAATGGCAGAAGGTTTGGCTTCGGCTGGAGCAGAATTGGTCGTAACCAGCACTACTCCATCCAAATTGGAAGAAGCAATTACTTATTACCAGTCAAAAGGATACAAAGCAACAGGCTATATTTTTGACGTGACCGATGAGAAAATTGCTGCTGAAAAAGTGGCAGAAATCGAAGCGAATCATAAGCAAATCGATATCCTTATTAATAATGCCGGTATCATCAAAAGAATCCCGGCTCTGGAAATGGAAGTTTCCGATTTCCGAAAAGTGATTGATGTAGATTTGACAGGACCTTTTATTATTTCTCAGTTGGTAGCAAAAAGTATGATTGCAAGAAAATCCGGTAAAATTATCAACATCTGTTCTATGATGAGCGAATTGGGTCGTGACAATGTTGTGGCTTACGCTTCTGCAAAAGGCGGATTGAAAATGCTGACTAAAAATTTAGCAACAGAATGGGCAAAACATAATATCCAAGTAAACGGAATCGGTCCCGGATATTTTGCAACGTCTCAGACAGAACCAATCAGAGTTGACGGAAATCCTTTCAACGAGTTCATCATTAGTAGAACACCGGAAGGCCGTTGGGGTAATCCCGAAGATTTGGCTGGAACAGCAATATTTTTAGCATCCGAAGCAAGTCAGTTTATCAACGGACAAATCATCTATGTTGATGGCGGAATCCTGGCAACCATCGGAAAACCTTCAAACGAATAAAGTCTTTCATCTATCAGTCTATTATCTATTAGTCTTATGAACACACTTACAAAACCATTTATCACAGATACATTTCTATTAAAGAACAAATTCGCTGAAGAGTTGTATTTCAGATTTGCTGAAAACCAACCGATTATTGATTATCATAACCATTTGCCTCCGAAAGAGATTGCCGAAAACCGCCAGTTTGAGAACATTACTCAGGTTTGGATTGGTGGCGACCATTACAAATGGAGAGCAATGAGAACGATGGGTGTGAATGAAAAATTCATTACTGGAAACGCTTCGGACAAAGAAAAATTCGCAGCCTGGGCCAAAACAGTTCCGAATACGCTGAGAAATCCTCTATTCCATTGGACCCATTTAGAACTAGCAAGATATTTTGACGTTTACGATTTGTTAAACGAGAAAAATGCGAACGAAGTTTACGAAAATGTATCGGCTCAACTTCAGACTCCTGAGAAATCTGTTCGTGGATTGTTGAAAATGAGAAATGTGGAAACGGTTTGTACCACAGAAGACCCGATTGACACTTTAGAGTATCATCAAACCATTAAACAAAACAATATCGGAATTACAGTCAGCACAGCTTTCCGTCCGGACAAAGCGATTTTGATTGACAACGAGGATTACAATTCATACATCGATAAATTAGGCGAATCCGCAGACATCGAAATCCAATCTTACAAGGATGTACAGAATGCGCTAATCAAAAGGATTGAATACTTTCACACCAACGGATGCAGATTGTGTGACCACGGATTGAATAACATTTCTTTTGAAACATTCACAGATTCAGAAATCAACTCGATTTTTGAAACTAAAAGAAAAGGAGAAACCTTAACACCACATCAGATTGAGCAGTTCAAAACAGCCATTTTGCTGTTCTTGGGCGAAACTTACCATTCATTTGGCTGGGTTCAGCAATATCATTTGGGTGCTTTGAGAAACAATAATGCAAGAATGTTGAAAATTCTTGGACCAGACACAGGTTGGGATTCCATCGGCGATTTCAGTCAGGCTGCAAACCTTTCGAGATTCCTAAACACATTGGATTCTAAGGATAAATTAACGAAAACGATTATTTACAATCTAAATCCTGCTGATAACGAAATTATGGCTACAATGATTGGAAATTTCAACGACGGTTCGGTAAAAGGAAAAGTACAGTTTGGTTCCGGCTGGTGGTTTCTGGACCAAAAAGACGGCATGGAAAAACAGATGAACGCGCTTTCCAATATGGGACTCATCAGCACATTCGTTGGGATGTTGACCGATTCCAGAAGCTTCCTTTCGTTCCCAAGACACGAGTATTTCAGACGTGTATTGTGTAACCTTTTAGGAAACGAAATTGAGTCTGGCGAACTGCCTGAGGATTTGGATTTGGTAGGAAAAGTTGTAGCAGATATTTGCTATTTTAACGCTAAGGAATATTTCAACTTTTAATATTGTCACCCTGAGGCTCTCGAAGGATTTCAGAATAATTAGGGCAGCTTAATCCGCTTAAAGTTTATCCTGAGCTTGTCGAAGGGCTCCCGCTCAAGTCGGGCTGCGAGTGATTTGTGGATTAAAAAGTTAGTATAAGAGTTGTCATCCTGAGCGGAGTCGAAGGACTTTGTGAACCTAAAAACATTAGAATTAAATAAAAAATCTTAGTGCACTTTGTGTTCAAAATAAAATGGAAACAAAACAAACATCCAAAATATATTACAAATCCGATTCAACAGAATGGGAGAAAATCGATGATTATATCGACCGCCAAATTGTGGGCTACGACGAATCTGTAATGATGGTAAATGTCCGTTTCAAAAAAGGCGGAATCGGATACAAGCACAAACATCCTCACATTCAGGTTACTTATGTTGCAGAAGGAAAATTTGAAGTCAACATCGGAGAAGATATTTCAATTTTGAAGAAAGGCGATTCATTCTTCGTTCCTTCCAATGTTCTTCACGGCGTCGAATGTCTGGAAGACGGGACTTTGGTAGATGTTTTCAGTCCGTTTAGAGAAGATTTTATAAAGTAATTAATTTCTCTCTGCGAACATTGTTAAGTTTTACGCCTTTGTGAACTTAAAAACATAGAATTAAATAAAAAAATCTTTGCGCTCTTTGCGTTCAGAAAAAATAAAAATTAAGAATCTCGATTCTAAAAAAAAACTACATAAATGAGCAAAGTTGTAACCTTTGGCGAAGTATTGATGAGATTGTCTCCGTCCAACAGCAAAATGCTGAGACAAAGCCGTGAAATGGAATTCTTCTTCGGAGGAACAGAAATGAATGTCGGTGCGTCTTTAGCAATTATGGGATGCGAAACGAGACACATCACCAATGTTTCCGATTGTTTCATCGGAGAATCAGCCATTGCAACAATGAAAAGTTACGGGATTGATACGCAATTCGTCAACAGAACAGAACATCCGATTGGTTTATACTTCCTGGAAGTTGGTTCTGCGATGCGTGCGAGCCGAATTTCCTATAATCGTTTGAATGGCTCTTTTGCCAACATCAAACCGGAACAAGTGGATTGGGAAAAAGCTATCGAAGGTGCGGAATATTTCCATTGGACAGGCATTTCTCCCGGAATTTCGGAAGGTGCTTATGAAACTTTGAAACAAGGTTTACAATTAGCTTATTCAAAAGGAATCGAAATCACAGCTGACCCGGCTTATCGTTCTAATCTTTGGAAATACGGGAAAGAAGGATTTGCAGTTCTTAAGGAACTCATCTCCTACTCTACAATTTTCATCGGTGGTGTGAATGAAATCAATGAAATCCTAGGAACATCTTTCGGTTATGATAAAGACAGTTTTATCCAAGCTGCTGAGACATTAATGCAAGAAATTCCTTCTATCAAAAAGGTATTTGATAAGACCAGAATCGGTGTTACGGCAAGTAATCAGGCGACACAAGGAAGAGCTTTGGTCAACGGACAATATTTCGAAACCGAAAGTCTGGAAGTGAATCCGGTTGTGGACAGAATCGGAACCGGCGATGCGTTTGCAGCAGGTTTGATTTACGGTTTAATCAACTTCGATGATGAGAAAGCTTTGAAATTTGCCAATGCAGCTTGCGCCATCAAACATACGATTTTAGGTGATGTGAATCTGAGCAGTGCCAATGATATTCTGGAAGTAATGAGCGGCAATTCAGGAGGAAGAATTAAAAGATAATTTAGAAGTATTGTCACGTTTGTCATTCTGAGCTTATCGAAGAATCTCAAACCTCAATCAAAAAATATAAAATGACAAAAATTCAATTAGTTACGAACGCTATTATCAAGCAGGGGCTTTTGCCTTTGTATTATAATGCAGACGAAACGGTAACTCTCGAAATACTGAAATCGCTATACAAAGCAGGAATCCGAGCTGTAGAATATACAAGCCGGGGCGAAGCTGCATTAAGCAATTTCACAAAAATGGTAGAAATCCGAAATGCCGAAATGCCGGATATGCTGCTCGGAATCGGAACCATTAAGAATCAAAAGCAAGCTGAAGAATATTACAAAGTTGGTGCTGACTTTTTCATCAGTCCCGGATTTGTTTCAGAGGTTACAGAATTCCTGATTCCGAAAGATGTGTTGTATAGCCCAGGTTGCATGACGCCAACAGAAATCATCGAAGCTGAAAATGCAGGTGTAACATTCGTAAAGTTATTTCCTGGAAATGCTTTAGGAACTGGATTTATGAGCGCCATCAAAGATGTATTTCCAAACCTGAAATTTATGCCTACAGGTGGTGTTGACACCACCAAAGAAAACATCGAAAGCTGGTTCAAAGCCGGCGTTTCCGCGGTTGGAATGGGAAGTAAGTTAGTCAGTAAAGAATTAATGGCTTCCAAAGATTACGCAACCATCGAAAACGAAACTAAAAAAGTATTGGATATCATCCAATCCATCAAATAATTATTGAAAACTAAATTCCTAAAACCAATATGAGTTCAGTTAAATCCTTAAAACCAAGTAATTTCAGATGGTCCATCTGCGGACTTCTGTTCATTGCTACAACCATCAATTATCTTGACAGGCAGGTTCTTTCTTTGACCTGGAAAGATTTTATCCAACCCGAGTTCCATTGGAATAATAATGATTATGGAAACATCACGGCCTTATTCTCAATTTTTT
Organism: Chryseobacterium sp. 36-9; assembly: GCA_001898785.1. GTDB lineage: Bacteria > Bacteroidota > Bacteroidia > Flavobacteriales > Weeksellaceae > Epilithonimonas > Epilithonimonas pallida. The sequence goes on along the minus strand of MKVE01000020.1, from coordinate 4,134 downwards.
ACGCAATCAGTATGTTATTCGCTGGGAAATTTGTGGATTGGATGGATACGAAAAAAGGATTTCTTTGGGCAATTTTCATTTGGTCGATTGGAGCTATTTTACACGCATTCTGCGGCATTGCAACTTCGGGAATTTTGACAGGAAACTGGTTTGTAGGCTTCGCAGAATCAAAGGAAATTATTGGAACTCTTAACAATATCTCTCTGGTTACAAGCACAAGTGTGACGCTTTTCATCTTTGCAAGATTTGTTTTAGCAGTGGGTGAAGCTGGAAACTTTCCAGCGGCGATTAAAACCACTGCAGAATATTTCCCTAAAAAAGACAGAGCGTTTTCTACAAGTATTTTCAATGCAGGAGCAACTGTTGGTGCATTAGCTGCGCCAGTTACTATTCCTTTCATCGCCAAATCGATGGGTTGGGAAATGGCATTTATCATCATTGGTGCGCTTGGATTCGTTTGGATGGGACTTTGGATTTTCTATTACAAAAAACCCCATCAGCATCCGAAAGTTAATGAGCACGAATTGGCTTACATTCAGCAGGACCAGGATGATGTCGCAGAAGAAATAATAGAAGTTCCTCAGAAAAAAATGAGCTTGAAACAAGCTTTTGGATACAGACAAACCTGGGCATTTATTTTCGGTAAATTTATGACAGACGGCGTTTGGTGGTTTTATCTCTTCTGGACTCCGGCCTACCTAAGTTCAGTTTACGGAATGGATAGCACGCAAAGTGCATTACCACTCTTCGTTTTGTATATGATAACCTTGGTTTCAATTTTAGGAGGCTGGCTTCCAAAATATTTCGTAGACAAAAAAGGAATGAATCCTTACGCAGGAAGAATGCGTGCCATGTTGATTTTCGCCTTCTTTCCATTATTAGCTTTAGTGGCGCAACCTGCAGGACAAATCTCTTATTGGCTTCCCGTTTTGATTATCGGGGTTGCCGGAGCCGCGCATCAGGCCTGGTCTGCTAATATATTTTCAACAGTTGGCGATATGTTCCCGAAAAAAGCAATCGCAACCATCACAGGAATTGGTGGAATGGCTGGCGGAATCGGTTCTTTTCTTATTAATAAAGGTTCTGGATTATTGTTTGACCACGCCCACAAAGCCTGGACAACTGTTGACGGCGTTCCACTTTTAGAAAAATATCCTGAGTTCAAGGATACTAGGCTTCCTGATGATCTGTTGATTCAATTGAAAAATTCCGGTGCTGTCATCTCAGACGGTATCGATAAAGGATATATGATTATTTTCTCAATCTGCGCAGTAGCTTATCTGGTTGCCTGGTTTGTGATGAAATCATTGGTTCCTAAATACAAAATCATTAAAGAATAAAGAAATGGAATATCAAACTAAACAAAAACTTAACCGTGAAAACTCAGGTTCGACTGAGAAACTTCCCATCAAATTTTTACAATTCGGGGAAGGTAATTTCCTTCGTGCATTTGTAGATTACCTTATCGATAAGATGAATAAAGAGGCTGGCTTCAATGCTGGCGTAGCTGTTGTTCAGCCGACTCAGGGTGGTCTTGTTGATATGCTGGAAGAGCAGGATAACCTTTACACACTTTTCATAAGAGGTGTAAAAAAAGGCCAGATCGTGGATGACCAGAGAGTGATTTCTGCAATCCAGCGTTCATTCAGTCCTTACGAAAATTATGCGGAGTATCTAGAATTGGCAAAAGGCGAAGACTTACAGTTCATTTTATCGAATACCACGGAAGCAGGAATTGCTTTTGATGAGTCTGAAACTTCTTTAGCTTCTGGTCCTCACAAGAATTTCCCTGCAAAAGTGACAGCTTTCCTTTACGAGAGATTCAAGCATTTTAATGGCGATACGGAAAAAGGTCTTCACATCATTCCTTGCGAATTGATTGAAAACAATGCCTTGACATTGAAAGAATATATCCTGAAATATGCCCAGCTTTGGGATCTTGAAGAAGATTTTTCAACTTGGATAGAGAATAGCAACTATTTCCACAATACTTTGGTGGACAGAATTGTTCCGGGATATCCAAGAGAAGAAAAAGACGAGTACGAAGCTAAATTGGATTATGATGATAATCTAATGGTGGTTTGCGAAGCGTTCTTACTGTGGGTTATCGAAGGTGATGAGAAATTGAAAGCCTTGATTCCGTTTGATAAAATTGATGACCAGGTTTTGATAGTGGATGATATCACGCCTTACAGAACCAGAAAAGTTAGAATCCTGAACGGTGCTCACACAGCAATGTTGGCTTTCTCTATCCTTGACGGCAAAGAAACTGTGAAGGAAGCTATTGATGCGGACTTTGCAGGACAATGGATTTCCGAAACGGTTTATAACGAAATCATCCCTACTCTGGATTTATCAACAGAAGAATTGACGGCATTTTCGGATGAAGTTTTTGACAGATTCAGAAACCCGTTCCTGAAACATTTACTTTCTAGTATTGCATTGAACTCGGTTTCGAAGTTCAAAGTGAGAGTTTTACCAAGCTTTCTGAAGTATGTTGAAATCAAGAACGAATTACCAACTAACCTGACTTTTGCTTTAGCAGCGTTGATTAGGTTTTATCAAGGTGAATTCGATGGAAAACAACTTCCTGTAAGCGATGATGCGCCGGTTTTGGAAAGATTCAAAGAAATCTGGTCAACTAACGACCTTGGAGAAGTAGCGAAAAATGCTTTATCTGAAGTGAGTTTCTGGGATACAGATCTTACTCAGGTTTCTGGATTAACAGAAGCTGTAACCAAGGCTTTAAGTGCAATCGATTCCACAGGAATTGAAGAAGGATATAAAAGTTATATTAATAATTTATAAGACTTAAACATAAAGACATAAAAGCATAAATCTAATTGTCGTTTTTTAAGGCACAAGAAAAAACTTAGTGCCTTAAAAAAACAGAAGAATAAGAAAATTGTGCCTTTGTGTTGAACTTGATTAAAGCTAAAGATTATGCAAAAGAAAGTTTTAAAAGTCAATCCGAAAGACAACATCATTGTTGCGCTAACGGATTTGCCTGCCGGAGACATCGTGCATCTGGACGGTGCAGATTACACGGTACTGAAAGATACAAAAGCAAAACATAAATTCGCAGCAGAAGATTTTGCGATGGGTGACCTTATTATTATGTACGGCGTCATTGTTGGAAAAGCCAATCAGCCAATTCAAAAAGGTGAAGTCATCACGACCGAAAACGTAAAACACGAGAGTGAAGAGGTTTTCAAAAAGACCGGAGATTTGGGTTGGACTCCGCCAAATGTTGATAAATGGAAAGATAAGACCTTCAATGGATATCATCGTGCTGACGGACAAGTGGGGACCAAAAATGTTTGGTTATTTTTCCCATTGGTGTTTTGCGAAAACAAGAATATCGAGAAGCTGAAAGATATTTTCGAGAACGAATTGTTACCGAAAAAAGAAGTTTCCTATAAGAATTTCCTGCGTTCTCTGATTGAAGAAAAAAGCGTGGAAGAAGTGGAAGACCAATCCAGAAATGAAAATCTTCTGGATAATATCGAAGTGAAGTTTATCAATCATCAAGGTGGTTGCGGCGGCATCCGACAAGACTCTGAACTTTTGGCAAAACTGCTTGCCGGTTATGTGAACAACCCGAATGTGGCTGGTGCAACGGTTTTGAGTTTAGGATGTCAGAATCTTCAGGTTGATATCTTCCAAAATGCTTTGAAAGAAATGAGCCCGAACAGCGATAAAGAAGTGCTGATCTTTGAACAACAGAAAATCGGGACGACGGACAAGATGTTCCAAATGGTCATCAAAGAGTCTTTCGAAGCGATCAAAAGAGCTAATAAAATCCAACGCCAGCCTGCACCGGTTTCTAAGCTGAGCATTGGTCTGGAGTGTGGTGGTTCTGACGGTTTTTCAGGCATCTCTGCCAATCCGGCACTAGGTGTTGTTTCGGATATTTTTGCAGCATTAGGCGGGAAAACAATCTTGGCCGAGTTTCCGGAATTGTGCGGTGTGGAGCAGGAATTGATGAACCGATGTGTGGATGAGGAAAAGGCAGATAAGTTTTTATCATTAATGAAAGCCTTCGAAAAATCCGTTGTGGATGCAGGTTCAGGATTTGATATGAATCCATCTCCCGGCAATATCAAAGACGGTTTGATTACAGACGCAATGAAA
>MKVE01000019.1:74692-142352 GCA_001898785.1 Chryseobacterium sp. 36-9 | reverse complement strand
AAATCTTCCAACACCTACAACGGAAATATTAACAAAAAACTCTACTTTTGAGTGTTACTAACAAGGGGAAGATTACACAAGATATACCAGTTTTAAAAAGTGCCTATATAAAACATAATATTCATAATCAAAAAAAAGAATTCGTTGATCAAAAACAAAAATATTACCTTTCTTTAATCAAGAAGGAATTAGCAATTAATAGTAATAATACTTGGTTACTTTTTCAAAAAGCAAAAACAAATTTTTATTTAAATAATTTCGATGAGGCTTTAATTGATCTGACAAAAATTATCAACTTGAAAAATATTGATGATAAAAAAATCTTTGTTGGTTCATATATACTATGTGCTTTAATATTTTTAACTATAAATAAAAATGAACTTGCAATTGAATATTTAAATAAAAGCTTACAAATAAAAAAATCAACTGCAGCATATCTATTTTTAGGAGATATTTCGTTTAAAAATAAAGATTACAAATCTGCAATGACTTACTATTTAAAATTAAGCACAAAAGCAAATTTTTTATATAAGGATAATATGTTTTTAGTTTCCTATATAGAAAATTCAGAAAAAATTTATAAAATTTCGTCTTGTCTTTTATGTCTTAATCTTAATATTATTACTGTAATTTATATACTCTTACAAAAGAAAAAACATCTATCTGCTAGCACATTTTACCTGTTAAGTATCTCATTTTATAAAATCAAAAGAATTTCTTTATCTAAAAAATATTTGAATATATCTAAGCAACTAGACCCTTTATGGATTAATGAATTTAATTATTAATTAAGATGATTTTGAATAAATTAGCATTATTCTTTTCAATATTTTTTTTATTTATATCAGTAGCTTTTCATGCTCAAAGAAATAAAAAGGCAGAAAACTTATTTGAGGATGCAAAAAGGTTGATCAATACTGATACAAAAAAAGCTTATCAATTATTACTTGAATCAAAAAAAATTGCAGATAAAAAAAATCAATTGTTGGATGATAAAATAGAGCTTAGTTTTGCCATCATTGAAAGGATTAATGGAAAGTATCAAAAATCCATTCAAAACACTTGGAAAGTTTTAAGAAGAACAAATTACACAGAAGTAAAAGCTTCTGCGTATAACAATCTCGGAGCGTGCTACAAAAACACAGGTAACACCGAAGAAGCCTTGAAATATTACATTCTCGCTAGTAATATCTATCAAAAAGAAAATAAAATTTCTGATTTAGCAATTGTCGAAAATAATATTGGTCTATTGTTTCAAACATTAGAAGACTACAATAAAGCGAAAGGCTATCATAAAAAGGCTTTGGATTATTTCATATCAATTGGTGACAATACAAATATTGCAAAAAGCTACAATATGATTGGTATTACGCTGGCAAATCAAGATAGTCTTCAGAATGCATTATTGAATTTCAAAAAAAGTTACTATATAAATAGAAAATATAAGAATACAATTGGACTTTCCGAAGATGTAAATAACATTGGTAGTATTTTTTATTATATGGAAAAATATGATTCTGCGATTGTATATTTCAGAAAATCATTAGCAATCGATAGGCAGAATCAAGACTTTACTAATCTAGCGGATGGGTTAAATAATCTAGCGGATGTATATATTAACAAAAGAGATTTAAAAAAAGCAAAAACAAATTTGGACTCAGCAGTCTATTATTCTAAAAAATATAATTATATATCAGCATATCTCAATTCACTTCAAGCCTATAGTAATCTATACGAAAGTGATAACAAACCAAAGTTATCTTTAAAATATTTAAAACAATATTACACAACTAAAGATAGTCTGAGTAAAGAAAACAACATAAAAGATATCAATGAATTAGAAAAAAAATATCAAACCGAAAAAAAACAAAAAGAAATAATCCAAAAGGATTCAAAAATTAAAAGAAAAAATCTTTTAAACATTATTTTAGTTATTCTTTTCTGTTTCGGAATCATCATTTCCTTTCTTGTTTACAGAACGCTGAAACTCAAAAACAAACAACAAAAGCAAGAATATGAACTCAAATACGCAATAGAAGAAATTGCCCATCAAAACAAGCTTCAGGAGCAAAGATTATCAATTTCCAGGGATTTACACGACAATATCGGTGCACAACTGACCTTCATTATTTCTTCAATAGAAACTTTGAAACAGGCTTTCAATATAAAGGATGAAAAAATCAATAATAAACTGACTTCGATTTCGAATTTTACAAAGGATACAATTACAGAATTGCGGGATACGATTTGGGCTATGAATCATTCCGAAATTGATTTCAACGAGATTAGGAACAGGATTCTGAATTTTGTGGAAAAAGCCCGAAAATCCACCGAAAATATCAATATTGCTTTTGAGAGAGATCCGATTCTGGACAACCTGCATTTTTCGTCTGTTGATGGGATGAATATCTACAGAATTACGCAGGAAGCTGTGAATAATGCTATGAAATATGCCGAAGCCAAGAACATTTTACTCAATGCTAAAAGTGTTGACCATCAAGTTCAAATTACCGTAGCAGATGACGGAAAGGGTTTTGATATCGATGAGACAGAACTCGGAAACGGAATCCGGAATATGGAGAAAAGAGCATCAGAACTCAATTCAACACTCTCTATAAATTCTGAAACCGGTAAAGGAACTATCATTACTTTGGTCATTCCGAAAACTTAAAAACTTGTCAAAATTTAACTATTTTTGAAGATATGAAAATCTCTATCAAAAATATGGTTTGCAACCGCTGTATTTCAGCAGTGGAATCGATATTGGAGGATTTGAAAATTGAGGTCAATTCAATTTCATTAGGCGAAGTCGAAACAAAAAATCAGATCTCTGACAAGGAACTCGAAACGCTAAACTTGAAACTGAAATCTACAGGATTTGAAATCCTGGAAGATTCTTCTAAAAAGCAGATTGAGAAGATCAAAACCTTGATCATTCAGAAAATTGCTGAGGAAGATTTGGATGATGATTTTATTTTGTCAGAATTCTTAAGTTCCGGATTACACAAAGATTACAGTTCTATTTCCAAGCTTTTTTCTCAAAACGAAACTGTGACATTGGAACAATATTTCATTCTTCAAAAAATTGAAAAAGTGAAAGAATTATTGCTTTATAAAGAATTGAATCTGACCGAAATTTCGCAAAAATTAGGTTACAAAAGTGTTCAGCATCTTTCCAATCAGTTCAAGAAAATCACTGGCTTCTCTCCTACTCAGTTTTTGAATTCTAAGGAGAAAAAGAGGATTGCGTTGGATAAGGTTTGAAAGTAATGAATTTGAAACTAATGAAAAACTTCCGTTTATTTTTATTGATTATTTCTTTAATATTTTTATCTAGTTGCTCAATTTGCACTGATTTTTATATTCAAAACCTCAGAAATGAAGACCAACATATTTTAATAAAGTATAAAGTTCCTATTAAAAATTGGCCGGATTATAGAACAATTAAATTCCAATATATCAATGAATTAAAAATTCCAAAAGAATTTGATAAAATTGAGAATAAAAATATTGTTGATATTAAGCAAATTGATGATTATACAGTTGAATTTATTGTACCAAAACAGTCAACCGTCAGAATAGAAAGAACAAGTAATACACGTTACTATGAATATTTGAAATCGTTTCAATTAAACGGAAAAGATATTTTACTTGACGATTTAATTTCACAATCCAAAACAAAGGGTCCACATCGTATTTACCAAATAAATTAATGCAATCCAAAGTCAAACTTCTCCGCGAACAAAAAAATCTTACTCAGACAGAATTAGCTGAGAAATCCGGATTATCTTTGCGAACGATTCAAAGAATTGAATCCGGGCAAAGTCTCAAAGGTTTTACTTTGAAAGCCATTGCACATACTTTGGAAACCGAACCGGAAAATCTATTATCAAAGGAAGAAGAAATTACCCAAATCGACAGGGCAAAACTCATTAATTTATCAGCTTTAGCAGGATTGATCATTCCGTTTGGCGGGATAATTTTCCCAGCGATTTTGACTTACAAAACTAAAGATTCCAAGAATAGAGAATTAGGAAAAAGTATTATTTGTGTTCAGATTATTTTGGCATTTTTTGTTTCGGTTCTATTGATATTAAGCCCGTTCATTCAGCATTGGTTTTCTATTGGATTTCCATTATTTATAGTTCCTTTGATGGCATTTATCATCATCAAACTCTGGATTGTCATCAAAAATGGAATCAGTCTCAACCAAAAAAATCAACTTTCTATAAAACTGAAAAACAACTTTTTATAAGCTTAGTCACAAAACTGACGTAAAATTGTCATATTATTTTCGCAGCAAATTCGATTTCAAAAACCGAATGTTGCAGAAAAATTAGACAATGAAACTTTTTAAGAAATTAGCTTTAGGATTTTTAGCCATTTTGGTTTTGATATTGGTTGGCGGTTATATTTATTTCGACCAAAAATTTACGCCTGAAAAAAACTATCTAACTGTCAAAAACGAAAGCGGAAATATCCCAATTACATGGCTAGGAAATGACAAAAATGTTTTGCTGCTTCCTATTCATTTTCCCGGAAATCCCGAAACTTATTATTTACAATTTGATACCGGTTCACCTTACACCGTATTTTATTCTGATCCGATAAAAAATATCGAAGAAATCTCAATTAATGACGAAAAGGCAAAAACTGCTTTCTTTGTTGGAAAAACAGAAATATCATCAGAGCAATTCAAAATTTTTAAAAGCAATAAAAGTGGTGAAAAAGATTCAATCCAAATCATTGGAACGATTGGCGCTGACATCCTGGAAAACCGAAAAACCTTGATTAATTTCAAAAGCAATCAGGTTGTTTTCAATTTAAATCAGATTCCAAAAGAATCCAAAAACCAACTTTTCGATTTCAAATTCAGGAAAAGGAAAATCATTATTCCGGGAATCCTAAAAGGTGAAGAACGAAAATTCCTTTACGATTCCGGAACCAGCGCTTATGAACTATTGACCTACAAAGAGGAATGGCAAAGTCTGAAATCTCAAAATTCAAAAATCAATATCGAAAAATCACAGTCCTGGAACAATGTTTTGACAACCTATACAACCGATTGTAATGAAAATATCCAATTCAAAAACCAACAAATTTCTATTAAAAAGGTGACTTATGTGGAAGGTTTTTCCAATCTGCAGTTTTCTATGATGAAGTATTCTGGAATGACGGGAATGCTAGGTAACAAAATATTTTTAAATAGTAATATTTTCATTGATTGTGTTGATAAGAAAATTGCAATTACAGATTGAGAAAATCAATAAATTTGTAGGAAAGTTCGGGTAAAAGTTGCCTATTTTTGCACAGCAATTTATTGATTCAAAAAGAAACAACGTCTTGAATAATCTCAAACATTATCTCGCTGCTATTTTAGCATTTTCTATTTGGGGTACATTCAGTTTGGTGCTGAAACCCCTTCATTCTTACGCATCTTCGGACATTCTTTTTTACAGGGTTTTCAGTTGTGCATTGATAATGTCGCTAGTTTCGATTCTTTTCAAAAGAGAAAAACTGAAACAGAACTTAAATTATTTCAAATACATTTCTAAAAAAGCGAAAAGAAAAACGATTATTGTTAATGTCGGAAGCAGTATTTTGTTGACCGCGAATTGGTTTTCATTTATCTATGTGATGAATCACGTGAGCGTTCGTGCAACGTCGGTCGCCTATTTAGTTTGTCCGATTATCACAACAATTTTGGCTTATTTTATATTGAAAGATAAGTTGAGTAAACTCCAATGGTTATCGGTTTTTCTGAGTTTAGTCGGCTGCATTTTATTGTCGTACACCAATATTTTGGATATGTTTTACAGCAGCTTGATTGGCTTCACTTACGCTGCATATTTGGTTTGCCAAAGTCAAAATAAACAATTCGATAAGTTTCTGATTCTTAATTTTCACATCGTTTTATCTGCTTTGATTTTATTGCCGTTTTTTCCGGCTTATTCGGGACCAGTTCCAACGGAATTAAAGTTCTATTTCTTTGTCGAGATTATTGCAGTGATATACACGATTGTACCATTGTTACTCAATCTATTTGCATTGACAGGAATTGCCTCTTCAAAAGTCGGAATGATACTGAACATTAATCCCATCATCGCATTTATCTTAGCCAGTACAGTTTACAAAGAACCATTGAACCTCATTCAAATCTGTTCTTATGCACTGATATTCTTGGCAGTGATTATTTTCAATGCGAAGGAGATTTTCAGGTTGAAGACAGAATAATCATTATAAGTTTCATTTAAAGTTTTGTGAATGAAAATGGCTGCAAAACAAGCTATATTTAACATTCTAACTTTTAACAATGAAAAACAATTATTTCTTAATTCTAATTTTTCTTTCAGGTTTTATTTTCGGATAAAAAAATAATTTCTCTAACAATAGAAGTTTAAGTTATTAGAGAATTAAACCTTCAGTGACTTCTGGAGTTTTCTGTTTTTAGTATATATAACATCTTTCCATTTATTTATAACTGATTGGCATCTATTTTTCAGAAATTTGTATTGTTAAACATCTGAAAATGGAAAACCACAATCATCATAATCACGACAATCTACATCCTAGTCAAAGAATTTCACCAAGCTCGGTCTATTATTGCCCGATGGAATGTGAAGGCGAAAAACTGTATTTCAAACCCGGAAGATGCCCGGTTTGCAATATGTTCCTTGTTCCGATAGAAGAACGCGATGATCATAAAAACAAGCCTCAAACCTATTCCAAAACTAACCTCCCGGCAAGTTTCAAAGAAAAAATCGGAGATTATTTTTGCCCGATGTTTTGCGAAGGCGACAAAACTTATGAATCAGATTCAGGTTGTCCGGTTTGTCATATGCATTTGGAGAAAATTACTGAGGACTTGGTAAAAAACGCAGCAAGTCATCCACATCATCATCACCAACATGAGACGCCCACAATTAATCAGGCAAAAAATGCAGGCAAATACTACTGTCCGATGTTTTGCGAAGGTGACAAAGTTTATGATTCCAATGTCGGCTGTCCTGTTTGCGGAATGGACCTCGTAAAAATACCGGAGAAAAAAGCTGTTGAATATACTTGTCCAATGCACCCTGAAATTGTGCAAAATGAACCCGGGAATTGCCCAATATGTGGAATGGATCTAGTTCCAAAACCTTCAAAAGATAACGATCACGAAGATGAAACTTATAAATTATTAAGGACAAAATTCTGGACAGCTTTGGCGTTTTCTATTCCTGTTTTCATTTTATCCATGAGCGGAATGTTTATTGATTGGCCATTTTCTCATCAAGTTCAGGGGATTTTGGAATTGATTCTGACATTGCCGGTTCTGTTTTATGCAGGTTGGTTTCTGATGAAACGTGGCTGGGTTTCTTTCAAAACATGGAATCTTAATATGTTTTCATTGATTGCTTTGGGTGTTGCTGCGGCTATGATTTTCAGTTTAATTGCATTATTCTTCCCGAACATTCTTCCTCACGAATTGGCACACGGAAGCAACACTCCACTCTATTTCGAATCCGTTTGCGTGATTCTGACATTAGTCATAATGGGACAGATGATGGAAGCAAGAGCGCATATGAAAACAGGCAAAGCCATAGAAGCATTGATGAATCTCTCGCCTGACACTGCCAATTTAGTTTTAGATGGTAACGAGAAAAAAGTATCATTGGCAGAAATTAAAATTAACGATATTTTGAGAGTAAAACCAGGTGAAAAAATTCCTGTTGATGGAAAAATAACTGAAGGCAATTCTAATGTTGATGAATCGATGATTACAGGAGAACCTATTCCTGTCGAAAAAAAGACCGGCGACAGAGTGACATCAGGAACGATTAATGATAACGGAACATTTCTAATGAGAGCCGAAAAAGTTGGCGATGAGACATTGCTTTCTCAAATCATCAAGATGGTCAACGATGCAAGCCGAAGCAAAGCTCCAATCCAGAAATTGGCGGATAAAATTTCCAAGATATTTGTTCCCACAGTGATTGGAATTGCTGTTCTGACATTCGTTTTGTGGTCCGTTTTCGGTGGCGAGAACAAGCTTATTTACGCTTTTGTGAATGCTGTAGCCGTTTTGATTGTTGCCTGCCCGTGTGCACTTGGCCTGGCAACTCCAATGAGCCTGATGGTCGGAATCGGAAAAGGCGCTCAAAACGGAATTTTAATTAAAAATGCTGAAGCCTTGGAAGAAATGCACAAAGTCAATGTTCTTATTACAGATAAAACAGGAACTTTAACAGAAGGAAAACCAAGTCTAGATCACATAGAATCATTTGAAAATACTGATAAAAATGAAATTTTGAAATTAGCCGGTTCATTGAATCAGAATTCGGAACATCCATTATCCAATGCGGTTTTAGACAAATTTAAAACTCAAAATTTACAATTTGAAAAAGTTCAGGACTTCGAAAATATTTCCGGAAAAGGCGTAAAAGGAAGAATCAATAATGAAGAAATTTTACTTGGAAATGAAGCATTATTAAAACACTTCAATATAGAAATTCCTGAATCATTAAAACAAAAAGTCATTGTAAAACAAGATGAAGCTAAAACGATTTCTTATCTCGCAAAAGACGGAAAAGTTCTTGGATTCTTAAGCTTTTCAGATAAAATAAAAGCGACTTCAAAACAAGCTATCAATTATCTCCATTCTCAAAACATCGAAGTGATAATGATGACCGGAGACAACGGACACACCGCAAAAGCAGTGGCAACAGAACTTGGAATCACAAACTTCAAAGCCAATTGTCTTCCGGAAGATAAAATGAACGAAATCAAAAAACTTCAAAATGAAGGGAAAATCGTAGCAATGACAGGAGACGGAATCAATGATGCACCGGCTTTGGCTCAATCCAATATCGGAATTGCAATGGGAACGGGAACAGATGCAGCAATTGAAAGTGCTGAAATCACACTATTAAAAGGCGACATTCTTGGAGTTGCAAAATCAAAAATCCTAAGTGAAAAACTGCTTAAAAACATTAAAGAAAATTTATTCTTTGCTTTTATTTATAATGTTTTAGGAATTCCGTTAGCTGCTGGTCTGCTCTATCCTTTCTTCGGAATTTTGTTAAGCCCAATGATTGCGGCGGCGGCGATGAGCTTCAGTTCTGTTTCCGTCATTCTGAATTCTTTGAGGTTGAATAATGCGAAACTGGATATTTAAGTTAAACACAAAGGCACGAAGCCCAATTTATTTTCGAAAATGTTTTAAGATTTTTATTTTTAATGATGAAATGCTTTGTGCTTTAAAGCTTAACTTATATTTTTTGTCCTTGTGTTAAACAAAAAAAGGCATCTGGAAAAAATTCCAGATGCCATTCAAAACAAAATAAAAACCTTAAAAAAATTTCATGTTAAAAAGAAACGGTCAACTTGCTAAACACATATCTGCCGTTCTGTCCGAACTGTGATGTTGATCTAGAATAGATAAATTGATCATTATTCGTAGAGCTTGTTACATTTTTAGTCGGATAAATATCAAATAAATTGTTTGTTCCAATAGTTAAATTAAAATTCTTGTTGATATCGTAACCTATAGACAAATCGGTAATAATCTTATCTGAAATTAATTGATGTTCGTAAGCATTTCCATTGATACCATCTGCACCATAAACTTTTCCGTAGTAAGTATTTCTCAGATAGAAATTGAAATAATTCCATTTTAAATTATTAGACAAACTCGCTTTCACCTTTGGAACCGAGTCCTCTAGATAAACTCTTGATTTCTCTCCGAAATAGGTGTTTTCCAACCCTGCATTCTTCAACAAATCGGAAGCGTGAATATCGCCGACTTTTTTGGTTCTATTAAAATTGATGGCAAAATCGTTATTCAATTTTATAGCGCCAGTTCTGTAATTATGACTGATGACCACATCCAGACCTTTTGTTTCTGTATCAATAGAGTTGGCAAAAAACTGAGCAGCATTAACATTAGCAGCATCCATCGCATCCCGAACCGGGCCAAGATTCGGATTATTTTGAATTTGTAAATCCGTAGGTCTTGAAAATTGGTCGGTTAAAGCAATTCTATCATCGATTCTGATAAAATACGCATCTGCAGTAATATTCAAATTCAAAGCCGGGATTTTATATGTAAAACCAGTGCTTACGGATTTAGAAGTTTCTTGTTTTAATTTATTGATTCCCAACCCTGTTGCAATGGTTGAGTCATTACTGAAAGTTCCAACTTCTACCAATTGCGGCAGATTACTTCCAGGAAGAGACGTAAATAATGTTGATGTTGTATTGTAATAAATCTGATGTATAGACGGCGCTCTGAAGCCTGTGGAACCTGCAAATCGGAAATTAAGATCATCCGTTAATTTGATTCTTGACGCCAGTTTGTAATTGAAAGTCGAACCAAAATCCGAATAATCCTCGTAACGAACCGCTGCATCTACCAAAAGCCAATTGGTAAAATTGAATTCCAGATCAGCATAAGCCGCATAAGCATTTCTGTTTTTGTCAGTTCTGTTAGCTTCCCGGAAACCTGCAAAAACCTGAGAACTTCCCGGCAATGCTGCACCAAAAAAGTCGGTTGGTTTATCAGAACTTGATGTTGTCGGTGTCTGTGGATTACCATAAATATCGTAAGCCGTGTAAGAAGCTTCTTCACCTGGATTTTCTTTAAAATTCTCGTGACGCTGCTCTGCTCCGAAAGCGACATTCAGACCTTCAAAAACATCAAATTGTTTGCTGAAATCCAAATTAATTGTATTCTGCAAAAATTGCAATCCACCGGCGTTGAAGGAACTTGGAGAATTGAATCTCAAACTTGTATTCCCCGTATTTTCAATCGTATAATCAAAACTGTTCTGTCCGAAGGTGTTACTGAAGTCCACATTCCAGCCGTTCCATTTTCCTTTGATTCCGGCAGATAAAGATACATCCTGAATCTTGGTATGAATCTCCGGCAAATAACCATCGATATACAATCCGGTAAACGTTCTTGCCTGTGTCGGTCTCCTGTAAAATCCACCTGACGCACCATCTCTAATGGAATAACCACCGAAAGTGTAGACTTTCCAATCGTCATTTAACGGTACTTCTATATTTGCAAACAGCTGATGATTGTTCAGTTTCGATTGCCCAACCTGTTGGTTAAAATCTTTTCTGGTTTGACCTCTGTATGCCAACTCCTGATCTGTTAAATAGTTTAACTGATCTGTCGTAAATGCTGATGTTTTAAGAACATTTTGCAAAGCCGTTATGCTATTTGCAGACTGGATGTTAGACTGAAGATTTGGAGAAATCGAATTAAAATAACTAATACCTTGCGCATATTGATGGATCAGATTGACGAAATCCTGTTCACCAGCCGTTCCTTTCAGATTATTGATGTTATTGAAGTAAGAAGAAAGATTCACGCCATTTTCCGCAGCTCTTTTTTCGATGGCATTATAAGCATTATATATTGGAGCGCTTTCTGTTCCGGCTCTTCTGGTCGGATCACGAAACTGCGAAGACCACGTAATATTATAAAAACCTCCTCTTTTTCCAATTTTGTTTCCATAATTCAAATCTAATTGAAATTGCTGTCCATCATAATTTCCCGTGTGGTCATTGGCTGCAGGCGTGAGATAACCTCCATAATTCAGTTGGCCTGTCAGTTTTCCTGTATCTCTTTTCAATTGCAGGTTCATAACTCCGGCAATGGCATCAGAACCATACTGAGCCGAAGCGCCATCTCTCAAAACTTCAATTCTGCTCAAAGCAAAAGCCGGAATGGCATTAAGATCCGTTCCCACTGTTCCTCTTCCCGGCGTCCCGTTCACATTGACAAGTGCTGAGGTGTGTCTTCTTTTTCCATTCACCAAAACCAGAGTCTGGTCTGGACCCAAACCTCTTAACTGAGCAGGATCAAGATGGTCAGAACCGTCTGCATTGGTTTGTATGGTTGATGTAAATGATGGTGCAATCGTATTAAGGATCTGATTAATATTAGTTTGAGGCAAAGATTGTTGAATATCTTTCAGGTTGAAAACATCCACAGGAACCGGGCTGTCCGCTTTGGAACGTCCACCGCTTCTGGAACCAACTAAAACCACTTCTTCAATTTGTTTATCAGAAGTAGAATCTTTCACAGGCTTTGTTTCCTGCGCTTGGGTTAAATAAATTCCGGAAAAGAAAATAACTGCAGTAGACAACACAGCTTTTCTCCCGGATCTGTTCATAGTTTTTTGAATCATATCTTTAAATTTTACGTTTTATATAAAAAAGAAAACTTCTCCCAGACAAGTCTGAAAGAAGTTATATTGAGACGGCATCACAACCGCAATTAACATTTTCAACTTATCTTTCCTTTTTTCAAAGGCTGAATGTAACACCTTACCAAATCGGCAGGTTGTCAAGACTTCAATGGGCCAGTTCCCTCGGTCTTTCTTAATAAGTATGACAGCAATTCATTATCACGAGGCAAAAGTATTAACTAAAATCATTATATCATACTATTTTGGTATGATAAATATCATATTCGATTTTTATGACTCAAAAAAGTATTGATAAACTGCTATTTGGCACAAAAATTATTTTTAAATTTTCATGAAAAGTTCTAAACAGAAATATCATATTGGTTGCTCCGGATTCTATAATACAGATTGGAAAGGCTCACTATACCCTGAAGATTCTCAGAATAAAGATTTTCTGAAATTATATTCCAAAACATATAATACGGTAGAAATCAACAGTACATTTTACAGAAAGCCAACAGCAAAAACACTTCAAAAATGGAATGATGAAACGCCAGATGATTTTAAATTCTTTATTAAAATCCCCAAAGCTATTTCCCATTTCGGTTATTCGGAAAGTAAAAAAGATGAATGTTCAGATTTTTGTAAACTGATTGATGAAAATATGGGACACAAATTAGCCGGATTTCTGATTCAATTTCCATCATCTTTTCATTGCACAGAAAACAACATCAACTGGCTCAATAAAACTTTGCCTGGCGAGTTTCTAGTTGCAGTTGAGTTCAGACATCAATCCTGGTGGAATGATGAAATTTTCAATTTATTCAAGAAATATCAATGGATTTTTTGCGGCGTTAGTTTTCCCGGAAAAATCCCTGAAGATGTGATTATTACAAATTCCAAAATCGGATATTATCGTCTGCATGGAAAACCGACACTATACAAATCGCCTTATTCGGAAGAATTTCTTGATAACCTCGCACAAGAAATCAGTAATACCAATCAAGAGTTTTACATCTATTTTAATAACACCTGGGGAACTTCTGCAATAGAAAATTCATTATATTTAAAGAAAATTCTTGAATAAGTTGAAAAAATTAGTGGTGTTATCAGGAGCGGGAATTTCTGCCGAAAGTGGTATTAAAACCTTCAGAGATTACAACGGACTTTGGGAAAATCATCGCATCGAAGATGTTGCATCACCCGAAGGCTTTGCAAGAAATCCTAAGTTGGTACTGGATTTTTATAATGCCAGGCGAAGACAATTGAAAGAAGTAGAACCCAACGAAGCACACAAAATTTTAGCCGAACTGGAAAACCATTTTGACGTTCATATCATCACACAAAATGTAGATGACTTGCACGAACGCGGCGGCTCTACAAAGATCATACATCTTCATGGTGAACTCAGAAAAGCAAGATCTTCTTCGGATGAAAATGAAATCCTGAATTGGGAAGAAGACATAATTATTGGTAATTTACATTCCGATGGCTCGCAACTTCGTCCACATATCGTCTGGTTTGGAGAAATGGTTCCGGAAATGGACAATGCAATTAAAATCGCTTCAGAAGCGGATTTATTTTTGGTTATAGGAACATCTATGCAAGTTTACCCGGCCGCTTCGGTTATTAGATATGCGCCGCGGCATTGCGAGATTTTTGTCATCGATCCCAATCTTGAAAACCCCAACTCTTTTACAAAAAATGAGAATTATATTAAATCCTCTGCAACGGAAGGCATGAAACAACTGAAAGAAATATTAATCAAAAAATATACATAAAACTACAAAAGACACAATTCTTTTGATAAGATAAATCCTTAAAGAAAAATAACTTACTAAAAGTTTATTTTAATTAACTTAATAATTTAAAATTCTTCTTTTGTAACTTTTGTGGTTAATCAATAAAAAAATATAGGTAATGCAGATAGAAATCAGAAAATTAAGCATTGACGATTACGACGAATTGACAGAAGCAATGCAGAAAGCCTATCCGGAGATTGATGACAATGTCTGGAGCAAGCGTAACATCCAGAAGCTGACTTCAATTTTCGCAGAAGGTCAGATCTGTATTTTAGTGGACGGAAAATTAGCCGCAGCGGCATTATCAATCATTGTTCAATACGAACTGTTCGGAGACCAGCATACTTATAACGAGATCACCGGCAATGAAACATTTAATACCCACAGCAACAACGGGAATGTTCTTTACGGAATCGAAGTTTTTGTCGACCCGGAATTCCGTGCGTTAAGATTAGGACGACGATTGTATGATGCCAGAAAAGAATTGTGCGAAATCCTTAATCTCAAATCCATCATCATTGGCGGAAGAATCCCGAATTACCATCTTTACAGCAAAGAACTATCACCAAGACAATACATAACCAAAGTCAGGAATAAGGAAATCTATGATCCGGTTCTGAGTTTCCAGATCGGAAATAATTTTTCGCCGGTCAAAATCCTGAAAGGTTATCTGAAAGGCGATTCTGAGTCGGAAGAATATGCAGTCCTTTTACAATGGAATAATATCTATTACACTGCAAAGAAGAACACGATGCAGGACAGTGTCATTCGCTTGGGATTAATTCAGTGGCAGATGCGGTCTTTGAAAAATCTGGAAGATTTCTATAAGCAGGTTGAATTTTTCGTGGACGCCGTTGCGGGTTATCAGTCGGATTTCTGTCTGTTTCCGGAGTTGTTCAACACGCCCTTACTGGCACCTTTCAATCATATGAATGAACGCGAATCGATGGAGAAACTGTCGGAATTAACGGAAGAAATCAAGGAAAAAATTTCAGAATTTGCCGTCAGTTATAATGTGAATATCATTTCCGGAAGTATGCCGATCCTGGAAGAAGAAAAGTTATATAACGTCAGCTATCTGCTTCACAGAGACGGAAAAATTGACGAGTACCGGAAAGTTCATATCACACCAAACGAACGCAAATATTACGGTATGACCGGCGGCAATGAAATCAAAGTTTTCGATACGGATTGCGGAAAAATCGGAATAGTTATTTGCTACGATGTAGAATTTCCGGAACTTCCAAGACTGCTGGCAGATCAGGGAATGAAAATATTATTCGTCCCTTATCTCACAGATACTCAGAACGCTTACACCCGAGTAAGACATTGTGCCGCTGCAAGAGCGATTGAAAATGAATGTTATGTTGCCATTGCAGGTTGTGTTGGTAACCTTCCAGGTGTCAATAATATGGATATCCAGTTTGGGCAAGCGACGGTTTTCACGCCTTCAGATTTTGCTTTCCCTTCAAACGCTATAAAAGGTGAAGCCACACCAAACACAGAGATGACTTTAATCGTAGATGTTGACCTCAATCTTCTGAAAGAATTGCATTACAATGGCGCCGTTAAAACACTGACAGACAGAAGGCAAGATTTATACGATGTAATTCTGAGAAACCAGAGTTAAATTTATTTATGAAGGTATTTTAACATCATTCAGATTTAATCATCTAATTTTGTAAAAAATATATTTAATGAAAAAGAATTATTTAATTGCTGTCGGATTATTATTTTCAATTTCTACACAAGCGCAGATTGGTGACATCTTTAAAGTAGTAAAGGATAAAACCGGTATAGATTTGAGCAATCCAAAAACACAAAGTTCAACCACTACAACTAAACCAACTCAAACTACACCAACCAATTCTAACATTAATCTTGGAAGCTTAACTTCGACCCAAATATCTTCTGGATTGAAAGAAGCCTTAAATCTCGGCGTAAAAGAAGGCGTACAAAAATTGGGTGTTACGGATGGCTTCTTTAAAAATGAAGCAGTAAAAATCCTAATGCCGGAGAAATTAAGAAAAATCGAAACTACGCTTAGAAGTTTAGGAATGGGAAGTTTGGCGGACCAAGGTGTAAAATTACTGAACAGAGCTGCTGAAGATGCTGTAACAGAAGCTACTCCTATTTTTGCTAATGCAATTACATCAATGACAATCACAGATGCAAAAAATATTCTTCTTGGAAGTGATAATGCAGCAACCAATTATCTCCAGACCAAAACACAAAGTCAACTTTTCACAGCTTTTCAGCCCAAAGTTCAGGCTTCCTTGGGAAAAGTTGGCGCTGACACGGTTTGGAAAAACATCATTTCAAAATATAATACTTTTACAGGACAGGCTGTAACCACAGATTTGAATGAATATGTAACTACCGAAACTATCAACGGCGTTTTCAAAATGGTAGCGGAAAAAGAAACCGGAATTAGAAATAATTCTGCGCTGAGAACGACTTCTCTTTTAGAGAAAGTTTTTGGAGCGGTTAAGAAGTAATTCTAGAAGTTAGAAATTAGACATAAAAAATCCGCAAATGATATTGCGGATTTTTTCATTATTAATTATTCATTCTTAATTAGTTAAAACTTCATCTCAGGAATTTCTCCTTCAATAATCAAATCTGCTTCTGTAGCTTTTACAATTTCTTCTACTGAAATCCCAGGCGCTCTTTCCAAAAGTTTGAAGCCTTTATCTGTAATTTCCATAACGGCTAATTCTGTGACTACCTTTTTGACACAATTCACTCCTGTTAGAGGCAAAGTACATTTTTTGAGAATTTTGGATTCACCGGCTTTGTTGACGTGCATCATCGCCACAATGATATTTTCAGCCGATGCAACCAAATCCATTGCGCCGCCCATTCCTTTTACCATTTTTCCGGGAATTTTCCAATTGGCAATATCACCGTTTTCAGAAACTTCCATTGCGCCCAAAATTGTCAAATCCACTTTTTGACTTCTAATCATCCCAAAACTGAAAGCCGAATCAAAAAAAGAACCGCCGGGGAGAATTGTTATGGTCTGCTTACCTGCATTAATCAAGTCTGCATCTTCTTCGCCTTCGAAAGGAAATGGCCCCATTCCCAAAACGCCATTTTCACTCTGGAATTCCACCGAAATATCCTCCGGAACATAGTTTGCAACCAAGGTCGGAATCCCGATTCCAAGATTGACATACATCCCGTCTTTCACTTCTTTTGATATGCGTTTTGCGATTTGTTCTTTTGTCAGCATAGTAAAATCTTATACCGCAATATATCAATATTTCACGTTATAGAAAAATGCTTTTTCCGTCACAGTAAATATTAATAAAACAATCAGATTTATATCAGTAAATTTGCAATTCTAATTTATGAAAACATTATTACATTACCTCAAACCACATAAATGGCTGATTATCGCCTCGCTGGTTTTGGCCGCAATCAATCAGGTATTTTCATTATTTGCGCCCGCAATTACAGGAAATATCCTAGACCAATTGGTAACGCATCCACACTTTTTCGATAAAGAAAAATTGATTCCCAGAAATCTGAATCAATTTCTTTACGGAACCGATATTTATCACGGTGCATTTTACTTTTTAGGTTTACTGATTGGAACCGCAATGGTCAGCAGAATTGCAAAAGCGTTTCAGGATTATGCCGTTAATGTCATTACGCAGAAATTCGGGGCTAATATTTTCACGGACGGTTTGCAGCATTCTATGGCGTTGCCTTATCAGGAATTCGAAGACCAGAGAAGCGGCGAAACGTTGTCGATTCTAACTAAAGTAAGAGAAGATTCGGTGAAGTTTATTACTAATTTCATTAATGTGTTTTTTGGGATTCTGGTAAGCATTATTTTCGTTTCAGTTTATGCAATCAGACTACATTGGTCGATAATGCCGGTTTATATTGTCGGGATTTTCCTGATTGCATTTGTAACGAATCTTTTAAGTAAAAGAATCAAAAATATTCAGAAAACGATTGTTATCGAAACTACAAGTCTGGCAGGAAGCACCACTGAAAGTTTAAGAAACATCGAAATTGTAAAAAGTTTAGGTTTGACCAAACAGGAAATCAACCGTCTGAATAACAATACTTACAAAATCCTTGGACTAGAATTGAAGAAAGTAAAAAGCATCCGTTCATTGAGTTTTATTCAGGGAACAATGGTCAATTTTCTTCAGCAGTTGATTACTTTGACACTTTTATATTTAATTTTCCGGGATGTTGTTACACCTGGACAATATCTGTCATTGATGTTTTACGGATTCTTTATTTTTGGTCCGATGCAGGAAATTGGAAATATAATCATTTCTTATAGAGAAGCCGAAGCGTCATTGAGAAACTTCGACAATCTGATGAATAAGTCAGTTGAAGAAAAACCGCATACACCAAAACAAATCGGTTCAATCAATGAGCTGGAATTCAAGCACGTTTCTTTCAAACATCAGTCGGCCCAATATAAAGCTTTGAATAACATTTCATTTGATGTTAAAAATGGAGAAACGATTGCGTTTGTTGGCCCGAGTGGTTCCGGAAAAAGTACATTGGTAAAATTACTCGTTGGATTGTATCGACCTCAGGAAGGTAATATTTTCTATAATCAAATCAACGGGAAAGAATTTGACTTTGATGAACTGAGAAACCAAATTGGGTTTGTGACACAAGACACACAGCTTTTTGCAGGAACTATCAAAGAAAATCTACTTTTCGTGAATCCAAATGCCAGCGAAGAAGACATCCAACTCGCTTTGAAAAAATCCAGCACCAAATCGTTATTGGAACGCGCTGAGAAAGGCATCGAAACAGTTATTGGCGAAGGTGGACTGAAATTAAGTGGTGGCGAAAAACAAAGAATCGCAATTGCAAGAGCTTTACTCAGAAAACCACATCTCTTGATTTTTGACGAAGCCACTTCTGCTTTGGATAGTATTACGGAAGAAGAAATCACTTCAACCATTAAAGATATCTCCCAGCAAAAAGAACAAATTACAGTTCTGATTGCTCACAGATTAAGCACCATTATGCACGCCGACAGAATTTATGTTCTGGAACGCGGACAAGTCATAGAAACCGGCTCTCACGAAAACCTGATTGCTGAAAAAGGTTTGTATTATGCAATGTGGAGACAGCAGATTGGGGAGAGGAAAAGTTAAAGATACCATACAACAATGAAAACAACAGTTGATGACAAGCTTGATAGAATTGCAGACATATGGAATTACTTTATTTGGAAATATAAATACTGTTCAAGCAAAATTAAGTTTAATGAAGATGTAAAGACAAACTATTTTGGTGATATTTTAGGATACTTTAAAGACACTCTTGAAATTATATTTAATAAACCTAAAAATACAAATTACACCGATAAATTTTCTTTTACAATCAGTTTCTTACAAGCTATTTATGTTCAACAAGATTTCATCCAAGAAATGTTAGAAATTTTTAAAACTGGCATTGATAAAGGAGAATTGAAAAAAGACCCAACCTATTATATAAATAGAGACCTACGTAATGAACTTGTTGGACACCCAATAAGAAAATTTGAAGACAATTTAATTTCATCTACACTCTTTAGTTATCAGGCAGATGATGGCGAAATTCAGTATCTAAGGTATCATAAAGACAATAATTTTAAATTTGAAAGTAAAACATTTAAAATTACAGAAATTCAAGAAAGACACTTTGACTTTCTCGAAAAATATTTTGATAAAATGCTTTCGAAACTTAAATCAATATTAGAAGAGTATTTATTAGAGCTTGACAAACTTGAAAATGTAATAGACAGACACGATTTCGAAACTGTTTTAAAAGTTGCAGAACTTTATTTTGAAGATATTTTCAAATCTGATTATGTTTATGATAAAGTATCACTAAGTAAAATTTACAAACGTAGAAATGAGCACATACGTTATCAAAATTTTATTGAAAAGTTTTACAATGACCTTAGGTCTTCCATAAAAGATAAGAGAAATTCATTTAAAGATATTTTTGAAAAAAAAGTAATTGATAGGGAATCTTTTACAAATTTACCAATACCCAAAATAGAGATTGTATTTGTAAACCCAGACAAAGATGAAAATGAAGAAATTATTAGACCGCATCAAGAAACTTATCATTATGAAATTGGTAAGATTGCAACTAGACGAAATTCGCTGGACTTTGAATTTTTCGGAGGGATGCTAAAAAGTAAATGTCAAAATAATAATTTGGTTTTAAGTGAACTTGAACATATGGAAAATAATATCACAGACGAAATTGAATACTTTACATCTCTAAGATTGATAAGTACAGTATTGAAAGAAGATTAGAATAATATTATAAAAAAACGCTGAAAAATTTCAGCGCCTTTTATTTTTTTCTAACCGTCCTCTGCTCTATCCTCTTCTCATAATTCTCTCCTTGGAAAATTCTTTGAACCATAATTCCAGGAATATGGATTTCATTTGGGTCTAGTTGTCCTGGTTCTACTAATTCTTCTACTTCTGCAATGGTAATTTTTCCTGCTCCGGCCATTGGAAAATTAAAATTACGAGCCGAACCTTTGAAAATCAAATTTCCGGCGTGGTCGCCTTTCCAGGCTTTTATGATGGAGAATTCAGCGTTGTAAGCGTATTCCAAGATATGAGGTTTCCCGTTGAAATCTTTGACTTCTTTACCTTCCGCCACTTCGGTTCCGTAACCTGCCGGCGTATAAAATGCCGGAATCCCAGCTTGTGCTGCTCTGCATTTTTCTGCCAAAGTTCCTTGTGGCGTCAATTCCACTTCCAATTCTCCGGATAACATCTGACGTTCGAATTCTGCATTTTCTCCAACATAGGAAGAAACCATTTTTTTGATTTGTTTTTTCTGTAATAATAATCCCAAACCGAAATCATCAACGCCTGCGTTATTGGAAATGCAAGTCAGATTGTTTACATTTTTCTTTACCAATTCTGAAATACAATTCTCCGGAATCCCGCAAAGCCCGAATCCGCCAAGCATTATCGTCATTCCATTTTGTATATCTTTTACCGCTTCCTGAGCGTTTTTAACCCTTTTATCAATCATAAAACTGAGTTTTCTTTTGTTCAATTTGTTGGTTTATAAATATAGAAAAATCCCTTTATTAGAAGAAAGAAAATAGAGAAAAGATTATTTCTTTTGAAAAGGCTTCGACTCCGCTCAGCCTGACAATGTATTAGTAAGATTTGTAGTATTAAATTTGTCACACTGAGCGAAGTCGAAGTGTTTATGATATAAAATTTACACCACAAAAAAAGCCACACACCAAAATGTATGACTTTTCACTAACAATTTTAAACTTTTAATTCTTATCTGTTATCTATCGTAACGCTCACAGGCATTACATAAGATGATGCTACCATTTTCTGGCTCAGTTTCTCCATATCTACTTTGTAGATAAGGTGTGACAACACATTTTCGATTTCTTTGCTCACGTTTTTGCAGTCACCATTAGCGTGAACATTAGTGATTTTTCCATCTTCTGAAAGACTGAACCTAACATCGGAATTCACCACGCCTTCTTTATAATCCTGGTTGGTAAAATCGAAATTATCTTTCAACAATTTCCTTAACTCTCCGAACCCGTCTCCGGAATTGATGAAAACTTCCTGTATTTTGTTGTCTGTAGCTTGAGCTCTTACTAAGTTTAGCGTTCCTAAAAATCCAAACAAAAATATTGATAACGCTAGCATTTTCTTTTTCATAATCAATTGATTTTAAGTTATTACTTATCTAATGTTACGACAAAATTACATAAAATTTATATTCAGTTAATATTAAATTAACATTGAAAGTGAAAATTTAATATTGAAAAAAGAAAAAAGGATTTTGAAATTTCAAAATCCTTGATGTTTATTTATTTGTTTTGTCCAGGAGCGAAAGGTTTTGCAGATTTGGTTCCAAAGACTTTTTTGGCTTGTCCGGGTGGCATTGGTTTGAGCGCCGAACGGTTTGAGGGATGCGGTGGTCTTGGAGGTCGTGGCGGCGCAGCACATTCTATAAAACTTAAAGAAAAGACAACTATCGCCAGATAAATTCTAATATATTTCATAACAGATTTTATATACAGAATCACAAATTTGATACCAACTACAATTCCTTCTTCAAAAATTTAGCCGTCAAACTCTTCTTAGATTTAATTACTTCTTCCGGCGTTCCTTCTGCAATAATTTGTCCGCCGTGCTTTCCGCCTTCCGGTCCAACATCGATAATATGGTCAGCAAGCTTGATTACATCCATATTATGTTCGATAATGATGAATGAATTTCCTAATTCCACCAATTGCGTAATCGCTTCCATCAGGATTTTCACATCTTCGAAATGTAGTCCTGTGGTTGGTTCATCTAAAATATACAATGTATTTCCTGTCTGTTTTTTCGACAATTCAGTTGCTAGTTTCACACGCTGTGCTTCACCTCCACTTAATGTGGTCGATTGTTGGCCAATTGTGATATAACCCAAACCAACATCTTTCAAAGTCTTGACTTTGTTAAATATTTTCGGAATCGGCTGGAAAAATTCTACCGCTTCATTAATCGTCATATCGAGAACATCGGAAATTGATTTTCCTTTGTAGCGGACTTCCAGCGTTTCGCGGTTAAAGCGTTTGCCATGGCAGGTTTCGCAATGAACATAAACATCCGGAAGGAAATTCATTTCAATCACTTTCAAACCGCCTCCCTGACAGGTTTCGCATCTTCCGCCTTTGACATTGAAAGAAAACCGACCCGCTTTGTAACCACGGATTTTACTTTCCGGTAATTCAGCGAAAAGATTTCTGATATCGGTAAACATTCCTGTGTAAGTCGCCGGGTTGGAACGTGGCGTTCTTCCAATCGGACTTTGGTCAACATCTACGATCTTGTCAATATTGTCAATGCCTTCGATACTTTTATAAGGTAACGGTTCCTGAATGGCGCGGTAAAAATGACGGTTCAGAATCGGGTATAAAGTTCCGTTAATCAAAGATGATTTTCCACTTCCCGAAATCCCTGAAATAACGACCAATTTTCCAAGAGGAATTTCGAGTGTTACATTTTTAAGGTTATTTCCCGTTGCACCTTTCAGAACTATCGATTTTCCGTTTCCTTTTCTACGCTCAGAAGGAATTTCGATTTTACGTTTTCCAGTGATATAATCGGCTGTGATTGTGTTGGCTTTGGTAATATCTTTCGGATTGCCCTGCCAAAGGATTTCTCCACCGAATTTTCCCGCTTTCGGACCAATATCCAAAACGTGATCAGCTTCACTAATCATATCTTTGTCGTGTTCCACAACCAAAACCGAATTTCCGATATCACGTAATTCTTTCAGAGACTTAATCAATCTTTCGTTATCACGCTGATGAAGACCAATTGAAGGTTCATCCAAAATGTAAAGAACATTCACCAATTGAGAACCAATTTGAGTTGCCAGACGAATCCTCTGAGATTCTCCTCCGGAAAGTGTCCTAGAACTTCTGCTGAGACTCAGATAATCCAAACCGACATCTAAAAGGAATTGTAATCTGGTTTCGATTTCTTTTAGAATTTCGTGCGCAATCAGTTTATTTTTATCACTGAATTTATCTTTGACTTCCGCCAACCATTCTTTGAAATCGAGCAAAGACAATCCGTTGACTTCCGCAATATTTTTCCCATCGATTTTGAAACTCAGACTTTCCTGACGAAGACGTGCGCCTTTACAGGTCGGGCAAGTTTCTTCGGTGGTGAAATTTCTTTCCACTAAAACCGCATCATAGTTTTCTCTTTCTTCAACAATATCTTCAAGGATTTTGACCAAACCTTCGAAGTTGATTTTGATTTTTTTTGAGATTCCGGCATGTTTCAGTTCTTTTGTAATATCACTGCTGTAACCGTAATAGATATATTCCAAAGCTTCTTTCGGAATATCTTTGAAAGGTGTCGTCAAACCTAAATCAAAAACTTCCAGAATAGATTTGATCTGAGATAAAATCCATTTGTTGGATTTAAGCTGTTCCAAAGGTAACAATGCCCCTTGGTTGATTGACAATTTATCGTTTTCGACGAAATAGTCCGTATTGACTTTTTTAATCGTTCCAAGACCCTTACAAGTCTCGCAATGACCTTTCGGAGAGTTGAAAGAAAAAGTGTTTGGTTCAGGCAATGCTAAGGAATCTCCTGTGGAATCATCCATCAGATTCTTACTGAAAAAGTGAACTTCATCCTGTCCCATTTCCTGAATCGCAATGATTCCTTCTCCCATTTCCAAAGCCGTTTTCAGCGATTTTGACATTCTGGCTTCAGAAGCATTTTCGCCTATAATCCAGCGGTCAATCACCACTTCGATGTCGTGCGTTTTGTAACGATCAAGCTTTAAATCATATTCGATGTCTTGTAAAACACCATCAATTCTGGCTTGTGAATAACCTTTTTTGGAAAGATGAATGAACAATTCGTGGTAATGTCCTTTTCTGGAACGCACAACCGGAGCCAGCAAATACACTTTTTTCCCTTTGAAGCTATCTTTGATCGTTTCAAGAATTTGCTCTTCGGTATAACTTACCAACTTTTTCCCAGACGATAACGAATAAGCATCTGAAACCCTTGCAAACAAAAGTCTCAGAAAGTCATATAACTCCGTAATGGTTCCAACGGTTGAACGTGGATTTTTGTTCGTCGTTTTTTGTTCGATGGCAATAACCGGCGACAAGCCTTCGATTTTATCAACATCCGGACGTTCCAATCCACCCAAAAACTGCCTTGCGTAAGCCGAAAACGTTTCGATATAACGGCGTTGTCCTTCGGCAAAAATTGTATCAAAAGCCAAAGAGGATTTTCCACTTCCGGAAAGCCCTGTGATAACAACCAATTCGTTTCTTGGAATTTTTACGGATATATTCTTGAGGTTATGCTCTCTTGCACCGTAAACTTCGATAAAGTCCTGATTATCTTTCATTGAAAAGTCTCATTCTGGGAAAACGCAAAATTACGGAAATTAACTTGTTTTTTAATCATCAGATAGAGTTTAATTAATCATTGCAAAGGCGCAAGATTTTGATAATTAATCTTAATTTAAAAGTTGCAAAGTTTGATTTTGCGACTTTTAACAACATTATAAATTAATTTATCTGCGTCTTTGCGATAAAAATCAATCACAAGTTTAATAATATTTAACACTGTTTTTTAGAAGAAAAAAGTTGAGCTAAAACTATCTTTGCAACTTGAAATTAATTAAAAATGAAAAATATTTTATCCAGATTTGTGCTCACTGTTTTTATATTATCTTCGTTCTATTGCTTTGCATGGGGATTAACAGGGCATCGTGTAGTGGCAGAAATTGCGCAACATCATTTAAGTTCAAGAGCGGAAAGAAAAATCAGGAAGCTTCTGGAAAACGAAAAGCTGGCTTACTATGCCAACTGGCCGGACTTTATCAAATCTGACACGACCGGCGTTTGGAAGGAAACATCTGCATGGCATTATGTTAACGTGAATCCTCAAAAGAATTTTGCCCAATTCAAGGATACATTATCTATTCAAAAAGCACCGAATATCTATACTCAGATCAGAATCTTATCAGACAAAATCAAAGATAAGAACGCTTCTGATACTGATAAAAAAACAGCCTTGATTTTCTTAGTCCATTTAATCGGTGATTTACATCAGCCTTTGCATGTTGGAAGATATTCTGACTTAGGCGGAAACAAAATCAATGTGACTTATTTCGGACAGAAAACCAACCTGCATTCGGTTTGGGATTCTAAACTGGTTGAGGACCAAAAGTATTCTTACACTGAGTTTGCCAACCTTTTGGACATTAAATCCAAAGATGAAGTCAAGCAAATCCAGAGCGGAACTCTGGAAGATTGGTTGTATGACAGTCACAAAATTGCCAATTCAATTTATTATCAAACGCCGAATGACGCAGTATTAAGTTATGATTACAATTATCGTTTTGAACCCACTATTGAGAGACAATTGCTGTATGGTGGATTAAGATTAGCAAAAGTTCTGAATGATATTTTCGGATAGAATTAATTCAATTTTTTAATCATCCAAAGATTGCAACCGGAATGTCCGGAATTTCCCAAAGCTTTTTCCAAGTACCGAAATCCTTGTTTTTCATAAATGGAAACAGCTTTGTTGAATTCTGGCAAACTTTCCAAGTAAACTTGCTGATAGCCCAATTCTTTCGCCTTATCAAAGCATTTTTCCATTAATAACTTTCCGATTCCTTTTCCTCTGGCTTCTTTTGTAAGATAAAACTTGACTAGTTCTGTTGTATTTTCAGGAAGATTTTCTGTTGGAAAAATACCGCAACACCCTAAAATAACACCATTCTCTTCCGCAACAAACAATGCAGATCTTTCAGTTTGAAATAGAGAGAACAAGTCATCTGTCGTTGGATCTGTGTAAACCGTTCCGCAAGTCGCCTTAACATCAAAATCGTGGAAACTGGTTCTGATAATTTTTGCTAGTATTTCGTTATCTTCCCGCTTGTTTTTTCTAATTGTTACTGACATTTTTGAATTTATTTTAAATGAGCCAAGGATATTTGTGGAAAATACCGTCAAATAACATTGCTAAAATCCCAAAGAAAATCCATAATCTAAGAAGATTCAGGGATTTGAATTTATCATTTTTCTGATTTCGGAACAACATAAAAATGGTTCCAATAATGACCAATGTTGTTGCTAAAAAATACCAGGCCATTATATTTTTGAACCCGATTCCTATACTTAGAATGACGGAAACTGCTAATGTAATTATCAAAAGAATTAAAAGGATTGACCTTGTATTCTGATATCCCAATCTGTTCGCAAGTGTGTCATAACCGAACATTTTGTCTGCGTTCTTTGTCAGTGTATCTTTCGTAACATCGATAATAAACAACATCAGAAAAAGGAAAATGGCCAGAAACAAAATCTTAAGTGAAAATGTCTGGTAATAAATCAACATTCCGAAGAACGGATAAAGTGTTAACGATACAAAAGTAAAATTGTTAAGAACGATAATTTTGCTGAGTTTGTGACTGTAAAACCACATTAGAAACTGATATATCAGAAAGAAAATAAAAACTCTGTGTGATACAAAAAATGCCAATCCAAGCGATAATGCGTTGAGAACGACATAAGCTGTCAGGAAATATTTTTCTTTCAAAAAGTTTTGTAATCTGGAACGAAAAGGCTTCGTAACTTGGTCCTTTTCTTTATCATAAAACCGATTGATAATTCCGCCAGCTAAGATGCTGAGAACAGAACAAATGATAATGGAGTGAACTTTGTAATCGAAAACAAAATTTCTGAAACTTTCTTCCCTATTAAACAGGAAAAATGTCGAAACATACAATGCAAAAAGAAGCAGAACAGCCACAAAAAAACGAGCACCCAAAAGAAAACCCATCAACTGAGAAATACGGTAAAGAGCATTTCGTGAAGTCGGTTTTGCTACCATTTTTTAGTTTAAATAAATATCTTGGCTAGAAACTCTGAATTTAAACACAAGGGTCACAAAGATTTGACTTCGTCTAATTTCGAATGCAAATAATTGTGTGCTTTGTGAGAACTTTGTGACTTTTGTGGTTCAGACTAAAATCTGTAAATCACTTCTTTGTGGAATCCCTCCAGCATCTCTTCCGCTTTTGCATAATCTTTTGCAAAACCAAGGATATAACCTCCGCCTCCACTTCCGCACAGCTTCAGGTAATAAGCGTTTGAATCGAGACCTTTTTTCCAAACATTGAAAAGATTTTCCGGAATCATCGGGCGGAAATGTTCGTATGCCCAAACCGATAATTTCTTCAGATTACGGAAAAACGGATTCATATCTTTTTTCAGGAAAGCATCGATACAAGCGTTATTGTAACGGATGAATTCTTCTTTCAAAGTCTTGCGGAAACCTTCATTCTTCAGCTTTTCAAAGAAAATCTGAATCATTGGTCCTGTTTCGCCGGTAACACCAGAATCAATCAAGAAAATTGCACCTTTGCCCAATTCTTCTTTCGGGATAGAAACTTTATCCACACTTTCTTTGCTTTCTATCAGAATCGGAAGGTTCATAAAGCAAATCAACGGATCGATTCCTGAACTTTTCCCGTGGAAATAACTTTCCAATTGTCCGAAAATTACTTTCAAATCTTTCAGTTCATCTTTTGAAATGGTTTCAGGATTTTTTTTGATAAAAGAATATTTTTCGAAAATCGCAGCTACCAAAGCGCCAGAACTTCCAACGCCGTAACCTTGCGGAATATTAGAATCGAAGAATAAACCTTTTGCAATATCTGATTGGAACGATTTAACATCCAGCTGATAGTCGGAAGGCAATTCTAATTCTGAAAGATAATTGGAATATTTTTCCAGAGATTGATTAGATTTTTTTTCAAAATCGTTATCCAGATCTGAGAATTTCAAGGTTCCTTTATAAAAACTGTAAGGTAATGTAAGCCCCTGAGAATCCTCAATGATGCCATATTCACCGAACAAAAGAATTTTTGCGTAAAATAAAGGGTTGTTCATATCGTGTTTTGATATTGCAAATTTACAAAATATTTTCTTTCGAAAATTATCAATTTTAATACCGAAAATTTAAATTTCTATTAATTATTCAAAATTATTCTTTGGGTGGAAATAATTTCAGGAAACCTTCATAAACACTTTTATGCAAAATGGTCGCGTGGTCATCGTCAGTCATTAATTTATATTCTAATTTTAAATTCTTTTTCCCGGAATTTTTAAGAATCTGATATAATCCGTCCGCTTCTTTTACCATCATCGGATGTTCCTGCTTCCCGACAGAAATATAAACGAATCGCTCGTCATCTTTCTGTTGAGAAATCAATTTCGCTGCATTATTATAAAGACTTTCGTCATCCCACCAAAGACTTGGACTGATGATGAAATAATGCGTGAAAAGTTGTGGCTTATTCAGCAAAATTTCTGTTGCCACCAATCCACCTAATGATTGTCCAATAATATATTTCGTTTTATCCGTTTTATAAGTTTTATCAATATAAGGCTGCAATTCTTCCTCAACAAACTGAATGAATTTATCCGAATGCCCCGTTGTAGGATAATCTTTTTGCAAATCTTTCAAATCTGTATGAAATGTAAAATCTCTTTTCCTATCAACATTTTCAATCCCGACAACAATAAAATCGGGCATCTTGAACGACAAATTGAAAAACTGCTGAAGTCCGACCAAATGAAGAAAATCTTCGTTCATACTTCCGTCTAGGATATACATCACAGGGTAGGATTTGGTCTTATCATAATCCTGTGGAATATAGATGTTCAGGATTCTTTTTTCTTTCAGAACCTTAGAAGTCAATGTTACTTTTTGTCCGATTTTCAAATCCTCAACGACTGGTTTTTGAGCACTTAAAATCGAAAAAATAAATAAAAATGCGAAGCTTAATACTTTCAAAACAATGACTAATTAATATTGATTTTCGCCTTTACAAATCTAATAAGAATTGCACCTACAATAAAGAAAGCCGACATTGCAATAAAAGCATATTGCATATTTCCAAACTTCTGTATAAAAACACTGAATATTAACATTCCAAAGATAATTGCAATTTTTTCTAACACATCATAAAAGCTGAAATAGGTTGTATTTTCCATAGAATCTACCGGTAATAATTTAGAGTACGTCGATCTTGACATTGCCTGCAAACCACCCATTACCAAACCTATCAAACCTGCCAAACCGTAGAACTGATATTGGAGATTAGGATTTTCTTTATTAAGAGAAAAGGCAGATAAACAACAAACAACCCAAATAATTACAGAAATAGTAATAACATTTTTGTTTCCTATTTTCTTTGATAACTTCGAGAACAGAAAAGCTCCAAAAATTGCAATAACTTGGATTACAAGAATTGTTATGATTAATTTATATTTTTCATCACTTTTTGGGAAAACAACATTACTACCAAAAGGTGTCGCCATTAGAAAAATGGTCTGCATACCAATGCTGTAAAAGAAAAAACTGGAAAGAAAAAATTTTAGATTTTTATCTCCAAAAAGTTTATTACCTACCTTAAATAATTCTTTAAAGCTCTCTTTAGCAATATCTACATAAAAACTTACATTATCTTTAAATACTTCCCAAAATCCACCGTGCTCTGCGTGTTTTTTGAAAATATTCTTATAATTGAGAAGAACCAAATCCTTTGGTAAATTTTCTTTAACATTTCCAAACTGTGGCAAATGTTTAAAAGTATATTGAGAAAAACCAAACCACCAAGCTCCTGTTAATAAAAAACTAACTCTAATAAGAATATTTTGTTTTTTTGGGTCATCTGTAATACCTTGAATTAAATACAAACAGATAATGAGCAGTAATACTGAACCGATATAACCATAAATGTAACCTTTTGCAGAGAGCGCATCTTGTTTGTCTTGAGTTGCGATATCGGGCAAAAAAGAATTATAAAACACCAAACTTCCCCAAAAACCTACACTTGCAGTAATACTGAACAACAGACCGAGGAAAATATTGTTCATCCCTGTGAACATCGCCAATCCCATACACGATGTTGCTCCCAGATAACAGAAAAACTGTAAAAATGATTTTTTATTCCCAATAGTATCTGCTAAAGATGATAAAAATGGAGATAATAAAACCACCAAAAAGAATGAAATTGCATATGAAAAACTAAGAATGGCATCCGGTTCATAGCTTTCTCCAAAAATTTTTATCAAATTACGAACGGGTACTTCCTGATATTCATTTGCTGAAGCAACAAATTCTTTTTTGTTGTAAGCCGTTGTAAGTATTGTATAATAAATCGGGAAAATCGTCGATGTAATCACCAGCGAATAAACCGAGTTGGCCCAATCGTACAATGCCCAGGCACGCATTATTTTCGGATTATTCTTGATTGAGTTTTCTGTCGTCGTTGTTTCTATTTCTGACATTGGAAATATATTATTTAGACAAAAATAAAAAAACCATTAAATAAAATGATTAATTAATGGTTTTATTTGCTTCAAGTTTAAAGTTACAACTGGTTTGAAGTAAAGTCCGGCTTGCAAATCTTTAGGGAGGGCTGCAAAATTAGCAGGTCCGCCTGCCTTAACCTCAGCTCGATCTGTTGAAAAGACAGGTCAGCCTATGAAAAGTATAGGTTAAGCTACAAAACAGATAGATCGACTTACCAATTGGGCAGGTCGACCTAGTAAATTACAAACTCAAAACCCTTTCAGAGTTTGAAACTCTGAAAGGGTTCTTAAAATTATATTTCAAAATTACTATTGCAAATTTTCAATTACAATCGCTGTTGCGCCACCGCCACCATTACAGATTGCAGCTGCACCGTATTTTCCGTTATTCTGTTTCAAAACATTGATTAAGGTAACAATAATTCTGGAGCCGGAACTTCCCAGCGGATGTCCAAGCGATACTGCCCCACCGTTCACATTCACTTTAGAATCATCCAAACCAAGTATTTTATTATTTGCTAAACCTACAACCGAAAACGCTTCGTTAAATTCGAAGAAATCGATATTGTCCTTGGTCAAATTTGCTTTTTTAAGGGCGATTGGTAAAGCTTTAGAAGGTGCCGTTGTGAATCTTTCCGGCTCAACCGCTGCATCGGCATAAGAGATAATTTTAGCTAATGGTTTCAATCCTAATTCTTCCATTTTTTCTTTTGACATCAGGATCAAAGCAGAAGCGCCGTCATTTAAGGTTGAAGCATTAGCTGCGGTTACTGTTCCGTTTTCTTTTTGGAAAACCGTTGGCAACGTTGGGATTTTATCGAATTTAACTGCTTTATATTCTTCATCTTCTGAGAAAACAACTGGTTCTCCTTTTCTTTGTGGAATACTTACAGGAACAACCTCATCTGCAAATTTGCCGGCTTCCCAAGCTGCAGCCGATCTTTTGTAAGATTGAATAGCAAAAGCATCCTGTTCTTCTCTTGTGATATCATTTTCTTTTGCGCATAGTTCCGCACAAACACCCATATGAACTTTGTTGTAAACATCCGTCAAACCGTCTTTCAAAAGTCCGTCCTGCATTTTGATTTCGCCTAATTTTACGCCGTTTCTCCCATCCAAATAATGAGGAACACTTGACATATTTTCCATTCCTCCAGCAACAATAACATCCACATCGC
Organism: Chryseobacterium sp. 36-9; assembly: GCA_001898785.1. Taxonomy (GTDB): domain Bacteria; phylum Bacteroidota; class Bacteroidia; order Flavobacteriales; family Weeksellaceae; genus Epilithonimonas; species Epilithonimonas pallida. The sequence goes on along the minus strand of MKVE01000019.1, from coordinate 110,293 downwards.
CTGCTTTAATTGCCTGAGCTGCCATTGTTACGGCTTTCATTCCGGAAGCGCAAACCTTATTGATAGTTGTAGAAGGTGTATGATTAGATAAACCTGCGCCCAAAGCGACTTGTCTTGCCGGCGCTTGTCCTTCACCAGCCTGCAAAACGTTCCCCATATAAATTTCCTGAACCAAAGCAGGGTCAAGATTGATTTTGTCTAAAGCTCCTTTTACCGCAGCCGTTCCCAATTGTGTTGCAGGAACGCCTGATAAGCTTCCCATAAAACTTCCCATTGGTGTTCTGACCGCTGATACAATGAATACTTCTTTCATAATATTTTTAATTTTTTGTATTGATATTTTTTTTTAAAACACAAGGTTCACAAAGATTTTTCTCTAAGTTCACAATGTCCTTTCATTAATTCTAAAGTTAGTTGTGTTATTGTGCTAATCTTTGAGCTCTTGTGGTTCATTTTTTTTAAACAAGGTTACAAAGTCTTTTTCTCTAAGTTCACAATGTCCTTCATTAGTTCTAAAGTTAGTTCTGCTCTTTGTGCTAATCTTTGAGCTCTTGTGGTTCAAATCTATTTTTTCTTGATGCGATTAAAATTAAAGCAACTCCTAAAAATTCGATGAGCCAGCCCCACGACAATTTTACAATTCCTGCAAATGTAGATTGCCAGGATTTGAAGGGTAAAAAGCTGAAATAATCCAAAGATTTTAATTTAATAGCAACAATTGTGAAAACAAAAAGCAAAATCATTAAGAATGTCATTATTTTCACGAATTTATTTTTATTAATTAGAATGAAAACCAGCATTAATAAAGAAAATCCCCAAACTGCAATCGCAAGTGTATGATCGACTTTCCAATAGTTCCAGTTTCCAACAATTGGAATATGAACCAACGGCAAAAAACTGCCTGCCACAACCAGAAACAAACCGATTAACTGTAAATTTTTCATTCTTAATTCTTATTCGCCAATGTAAATAAAAAAAAACACACCTACAAAAGATGTGTTTCGATAATAAGAAAATAGTGTATAAGAATGTTCTATGAAAATGTTCTCAATTAAAAATCAATATTAGCGATTTCGATTCCGATTTGGATTCCGTTTTTATTTGGTAGATTAGCTTTGCTATTGAAAATTGGGGTGAAATCTTTTTTGATAAATAAGTTAACGCCACCATAACCCAGACTGAATTTCCCACCAAACAAGAAAGCATTCACACCGTCATCCAAAGTGTAATCGTACTTTTGGAATTTACTGCCTTCATCATAATATTTCACTTTTACAATGCTTCTGGTGTTGATTCCTGCATAAGCACCTACGCCAATTTTCCACATTTTTTTTCTCACATCCAGATATTGTTTCCCGTCATATTCGGTATATTTAGGATTAAGATAAAGCTGAAATTCTATTGGCAATGTCAAATAAACATTTCTCAATTTGGAACGTTTCAATCTGCCTTCTTCAAAATTCTCAAGAAACAATTGCGAATTTTCCTGAACAAAAACCTGCGGACGTTTCGGCATATAGGTATCAGTTCTGTAAGCTAATCCGTATCTCAGAATCCAGGGACTTGTGAAACTTCCAAGTTGCTTATCTTGCCTGAACTGCACTTCCACACTATGTGAGTTCCCGATCCTCATTTCAGAATCATTTTCAAAAGGATTGAAACTACCTTTATCCTTAGTAAGGTTTGTAAATGCATAACCCACGCTGATAGTGCTTGTATTGATATATTCTGTAGGTTGTTTTTTATCCTTTCTGATGTTGATGGATACACCGGAATTCTTAAAAACCACCACATTTTTATTTCTGATTGTATCACTACTGTAAACCGAATTTTTAACAGCGCTTTTAGTAATCTCCTCCAACTGCTGACGTTCATTTTCAATTTTATCATTGATAATAGTTTCATATCGTTTGGAAACCGTTTCTTTTTGTGCAATTTGCTCAGCTTTTGTAATTTTTCCAGAACTGAAAGCTTCATCAATTTTATCCGTTTCTGCTTTCATATTCGCTTTCTCTGTCGATACGATTGAATTGACTTTATCAGTGTAAGATTTCATTTGATTATCAAGCGTAGTCTGTGCTGTAGCAAAGCTTGAAAGCATTGCTAAAAGTAGAATTTTGAACTTCATAGTTTAATTATTTAGTTGTTATAGAATCTTTTTCGTAAAGTGTAATTCCAAAGAGTTTGATACGTTTTGGGTTAGGAAAATCAGAGTCATTTTTTTTCAGCGTATTGATTCCCATTGCAGATTTTGGTGTTTCCGTTTTAGCTTTGTCAATTTCTACTCCGAAAAGTAGGTCAGACGATGACACATATTTTACTTTTTCTCTTGGTTTTTGAATATCCGTGTGAGCCAATTGCTCTTCTGGTTTAGAAACAATTTGAGGTTCTTCTTTTTTTATAATTAATTCTTTTTCCGGAATTTGATTTGAGGCAAGTTTTTCTTTCCTAATTGAATTTTTCATTCTGGGCGTTTCCACTTCGTTCAATGTAAACCTAGTTAAAGAATCTTCATTCTTAACAGCAAATTTTTGATTATCAGAATCCAAAATAAGATTAATAGGATTTGATTTCACAGCCTCTGCATTTTCTGACTTTTTAACTGAAGCCGGAATTGATTTTTCATTTTCTGATTGGCTGGCAAACTGTTGATCACCATTAACTTCAGCTTTATTGTTAGTCATCCATAGAATTCCTCCCAAACCAAATAAGAAAATAACAGCCGCAGCATATCTCAACCAAATTATGTTTGGCTTTTCTTTTTTTGCAGGAGATTGGTCCAGTTTCTCTTCCAATCTGTCCCAAAAACCTTCGGAAACTTTCATTTCCTGTTGTTCATATTTAGATTTCAGACTCTGCATTTTGTTTAGTGTTTTGTTGTTGATTAAAATAATCTTGCAGCCATTTTTTTGCTTTGCTTAGCTGGCTTTTGCTGGTACCTTCTGAGATATTAAGGATTTCCGCAATCTCCTGATGTTTCTTTTCTTCAAAAACAGCAAGGTTAAAAACCAGTTTGTAACCAACCGGCATTTCTTTGAAGACAATTTCCAAATCTATATCCTGAGAAAGTTCTGAAACATCTTCCCTCTGGTCTGCAATCGCATCAGTAAATTCGGTTTCCGCGTACAGAACATGTTTATTTTTTCGGACGAAAGTAATGGCATCATTCACCACTATTTTTCTCAGCCAAAACGGAAACGATTCGTAATTTTTACAATCTTCAATCTTGGTAAAGGCTTTATAAAAAGCATTCATTAAGACATCTTCCGCATCATCCCGATTATTGATGTAAGAATTCGCAACAGACAACATTTTCCCAGAAAACATCTCGAACAAACTCTTTTGAGCCAGCCTGTCATTTTTCTTTGCTTTGGAAAAGATATGTTGTAAATCTTGTTTCATTTTCTCTTTCTGACTATAAGACGACAAAAATCCTAAATGGTTGCCTCAATTTTTAAAATAAATAAAAATAAATTTAAAAATAACTGATTATCAATCAAATAAATTTAAATAAACTCTTATAGGTTTTTCTGATTTCGCATATATATAAAACAAAATGAGCTCAATCTGTAAAAATCAGTGAGAAATAAATTTAAATTATGGCAATCCCCTCGCCTTCCTGAAGCCATAGCTCGGGTCGGGCTATCCGCTACAATCTTTTTTGTGGAACACGTTTCCAGCTTTTGATTAAATTTTTCAAGCCACAAAAAAGGATTTCCACTAATATCCCTATTGCAGCTTCGCAAGAAATAAAGTTTCGCCAATCATAACACGCAACATCATAATATTGTAAAAAAGATTCTTTGCCGAGCAAAGCGCCCTTGTGAACCTCAAAATATTTTCAATTAGATAAAAAAAACTTCGTGACCTTTGTGTTAAAATTTTTGAATTAAATACGAATCATCAGTATTCATTATTTTCTCCTTATTTTTGCAAAAATTAAAACAAACGTGGTAAACACAGACCAAATAAAAGACATACAATCCCGAATAGAAGACCTCCATAAGTTCCTCGGCATCGAGAAAAAGAAAATCGAGATTTCCAACGATGACGAAAAAACAGCCGCTCCGGAATTCTGGGAAAAACCAAAAGAAGCCGAAGTATTCCTAAAACAACTTCGTTCCAAGAAAAAATGGGTGGAAAGTTATGAGGAAATCAATGCTCAGTTTGAAGATTTACAGGTTCTTTTAGAATTCGCAAAAGAAGACCCGGATTCTGAAAAAGAACTCGACGAATCTTTCCCTGAATTAGTAGAAAAAGTAGAGAATCTGGAATTCAAAAATATGTTGTCCAACGAAGGCGACGAATTATCTGCGGTTCTTCAGATCACAGCCGGAGCCGGCGGAACAGAATCCTGCGACTGGGCCAGTATGCTCATGCGTATGTACACAATGTGGGCAGACAAACAAGGCTACAAAATCCGTGAACTGAATTTCCAGGAAGGCGATGTTGCCGGCGTAAAAACGGTAACTTTAGAAATCGAAGGCGAGTTTGCTTTCGGTTATCTGAAAGGTGAAAATGGCGTTCACCGATTGGTAAGAATTTCACCATTTGACAGCAATGCTAAGCGTCATACGAGTTTCGTTTCTGTTTATGTTTACCCTTTGGTGGATGACACGATTGAAATTAATATCAATCCTGCTGATATTAGTTTCGAAACCATGCGAAGTTCCGGTGCTGGTGGACAAAATGTAAACAAGGTGGAAACCGCAGTTCGACTTCGTCACGCACCAACTGGAATTATTATTGAAAACTCAGAATCGCGTTCTCAGCTTCAGAACAAGGAAAAAGCAATGCAACTTCTACGTTCCAGACTTTATGAAATCGAACTCGAAGAACGAATGAAAGCCAGAAACGAAATCGAAGCCGGAAAAATGAAAATCGAATGGGGTTCTCAAATCCGAAATTACGTGATGCATCCTTACAAATTGGTAAAAGATGTTCGTTCCGGATACGAAACGTCTGATGTGGACAGCGTAATGAATGGTAACCTGACGCCTTTCCTGAAAGCTTACCTGATGAATGAAGGACAAGGTTCTGCAGATGAATTGGATGAGTTGTAGTAAACTTGAATTCTCGCAGATTCAGCAAATCTGGGAATTTGGAAAGTCTTTAAATAATTAAGCCTCAGAATATTCTGAGGCTTTGATTTTATATTTCTGTATTGAGATCCCAATTTTCGAGATAATCGTTGACGTGTTTCAGGAACATTCCGCCTAAGCTGCCGTCCACCACTCTATGGTCATAAGAATGTGACATAAACATCTTCTGACGGATTGCAATCACATCTCCAAATTCAGTTTCGATAACTGCCGGCTTCTTAACAATAGCTCCAACAGCCAAGATCGCGACCTGAGGTTGAGGAATAATCGGTGTTCCCATCAGGTTTCCGAAAGTTCCGACATTTGAAATCGTGTAAGTCGCACCTTGCGTGTCGGCCGGTGTCAATTTTTTATTTCTTGCTCTGTAAGCCAAATCATTAATTGCTTTTGCCAATCCTGACAAACTCAACTGGTCTGCATTTTTGATAACAGGAACAATCAGGTTTCCGTCCGGAAGCGCCGTTGCCATTCCAATATTGATGTTTTTCTTTTTGATAATTTTGTCGCCATCAACAGACACATTAATCATTGGGAAATCCTGAATCGCTTTCACAACTGCACGAATGAAAATCGGCATAAACGTCAGTTTTTCACCATCTCTCTTCTGGTAAGAATTTTTGTTGGCGTTTCTCCAGGTCACAACATTGGTTACATCAGTCTCAATGAATGAAGTAACGTGCGGCGAAGTATGCTTGCTGTTCACCATTGCATCTGCAATGATTTTGCGAACACGGTCCATTTGGATAATCTCATCGCCATCATTTACACTGATTGGCTGGGCTGGAGCAGGTGGAGATTTAACCTCAGAAACCGGTAGAGAAATAGTTTGTTGAGCAGACGGTGATTGAACTGTCGCTCTATTTTTCACAAATCCAAGAATATCTTCTTTTGTAATCCTTCCTTCTAATCCACTTCCTTTTATCGTTTTAAGTTCAGATTCAGAGATATTTTCCTGCTGAACAACAGATTTTACCAAGGGCGACAGATATAAATCTGAATTTTGATGATTGAATAAGTCAGAATGATTGGATAAAGGCTGTTCAAGCGTTTTTACCACTTCCGGCTCAGGCTGAACAATTTGATCTTTCACTTCTTCATAAGATTTGGGTTCAGGTGCTTCAGAATCCCCAGAACCGCCTTCTGTTTCCAAAATCGCAATGGCTTCACCAATTTTAGCAACTTCGTCTTTCTGCTTAAGAATTTTGATAATTTTTCCGGACACAGGAGTCGGAACATCAGAATCTACCTTGTCCGTTGCAATCTCCACTACAGATTCGTCTTCTTTTATAAAATCGCCTTCATTAAACAGCCAGCTGATAATTGTTGCTTCCATAACCCCTTCGCCCATACTCGGGAGCAATAGTTTATATTCTGCCATTTTTTTGGTTTTTTGAATTTTTCCAAAAGTACATTTTTTTTTATTAATTATATAATTCTATTTTTTTAAAATTTATGAGGGTCTATTTTTTATAAATTTGTTAATCAAAATGTTTTAGAATTATACAATGAATATCTACTTAAGTGCCATTATCCATATCAAAGAAAACTCTATAATGGATGCTATCGAATTATTAAAAAAACTGGTAATAGAAACCCGTAAAGAAAAGGGCTGCGTGCAGTACGACCTCTTTGAAGACAATAGGAATAAAGGTGTGTTTTTCATTCATGAAAACTGGGAAACCAATGAGGATCTTCATCACCATCAGGTTTCTGATCATATGATGATATTCCGTGAAAATATTGCACCTCTGTTAGAAAGTGCCAACAAAGTTTATGTTGGAAACAAACTTTTTTAATTTAAAAAATTAACAAATATCAACTTAAAAAATTAACAAATATTCAATCTATCGGATTTTATTTGTGTTTTATTTATAAAATAAGAATATTTTCAATATTTTTGCTAATCTTTAGTTGTAATAAAAATAATAAATTTTAAATATGAAAATAAATCAACTTACTAAATCCGCAGGAATAGGCGTTTTCTTTTTATTTGCGAATCTTAATGCGCAATCCAGTGACAAGATCATTAGAAATTTCATCAAGACCGATGTTAGCTTTCGTAACAATACAGCAGTAGATTTCAGAATTCAAAATGAGGACAAATCGGCTAGTTTAAAATCTGATATAGTTAATATTCAGCAATATTATAATGACACTCCTATTTATAAATCTTTGGCTAAAGCTGTTATCAGAGAAGGAAAAGTTATTTCTTTCAATAACAATTTCAGGCAAATAGGAAACAACAGTATAGTTGCCGACAAAATTGATAAATCGGAAGCCTTTTCCACCGCTCTAAGATCTTTGGATATAAAAGATTTGGGCTTCGAGCTGATGGATGACAAGAGTGGTGACTTGATCAATTTGCCTGATAATAAAGTGGCAAGCATCCGTTTTTATTATGAAAGAAACAACAGCCTTATCCCATCTCAACTATTTTTCATTAATCAAAGCAAAGAAAATAAGTTTTATGGAGTTCTGGTAAGCCTTACCGACGGAGAGATTTTGGAAAAAAACAAAATGATAGATGAATGTTCATTTGATAGAAATCATTTCACGAATGAAACTACCGAAAATACAAATCATCATTTATTAAACCATTTTAATACTTCAATTACAGATAAAAATCAATTTAAGGCTGTCACTAATGCAACTTACAACGTATTTCGTTTCCCTATAGAAGCTCCAACTTTTGGAACAAGGACTCTTGTAACAAATCCTTGGGACCTTACAGCTTCTCCGGAAGGCTGGCACTCTGACGGTACTACAAATTACACTAATACAAGAGGAAATAATGTTTTTGCATATATGGACAATACCGCAAGCAATAACATTAATGGATTTTCTCCACAAAGTACAACAACAGGATCACTTACTTTTGATTTTCCTTTTGCAGAAAGTTCAACATTAAGTGCTTATGACAATACTAACTCTGCTTTAACCAGCTTATTTTATGCAAATAATATGGTTCACGATATCTTCTACAAATTCGGGTTTACAGAAACCAGCAGAAACTTCCAAACTAATAATTTTGGAAAAGGTGGCGGACAAGGTGATGCTGTCCGCGCTGAAGCTTTTGACGGAAGTGGCTATAACAATGCTAACTTTGCTTCTGGTTCAGAAATCCTGAATGGTGTCGGAAACTGGATAGTGTCTGCACCAAGAATGCAAATGTATCTTTGGGATTATGGTGTTACTTTCCAACAAAGATTATTTTATACAGATCCTGTCCTTGCAACCAGACCTACCGTGAACACAGCTGTCGGTTCTTATCAAACAGGAGGTGGAAGATATCTAATGGCAACCCCAGTTACAGGTGACGTAGTTATCCCGTCAGTAATTAACGGTTGTTCAACCATTCCTGAAAGTCTTACGGGCAAAATTGCTCTGATTACTATTTCCGGATGTACAAATGATGTTAAAATTAAAAATGCTCAAGCAGCGGGAGCAATAGGAGTTTTACTTCATAGGACTTCATCTAACTCGGTTGCTGACTGGACACTTGCTAGTGGTAGTGGCATTAATATTCCAATGGTTATGATTCCTAGAGATGAAGGTAACTTCATCACTTCTGAAATTGCTGCCAGCCGAACTGTAAATGTTAGCTTGAAAGATCTGGGTGTTGGTTATAAAAACTCCAGTTTTGACAATGGAGTAATGATCCATGAATATGGCCACGGTATTTCCAATAGACTTACAGGACAAGGTTACAGCTGCTTAACAAGCTTGGAGCAAATGGGAGAAGGATGGTCTGATTTCTTTGCTTTGATGTTAACTAATTCTCCTAATGCTACAGCGGATGTTCCTAGAGGAATAGGTACTTATTCAACTAACTCTTCTACAACATCTGGAGGAATCAGACAATATAAATACAGTCCAAATATGAGCATCAATCCTCACACTTATGCTGATACCAATTCTACAGGAGGACAAGTTCATGCGATAGGTGAAATCTGGGCAACCATGCTTTGGGATCTTCATTGGAAAATGGCTGAAAAATATGGCTACAATTCTGATGTAACAGCTGATCCGAATTCAGGTAGCGCAAAAGTTCTACAGTTGGTTATGGATGGGCTTAAATTGCAGCCTTGCAATCCTGGTTTCATTTCCGGTAGAGATGCTATTCTACAAGCAGACCAATTAGCTGGAGGTGCAGACAACTGTCTTATCTGGAATGTATTTGCCAGAAGAGGATTAGGCGTTAACGCATCTGCCGGAAGTTCAAGCAGCATTACAGATCAAGTCAACGGATTCAATGTTCCTGAAGCTTGTATTCTTGCCACAGAGGATATAGCTAAAAATAAAGCTTTTGGTATCTATCCAAATCCTGCAAAAGGAGAATTCTTTATCAAAACCGCACCAACTGTTGGTAATGCGACAATTAAAGTAGAAGTTCTTGACATGAATGGAAAATTGGTTAAATCTATTGAAAGAAAGAAAAACAGTTCAGATTCTATCTCAACAAAAGGACTAATCAAAGGAACATACCTTGTTGTAGTTACCGAAAACGGAAAATCTAATACCGAAAAACTGATTGTAGAATAAAAAATACAATTACATAAAAATAAGACCTTCTCAAATGAGAAGGTTTTTTTTGTTATAAATGTTAACAAAATTTTATATCCAAGGATTATTGGCATCAATATTGAAAAACTACCTTTGTTCAAAATTTAATCTGATTAGTAAATGAAAAATTATTTAAAGACATTATTGACTTTAAGCCTTATCGGAAGTAGTTTTATTGCCTATTCTCAATCTATTGACAATAAGTCAAAAACTATTTTAGATGATATTACAAAAAATTATAAAAGCAAAAAAAATTCCTATTTTAAGTTTTCTTATGGAACAGGAGCTTCAAAAGTGACTCAAAACCAAACAGGGATTTTTTATTCTGACAATAATAAGTACAAGTTGAAAATCATGGGTGTAGAACAGATTTTTGACGGAAATAAGGTTTATAATATTAATGATGAAGATAAGGAAATAACGATATCGAAGCCAAACGATAATCAGGCTCATTTTTCACCTTTAAGTTATCTGGATTCATACAAAAACGAATACAATGTATCCTATTCCGGAAAAAAGACAATTAGCGGAATTCCTGTAGATGTAATCAAAATGACACCAGTTAAAAGCAATGGACTGAAAACTGTTACTCTATATGTCAATACACCTCAAAAAAAGCTGATCAAGCTTGAACAGGTTTCAACGAATAATGATATTGCAATTATCACAATTAATAATTATAAAGAAAACCAAAACTTACCTGCCAATTTGTTTAGCTTCGACAAATCAAAATATCAAAATTACTTGATTACTGAATTATAAGTTAATGATTAATTAAAAATAGAAAAAGAGCATTAGAAATTTCTAATGCTCTTTTATTTATTAACTTTATATTCGTTTGCGCCAGGATAAGGTTGTAGGTAACCTAAGTTCCAATTAGATTGCAGCAAAGATTCAATAAAAAGATCATCTCTGTATTTATGCGGATCGTAAGGTGTTTTTAGGCTAACATCAGCAATATTTCCTTTTACATTCCACCAGAAAGCACTCCAGCCACCTCTCAGTTCTTTGATGATTTCATAAACTGTTTTGCCGGTTGCCCTACTCATTAATTTCGCAAAAACCTGACCTTCTGTTGTCGTTAGCGCTCTTAGCTGCTTCTCATAACTTGCAGCTAATTCAGTTTGTCTCTGTTTCATATATCTACTTCTTTCTGCACCTTTCATATTAGCGCTTTCTTTTTGAATAGCTCTATACTGTTCCAACGCATCAAGAAATAGCGGGTAAACACGATTCAACTTCTTATTTAGAAAAAAATAAAAATTCCTGTCTAGTTGATTATTAAAATGTGGGTTAGCCCTCAAAGTCAGCTCATCCATTACAATCACCTGTTCTCCGTTTATCTTATATATTTTTGCTTTTTGAACTTCGTCATAGTAATACTCATTTCCATATTCATCCTTCTGTAATTTACTTTTCGGTATGTCATCAAAAGATTTTACCTGAATCGTATCTTGTTGTGAAAAACAACATACTCCAATAAACAGAAAAAGAATCGGAATCAATTTATCAAAAATCATTACTTTTACTTTCATAAATCAGCGTAAATTTACATCAAAAATCATTCCTTTATATGAAGTTTGAAAAGAAATCAATTAAGTTTTTAGAACAATATTTAAATACCGCTTCGCCAACAGGGTACGAACATAACGGACAAAGAATATGGATGGATTACATCAAGCCCTATGTTGATAAAATTGAAGTTGACAATTATGGTACAGCCTATGGAATTATTAATCCTGAAGCAGAATTCAAAGTAGTGATCGAAGCTCATGCCGACGAAATCAGTTGGTACGTCAATTATATTACAGATGACGGATTAATCTATGTGATAAGAAACGGAGGCTCTGATCAAACCATAGCACCTTCCAAAGTAGTAAACATCCACGGCGAAAAAGGCATTGTGAAAGGCGTTTTCGGCTGGCCGGCAATCCATACAAGAAGTGCCAATCAAAACGAACCAACACCTAAAATAGACAATATCTTTATTGATTGCGGTGCAACTTCAAAAAAGGAAGTTGAAGAATTAGGGATTTTTGTTGGATGTATGATAACTTATCCCGACGAATTTTTTGAACTGAATGACAGATATTTCGTTTGTCGCGCTCTTGATAATAGAATCGGTGGGTTTATGATTGCTGAAGTTGCGAGACTTTTGAAAGAAAACGAAAACAAACTGCCTTTTGGATTATACATTACCAATTCTGTACAGGAAGAAGTCGGACTTTATGGCGCGGATATGATTGCCGACACGATCAAACCAAATATTGCCATCGTGACAGATGTGACACATGACACAACAACACCAATGATCGAAAAGAAAAAAGAAGGTGACCAAAAATGTGGAAACGGACCTGTGATTTTCTTTGCACCGAGCGTTCATCATACCATTAGAGAACTGATTATCGACACAGCAAAGTCCAAAGAAATCCCTTTTCAAAGAGCAGCCGCAAGCAGGGCAACAGGAACAGACACCGATGCATTTGCCCACTCAAACGGAGGCGTACCAAGTGCCTTGATTTCTTTACCTTTGCGATACATGCATACAACTGTGGAAATGGTTTCGAAAGAAGATGTCTATAATGTCATCAAATTAATTTATGAAAGTCTTCTGAAAATCGAGCCTGCTATGAAACTAAAATACCATTAACATGAAAAAGTTTTTCATAACATTCGCGATTTTTTCTTCTCTGATTGCATTTTCACAAACTCAAAGCGAAAAAGAACTTTTAGAAACCGATAAAACATTAGCAAAACTATCAATTGAAAAAGGAATTAAAGCAGCTTTTGATGAATATCTAGCGGATAATCCAACTACATTTCCATTCAATAAAGATGTATTAACAGATAGAGTTAAAATCCTGAACAGTTATGCTGGTTTGAAAAGCTTGGAATGGGTTCCTCTCAAAGCAGAAGTGTCACAATCCGAGGATCTGGGATACACCTATGGTATTGGAAAGATTACGGTTGAAGAAGCTGGGAAAACTAAAATTAGCTATTCACATTACATCAGTATCTGGAAGAAAAATAATGTTGGTCAATGGAAATTGATTTTAGATACCGGAAACGATTGCTCAGAAGAAGTTGGCAAAAAATATTTTAAATAAATTCGTAAAAATGAAAAACAAACTAATAGCACCTTCGCTTCTTTCTGCAGATTTCGGAAATCTACAGAGAGATATAGAGATGCTTAATCATTCCCAGGCAGACTGGTTTCACGTTGATGTTATGGATGGACGTTTTGTCCCGAACATCTCTTTTGGATTTCCCGTGATGAAAACCGTTCAGCAGCACGCAAAAAAATTTATTGATGTCCACCTGATGATTGTGGAACCTGAAAAATATGTTGAAGAGTTCATAGAATATGGTGCAGATCTGGTTTCTGTACATTTTGAAGCCTGTACTCATCTTCACAGAACCATTCATCAGATCCAGGACAAAGGTGCAAAAGCAGGCGTAGTTCTCAATCCAGCAACACCTGTTTTGATGTTAGAGGACATTATTGCGGATGTCGATTTGGTTTTATTGATGAGTGTGAACCCGGGATTTGGAGGACAAAAATTCATCCAGAATACATACAAAAAGATCAGTGAAACCAAAGATTTGATATTGAGTAACAATTCTACCGCATTGATTCAGATTGATGGCGGTGTTAATTTGGACAACGCATCCAGGCTTTTTGAAGCAGGCGCAGATGTTCTGGTTGCAGGAAACGCCGTTTTTTCTTCAGACAATCCGGAGAAAACCATTGAACTTTTGAAAATTTAGGAGCTTAATCCGCTAGTAGTTTATTCTGAGCTTGTCGAAGAGCTATATCTTTTTGCCAAGGCTTTTCCATTGCAAAAAAGGATGCCGCTACTATCGGGGCTAATGATAATATCACAAAAAAATAGGCTATCAGATTTGATAGCCTATTTTATATTTAATTTCAGAAGAAATTAGAAAATCTCTCTCCCTGAAAAGTGGAATTGCGCTTCGATAAGAGCGTTCTCATCAGAATCAGAACCGTGAACAGCATTTTCGCCAATGCTTCTTGCGAAAAGTTTTCTGATAGTTCCTTCAGCTGCTTCAGCAGGATTTGTAGAACCAATTACAGTTCTGAAATCTTCTACCGCATTTTCTTTTTCAAGAACCGCTGCTACGATAGGACCGGAAGACATAAATTCTACCAATTCTCCATAGAAAGGTCTTTCGGCGTGTACTTCGTAGAATTTTTTTGCATCAGCTACAGTCAATTGAGTTAGCTTCAATGCTTTAATTTTAAAACCAGCTTCGCTGATTTTTCCAAGAATCGCACCAATGTGTCCATCTGCAACCGCATCTGGCTTAATCATGGTGAAAGTGATTTTTCCTGACATTTCTTATTATTTTTTTTAAAGAGTTGCAAACTTACAATAATTTTTGCTTATGTTTGCAAACGGAAATTCTTTTTCAAAGAGTCGTTTTTTTTGGCACAGTATTTGTAACATTATTTTCGATTCTCATGTTTAATTTGAGTTTTCATGGTTATTAGTTTTTACCCCAACTTCGGTTGGGGTTTTTATTTTATTATGGCTATAACATTATAAAAAACCGCCAAAAACATGTTTTTGGCGGTTTTATCATAATTAGTTGATTCTTATCAGCTTGATTTTTATCACACGATCAATCAGCAAGTCATGCGACAGTCCGGTATGGTATTCTTAGAAAGTTCATAATAGCAAAAGAACAGATTAAAGTTGCCTAATTCTTAATCGCCTTGGTCTACAAACGCTAATTCATCCGGATTTTTCACAGGATATTTCTCTGTGAAGCATCCAAAACAATGGTTAGGTGACCCTAAAATATCAATCAAATTATCGACACTCAAAAACTCCAGGCTGTCCACAGCAAGATAATCTTTGAGTTCGTCTTTGGTCATATTGGCAGAAATTAAGTCATCTTTTGTTGGCGTATCAATTCCTAAAAAGCAAGGTGCAACAATCGGAGGCGACACACTTCTAAAATGGATCTCCTTCACACCGGCATTTTTCAGAATCTTGACCAAACGTTTAGAAGTGGTTCCTCGGACGATTGAATCGTCGATAATCACCACTCTCTTGTCCTTCATTTCGGAAATAATCGGGTTGAGTTTCAGGTTGACAAAATGTTCCCTCATCTCCTGAGACGGAATAATGAACGAACGCCCAATGTATCGGTTCTTAATCAAAACCGGCCTGAAAGGAATGCCCGAAGCTTTAGAAAAACCAATCGCAGCAGGAACTCCGGAATCCGGAACACCAATCACGATATCTGCATCTACAGGTGCCTGCTCCCAAATTTTCATTCCCGATTTTTCACGAACTTCATGAACATTAATCCCTTCCAAAGTAGAATCCGGTCTTGCAAAATAGATATATTCAAAAGCGCAGATTTTGTTGACACAATCGTCCTTTACGAGATAAGATTGCAGTCCATCCTCATTATCACTGGTATAAACAATCTCGCCTGGCAAAATATCACGTACATATTGCGCCCCTACTCCATCCAAAGCACAAGTCTCTGACGCTACAACAAATGTATTTTCGTCAATCGCACCCAAAACCAAGGGCCTGATTCCATTGAAATCACGGAAGGCGAAAAATTTATTTCTTGTAATCCCAACAACAGAATAAGCGCCTTCGATTTTTTCCATCGTTGCTTTAATGGCACCACGAAGTCCAAGGTCTAGATTCTTTTGAATCAATCTCAAGATAACTTCGGTATCAGAAGTGGCACGAAAAACCACACCTTCATCTTCCAATTCTTTTCTAAGCTGTTTTGCATTGGTCAAATTTCCGTTATGCGCAATAGATAGTATGATCTGGTCATATTCGTTCTTGGCAAAAAACGGTTGAAAATTATATTTCTTTTTATCTCCTGCAGTCGTGTATCTTGTATGTCCGATAACAGTACTTCCCATGAATTGTTCCGGTTCCTCGATCGTTTTGAAAACGTCAAGAACCAGACCTTCGTCTTTTACAGAAAATATTTTTCCTTTGTTTCCGACCGCAATTCCACAAGCTTCCTGTCCACGATGTTGCAATGCGAATAGTCCGAACTGTGCCAAAGAAAATGTGTCCAGATTTTCTGTAGAATGCAATCCGAAAACACCGCATTCCTCTTCCATCTTATCAAAAGGATAAGCTCCTAATTCTTCCCTGGAAAGATTTTTGGTTTCTTCGAACTCCTGATAACGGTTCTGGAAAGCATATTTTGGTAATGTGCTGTATTTTTGAAATTCTAAATCCATTATAAATTTTCTCGGATTTTATTTTTCTAAAGCGTTTTGTAGTCTGTCAAAAATCTCGACATAAGCTTCGGTGATTTCGCCCAAATCTCTACGGAATCTGTCTTTGTCAAGCTTTTTCATCGTATCCTTGTCCCAAAGTCTGCAAGTGTCCGGAGAAATCTCATCTGCCAACACAATCTTACCGTCAGAAGTTTTTCCTAATTCGATTTTAAAATCGACCAGAATCACATTCATTTTATCAAACAAAGCAATCAAAAGCTCGTTGATTTTACCTGTCAAAGCGTACATCTCCTTCAGTTCTTCAAACGTTGCAGCGCCTAAAAAAACCGCATGATAATCGTTAATCAGCGGGTCGCCCAGTTCATCTTTTTTATAGCAGATATCGAAGATTGTCACCGGAGATTTAGTACCTTCTTCCACACCCAGTCTCTGAGCCATACTTCCCGCAGCATAGTTACGAACAACCATTTCTAGTGGAATGATGTCCACTTTTTTCACCAGTTGTTCCCTGTCATCCAGTTTTTCGATAAAGTGTGTCGGGATTCCGTTTTCGATAAGATAACCGAATATCAGTGTAGAAATCGCATTGTTCAATTCGCCTTTTCTATCGAACTGACCACGTTTCTGTGCGTTAAAAGCTGTTGCATCATCTTTGTAACGAACAACAACTTCGTCAGGTTTGTCTGTAGCAAAAACCTGTTTAGCCTTACCTTCGTAAAGCATTTCTTTCTTTTGACTCATAATTACTTTCATTTTTTTAAACAGAAATCGTAAATGAATTACAATTTCCATTTAAATTTTTACTATTAGATTTATGCACAAATTTACGAATTTTATATTTCTTTTCGTAAAATTTATAAAATCGTAAATTTCTATTAATTCATATTCTTTATTAGGTATTATATTTGGTAAGAAATAGAAACAAGACTCCCGAATTTATGCCCGAAACTTTTGGTGAAAAAGTAATTGAATTCAATCAACATCTTGAATATTCCGGTTTGCTTCCTGACGGATTCCGGGTTTTGAATCCTTATCTGGACAATCCGGAAACTATGGATGTGATGCAACGATTCTACAACAAATATTATAATGATCCGGAAGTGAGAAAATTCATTATCGGAATTAATCCAAGCAGACACGGTGCCGGTGTGACAGGAATTCCTTTTACAGACACCAAACGCTTGAAAGACGTTTGCGGAATCGAAATGAAATCCGCTTACACACACGAGATTTCTTCAGTCTTTATGTATGATATGATTGACGCCTATGGTGGAGCAAAAAGTTTCTATCAGGATTTTTATATCAATTCCCCATTTCCTTTGGCTATCATCAGAAAA
This sequence comes from Chryseobacterium sp. 36-9, assembly GCA_001898785.1. Classification (GTDB taxonomy): domain Bacteria; phylum Bacteroidota; class Bacteroidia; order Flavobacteriales; family Weeksellaceae; genus Epilithonimonas; species Epilithonimonas pallida. The sequence goes on along the minus strand of MKVE01000019.1, from coordinate 93,041 downwards.
ACAAAAGAAAATAAATGGATTAATGCCAATTATTATGATGACAAGTTTTTATTTGAAATGGTAAAACAATTCATGATTGATTCTCTGAAAAAGCATATCAGTTTAGGTATCGATACTTCAAAAGTTTATGTTTTGGGAAAGAAAAACGCAGATTTCATCCATAAATTAAATTGTGAAGCTAAATTATTTGATGAATTAAAAATACTGGAACACCCGAGATTTATTCAGCAATATAAATCGAAAGAAAAGCAATTGTATATTGATAAATATATTCTCACTCTTAATAATCTTGACAAATAAAAAAAGCATTTCAGGTTTGAAATGCTTTTTTTATTTTTTTAATGAATTTATTTTTTAATAAACTTGACCGATTTTCCATCGATATTCAAAATGTAAGTATTTGGAAGTAATGACTGAACGTCAATCGATTTTTGATTAACAAAAGGATTATTGATTTCTTTTATCAACTTACCGGAAAGGTCATAGATCTTTGCCGATTTTGCCTTGCTGATTTCCCCATTGACATAAAGCTGATGAACAACCGGATTTGGATAAATATTGAAATCTAAAGTTCTATCCGTAATATCATTAATTCCCAAAACGCCCAAACCTTGACAATAATCAGATGCATAACTTGTCCATTCATTAATATCAAAAGTCGCTGTCGGATTAGTGATTTCTCGCTTTCTGTAAAGTGATTTGTTACCATTAGCATTATCCTGACCTTTAACACCAACTGCATCTACAGTTGATGATTTGTAAGATAAATCAACATATTGTCCGCCTGTAAAAGTAAGAGAAGGGGCGGCCGTTACAAATTTAGCATTAAGATTATTGAAACAGCTGAAATTAGCATTAGGATTAATCGCAACAAAACTTTGATTGTTTTCTATCTCGCCTTCCAATTCAAATGGTTCTCCAAAATAATACACCGTTCCTTTATACTGTATGTATAACTTGTAACCATTAAGATTGACTTTGTGGCCGGTTCTGTTGGCAATTTCGAACGCCTTATTATTTCCGGTTCCTTCCAGATATTTAACTATTTGCAAATCTTTTGCAAATATATCTGACTCCAAGGTTGTCACATTCATCGTATTGCTCTGCGCACTTTCCAGATATGACGTGTCATAAGCTTTAACCGTAAAGTTATAAGTTGTATTTGGGGTTAAATGGTCTGCCGAGAATGAATTGGTTTTTGAAGTTCCAATCAAGACATTATCCTGATAGATCCTGTAACCCAACACATCAGATTCCGGACTCGCCTGCCATTTTAGATTGACAAAATAAGCCGAATTTCTCTCCATAGATAATTGTGATGGCGTTGAAGGTGGAATGTTATCAGGTGTCTGATTCCAGATCAAATTGACCCATTCCGGGTGATCAATAAAAGGATTTCTGTTTTTCTGAATACTATAAACGGAGTTATTGCGGGTTATTTCTCTTGCTGAGACCGGATCTTGTTGATGCCAGTTAAGCAGCATTGCGATATACCAGTCGTCGTAAGCTTTTTCTTCTGTTCCGTTGAGTGGGTTTTGATCCTTTGTCGGATCCGCATTTGTACTGTAATTAAAACCTCCTAATTTCCCCTCATATCTCACTACGAAATACAGTAGTGATCTTGCAACATCGCCTTTGAACTCATCAATTGGCTCATAAACTCTTCCTGTATAAATTGCACCGGGTGTACCGTTGGAAGCTTGTTTTGAACCATTTGTGAAATTATAATAAACTGTTGAACCTGCTTTCCCATAAGGAAAATTACTTCTCAGCTGATTAATTCTTGCATCTGTGGGAACAACAAAAAACAAATCAGAATACATCGGATATGCACTATTAAAAGAACTTTGTGGCATCATATGCTCCCGGTTCCAGCCAAGGCCTTCTGCATTGGCACTGCTGATTATATTACTCAATGTATAATGATATGCCGTCGTCCCAGTTGGATTGTTGGAATAGATATCTAATAAATAAGTCGTATTGCTAGCATCATAATCGTAATACTTATCTATATCCGTCTGTCCATACAAAGTTTTCAGATCATCATAATGCCAGTTGTAATTCTTAGAAATAATATCGTGAAGTTTACTTTTCAGAGCATAACCAGAAAGACCTTCAGTTCCGGAATAGTAGCCTGCAGGTGCTTGAGCGTAGGCCAAAACCGGAAGAATGGCTAATGTCAACAAGTACTTTTTTATCATATCTCAATTTTAAAAAGTGGAGGATAAAAGTATCATTTTTTTATCACATAACTTTTATTATTTTGAAATTGATTATTAATAATTGTTTATATTAATTTGAAAAAAAATAAAAAATCCTCTTCATTAGAGGATTTTCATTTAATAAAGTATAATTTTTTTTTATTCTCCTGCGATGATATTATGAAGTGTGACTTTCAATCCTTCTAATTGCTCTTTTTTGCCGTCCAGTTTCTCATAGGTATCTTTCAAAAGTGGATTATCTCGCGTTGGTGAATTGAAAAAAGACAAATTATTTTCCAATTGCACAACTTCTGCTTCCAGATCTGCAATTTGATTTTTGATTTTTCTGGCTTTATCGGTCAATTGGCTTTCTGACAGATTTTCTTCCTTCAAATCAAACTCATTGATTTTGTTGAGTTTTAACTTCTCTCTCAGAGTTTTATTAAATTCCGTATTAATTGACAACTTATCTTTGGGAACTTTTCCGATAGCATTCCAGGAATTCTTGATATTCTCAATTTTTTCAACAGAACCGTCTTCGTCTGTCAAAGTTTTCAGTTCATCGAGAAGTGCTTTTTTGTTTTTATAATTTTCTTTCCAGTTATCGCCGGCTGCATTATTCTTTTCTCTATAATTTTTGAAAAACGTATTACAAGCATCACGGAAGTCATCCCAAACTTTATTCGCCTGACTTCTAGGAACGTGACCAATTTTTTTCCAGTCTTCCTGTAGTTTTTTGAATAATGGAACCACGGTATCCCAATCTTCAGAATTCATATTATCCTGAGCCGTTTTGATTAAGGCTTGTTTTTCTTCAAGATTCTGAATCTGAGATCCTTTTAGATTCTTATAAAAATCATTTTTAGCTGTATTGAAATCCCTAAGAGATTGTTTGAAATCTGTCCAGTTTTGATTGGATAACTTTTTTGGAACAGCGCCTAATTTCAGGAACTCGGATCTGATCTCTTCTACTCTTTTAATGGCTTGTTGCCAATAGGTATGATTGATGTTCTGAGGAGCAGAAAGTGTTTTCAACTCTTCAATGATCTTATTTTTCTTTTCAAGATTTTCAAGTTGTTCAGTTTCTATAACTGCAATCAATTCAGATTTTCTTTCATGAATTTTATTGGAAATCTCTTTGAATTCTTCCCAGGTTTTTTCACGGAATTCTTCTGCAACAGGCTCCGCTTCTTCTTTCCAAAGCTTATGAAGATATTGCAGTTCATTCAGTGCTTTTTGAACAACCTTCTCATCCAGCAATTCTTTTGCTCTTTGGATAATATGTTGTCTTTTTTCAAGATTATGAGCAAATTCCTGCTCCAGATATTCTTTATTCAGATCCAACATCTCATTGAACATTTTAAGATGATGGAAATAATTATTATTCAGATTTTTGAACTCAGATTTAGCAACCTGACCTGCATTTCCCCAGGCTTCTTTGATTTCTCTTATTGATTTGAAGAGATTAGTTCCCGGTTCAGAATTGGTGTAAAGGTTTTTCAGCCTCTCGATAATTGCTAATCTTTCTTGCAGATTTCCTTGATGTTCGGCTTCTTGTTGTTTATGAAATTTATCTTGTTTTTCTTTGAAAATATTGACAAGAGCAGACAATTTGGAAGCTTGTGGATGATGATATTCGAAATGTTCTTCAGGATTTCCCTGTTCCAGGTACTCGTGTTTTTTGTCTTCGATTTCGTCAGCCAATTTGTGATTTGCCTGTTCCCGCAGTGCATTGAAACGTCTGGAAAAAGATGAAGCATCATCTTTGTTGACTATTTTTTCCATTTCGTCCAAAGCTTCTTTTAAAGAATAATGAGAAAAATCTTCCTCAACAACTTCGGTTTCCTGATGTTCAGATTCGGTTTCGGTTTCTGAATTTTGGCTGGTAACTGTTTCTTCTACTGGTTGATTTTCAGCAGCATCAGTTTCCGGATTCAAATTTTCATTCTCAGGATTTTCATTTTCAATACTCATAACAAAGCAAATTAATTGACAAAAACAACTTTTAGATGCACTAAATTAACTGTTTTTTACAGAAAACACCAAATATAAATACTAAATTTATAAAAAAAACATTAAATATATATTGAAATGATTAATCCGGATATTTAAAATTAATATTTACTTGACATAGGCTCTTTGATGTCGTATCTTTGCACCTCGCAAAAATTTAACCACAGGCAAGTCCTGTAAAAACAAATAAAATCCGTAAATTTTATGAAAACATCTGATTTCAATTTCGATTTGCCAGCAGAGTTATTGGCAGAACACCCGTCAGAAAACCGTGATGAGGCAAGGTTGATGGTTCTTAACAGAAAAACTGAAACTATCGAGCATCGCCTTTTCAAAGATGTTATTGATTATTTTGATGAGAAAGACCTTTTCATTTTTAATAATACCAAAGTTTTCCCTGCAAGATTATTTGGAAACAAAGAAAAAACAGGAGCTAAGATTGAAGTTTTCTTATTGAGAGAACTGGATGCTGAAACTCGTGTTTGGGACGTTTTGGTTGACCCGGCAAGAAAAATCAGAATCGGTAACAAATTATTCTTCACAGAAGATGAGTCTCTTGTAGCGGAAGTTATCGATAATACGACTTCTAGAGGAAGAACACTGAGATTTTTGTTCGATGGTTCTTATGAAGAGTTCCGTGCAAAATTGACAGAACTTGGTGAAACGCCGCTTCCAAAATATATCAAAAGAGAGGTTGAGCCGGAAGATGCAGAAAGATATCAAACCATCTATGCCAAAGTTGAAGGTGCTGTAGCAGCGCCAACTGCAGGTCTTCACTTTTCAAAACACTTGATGAAGAGATTAGAGATCAAAGGAATTGACTTTGCAGAGATCACACTTCACGTTGGTTTGGGAACTTTCAACCCAATCGAAGTTGAAGATCTATCCAAGCACAAAATGGAATCTGAAGAAGCGATTATCGATGAGAAGAACGCAGCAATCATTAACAAAGCTGTAGAAGAAGGACGCAGAGTCTGTGCTGTTGGAACAACAACGATGAGAGCTTTGGAAACTTCTGTTTCTTCTAACAAAAAAATCTCAGCTTACAGAGGTTGGACCAACAAGTTCATCTATCCACCTCACGAATTCGGTGTTGCCAATGCAATGATTACCAACTTCCACACGCCTAAGTCTACTCTGATTATGATGATTGCCGCTTTTGCTAACAAAGATTTCATAATGAGAGCTTACGAGGAAGCTATCAAAGAAAAATACAAATTCTACTCTTACGGAGACGCGATGTTGATTCTTTAAGATTTGAATTTTTCAAAAACAGAATGCTCAACTTTATCGGTTGGGCATTTTTTTATGTGTTTTAATTTCATTAATTTCATCGGATGAAAGCACTTTCCTTTTTAGCATTATTATCCATTACATTTTCTTGTTCCCAGGCTCAGGAGAACTTTTCAACACTGGCAAGTCTTCCAAAGAAATTAAAAGAAGCTTCGGCTTGTGAAATTTCGAAAGCATCACCCCTGATTTGGACAATTGAGGACAATCATAATCACAATGTTCTTTTTGGATTCAATGAGAAAGGAGAATTAATCAGGCAAATTACCATCTCCAATGTTGAAAATAATGACTGGGAAGATTTGACTTCTGATGATGAAGGGAATATCTACATCGGCGATTTTGGAAATAATGATAATGACAGGCAAAACTTAGCCATTTATAAAATCAAAGCTTCAGATTTGAATAAAGATGAAGCTAAAGCAGAGTCAATTGTTCAGTTCTATTATCCGGAACAAACCGAATTTCCTCCAAAGAAAAAAGACCGGATTTTTGATGTGGAATCATTCTTCATTCATAATAATAAGTTTTACCTTTTTACTAAAAACAGAAGTTCAAAATTTGATGGAACCACGGTTTTATATGAAGTTGATAACAACTTCACTCAAAAATTACCTGCTAAGAAAATCGGGAGTTTTGTGACTTGTGAACAGTTCAACCATTGTGCTGTGACCAGTGCAGACATCAGCCCGAATAAAGATAAAGTAGCTATTTTAAGCTCCGATAAAGTCTGGATTTTCACCAATTGGAAAGGCAATAATTTCTTCTCCGGAAACGTCGAAAAAATTGAACTGAATCATCACACTCAGAAAGAAGGTTTGTGTTTCAAAGATGAAAATACAATCTTAATGACCGATGAAGGCAACAAAACACACACAGGAAATCTTTATCAATTGAAGTTGAAATAACCACTCAATTACAATAATCTGGAAGCGGAAAACTTCGCCACAAAACCCTCAAATTCTTTCTTATGACTTCTGTTGTATTTATTCAATATAATTTCATTATTATTGAATGCAGTCACATATTTTGAATTGATTAAAAAAGACCTGTGAATCCTTAAAAAGCCGCTATCAGAAAGTGAGTTTTCCAAATCTGTCATTTTATTTTTTGTAATGATTTTTTTTTCATTTTGTAAAGTAATTTTGACATCATTTCCCTGACTTTCAAAGTAAAGAATGTCAGATAAAATGATTTTCCGATTCAATCCATCTGTCTTTACAATAATGAAATCTTCAACTTGTTCATCATAAGAAATATTTCTCAACACACGCTCTACAGATTTGAAAAATCTCTCGAATGTAATTGGTTTCAGAATATAATCAACCGCTTCCAATTCAAATCCTTCTATGGCAAATTCGCGGTAAGCTGTTGTGAAAATGGTTTTAGGTTTTCGATTTAAGGATTTCAGAAATTCGATTCCGTTAAGATTGGGCATTTCAATATCGAGAAACATTAGGTCAACAGGTTTTGTCTGCAATATTTGATAAGCTTCGATTGCGTTTTTTGCAGTTGCGACCAGTTTCAGAGAATCAATCTTTGAAATATGGTTTTCCAAAAGCTTTACAGCCAGAGGTTCGTCATCAATTATAATACAATTTATCATTCTGTTGCGGGCGTAATTATTTCTATTTCAAACCAATTTCCGATTTCTGAAACATTAAATTCAAATTGATTCTCATAAAATATCTTCAATTGCTCTTCTATATTATTTAATCCCAAACTTTCACGTTCAGATTTTAAAGTTTCTGAATACGTATTTTTGATTCGAAAAACAGATTGATTTTCATCCGTCTCAATTTCAATATTAATTTCAATATCTCCAACCGATTTTCCAGCACCGTGTTTGAAGGAATTTTCAACCAAAGAAAGATACAACAATGGTGGAATCTTATTTTCAGAGTTTAGCTTTTGTGTTTTGAATATTTTCAGCCGTTCGTCATATCTCAGTTTTTCAAGCTCAATATAATCATCAATAATAGAGATCTCATCCGAAATATTAACCGTTTTATTCTGACCTTTATAAAGAACATAGTCCAAAATTTCCGAAAGTCTGCTGATAGATTCTGAAGTTTTCTCCGAATTAATAATGGAAAGCGAATAAATATTATTGAGTGTATTAAATAGAAAATGAGGATTAAGCTGCGATTTCAGAACCTTCAATTCTAACTCTGCTTTTTCCTTCAAGAGTTTGGTTATGTTTTGTTTTTCCGTTTTGTATCGCAGCATAAACATCACTGAAACAAATGCAAAAGCTCCGGTAATAATGGAAAAAGTATAGCTAATCAACAGATATCTGATATCTGTAACAATGCTATAAATGCTGTCCTGTGGAAAATTACAAAAGAAAGGTTCGGCTATGTAAACAATAAAAAGACGATTAATAACAGAAAAAACATACAGAGAAACAAGCAGTATAATTAAAAATGAGAGATACTTTTTTCGGTCGAAAAAATGCTTTATAAGAACATAATAAATAAAATTGGCGCTGATAATCTGAAAAATCCAATGGCACAAATCATAGTAAAAAATCAATTGAATATTAGCATCCTCATATTCTCCATAGTTCCTCGCCTCAATCAACATAAATAATGCTGTCCAAAATAAAATTTGAAAGCCAATGTTTGATTGATATTTTTTCCAAGTTCCGATTCTCACAATCTTCAAAATTATAAATTATAACCCGATAAAATCTTTTATGAATGCAGAATTGACAAATCGAATGACAAACAACCATAATTACAATCCAAAATGCAGAACAAGTAATCCAAATAAAAATCTCCGCTTTCTGAAAGTGCTTTGAAAATTACTATTAAAAAGCAAGCATCTTGCAGAGAAAAATTAAATGCAGACAACTTTTTCTCAAAGATTCAATGGATTAGACCATCTAAGAGCCATTGCAATTCTTTTGGTGTTAATGTATCATTATCGTGCTTTTTCGCATCCAGATTGGATAGATACTTTCGGACGTTTTGGCTGGACTGGAGTTGATTTATTTTTTGTATTAAGTGGTTTTTTGATTTCAAATCAATTATTTCAGGAAATTAAAAATAAAGGGGAAATTAATCTAAGATCATTCTTCACAAAACGTTTTTTCAGAATCATTCCGCCTTATTTTTTCACATTACTATTGTATTTCTGCTTTCCAATTTTCAGAGAAAGAGAATCACTTTCGTCTTTATGGAAATTTCTCACCTTCACTCAGAATTATGGCTTGGATGTCATCAACAAAGGAACATTCTCACACGCCTGGTCTTTGTGTATCGAGGAGCAATTCTATCTGATTCTGCCTTTTTCATTACTTCTATTCATCAAATCAAAAACATTGAAATATCTAAAATTTATAATCTTCGTAATTATATTATTTTCGATTTTGGCGAGGTATTTTTCCTGGCACGAATATGTATTTCCCAATATCAATTCGAATGAATTTTGGAAAATCTGGTATATGAAAATCTATTATCCAACGCACACAAGATTGGACGGATTGGCAGTTGGTGTTTTGATTGGATATCTATTTCAATATTCCTTAAAATTCAGAAAATTGATTGATGAAAATAGTAATTTGTTTTTGCTGTCAGGTTTAGCTTTTCTTGGTTTCTTTTTATGGGTTTGCAATGACCAATCTTCTGAAATTGCTTCTGTATTTGGATTCACACTCGTTGCTATAAGTTATGGTCTTGTAGTAATTTCTGCGATTTCGAAATCCTCATTCCTGAACAAATCAAAAAACTATTTCACAACTCAATTAGCAAATTTATCTTTTACAATCTATCTTTCTCACAAGGGAATTATTCACCTCATTCAAAACCTGACAGAATTTTACAAAATTCCTATTTCGGAAAATTTGTTATTGATCACCTGTTTAATCGGATGTATTCTTGGAGGGTTATTTTACAGATATTTCATTGAGAAACCAAGCTTGAAATTGAGAAATAGAATCTCAATTAATCAGTCTTCGTAAACGAATAAAGCAACATATCCGTAAGAACTTTTTGTCTTTTTCGATAGTCATTTTTCAGCAAACCTTCAAATTCGAAATTACAAAACTCCGCTACTTTTTTGCTGGCAATATTATCCGGTGCAATCTTCATAAAAATTCTAATCAACCCTTTTACAGAAACAGACCAATCACGAAATGCCTCCAAAGCTTCATAAGAATATTTATTACCCGAAAAATCATTAAAAATAAAGTATGCCAACTCACCTTTCGGAACTGTCCAGTCGATTTACCTTACAGAAATATGACCGATCAATTCATCTGATTCTTTAAAGAAAATCCCAAAATAGAAACCTTCTTCACTTTTAAAATTTTCAATTTTCTTTTGAAAATACAACTCTGTGTCTTCCAGAGTTTTAGTTAGAGTTCTGGAAAAGTAATCTTCAAGATAGTCTTTATCGTTTTGAAATTTAGTATAAAACGCCTTAGCAAAATCCAGCGAATAAGGTTTTAGAAGCAGTCGTTTGGTTTCAATCATCATTACATTTTAAAAAGTCCCGCCAATCCCGACAACCAATCTTCCTCCGTCTGACGATGTAAAATAAGAAAGATTGGCAGAAATCGCATCAACCGCATTCAGCCAAAATCCACCACCGTACGAATTATGCCATTTATTAGAACTTTCATTCGGATTCCAAACTCTACCTAAATCAAACCCGCCGAAAAATCCATAGCTCAAAGGTAAAATTGAATTCTTGATTTTACCGACTTCATATCTCAAATCCGAGGTTTGATAAAAAGAATTTTTCCCATAAAAACGGTTAAAACGGAAACCTCGCAAATCTTTGTTTCCACCCAACGTCGCCATTTGATAAAACTCGTAATCGTTACCAAAAAGCCATTTTGTCTTCGCATAAGAAGACCAAACCAATCTTTGATTTTGCGTCAGATAATGCAGGAAACCAAGCCCTGTTTCCAGTGAAGTATATTGTCTGTCCGTGTTTTGAAGATTCATATTCCAAACCGTTCTGATATCGAATTTCATTCCCAATTTTGGATTCGCTTTGTTGTCATAATTCTCATAATTGAACGACAAATCGGCTCCACCAAACTGTTTCGATTTGAAAACGTCGTCATTGATGACACCAGGAATTGAAATATAGCGATTAGCCGTTCTATCGATTTTCAGAATTTCGTAATTCAGTTTTGCAGAGAATGTTGACGCATTTTTGTTCCAGTTAATAGACGGCGAAAATCCAAACTCCCGAGCTCTGACATTATTAAAGCGATCTCCAAATTCTTCCTTCGGATTAACTGTCTCATTACCAATGCCGTAGAAATTTCTGATGTAATGAGAACTCGTGACCCTCGTATCCAAGCCGTAAAACCACTTACCTTTCAACAATGGAAACATCCCCTGATAAGCCAGTTCATAACCTCTCGTTCCTGTGAAATAATTGGCTGTAAAATGGTGTTTCTGAGAAAACGGATTCTTGATAAAATCATTCACGGTATAATCTGCATTAAAACCAATCGCCAAGGCATCATCCGGATTGAAATTGAAATTCATAAATGTGGTAAAAACATTATATTTCGGGTTTCTGTAGTTGTACTGGTTGATGTCATAGTCATCAGTCAACTTCAGAGTTGCACTTCCTTTATTTTCGAAATTGTTCGGTTTACTTTTATAATCGTAAATCGTCACTTTCCTGGAGTTGAAAACCGAATATTTATCGTTATCCAAACCTCCCAAAAGTTTGATTTTGATGTTCGAATGTGGTTTTCCTTCAACAATAAATTCGTCATCGTCATCCAGACCATACAATATGATTTCTTTGGTCATCAAACCCGAATAAAGCTTGGATGATTGCAATTCTTCTCCCGATTTTTTCAGTCTGATGATTTTGACTTCCGTTTCGTTATTCGGTAATCTGGTGACTACAAATTTGTCTTTTTTGTCAGTTCCGGTCAATACCACTTTTTCCTGAAGGAATTTGAAATAAGCCGAAGCATATTTTTGAAGGTCATTTTTTCTCGTCAGTAATTTCTGAATCAAATCTTCTGAAACTTTATCCTGAACTTCTTTTGGAAGGTTTTTAAAAGCTTCTCTAATGTCATTTTCCGATAAATGATTTTGAATAAATTCTGCTAAACCCTGCCAGTCTTTTCCATTAGAATTTTTAGCAAAAATCAAATCCAACGGATAAGGTTCACGGTTAAACCACTTCACGCTTTCAATCTGATGATCAAAAGTCTGCATATGTTTCAGATCAGGAAATTCCATCAGGATTCCCGTGATAAAACCGTCATATTTTGAAAAAGCCTGGTCTCTGTCTTTCGGAATCGGGCTGTAAATCACGTTGCCATTTTCTTTCCTGGATTCGAATTTCCATTGATCGTGATGCCTGTCCCAATCGCCAATCAGCATATCGAACAAACGTGCTTTGATCCACGCTTTTTCATCCATTTTATATTTTTCATCTTTGGCAAGATTCAGGATTACTTCATCAGTTCCGAGAACTTTGTTCGGATTTTCCTCGGTTTCCATTGGTCGGTCTTCGAGATAATACAATTCATTTCCAAAATTCTCATTGAAATTTTTAAGAGTTTTCTGTTTTGGAATGTAAAATAACTCCGGTGTTGTGTGACGAATTCCCAATTTGTCTGCCATTCCACCGATTACCAAAGGCGTGTAAGGATGAGAAGTCGTGTAAAAATCCAACAAAAATTTGTCCGCATAACTATCCGAAAAATCATCAATTACATATTGATTTTTGAACGCCACAGCCTGCAAAAATCTTACACCGCTTTTTTTCAGCGCACGAATCACGTATTCATTTCCGGATTTGGTTTCCAGACGAAGGGATTTGGTTTGATGTCCGCCTCCTGCTCTATCGGGTTTCACGCCACCAAATAATGTGTCCAATTCCAGATTTTTGACATTGATTTTTTTCGAATAATATTCACGGTAATGCTTTCCCCACAGAAACTCGTAGAACTTACTTTTCTTCGTCATTGCAGAATCATAAATCGAGGCTTCTGTATTTTGAGGAAATTGATTCGGGTAATCTTTCGCAATTTTCGATTCGTTTTCCAAAACCGTTTTTCTGAATAACAATTCCGATTTTTTTGGATTAAGAGTGTAAAAATTCACTTCAGCATTTCCTGATTTTGAGATTTTCAGTTCTGCGTATCCGTTTTTTCCAAATGAAAAATCATTACTTCCAATGGCTTTTGCAGATTCCGTTTTGGAACCTGCGCCGCTAACGATTTGTCTGATGTCGCCTTGCTCGATGTATTGCAAATTATGGTCGTGACCAGAAACTACGATGACATTTTTCCTTCCGCCAATCAAAGTTTTCAGTCGGTCTGCCAGATTTTTATAATTCTGATTGCTGATATCCTGATGTGTGATTCCGCCGGTTGCCCTTGTCAAATTGATAATTGAACCTAAAACCGGGAGTGGAATTTTATTTTCCAAAGGAAAAATCTGCTTTTCCCAAGAATATTTTCCGCCGTGTGAGCCGTTCGTCATCAATGGATGATGTGTTGCCACAACAATGGTTTTGTTCTGATTTTTATTCAGCTGGTCTTCGAATTCTGTATAGAAATCTTCGCGGGTTTTGAGGTCGCATTTTTCATTGATACCCGGATTTTTGTCCCAATTTGCCAAAACCCATTCTGCGTCCACTAAAATCAAAGTCAGTTTTTTGTTGATTTTTCTGGTTTCAATGGGACAGCCGTTTCTTGGTCCGAAAGCCGATTTGTCATTCAGTTTTTCTGTAACATAATCTTCTTCTCTTTTCAAACCTTTGATGCCGTTGTTGTACCAATCGTGATTGCCGGGAATGAAAATCGTTTTTCCTTTGAACTGTTGAGATAATGAAATCTGGTTATCCATTTTTTTCTCCGCCAAAGCTCTATGTTCGTCCTCATTTTTTGGCATTCCGACTGGATAAATATTATCTCCCAAAAACATCAAAGTACTATTTTCCGGAGCTTTGGATAATGAATCTTTCAGAATATTCATATTGTGGAAAGCTTCATCCTGATCAAGATTCCCAGCATCACCAACCAAATAAAAAGTGTGAATGATGCTATCTTTAATCGTTGGGTTTTTCACAAAGTTTTTGGCATTTTTTCCGTAATCGGCGTTTTGAACAGCGCAGGAAATCGCAACGAACAGAAGTATGATAAAAAGATATAATTGGTATATGTATCTCATAAATGATTTTCAATATTAAAGGTAATTCTTACCAATGAATCGCACGCAGCCCGACTTGAGCGGAAATCCTTTTTTGCTTACACTTAAAAACTATTTAATCTAAAATCTTCTGCAAAAAAGATTGGGAGCGGAAGGCGGATTAAGCTGCCATAAATAAAATTAAATATTTAAGTTAAAGGCTTCGACAAGTTCGACCTGACGATTTTGATTTCAAATATTCACGAAATTAGTCAAACTCTAACAATATTTAACAAAATTAAAATTAATAAGCTATAAATACTTTCTTAAATTTGTTCCAAATTGCTTTTATGGATATTTTGAAAATTTCGGAAGATTATGTTAAAAATTTATTCAAAGATAGATTATCTTCTGCTTATACTTATCACAATCTTGACCACACGATTCAGGTTGTTGATAAGATAAAAATCCTTGCAAAAGAAGAAAACATTGGTCCCGAAGACACAGAAAATCTGCTTTTGGCAGGCTGGTTTCACGATTTGGGTTACATTGATGATGCTGATAATCACGAAGAAGAAAGCCGAAAAGAAGCTGCAAACTTTTTAAAGCAATATGGATTTCCCGAAGATAGAATTGCTAAAATCGGAGAACTGATCCTGGCAACGGACAAATTTTACAAGCCTAAAAATCATCTGGAAGAAATCATAAAAGATGCAGATTTGTATCATCTGGCTTCGGATGATTATTTCAGGATTTGTGAGAATCTGAGACAGGAAATCAAGGAGGTTCATCATCAGAAATTCAGCAAGCAACAGTGGTCTGAGCTTAATATTGTTTTCTTTTCAAAACATCAGTTTTACACCAAATTTGCTAAAGAAAACTGGCAGCCAATCAAAGAGAAAAATGTGGATAAAATCCTTTCTCACATCCAGAATCTGAAAGAAGAAAAAAAGAAAAAAGCAGCTGAAGATAATGATAAAGCACTTCTGAATAAGAAAAAGCTTGAGAAGCTGGAAAGCCCTGAACGTGGTATAGAAACGATGTTCCGGGTGACATTGAACAACCATACCAAACTGAGCCAAATTGCCGATAGCAAAGCGAATATTCTGCTTTCCGTCAACGCGATTATTATTTCAATCGCATTATCATCTTTGATTCCAAAATTGGATGCGCCAAGTAATTCGCATTTGATTATTCCGACTTTTGTCATGGTCATATTCAGTGTGATTTGTATTATTTTGGCGATAATGTCCACAAGACCGAAAGTATCCAGCGGAACTTTTACCAGAAAGGAAATCGAGGAGAAAAAAGTAAACCTTTTGTTCTTCGGAAACTTCTACAAAATGCCGATGGAAGAGTATCTTTGGGCAATGAAAGAAATGATGAACGACCGACAATATCTATACGATACAATGATAAAAGACCTCTATTATCTGGGCGTTGTTCTCAACAGAAAATACAAATTATTGAGACTGACTTACACGGTTTTCACAATTGGAATTATTGTTTCTGTGGTGGCTTTTGTGGTGGCTTTTCGGAATGTGACGGTTTAGAATATTATTCTTGAAATGGATAAGATAATTAAAATAGGAAGAGATAGAACTATCTTGATATCAATCAGTATTTTACTATTCTCGATTTTTTCAATTTACTTTGAACAATCTGCAAAAATTGATATCGATATTAAAAAATTAATCCGTCAAATAATTAGATTTATTCTCACAGTTGGATTGCTTTACTTGGTTTATATTGGAAAAAATTGGGCTCGAATTTTAGCTCTAACTTTATTTGTATTTTCAATAATACTTTCTATTGCCGGCATTTTATTTATTGAAGTCGACTTAGCATCAAAAACACCTTTATTTGTGGTTGTGATTATTTATTCATTAGCAATTTATCATCTTGCTTTCTCCAAAAGCTTTAAGGCATTTTATAATTATCAACGACAACAAATGATTGATTTTTAAACCGAATATCAAATCCCTTCCACAAACTCATAATCCACATCTTCTGCCTCATAATTAACCGCAACACGCAAAGCTCGCAAACCGTTAATTCCCTGTAAATCTTCAACTTCCAGTTCTTCTATAGTTGAAAGCACATTTTGGTCCTGAAGGATTTTGATTAATTTCAAATATTCTTCACGTTCCCCATCCTGAGAATAAATAATGCTGATTTTTCCGGGTTGTGTGATACGTTCGTCAGAATTTTTGACCTGGGATTTGTCGATACGTTTTTTAATCATTTCGTAGCGGGCATTATAACTTCCGTCCACATCAAAACGTTTTTCATCCATTCTGAATCTGATGCTGATTGGCGTGCTGTAAACTAAAATCAAAGACGAAACATCCAGAGAATAATCCAGCGTTTCTTTGTATTTTTTGTAATGCAATTCGGATTCGCAAATCACACGCAGTTGCCATAACCTTAAATTCTTGAGGAAAATCGGGTCGTAAGTCAGCTCCGGTTCAATTGATGAACCGATATACATATTATGTTCAACGCCGTCCGTCTTGAAACGCTCGTAGTAAAATGGAAACCTTTGCTGTTGCTCTTCCTGACGTTTGTCCAGGATATCCGCTAAAAACTTATTGACCGATGACAAACTATCATCAAATTTCTTCCTGAACTGATAAACCAATTCTGTTTTAGAATCCAGTTGTTTATGATAATCTGTAACGATTTGATTATAATTCACGTTCTGAAGCTTGATGGACTCCAGCAAAGGATGAACTTCGT
Organism: Chryseobacterium sp. 36-9; assembly: GCA_001898785.1. GTDB lineage: Bacteria > Bacteroidota > Bacteroidia > Flavobacteriales > Weeksellaceae > Epilithonimonas > Epilithonimonas pallida. The sequence continues at coordinate 76,675 of MKVE01000019.1, read as the reverse complement.
TATGAATAAAATTCTGAACCTGACTTTCTGTGTCGGCTTTTAAATCTTTTGCCAATAATTCCTGAAAATGAATCAGTTTTAAATTAATGGATTCCAAATCATTATCAGAACTTAGATCCTTGAAAACATCAGAAATCAGCATCAGATTGATTTCCAAATCTTTTTTAATTGCCAGGTTCCTCGAAACCGAAGAGTTCCTGATATCTGTTTGTCCAAAAAGTGGCGTAAGATTTTCAAAAGTGATTTTTCGGTAAGGCAAATCAAATTCTTCTCTGTAGAAACCAATGTGGCGTTCCGCTTCTTGTCGGAATTTCCAATAAACACTTGGATGTATCGCTGTATATTCCCGTTGGATAATCGCTTGGATTCTCGTTTCAATGCCGTCATATAGTCTGTCCATCGTATCTTCAAGATATGGCATCACGATTTCCATTTTTTGAGCATTGATGCTGTTCAGCATTTTCTTTCTGGAGACGAGTTCGATAATTCCAAGAACTTTTTTGTTTTTGATAATAGGCGCAAAAATTGCGCTTTTGATTCCCAATTCGTAGAATTGCTTGGCAAAATCACTGTCCGGAAACTCCCGGTAAACTTTCTCAACATCAGAAATGCTGAAGTATTTTCTGGATTCTACTAATGTGTTAAAATTCTTTTCACAAAGCAATTCATTTCTGGAATGATTCAATCCTGACAGAATAAAACTATCAATCACACCATTGATGGGCGTTTTTACAAATTTGTTTTCTTCGTGATTGATAGATGTATAGCCCAATTCTAAATCAGGAACCTGAAAAATCGAACGGAAAATCTTGTTCAGTTCCGGTTTCAGATTTTCATCATCTTCAAGATTAATCAATTTGGTTTTGAGATTGGAAACTGCAATTTCTGTTGTGGCGTCAAAGAAATTAACGACAGCAAAACCTTTCAGTTCCCAGCTTTTTGGCGGAAATTTTTCTTTCCACAATTCGTAATCTTCAAAATTATCCAGCAATTCAGAAATCTCTTCTTCTGTCAATCTTTTGAAATTTTCCAGCGGATTAACATCAATAAAATCAACATTATTCAAAAAACGGTAATGGTTCACAATACCTTCCTCATTCGGAATATCGAAAATAAACGGCATCGAAAGATTGAGCGGAACATTATAAAAATTTCTCAAAATAATGCAACAGCTCATTACATAAAAACGATGCGGATCAAGACCTTTAATAAACATATCAAAGTTTTCGCCGGCATTTTTAAGGATGTTCTGAAAACGTTGTGTAGGATTGAAAAAGAAATTATAAAAAGGAAAACCAATTGCCTTGATTTCATTTCCCGTCAACATTGGTGGAAAAAGATCACGCAAAAGCTCCTTCATCAAGGTTTCATTTTTCTCAAAGAAATTAAGATTTGTAATACCATTCAGAAGTTCGGGAAATTCTTTCGCTTTATCCAGAATTCTCTGATGTGACAGCGCATATTCTGGGTTATCAGAAGCTTCTGCTTCCATTTTCTCGATAAGCTTTTCAAAGGAAAAATTCAGTATGAATGGGCTGTCGTAAAAGGCTTGGAACTTCATCTGGTAAAAATCAATGCAAATGTAAGAATTATCAATCTATTAATAAAGTCGAATTATAATTCCCAATACTTTAAGTTCAATAATTAAAATTACCGTTTCCAAATCATAATTAATTATCAATGTAAAACTTAGCTAAGAAATTATCTTTCAAAAAAACGAAAACTCAAGATTATCAAATGTATCTATCGTTTCATTATTGGATTTTTAAATTGTTACATTAAACGTATCTTTGCAAAAATTTTCAGAAAGCATTGAAAGATATCCGCACACTTTCCCTCGATCAGCTCAAAGATTACTTCAGCACAATTGGTGATAAGCCGTTTCGTGCCAAGCAGGTCTATGATTGGCTGTGGAGTAAGAATCTGCACTCTTTTGATGAGATGACAAATCTTTCAAAAAATCTTCGTGATAATCTTTCCCGC
>MKVE01000019.1:0-74633 GCA_001898785.1 Chryseobacterium sp. 36-9 | reverse complement strand
GGCCTGTGTTTCTTCTCAAGTTGGTTGTTCTCTGAACTGCGAATTCTGCGCCACAGCCAAACTAAAAAGAATGCGAAATCTGGAAGTTGCAGAGATTGTAGACCAAGTCGCATTGATTGACCGACAAAGCAAAGAATATTTTGACAGGCCACTCACAAACATCGTGTTTATGGGAATGGGCGAACCGATGATGAATTACAAAAACGTTGTCGAAGCTATCCATAAAATCACGAAACCTGACGGTCTGGGAATGTCGCCAAGAAGAATTACCGTTTCAACATCCGGAATTCCGAAGATGATAAAAATGCTCGCAGATGAAGAACTGAAAGTGAAACTGGCGCTTTCACTACACTCAGCAATTGAACATAAACGTAATGAAATAATGCCTTTTTCTGATAAATTTCCTTTGACTGATATTATGGATTCGTTGCAGTATTGGTATCAGAAAACAGGTTCTCCGGTCACTTTTGAATATTGTGTCTGGAAAGGAATCAATGACGGCGATGAAGATATCAAAGCATTGATCAAGTATTGCCGACAAGTTCCAAGTAAAGTTAATCTAATCCAATATAACCCGATTGGCGAAGGAAAATTTGACCACAGAAGTATTGAAGCCGAGCAAAAATATGTCCGCGAACTGGAAAAAGCAGGAATTACTATTGTTGTAAGAAAAAGCCGTGGTGGCGATATCGACGCAGCTTGTGGACAATTAGCTAATAAAACGGCGGAGTAATTCTTTAACAATACTTTAATCCATAAAATTTTACGTTCAAAAAATCAATTCTTATTTTTACAAAATATGAAAAGGATTTTTTACATCTTATTGATTCTCTCTGGGTTTCAAATCTCAGCACAGAAAACGCAATCACTGAATCTAAAGAAATACAAAATTGCTGTTTTGAGTGATTCTTTAAGGGAATCATCAGGCTTGACAAATATTAATGGAAGACTTTTTTCGTTCAATGACAGCGGTAACACCAGCGAAATCTTTGAAATAAAACCAGGAAGTTCAAACATCGAAAAGACTTTTCAAACCGGTCTCAAAAATATCGATTGGGAAGCTATTACAAATGATGATGAAAATTTTTATATTGGAGAATTCGGGAATAATCTGGGAACAAGAAAAGATTTGAAAGTGTATCAAATCCCTTTCAGAAATGATTCTTTGATGGTTAATTCTATCAAGACCATTCCGTTCTTTTATCCTGAACAAACCGATTTTACACCGAAAAACATCAATAATAATTTTGATGCAGAAGCGATGATTTTCTTGGATGGGAATATTCATCTTTTTACTAAAGAATGGATTACGAACACGGTTTCGCATTATGTAATTGACAAAAATCTGACAGAAAACCAGCCAGCTCAAAAACTAGAAAGTTATGATACAGGATTTGTAGTGACGGATGCTTCTGTTTTTCAAGATAAATTATATGTTGTCGGTTACACCAAAAATACGTCGGTTTATCTTATGGTTTTTGAAAAAGATGAAACGGGGAATCTTTTCTTCAATAAGCCTCCAAAAAAATATGCTTTGGGAAGAGCCTACAATATTGGACAAATCGAAGGTATTACGACAACTGAAAAAGGAATTTATATTTCAGGAGAGCGATTCAGCATCAAATTCAAAAAAGTACAGCAAAGTCTTTATTTTATACCTTACGAAAAAATTATCCCGAACAAATGATTTGTTCGGGATTTTTATTTTAATTTCTAATTTTAAAAACTTCGTTAAAAGTTCCGTTTGATATTTTCAGAATATAATTTTGATACTTCTGTAGATTGACCTGAATTAGATTAACTCCTGATTTCAATTCAACTCGTTTGGACTCAACACGTTTCCCATCCAAACTATAAATTTCCAAAGTTGTTTTGTCAGATGCCAAATTATTTTTGCTGATGATTTGCAACTGATTGTTTTTAACTGGATTGGCAACAGAAAACAATTTGGATGAGTTAATGTCTGACATGCCCATATTAGCACCATAAATAAAATCGTGTGTAACAGTTTCCGAATCTACCGTTACAGAAGCTTTCCAATTTCCGTATTGATTGAACTGTGAACTCTGAAAAGTAAAATACCAATAAGATGCATAATAGAAAGCCGAGTTACTGAATGTGTTATTATAAGCAATCGTATTATCTGGTCTTATGAGTTTCAGGTTTATACTTTTACCGACAGGCAGATCCGCAAAATACATATAAACCATTACTTTTTCACCGGTGTTGAAACTGTCCTTAAAATTGGTAGTTTCCTGCACACCACAACCGTTGTCAAAGACAGCAGTATCGGAATGTGTAAAAATACCATTGATTTTTGGGTCAATATAAGGTTTTTGGCTTACCCACCAGGAATCTGTAGAAGAAGTCCAGGTGTTACAACTACCAGCATAGGTATCCACCAGCTGATTATTGCTGTTATAAACTTCAAAATGAAGATGTGGCCCGGTTGAATTGCCCGAACTTCCCACAACGCCAAGATATTCACCTGCCGAAACGAATGAACCGATAGCTTTGGATGTCAATGAATTATTTTTTAGATGCCCATACCAGGCAACACTGCCGTCCGCATGCTGAATGTAAACCGCATTCCAGTCATCATTTCCAAAACTGCAGTTCCTGTCGAAGTTTCCATTATCCTTTCCGATAATGATACCGTCTGCTGCTGCCACAGCGTGTGCCTGATTGTTATCCATCATATACCAACCAAATGGCCAGGTAAAAATATCTATGCCCTGATGATTATAGCCATCTGTGGTATCATAAGTTCTGGCTCCGCAATTCCAGTCCTGAACCTTGTTTGGATAAGCCAAATTATGGTCAACATGATTCGATATACTCCAGACCTTATTATATGTTGTATCTGGATTCTTGGTGACCGGCCAGATAAATAGTGGATGAGATAGCGTTTTGTTTTCACTAAACTTGCCTTGGGATTTCAAAAGCTGACGATTGGCATCCAGTTCTTGTTGAATCTGTTGTCTCTTTTCAGGAGAAAGACAGGAAGAATTGGAAGGCTGATAAAAACCCTGTCCTTCTTGTGCGTTAAAAAATAATGTTCCAAAAAGAAAAACCAGAAGATATTGCTTTTTCATAATAGTTACTTTTTTTTGGTTCTTTGCTAAATTAATATTTTTTCTGATAAAAATTAGTTTAAGCTTCTAGTATCTTTCAATTCAGAAGAAATAAATTATATTTGTAGAATAGTTTTTTGGTCAATCGAAAGACAAAACCTCAACATAGCCCCGATTGCAGTGGAAATCCTTTTTTGTAAAAAAAGATTGCAACGGAAAGCGGGCTGGAAAAGTGAAAAGAAATATCAATCTTCTTGCTCCAAAAAACTTTAATTTATAATCGCAAACAGTGGCAAATACAGTAGAACTCATCAAAGCTCCGATCTCTGACGAAATGAAACTTTTTGAACAAAAGTTTTATGAATCGATGAAAAGTAATGTTGCTCTGTTGGATAAGGTCACGCGTTTTATCGTGACAACAAAAGGTAAGCAAATGCGCCCGATGTTTGTTTTTCTCTGTGCAAAACTGGTCGGACATGTGAACGAAAAAACGTTCCGAGGTGCCAGTATGATTGAGCTGATCCACACGGCGACTTTGGTTCACGATGATGTTGTGGATGAGAGTTTTAAGCGCCGGAATTTCTTTTCTATCAATGCGCTTTGGAAGAACAAAATTGCGGTTTTGGTTGGCGATTATCTGCTTTCGAAATCGGTTTTACTTTCTACGGATAATAAGGATTTTGATTTGCTTTCTGTGATTGCAAGAACGATCCGGGAAATGTCTGAAGGTGAATTGCTTCAATTGGAAAAGGCTAGAAAACTGGACATTACCGAAGATGTTTACTATGAAATCATCCGTCAGAAAACGGCCACTTTGATTGCGGCTTGCTGCGAAGTTGGCGTTTTGTCTAATGGCGTAGATGAAGCAACTGCGAAAAAAATGCAGGAATTCGGGACTTACACGGGAATGGCTTTCCAGATCAAGGATGACCTTTTTGATTATCAAACCAGTAATATCATTGGAAAACCCGTCGGAATCGACATCAAGGAACAAAAGATGACCTTGCCTCTGATTTATACTTTGAAAAATGCGAGTCCAGAGAATTACAAAAAATATTTCGCAACGATAAAGCGTTATAACAACGATTCTAAAAAAGTCCGCGAGTTGGTAGAATTCGTGAAATCTTCCGGCGGAATGGATTATGCCATCCGGACCATGAAAGACTACCAGCAAAAAGCATTGGATATCCTGGCTGAATTCCCTGATAACGAAGCCAAAGAATCCCTGAAGTTGATGTTGGATTATGTGATCAGTAGAAAGTTGTAATTCAAATTTATTTCTTTTGTTTTTCTGAAATTTTTATTCCGTAATTTTGGAATATGAACAACTCACCTCTTGCCGAAATTCTCCGTCCGAAAACCCTTGACGATGTTTTGGGTCAGGAACATCTGACCGGAAAAAACGGAACCATCCGGAAAATGCTGGAGAATGACACACTCAATTCTCTTATTTTTTGGGGACCACCGGGAACAGGAAAAACAACGCTTGCTGAGATCATTTCTGAAAAATCCGGAAGAAAATTCTATAAACTATCAGCGGTTTCTTCCGGTGTGAAAGATGTGCGAGATGTGATTGATGAGGCTAAAAAGCAAAATCTTTTCTCCGGAAAAAGTCCTATTTTATTCATTGATGAAATTCACAGGTTTAATAAGTCCCAGCAGGATTCTTTGCTTCATGCTGTGGAAAAAGGCTGGATTGTCCTGATTGGCGCCACTACGGAAAATCCTAGTTTCGAAGTGGTTTCGGCTTTATTGTCGCGTTCGCAGGTTTATATTTTGAAGGCTTTGACGTTTGAAAAACTGGAAGAATTAGCCGACATTTCTGTATCAAAATATAACGAAATCAACAAAACCAAATTTTCCCTCGAGGAAAAAGAAGCATTTATTCAGTATTCCGGAGGCGATGCAAGAAAGCTGATTAACTCCGTAGAGCTTGTACTGAATCAATTCAAATCAGCGAAGAAAAATAAAATTTCCAATAAGGACGTTCTTTCGGTTTTGCAGGAGAATATGGCTTTATATGATAAAAATGGCGAGCAACATTATGACATTATCTCCGCTTTTATCAAATCAATGCGAGGCTCCGACCCAAATGGTGCAGTATATTGGCTTGCAAGAATGCTGGTTGGCGGCGAAGACATCAAATTCATTGCAAGACGAATGGTGATACTGGCTGCGGAAGATATTGGATTAGCAAATCCAAACGCACTTGTCATGGCCAACAATTGTTTCCAGGCCATTAATGTTATCGGAAATCCGGAAGCAAGAATTATTCTAAGTGAAACTGCAGTTTATCTCGCTGTTTCTCCAAAAAGTAATTCAACTTACAATGCAATTAACGAAGCAATGGCTTTTGTAAGAAAAACAGGTGATTTACCGGTGCCTTTACATCTCAGAAACGCACCAACCAAATTAATGAAAGACCTTGATTATGGCAAAGATTATCAGTATGCTCATTCTTATCAAGGCAACTTTGTAGATCTGGAGTTTTTGCCTGACGAAATCAAAGGGACCGCATTCTATAAGCCTTCCAACAATTCTACAGAGAAAAAAATACATGAGCAGATGAAGGAAAAATGGGGAAACAAATACGACCGGTAACAATAGTTAAATATTCCTAAATAACACTTTTATAGCCGTGCTTTCGGTTTGTTTTAATATATTTGCGATTCACAGATAGCTATGGAACATTTTGAAAGTTGGAAAGACTTACTGAACCCCGAATTTTACATCAAATTAGGTGGTTTTTGGCTGATTTTGTTTATCATTTTTGCAGAAACCGGGTTATTCGTAGGTTTCTTTTTACCGGGCGATAGCCTGCTCTTCATTTCCGGTATTTATGCAGTCCAGATCATTGATACCACTTTCGGTTCTACCGGTTCGGATTTTCTGGACACCACTATTCTTGCAACAGCGGTAGCCATTGCAGCCATCATCGGAAACGAGATTGGCTATTGGTTTGGATACAAAAGCGGACCATTGTTGTATGAAAGAAAGGATACCTTCCTGTTCAAAAAGAAATATCTGTTCAAAGCGCACGATTTTTTCGAAGACCATGGAACAGTTGCAGTTATCTTGGCAAGATTTCTTCCCATAGTAAGAACTTTTGCGCCCATTGTCGCAGGAATCGTAAAAATGGACAAAAAGAAGTTTTTCTTTTACAACATTGTTGGCGCTATTTCCTGGTCATTTACAATGATATTTGCAGGTCATTATCTGGATAAACTGTTTATGGATCAGTTTGGGATAGACCTTAAGAAGAAATTAGAACTGATCGTTTTGGTCATTGTTTTGGTAACAACGCTCCCAATCATTATCAAATTCTTTTTCACAAAAGACAAAGAAAGACCCACACAGGAATAATTTTTGATAATCAATATCAGACAACATATAAAAAACCGGAAGCCATTTCCGGTTTTTGCATTTTAACAAATCAAAATATTGAAATGAAAGTATTCCTCAACAAAAGAATTCCACAGACCGGAATCGACTTACTGAAAGCAAATAATTTAGAAATTATAACACCTCAGCATGACATTCTTTCTCAACATGAATGGCTTGAACTTTGTAAAAAAGCGGATATCATCCTGAATGTAGGCAAGAATAAATTCGATAGGAATTTTTTTGACAATTGTCCAAATATAAAAGCTATTTCCTTATTCTCAGTCGGATTTGACCAGGTAGATATCGAAGAAGCAACCAAACGAAAAATCCCGGTTGGAAATACCCCGAATGTTCTCAACAGGGCCACTTCTGACATTGCATTCCTCCTGATGCAAATGGTTTCCAGAAAAGCCAGTTACAATACAGAAAAAGTAAAATCCGGAAACTGGAAAGATTTTGATGCTTTAGAACAGTTAGGACAAGAATTATATGGCAAAACTTTAGGCATTTTTGGTTTAGGAAGGATAGGTTTTGAAATGGCTCAAAAATGCAAAAGTGCTTTCGAGATGAACATTATTTATCACAACAGAAACCATAACGAACAAGCTGAAAAAGAGTTATATGCTAAATATGTTTCTTTTGATGAATTAATTGAACAATCTGATGTCATCAGCATCCATGCGAATTATACGTCGGAACAGATGGATCTTTTCAATCAATCAGTTTTTGAAAAAATGAAGCCAAATGCAATTTTCATTAATACGGCACGGGGCGGTTTTCATAATGAAACTGACTTGTTTGAAGCGCTTCAATCAAATAAAATCTGGGGTGCAGGTCTGGATGTTACCAATCCCGAACCAATGGATTCCAAAAATCCCCTACTCCAGCTCCCGAATGTTGTAGTATTGCCACACATAGGTTCTGCTACAGTCGAGGCAAGAAATGGAATGTCAAGGATTGCCGCAGAAAACATCATTGCTTTTTCCAGGAATCAGCCAATGCCAAATTGTGCCAACCCTGAGGTTTATCAATAATATTTTGAAAAGCTTGGAATCATATTTGTTTAAATTATCTCAATACTAAATCAAATATTATGACACCAGAAGACAACCGCGATGAGCAAAACAGAAAATTAAGAGAAATGGATTACAATCCGGGCGAAGATATCTTTAACCGTGAAGACCATATTCCCTTGGACGGCGACGGAAATCCAATCAAAGACCCAAGTCAGGTGAATGACGAGATGCCTTTCGGACTTGATGTTCCGGGTGCCGAAGATGATGACAACTTTGAACAGATCAACGATCAGCTTCCTGATGAAGAAAACAATTATTACAGCCAAAGCGATAACGAGGATGACCATGAAGAAACCAATGAAGATATCGTGGAATAACAATTAAGCTTACCAATCCGGTAAGCTTTTTTTATACATCATGAAAAATCTTCAAAGGTTTTTTCTGCTCATCAATTGCAACTAAGGTAAAGTCACCTGAAACAGCCTTCTCTCGGGTATCAACATACATCTCTTCCACAAAAATCTCGACATTCACTTTCACGCTCGTATTTCCGACATATTTTACTCTTCCTATAAGCTCTACCAAAGTATCTGCAGGAATTGGTTTTTTAAAATCAATTCTGTCACAGCTGACTGTTACAAAAGATTTCCTGGCAAATCGCGTTGCGGTCATGAAAGCAACCTCATCCATCATTTCCATCACTTTTCCACCGAACATGGTGTTGTGGTGATTGGTCGTATTCGGGAAAACCACTTTGAAAACACGGGTTTCAGATTCCTGAATTTTAGTTTCGTAATTCATTTCTTTTAGAATTTAATTTTAACATTTGAAATGAATAGAAATTGAATTTCTACTTCAAATCGCGAAAGTTTTTGGGGATCCGACTTTCCGCTCTGCGGATAACGGTTGCGCGACAGTTCGTGAGTTACACACGATTCACCCTTTTCAGCAGCAAATATAAGAGATATCATTTTATCAGAAAGGTTTTGCTGATGTTTTCATTTTGAATATCTTTAAAACTTTGAAAATTGAAACTTTTCATGAAAAAACTTTTTACAAAATATTTGTTCGCAGTACTCCTTATTCCAGTTTTTATATTAATGATTTTTTATTGGTTTTCGGATAAAAATGCAATTGGAACTTATGGTGTTAACAGAACAATAAACTTTTCGGGAATTGATATTGATGCTATTCTCAGAAATCCAATTTATAATTTTTCTGCTTTCACTTTTACTTATCCAATATACATTTTGGGCTATTTGATTATTTTTCTCTTTCGAAGATTTACTGACTTTTTCTACTCGATATTGAGTGTCAGCATATTGATTTTAAACTATATTCTGATTTTTAGTAATCCAGAAAATAGGATTCTACTTCCACTAACAATATTTGGTTTTATAATTTTCATTTTGAATATCTTTAAAACCACAAAAAAAGCAACAACTATCAACAAACAACCATCAACTATATAATGACATTTCAGGAACAGATACAGCAAGGCATTCCGAGTCAATTGCCACAAGCAAAACCGTACGAAACCAATATTAATCACGCTCCGAAAAGAAAGGAGATTTTAGGGGAAGAAGAGAAAAAATTAGCATTAAAGAATGCTTTACGTTATTTCGAGCCTCAGTTTCATGCGGAATTATTGCCGGAATTTAGAGAAGAATTAGAGAAATACGGAAGAATTTATATGTATCGTTTCCGTCCGGATTATGAAATGAAGGCAAGACCGATCTCTGATTATCCGGGAAAATCTGAACAGGCAAAAGCGATCATGCTGATGATTCAGAATAACCTGGATTATGCAGTAGCACAGCATCCTCATGAACTGATCACTTACGGTGGAAATGGTGCGGTTTTCTCCAACTGGGCACAATACCTTTTAACGATGAAATATCTGTCTGAAATGACGGACGAGCAGACTTTGGTGATGTATTCCGGTCATCCGATGGGATTATTCCCGTCTCATAAGGATGCACCGAAAGTAGTTGTAACCAACGGAATGATGATCCCGAATTATTCCAAACCGGACGATTGGGAGAAATTCAACGCCTTGGGTGTGACGCAGTACGGACAAATGACGGCGGGAAGCTATATGTACATCGGTCCACAGGGAATTGTTCATGGAACGACGATTACCGTTCTGAATGCTTTCAGAAAAATCAATAAAGAACCGAAAGGCGGATTGTTTGTGACTTCCGGATTGGGCGGAATGTCCGGAGCTCAGCCAAAAGCCGGAAATATTGCAGGCTGCGTTACAGTTTGTGCGGAAGTAAATCCAAAGATTACAAAGATCCGTCATGATCAGAAGTGGGTGAACGAAATTCATGAAAACCTTGATGAGCTGGTGGAAAGAGTAAGAAGAGCTCAGGAAAACAAAGAGACGGTGTCTTTGGCTTATTTGGGGAATATTGTTGAGATTTGGGAAAAATTCGATCAGGAAAATTTAAGAATCGATATAGGATCAGATCAGACTTCGCTTCACAATCCTTGGGCGGGAGGTTATTATCCTGTCGGACAAAGCTTTGAAGAATCTAACGCGATGATGGCAGAAAATCCTGAATTATTCAAAGAAAAAATTCAGGAAACGCTGAGAAGACACGCAGAAGCCATCAACAAGCATACGGCAAAAGGAACCTATTTCTTCGATTACGGAAATGCTTTTCTTTTGGAAGCATCAAGAGCGGGCGCCGATGTAATGGCGGAAAATCCTACATTGGGAAGAGAATTCAAATTCCCTTCGTATGTTCAGGATATTATGGGACCGATGTGCTTTGATTATGGTTTCGGACCTTTCCGTTGGGTTTGTACAAGCGGAAAACCGGAAGATCTGCAGAAAACCGATGATATTGCGTGTGCAATTCTAGAGGAAATTCAGCAGAATTCCCCTGAAGAGATCCAACAGCAGATGAAAGATAATATCCAGTGGATTAAAGGTGCACAGGAAAATAAACTGGTCGTTGGTTCGCAGGCGAGAATTTTATACGCTGATGCAGAAGGAAGAATGAAAATCGCAGAAGCTTTCAATAAAGCGATTAAAAGCGGAGAGATTGGACCTGTGGTTTTGGGGAGAGATCATCACGATGTTTCTGGAACGGATTCGCCGTACAGGGAGACTTCCAATATTTATGACGGTTCGAGATTTACGGCGGATATGGCAATTCATAATGTCATTGGTGACAGTTTCCGTGGTGCGACGTGGGTTTCCATTCACAACGGCGGCGGTGTTGGCTGGGGAGAAGTCATTAATGGTGGTTTCGGAATGTTATTGGATGGAAGCGATGATGCTGACAGAAGGTTAAAATCAATGCTTTTCTGGGATGTAAATAACGGAATTTCAAGACGAAGCTGGGCAAGAAATGAAGGTGCTGTTTTCGCTATCAAAAGAGCCATGGAAGCAGAACCGAATCTAAAAGTGACGTTGCCGAATTTTGTGGATGAAAGTCTATTAAGCTGAAAATTCCCCTCCTCTGGAGGGGTGGCGATTCGCCAAAGGCGAATTGACGGGGTGGTTATCGTGAATGAATCCAACCACCCTATTAGCTCAGAGAAATTTCAACTATAATTTTCAATAATAAAATCTTCCAATTCCTTCATCACCACAGAAAGATTGTGCTTCACATCCCAGTCCGTAATTCTAAAAACTTTCAGACCCAGACTTTCCAGAAACTTTGTCCTTTCCAGGTCATATTCTTGTTTAAGGTCGTGACTGAACCCATCAATCTCAATCACAAGTCCCAACGTTTTTACATAAAAATCGACAATATAGTTGCCAATAATCCTTTGTCTGTCAAAATCAATGTTGTGGAATGTTCTGTTTCGAACCTGTTTCCAGAATAAGACTTCAGACAGAATTCTCAATTTTCTTTTTTCTTTGGTCAAAGCTTTCAGGAGCGGATTGTAAGGTAGGTTTTCCACAAAATTGCGGTAGATGATAATACCCTCAATTTGGGTTAGCATTTCTTTTCCTGACATTTGTATTTTTTTATGAATTTAAGTTTTTTCTTTCAGGTGGAGAAATTGAGAACCACCCCGTCAGAAATTCTCTGAATTTCTGCCACCCCTCCAAAGGAGGGGAATTCCCAGCCGTGGTATAATTTGAAAAGTGACGCTGCAAAATTTTGTGGATGAGCGTTTGTTTGAGACGTCATTGCGAGGAGGAACGACGAAGCAATCTGTTGAATTGATTATGATAACCCCCGCTAGTGCGAGCATCTTGCTCGTACCCAAAAATAAATAAATACACGAGCTAGAAGCTCGCGCCACCGAAAGCTCTTATTTGTTTTAAAACAATTATGTTTATTCCTTCCGTAGTCCTACGGAAATCTCCCAAAAGTTGCGGGAAATCTCCCAATACCTCCGTTGATTTAAAACAATCCTATTTGTAACTTCCGTAGTCCTCCGGAAGTCTCCTGCAAGTTGCGGGAAACCTCCGGAGGACTTTTTTGATTTAAAACAATAGTGTTTTTGACTTCCGGAAGGCTCCGTTGATTTGAAACAAGCTTGTTTGTAATTAAAGAAGTTTTTATATATTTGGTTTAATTAATTAATCAAAAAATACAAACAGATGAAAATTGCACTCACTAAGCTGAGCACCAAAGACCTTGCGACTTTGGCTCAGAGAATTCTCAGCAACATCCAGTCAGGGAAATATCCTGTGATCACCAACCACCCTCTTACGGCGACTTTGCAGACCTCCTACGCCAGTTATGACCTGGTCTATACCAAGCAGATCTACAGCGGAAAAGGAAAAGATGTTGCCACGGTGGACCATGAGCGGGATGTTGCCTACAAAAATCTGAAAGCGTTTCTCAATGGTTACAGACAACTGCCTTCCGCATCCAATTATCAGTCAGCGGTGGATCTGTATGGTATCTTCAAAACCTTCGGACTGGACCTCGACCGTTTGAGCTATTCTTCCCAAACAGCCCAGATGAAAAAGCTGATAGAGACCCTGGAAACAGCAGAAAATATACAGAAGCTGAAAAACCTTTCCCTGGATGCAGCATTCGGAGAGATGAAGAGCAAGCACGAGGCTTTCGAAACGTTATTCGCTGATCAGGCAGAAGCCAACGCAGACCTGAGACAGATGACCAGCGCCTCTGCCATCCGGAAAGATCTGGAGAAAAATCTGAAAGCGTATCTTAATCTTTTGACGGTGATGAAAGAGGTTCCGGGTTGGGAACTGCTCTACAGCGACACCAATGAGCTGGTGAAGGCCGCCAAGAACTCGGATCAGAAACCGAAAGATAATGACCAGGGCAACAATCCATAATCCACGAACTCAGCGCAATGCTGAGTTTTTTGTTCTGAACAAGCACTTCAACCATCATTTTTGTCATCCCTAGGGGATCTAAGCTCTAAATTTTCCCAAGCTATTCTTTTAAGACTTGAGATACCTATGGGATGACAAACTGTATGGATTTTAATTGATATTTTTGAAGTCTTAATATTAAAGCTCCTCGTCCGTTCAAGTAGCGTAATGTAATCAAAACAATGCAAAACCTAGGAATAATAGGCTTCGGCTGGCTCGGCAATCACATCGCAGAAAGACTATTGGGCAGATATAAAATCTTCGCCACCACAACAACACCTGCCAAAGCACAAGAACTCAACAATAAAGGCTACCACGCCACTCTGACCAGTTTTCCTGATACGTTAGATGCTGAGATGCAACCTTGGACAGTCGCCAAAGATCTGGACGCCATCATCATCAGCGTTCCGTTTTCCGGAATCCGGGGCGCACAGATTCCAATGAGTCACAAACGCCAGAACCTCCTCAATTTCCTTGGCAATTACAAAGGTCAATTGTTTTTAATGAGTTCGACCGGCGTTTATCCTCAGATTGAAAAAGAATTTATAGAGGAAGACCTGCCCGCACAGGAAGTGGAAAGTGAAAGTTTTATTCTGGAAAGATTCCCTCAAACCAATATCCTGAGATTGGCTGGTTTGATGGGCGATAATAGACTCCTCAAGAATTACAACATCTCCAATCCCGATCAGTTGGTAAACCACATCCATTACGCCGATATCTGTTCCGCCATCGAAAAAATGCTGAAGCAAAAATCCCAATCCAAGGTTTACAACATCGTAGCGCCTATCCATCCCAGTAAAGAAGAAGTCATCAATGCCCAGAAAGGGCTCTCCTACTCTGGTGGGCGCGCTACCAAAGGCAGAACCATTTCGCCCGAAAAGCTGATTCAAGAATTGGATTTTGAGTTTCAATATCCCGATCCGCGGTATTTTCATTTGTAATAGTTCAAATCATTTCCAACCTTTTTCAGGATTATGCATCTTTATTATAAAATGAATTAATATGATAGTTACCATCCCAAAACCGTGTCACGAAAACTGGGCAGATATGACACCCGAGGAAAAAGGCAGATTCTGCCAGGTCTGTTCCAAGAGTGTAAGAGATTTTACCAGATCCTCCGACTTCGATATTATACAGGATCTCTCCGCCCAATCCAATATCTGCGGAAATTTTCGGGTAGATCAGCTGGACAGAAACCTCAGCCATTCTTTTATCAATTCTTTGTTTGCAAAGTTTGCGGTCGGTTTTGTACTCACTTCCGGAGGTATTGTTTCTGCTCAGACACAACCGAAGCAAATTTGTGAAGTGAAAAAGGATACGTTTACTAACCGAGTTAAAGGCGAGGTTGCAAATATTCCATTTCCAAAGAATGACTCCTTAAGAATGTTAGGGAAATTTATCCAAATGCCAAATGATACAAAAGAACCACTTTACATTCTGGAAGGAAAAATCATTACTGAAAGAAAAATGAAGAGCCTAGACCAAAACACAATTGAGAGAATCGATGTTCTTAAGGGCGAATCCGCAATGGTAATATATGGTTCAAAGGCAAAATACGGGGCCGTGATCATTACCTTGAAAGAAAAACCGAAGAATAGCAAGAGTAAAGTGAGGTAATTTCATACAAAACTAAATGACAAAAACGCATTCTCATCAACACAACATTTATAAAATCTTAACACCCTCATCCCAACCTTTGGAATCATTCTTGAACCTAATCTATAAAATAGTTCATTATGGAAGCCAATACAATCAAAACTATCGCAAAATACGGATTAGGTGCAATGCTGATTTCCGCAGGAATCGGGCATCTCACATTCGCAAGAAAAGAATTCCAGGCACAGGTCCCGGAATGGGTTCCGTTGGAAAAAGATGATACCGTTGTCTATTCCGGCATTGTGGAAATTGCAATGGGAACGGCTATTATTGCTGCTCCAAAGAAATATGAATCTCTAGTGGGGAAAGTTGCGGCAGGACTATTTACAGCTGTTTTTCCCGGAAATTACACCCAATACAAAGAAAGGAGAAACGCCTTTGGCCTTAATACCGATAATAAAAGATTTGCCAGATTATTTATGCAGCCATTATTGTTACTTTGGGCAATCAAATCAACAGATTAATACTATTGGAATCCATTATAAACTCAGCATTAAGTTGAGTTTTTTATTTTCGAATAGAATAAATCAATAATTCTTTTATTTCCAAAATGAATTTTAAACTCTAAATTTATACTTCGAAAAATCGATTTTAATTCAAATCAAAAACTATGAGTTCAATACAATCCAATTTTAACAATTTATTCAAATCAGAAAACGAAATCCCGGAAGAATATAAGGTCCCAATAATTCATCAGAGAGAATACCTTCTCAACGGAGAACTGGTTCAATGGAATGGCGACGTGACAGAAATCTATTCGCCGGTTTGCATCCCTACGGAAAACGGTTTGGAAAGAAAGTTGCTAGGCAGCATCCCGAATATTGGACCAAAAGAAGCCCTTGATGTTTTAGACGCTTGTGTAAAAGCTTATGACAATGGACTTGGCGAATGGCCGACCATGTCTGTGGAAGGCAGAATCAAGTGTATGCAGAGGTTTGTTTACCTAATGATCAAAGAGCGTGATCTCGTTATCAAATTACTAATGTGGGAAATCGGCAAAACCCTACCCGATTCTACTAAAGAATTTGACAGAACTGTAGATTATATCAACCAAACCATTGATGCTTTAAAAGATCTGGATAGAGAATCATCTCGTTTCCAACAAGCAGAAGGAACAATTGCTCAAATCCGTAGAGCGCCACTTGGCGTAGTTCTAAGTATGGGACCATTTAATTATCCATTGAATGAGATCTTCACTACGTTGATTCCTGCTTTGATTATGGGCAATACGATTTTGTTTAAACTTCCAAAGCACGGTGTTCTTGCGCATTATCCTTTATTGAAAGCTTTCCAGGAAGCCTTTCCAAAGGGAACTGTAAACACATTGTACGGAAAAGGCTCAGAAATCATAACGCCGATTATGGAAAGCGGTAAAGTGAATGTTCTGGCTTTCATCGGATCAAGTAAAGTCGCAAATGGTTTGAAAAAACTGCATCCAAAAGTGAACAGATTGAGAGCAATTCTAAGTCTTGATGCTAAAAATGCGGCAATCGTTACCAAAAACGCCAATCTGGATGTTGCTGTCAGCGAATGTATTTTAGGTTCGCTATCGTTCAATGGACAAAGATGCACAGCTTTGAAACTGATATTTGTTCAGAAAGATGTGGCGGAAGAATTCACTCAAAAATTAACGGCAGCCGTTTCTGCAATGAAAGGAGGATTGCCTTGGGAAAAAGATGTGAAAATCACACCACTGCCTGAAGTGAACAAACCGCCTTATCTGGAAGAATGTATCGCAGATGCCGTTTCAAAAGGGGCTAAAGTACTGAACGAAAATGGTGGTTACAACGAAGCTTCTTTTGTTTTCCCAGCAGTGGTTTATCCGGTTAATGATCAAATGAAATTGTACCACGAAGAGCAATTCGGTCCGGTGATTCCTGTTGTGCCGTTTGAAACGATTGAAGAACCAATTGATTACCAAGTAAACGCAGACCATGGGATGCAGGTCAGTATCTTCAGTGAAGATGCAATGGAAGTTTCAAAACTGATTGATCCTTTTGTGAATCTTGTTAGCCGTGTGAACATCAATTGTCAGGCTCAACGTGGGCCAGATGTTTTTCCTTTCACAGGAAGAAAAGATAGTGCGGAAGGAACGTTGTCTGTTTTTGATGCATTGAGATCTTTCTCAATCCGGTCATTGGTAGCGGCAAAAATCACCGATTCTAATAAAGAACTTTTGAACACGATTGTCAGAGACCATGATTCTAACTTCCTGAGTACCGATTATATTTTCTAAAAAATGCCAGATCTATTTCTGGCTTTAGACCTTTCAAATTCTATCCGCAGTTGAGATTAGCTGCGGATTTTATTTATATGTTATAGCAGTTTATAAAAAATTGCTAAAATTCCGGATTCGATTTCAGTATTGTTTTTTTTGCAGTATTTTTGAAGTCTAAATTTCTGAATTGAAAAAATTAGACAAATATATCATCAAGACTTTTTTCGGGCCATTTCTGTTTATTTTCAGTGTATTGTTTTTCATTTTCATTGTGAACATTATCTGGACTCAGATGTCGCAGCTTACAGGAAAAGGTCTTACCTATTGGGAAATCACCAAGTTTCTTTTCTATCTGGGAATCAGTGTTGTGAGTATGGTTTTGCCACTTACCATTCTACTATCTTCTATCATGACCTTTGGAGATTTTGGAGAACGTTATGAGCTGGCCGCGATGAAAGCTGCGGGAATCTCGCTTGTGCGTGTAATGATGCCGCTTTTCGTAACGGTATCCATGCTTTCTGTCGCCCTCTTCTTCTTTTCCAATAACATTATTCCTGATTTTCAGAGAAAAGCGAAGAATATGATGTTCAATATAATCTCTTCCAAACCTGCGATCAATTTTACTCCTGGTGTTTTCATAGATCAGATTTCGGGTTACTCGGTAAAATTTGATAAAATCTATGGTGAAAAGGGTGAAAAATTGGAAGGTGTTTTTCTTCATAAGAACGCAAGTGCTTATGATGATCAGCAAACTATTATTGCAAAAAAGGGAAAATTTGCGCCTGCAGTTGACAGAAATTATCTGAAACTGATTCTCTATGATGGCTATGTTTTTACAGATGACATCTCTAACAAGTCTTATAATGACAGACTGAAACAACCGAATCA
The DNA here is from genome assembly GCA_001898785.1 of Chryseobacterium sp. 36-9. Taxonomy (GTDB): domain Bacteria; phylum Bacteroidota; class Bacteroidia; order Flavobacteriales; family Weeksellaceae; genus Epilithonimonas; species Epilithonimonas pallida. Next base: position 57,080 of record MKVE01000019.1, on the reverse strand, counting down.
ATCGGTGAGATTCGATAGCCTGGTGAATCATTTTGACATAAGTGAGCTGATTAACAATGCAATCGAGAAAGAAAAAATTACGGACGATTATCGTTTCCAGACTTATAATGAAGTTGCAAAAACTCTGGAAAAAAACAGGAAAGATAATATTACAACCCTAACTTCTATTGCTTCGCCTGTTATTTCGCAAACCAATAATTATGTTCAATACATCGATAAAACGAAAGCGAAAAATAAAATCAAGGAACCTTATAAAATAGATACACTTAAAAAAGATAAAAAACTAGAAGTGCTTTGGGGCGCCTACAACAAAATAGAAGCCCTGAAAACAAGTATAGATTCTAATGAGAACTCGATCAGAGATACTGTAAAACAACACAACAAGATTGTTATCTATCAACAAAGGATTGTTTCATATTCCTTCACATGTGTTATCTTCTTTTTGATCGGCGCCAGCCTGGGGTCAATCATCAGAAAGGGAGGAATGGGACTACCAGTTATCATTGCAATTGTCATTTTCATCATCTTTTACGTTTTGAATTTGTCTGTAGAAAACTTGTCATGGAAAGGATCTATGAACCCTTATCTTGCAACCTGGATCCCGAATATGGTTTTATTCCCGTTCAGTGTCTGGCTGACTTATAAAGCCCTGACTGACTCACAGCTATTCGATATTGAAAAGTACAGAGCACTTTTTAAACCGATTATTGAAAAGTTCTCCAAACCGAAAGAACACCAACGTTATCAATAAATAAAAAAACCTCTGAAAGAATATTCTGCCAGAGGTTTCTTATGAAGAAGAAAGAAAAGATTAATTTTTAAAAGCCAATTGCAAAAGATGTGTTTTGACTTCGCATCGCAAACAGCTCAGTATACATTCTGTAAAATAATTTTGAGCGTCTATTGCTTTGGTCAGCGGGTGTAATTCAATCTTGTCAGAGTGGACAATCTCGCCTAAATAAGAAATACTGTAATAAGCAAAGATCTCTTCACCAGACTCGGGAACCGGCGTTGCATAACCCGTTGTTGCGATAGACCAATCTGTACCGAATTTTTTGGCCACATTAAGCGCCATTGCATCCGTGATCTCTTTTGAAACACAGTTGGCGGATCTGCCCTGCTCCGGATCGATACCAAGATGTTTTACTTTCTCTTCCAGAGTATATGCCGTTAATCCTCCTCTGAAAAACCGTTCTGCATCAGGCATCTGAGAAAAAGCCAGCTGCACGAATCCCGATGTTACGCTTTCTGCAATAGAAATTGTCTCATTTCTGTCGATCAGATAATAGCTGATTTTGTCTAATAGTATCTTTGGAAATTCCATAAGTTTGATTTTTTGTGTAATTATATATATTATCTATTTCTGCCTAACAAAAGCTTTGCCAGATTATGTTAAATAGAGACATTAACATATTTTTCAAAATAATGAAAATCTTCCTTCTTGTTTATCGTCAAATGAAACATCAATTGGATCGGATCTTTACAACCTATACTTTCAAAGCAATCAAAATTTGCAATAGATGCGTATATTTTGTTGATGTCTAAACCTTTAAGAATCACAAATAAGAGAAATATATTATGATTTATTTCCTTCGCATATACAATAGCTTCTTTTTCAAACTTTTTTCCGTTGTTGATTACATTCAGAAAGCTTTCGGATTTCAGGGATTTTTGTAGTTTTTCACAGTTCATAGTTCTGTTTTTTTTTGGAAGTAAGAAGAGACTGCCTCCCAACCAATGTTGATGAGAGGCAACCTCGAAAAAGAATGGATTGATAAGAGTCTGTTGTAACTTATACATCTCGGTCATTAAACGAAGACGCATAATAAAGTGCATTTCATTTCTCTTAAAAAAAGAGACTTTCTATTATTGTATTCCAAAGTTACAAAACATGACATTTGTCAGTTTATGATCCAAATCATATCAATGAAAATAAATTCTAATATAATATTTTCCTATTACGAATTTTCAGGATATTTTTCTTTTCCATTACCTTCAATGTCCTTATTGTTGTTTCCACACAAAGGCCGGTTAGATTTGCCATTTGTTGCCTTGTAAAAGGAATCTGGTAAGAAAAAGGTTCTTTGGCCCGGTTAGAACTTTTAAGATAATCCATAAGGATTTTCAGTTTAACAGCAGGACTTTGTGAACACATATTCTGTGTCATTATTTGCTTGAAATACAAATTTTCAGAAATAAATCTGTTAATATCCATCCAAGTCTCCGGATATTTTTCCAACATTTTGAAAAACTGAGCTTTCGGTAACTTGAGTATTTTGCAATTTGTTGTGGTAACTGCATTCATAGGATAACTTTTATCCATGAAAAGTAAAGACTCTCCAATACTTTGTCCCTTTTCAAGGATGTTCTGGAGAATCTCTTTACCTTCTTCGTTGTAATTATTCAGTTTTACCTTACCTTCAACAATCTGATAATAATGGTTCGGGGTATCTCCTTCTGAGAATATGTTTTCGGAAATATTGTAATTTTCAATTTCCGCACCCATTGCTTGTAAAATGTTTTCGTTGATAATCATAATAGATTAATTTTAATTTTCTTATGATTTTAGAATTCTTCACAACTGGTGAAATCAGGAGAAAATATGATTTGATTGAGTGTATATCCTTTAGGATAACGACTGCTTAACGTCTCTGAACAGAATCGACTCGAGTTGTCGCTGTATCATTTCTAATAGATGCTGTATCTGCACCTGCTTGATTGTTAGTGGCTGCATTATCCTGTGTGACAGTACTAGAGTCAACGCCGCTGTTTTGATAGCCTGTGTCTTTTTTTGAACAACTCAGGACAAATATCATTATTCCGAGAATTGTGAACATTAAATTTTTCATAACAATTATTTTTTATAATTATATCCGCAACAACATCTATTCCATAAAACAAAAAATTAATCTATTATGACTATCAATAAAATACCTTAATTAACAAATTAGTCAAACATTACAACTTTATAACTAAAATAATTAACAATAACAAAATTAAATTATAAAAAAATGCAATGATATAAACAAATACAATAGTGAAGGCCGTTAAAATCTGAAAATTAAAGATTCGTAATGAATGAGAGATTTAATTGTAAAATAAATTTTATTAAAAATATAACCATTTAAATTACAGACAATTTATAATACTTCATTACACAATGAAAATTAAATAATGACTGACAATAATTTATTTTTTTTGAATTGCGACGATAAAGTATCTATATTCGTAAAACAAAACTGATGTTATGAGAAAAATAATTCTTTCTGTTTGTACCGTTGCAATTTTGCAGTCGTGTGTTGTTTCTACTGCTGCAAAGGTAGTAAAAGGTGTTGCAAAAGTTGGTTACAAAACGGTAAAAGGAACGGTGAAAGGTGTAAGCTGGGCGGTAAGCAAAGCCAACGGAAAACTTGATGAAGACCGTATCGACGGAACCTGGAAAGTTGTCGGTGTTTACAAAGGTTCGTTTGAAACCTTCAGCAATGACCAAGCCCCTGACAGTTCCTTTAATAGTGATTGTGCAGAAGGTTTTGACCAAATTATCTTCAACTCCAAAAAATCCAAATTCAAACCGGTACATTGCAGCACCGAGAAAGAAGACTGGCAGAAATATGATTTCGAATTTGGAAAAAATCCTTTGACCAAAGAAAAAGAAAACTACATCGAGTACAATTCCAGCAATTATATATCTGTCATCGACATCAACAGCAAAACAATGATCCTGGAAGGTAACCTGATGCCTAAACTAGCTTTTTCCGGAGCTAAGCTTTATCTTTTAGAAAAAGTGAAATAAGAGATTTTATCGTTTTCTCACAAAAATGAGAAATACTACCCATAAAAGCAATTAGGCTTATTCATTATCTTTGAGGCGTATGAAAATATCTATTTTTTCTCTGCTCCTGATAATGTTTTGCCTGCCTGTTTCTGCGCAGCGCATCGTGCTTTCGGATACGCTGAAAAAATACGATGTTGATTATCCTTATTACCTTGAAGACAAAGATGCATCATTGAATTTCGAGAGTGTCGTAAGTAAGACTTTTGTAAAAGCAGAAGATAAAGTTCCTGATTTTTTAGGCAATCTCTCAGACGCTATATGGTACCGTTTCAATATTTCTAACAAAACCAATGAAACTCAATGGTTTTTGGAAGTGAAAGCGGGATTTATGCATAACATTTCTATTTACCAAATCAATGAAGATGGCAGCGTAAAATCTCTCACTTTGAACGTCAATAATCACAGCAAGCATAAATCTGTGGCGTCCAATAATCTTATATTTCCAATTACTATACTCAAAAACTCAGAAAAAACAATCTTTATACGTTCCACCAGCAAAACGCTCATCAGGACTTCTATGAGCATTGGAACTATGCAAAAGTTGTATGAAGATAAAACTTTCACATCTTTTGGTGACGGATTTTTTACAGCAATTGCTGTTGCGCTGTTATTATATAACCTGTTTGTATATTTTATGCTAAGGGAAAAAGTTTATCTGCATTATATCGGATATATTTCTATAGCGATACTGCATAACAATCTGGTTGCCGGATACATACAGGCGGCTTTGCCATTTCCGGATTGGATCAATACAACTACAGTTCTTCCGGTAATGTGTTTTTTCAGTATTCTTTTCACCAATTCATTTCTACAATCCAAAGAATATGCTCCATTGATTTACAAATTTCGCTTACCGCTATTATTAATATGCATTATCCCATTGATTTGTTACGCATTGGGCTGGTACAGAATTGCTATATTACAATCCGCTACTTTGATTTTTATGCTTTGTATCTATTGGGTTATTGCCGGAATTATCGCATATAGAAACGGTCTTGCGCCGGCAGCATTTTATCTTGGTGGCTATGGTATTTTAGTTGTTGTAAGTATCGTTTACGAATTGAAAATGAAAGGTTTGCTCCCGGAGAATTACTGGACAGACTCATCTCTTTTTATTGGAGTCGCAATAGAATCCGTGATTTTGTCCTTCGCACTAGCCAACAAATTTAATTTCTACAAGAAGGAAAAAGAACGGCTACAAAATGAGGCTTATCAGCAGGCAACACGCTTTTCACGCGAGCTCATCAGTATGCAGGAAGCAGAGAGAAAAAGAATCGCTTCCGAACTGCACGACAGTCTGGGACAGAAATTGGTCTTAATAAAAAACAAAATTCTCAAGACATCATTATCAGAGACAAAAGAAACACAACAACTATCAGAGGACACATTGACTCAGAATGTTGCAGATGCCATTCAGGAAATCCGGAATATTTCTTACGGATTAAGGCCTTATCAATTAGACCTATTAGGTCTTACAAGCTCAATTAAAAGTATGGCGGAAGATAGTTTTGACACCACAGAAATTGATTACAACATTGATTTGCAAAATATCGACAGCTTTTTTGATAATGAAGCCCAAATCAACATTTACAGAATCATACAAGAATGCATTCATAATATTATCAAACACGCTGATGCAAAGAATATCTATATCATTATAAAAAAAATTGATAATCAAATCAAAATTACCATTACTGATGATGGTATCGGGTTTAGTTCCGATGAAAATAAAATGGGTTTCGGTTTGAAGGGAATCAAAGAACGTTTACAAATATTGGGTGGAACAATGAATGTAGATTCTAATTTTAATAAAGGAAGTCTTTTCGAATTTCTGATTCCTCTGCAATAAACAATTATTGAAAATGAATATTGAAAAAATAAAAATATTAATAGCAGACGACCATCCCATTTTCTTGAAAGGTTTGCAGGAAGTATTGGAAGATGCAGATAATCTGGAGGTTGTACATAAAGCCGACAACGGAACTGATGCGATTGACCTTGCTTTGAAAAATGAAATTGATATCGCTATTTTGGATATCGATATGCCGGGTGCAAACGGATTACAGGTTGCCGAACAAATTCTGGCGAAAAAACCTGGCGTTGCCATCATTTTACTGACGATGCACAAAGCAAAAGATACTTTTTTGAAGGCTTTGGAAATTGGTATTTCTGGTTATGTTTTGAAAGAAAATGCTGTTGTTGATATCATCAGTGCGATTTCGGCAGTCAACAAATTTCAGTCTTACATCAGCCCGGAGATGTCTTCCTATTTACTAAACAATAAAAACAGGAATCGTAATGATTCGACCTTACAACTGGAGCTTCTCACACCATCGGAAAAAAAAATAATGGAAAAAATATCGCAATACAAATCGACAAAAGAAATAGCAGAAGAACTCTTCGTGAGTGAAAAAACAGTTTCCAACCACAGGATGAACATTGCGAAAAAACTCGATTTAAGTGGTAAAAACAGCTTGCTGCGATTTGCTATCGAGCACCTGAATTCATAGCCTAAGCAATACTACCCAGAAATTTGAGTAAAAGCGCTCATTGTACAGCACTTGCAATCAAAATAATTTTGTACTCAGAAAAAAACGAGTATGAAACTTCGAAAAAATACAAGCAATTTTTATTTTATTACTTTTTTTCAATTGTTACTTTTTAGTGGATTTTGTTCTTATGCAAAAGCACAGATTTCTGATTCTGTACGTGTACATCTAGATTCCTGTCTGCATATTTTAAAAGACAATTCACTGTATAGCAAACGTGTGAACTGGAAATCAATTCAGAAAAAAGTATTTGAGAAAGCTAAAACTGCAAAAAACAAATCGGAAGCTTTTGAAGCAATGAAAATCGCCTTCGATGCGTTGGGAGATATGCACGCCGCCTATTATCATCTTGACCAATCCTACGTTCTTGAAAATAAAAATCTCATCAGCAGATATACAGATTCTATAAAAGCTGGGTGGAAAAGCGGACCTCGCATCGAAGGAAAAATGCTTGGTCAAATAGCTTATCTGCGTGTTCCTTACATCGGCGTTACCAAGCAGGAACAAATCAACAGTTATGGGAATTGGCTGTATAATGAAGTTGCGAAACTCAAGAATCTCAACCCAAAAGGATGGATAATTGACCTCCGACTAAATGGCGGTGGTAATATCAGACCGATGCTGGCTGGGCTGGCACCATTTTTCAAAGATGGAATCATAAGCTATTACATCAATAACAAAGGTCAATCCGAGGATGAATCTTCTTTCCGAGACGGAGACTTTTTGATGGATGGCAAAGTACAGGTTCAAATTAATAATAAAATTCCAAATTTTCCCGATGCCCAAGTTGCAGTTCTAACTGGTTCCGGCACAGGAAGCTCCGGAGAAATAACCGCAGCGGTTTTCAGCAAAAGAAATAATACTATTCTAATTGGCGATGATACAGCAGGACTTGCCAATGCGACCAATGGTTTTGTCTTTAATCATAATAAGACTTACTTCCGCATATCGACAGCATACATTGCCGATTCTAAAAAGAAAAAATTTCCGGAAATCATCAAGCCCGATGTCTATATCAGAGGTAATGAAAGCTTTAATAACATCAATTATGATAAGGCAGTAAAAAAAGCAATAGAATATTTGAAACAAAAATAACAACCAAAATTTATAAAAAATGAAACAAATAAAAATGATACTCTTATTATTCGCAGCACTTCTGATATCTTGTACAGAAGGCGATACACTTACAGAAACAGACACTGGAAATAATGTAACGGAAAAACCATACACTATACAAGGAACCGTGAAAGACGGTGCAGGAAATGCCATAAAAAGTGCAAGAATCAGGGTAGAAAATCCAAACGGAAACAATATACATTACACCACAACTACAGATGAGGCTGGCAAATACAGCGTAACCATGAGTGCCATCGGCGGATATAAAATGTATGCGTGGAAAGAAGTAACAACGGAAAATGGCACTTATCAGCTGAGAATGGGTATGGAAAAAGATGAGGATTATGATGCTTTCAGCGTTCCTGCAAGTGGTATCGTTAAGAATTTTGTGTGGAAACTAAATGGAAGAATCCCTGATAGAACCGTCAGCGCACAAAATGGAACAGGATATTTTGGAGGAAGTGTCAAGTTCATCAATTACAATTCTTTTGCTGATGAGATGCCTTCTGGAACTGAGGTTACTATAACTTTAACTCCTGCATCTGGTGCAAAATATCTCGATGGAACGTCAGCAGAAGGAAAAATTGTACAAAAGAAATTCATCATTGCTTCTGGCGTGGGACAGGTTTATTACATCAATGATATTCCTGCAACGAAATATAAAATTACCGCTTCCAGTATGAAAAATGGGATAAGCCAATCTGTGCATCTGGGAATTGGAAATCCGGATACTTTTACTCCAAATGCTGAATATTATTTCCGTCCGGATGGTGGCTCCGGCAATTATGAAAACGGACTGCTATCTCCAAACGAATATTATTTCTACATAATGAACAAGTAATCATTTTCATCATACTATTTTAATTCTGAGCAGACAGCTATCTATCTGTCTGCTTTTTAAAACTCAAAATTCATCATCAATTAACCTGGAGAAAACTTGTAGGCTGGTAAAGCCTGTGCTGTTTTTTCGATTTCTAAAAAATTAAAAAATAAAATCTTATGCTTAAAAAACTACTATTTGTCTTCCTTTTACTGACGCTTCATATTTCTAAGGCACAAAATGTTAATATTCCTGATGCCAATTTCAAATCTTATTTAATATACAATACTGAAATCAATACCAATGGCGACTTTGAAATTCAGGTGTCCGAAGCGGCTGCTTTTACTGGTGTTATCAATTGTGCTAATATGGACATCAAAGATTTGACAGGAATAGAAGCTTTCATAAATCTAACCGTTCTCTGGTGTAATACCAATAAGATTCAGTCGCTGGATGTCAGCAAAAACAAAGAATTAGCAATATTGAATTGCTCTCAGAACTGGATTGCTAATCTGGACGTCAGTAAAAATACAAAGTTAACCGAATTAGATTGCAGTACCAATCTGCTGACTTCTTTAGATGTTACAAGAAACACAAATTTGGGCAATTTGAAATGCTATCTCAATCATCTTACTAATCTCGACATTAGCAAGAATACAAATCTTACAATGCTGTATTGTTATGAAAATCTATTGAATACAATTGATGTCAGCAAAAATCTGATATTGATGACTTTTGACTGTTCTTCTAATAAACTTACTAACCTTGACATTACAAAAAATCTGAATCTCGATTTTGTAAAGTGTGCAGGAAACAAACTAACGAATCTGGATGTTACCAAGAATCTAAATCTCAATGTATTGCAATGCGAACTCAATCTCATCAGCAGTCTGGATGTGAGTCAAAATACAGGATTAGTCTATTTACAATGCGGTTCGAACAAACTGACAACTCTTGATATGTCAAAAAATACGAATCTCTTTGCGCTGGACTGTTATGAAAATCAGTTGACCAATTTGGATTTAAGTCAAAACCTGAATCTTGGATGGCTGATGTGCTATGATAATCAATTGACTTCTCTGGATTTAAGAAAGAATACTGGTTTATCACTTTTATCTTGTCATAAAAATAATCTGCAGTCTTTGGATTTAAGCAATAATATTTTACTGTCCAGCCTGAATTGTTCTTTCAACCAACTGCAATCCCTGAATGTCAAAAATGGAAACAACACTAATGTTTACGAATTTGATTCCACTAAAAACACTTCGCTTACTTGCATCCAGGTAGATGACGCCGTCTATTCGGAAGCCAATTGGATAAAAAGAGACGGAATTGCCAGCTACAATACCAATTGCGGTTTTGTTCTATCTGCTGACAACAATGCAAGAAATCCCATCAAAATCTTTCCAAATCCAGTAAAAGACATTCTCAATTTTTCCGAAGACATGACAGATATTAAAATTATCGATATGTCCGGGAGAACAATAAAGCAGATTTCTAATTCTTCAAAAAATATAAGCACAGAAAGTCTTTCGAAGGGAATTTACATTATCTCTTTCAAAAACAAATCGGGAAATATGATTATTCAAAAACTGATAAAGAATTAAAATTCCAAAAAAATAAAAACCTTACAGACTTCTGAAATTAAAAATGAAAAAAATAGCTTTCCTAATAATTATCAGTTCAATTTTAAACTATCTCAATGCCCAAATAGTTAATATTCCGGATATTAATTTTAAATCCTATCTTGTTGGAAATCCTGACATCAATACAAATAGTGATAATGAGATTCAGGTTTCAGAAGCGGTTGCCTTTACCGGGACAATTGACTGCAGTGATTCTAATATTTTTGATTTAACAGGGATTGAGATGTTTGTCAACATTACAAAATTATGGTGCTATAAAAACGATTTGACCACTTTGCACCTTAGCCAAAATGTTAATTTGGAAGACTTGCGATGTGATTACAATCAACTGAAAAACCTCGATACAAGCCATAATGTGAAACTGAAAACTTTGTTATGCGCTGCTAATAAAATTGCTGTATTAGATTTGAGCAAAAACCTTGAATTACGATATTTAGCCTGTTACGAAAACAATTTGGTCAATTTGGATTTACATCTGAATAAGAATCTTGAACGCTTGGATTGCGGATTAAATCAACTGATTAATTTGGATATAGGCGGAAATCTTGCCTTAAAAGAATTATCCTGTGGCTGGAATCAGCTAAAACAACTGAACCTTAAAAATGGCAAGAACTCGATTTTGCAGGTAATGTTGGCAAGAGGCAACAGCAATCTTAGCTGTATTCAGGTGGATAATGTGGAAGAGAGTAACAGTAAAATCAATTGGGCAAAAGACGTAACCGCCAGTTATAGTACGGATTGTAATTTTATGGACGTAAAAGATTACTATAAAAAAGAAATTGTGCTTTACCCAAATCCTGTAAAAGATATTCTAAATCTTTCCGAAGAAGTTTCTGATATAATGATAAAAGATATGTCCGGTAAAAGAATTTTGGAATTTACCACTTCAAAAACTATTAATCTCAAAAGCCTTCCCGAAGGAAACTATCTCATAGAATTTAAAAATAAATTGGAAAGAACAATCATCAAGAAATTGATAAAACATTGATTTTGGTAATTATCGACCAAAATATAATTTATTTATAAAATAAAAAAGCGTTGAAAATCAACGCTTTTTTGCAGAAAGGAAGGGATTCGAACCCTCGATACAGTTACCCGTATACTACCTTTCCAGGGTAGCTCCTTCAACCACTCGGACACCTTTCTAATTGAGGTTGCAAATATAATGAAATATCCGGATTTGCAAAATATTATTAAAACTCTTCTGTAATTTCGCCACAAATATTTTCACTAAAGATTTCCGGGAAAGCCTGTTCATATTTAGGATTTTTGAGAATATGCATGACTTTGGTAATAGCAGATTCTGCGGTCATATCTTTTCCACTGATTGCACCTATCTCCGTAAAAATATTACTATTGCTGTATTTTCCGAAACTAATACCTCCCGATATGCACTGACTTATCACTACAATCTCGATTCCACGGCTTCTTAATTCCTGAAGTACCGATCGTGTTTTATCGCTATTGAAAATTGTTCCCGAACCAAAAACCTGCAAAACAATAGCTTCGGGTGTTTTTAGCTCCAGTAAAGATTCGAAGTTCATTCCAGGAAAGATTCTGTAGAACAGAACATTTTCATTGAGATAAGTATCCAATTCGAATTCGCCTTTCGGTTTCCACAGCAAATCTTTTTCAATATTAAGATGAACACCGGATTGTCCAAGAATAGGATAATTGGGACTTTGATAAGCATCAAAAAATTCTGCAGAATATTTCAGACTTCGGTTTCCCCGGAGAATTTTGTATTCGAAATAGACAGCCACTTCTTTTATAACCGCTTCATCATTTTCATAGAGACTTGCATAATATAGACTTGTCAGAAGATTTTCCTTAGCATCGGTTCGTAAATCTCCGATTGGCAATTGAGAACCTGTTAAAATCACTGGCTTGCCCAAATTTTTCAGCATAAAGCTTAATGCAGAAGCCGTGTACGACATTGTATCTGTCCCATGAAGAATCAGAAACCCATCAAATGTGTCGTAATTCTTATGAATCCATTCCGCAATCATCCGCCACTCTTTCGGTCCCATATCAGAAGAATCTACAGGATTTTCGAATGGATGAACCGAGACTTCACATTCCAAAAGATTCATTTCCGGGATTCTTTTGAAAATGGTAGAAAAATCAAACGGAACGAGACTGCCTGTGGTGTAATCCTTTTCCATCCCGATGGTTCCGCCGGTATAGATCAATAGAACTTTTCTTTTCATATAATAATTTGATTCGAAGGTCAAAACTGCAGCCTACTTTCTCAGGATAAACCCATGCCAATTAAGCAGCCATAAAAACCTCAGCAAAAGTAAAATTTTAATATGAATCGGAAAAATAAAAAATGCCCGTTTAAAAACGAGCATTAATTTTATATTTAAGTTAAATTATTTAACCAAAAGGATGCTGGCAATCTGATTAGCCAACTCGGTTCCGATTCTGTCCTGGGCTTCTTCTGTTGCTGCGCCGGTGTGAGGCGTTAAGGATATTTTTGGGTGTGTCAGGATTTTTTCGAAAGGTGTCGGTTCATTCTCGAAAACATCAAGACCTGCAAACGCCAATTTTCCGGAGTCTAAAGCTTCAATCAAAGCTTCCTCATCAATTACGCCGCCTCTTGCACAGTTTACAATCGCGGCACCGGTTTTCATTTTATCCAGTTCTGCTTTACCGATAATTGGCCCATTCTGAGCAGGAACGTGAAGTGTGATGAAATCAGAATGCTGGATCAACTGCTCCAACGGCTCTGTTTCAATCTCCACATTAATATATTGCTGATTGTAGAAATCTACGCGTACACTTGCCTTTCCTATTCTGGTATCAGAAGCGATCACTTTCATTCCCAATCCAAGAGCGATTCTTGCAACCTCCTGCCCGATTCTTCCGATTCCGACAATTCCGATAGTTTTACCTCTCAGCTCAACACCTTTTTCGTAAGCTTTTTTCAGTTTTGCAAACTCAGTATTTCCTTTCACAGGCATCTGTCTGTTCGAATCCTGAAGAAATCTGCTTCCTGAGAAAAGATGAGCAAATACCAATTCCGCAACAGATTCCGAAGAAGCTGCAGGCGTATTAATCACATGCTTTCCTTTTTCTCTTGCATAGGCCACTTCGATATTGTCCATTCCAACGCCTCCTCTACCGATGATTTCCAGACTTGGACAGTTATCTATCATTTCCTTCGTCACCTTTGTTGCACTTCTTACAAGCAAAACCGTGACTTGATTTTCATTGATATAAGTAATTAGATTTTCCTGAGGCACTTTATCCGTAATTACCTCGAATCCGTTTTCTTTAAGCGCATCTATTCCGGACTGTGTCAATCCGTCATTTGCAAGTACTTTCATAGTATTATAATTGATAGTTGATAAATGATTATTGATGATGAATTGATTCCGAATTACTAAATCATTCATCATTCAATCGTTTATCATTGATATTGTTAGTCACGGAAAACTTCTATGGTCACTTGTTTTTCAACCATATCCGTGAATTTCCCTTTGTATCTTGTTGCTTTTACAAGGTGGTTGTCTATCCAGTGGTAGTTCCCGCCTCTTGGTTTGCCCATCAGCACACTGTGATATTTGAATCCGTGTTTGTCCAGCCATTCTTCTGTAATCTGTCTGAGATCCTCGGTTCTGGAAGTGAAGAAGCAAATCTGATGACCCTCATCATACCATTTGTTGATTGTTTCCAACGCATCCGGAAAAGGTTCGCAGGTTATCATTCTTTCCGGTTCTTCATTCGGAACATCATCCGTAATCGTTCCATCAATATCGATCAGGTAGTTTTTAATATCACCTTTCAGCATCGGGCTCAGATGTTCTATGTATTCTAATTCCATCGGGTTCAAAATTAAGTTTGCAAAATTAAATATTTCTATGCTGATTCACAAATCATTATCAAAAGCTTAACAAAAGGTTCATTTTATAGAAAATTTTTAAGAATAATTTACTTTTATTTTTACTAAAATAAGTTCTGGACCAAAAAATTTTAAGTTTCAGGGGAAATTATCGGGTATAATTCATCCGAAAAAGATATCATTAGTTTTTATATATTTGATTTCAAAGAAAAACTATGGAGAAAAAACTCAAACTTTGGGACGCCGTGATGATCGTAATGGGCTCGATGATAGGAAGCGGAATTTTTATTGTAAGCGCAGACATCATGCGGAATCTTGGTTCTGGTTATTGGCTGATTGTCGTTTGGCTAATCACTGCAGTTATGACTGTGGCAGCAGCAATAAGTTATGGCGAACTATCGGCAATATTTCCAAAAGCCGGTGGACAATATACTTACATCACGGAGATTTTTGGGAAGCCAATGGGATTTCTCTACGGCTGGGGAATGTTCACTGCTATCCAAACCGGAACAATTGCTGCAGTTGCGGTTGCATTTGGGAAATTTACGGCCTACCTCATTCCGGCACTTAATGACGCTGCTCCCATTTTTCAAAATGGTGACTTTAAGATAACCTGGATTCAGATTCTGGCGATTGTTGTGATTTTGTTTCTGACTTTTGTCAATACTCGCGGTGTAGAAAGCGGAAAACTTCTCCAAAATATTTTTACCTCATCCAAAATTATTGCGCTTCTCGGTTTGATCATTCTTGGTTTTGTTCTCATTTCTCAATCCAATTGGAACTCTAATATGAGCTTTGGCTGGGACGCTTTCCAAAATCTGAAACAAAACGAATGGAAAAGTATTTCCGGAGCAACTATTCTTGGCGGAATTGCCGCTGCGATGGTTGGTTCGGTTTTCAGTTCTGTGGCTTGGGAAAATGTGACTTTCATTTCCGGAGAAATCGAAAATCCGAAAAAGAATGTGGTCAAAGCAATGATTCTGGGAACTTCTGCAGTGATGATTCTTTATCTTTTAGTGAATTTTGTTTACCTCAACGCACTCGACAGAGATTCTATCGCTTTTGCAGCGAATGACCGTGTTGCCGTTGCTGCTGCCGAAAAAATGTTTGGAAATGCTGGAACAATAATTATTGCAGTTCTTGTGATGATTTCGACTTTTGGTTGCGTGAACGGAATAGTTCTAGCCGGAGCAAGAGTTTTCCAGACAATGGCAAAAGATGGATTGTTTCTAAAATCTGCAGTTGAAAATAATAAAAACGGCGTTCCTGCGAAATCACTTTGGATGCAGGGAATTTGGGCAAGTTTGCTTTGTCTTAGCGGACAATACGGTGATTTGCTGGATATGATTTCTTTTGTGATTGTTTTGTTTTATATGATTACCGTTTTTGGCGTAATCTATCTTAGAATTAAAAAACCTGAGATGAAAAGAGGTTACAAAACGTTTCTTTATCCTTTTACGCCTATTCTTTATCTTTTGATTGGAACCGGATTTTGTATTCTGTTATTCATTTATAAACCTCAATATACCTGGCCGGGATTGGGATTGATTTTGCTTGGGTTGCCTGTTTATTTTTTTATTAATAAGAAAAGTGTAAATACTAATGAAAATATTAACGAAGATTAAATTTTTATTAGTTTTATTGTTTTCCGCATTTGTCTTTTCTCAAGGTTTACAACCTGAATTAATAGTAAAAAAATAGATAGTATTGCTAATTCCATTGATGGAAACATTTGATAGAAGGAATTTCAGAGGGAGAAATTTCAAATAAAAAAGGAGGTATAAAAGGAGGATTTCTATTATAAAAAGACTTGTTATTACCATAATAAGAAATTCATTAAAGCTACTATAGAAATTGAAGATTGGAATTCAAAATCAGAAATGCAAAAAATTTACAATGCAGTTTATTTTTTCGACAATGAAAAAATCTTAAAAATTGAAAATGAGAATATTAAATTTTCTAATGCAAAATAAGTTTTAAAGGCAGGAAATTATTTTAATTCAGAATTTTACAAAAAGAGTTAAGCGAAAAATAAATTTTATTTGTTACCAAAATTTGGTAACTTTGATTTGTAAAAAAATAAAAATGGGACGCAATACATCTGTTTCTTTAGGAAATCATTTTGAAGACTTTGTGGATGAAAAAATTTCTCAAGGTAGATTTAAAAACGCAAGTGAAGTGATTCGTGCCGGATTGAGACTTTTGGAAGAGGAAGAAAATAAATTGCAGTTTTTGAAAAATGCTGTTCAAGAAGGCATCAAAAGTGGAATTGCAAAAGATTTTGAACCAAAAAGTCATCTTGCTTCACTAAAAGCAAAAATGAAAAATGGCTAAATACTTCTTCACGAACAAAACTGTAGAAGACCTTTCAAATATTTATGAATACACTTTTCAATCTTGGTCAGAAAATCAAGCTGATAAATATTATGAAGAACTAATCAGATTCTGTCAAATGCTTTCAGAAAATCCGACTATTGGTAAAAATTATAGCGAAATTGCTTCTGACATTTTTGGATTTCTTGCCAATCGGCATATTATTTTTTACCGAATTTTAAATGTCAATGAAATAGAAATCACAAGAATCATTGGTGCTAATATGGATTTTAAATCAAGAATAAAAGATTAAGATTCCAACAAAAACTCCTTATAATTCCCCAAAAACTTAACCTCAGCACCAATCGCTCTTAACTCATCAATCGAATTGATGTATAAAACATCATCCCAACCGCCAACAACGGTCACAAAAAAGAAATAGTTTCCCAATTTGGTTTTCAAAGTTCGGGATTCGATTTTGCTAAGGTTCATATTTCGCCACGCAAAAACCGACAAAACCTGATGAAGTCCACCAGCGTGGTCTTGAGGTAATGTAATCAGAAGCGCTGTTTTTTTCCCGATACTTTGCATTTCATTTTCATATGAATTCTCGGTTTTAGAAATAACAATGAATCTCGTATGATTTTCCTCGACATCGTGAATATTTTCATGGATGACTTTTAAGCCGTGCAGATTTGCAGCAAATTTGTTTGCAACCGCTGCAATTTTTCTGTCAGGATTTTCGGAAACACGTTTTGCTGCTGCTGCAGTTGATGCAAAATCCTGCTTTGGAACGTCGGGGTATTTGTCATTCAGGAAATGAAAACTCTGCGCAAGTGCCTGCGGATGAGAATAGATTTTCTCAATTTGAGCATCATTTTCCTGACCTGGATGAATCATCAGATGATGTGCAATCGGCATTACAGCTTCGGCTTCAACCTTGATTTCCGGCGTCTGATAAAGATAATCCAACGTCATAGAAACCGTTCCTTCTATAGAGTTTTCCAACGGCACAACCGCTTTATCCACTTCATTATTTTGAACCGCCAAAAAGCAATCTAAAATATTGGCTTTTGGAATCAATTCTTCGTTTGGGAATAATTGTGTTGCGGTCAACTGCGTAAAAGAGGCTTCGGGTCCTAAGAATGCTATTTTCATTCTGCGAAATTAAAGAATTTTTGAACCACAAAGGCACAAAAGTAAATATTGAAATTATTTTATAATCGAGTGCAAAAACGAAACGTTAAGAATTACAAGCTTTTTGAACTTTTGAAAACATAGAGAAGAAAATCTTTTGTGCTTTTTGACTAAGTCGAATCTGCGATTTGTGGTTAATTACTTTTTAGAGAAATCAAAATTAAAGTTGGCGCTTACGATAAAACCATTGTTGTATTGGAATACATTTTTACCTTCCACTTCCCTTCCCAACTGCACAATCTGGTTCAGATAACCACCTTCTACTCTTACCAAATCATTGAATTTATAGCCTAACAAAACTCCGATTCTATTCTGATCAAAAATATTCTCGCCAACATTTTTTCCAAACCCAATCATCACCTCATCATAAACCGCAACATAAGGCGTTTTCGCTGCAATTGAAGTTCCTTTCAAAGGCATTTGCAAACGAATCATATACCGTGCTCGGTTCATAAATGGAAATTGGTCTTCGGAAGTCAGATTAGCATTAGAATATCGCCCAACCCAACGCTGTTCCAGCATAAAACGATGCGACAAATCGATTTTTCCAATCTTGTCGATTACAGTTGCCATCTCATAAATCCTATGTTCTGTGAAATCTTTCCCCATTCCATTCAAAGGGATTTCACCGTAAGGAAAAGTCTCTGCCCAAGCGTAACCAAGTCGTAATTGCAGATTCGGATTTACCTGATAATTGATTCCCAAACGTAAAAGACTCTGCTGCCAGGTCGTGATATAATCATTTCTTCGCCATTGGTATTCGGTGTGGATGGAGAATTTTGAATCTAATTTAAATGTTCCGCTGTAAACGTACCAGCCAATGTTGTTGTGATTACTGATTCGGTCTTGCGCGGAAAAAGAATTTGAAATTAAAACTAAGAATAATGCGCTAAAGAATAATTTTGCTTTAGTGAAAATCATATTGAAATTTTATCGATTTCTACAAAACTAACGATTCAGAAAGGGAAAAGCAAATTGGTTAGGCTACAATTAGTTTTAACTCAAAGGCACAAAATCCTTCAAAATGAAAATTACGTTGTAAGGTGCAAAGATTTCAACTTCATTAAAATTTAATTAGTTTCTATGCTGATTGCAGGAACTTTATAATTATTGAAATTCCTATCAGGTTGTAGAATTCTGGCTCTTTTCAAAAGGTCTTCGGCAATCAGAATCGATTCGTTATGAACTTCGATATCATTCAGAAAAAATCTTGATTCTGAAGTGAGATTTAATCTTTTCTTGGCTTCGGAAACTGTTACTTTTTCGAGATTCATAGGCTTTTTCATGATGATATTAATCAATCCATTCTTCACAAGGTCGTCATATTGTTCGATTTGCGAAGACGGCGATTTGTAAACCTGAACACTTTCGATATCATTTGGATTGAAACTATGAAGCAAAATATTAGAAACAATCACATTATCAACAATGTAAATTGGATTGACTTCAGATTTCTGAGCAAAAGAAAATTGAACACAAAAGAAGATTGCCAAAGCAAGAATCAGCTTTTTCATAAAAATTTGATTTAATTTTAAACTAATAAAAATACAAAACCTTTATCAATTGGTATTTTTATTAAGAATATAAGTCTTCTTCAATGTTTTTGAACCTTGATTATATTCAATTGAAAAATCGTCCTTAAGATTGAGATAATTTTTAATATCATTAACAAAATTTTCTACCGGATGAAAAACAGAATATTTGTTTGAATGTGTCGTTAATTTGATCTCAGTTATATTTTTATCTTTTTCTAAAACTGAAATTTTGATTATTTGCGAAATGTCAATAGTAATTAAAAAAGTTGTCTTAATTTTTAATTTTGTTCCTTTAAATTCATACAACCGTATTTTGCCAAAGTAATGTTGAAGCAAAATAAAAAACATTAAAGCAATAATGAGAAATGGAAAAAAGGTAAATCCAGCAAATGCTTTTGAATATATACTATAATCTGAATTAAAAAGATAATTAATGAAAGCAAGTATTTTTTCTTTTTGCGAAAAGACAATCACTGCATAAATAAAAAATATGATAATTGTTACAATAAAACAATTAGTAAATTTTTTCCAATCAATAATATTCATTTTGGAATTTGAATTTTTCAAATCTATTAATTTCATCCTAAAATCTGAATATTAATCCTCATCTCAAAATATAAACTAATAATCTAGTTAGCATCACCTTTTTCGATACCTTCTTCGATTTTTTCAAAAACCTCTTCTTGTTCCTCATTAGAAATATCGAATTGGTCTTCTTTGTCCTCGTTTCTTACAACCAACGAAATCCAAATCGGAAAATGGTCAGAATCAACAGATTTCATCACTTTCATATCGACCAACCGAAAATGTGGACTCACGAAAAAATGGTCAAGAGGCCAACGCAGAAACCAATATTTGGCGTGAAAGGTATTGAACATTCCCCGTCCGCGTCGTGGGTCAAGCATTCCACTGGATTTTAGAAATAATTTAGTTGTTCTGGACCAGGCGACATCATTCAAATCTCCGAAAACAATGGCTGGTTTTCCAAATTCTTTCGCTTTTTTCCCTACCAAAAGAATCTCCGCATCACGTTCCGTACTTTCAGGATTTTCCTGAGGAACCGGTGGTGTTGGATGAATCCCGAACAATCGTACAATCTGATTATTGTATTCCAAATCTGCAACAATTGACGGAATATCATCATCAATCAAATAATTGACTTCGTAATTTTTAACCGGAAAATGACTGTAAAACAAAAGTCCATAAGTGTTGGCTAAAGGAACTTCAATTTTGTATTCGTAATTTTTTGTAACCGTTTTTAAGGCATTTTGCCATTCTTCATCAGTCTCCAGAAAAAATAAGACCGACGGATTTTCCTTTTTAACCAAATCAATTAATTTCTGATAATTCCGGTTATGTTGATAAACGTTACAAACAAGAATATCCAAAACCTTTTCATCAGAATTTGGCTCGGCTTTATCAATCATCGTTTTCCCAAAATCTGTGTAAGGAAGAATGATGTAAAACAAATAGCCGGCACAAATAATCTCAACAGCTAGAATAATCTGCTCATAAATATTTGGATTTTCGAAGGCGAAAAACCATGCGAAAATGAGAATTAAAAGGATAATAAATTTCTGAAAACGTGGATAATCAAAAACGCGAAAAGCCCAGTAAGTGTTTCTGATAGCCGGAATCAGCACCGACAGAATCGCTAAAACGGAAATGACCCAATACAAACAGTGTGTGATACTTTCCATTTAAGTTAATTCTTAATATTTTTCCCGAGAATAATCAAACTTCTTTTTTCGCCGTCAAGTTCAGCGATATTTTTGAGATTCGCCCACAATTCAAAACCAAATTTTTCGAATAAAGTCAAACTCGGAAGATTATGAGCAAAAATAAATGCGAGAAGATTTTCGATTCCGAGATTTGACGCTTTTTCGATACAAGATTCCAGAATCTGCTTTCCGTAGCCTTTCCCACGAGATTGCTCAGAAAGATATATACTGATTTCAGCCGTTTTCTGATAAGCCGGTCTTCCGTAAAAATCCTGAAAACTAACCCAGCCAATGGTATTTTTTTGAGAGTCCTCGACCATCCAAAGCGGACGAAATTCAGAATTATGCTGATGAAACCAAGCGAGTTTGCTCTCGATAGAAACAGGCTCCAAATCAGCAGTGACCAAGCGTGATGAAACCGTAGAATTATAAATTTCCACAATCTTCGGAAGGTCATCTAAAGTCGCATCACGAAAAGTCATACTTTTATTATAGTTGATGAATGATGATTGATAAATGATTTTATCATATTCTCAATCAATAATCATTTATCATTAATCATTTATTGAGTTAAATGCTTGTTCCAAATCGGCAATCAGATCTTCTGCATCTTCGATTCCAACGCTTAATCTCACCAAATCATCAGTGATTCCGAGAACCGCTCTTTTGTCTTCGGGGATTGAAGCGTGCGTCATCATTGCAGGAAGATTTGCTAATGATTCTACGCCACCCAAAGATTCTGCCAAAGTGAAAACTTTTACATTTTCTAAGAATTTAATCGCATCCTCTTTTTTACCGGATTTGAAAGTGAAAGAAACCATTCCACCAAATTCCGTCATTTGTCTTGTCGCCAAATCATACTGTGGATGAGACGACAATCCCGGATAGAAAATTTTATCGACCAAAGAATGATTCTCAAGATACTTAGCGATTTCGAAACCATTATCAGAATGTCTTTGCATTCTAAGCGCCAAAGTTTTGATTCCTCTCAACACCAAATAAGAATCGTGAGGTCCTAAAATTCCGCCACTTGCAAACTGGATGAAATGTAATTTTTCTCCTAATTCCGAATCTTTTGCAATCAAAGCGCCGGCAATCACATCAGAATGTCCGCCCAAATATTTGGTTGCGGAATGCATCACAATATCTGCACCCAAATCCAATGGTTTCTGAATATAAGGCGTTGCAAATGTGTTATCAACCGCCACTAATATATCTCTCCCTTTCACAGCATCAGAAACCATTTTAATATCTACCAATTTCATCAAAGGATTGGTTGGCGTTTCTAGCCAGATTAATTTGGTTTTATCAGTAATAACACTTTCCAATTGCTCAACATTATCAAAACCGATGAATGTAAATTTCAACTGATACTTTTCGAATAATCTTGTGAACATCCTGTATGAACCACCGTAAAGATCATCTACAGCAATGACTTCATCGCCAGGACTTAGCAATTTCAGAACACAATCGATAGCAGCCAAACCGGAACCGAAAGCCAAACCTCTCGCTCCGTTTTCGATGCTTGCTAAAGAATCTTCCAGAGCTTGTCTTGTTGGGTTTGCTCCTCTGGAATATTCGTAGCCGGAAAGCAATTGTCCCGGGCTTTTTTGTGCAAATGTTGATGTTAAAAAAACAGGAACATTGACCGCTCCAGTCGCTGGTTCGTGGTGTTGTCCACCGTGTATAACTTTTGTATTGAATTTCATATTATTTATAATTTAGCAATATAACAATGTATCAGTTTACCAATGCTTAAAGATTGTTACATTGTTATACGTTTACATTGGTACATTATTTTTTTACATTTTTATCGCCGACTTCACAGCAAATTCCTCAGCCATTTCTCCAATCCATTGCGCTACATCTTCTTCACTGGTTGCTCTTTCGTAAGTATGTCCGATGGAAACTAAGATTTGGTGGAAAAACCTTTTCATTTCGTCAACAGGCATATCTTTTGTCCAAAGATCGATTCTAAGTGCTTCCATAGCTTTGCTGTCCCAAACGGAAATCATCGCAGCTTTGGTTTCCTGTCTCTTGATGCCGCCATCTTCGGCTTTCCAAAACATTTTTTCCGGAACGTGATTATCGTCCAGTTCCACATCTATAACTATTTTTGTTTTTTTCATTGATTTTATTCTTATAAAATTTTAAATATTTAGAAATTAAGTGATTCTGAAAATGAAACTCATAATTAATAATTCATAACTAATAATTATTTTGGTCTGTATTCTGAGCCATTGAAGATTTCTGTTGCATTCTTTTTCAAAAACACTTGTAGTTTTTCTTCAGGATGAGCTTTCAGATAATGTTTACAAATCTGCCAGCCTGTCCAGATCGCAATCTGCGGAGAGCTTTCCCTATCGACTTCCGTATAGAATTTTGAAAATGGTCCAGGCGTGATGAATCTTTCGGAAAGATTCGGGTCTGCACTGAACAACAAATCGCTTTCTACAAAATAATTCCAGATGTTGGCTTCATTAGCAACCGCCCAATCGTATTGTTCTTTGGTATAATTGATTTTCAAATAATCCGGAACATTAGGTAAAAATGCATCCTGAAGAATCTGAATCTTTCCCTGATAAACCATTTGATCAAGAAATTTCTGTTGATCCAAAGGCACAGGAACTAATCTCGCAGCAAAAAATGCCGAAATTTTAGGAACCAAATTTTCCGGATTCATCGATTTTTGAAAATATAATTCCAAACCTTTGTAGTTCTTGTTTCCATTTCCTAGAAAACCTGTGATATCAACAAAAAGCATATTCTGATCTTCTCTCAGGAATATCGGATCCGTTACATTTTGCGGATCAATAACTGATGAATATAAATAAATATGGGGTGGAATAAAATTCGGAAAATAGTTTTTGATTCGTGAAAAAAGATCGATTAAATCTTTATTTAACTTAGTTTTATCAATCTTGGAAATCGCTTCTTTATAAATCCGAACTTCCATTGTATCTTTTCTTCTTTCACCATATTCAGAATCCGGAACTGAGCCTTGAAACCAGGGATATTTTGCTTTGAAATTGTCCAAACTCACTGATGAATTGTAAAATTCACCGGACAGATCTGTGATTTCTATTTTTTTGACAGGATTTTTGATTTCGATATTCCATTGGTTTTCATTTTCTTTTTTGCAGGAAATCAATCCAAAAACTAAAACCGTAGAAATCGTGATATATCTGAAAAACTTCATTATTTTTACATTAAGATTTTCGAAAAGCAAAAATACAATTTTAATAGATGAAGCTCCCAATAATTACAGAAAGATTGATGTTAAGAAAATTAGCACAGAAAGATATTGACAACATTTTCTTACTTGACAGCAATCCTGAAGTGATGAAATATGTTGGAGTTCCGCCTGTGACCAACAAACAAGAATCCGCAAAAATGATTAATAATATTCTGAATCAATACGAAAAAAACGGAACAGGGAGATTAGCAGTTATTGAAAAAGAAAGCAATCAGTTTATTGGCTGGAGCGGAATTAAACTTTTGACAGAGGAAGTGAACGGCTTCAAAAATGTATATGAATTAGGCTATCGTTTTCTGCCCGAATTTTGGGGAAAAGGTTACGCAACTGAATCAGCAATAGCTTCATTAGATCTTGGCTTCAATCAACTGAATACTGATAAAATCTATGCTTACGCTGATGTTGGAAATGAATCTTCCAATCGTATTCTCACAAAATTAGGTTTTGAAAATAAAGGAACTTTTCTTGATAAAGGTGATATTTGTAATTGGTACGAATTAGAAAAAAATAATAGAAAATAAAAATAATGCAGACACAAAAAGTAATAGATCATATCGTTAACTGGCTAAAAGATTATGCAATCAAAGCTAATTCAAAAGGTTTCGTTGTCGGTGTTTCCGGAGGAATTGATTCGGCAGTTGTTTCAACTTTAGCAGCAAAAACCGGATTACAAACTTTGGTCCTGGAAATGCCAATCCGTCAAAAGCCCGATCAGGTAGATAGAGCACAAGATCACATCGATTTCCTCAAATCCAATTTCTCCAATGTTGAAGGCTTTACTGTTAACCTAACACCGACCTTTGAAAGTTTTGAAAAAACGACGGAAGGTTACAAAGATGACTCACCTAATAAAAATCTGGCTGAAGCCAACACGAGATCAAGACTGAGAATGATAACGCTTTATTATTATGGTCAAATCAACGGATTATTGGTAACCGGAACAGGAAATAAAGTGGAGGATTTCGGAGTCGGATTTTTCACAAAATATGGCGACGGTGGTGTTGACATCTCTCCTATTGCTGATCTTTATAAAACTCAGGTTTACGAAATTGCAAAAGAATTAGGAATTCTTGAAAGTATTCAAAAAGCAAAACCAACAGACGGACTTTGGGAAGTTGAAAGAACGGATGAAGATCAAATTGGCGCTACTTATCCGGAATTGGAATGGGCAATGGAACAGCAGATCGCAGGAAAAAATGCAGAAGATTTTAGCGGGAGAGAAAAAGAAGTGATGGAAATTTATCTGAGATTCAACAGAGCAACTCAACATAAGATGAATCCAATTCCTGTTTGTGAGATTCCGCAAGAATTAAAATAGAATTTAATTTTTTGACAACTACAAAAACAATAGTTTATGCAAGAAGAAATCAGCAAACATTCCAGAAAAATTTATAAAACTGTAAAAAATCCAAAACATACAGTCAACGAAAAAATTAAAGAAATCATTGTCGAAATCTTTATTATTGTTTTTGCAGTATCACTTTCTATTTGGCTTCACGGCTGGAGCGAGCACAGACACGAGCAAAAAGAATCTAACAAATTTCTAAAAGAACTGAAAACTGATCTGGAAGCAGATGCAAAACTGATTGAAGAAAATAAAAAAATATTGTCAAGTCTTGATAGTGATTATAAATTTATTCTCTCTTTAAAAAACCAAAAAATACCTGTAACAGATAGTTTGGTAGGTTCTCATTCAAATTTTTATCTTTTGGGCTCTGCTTTCAATGTTGGAAGATATGAAGGTTTCAAATCGAGTGGTAAAATTGGAACAATAGAAAACGATTCTTTAAAGAACCAAATTTTGGCATATTATCAACAAACTTTACCTAATCTGACATTCAGAGTTAATTTTCTAAATTCTGAACAACTGAAAATAAAAGATGCGGATCCCGGTAATCTTAATTTATCCGATTTTTATAAAAGTCAAAGAATGCAGTCTAATTATTCTAATTTGAGTTATAATAGTAAAGGCTTGATCGATGAATATCAAAATGCATTAAATCAGATTAATCAAATCCTAAAGGAAATTGATTCTGAAAAATAAATTAGAAGGTAATTAGATACAAACAACAAATCTAAAATATATGAAAATCAGAAACCTACTTGCTATTTCAATCGGCTTAGCTTTTTCATCCCTTATTCACTCTCAGGAAACTAAAACAGAAGAAACTACAGCTCCTGCTCCTGTTGAAGTGATTGACAGACTTAATATTCCGGGACCATTAACCTTCAATGGCAATGAATATTTCCTAACCTGGAGCAAACAAAATTCGGCAACCTGGGCGCAGCAGCAATATATTTTAAGGGACGACGATTTCAACAATTACAAAGAACTTATCAATATCTCTTACTTCGATAAAGAGATTGATATCGAAATGGCTGTTAAACAAAAAGTAGAATACGTTGAGAATAGAAAAGAAAGGACTCAGGACAAATATTCATTTGTTAGCGTGACCGAAAGTCCTGATGGTAAGGAAATTATTGTAGATTATCTCGTAACGGTTGTTCCAAAAGAAGGCGAATCTTATGCAGAATATAATATTGATCGATTCAAAAATTTTGATACCAACGGTAAAAAATCTTTCCTGATTTTTTCTTATTCAAAAAGAATTGCCGGTGATTTGAAATATTCCAGCAAAGCCCTATCCAAAGAAAGAAACAAATTGATGGAAGCTGTTATCACAACTGCAATTCCCACTGTAACTTATAAACCGACAGCTGTAGAACCGAAGAAATAAATTTAATTTGAAGTTAGATTAAAGATGTCAGAAGTTAAAAATGATGATGAGTTTTACATCAAACGTTGTATAGAATTAGCCGAAAAAGCCTTGGGGAAAACTTACCCGAATCCTTTAGTCGGTTCGGTAATCGTTTATAATGACCGAATTATCGGCGAAGGCTTTCACAAGAAAGCAGGCGAACCTCACGCAGAAATCAATGCAATTAATTCGATTAAAGACGAAGACCAACATCTGATCCCGGAATCCACTATTTACGTTTCACTGGAACCTTGTGCTCATTTTGGAAAAACGCCACCCTGCGCTCTTAAGATTAAAGAACTGGGGTTCAAAAAAGTAGTAATCGGTGCAATGGATAGCCATGACAAAGTGAATGGCAAAGGAAAAAAAATCATTACCGATGCAGGAATTGAAGCTATTTCCGGAATTCTCGAAGACGAATGCAGACGACTCAATAAACAATTTTTCACTTATCATGAGAGAAAAAGGCCTTTCATCATTTTGAAATGGGCGCAGTCCGCAGATGGCTTTATGGATAAAGACTTCAGACCTTATCCAATCAGTAATTCTCTTTCAAAGCAATTGGTTCATCAGATGAGAAGTGAAGAGCACGCTATTCTAATTGGAAAAAACACGGCACTTCATGACAACCCGAGTTTGACTGTAAGAGAAATTGAAGGGAAAAATCCTATTAGAATTTTGATTGATTTCAATCTCGAAGTCTCTGAAAATTCTAATATTTATAATGACGAAGCTAAAACAATTATTTTTAATTCGGTTAAAAACGTCGAAGATAACAATCTGAAATTCATCAGGATCGAAAGAGAAAACTCAATCAGTCAGATTTTAGAAAAACTGTATGAATTGCAAATTCAATCTGTGATTATCGAAGGCGGAAGATTTACACTACAAGAATCCATCAATAAAAATCTTTGGGATGAAGCCCTGATTTTTAAAAATCCGAACTTAAATCTAAAAACAGGGACACAAGCTCCTAATTTTGATTTTGAACCTGAGAAAACTCAAAACCTGAGAGACACCGAAGTGTTATTTTTCAGTAACGGAAGTCTTGATTAATATCAGAATTACAGCTCAGAAAAAATCCGTAAATTCGCATCTTTAATTTGATTTTCATTCTATGAAAAATCTGAGTGCACCAGTAAAAGGTTTGATTTTTTCTTTGTTGGCAATGGGATTTGCTTTTGCGATTTACTTTTTGTTTTTGGCAAAACCGAATTATTATCTCGTAGACAATCCTACACCGGAAACTTATTATTTCAAAATCAATAATGGTGAGGAAAAAATACTATCCGCAGGACAATATCTGAAAGTTGATCTCAACAAAGGAAAAAACAGCGTGAAAGTTTTTGATCAAAATAAACAGATGCTTTACGATTCAACTTTTACGGTTAATAAATTAAGAGGGCTTCTGAATATCACGCACAAAGACTATTACATTAACAATCAATATTACGGTTATGGTCTGAACAAAGATTCGTTGATGGCCACAAAACCAGGAATCCAGATTGATAAAAAGCAATATCTTGGCGATGTTAAAAAAATGAACAAGCTTTATTCCGAAGACTTTTACTACAACCTTGACGAAGATTATGACCGGGTTATCAAAAACGTAGCGAAAGTAGAAAGCAGATCAAAGATTTTCAGAAAGCAGGATTTCATCAATTATTATAACAATTATTATAAATTCTAACTCCCCTGAATTTATATTCTCATATTAACTTACCATAATTTATAACATTGGAACACAACAAAGTAACACCATATAATTCTGACAACAGCAAGAAAAGCCAGGTTGAAGATATGTTTGACAATATTGCGCCAAAATATGATCTCCTAAATCATGTTTTATCTATGAAGATTGATGTGATCTGGAGAAATAAACTGGTGGAAATGTTGAAACAAGATAAGCCGGAGTTGGTTTTAGATGTTGCAACAGGAACAGGAGATTTGGCGATCACTGTACAAAAAGGAACCGGTGCAAATGTTGTCGGGCTTGACCTTTCACAACAAATGCTGAACGTTGGGATCGAGAAAATCAAGAAACAGAATCTTGACAATAAAATTACGATGCAGAAAGGTGATGCGGAACAACTTCCGTTTGAGGACAATAAATTTGATGGAGTTACCGTTGCATTTGGAGTAAGAAATTTTGAAAACCTGGAAAAAGGATTAGCAGAACTGAGAAGAGTAGTGAAAGAGAACAAAAGTATTTATATATTAGAGTTTTCAAAAGTTGAAGGATTTTTAGGACCTTTCTACATGTTCTATTTCAAGAACATTTTGCCTGCAATCGGGCGTTTGGTTTCTAAAGATAACAGAGCCTACTCTTATCTTCCGGATTCTGTAAACGCTTTTCCTTTTGGAGAAAAAATGAAAACCATTCTTCTGAATACAGGTTTCAAAAAAGTAGAATACAAAAAACTAAGTTTAGGGATAGCCACCATTTATAAAGCTACGAAATAGAATGAAGCAGCGTTTTATCAAAATTTTATCATTTGCAGTACTTTTGAGCAGTAATTTTAATGCTCAGACTTTCAATAATCTTTTCAGGACAAAGGACAGACCAGATAATTTGGAAGACTTTGATCTGCAAAAATTTAGCTGGGGATTTTTCCTGGCTGGTAATAATTTTGATTATAAAATGGTCCTTAATCCTACTTATGGGATGGATGGCAATCAGAGTCTTGTCGAATCCAAATCCACTTACAGTTTTGGAGCAGGATTAATTGGAAAAATGAGACTTAATGAATTCCTTGATCTCAGGATAGAGCCGGGTTTGCATTTTGTACAGAGAGATTTGACCTTTAAGACTTTTGATCACATCAATGAATTATATCCTGGAGGTTTTCCTTTACCAGATGGAAGTTCTACAACAGTCATAACTGAACCAACCGATGTTGATATTAAGAAAATTGTAAAATCTACTTATGTAGATATTCCTATCATGTTAGAAATTCATGGAGATCGTTGGTATAATTCCCGCCCTTACGCTGCTGCGGGTATCAATTATCTGGTAAATTTACAATCCAACCAAACATCAGAAAACGACAACCAATTAAATACCTTTCGGTCAACAACGCACAACTTTGGCTGGTCTGCAGAATTGGGAATTCAGTTTTACTTCAGCAGATTTAAGTTGACACCGGCCATCCGTGGAACATTTTTCACAAACAATGAGATCGTCCAGGACAAATCAACAACCTCTCCGTATTGGACACCTGCTATTTCTATGTTGCAATCCAGAGCATTCATGTTTGTCCTGAAATTTGAATAAAAAATAACAGAGCTTTCCAAGGAAGCTCTATTTTCAGCAATCTACCTAACACCCGCTCTGTTAGGCGACAAACTTTTTTTTACAACTATGTAAAAGTAGATGGTTTTACCCTAAAACATAGCATTATCCTAACGTAAAAAATAATTGGTAAAACTTTAATTCCTTATAAATCAAACAAAAACCGCTAGTTTTTCAGAAAACAATAATATCCTGTTAATTCATCATTAATTTTTCCTATTTTTGTAAAAGTTAGAATTTAACTCTGGTTATGTTAAGTGAATTAGAAAATAATTTTTCTGTTTTGGAAAAAAAGATTCTCAGTCTTTACAAGAAGCACAAGAATCTTTCGGAAAAACACGCAGAATTATCTGATGAGCTACAAAAGCTGAAGGCAGATTATGATGAGGAAAAACGCAGAAACCAGATTTTAGTAGAAGAAAATAAAGAATTAAAGCTCTATTCAGCAATATCCGGAAACGCAGAACACAACCGGCTGATGAAGAATCACATCAACAGATTGGTAAAAGAAATTGATATGTGCGTGTCCGAACTACAAAACAGCGGTTTATAAAGATGGATTTTAGAAGAATAACAATCAATATTGCCGGACGAAATTATCCGCTGAATGTACCTGCTGCCGAAGAAGAAACGCTTCGTAAAGTAGGAAAACAGATAGAAAGTATGATCAAGGATTTCGAAGCCAGCTTTGATGTAAGAGACAAACAGGATGCTCTTGCGATGTGCGCTTTGAAACTGGGAACCAATGCAGAGGTATATTCTTTAAACAACGATAAAAATATTAAAAATACAAACGAGCGTATCAATAAGATTAATGCGCTTTTGGAACAGCTGGAAAAGTAATTTTCCGGTTACAAGTTGCCTACAATAGTTCTAACACAAAGAAGTAAACTCAACAATTAAAAATTACCGGACGAAAGTTCATTTGATGGCGTGCTGCCCTGCGCAGATTACAGAAAATGAAAATAAGTTCAAATCGTGTTTTTATGGAGTTTACTCTATAACTGAACTGTTGTAGGTTTTTTTATGCTTTGTAAAAAATAAATGCATAAAGTATTAAGATTAAATTGAAAAGTCATTGTACATATTACATTGTACTTTTTACAAATGAAAGAAGAGACAATTAAAACTCAATATATATAAATTTATGGACACAATTACCATTATTATCGGTGTTGTAGCACTTCTTATAGGAGCTGTTGGCGGACTTTTCTTCGGGAAAAGCTCTATCAATTCAAAAGCGAAGTATATGATCGAAGATGCTAAGAAAAGCGCCGAAAACATTATAGAAAAAGCCAATGTACAGGCAGAAGCCGTTAAAAAAGAAAAGCAACTTCAGGCGAAAGAAAAATTTCTGGAACTGAAATCCCAGCATGATGCAGATATCCAATCTAGAGAGAAAAAAATGCAGGAGGCTGAAAAGCGTACAAAAGATAAGGAAAATAAGCTTAATGATGAGCTTAGCAAAGCCGGAAAATTAGAAAAAGATCTTGAAAAACAGATTAATGATTATAACAAAAAGCTGGAAGTTCTTCAGAAAAAACAACACGATCTGGATGTTGCTACCGCTCAGAAAGTAGAAATGCTTGAAAAAATTTCCAACTACTCTGCGGAAGAAGCCAAGAACGAGCTGGTAGAATCTTTGAAAGCTGAAGCTAAAACCAAAGCTCAGGCCCACGTTCAGAGCATCATGGAAGAAGCACAACTGAATGCGAAGAATGAAGCCAGAAAAATCGTTATCCAGACCATTCAGAGAATTGGAACGGAACAAGCGGTAGAAAACTCTGTATCTGTATTTAATATAGAATCTGACGAGATCAAAGGTAGAATCATCGGACGTGAAGGTAGAAACATCCGTGCGCTGGAAGCTGCAACTGGGGTTGAAATTATTGTTGATGATACGCCGGAAGCGATTCTTTTATCTTGCTTTGATCCTGTAAGAAGGGAAATCGCAAGATTATCTCTTCATAGATTGGTAACCGATGGCAGAATTCACCCGGCGAGAATCGAAGAAGTGGTTGAAAAAACAAGAAAACAAATCGAGGAAGAGATCATAGAAGTTGGTAAGAGAACAATTATTGATCTTGGCATTCACGGTCTGCATCCAGAATTGGTTAAGATTGTTGGTAGAATGAAATTCCGTTCTTCATATGGTCAGAATCTATTGCAACACTCTCGTGAGGTTGCTAACATCGCTGCAACCATGGCTGCAGAATTAGGATTGAATGTTAAACTAGCTAAGAGAGCTGGTTTATTACACGATATCGGTAAAGTTCCTGAACAGGAATCTGAATTGCCACACGCACTTCTTGGTATGCAATGGGCTGAGAAATATGGTGAAAATGCTGAAGTAATTAACGCCATTGGTGCTCACCACGATGAGATCGAAATGACTTCTCTCCTATCACCAATTATCCAGGTTGCGGATGCTATTTCCGGAGCAAGACCAGGTGCAAGAAGACAAGTTTTGGAATCTTATATCCAAAGACTAAAAGATCTGGAAGCTGCTGCTTTAAGTTTTGAAGGCGTTTCGAGTGCGTATGCAATCCAAGCCGGCAGAGAATTAAGAGTAATGGTAGAAAGCGGAAAAGTGAATGACGAAAATGCTTATCAATTGTCTTATGATATCTCTGAAAAGATCCAGAATGAATTGACTTACCCTGGTCAGGTTAAAGTAACTGTGATCAGAGAAACTAGAGCTGTGAATATCGCGAGATAACTCATACTTTATAATAAAATATTAAAGGCTTCCAGAGATTTGGAAGCCTTTTGTCTTGGTCTATATTGGTTATTTTATTCTACCCCAACAGAATCATCGCCTCTTCCGTCTGCAACGGCATGGATATTTTGATTATCATCAACCAAGATTAGTTCCGTTCTTCCAATCTGTTTGATTTTATCAAATTTGTAATTCTTTTTTTCCAAAGCTTTGATTGTGGTCTCAGGGAAATTATTCTCAACTTTCACAACTTCCGGTAACCATTGGTGATGAAACTTTGGTGCATTAACTGAGAAATTAGCATCCTGTTTAAAATCAACGACATCAACAATGGCTTGAAAAACAGATGTTGGAATTGTAGTTCCACCGGGTGTTCCCACAACCATTTTGATTTTGTTATCTTTAAGAACGATTGTAGGCGTCATAGACGACAGCATTCTTTTGCCGGCCTGGATCTTATTCGCTTCACCTCCAACCGCACCAAACATATTGGGCACGCCGGGTTTTATAGAAAAATCATCCATCTCATTGTTCAGTAAAAATCCAGCTCCGGAAACGACCGTTTTACTTCCATATAATCCATTGAGAGTCGTCGTTACAGAGACTGCATTTCCAAATTTATCCAAAACTGAAATGTGGGTAGTTTCCGTACTTTCTTTTTGAGCATTAATGATTTTGCCTACATCTTTACTTGGTGTTGCTAAATTAGGATTATAAGACTTCCAACGATTTTTAAGGTAGTCATCCGAAATCAACATTGTAGTTTTATCTTCAATAAAATCGGGATCACCCATATATTCTGCTCTATCTGCATAAGCTCTTCTCTCTGCTTCTACCATAATCTGAACCGCTTCTTCGGAATTGAGCTGGTATTTTGAAAGATCCTCATACGAAGCCATTTTCAGCATCTGAGCCAGTAAAGTTCCTCCGCTTGAAGGCATTGGCATGGATACAATCTGATGTCCTTTGTAATCAAACACTAGAGGTTTTCTTTCTTTTGCTTTATAATTTTTAAGATCCTGAGACTGGATGATTCCGTTTCCGTTTTTCATTTCAGAAACAATTAACTGAGATGTTCTTCCTTCATAGAATTCCTTCTCTCCCACTTTCTGAATCCTTTTTAGTGTTTCTGCAAGTTCCGGCTGAATCAAAAGATCTCCCGCTTTCCAATTCTGATCTTTCACAAAAGCAATCTTATTTTTATTATGCTTAAGAAAATCCTGTTTGTGAGAATTGAGTAATCCTGCTTCCTGTTCTGTGATTGCAAAACCTTTTGCCGCTAGATCTATAGCAGGTTCTATCAGTTTTGAAAAAGGAAGTTTCGCATATTTTATAGTTTCGAACATACCTGATATACTTCCAGGGACGCCAACCGCTAATCTTCCGTTTTGAGATAAATCGGTATTCGCATTTCCGTTCTTGTCCCAATACATATCAAATGATGCTTTGGAAGGTGCGGTTTCGCGGTAATCCAAAGCCAACTTTTTCCCGTCAGAGGTTGTAGCCACAAGAAAACCGCCTCCTCCGATATTACCCGCCTGAGGATAAACCACAGCTAAAGCCAATTGTGTTGCAATTACAGCATCAAAGGAATTTCCACCCTGTTTAAGCATTTTTGCCCCAGCCTCGCTGGCCAATGGATGTGCCGAGACGACAACACCTTTGTTCTTAACTTTTATTTCTTTTAAGATATTGAAGTCGGTATACTGTGCAGAAAGTGTTACTGATAAAAGTAAACTTGCATAAAATATTTTTTTCATTATTCTATTGTAATTTGAAATCCTGATAATAATCCCGCAAGATTGTTTCTGGAGAATTTTGCTTTCTTAAGTTGGTTGTGATTTGGATTAATGGAAAAATTACTGGCATTTCTAAAATCCGAGCTTTCTAAAATTGTTCTGTCAAAAACAGCACTTGTCAAATCACAGCCTTGAAAAACCGAATTTGAAAGATCAGTTTCTGTGAAATCGACTTCATTCAGACTGCAATTTTTGAAAACCGTTTTCCTAATATCCAGCTTATAAAATGACGAATGGTTCAGAATGCAATCTTCGAATCTGAATGACAAATTGAATGGATGTGCATCTTCAAAATTAATTCCGATTAACTTACAATTTTTGAATACAATTTCCCGCAAGGCCGCTTTATGGATTTTGACGTTGCTGAGATCACAGTCCTTAAAGTCACAACTGGAAAATCTGTAATCCGAAAAGTTGTACCCGGAAAAATTGATGCCCATGAACATGCAATCTTCATAATCACCATGCTCTATTTGCTCTGGTTTATAATTTTTTGAGGAAAAATTTTTCCCTGTTTCATACATCATTGTAATAGTTTTGAGCATATAAAATTACAGAATAGTTGGAGTATGCAGAAATTATGTATTGGAAATTTTAAAAATAATGATAGATTATTTAAAATCAAAAAACCTCAAAAGAAAATTGAGGTTTTTATCTTATTTATGCTTGTTTGGTCCTCCCTTATGATGTTTATTTTGTCTAAAATGGTTTTTCTGATGAAAGCTTTTTTTTGATGGCGGACCAACTTTCGCAAAATTGTAATGCTTATCTTTTATTGGTTTAGATTTGTAGTGATGACCATAGTTACTTACAATCAATCCGTGAGGATTATTCCTATATCTGGCATATTGTTTATAATGAATTTTATGTTTCTTGAAAGGATATCTATCAACCAATACAATTTTGTGAGTCTGATAAAGATTGATATGGCGATATCTGACTGGTAAAGCTGTTGAGTACAACCATCTATTACCGGAAAAATAATAATACCTGCGTTTTGGGACGTTATAGTAAATATCATATTCTGGTAAATAATAAGACTCAACATAATTATAACCTCTTGGACCCCATTCCGGCTGGCTATTTATATTAATATTTACATTAACCTGTGCCTTAAAAAGATTCGTAGTGAAACTTGTAGTTGTCAATACGAATAAAAATATCAACCTTTTCATATTTTATATTTTAAAAACAATAAGCCTCAACAAAGATAATACCACTAGAGAATCTGACCAGAAATGGATATTTCATTTTAAGTTTAGAATCATTTTGAAATCGCTTTAAAAACAAATAAATTTACAGGACCGTTAAGTTTAAAAATGGAAAAAACAAAGAAAGTTTTAATTGTTACTTATTATTGGCCGCCCGCTGGTGGACCCGGCGTTCAACGCTGGCTGAAGTTTGCCAAATACCTGCCGGAATTTGGTTGGGAACCCATTATATATACTCCAGAAAATCCGAGTTATCCTTTAATTGATAAGACACTCAATAATGAAGTTCCGAAGAAACTCAAGGTTGTTAAAACCAATATTTGGGAACCTTATCAGATTGCGGAAAAATTTAGCAAGAGTAATCAAAAATTCAAAGGAGGGCAGTTTGATGTAGGCAAGAATCAATCATTTTTATCTAAGCTTTCGATTTTTATCCGGGGGAATTTTTTCATTCCTGATGCAAGGAAATTCTGGATCAAGCCCTCTGTAAAGTTT
Source organism: Chryseobacterium sp. 36-9 (assembly GCA_001898785.1). Lineage (GTDB taxonomy): Bacteria > Bacteroidota > Bacteroidia > Flavobacteriales > Weeksellaceae > Epilithonimonas > Epilithonimonas pallida. Next base: position 20,970 of record MKVE01000019.1, on the reverse strand, counting down.
TTGAAGCAATATCTCAAGGAAAACAATATTAACGTCCTGATTACAACCGGACCACCACACAGCTTACACCTAATTGGATTGGCCTTAAAAAAAGAATTACCAAATCTGAAATGGATTGCTGATTTCCGTGATCCGTGGACAGAAATATCCTATTATAAACATTTGAAATTAACTTCAGCCGCTGATAAAAAACACAGGCAACTGGAGCAATCAGTTTTTCAAACGTCCGATATTACTTTGGCAACGAGTTATACTGATGCAGATAACTTCAAAAAAAATGGTGCGAATTCTTTTTGTATCACGAATGGATTTGACGTGTCAGAGAATTCAAAAGCTGGAGAATTGGAAGGTCTGAACGCCGGAAGCTCTGAAAGCATAAGAACGCCAGAAGAATACCATCAAACTTTAAAACATTCAAACTCTAAAACCAATAAACTCAAGTTCACATTAAGTTATGTCGGGGTTTTGGAACAATTACGAAATCCTGAAAATCTTTGGAAAGCTTTAACTGAATTGTGTGAAAAGTATCCTGACTTTGCGAAAGAATTTGAGCTAAAATTAGTTGGAAGAATTGATGATAAGATTCTGAGTGAGATTGACACCTCGGTTTTAAAAAATAATATTAAAAATCTGGGCTATTTGGCTCACCAAGATTCTGTGAATGAAATGCAGAATTCTCATTTGCTTTTGATTACTAATTTCCCGGAAGAAAGCTCAAAAGGCATTATTCCCGGAAAGCTGTTTGAATACTTGGCGACAGGTAAAAAGATTATTTCATTTGGTCCAAAAGATGCTGATGTTGAGACGATTCTTCATAAAACCAATGCGGGAAAACATTTTGATTATTCGGAAGTGGTGGGGATCAAAGATTATATCTTATCGCTTTATGAGGATTGGAAAAGCGGAAAATCTATTGAGAATTCTGCCGATATTAATGAGTTCAGCAGACGAGAACTTACGTATAAGCTTTCTGAGATTTTGGAACAATTGATTTAAGAATAATTATTGTTTCCACTTGTTTAACCGTTTCATGATGAAAACTTATTGGGAATGAATCTTTTTATGAAATGTCGTCAATTTTCTAATTGGCGCAGCGCGTGAGCGATGGTAGCGGCTATCCTTTTGTCTGGAAAGGAAAGCAATGGCGACAAAAGATAATAGTGGACAGCGCGACCCGAGCGTAGGAAAAGCTTTGGAAAGGGGCACGTCTCAAAAATATTTTTCGTTAAAATTAATCTGTGGCATAAATTTTTCTACTAACTTAGTAATCAAATATTAATATAAAAAATTATATCATGGGAAACAAAACAAATGGCCTGTTGGCTTTGTTAGGATTAGGAGCGCTTGCTTGGTGGAAGTACAAAAAATCTTCTCCTGAAGATCAGCAAAAGGTGAAAGACACGATCAATAACGCAAAAGATAATCTGACGAAATTCGGAAATGATCTGAAGGATAAAGCGACACAAACAGTAGATCAGCTGAAAAATAAAGCTGAAGATTTTAAAAACGAAGCTCAGCAATCGGCTGAATAAAGCTGAATAAAAACGAAAACCGGAAATTAATTTCCGGTTTTTTATTTGAATCTGATTTTTGATTATTTATTGATAATCATTTTAGAACTATAGTTAAGTCCAATCCCAGATGCTTTTACAACATAAGCTCCATTTGGTAACTTCTGTGTATTGATAGCTTCTCTGGCAGACGGATCAATCTGTTGGTTGGAAACCAATTTTCCAGATGCGTCATAGATTTCAACATTTACTTTACCCAAAATATTGTTTTTGAAGTTTAAGTAAAATTCGTTTTTAGCAGGATTAGGATAAATACTGAATCCTTTTGCAGCTGTCACCTCATTTGTTGCTAAAGCACATTCTGCTGGTACTGTAAAATCCTCAACCTGATCATTGATATTGGTTTTTGAGCCTGCACTTGCATTAACTCCAACCCCTCGCTTAGCAAAAGTATTCCAGATAAGGCATTTGTTACTTCCGCCTGTTGAAGCCTGATCAGCCGCAATAATAGCATCTCTTCCCATGATAAAGGTCGGATAGCATCCTTGTAACTTAAGTCCGTCAACAACAGCTTGGAAAACCCTTGCAGATCCGGAATTAGCATCTGCAGTGATATCATTGTTGAAACCATATTTTTCTACGTACTTCCAATGAAGATCCCAAAGAATCGTAGCCCAAACAAAACCAATTGAGTGTACATCCGGAACCAATGCACCACTAGAGTTTGTATATTCCATACCATTGGTATCTCCATAAGTGTAACTGTTGATTGATGTATCAGGAGAATACTTAGCTGGCCTGATACCATCACCGGTTGTTGGCTCATCCGTAGCATAAGTTCCTATACCTCTCGCAACGGAAGCATTATCTGTAGGTTTCATTGTCAGCATTAATGCCAAGAAATCTGACCATCCTTCTCCCATTTGTTCTTTATCTGCACTGGAGCTTAAACAACTAACGGAAGTACCTGTTAATCTTGTCGATAATCCGTGACCATATTCGTGGCTGATAATACCGTTATCAAGACTTCCATCTTTTACCGGAATCTTAAGTGTCACGTTTACATTTTGTCCTCCATTAATTAATGCATTAATCGCTTCGCCTCTAGATTGCGGAAGGAAAACAGAAGGGATAGTAACCGGAGTAGTCCCATCTCCTGACATGTTACTGATGGCTTCTCCAGGATTGGTTGCTGCATCTGGTGAATTATAAATAATAGCTCCAATTGCTCCGGCATCCTGAATATTTTTTACTTTTAAAATAAAGTTACAAGTCCCTCTTTGCGCAATACCTATTTTACCCGTAAGCGATCCTGCAGGAAGCGCTGTACAAGCATCCAAAATTGGAGAGATTGCCACATCTCCAGTTACAGACTGTTTCCACAACGGTGTTCCGAAATAACCTAAACCAATAGAAGGAATGCTAGTTCCCGCAACACTGGAAGGCCCATTAAATGAAAAATATGGTTGAGCACCTAACCAAATATACATTTGCATTCTTGGTTTTGATCCATCGGAAGGGGTTGAGAAGTTTGCATTATTATAATATCCCAGAGATAAATCGGCTACACCTGCACCGTCTCTCGCTTCTGCTAAAACATAATCATTTTGAGATCCACCCTTTCCGAAATTATATGCCTGGAAGTTTTTTGATGTTTCCGTAAATCCAAATTTATACAAAACATCATGAACCCTGTTATTTACATAGAACAGATTGGTAATAGATGCATTTTTATAACTTTCCAATCCATTTGCCGGATCAAAAGGAAAATCAAAGATATGAGAAGTCCCACCATCTGCTGATGCTCCAATGGCATTGGTACTGCCTTCATCCAGATAAGTATGTACATTATTTCCTCTTGTAATATTATATTCTGTAGTATTATCATTTTGCCATCCAAGTGAAGATGCTGATAAATCCCATGGATTAGTAAGTAATGACCTGTCGCCGAAAGTTGGAGCTTCTACCGGAAAAGGAAAAACTCTGTAAGAAGCATTATTTGCCAATAGAGATATCCCTTTGTTGCTATTATTCTGAGGATATGCAACTGTATGATTTAGAACCTCTCCATTATGGTTATGTTCTCTTCCGTAGGCTTCTTCAGCAAAATTACAAGAATTCGTTAAGTTATTCTGATCGTAGATTTTTCCCGTTTTAGCATCTGCAATGATGTGCCAAAGATTACTGGATTTTTGCTCATAAAATTCTATTTCATAAGAAAGAACCAGATCAGAACCATTATCATAATATACTAAAGCAGGCGTTTTTATTTCACCCGTACCAAGAGAAGCATTGTAAACCTGGGCGTTAGGCAACTTAAGATTTTCTACAACTTTTGTAAGAATTGTTGCTGCATCCTGTACCTGGGAAATATTTGAGGATCTAGCTATACTAGATGTAAAATCTCCAGTAAAATTCAATACGCTGTTATCTCTGATTAATAGTGTGGAAGAATTACCAAATACTGGAATTCCATTATAAGTCTGCTGTATCTTTACAACAGTAGCATTTAAAGATTTGGAGGGATCTTCGGAAGAGATCAAAAAATCTTTGTTAACGGCATTTTTGCCTACTGATGTTTTCAGGTAGTTTTCTATCACACTTTTATAATTCTGTCCAAAAACAGAATTAACAGTGAGCAAAGAAACAACCGCAACAATAAGAGGTAGTTTTCTTTTCTTCATAATAAATTTCGCATTTAATTAAAAAATCAATCGAATTTATTAAAAATAAACTAAATATCAGCAAAATATAAAAAAACATTCCAAAAATTTGGAATGTTTTTATTAGAAAAGATAATTTATTTTTACTTTTTTACAATCTTATCAGATGTTGATGTTCCGTTTTTGTAAATGATTGAGATTACATAAACACCTGCTTTTAGGTCATTAAGTTTCAATTCTTTCGAAACCTGATTGATTGTTTTTACAGTTCTTCCGGAAATGTCTGCAATCGAAATATTATCCACATCCTCAGAATTATTTAAGAATAAGACATCATTAAACGGATTTGGATAAACCTCAGTCGTTTTTTTAGAAATATCAGAAACTGATAAAAATGGGGATTGTGTTAATTTAAAATCATCCAAGATCACCCAATAATCACCAGAAGTCCATTGGCCGGAAACTCTTAATTTAAAGTTTGCAGAATTTGGCACCGTGCCTTGCTGCAAAGAACCAGACCAAGTAGCGCAACCTGCCACAGATGTTAAACTAATAGTTTGTAGAGTCTGATAATTTTGGCCACCATCAATAGAATACTCTACTTTCAAAGTTCCGTTAACAGATCCATTATTATATATAAAAGTTTTGTATTTGAAGGAGATATCCAGCTTTCCACCATTAGATGATGTAGATGAGTAAGTTGTAGAACCTAACGTACCGCCACTCCAAAAATTTCTTGTCAAGCCATAGCTCCCTGCACATGGTGTTTCTACACTACTACGGAAAAATGAAACATTTGTAAAACCTGGATAAGTCGTAGACTCAAAACTTTCACTCGCATTAATTTGTGCTGATGAAAAAGCTGCTGTGATTAAGCTTAAAGATAATAGAATTTTTTTCATAGGTTATTTGATATAATAAATTATTTCTTTGGCTAAAAAAGCCACCTTTTGTAGGTGGCTTTATATTTCAAAATGGTAAGAGGTGATTATTTACCTTCTTCCATTTTTCTTTTCAATTCTGCTAATGCATCGATATCTCCAAGAGTCGATCTTTCTTCGTTGTTTGAAGAAGATGCTACGTTTCTTGTAGAAGCTTCTTTAGCATTTTTCTTCTCTTCATCTCTGAAGATACCTGTGTGAGAAACTACTACTCTCTTGAATTCTTTGTTGAATTCGATTACTTTGAATTGAGCCTCTTCACCTTTTTTGATTTTAGATCCGTCTTCTTTCTCTAATAATCTTGATGGACAGAATGCTTCAACTTCCTGATCTTCGAACTGGATAGAAGCACCTTTATCGTGAACTTCTACTGCAGTTCCTGTGTGTACAGTTCCTTCAGCGTATTTAGTTTCGAATTTATCCCAAGGATTTTCAGTCAATTGCTTGTGACCTAGAGATAATCTTCTTGCCTGGGTATCTAGTTCCAATACTACAACATCTAATTTATCTCCAACTGCACAGAACTCAGATGGGTGCTTGATTTTCTTGGTCCAAGAAAGATCAGAGATGTAGATCAATCCGTCGATACCTTCTTCTAACTCTACAAATACACCAAAGTTAGTAAAGTTTCTTACAGTTCCTACATGCTTAGATCCAACAGGATATTTAGCTTCGATATTTTCCCAAGGATCTTTGTTCAATTGCTTGATACCTAGAGAGATTTTTCTGTCTTCTCTGTCCAAAGTCAATACTTCTGCTTCTACTTCATCACCTACTTTTACAAAGTCACCTGCAGATCTCAAGTGAGTAGACCAAGACATTTCAGAAACGTGGATTAATCCTTCTACACCCGGAGCGATTTCTACGAATGCACCATAGTCAGCAAGAACTACTACTTTTCCTTTTACTTTATCACCTACTTTCAAGTCAGCAGAAAGAGCGTCCCAAGGATGAGCTTCTAATTGCTTCATACCCAACTGGATTCTTGTTTTCTCATCATCAAAGTCAAGGATAACAACTTTTACAGTCTGTCCGTCCTCAAGGATTTCAGATGGGTGGTTCACTCTAGACCAAGAAAGGTCTGTAATGTGGATCAATCCATCAACACCTCCTAAGTCGATGAATACACCGTAAGAAGTAATATTCTTAACAGTACCTTCAAGAACCTGTCCTTTTTCTAACTGAGCGATGATTTCTTTTTTCTGACCTTCGATATCTGCTTCGATCAATGCTTTGTGAGATACTACTACGTTTTTGAACTCTGGGTTGATTTTCACAACTTTGAACTCCATAGTTTTACCTACGAACTGATCGTAATCTTTAATTGGCTTAACATCAATTTGAGAACCAGGTAAGAATGCTTCGATTCCGTGTACGTCAACGATCATACCTCCTTTAGTTCTGGATTTCACAAAACCGTTAACGATTTCTCCAGTTTCGTGTAGCTCATTTACTTTATCCCAAGCTTTAAGCGTTCTCGCTTTTTTGTGAGATAACTGTAACTGACCTGATTTGTCTTCTCTTCTGTCAACCATTACTTCTACAACATCACCTACTTTAAGACCTTGATTGTAACGGAATTCGTTAAGAGAAATAACACCTTCAGATTTGAAGTTGATATCTACGATAGCTTCTTTATCAGTTAATCTTACAACTTTACCAGTGATTACATCATTGTCTGTAAGATCATTAAGAGAACCATTGTAGATTTCTTCTAGTTCTTTCTTCTCGTTTCTGTCCTCTGCATTAAGTCCTGATTCGAAAGATTCCCAATCAAATTGTTCTGGTGCTACGTTTTGGTTTAATAAAACCTCTGCTGAATTTGTCTCTTTTGACATTTTCTAAAAAATTTGTATTCCAATTCTTAACGATTCAAAAACTGCGGAATCAAAATATTGGAAGTTGTTAATTATTAATAGTTTACTTTTCTGAATCTGCTCCGCAAAAAGTGGTGCAAAGATATGCTTTTTATTTGAAACTAGCAATAACTTAACAAACTTCAAAACAAATCATAACTTTCTAAAAATCAACGGCAAAATTAAAATTAACAAGAAAAGAAATTCAAACTTCAGTTATCATACTTTCAAGTCATCATTTAATATCGAAACGATAAAGGTTTAAAACAACAAAAAAAGTTCTACGACAAGGTAGAACTTTTCTTATTAAAAAATAATCGGATATTATTGTTTTTTCTTCAGTTCATCACGTATTTCCATTAATAATGCATCTGTAGATGAAGGTCCCGCAGGAACAACTTCTTTTGGTTCATCTTTTTTTAATTTATTTATACCCTTGATAACCAAAAAAAGACAAAACGCAATAACAATGAAAGAAATAGTCGAAGATAAAAAGTTACCATATTTAATGGCAGTTCCCGGAACAACCAGTTGAGAGAGATTTTCCGCATTTATAGCTTTCATAGCTGGGTTTAGAATAGCAGGAGTAATAATATCGTCAACCATAGATGTTACTATTTTTCCAAAAGCACCTCCAATTATTACACCAATTGCTAAATCCAGTACATTTCCTTTGACAGCAAATTCTTTAAATTCTTTTACAAATCCCATAGTTGTATTTTTTATAGTTATATAACAAAAATATAATTTTTTCCTTTAAAAGTCTTTATTTTTTCATTTTTTGTAAAAGTTTTATTAACTAAATTTGATGTTAATCTTTAAACTGTAAAATGAAAATCCTGTCTTCCTCACAAATCAAATCCTGCGATATTGCAACTACTGAAAGTGGAGTCTCATCATTAAATCTGATGGAACGTGCCGCTGCCAAATGCGTGGAATGGATAGAAATGAACTTTAAAACTACAAACAGATTTTTAATATTCTGTGGAACGGGAAATAACGGCGGCGACGGTTTGGCAATGGCAAGAATGCTTTATGAAAAAGGGTTTGATGTGGAGGTTTATATCGACAGAGCTAATTTAAATTTCAAGGCAGATGCAGAAATCAATTTCAGAAAAATCAAAAAAATCAGTGGAATTGAAATTAAAGACTTCGGTGATTTCTCAAAAACCATCAAAGAAAAAACCGTTCTTATTGACGCTCTTTTTGGTTATGGATTGAACAGAAAACTATCAGGAAAGGTTAAAAATCTTGTTGAAACGTTAAATCAAACCACACTTCCGAAAGTTTCTATTGATATCCCAACAGGGTTGTTCGCAGATAAAGTAATTGAAAAAGATTCCGTTGTCTTCAAAGCTGATTTTACACTGACTTTCCAGTTTTATAAAAGAAGTTTTCTTCATCCGGAAACCGGAAGGTTCTGTGGAAAAACCGAAGTTTTGGACATTGATTTGGATTCAAAATTTATAGAAGATGCAAAAACAGATTATTTCGTTATTGACAACAGTATAATTCGAAAAATTTACAAACCGAGAGAAGACTTCAGCAACAAAGGCACTTTCGGAAAAAGTATTTTGGTTGGTGGAAGTTATGGTAAAATAGGTGCGGTTTTGATGTCATCATTATCAGCTCTGAGAACAGGTAGCGGATTGACTTTTACAATGGCGCCGGATTGTGGCAATTTGATTTTACAATCTCAAATTCCCGAAGCAATGTTTATTAGCTCCGGCGAAAATTATATTGGTAAAATTGAAATTCAGGATAAAGCGATTTACGGGATTGGTCCTGGATTAGGCAAAGAAAAACAAACCCAAAAAGCTTTATTAGAATTTTTGAAATCATATAAAAATCCTGTAGTTCTTGATGCAGATGCTTTAAATATTTTAGCAGAAAATCAAAATTTAAATTTAATCCCAAAACATTCTGTAATTACCCCGCATCCTTTGGAATTCGAAAGATTGTTTGGTAAAACGGAAAACTCTTTTGACCGAATTGAACTGGCAAAAGAAAAGGCAGAAGAATCACAAATCTTTATCGTACTGAAAGATCATCACACTGCGATTATCACGCCTGATAAAAAAGTGTATTATAATATTACAGGTAATTCCGGAATGGCGAAAGGCGGAAGCGGCGATGTTTTGACAGGAATAATTACATCATTGATTTCTCAAAAATATGAGATCAAAGAAGCCAGCATTTTTAGCGTTTGGCTTCACGGAAAAGCAGGAGATTTTGCTGCTGAAGAATTCTCAAGAGAATCCATGCTACCCACTGATTTAATCAATAAAATAGGAGAAGTTTTCAAGAGTCTGAATTAACGCAATTTAGACTTCAGCATATACAAAACCCCAACTTCGGTTTCGGAAAGATTTTCATTTTTCCGCAAAAGTTTTTTAATTTCTTTTTTAAAATACTGTATGGTATGTCCGTTTTTATAATGTTCAAAAATCCGTGGATCAATGTAAGAATCTCTCGCAACGGAAGGTGTGTTGCCTAATTTTTCAGAAACGGCAACAATTGCATTACGGATTCTCTTTTTAAGTTCTTTTTGTTGCTGCTTTTCGCATATTCCCAATTCATCCAGGATTCCAGCCGCAATCATCGTTCCTGCCCATGTTCTGAAATCTTTTGCAGAAAATTCTTCACCCATGATCTCTTTGATGTATTGATTAAGATCCTGACTTTCAACCGTAATCAGATTATTATCCTTATCATAATATTTGAAAAGCCGATAACCCGGCAGATCCTCTAAATCAGAAATTACTTTTGTCAATTTCGAATTGATAATATGTTTTTCCTGAAATTTTCCTGATTTTCCTTTGTAGGAAAAAATCATTTCATCACCTTCAATATTGAGATGCTTTTTTCGGATGGTTGTCAATCCGTAACTTTTGTTTTGCTGGGTGTACTTTGGGCTGCCAGGACGAAAATAAGCTGAATCTAAAAGCCTTACCATTGCTGCCAGAACTTTTTCCCGGCTCATCTTTTTCTTTCTAAGATGCTGACCGGTCACACGCCTCATGTGTTCAAGATTTTCTGCAAAATGAAGGATTCTGTCAAATTTGTCAGCATCTTTTTTCGCACGGAATCTTGGGTTATATATATATTGTTTACGACCTTTCTGATCGCGCCCAACTGCAAGGATCTTCGCCCGTTTATTTGTCGTTATTTCAACATTGGTCCAAGCCGGTGGAATCACAAGAGATTTGATGTAATCGATTTTTTCTGGATCTTTTAATTTTTCCTTGTTTTTATCAATATAGACAAAATTTTTTCCGGACGCTTGGCGTGTGAGTTTCATAAACTGATATTTGATATTGACCTTTACAATAAAAATGCCGATTTTGAAATTTTTAAAATTACCATAACTCAGAAAATACGAAAAAACAGATTATGTTTTATGATTTTATTAACAGTGACTAACAAGGCTTTTTAAGCGAAAATTTCTATTTTAGCAAAAATTTTTTTGATGCCAAAGACCGTTGACGATTTTAATAAAAGCAGATTGAGATCCAGTAATATTACTGTAGTCATCAGTATTTCACTGGTTTTATTCCTTGTAGGATTATTTGGATTAATATTGATTAATGCTCAGAAATATTCGGATTATATCAAAGAGCAACTTGTAGTAGAAGCTTACTTTGATGAGTATCTTGATCCGAGAGATTCTGCAAAGACTCTGAAATTCCAGGAAGAAACTTTCACAAAAATCAAACAGCAGAATTACGTAAAGCAAGCACAATATATTTCCAAACAACAGGCTTCTGTATTAGCAAAAAAACAATTGGGGATCGATTCTGATGCACTTTTTGAAGAAGATATTTTCCCGGCATCTGTAGAAGTTACACTTAAACCGGAATTTGTAGATCCTGCAAAAATAGATGGTGTCGTTAATCAACTAAAAGCGATTGATGGTGTTAAAGATGTTGTTAATGATAATCAATTAACCATTGATGTTTATAATAATCTGAACAGAATTCTAACCTGGATTTTAGCATTCTCGATTTTATTTTTGATTGTTGCAATGGTTTTGATTAACAACTCGATAAGATTGAAGATTTTCTCTAAGAGATTCATTATCAAAACAATGCAATTGGTAGGTGCGAAAAGAAGATTCATTCTCATGCCATTTATCAGAGAAGCATTGGTTTTGGGACTGATTGGAGCATTCATCGGGATTTTGGCTTTGGGTGGCGTTTGGTATTATTTTACAAGCCAGATAGGGACACCTTTTGTTCAGGACACAGATCAATATGTGATATTGTTGTTTATAATTTTACTGGTAGGTATTATTATAACCGTTGCAAGTACTATCTTTGCAACCTGGAGATTCTTACGAAGCAACGTAGATGACTTATATTACTCATAACAATGGCAAAGAAGGCAAAAAATAAATATTCTGCAGATCAGTTTGGGAAATCTGAAGAATCTGTTGAAAGAAAATCATTCTACTTCGGGAAAAAGAATTTCAAACTAATGCTTATTGGACTAGGCCTTATTCTATTAGGATTTGTACTAATGATGGGTGCAGATGCCAATACAACTCCCGATGGTAAATTTGACCCCAGTTATTGGAATGAGGATATTTTTTCGTTCCGCAGAATCAGATTAGCCCCGCTTATGGTCATTGCCGGATTTGTAATCCAGATTTTTGCTATACTGAAAAGAAACAAAGATTAAACGCTAAATAAGAAATACAATAACAACTTTGTCTTGGTCAAACTGAGACAAAGTTTTTTTTAATAAACTACAAAACTATGGATTTAGTAAAAGCGATCATCATCGCTATAATAGAAGGTCTTACAGAGTATTTACCTATATCTTCCACTGCTCACATGGGATTTGCAGCAAGTCTTATGGGACTGGAAGAAACCGAGTTTCTAAAGATGTTTCAGGTATCCATTCAGTTTGGGGCAATACTTTCCGTAGTGGTTGCCTATTGGAAAAAGTTCTTTGACTTTAGCAATCTTCAGTTTTATTATAAATTGGCGTTTGCAGTTTTACCAGCCTTGATTATAGGATTTTTCTTAGATGATAAAATCGAAGCCGTTCTTGGAAATCAGATTGCCATCTCATCTGTATTAGTTCTAGGTGGAATTGTTTTGTTATTTGCTGATAATTGGTTCAAGAATCCGGTAGTTCACGATGAAAAGGAAATTACCATTAAAAAAGCAGTAACAATTGGCTTCTGGCAATGTCTGGCAATGATGCCGGGAACAAGCAGAAGTGCAGCTTCTATCATCGGAGGAATGGCGCAGGGATTATCAAGAAAAGCAGCTGCCGAATTTTCATTTTTTCTGGCAGTTCCAACCATGTTGGCAGTCACGGTTTATTCCGTTTTTGTGAAAACATGGGGAAAAGAAACATCAAATCCGCAAAAAGGCTACGAAATGATCATGGCTTCACAGGATCATATTTTGATTTTTGTAATTGGAAATCTAGTGGCATTTGTTGTTGCTTGGATTGCTATCAAATCCTTTATCGCGTTGCTTAATAAATATGGTTTCAGACCCTGGGGTTGGTACCGTATTTTTGTTGGTGTGGCTTTGTTGATCTATTTTTATTTCTTTAAATAAAATTATTCCGGCAGCTTCCTTTGCTTAAAAAAGCGAGCATAAAATTCAAAACCTCTTATATTTAGAATGACAGCAGAACAATTACAATCCGGGCATATATTTTTACTAGACAAACCTTTGGATTGGACTAGTTTCCAGGCTGTCAATAAGATGAAATATAAACTCAAAAGAGAATTCAAAGAATTACCGAAAAAATTCAAAATTGGACACGCAGGGACTTTAGATCCAAAAGCCACAGGACTTTTGATTGTTTGCACTGGTAAATTCACAAAGAAAATTCCTGAGATTCAGAACGCTCCAAAAGAATATTGGACAGAGATCAAAATAGGTGTTCAAACCGAATCTTATGACACAGAGAAACCGGAAATCCTACCAACCGATTATTCTCATATTACAGAAAACCGGATTAACCAGGTCTTAGAAAAATTTGTTGGAGAGATCGATCAAAAACCGCCAGTTTTTTCGGCGATAAAAATTGATGGTAATCGCGCCTATGACCTTGCTAGAAAAGGTGAAGAAGTTGAAATGAAATCCAGAAAAACTACCATTCACTATATTAATAATATCGAAATCAATTTGCCATTCGTTTCCTTTACGGTGGGTTGCTCAAAAGGAACTTACATCAGAAGTCTGGCGCACGATATTGGTCAGGAATTGGGCATTGGTGCTTATCTCACACAACTTAGAAGAACCAAAATCGGAGAATATTCTGTTGAGAATGCTATCTCAGATTATCTTGAAAATGAATTTCATTTTAATAATTAAATCTTTTTATTTTATTAAATCCACAGTCATATTTCACAATCATTAAAACAGCAACCGTTTTATATTGAAAATCGAATTATTATGCTAATCTTAACAATAAGTTAAAATTTAAATTACTGTTTAATTCTATTGTTTATTTAATAAAGATGTCCTACTTTAGCCATCCTTTTTTAAAACGAATGTTTAATTTAAATAAATAATATGAAAAAAATTCTATTATCTTTTTTTGCTACATCAGCAATTTTTTATTCTGTCAATGCACAAACAAAAATTTCTTTCGAAAGTTCCGAAGGTTATACCAATGGTAATATTGATGGACAGAAAGATTGGGACGCTGCAACTTCTTATTTTAAAGTATCAAATAACAGAGCAACTGACGGCGTTAATTCTTTATATATTCAGGATGATGGCAGCGAAGATTGGAGTAATGCTTACACGACAATTCCAAGTTATAGTAAAACTGAAATCTCTGCGGATGTTTATTTTGATGGTTTTGATTCTGATTATGCTGTAGGATTATACACAGCGCAAGGCGATGTAGTTGCTGATTTCTGGTTGACCTATCAGAGCTGGAATGTAGTTGTTTATGACCCTGCCCAGGAAACTTATGTTGAGACTGATCTGGAATGGGATGCTACGACTTGGTATAGCTTCAAGGCAGTAATCGATAAGGCAAATAATACGCTTGAGTATTATGTTAATGGAGATGTTATCTATTCAACAACATTGGGTGCTACAGATTTTTCTCTTTTAGATGTATCTATAGAAAATTATGGTTCCGATTTCAATGTTGATAATATCCAAGTTAAAGACGCTACACTAGCGGTTTCTGAAGCGGGTAAAAAAGACATTTTCACTATATATCCAAACCCAACTGCAGATGTCGTTAATTTTGATCTTCAAAACAAAGTGACTTCTGTTGAAGTTTATGATGCGGCAGGTAAATTGGTTAAGTCCGTGAAAGATGGTACTAAATCTGTAAATATTTCTTCTCTTACAAAAGGAAGCTATATTTTGAAAGTAAACGCTGATAACAAAATTTATACTAAGAAAGTAATCAAAAAATAATTAAGTTCTGATTGATTAATAAGCTCTACTGAAAAGTGGAGCTTTTTTTATTGTATTCAATTTTAATAAAACATAGCTTTGCTGAAATATTGGTAAGAATTGGAAAAAACAAGAATCAATAAATATTTATCCGAGGTCGGCTATTGTTCCAGAAGAGCCGCAGATAAGCTTTTGGAAGAAGGCCGCATTACTATCAATGGAAAAATTCCGGAACTGGGAACAAAGGTTTCTGATGAAGACGAAATCTTTGTCGACGGAAAATCTATCAGAAAAACTGAAGAAGAATTTGTGTACATTGCTTTCAATAAACCTGTCGGAATCGTTTGTACTACGGACGTAAAAAGGGAGAAAAACAACATTATAGATTACATCAGTCACCCCAAAAGGATTTTCCCGGTTGGACGTTTGGATAAGCCAAGTGAAGGACTTATTCTTTTAACTTCTGATGGCGATATAGTCAACAAAATCCTGCGTGCTAAGAATAATCATGAGAAAGAATACCTAGTAAGAGTTGACAAGCCGATTACGGAAAAATTTCTTGAAAAAATGAGAAATGGTGTTCCGATTCTTGACACCGTTACAAGAAAATGTGAAGTTGAGAAAATTGATACCATGAACTTCCGGATTGTATTGACACAAGGGCTTAATCGCCAGATCCGCAGAATGTGCGAATACCTGGGTTACGAAGTCAAAAAGCTAAAGAGAATCCGTATAATGAATATCAAGCTTGATCTGCCTGTTGGAAAATGGAGAGATTTGACTTCTGGTGAACTTTCGGAACTGAATGAGCTATTATCAGATTCCACCAAGACATTTGACTGATATTTTGCCTTATACTGTAACCACGTAATTTTCCTGATATAAATCATTTTTTTAATAGCCTGAATTGTTTCCGGACTTCATAGCTTTGCAGCCTGAAAAATTAAACTATTACAAACAAATGAAAAAATTAATCATTGCCAGTGCAGTTGCTGCCTTCGGATTAGTATCAGCTCAAAAAAACACCTTATTAGTTGGTGGGAATATTTCTTATGATAATACAGTTAAAAAGAATTTCTCTACTGCAGGAGATTTGAAAACTGACAATTTCGAATTTAATCCGATGGTTGGTTATCAGTTTGATGATCACTTTACAGTGGGGGTAAAATTTGGAGTTGGTTCTTCTAAGCAAGATTACAATGAAACCTATTTCAATGGTATGAATATGGTTACAAGTATTACAAATATCAAAACCAACAGTTTTACATATGGCGTTTTTGGTAGATATACAATGCCATTGAGCGAAACGTTCTCAGTTTTTGGAGATCTTGATGTATTATTTAACAACAGTAAATCAACCGTTTCAGCTCCTGGATATTCTTATTCCAATACTACTAAGTCAACAGGGTTTGGAATTGGTTTTACACCCAATCTTTTCATCAACTTCAAAAATTCTTTCGGGCTTAATTTCAATATCGGAGGAATCAGTTATCAATCAGAAAAAATTAAAGATTCTGACATGAAAACAAATACATTTGGATTTGGATTCGGAAAAGGAATTACAGTTGGGATTTCTAAAAACTTTGGTTTAAAATAATCAACTTATTTAATAAACTTAAACCGCAGATTACTCTGCGGTTTTTTTATTTAACATACAATCTCATTTTTTGCTCATATTCCGGCTTCAGTTTTAAGAATTTCCAGATCTTTTTATCATCAGGATTTGTAATTCTGTAATAGATGATCCGGTCAGCGGAATATCGGAAATAGGGATGCGTTTTCAGCCATTCTTCTGGCGCCTCGGAAAGAGAATATTTGGCAACATTAGAATTATTGATTTGAACAGAATAAATTAATTTTTCGCCCATAGTTCTATCAATATCATAAGCCTCTAAAAGTTGTTGCTTGCTGATAAAACCGCCTAATTTTTTCCTGAAAGCTAAAATTCCCGCAGCATCTTTTTCAGAAAAGCCAAATTCACATAATTGTTTGAAATTAATTTGGTTAAGATCTATTTTCGCAAAATCGGTTTTTTCGGAAGCCATTGGTTTTTCTTCTTTCTTTTCAGGATAAGAAAGCTTGATCCATGGTTTCATTTCTCCAAATTTTTCTTCGGAAATAACAAAGCAATTCTGAATGTCTTCCAAAGATCTGAATGAGCCTTTAAGATTTTTATCCCGATAATTGACAATTACATTCGCTTGCTTCTCAGAAAATCCAAGTTGCTGCCATTCTTCTGCATTCAAAGAATTTGGATCGAAATAATGACTGACTTTTATGACCTCTTTTCTACTTGCATTTGCAAAGTTTCTGGCAAAAATCCCTGGGGTTTTGTCTTGTAAAATCAAATAAGGCAACATTTGTGAGAATTGCTCTTCATTGATGATAAAACATTCTTTCAGCTTTTCTTTGCTGATAAAACTTCCGCCGAGGTAATTTTTATATTTTAGAATTGCCACAGCCTGCTTATTGGAGAAACCTAAGCTTTCCCAATCCTTCTGAGAAAAATTATCAGGATTAAATTTTCCTTTGATAGTCAGTTTTTTCTTTTCGTAAGTTTTGAAACCGGAGTTACTTTTCTGATTTTCGGAATTAGTTTCCGGAAGCAGGATATATCTTTCAAGGGAGCGATATTTTTCTGCAGAAATAGCATAACATTTCCCGAATTGTTGCTTTGATTGGAAACTTCCGCCGATAATTTTTTTATACTTTAGAATTGTCTTGATTTGCCTATCTGTGAATCCCAGATTTGACCATTGCTTTTCATCCAGAACATTGGGATTGAATTCGGTTAAAATGATTTCAGATTTGGCCTCCGAAACAAATTGGATATCAGGAATTTTATAAACCTGATTTTTTTTGTAAATTAAAAATGATAATTGTAAAGCAATTATCAAGATTCCAAAAAAGATGAGGCTGTAAAATTGCCTTTTTCTGATTTGAAAAGGTAATTTTGGTTTCATGTTGTGTTTTCGGCAAATATATAAAATGCCTGAAAATCCCTAACCAAATTATTAAAAAAAATTAATCGTTTAAAGAATTTTTTAATTTAAGCAGCTCAGCTTTAACAAACTCCAGACGATCAATAATAGTAATGGTTTCAGATATTCTGGAATTGGTTGTCAATGCGACTCTGGCACCGTCAAGCGTATAACCTTTCTCTTTTACGAGATGGTAGATAATCTTAAGGTTTTTAATGTCTTCCGGGGTAAAATAACGATTTCCCTTTTTATTTTTTTTCGGCTTGATAATAGGAAATTCCTGTTCCCAATAACGAATCAAGGAAGTGTTAACATCAAAAGCTTTGGCAACTTCGCCAATAGAATAATAAAGTTTGTCAGGAAGATTAAGTTTCATTGATTAAAATCGAATTCTCAAAGATAATTATTTTTAATTCGTTTATACAAATTGTAAATTGCGGTATTGGAAATTTTGTGGAATGAAAAGATATTTGAGATTTGGTTTGATAGTATTATTGTTGGTTTTGATGAATTGTCAGATTCACAATCATAAACAATTATTTAATGGCCAGCCAAAGTTAGTATCAAACCATTTTACGTTTACCGAAGGACCGGCAACCGACAAATCGGGAAATGTTTATTTTACAGATCAACCCAATGATAAAATCTTTTTTTGGAATTGGAAAACCAATCAAGTTGAGCTGTTCCTTGATAAAACAGGAAGGGCAAATGGGACTTACTTTGATCAGAATGATAACCTGATCACTTGTTCTGATGAAAACGGCGAAATCTGGAAAATAGCTAAAAGCAAAAATGTCGAAGTTTTGTCCAAAGGCTTTAACAGCAAAAGATTGAATGGTCCAAATGATCTCTGGATAGACAATTTTGGCGGAATATATTTTACGGATCCTTTATACGAAAGAGATTATTGGAAGAGTTTCAAGCAAGAAATCCCTCAGAAAAATCTTTATTACAGAAAAAGCAATGGCGCGATTTCCAAACTCGATACTTTTGTTCAGCCCAACGGAATTATCGGAAGTGAAAGACTGAAAAAGCTTTTTGTTTCTGATATCGATGCTCGTAAAACTTATGTCTATGACATAGTTGGTGAAGGAAAATTATCGGAAAAGAAATTATTCTGTGAAATGGGTTCGGACGGAATGACTCTGGACAGCCAGGGAAATCTTTATCTGACAGGGAAAGGTGTTACGATTTTCAATCAAAAAGGAGAAAAAATTACGAACATCGCAATTCCTGAAGAATGGACATCCAATGTGACTTTCGGTGGGAAAAACAATTCTACTTTATTCATTACAGCTTCCAAATCTATTTATACTTTAGAAATGAATGTTACAGGAACCAAATAAAAAATCGCTTATTAATAAGCGATTTCTATTTTTACTTTTTTACC
Source organism: Chryseobacterium sp. 36-9 (assembly GCA_001898785.1). Lineage (GTDB taxonomy): Bacteria > Bacteroidota > Bacteroidia > Flavobacteriales > Weeksellaceae > Epilithonimonas > Epilithonimonas pallida. The sequence goes on along the minus strand of MKVE01000019.1, from coordinate 2,240 downwards.
TTTCAGTTTTTCGTTGGCCAATTGTTTGAGCAGGTCAATGGTTTTTTTCCGGTTTATAGCAACATAAGATGTAGTGTCTTTTACCTCGATCAGTCCAATGTCGTCTTTTTCAAGACCACCTTTTTTAATGAGATAACCAACAATATCCACTTTGTTGACCTTATCTTTTTTTCCGGCGCTGATGTATATCGTTTGATTCGGAGTTCGTTCAGGAACTTTATTAAAACCCGTTACATTTTCCTCTGGCGTATTATTTTTGATAAAAGGAAAATTCTCATCTTCCGTCATTATCAGATAAGCAGAACCTTTGGCGTTCATTCTTGCTGTTCGACCGTTTCTGTGGATGAAAGCGTCTTCTTTTGGCGGTAACTGGTAATGAACAATGGATTCTATCTCAGGAATATCCAAGCCTCGTGCAGCAAGATCTGTCGTAATCAGAATTCTGGCAGAATCATTTCGGAATTTTAAAAGAGCACGTTCTCTTTCGTCCTGCTCCATTCCACCATGGAAAGTTTCTCTGGCTATTCCCTTTTCTCTGAGAAGTTCAGAAATACGGTCAACTGCATCTCTGTGATTACAGAAAATCAGAGTTCTTTTATTTCCTATTTTACAGATTAAATTAAATAATATATTCAATTTTTCTTCCGGGATAGTCATTACTTTTTTTAGCTGAATATCTGGTTTGGTATCGTTAAGTTTAAGAAAATTAATAACTTTTTCATTCTTTAATCCTGTGAAACCCGGGATCTCGTCCATTGCAGTTGCAGAAGTCAGAATTCTCTGATTAACCTGGCCCAACGAATTAATGATGAAATCCATATCTTCCTGGAAACCTAACTCCAGAGCTTTATCGAACTCATCCAAAACCAAAGTCCGAATTGTTTCCGGATCAAAGTTGTTGTTTCTAAGATGATAAACAACCCGTCCCGGCGTGCCTATCAATACAGCAGGAGCTTCAATTAAATTATTAACTTCAATTTTTTTATCGTGCCCGCCATAACAAACGGATACTTTGAAATCGGTTCCCATCGCTTTGAAAACCTGCTCAATCTGTAACGCTAATTCTCTTGCAGGAACTAGAATGAGTGTTTGGATTCCTTTAACATCAGATTTCAGATTTCTCAGAACCGGGAACAAAAACCCCAATGTTTTTCCGGAGCCTGTTGGTGATAGCAGAATAACATCATTTTGATTTTCAGATGCTTTGTAAATAGACTTCTGCATTTGATTCATATCCTGAATCTGCAGTTTTTTATAGATCGAATCTAATTCCATTCTGCAAAGATAATCATTTAGACAGGAGTTTTTTGTAATCGTTAAAGGCAGATGAAGAGTATAGTAAGTTCTGTAAATAGTTTATTTAGAAAAAAAAATTATTTAATGATATCCAGTTCTATCTTATTATTATCTTTTTTTATCTGGTTTCTAAGACGCTCTTCTTGTTCCTTCGCAACTTTTGCAGAGTTGCCGTCTTTTCCTGTCAGTATAACGGTTGCTCCTCCCATCTGCAATTGTTTGATTCCTTTAGTCGGATCATTTTCATACTCTTTGACAACCTTCTGGAATTGTTTGGAATTAACGGCAATTTCTTTAGCCTCAAAAACATTGATATCAAGCTCTCCGGTTATATTTTTTATCCCTTTTAGTTCCAACTTGTGAGAACCGGTTTTGTCTTCAATCTTTACAATTAATCCCGGCAAACCGTGAAATTTATATGGTCCGTCCTGAATCGGAATCTCAGCGGAAAACCAAGCCGTCCAATGTCTTCCTGCAAAATCAGCTTCCGCTTTCTGAGCATTCCACTCTCCTATTTTTGCCTTTTCCGGTAATATTTTCCAGTTGATTTTTCGTTCATCAGAGATATTATAAGCATCCATAGATAACCTGCGATGCAGATTAATTTTATAATCGGGATAAGTTTTCGTTACTGAATATCTGACATTTCCTTTTCTCATATCTGATTTGACATTAATAGAGCCTGTTGCTTTCAACTGTCTTTCCAAATCAGCTTTCATTAATGAATCTGAATTAAATACCGTATAACTGTAGTATTTGGAACCATCTTTCGTTGTGTCTAGAAACATCATTTCAGTTTTAACATCTTCAATATTAGTTGAATCCGGGATAAACTTGTATTCGTAAATGAATCGTTTATTCTGGGCAATTGTTAAAATTCCTAAAATCAGAAATAAATTAATTAATAGTTTTTTCATAGTTATCAAATATTAAAAAAGCCGGCG
>MKVE01000018.1:137102-137538 GCA_001898785.1 Chryseobacterium sp. 36-9 | reverse complement strand
TCAAAGATGTTAATGGTTGTATAGGATCTGCTTCTGTAACGATTACGGAGCCAGATGCATTGGTTGCTACGGCAGGAGCGCAAACTAATGTTGCTTGTAATGGTAGCGCGACGGGTTCAGCAACAGTTAATGTTACTGGCGGAACGGGTAATTATATTTACAGCTGGAATACAACACCGGAACAGACAGGGATGACGGCGACAGGATTGGCTGCAGGTACTTATATTGTAACGGTAAAAGATGCCAACCAGTGTCAGACAACACAATCATTTACAATTACAGAAGCAGAAGCGGTAGTTGCTCCTACAGGTGCGGCAACACAAAGCTTCAATGCCGGAGATACACTAAGTGTTTTAGTTGCTAATGGTCAGAATATCAAATGGTATGCAACAGCAGGTGATGCAACCAATCATATTAATAATTTACCAATAAGTAC
>MKVE01000018.1:86177-136933 GCA_001898785.1 Chryseobacterium sp. 36-9 | reverse complement strand
GATTGTAATTATGTCAATTGATGGTAAGAAAGTCTCAGAGAAAACAATGTATGGCGAAAGGAAACTGAATGTTCATACTTTGGTACAAGGTACTTATCTGATTAATATCTTTACAGATAAAGGTATTCAAACCATTAAGTTTATTAAAAATTAAAATTTAAATTATAATTCTGTAAGGGCCATCACAAATTTGTGATGGCTTTTGTTTTTATGATATTCAGAACAAAAATCAACGCTTTCATAACATTTTTAATAAGATGGTCAAGGAAGATTATATATTTGAATTTGATGAAAAATGCCATTAATAATTTTTAAAAAAATCAGAAACTGCATTTGTTTATCTTTGTTATTATGAGAATATATTCTAGTTTTTTTCTGCTTTTTCTGGTGGTTTTTTGTTCCGGGCAAAATGCTTTTCACGTATTGCGTAAAGAACTTGATAATAAAATTCAAAATTCGGATTATACATCTGCTTTGGAACTGATCAATCAAAATAGGGAACATTATAATCCCGAGGAAAAGACAGATCTGGATGTTTCGAAAGTAAAAATCCTGACGGAATTGGGACTCTACGATGAGGCTTTCAAACTGTCGCAAAATCTCATCAATTCTAAACTGACACCTGAACAGCAAATCAAAATCCATATCGAAAGAGAACTCATTTTTGAAATTAATAATGATGAAAAATCTTCCAAAATCGAAATTGATAAAGCAGAACAGTTAATCAAAAATTATCCTGATCTTAAACCTAAAAATTATACTCATTTTCTTATCAGGAAATCTTCGTATTACAGGGTGAATGGTCATCGGGAAATTGCATTTGAAATAGCTAACGAGGCAAAAAAATATGCGATGTCAGTCAATGATGAATCGAATCTTCCTGATGTAGAACTGATTCTGGGATTGGGAAACCGGAACAATCCAGAGAAGAGATTAGCACATTTTCAGAGGGCGCTTTATCTGTATAAAAAACTGCATCATAATGAGGCAATCAATTCGATGTATAATAATATTTCGTTTTTATATCTATCCAAAAAGGATTATAAAATGGCCAATATCTATATAGATTCTGCGATTGCCAACTCCAAAAATTCCAGAGTTTTGAATTACAGAGCCGATATTTTTCAATTGAAAAGCGAAATTATGGAAAAGCAAAATCAACCTGATTCCGCTTTACACTATTACAAACTGGCTTCAGGCCTGTACAATCAGTTCAACAATCAGCAAAGATATCTTAAAGTTAAAGAACTGGGAATTCAGTTTAATTTTCAGAAGGAAAAAACAGAGAAAGAACAACTACAAAAGAACATTGCGGGAACTCGAAAGCTTAATATCACATTGTTTATACTTCTGGTGGTTTTAATTGGTTTCATTTGGTTTATTTTGAAAAGCAAAAAAAGAATCGAGGTTCAAAAAAAGGAAATCTCTGATAATAACAATGCGCTCCAGAGAAATTTGGAAGAAAAACAGTTTTTGGTTCAGGAGCTTAATCATCGTGTGAAAAATAATCTTTCCGTTATTCTCAGTCTTATTGATTTTCAGAAAGACGAGGCAGAAAATGGGCTTCATAAAAAGAAATTCGAGGATCTTTACAAACGGATCAGAACCATTATGATTGCGCACGAATTGTATTCTTATAATATCAATCACAGTGATCATTCTTATATCGAGATTCAGGATTACACGCATAAGATTTTTGAGACTCATAAAAATAGCTCCGGCCGAGAATTTACGTGTGATTTGAAATCAGAAAATCTCTTGTTGAAGGTGGATAAAGCGCTACCATTGGGTTTGTTATTAAATGAATTAATTACAAACTCATTGAAACACGCACAATCTGATGGTGACTTGAGGCTGACTTTGAATCTAAAAAAAGTGGAAAATAATATCGAGATTGGATACCAGGATAATGGAAAGGTTTTCAGTTTTGATGAAAGTAAAAATTCGCTGGGTATTTTCATTATCGAGGGAATGATAAAACAGTTGCGTGGACACTATGGAAGAACCAGTTCAGAATACAAAATAACTTTTCCCGATGTCTGAAAACAAAGAAAAAATATTGATTGTAGAAGATGAAGTGCTGATTGCATTTTCTCTCAAAAAAATGCTGGAGCCGTTTTTCTCATCCGAGATGGCAAATGATTTTGACGAAGCAAAACTTCTCTTAACACATAAAGATTTTGACTTGGTTCTTATTGATATTACATTGCCTGGCGATAATACGGGATTGGATCTGGCAAAGCTGATTAATGAACAATTTTCGATTCCTTTTATTTTTACAACCGCTTTGACTGATCCGGTTACACTCGAAAAAGTGACTGATCTGAAACCTTCTGCTTACCTTTCAAAACCTGTCGAAAGTGTGAATTTGATCACAGCAATTAATCTTGCATTGTCCAATCAGAATAATATCTTCAAGATAGAGATTGGCAAACAGGTCTATTATTTCCAATCCAAAGATTTTCTTTTTGCAGAAGCTGACCATATCTATGTCGAAATCTATTTGAAGTCCGGTAAAAATCAAATTCTAAGAACAACAATGTCCTATCTGGAAGAGGTTTTTCCTTCGAAATATTTTAAACGCATTAATCGAAGCGTAGCTGTCAATCCCTATCATATTTCAAAAATCGTGAATGATAAATTGTATTTGGAGGATAAGGTTTTCAAGATTTCCAAACATTTCTAATTTCATTTTAGAACAAAAAAGCATAGTTTCAGAACATTTTTTCGGGTAAGAATTTCATCGTTTCTAATTTTAATAACTGAATGATAAATCGTTATCATTTAATTAAATCTATTAAAATGAAATTATGAAAACACTTCTATTCTTTCTTTCTTGTTTGTTGATTCCTGTTTTTGTTGATGCACAGATTTCGCCAAGTCTTACTGGTATTGTTTATGTCAATACGGATGTAATTGGTGGTGCAGAAACCGGTTCTTCGTGGTCCAATGCTTCTAAAAATTTAAAACAAGTCATTACGGCTGCTAACTCTAATCCAGCAATTAAGGAAATCTGGGTTGCTAAGGGAACTTATTATCCGTCTACGACTTCCAATAGAGATGACTTTTTCTATATCACCCGAAATGATCTGAAGGTTTATGGAGGCTTTTCAGGATCAGAGACATCTTTATCCGAAAGAGATATCCAGGCCAATGAAACCATTCTGAGTGGTAATATCGGAGCGGCAAATTCGGCTAATGATAACAGTTACCATATAATGGTTATCGATGCGTATGATTCAGCGATTGACAATTCTACGCAGATAGATGGTTTTACCTTTCAGGATGGGAATGCAAACGCCGGATCTGTTTTGAATAATTATTTTCCAAGATATACCGGAAGTGCGATTCTGATCTATCCTTCGATTGCCAATAATTCTCCTTTAATAAAAAATAATATTTTCAGGAATAATTCTCAGTTTCAGTTAGGAGCCTTAGCCATTGAAGCCAATACCTCAGGGGCTAATATTACGCGCGTAGAAAACTGTTATTTCTATAATAATTATTCTAAATATGCAGGTGGAGCACTTGATGTTTATAATCATTATGGAACGGCTCAGAACATCGAGATCAAAAATTGTCTTTTCGAAGCTAATATTGTTGATAATGCTTCCCAGAGCGGAGCAAACGGAGGAATAGGAGCAGCAGTATTTGCATATGGAACTAATAACGTACTGATTAACACAAGTCGGTTTGTGAACAACAAAATTGGCACTTATACCCAATACGCTGGAACATACAAAGGGACAGCTATTGCTGCAAGAAGCACAGCGAAAGTAACGTTGGTCAACAGCTTGATTTATTCTGATGACATTTATATTCCTCTATTCAACAATGGTGCGACTCTCAATATAATTAATTCCACAGTTTACAATCCGGATGGTGGAACCATCTTATCGACGCAAACTCCGGTTCTGAATTCCATACAGAATTCTATTCTTTGGATGGGTGGAAACTCTGCTAACACAATTGATGGTTTGGGAACAACGGTTACAGCAAACAATTCCATTATTCTTCCTAAGTACAATGCCACTTTGACAGGCTCTGATAATTATACGACAGATCCCTTATTCAAAGATATTGCTGCAAAAGATTTTACGTTGCAAACTTCAAGCAATGGCATTAATAAAGGAAATAATTCTTTCTATGATGCTTCAAAATATGGCAGTTTTGATCTTTTGGATAAAAGCAGAATCGAAGAAACAACCATTGATATTGGGGCTTTTGAACTACAGCCGACTTTATCAGCGTTAGATATTGTGGAAGATAAGAATATTGTGATCTATCCAAATCCGGTGAAGGATATTCTGAATCTGAAAACTAAAGAAAAAATCTCCAGGGTAGAAATCATATCTATGGATGGAAAAAAAGTATTGACAAGAAATATTGATAATGAAACGAAATTAGATTTGAGATCATTACCAAAAGGGATTTACTTCATTCATATTTCTACTGAAAAGGAAATACAATCTATGAAATTCATCAAGAAATAATAAAGTTGATAATCGGCCTGATTTATTTGTAATCACTCGTCAATAGTAACTTATATCACAAAACTGAAAACACAAGATGAAACTATGGATTCTAAATTTATCAAAAAATAGACGAACAATAAAAGTTGATTTTGCCGGGAGATTTTCTTCCGGCTTTTTTTATTCTCAATCCGAATCGCTATTTTTGGAAAAAATATAAAATGTCCAGTTTCATAGATTTTGGAATCGCTCAAAAACAGTACAACAGAATGAATAGAATCACGCAGCTTTTCGGAACAAAATATCCAATCATTCAAGGTGGAATGATCTGGCATTCCGGATGGCGACTGGCTTCGGCGGTTTCTAATAATGGCGGATTGGGATTGATTGGTTCGGCGAGTATGTATCCCGACATTCTGAGAGAAAATATCAGAAAATGTAAAACGGCGACGGATAAACCTTTCGGAGTGAATGTCGCTTTGCTTTATCCGAATCTTGAAGAGATCATCAACATTATTTTGGAAGAAGGCGTAAAAATCGTTTTTACATCGGCTGGCAATCCGAAAACTTATACCGAAACTTTGAAAAAAGAAGGCATCAAAGTAGCTCACGTTGTATCGAGTGTGAAGTTTGCCATAAAATGTCAGGAAGCTGGAGTTGATGCGGTTGTAGCAGAAGGTTTTGAAGCTGGCGGACATAACGGACGAGATGAAACGACAACACTTTGTTTGATCCCGAATGTCAGGAAACATATCGATATTCCTTTGATTGCTGCGGGAGGAATTGGTTTAGGAAGCCAGATGAGGGCAGCAATGACTTTGGGTGCTGACGGCGTTCAGATCGGTTCCCGTTTTGCAGCAACAGTCGAAGCAAGTTCTCACGAGAATTTCAAAAATAAAATCGTTGAACTGAAAGAAGGTGATACGCAATTAACATTAAAGGAATTAGCGCCGGTTCGATTAGTTAAAAATAAATTCTTTCACGACTTAGAAAATCTTTACGAAACGGGCAGAAATATCGAAGCTCTGAAAGAAACGCTCGGAAGAGCCCGTGCAAAACGCGGAATGTTCGAAGGTGATTTGGTAGAAGGCGAATTGGAAATCGGACAGGTTTCTGCTTTGATAGATGAGATTCTTCCTGTTGAAAAAGTCTTCGAAAACCTAATCAAAGAATTCAATGAAGCAAAAGTCGATTTGAGTTTGTAAGAAACAAATTTAAAGACAGATGAGACAAATTTGAAAGGCTTCGAGATCCTCAGCCTGACAAGTATTAACATTACACCAAAAGAAGCCTAATTGCTCATCTTTTATAATTCATCATTAATCATTTATAATTAACTACGTGTTCTCAAAACAAGAAGCTCAAAAATTGAAAACAGAATTCTGGACAGCTTTCGGAAAAGCTTTCCCAAGAAAATGGCTGTTGTATGATACCAAAATCAAGGATTTTTCTTTCAAGTTTTATGCAGATAACAAAAAAGCTGAGGTTTCGATTGATATCGAGATGAAAGATGAACTGTTCAGAAATGCTTATTACGAGAAGATTTGGTCTTTGGAATCAATCCTCGAAGATTTTATAGGTGGATTTACAAAAGATGAATTTTATGCTTTGGACAACGGGAAAATCATCAGCAGAATTTGGGTTGAGAAAACCGGAGTCAGCATTTTCAACAAACAAACCTGGCCAGATATCTTCGAGTTTTTTGTTGAGAAAATGGATGGTTTTGAACGGTTCTTTTATGAATATGAGGATTTTATAAAAGATGTTTAGAATCTGAAGCAAGAAAATACTGTTTATTTAATATGCTTACTACGATAACAATGAAAAATATTACAATAAAAGCCAACGATTTTTTTGAATTACTGAAGTTAAAAGATCAATCGATGTGGGATATTTTTGCATCAATGATTGATGGCGAAGAGAAAGAGATCGTTTTCCTGAATGATGAGAATCAATATCTTTTCCACTACGTTTTGCCAACAACTATAGAAAAACTGCAAGAGGATAAAACGCTTTTTGCGAAGGAGTATTCAGAAAAATTATCAGGACTTAACTAAGTGTTTCTTCCATTCAAAATAACCGATAATGGCCATAATGGTGAAAACAAAATACTGCAAAGTCGTGAATCCTAGGCCTTTGTAATACATCATCGGGATGCAGATAAAATCGGCAACAATCCAAAAAATCCAGTTTTCGAGATTTCGTTTAGCCATAAAATACATCCCGACAAGGAATAGGGAAGTGGTTAGAATATCGGTGTAATTAGCCCAATCCAGATGGTAAAGTCCGAGTTTGACGCCTTGCATTGAAAACTGATTATCAATATACGGTTTGAGATAGTAAATCAATCCGACAAAAAGCAAACTTCCTGCAAATAGCAAGCTTCCGACCTGCCAGTCTTTTTTGCCGGCTTTCTTTACTTCTACGTGGATGTGGTCATCAGAATGTTTGGACCAAAGAATCCAGCCATAGATACTCATCACAGTATAATAAACATTGATGAGCATATCTCCCAAAAGTCCGAAGACAAACATAATGTAAATGAAAAGCACGGTGGAGATAATTCCTGTCGGGTAGACCCAGATGTTTTTTCGGATGGAATAATAGACACTCATCAACCCAAACAATACGGCAACGATTTCTAAAACAATAAGATAAGTCTCGTAAGAACTGTATTGTGCAGTCAGATATTCGAAGAAATTCATAGTCTCAAAGATAATTATTAATCTCCTAAAAATGTTAAACGCTATTGATAATTAATACAGATAAGTAAAATTAATTAGTTAAAAAAAGTTAATGAAAGCAATTTTTTAATATTTTCGTAATTCAAAAATAAATATAGAAGAAAAGGCCCCTTTGAATTTTTGGGGATAAAAAAAATTTTAAATTATGGCAAACATTTGGATTAAAAAGCCGATGGAAGCGTATGAAGCGGACATTAAAAAGAGTCAGCTAAAGCGTGTATTGGGAAAATGGAGTTTAACAGCTATCGGGATTGGTGCCATCATTGGAGGTGGTATTTTTGTTTTAACAGGTACAGGTGCGTATTATAATGCTGGTCCTGCTTTAGCACTTTCCTTTGTCATTGCTGGGATTGCCTGTGTTTTTGCGGCATTGTGTTATGCAGAATTCGCATCCATACTTCCGGTAGAGGGTTCAGCTTATGCTTATGCTTATGGAACAGTAGGAGAGATCTTCGCCTGGATCATTGGTTGGGGACTGATTCTGGAATATGCAATGGGTTCTATGACAGTTGCTGTTTCCTGGTCCGGATACTTTGGAAAATTACTGAAGATGTTTGGGCTGCATTTACCGGCTTGGTTAACGACTGACCCACAAACATATCTTGCTGCAGGTAATTCTGGATTTTCTATGAACCTACCTGCATTTTTAATTGTATGGGTAGTGATAGGGATTCTTTTGAGAGGAACAAAAGGCGCTGCAAAAGCGAATAATTTCATCGTGATGCTAAAAGTTTCTGCTATTATCTTCGTGATTATTGCCGGCGTATTTTTTATCAATCCTGAGAACTGGTCACCTTTCATTCCAGCTGCTACTACGATTACAGAAAACGGAGTTTCGCATTCTGCTTATGGTTATGCAGGAGTTGTTGCCGGAGCATCAGCCATTTTCTTTGCTTATGTTGGTTTTGATGCGGTTTCCACACAGGCTGGGGAAGCAATTGACCCTAAAAAAGATGTGCCATTTGCAATCATCGCATCTTTGGTAATCTGTACATTATTATACATCTTGGTATCATTGGTTTTAACAGGAATGATGCATTATACAGACTTCAATCCACTAGGAAAATATCCGGACGCGATCAAAGCGCCGGTTGCTTACGCCTTCGATATTGCCGGACAGGCTTGGGCTGGTTATATCATCACCATTGCAGCAACAGTTGGTTTGATTTCCGTACTGATGGTAATGATTATGGGACAATCCAGAATCTTCCTGGGAATGTCAAAAGACGGATTAATTCCAAAAACCTTCTCAAAAGTAAACCCAACGACAAGTGTACCATCAAAAAACTTAATTATTTTAGGGGGTGTGATTTCAGTCATTGCTTCATTTACGCCAATCAATGATTTGGCACATATGACCAGTTTCGGGACTTTGTTCGCGTTCACAATGGTATGTGTTGCAGTTTGGGTTTTGAGAGTTAAAGAACCGAATCTTCAAAGAAACTTCAAAGTGCCTGCATTGCCGGTCATTGCGGTTTTAGGAATTGCGATTAACATCTATTTGATCATCAACCTGAGCAAAGAAGCACAAATGTATTCTTTAGGTTGGTTGGTCATCGGTTTCTTCATTTATTTCTTGTACAGTAAAAGAAATTCAAAACTTCAGAACGGAGGATTTGGAGAGACGTTCAAAGCAGAGCAAGAACCTTTGGAAGATGTTGATATTGATATCGACAACAAGCATTAAAATATAAATTCCGCATCTTTTGCGGAATTTTTTTTGGAGCTTGATCCCGCTATCCACTATATCTTTTTTGTCATTGCGAACGAAGTGAAGCGATCTATTGAACAATTTACCCATCGCAATAACAAAAAAGGATGCCGTTCCTATCGGGGCTATGGATTTTGTCTGTAAAACGAAATTTTCAACATTACCCAACTTTCATTATTTTTATAAAATGAAAAAACTAGTACTATTTTCACTTACGATTATTTCATCATTTCTACTATCTCAGAAATTCACAATCGATACTTTATTGACAGATAAAATCAGCATCCGCGCCATCCAAATCTGGGACGGAAAAGTCTGGTATGCCGGAACGGATTCAAAATTCGGTTATGTCAGTCTAAAAGATAAATCAGATAAAAAGCAGATTCGATTATCAAATGAAAAATTAGAATTCAGAACTTTAGCTCAAAATAAATCTCATTTCTATACCATTAATATTTTAAGTCCAGCTTACATTTTTGAAATTGATAAAAAAAAATTAGATTTCAAAGTTGTGTTCAATGATAATGATCCGACGGCTTTTTATGATGCCTTGAAATTCACGGATAATAATTTTGGATTAGCATTTAGCGACCCGTCAGCCAATCAAAGATTGAATATCTCTCAAACCCGAAATGGTGGTTCAAAATGGATTCATTGCAATGATTGTAAAGATTTTCCTTATTTAGAAAAAGGTGAGGCTGCTTTTGCTGCAAGTAATACTAATATTGCAAGTGTGGGAAATTTGATTTGGATTGCGACCGGAGGTTCAAAATCCAGAATTTTCAGAATGAAAAACAAGGATTGTAATTGGCAGGTTTTCGAAACACCATTTACTCAGGGAACTTCTTCGCAAGGTATTTATTCAATTGATTTTTATGACAAAAATTCCGGAATAGTTGTTGGCGGAGATTACACCAAACAAGCCGATAATATCAATAATATTGCTACCACAAATGATGGTGGTCAAACCTGGCAAATCCAAGCCAGCGGACAAAATGCAGGCTATATGACTTGCGTGAAATTTCGACCAAAAACCAATGGGAAAGAAATAGTCGCAGTTGGAGACCAACACATAAGTTTCTCATCAGATTACGGAAAAACCTGGACAAAAATCTCCGATGAAAAAAATCTATACGCCTGTGAATGGCTCGATAAAAACACTCTGATTCTAGCAGGAAAAGACAAAATAATAAAGTTGAATTTCTAGTAAAATTTCAAGATATTTAATTTGTATTTCTTAGCTGAACCAAGCGTCTTTGTGAACTTAAAAGTATTTTCAATAAATTCAAAAATCTTAGTGGGCTTTGTGTTCAAAGTAAGCATTAAAAACATAATCCCTATTTTTGCACCGAATTAATGGAATAGGCAAAATTTGCAAATGAAAAATACGGTTATTTTCGATATGGACGGCGTGATTGTAGACACGGAACCGCTTCACAAAAAAGCTTACTATCAACATTTCAAAGAATTAGACATCGATGTAGATGCAGAATTATTCTCAAGATTTACGGGCAAATCGACCCGAAATGTTTACCAGATGATTAAAGAGATTTTCGGAATCGAAACCAATGTTGAAGAATTAATCCAAAGAAAAAGAACTCTATTTTACAACTTATTCGATTCTGACCCAGCTTTGAAATTGCTTGATGGAGTAGAAGTATTAATAAAAAATCTTCATTCCGCGAATTTTCAATTGATATTGGCTTCATCTGCTGCCAAATCTACGATTGACCGGGTTTTCAAACGTTTCCATTTATTTCCCTATTTCTCACATCTTGTAAGTGGCGAAGATTTCCCCGAATCCAAACCTAATCCGGCAATTTTTAACGAAGCTCAAAGGCTTTCCGGAAATGCTAAATCCAATTGCATTATAATAGAAGACAGCACCAACGGAATCCGGGCTGCAAATGCTGCAGAGATATTTTGTGTTGGTTATAAAAGCGTAAATAGTAAAAATCAGAATTACGAAACTGCAGACTTAGTCATTCATCATTTTGATGAATTGAACGTTGAGGAGCTTGAATTGATTTAAGAAACTCTTTTTTTATTGGAGGATTCTACCCATTCATCATTTTTGCAGACTTTACAATTGCCGTGTTCTCCGGATTTGAATTTCTTTGTATAGCCGCAAAAAGTACAGGAATAATGAGTGTCTTTACTGAATGTCTTCAACGGTTTCCAAAAGGAAAGTCCATTCTTCGGAGCCTAATAATATTTGCTTAAAATCGAACATAGTTTTTTATCGTTATGTCCAAAAAATAAGCCAGAGCTAATAAAATAAATCCGAGTTATTTCTCAAAAAACGCCATAGAACTCCCAATCCAAATCGCATCTTTCTTGTTAAAATCCACATTCACCATTGCAGCTTTAGTCATTCTCACAAGATTTACGAGAAGCTCAGGATTTTCTTCGTCAGGATTCCACGCAAAAAGCAAACGGATTTCGGCTTTAGAAAATTCTCCGTTGATGTCTTCAAAAAGAGGTGCGTAAGTCACTTTTCTTTGAAGAATGTAATTTTCTTTATCTTCAATTTTATTGATGATTTCCTGTGTAGGATTTAGATTCACACCGCTTCCGGCAAAAGAAAAAAGTGGTTTCAAAACGAAATTTTCCAATGGTTCATTTTCAGGAAAGTCAGACAAGAAATAACTTTTCGGAACAAATTCGTGCTTTAGTTTTGGGAGAATATATTTTGAAATTTTGAAAAACCAATTCGGATGCGTAATCCATTCTACATCTACATCTTCCCGGAAATCAAATTCTGTTTCCAAACCTTCGATCTTATCCAATTCATCAAAAATGACACGATTGTAAATTCTGTTGATAGGAACTAATTTTCCACCATTTTCGTAGAATAACTTTTTGCCTTCTTTTTTAATTTTGGTCAGACAAACTGTTTTGATTCCAAGATATTGTTCAGTCAGAGCGAAATCAATCGCGGTTTTTTGTTTTTCAGGGTAGATCTCCAGAAGAATGACATTTTCTGGATTTTCGTTTCCTACGATAACTTGTTTCAGTTTTTGGATGTATTCATCTTTCGGAAGTGAGTTTTTCAATTCATTCAGAAAAGGATAAACTTCGGTAATCACTTCTTCAAACAATTTCTGAAAACCAAACAGACTCGGAAAAGCCTGCAATTCTATCAACTGCGGAATCACATTTCCACTCTCATCCTGACAAATTCCAAAATCTATCGCTACAAAATGGGGTTTCTGAGTGTCGTTCGGAACATTACAATTAGCAGGAATAGCTTTTCTCAGTTCTTCGTCAGGCATTTCTTTGATTTGAGAAATAATCGACTGGGAAGCATCATCCAGCTTTTTCCAAAATTCTTTGGTAAGAAATATTGGACTCTCAGAAAGTCGAAACGCGGCTTCGTGACCGCATTTCTCTTTTATTAATTCATTAACTTTTTGGTATTTTTCGTGAGAAAATTCTTTGTTAAATAGAGTTCTGTATTTTGGGATCATAGTTTGTGTTTGGTTAATAGATATTGGTTTAAGTTGTATTTAACCCAATACTAAGTTTTTAGTAATTTGTTCAGAAGCAAGTTGTAAAAATCTTGGGATGATTTGCGCTCTGGTTAACACGATTTTGTCGTCATCGTCCATTCTGCCGATCGTTTCAAGATATTTTTCCATTCCGAAGGTTTCAATCATCGCTTCCTTATTTTTCTCGTCTTCCAGGTTTTTGATGAAGCCAAGCGGATCCGCTTCCGGATGAAACTGAGTTCCGAAAATTTCCTCAGAAAAACGAACCGCCATCATTGCTCTTTCCAGATGGACTGTTGGACGGATTTTTTCCAAAGCCACAATTTTCATTCCCAACTCGTCCAATTTTTCCTGATTGGGTTCAATACATTGATACGCCCTGGAATCTACGCCGTAAAAAGGGTCTGGCAGATTTTTGAATAAAAATTCCTGCTCGCCGTCTTCCGATTTATGGATTGGCATCACACCAAAAGAATAGGATTTTCTCTTGCAGACATTCGCAATTCCGAAATGGATCACCGCCAGCTGGAAAGAATGGCAAACCAAAAACAAATATTTTTTCTGCTCATTGGATTTGTTATGGTCCCAAATCTGTGTCAAAAAATCAGCAAATTTCTGTTCCCACTCGTAACCTTCGCGATGCGGATTGCCTGGTCCTCCGGAAGAAATGAAGATGTCAAAATCTTCAATGTTGGGCATTTCATTTTTATAACGAACATCAAAAACATCCACAGAAACTTCATATTCCGACTGTTCCTGAAAGGTCTTCGAAAGCTCTTTTATGTTTCTCATCCCTTGATTCGGATGATTATTATTCATATCCAAAAGTGCAATTCTTACATCATTTTTACTCATATTCATACTTTTCTTTAATAGATTGATTTTCTTTTACTGTCTCTGAAATTAATTATTATAATTTGTTTCTTTCTCAGATTTATTTTGTAAACGATATAGTTATTTTCGTCAACCATTCCCTTATGCAGATGTTTGAATCTTGCAGTTTTAGGATATAAATTTGGCTGTAATTTAATTCGCTCAACGAATTGATGTATATTGTCTTCCAGTCGTAGAATTTCCTTTTTTGTCCAATTTGATTTTAGATATTCAATTGTTTTGAAAAGTCCTATTTCTGCACGATTTGTCCAGACGACTTCTATTTCCATTCATCAAACGATTTCATCACATCTTGATGTGATTTTACTTGTCCATTTTCTGCATCTTTTAGTCCCAATTCAATGTCTTGATGCTCCTCATTACTCAATTCTTCCCACCAATCTTGGGAAGATTCTTTCTGGAAAATATCTTTTATTTTTTCAAGAACACTTTCTTTTTGAGTATTTAAAAGAAGTTTCATTAGTTCCAATTTGGTTGTTTCAATGCTCATAACCAATTCTTTTTGCAAATTTACAAAATTGAAAATATTTCTTTAATTTATGAAATTACAGAATAAAATTAATAATTACAAAAGCCCTTTCTCTGTCTCATAAATCATATAATCCACGACTTTTTTCATATCGCCGCCACTTTCGTGGAAAACTTTCAATTGTCTGTCTGCTCCTGTTCCATTTTTGACAATTTCTCTTGCATATTCAACTTCTTTTCTACAACCTAAATCATCCACAACATCATCGATGAAAAGTAATAATTCTTCCAACAAATCTTTATAAGGAACACTGGCTTCTTTACCAAAATCAATCAGATGTGCATCTATTCCGTCTTTGGACGCACGCCATTTGTTTTCTGTCAGAAGCAGTCTTCTGTAACTTCTGTAACTCGTATTTTGCTGGTGCATTTTGTAAACTTTTGCAACCAAAGCCTGCATGATTGCCGCAAGACAAACCGTTTCATCAATAGTCAGAGGCATATCACAAATCCTGAATTCAATCGTAGGATAGAACGGATGAACTCTCAGATCCCACCATATCTTCTTGGCATTATCAATCGTGCCGGTTTTCACCATCAGATTAACATACGCATCAAATTCGGCAACACTACTGAAATAGCTTGGCAACCCGGTTCTTGGGAATTTAGCAAAAACTTCCTGTCTGTAAGATTTAAAACCTGTTAATCTTCCAACCCAAAACGGTGAATTGGTGGATAGTGCGTAAACGTGAGGCAAGAAATAGCGCATCACATTTTGGATTCTAATCCCTTCTTCACGATCAGGAATGCCGATGTGAACGTGCAATCCGAAAATCAGATTCGACCTTGCCACATCGCCCATATCACTGACGATTTTGTCATAACGCGCATCTTTTGTGATGATATTATCTTTCCAATGAGAAAACGGATGTGTTCCGCCTCCCGAAACTCGTAAACCTTGGTCGTGAGCAGTTTTTACAAGATGTCTCCTAAGATCGGTCAATTCCTGACGCGCTTGCTGAATATTTTCACAGATGCCTGTTTCCATTTCTACGACAGATTCGTGCATCTCGTGTTTTAAGTTTTCGCTTAGAACGGCTTTTCCTCCTTCTATTATTTTGGAAACGTGAGAAACCAAATCGCGGCTTTCCGCGTCTATGATTTGATATTCTTCCTCAACACCTATTGTGAATTTGTGCATTTTTTTTCTTGTGTTAGTTAAGTTAGTAGTTAAGTTTTAAAGCTGATTGGTTACGAATTTTCCCCAATCGATATTGATTTTGCCAGGCTTGTAATCCTTTGCTTTTTCTATGGCAAGTTTGGCAGCGTGTTCCACGATCCATTGGAAATTTTCCTCACCAACAGAGTTTCTGTCAGCATCAGGAGCCGGATTACAGAAGTCTATCGCATAAGGAATCCCGTCTCTCACAGCAAATTCCACAGTGTTGAAGTCGTAGCCCAAAGCTTCATTCATTTTAAGGGTATAATCCGTAATAGTTTTTAACAGTTTTTCGAGTTCTTTTCCTTCGGTTTGATGTGTTGTTGCATATCTCAAATGATGTGGATTTCTTGGTTCATAGGGCATAATGTGAACATATTTTCTACCCAGACAATAAACCCGGTAATAATCCTCGAAAACAATCTCTTCCTGAACCATCATCACCAACTGCTCTGTTTCTGCGTGTTTTGCCCACATATCTTCAGGGCTTTCAACTCGATAGACATTTCTCCAGCCACCACCGTCGTGAGGTTTCATATAAGCAGGAAAACCGATATAGTTGAAAATATATTCCCAGTCGTGAGGGAATTTCAGGTTTCTGAAAGACGTTTCGGAAGTGTTGGTTGGTCTCTCGTGAGAAGGCAACAGAACAGTTTTCGGCAACGGAATCCCAATTTTTGACATCAATGCATTATTAAAAAATTTCTCGTCTGCACTCCACCAGAATGGATTGTTGATGACGTAAGTTCCGTTCACAGCAGCATTTTTAAGGTAAGCTCTGTAGAAAGGGACGTCCTGCGAAATCCTATCGATAATCACGGCATAGCCATAATCTGCACCTTGTTCCAGTTTGTCGATTTGAACTGGTTCTGCAATATATTCGCCTTTTCCAAGCTCATTAACTTTATCAATAAAAGCCCAAGGAAAAGTATCTTCCATTCCGAATAAAATTCCAATTTTTTTTGCCATAATGTTTTGTTTTTTGTCAGAAGTCCGATATTGGATGTCTGAAGTTTATATGTTTATTTTATTAATTTAAAACTATTTGCCTCGCTGATTAAGCAAATTAGGCAGATTTTTCATGATTATATATTTGCTAAATCAATAAAATCTACGAGAGATTTATTTTAAGATTTACCCGAAAAACCTTCCAATGAATGTCGGAAAAACCATTCTCCAAAGTACCCAATCATGATCTATCCATTTTTGCTCATCATACCAATGGTTGATTCCTTTTTCGGTTAAGATTCCTGCCATTTTTCTGGTTGGCTCCAAACAAATGTCACGGTCAGATGTACTGAGAACAATATGCATATGTTTATATTTCCAGGCTTCGTCATTTTTCACGAATTCATCCGGGCAATTGAAATAAATCAGTTGGTCTTGATAACCGTCCATAAAATTCCTGATGTTAAAAGCGCCTGACAAACAGAAAAGATGCGAAACCAAATCCGGAAATCTGAACGCAAAATTAGCAGCGTGATAACCTCCGAAACTTGCGCCTGCAACAGCTATGCGATGTGTGTTGTGAGTTCTTTGGATGTAAGGAATGAATTCCTGAACGAGAAACTGAACGTACATCTCGTAATTTCTGATTCTTTCGTAAGGAGAAATTCCTTTATCATAAAAACTGAATTTATCAATCGTCTGAACATTGAATAATTTTAAAATTCCGTTATCTGTGAAATGAGAAATACTTCCGTTCAAATGAAAATCGGCATTCTGAGTATAAGAACCTTGCGAAGTCGGGAACATAATAATCGGATAACCGAAATGTCCGGTAACTTCGACCTGAAGGCTCATTCCAAGAATGTGTGAATAATAATCTGTATGTGTTATTTGAGGCATCTTTTTTATGATTGATGAATGATAATTGATAAAAGATTAATTAAAATTGTGAGGTTTTCAAAGACAGAATCTAACTCGTTGGTTTTTCTTTTGGAGGAAGAATATTCAGGATTTGTTCTGTGACAACTTCTGCTGCTTGGTCTAGTCTTTCCGCGATGATATCTGCAGTTTTTGCTTTGTAAACAATTCCAATATGATAATCGATTGGTAAAAATTTTTCCACTTCGTCACTTTGTAAATTCTGAGTATTGGGATGCTTATCTTTTGCTAATGCCACAATCAATCCGGAATATAATTTTTGAGTTTCCTCAACTGAATAGTGAGTTCCTTCTAATAACGCATTTTCCAGTCTTGCCCATTCTCGCCAGATATTAACTCCGGTTGCAGCTTCAACCATATCAGGAATATGAGCACCACCAACTCTGGAAGATGTTTCAAGGAAATAGTATCGTCCGTCTGTTCCTCTGATATATTCACTGTGAGTTGCGCCGTTTTGGATTCCGAATTTATCCAAGACTTGTTTGTTGATTTGGTCTAAACCTTTTGCTTCTTCCGAATTTTTGTCTAAAGTTTTAGTGCGAAAAACGCCGCCTTCGTGAGAAACTTTCATTGGTGGAGAAAGGTATTTTGAAAAGCAGGAAAACACGATTTCTTTGTTATAAACCAAGCAATCCACGTGATAAACGTCGCCTGGCTTAAAAGCTTCTAAAAGGAATTTGTAACGTTCATCGCCAAGATTTTCCACAGCCGGCCAAAGTTCATCCGCAGAATTGATTTTCTTAATACCACTTGCGGAAGCTTCGGAACGTGGTTTTAAAACCCAAGGTCCGGGAACATCCTGTGTGAACTGGTGAAGTTTTGCATCATTGAAAATGGAAGAAAATTCAGGAACAGAAATGCCGTTGTCTTTTGCCTGTTGGCGCATTGCTAACTTGTCTCGGAAATAACGATGTGTCGTTTGTCCCATTCCTGGAATACGGTAAGTTTCCCGAATCATTGCTGCTTTTTCTACATCGTAATCATCCAAAGCAATGACGGCGTCGATTTGGTGATTTTTCATCAGGTAAGCAAATCCCTGAACCAAATGGTCAAGATTCCAGACCGAAGGTTCAAGTTCTGGCATATAATAAATCTCGTCTATGGCGTGCCAAGGCCAAGGTTTTTCCTTCAGGTTTTCTGATGTGATCAAAATGACTTTGTTGCCGAGTTTTTTGCACTCGTCCATGAAATCATAACCTTTGTAATAACAAGAGATACAGACAATAGTTTTTTCCATATTTCAAATTTTTTGTACAGTTTTAGATAATGGTGTACAAATGTGTTTTTTTATTTGATATTCTAATTTCGCAACTGTGTGAGGGCGAAGGGCATTGTTGGAGCTCTTTCCGAAAACTTTGCCAGGTTTTTCGGAAAAGCGACTGCCCGTAGACCGACCCGCTTGTTTCGTCCTCAAAGACGAAACAAAGGGGCACACCCACATTTTAATAATTCTCCATAACGTCCAGTAAAAGCTGAACGCCGTAACCTGTTGCTGCTTTATCCTTTGCATAACCGACATTCCCAAATGCGACGCCGGCAATATCCAAATGTGCCCAATTTTCGTGATCTTCTATAAACTGTTCCAAGAATTTTCCTGCAATAATGCAATCTCCGAAGGGTTTCATCGAAATGTTCTTAAAATCTGCAACATCCGAAGTGAAATCATCTTTCCAAACATCCCAAAGCGGCAGATTCCAAAGACGTTGATTGGTTTTGTCTGCTGATTGTTCCAGCTTTTTCTTCAACTCGTCATTATTGGAAAAATATGCACCGCAAGTGTAACCAAACATTCTGACCGAGCTTCCAGTGAGCGTTGCCAAATCTATCAGGACATCGGTTTTGAAGTTTTTTGATAGATAAGAAAGTCCGTCTGCCAAAGTCATTCTGCCTTCTGCATCGGTGTCCAAGACTTCAATTGTTTTTCCGTTGTAAGACGTTACTACATCACTAGGCAAATACGCCTTTTCAGAAACTGCATTGTCTGTGATCGGGAGAATTGTAATAATATTTACAGGAAGTTTAAGTTCCGAAGCCGTTATCAAAGCGCCAATAACAGCACTAGCACCGCCCATATCGCTTTTCATATAATGCAGATTGGCGGAAGGTTTTATGGAAATTCCGCCTGTGTCAAACAATACGCATTTTCCGACTAAACCGAAAGTTTTCACATTTTCTTTTCCGCAATTGTATTCCAAAATGGTGAAAGCAGCTTCCTGCGAACTTCCCTGATTAACTGCTACAAATGCGCCTAAACCTTCTTTGATCGATTCTTCTCTGTTGAAGACTTTATATTTTATGCCATATTTTTCTGCCGTTGATTTCAGGAAATCTGAAATCTGATTCACTTTTTTATGGTTAGCTGGTTTGTTCAGCCATTCCATTCCGGCAAATTGACCGTTGCAAAGCGCTTCTGTTTTTAAGGCTAAATTTTTTCCTTCTTCTTCAGAAATGTTTTCTAAGTACAATTCAAAATTCTCCTGCCAAAACGGATGCGATTTTTCGAAAGGGTAGAGGTAAGTTCCCAAAAATAAACCTTTCACCAATTCTTCAGTCAAATTCAATCCTAATTTTGAAATAACAGAAGTTGGAACAGATTGTAGATTTTTTTTGTAATCATTCG
Source organism: Chryseobacterium sp. 36-9 (assembly GCA_001898785.1). GTDB lineage: Bacteria > Bacteroidota > Bacteroidia > Flavobacteriales > Weeksellaceae > Epilithonimonas > Epilithonimonas pallida. The sequence continues at coordinate 117,427 of MKVE01000018.1, read as the reverse complement.
CAAATTTGTTAGCGATAGATTGAATTTCAAAACCTTTTGCGTCTTTTCCGATTCCAACGAAAAAACTGATTTCATCTGAATTGGTCTTAATGAAAACCTCGTTCTTTTTTCCATTGAAGAATAATTCAACATTTGGATGTGAGTTTTTTTCCTGTTCCCAATCGGCTTCGCTGAACAGATATATGTTTTGAGTTGTTGATTCTTTTTTATTGTAAATTTTAATCATTTGCTTCGTTCTTTTCTAATTCATTTTTGGCTTTCACAGGACTTTCCAGACTGTCTATGAAAAGCCATTCTACGGCTCTTGGAAATTCCTGAGACCAGAAAAATTCCTGATGCGTTCCTTTGTCGCTGATGCTGGTTCTGACTTCAAAATCGAAGGATTTCTGAGCAGTTAATTTTTTCAAAGCTTTTTCAAATAATCTTATTCTTCCCACCATTCGAGAACCTTCTTTTTTACCGCCATAGAGATAAACCTTTAGTTTGTAGGGGTTATCAAACCTTATCATTGGGAAATTGTTTTCCGGTTCTACCCAAAGCGAAGGTGAGAAAATCAGCAATTTGGAATAAACTTCCGGATAAAGGAATCCGCCATAAATGCTAATCAATCCACCCAAAGAGCTTCCGCCGATTCCCGTGTTTTCCCTGTCTTTTTTTGTTCTGTAATTTTTGTCAATCCAAGGCTTCAAAGTGTCAGTAATGAACCTCAGATATTTTTTACCTTCTGCATTTTTCGTTACATCTTCATTATCAAAAATATATTCTTTGATCCGGTCGTCGTTGCCGTGTTCTACTGCAATGACAATCAAATCGCCCCGTCCATATTCTGCAAGAAGAGCTAGCTTTTTATCGATTTCCCAATTTCCAAATTCGGAACCGTCATTAAATAAATTCTGTGCATCCTGCAAATACAAAACCGGATAATTCTTCTCAGAATCATAATAATCGTAAGGCAAAAGCGCCCAGACTTTTCTGGTCTTATCAAGCTGTGGAATATAGAATGCATCATCAACCAATTCCGTAATCGGGAAAAATTCTTTTTTGAAAGGTCCCCAATTCAGTCTCCATTTTTCAACTTTATCCTGCGTTTTCTTTTTCTCTTTTTTTGTCTTTCTGTTCGGTGTGATGTTGTCGTATTTGTCGATCTCGACATTTTCCCAGCCACCTTTTGTAAACTTATATTCTATCTCATCGTTTAGTAATTCAGCAGGAATATTGATGTAATAGTTGTTGTCATCCATCTTTTCCAGTCTGAATTTTGAATCTTTCGGATTCCACTTGTTAAAATTGCCGGTAATAAAAATCGGTCGGTCATCATTATCTTCTGATGTCAGAAAAAACTCCATTCGCTGTTAAATTCTTTTACTGTTTATAAATTTATAAAATTATTTCAATTAATGAAAAAATGTTGAGTATTTTTCTTTTAAAATTTGAGTTTATTAATGAATATTAATCTAATTTTTAAAATTATTGAATTAATGGAAATTTAATATTTCGAAATAATAATCATGAAAAATAAAAAAGCTTTCGAAGAAAGACTTCGAAAGCTTGAATTTTTGTCTGTAAAACTTTAAAATTTATTCTGATTTTATAACCTCTGTTCTTTCAGAGATTCCGTTGGCATTAAAGGCCTCAATTTGAAAATAATAGGCATCTGTTCTATCTGCGCCGGTAAAGAAATATTCGTTTTTTCCGTAAACCATAATGCTTCCATATAATTTTTCCGGCGATTTTCCCCAATAGATAACGTAACCGTCTGCATCAGAATTTTGCTGCCACTTCATCCAAATACTTCTTCTTTCGCCATATTTTTTTGGGTCAGCTCGCAGTGGAACAAAATTTTGAACTTTTTCGGGTTTTGTTCCAGCGCCTTTTCCAAACACTCGGAATCCACTTAAAGCAAATTTTCCTGTCGGCATTTTCAGGTTTTCCATTTTCAGGAATCTTGCTTTTGCAGGATTTTCCAATTCGATATAATCGTGAGGAACGTCGGTTTGGTTTTTAGATTTATCGACAATCACTTTCCAGTTTTTGCCGTCATTAGAACCATAGATTTTATACTGATGCATTTTGCCTAATGTTTTTCCCATAAACTCTGCATCCTGATCCGCATAATTGACCTGAATCGCATTGATTGTAGAAACTTCTCCTAAATCCGTCTGAAACCATTCTCCGGAATTTCCGGTTTTTGCAGACCAGTAAGTTTTGATATCCTCATCCACTGCATAATTAGAATGATAACCACCTAGAGTCGATGATACCTGAACGGGTTTGTTATAGTTCAACAACATCCAACCCGGAAATAATCCTTTTGAAAAATCTTTTCCTTGCGCATATTGTGGTAACAAAGTTGGATAATCGCCATAAGCAGTGTTGGTGTACATCACATCATCTTTATCAAATCCAGTCGGCCAAATTCCTAATCGTCTTTCGAAATTATTTTTTGTTGAAATAAAAATGGTTGAAATGTGCCACCAGTTTCCAAAGTTGTCCTGAAATGTTGCACCGTGTCCGGCGCCTCTTGCAAAACCTCCAGGTTTATAGGAAAAAGGATTGTGTTGTTGGTATTCAAAACCTTCCAATGGATTTTTTGAAACATAAACCCCGTCTGAGTAACCACTGAATTCCGTTGCTGGCGCACCATATTGAAGATAATATTTGTCTTTATATTTGGTCATCCACGCACCTTCCACAAATGGCTGAAGAAAAACATTGTCATTATATTCTCCAAATCTTTCCCAGCCGTGGTCTTCAGGTTTTAGTCTGATGACAGGTTTTACGAAACCTTCCGACTGTAAAGTTTTGGTTTTGACTTCGGTTCCAAGAAGAGGCCATTCGTTGCTGGAACCCCAATACAGGTATAATTTATTTTTGTCCTCATCGTAATGAAATGCGGGATCCCAAGCGCCGACTTTCAAAGTGTCAACAGCAATTTTCCAATCGTCTTTTGTGGGATTGGTACTTTTCCAAATCGGGAAATCCTGCTCCCAGGTTGAACCGAAAACGTAAAGCGTATCTTTCATTGCCCAAACTGCGGGAGCGTTCAGGTCGTGAGTGTATTTATTGTCTAAAAGAAATTTTCTGTGGACGAATTTCCAATCCAACATATTGTCAGAGTACCAATAACCTTCCTGGTTGGTAGAAAATAGAAAAAGTTTTTTCTGAAAATTGACAATGACAGGATCAGCCGTTGCACGATGCTTTCCTTGTTTGGAAAAAACTTCGAAAGGTGTGTAACCGTAGTCTATATTGATCGGGTTACAGAACGTTTTTTGTTGAGAGAAAATTGGATTGAATAAAAGTATTAAATGTATTAATAATAGTTTCTTCATTATATATTTATTTTATCGTGTTTTTGTCAAACATCATTATATTATTATTTTCAAACCTGAAGGTATCTTTTGTGATCCTGTTTTCGTTTTCCGGGTCTTTGGATAAAAGCAGAATATAATCTTTGTCCTGGATGTTTATCTTTGCCCCAACGGATTTTGCATCAAAAAATTTGTCTAATTTATATATAAAGTACCTGCCGCTTTTCAAGGTTATAATAATAGGAAAATATTGTGAAGGGGCAATGGACGTTTTATTAAAATTATTGCTGACATTAGCCATATAATCTTCTTCTCCGTCATGGTTAAAATCTCCTGAAACTAAAGTCAGTGCATTGTTTTTGATTAAATAATTTTCAAAATTGATGTCTCTTTTCCCATCAGATCGATAAAATTTCATTTCATCATTGATGTTCAGCTTATTGGTATAATAGCTTTTGCTGATAATGTCCTGAAGGGTTTTCAGGTCCATGTCCGTTCTTATACAGCAAAGTAAGGATGCGCAGGCGAGTAATAAAATTAATTTTTTCATTAGGATAAGCTTTACTGATTTTTGTGACTTATCATGTCTAATGAAGCAATGCAAATTTTGCGCAAAATTATATTTTCCAGTTTTTTTCTATCAGTCTCAATAAAAAATCAGGGCATCTCACGATTTTATTGGTTTCAGCATCCAGAAAAAAAAGTGTGGTTGAAGCTTCGGTGATTTTTATTTTGTCTTCATTATAAATTTCATAATCGAATTCAATTTTAACCCCCGGAATTTTTTTTACATAGGTGTGAATTTCCAAAAGCTGGTCATAAAGTCCTGGTTTCAAATACTTAATTTTATATTCGGAGACGGGTAAGAAAATTCCCTTCTTTTCGATCTCGTCATATGACATCCCGAGTTCACGAAAAAGCTCAACTCTGGCGACTTCAAAATATTCTGCATAGTTTCCGTAATAGACATATTTCATTGGATCTGTTTCTCCGTAACGTACTCTTATTGAGTGTGTTGTGTGTATCATTTTAAGTCGTTAATAATTCATACAAATATATTTTTAAATAATCAATAGCTAAAAAATTTTTTTATGAAAATTAATAATTAGATATTTGTCTTCTTCTAAAAAAACTAAAATCTTACCGGAAATAGCAGCAGTAAAATGAATGAAAATTTAGTATTGATCTGGGATAGATGCATCCAGTTTATGCGGGATAATCTAAACGCAGCGGAGGATAATACAGACCTCAAAAAGTTAGAGAATTCTTTCGACTTATTATTTGATAAAGTTCAGCCAATTTCTTTGGTGAACAATAATCTTACGTTGCTTGTTCCTAGTGATTTTTACAAAGAATATATCGAGGATAATTACTTGTCTTTACTGTCTGCTGCGCTTAAAAAAAATATCGGTAAAGGGGTGAAGTTGTGGTATTCTGTAATGGAAAACAAGCCTGCAGGAAAAGAGAAACCAATTACAGTCAATGTAAAAGGGATTTCCACACAGGCACCAAAAATCCAGGAAGCAAGACCGGTTATCAAGGAAAACAACATTAATCCGTTTGTAGTTCCGGGAATCAAAAAAATCAATATTGATTCTAACCTGAAAGCGGATCAGTCTTTTGATAACTTCGTAGAAGGAGAGAGTAACAAATTTGCCTGTACCGTTGCGAAATCGATTGCAAAAAGACCAGGCTCAACAGCTTTCAATCCATTGTTTGTTTACGGTGGCTATGGTGTTGGGAAAACGCACTTGGCGCAAGCAATTGGACTGGAAGTGAAAGCATCTTTTCCGGAGAAAGTGGTTCTTTACCAATCTTCAGAAAAATTCATTCAGGATTTTGTAAAAGCGGCTAAGTCTCAAAACAAAACGGATTTCCAGAATTATTATCAGATGATTGACGTTTTGATTATCGATGATATCCAGTTCCTTTCCGGAAAAGCTGCGACTCAGGACAGCTTCTTCCATATTTTCGATTACCTTCATCAGAACGGGAAACAGATTATCCTCACTTCTGATAAAGCGCCGGCTGATATTTTGGATACTCAGGAAAGAATTATTTCCCGTTTCAAGTGGGGACTTTCTGCAGAAATCAAATCCCCTAATTTCGAGACGAGAAGAAAAATTATCGTTGATAAATTAAGCCGTGACGGGATCGAATTAACGGATGATATGCTGGATTATCTGGCTTCGGAAGTTAAAACCAACGGCGTAAGAGAACTGATCGGTGTTGTAAATGCGGTAATTGCTTACTCAACCGTTTATAAATCTGATTTCAGTCTTGATCTTTTAAAAGATACGATCAATAAGTTAGCAACTACTCAGAAAAAAACCATCAATATTCCTTATATTCAGGAGATTGTTTGCGATTATTTCGGAATTCAGAGAGAGCAGCTGTTATCCAAAACAAGAAAAAGAGAAATCGCTTTGCCAAGACAACTGGCTATGTATTTTGCTAAAGAATATACCAATGCGACGTTTACTAAAATCGGTGAGGAAATGGGTGGAAAAGACCATTCGACGGTAATGTATGCCTGCGATACAATTAGGGATGTTTCCAAAATCGATAAGGAATTGAAGAAGTATATCAAAGATCTGAAAGAAAAAATTGCCCAATAAGATTTAAAGTCTGAAATTTTTTTCAGACTTTTTTATTTATGATATTTTCAGACTTCGTCTTTCCAAGAGAATTGTGTCTCTCCAGATGCCATCCATTTTGGAAATCTTTTCCCGATAACCGACTTCTCTGAATCCAAACTTTTCATGAAGCTTTATGCTGCTTTCGTTTTCTGGGAAAACACTGGATTGTAATGTCCATATTCCATTGTTTTCACTTTCAGAAATCATCTTTTCCATTAATTCCGACGCAAAACCTAATCTGCTAAAATCTGGATGAATGTAAACACTGACCTCTGCAACGCCATTGTAATTGCATCTTGATGACACAGGACTTAGAGCTATCCAGCCAACAATTTTATCATCAGTTTCTATCACCAATCTTGAATGCTGAAGATGACCTTTATCCCATTCTTCCCAAGTTGGAACAACAGTATTGAAAGTTGCATTTTTGGTTTCGATTCCCAATTTGTAGATTTCCAAAACTTCGTTCTTGTGTTTCGGTTCTAAGGGAGACACTTTGTATTTCATTAAAGATTTTCTTCCACAAATTTAAAGCAATATTGTTTTATTTGGTCTCTGACTTTTCTGAACTCAGCCATGATTTCTTCGTCAGTCCCAATAGCTTTCGCCGGGTCCGGAAAATTATAGTGTAACTTTTTAGCATTTGAAGTAAAGTGCGGGCAGTGTTCTTTTGCATTGTCACAAACAGTAATTACAAAATCAAAATCTATGTTTTGATATTCTTCTGTTTTATTGGACGTTTGACTAGAAATGTTGATTCCGTCTTCTTGCATTACCGCAATTGCTTTCGGATTCACGCCATGTGTTTCTATGCCAGCACTGAAGATGTCTGCTTTCCCATTGGCGGAATATCTCAGATAACCTTCCGCAATCTGACTTCTACAGCTATTTCCTGTACAAAGTACTAATATTTTTTTATTCATGATTTTTTTTGAATTTAATCCTAGCAACATCCAGAATCTGGAGTACAACAAGATTGCTTGTTAGATAGTGATGCAAGATTTAACTTTTGTTTTTCTGCAGGAATCCCACAAACATCCTGAGCCAGGCAAGCTGTTGTTTTATTTTTCAAAATAAAATTCTTACCGTTGAATTCCAAATCATACTTTCCGATAGTCTCGCTCTGATATTCCACTTCGATTTCTGCATTTTCTATTCCTAGTTTTTCTTCGGAAAGTCTGATGATATTAAATAATTTATTCGGTTTTAAGCGATGTTCATAATCATTCGCATTCCAAAGTTGAAAATTTATAACCTTTTCATTTCGGATGGTTCCGCCACAATCAATGAAGTTTTTATGGATGATTCCTACTTCTGTGACATGAAAATGTTCGGGCACTAAAGTTCCATTTTCCAATTGAAATTCTACATTTTCCAATGTTGGTAGAATCTCTTTGATTTGATTAAGAGTCATATTAATAAGCTTTTATATACATTATTCTGTTTTATTGCAATATTGCGATAGTGTTTTCAAAAAAAGATGCCTAGCAACATTTTCCTTTAGAAACGGTTTCGATGATTTGTGAAAAATAAGAGTTGATTACTTCAATCGTCTTTTCGTCAATACAATAACATATTGAATTTCCCTCAACATTTCCTTTGATGATGCCTGCATTTTTTAATTCTTTAAGGTGTTGGGAAACAGTTGGTTGTGCAAGCGGAAGTTCATTCACAATATCGCCACAGATGCATTCGTTGACTTTAATTAGATACTCGATAATAGCAATTCTCGCAGGATGTCCAAGTGCTTTGGCAATAATGGCAATTTTGTTTTGTTGTGCTGTGAAATGTTCAGTTTTGGTGGCACCCATTTTTATTAATTTAATATTGCAATATTACGATTAATATTTTATTAGTCATAATTTTTGGGATTAAATTCTAAAATTGATAAATTGAGCTTTGGAACAATAATTTATATTTTTACAATGAAAATACTAATGGTCTGCCTCGGAAATATTTGCAGAAGTCCTTTAGCAGAGGGGATTTTAAAATCTAAACTTGATGATAGTTATTTTGTTGACAGCGCTGGAACCATCAATTACCACGAAGGAAGTGGTCCGGATGAGCGTTCTGTAAAAACTGCTTTCAAAAACGGAATTGATATCTCGATGCAAAAATCAAGACCGATCAAAAAGTCGGATTTGGATGAGTTTGATTTGATTTTCTGTATGGATAAGAACAATTACAAAGATGTTCTGAAAATGGCTGACGATTCTCAAAAGCACAAAATTAGATTAATCCTCGATAATGAATTAGAAGTTCCGGACCCATATTTTGGCGGAATAGACGGATTTGATAAAGTTTACAAAATGCTAGACGATTCCTGCGAAATAATTGCAGAAAAAATTAGGAAAAATATGATATAAGTCACAAACAATTCTAAATTTGTAAGATAAGTCTTTTTATGAATTTGGACATTGAACAAAAACCTGTAAAACCGAAAAAAATCTATCAACTTCTTTATATTCAGGTGCTGATTGCGATTGTTTTCGGTGTTTCTCTCGGCTATTTTTATCCCGATTTGGGTGAAAAAATGAAACCTCTCGGCGAAGGCTTTATCAAGCTGGTCAAAATGATTATTGCGCCGGTCATTTTCTTGACTGTTTCCACAGGAATTGCCGGAATGAGCGACCTCAAAAAAGTGGGCAGAGTAGCTGGTAAAGCATTCATTTATTTTTTCACATTTTCAACTTTAGCTTTGGTTATCGGTATGATTGTCAGCCATATTGTTCAGCCGGGAAAAGGCCTTAATATTGACCCGACTACTCTGAATGGTGCAGAAGTTGAAAAATACGTCAAAGCGGCGCACGACAACTCTTTGGTCAGTTTTATCTACAATATTATTCCGGAAACTTTGTTCAGTCCGTTAACTGGTGATAACATTTTGCAGGTACTTTTGGTTGCAATTTTATTTGGAGTCGCATTGGCGTTGACTTCAGAGAAAAGTTATCCGGTTTTCGATTTTCTTCAGGCTTTGACTATTCCGATTTTCAAGGTTGTAGAAATTTTAATGAAATTGGCACCAATTGGCGCTTTCGGAGCAATGGCTTTTACGATTGGTAAATATGGTGTAGAGTCGCTTAAAAATCTGGCAATGCTTGTCGGAACATTTTATGTGACTTCGGCTTTGTTTGTTATTTTGATTTTGGGAAGTGTAGCTTGGTATAACGGATTTAATATTTTCAAATTTCTGAGATATCTCAAAGATGAGATTTTTCTGGTTTTGGGAACAAGTTCGTCTGAACCGGCACTTCCCGGATTGATGAAAAAAATGGAAAACGCCGGCTGCGATAAAGGTGTTGTCGGTTTGGTGGTTCCGACAGGTTATTCCTTCAATCTTGATGGAACGAACATTTACATGACTTTGGCGGCGTTGTTCATTGCGCAGGCTTGTAATATCGATTTGACTTTGGAGCATCAGATTGGATTGCTTTTGGTGGCGATGTTGAGTTCCAAAGGTGCGGCTGGCGTTACAGGTGCTGGATTTATCACTTTGGCGGCGACTTTGGCGGTTGTTCCAGAAGTTCCGATTGCTGGGATGACGTTGATTCTTGGGATTGACAAATTTATGTCAGAATGCCGTGCTTTAACCAATGTAATCGGGAATGCCGTTGCAACGGTGGTCGTTTCCAATTGGGAAAATAGATTGGATAAAGACCGATTAAAAGAAGTTTTGAACTAAATTTGTGTTGATTTTGGCAGCTTAATCCGCCTGGAGTTTATCCTGAGCTTGTCGAAGGGCTCCCAAACCTAACGAAGTGGTTCGACGTAGTCAATCTTTTTTGCAGAAAGTTATCAACAGGATAGAACCTAAATTACGAGCAAAAAAGGATTTCCGCTCAAGTCGGGCTGCAAATTCAACATAAAAATAATAGTTAACATAAAAACATAATTTTGTTTTTCCGTAGGAATCTGAAATGCTGAAATTCTTACCTGATGACAAAAATTGTAAATACTTTATACATTTTACATTAATACGACAGAAATGCTATACCTTCTCCCTGCTTATCTTTCAGAAAAATCACCCATAGAATATTTTGCACCATCAATCAAAGATATTATTATGAATGTCGATCATTATTTTGTGGAGAACGAAAAAACGGCCAGAAAAGTCATCAAATTTTTTGCGCCGGAAAAAAAACAGCCGGAACTCAAATTGTTTCTACTCGACAAGTATTCCGAAACAGCAGATTTGAAAGAAGCTCAAAAACTAATGAAAGAAGGTGTTGATTTCGGATTGTTGTCGGAAGCCGGTTTGCCTTGCATCGGTGACCCAGGAAATATTATGGTTGGCTGGTCTCACAATAATAACATCAAAGTGATCCCTGTTAATGGGCCCAGCTCTTTCGTTCTGGCTTTGATAGCAAGTGGATTCAACGGTCAGCAGTTTTCTTTTCATGGCTATCTTCCTATTGATAAAGAGAAAAAGAAAAAAGAAATTCAGAACCTGGAAAATGTGGTTAATAAAACAGGATTCACACAGATTTTTATGGAAACACCCTATCGTAACAATCAACTTTTGGAAGATTTGGTCAAATTCCTGAATCCAAATACGAAATTGTGTATCGCTGCCAATATCAACGACCCGGAAACCGAATTGATCCAAACAAAAACAATCTCTGATTGGAAAAAGAATAAACCGGAATTGCATAAGATTCCGGCAGTTTTTCTCATCGGAAAATAAATCAATAAGATTATCAGTCTAACTTCTAAAAACTAATCATATGAATCAGACTTATCCATTTTACATCAAACTGTCTTGCATTCTTATCAGCATCATTATTTTAGGATTTTTGGCAATTATCGGACAGCAGATTTTGGTGCCAATGGTGCTGGGATTGCTTATTGCCATTTTGCTGATACCACTTTGCCGTTTTATGGAAACAAAACTGAGATTTCCCAGAGGCTTGTCATCTGTATTGGCAAGTGTTCTGGCTCTGGCTATTATCGGAGGCGTGATCTATATGATGTCAATGGAAGTGGCTAAACTGGCGAATGACTGGCCGCAATTTCAAAAACAGTTTATAGATCTGATCGACAATTTACAAGGATGGATTTCCAGAACTTTTGGAGTCAGAAGACACGACCAACTGGAATATCTGAATGATACCTTGAAAAAGTCAATCAGTACAGGAACGGCAATTCTGGAGAAAACATTGACTTCCGTTGGCTATGTTCTGATGCTGACAGGTTTTACTTTCTTATTCACCTTGTTTTTTCTGTTGTACAGAACACATCTTCTGAAATTCTTAGTTGCGAGTTTTACAGAAACTTATCATAAAACGGTATTCGAGATTGTTGAGAATATTCAGTTTATGGTGAAAAAATATCTTGTAGGATTGTTTCTGCAGATGATTATTGTAACGATTTTATCTTTTATAGCTTACACTATAATTGGTGTCAAATATAATTTTATGCTCGCCATTCTCACAGGTATCCTTAATATTCTCCCTTACATCGGAATTTTTACCGCGCTGTTGATTGGCGCTTTGATTACGTTTGCAACCTCGGGAATCAGTCACGTTTTGTTTATTGTGATTGCAATTGTTGTAATTCACGCGATTGACGGAAACATCATTATGCCAAGAGTAGTGGGTTCTAAAGTGAAAATCAATTCTTTGATAGTGATTATCGGTTTAGTAGTTGGCGAAATGCTTTGGGGAATTGCAGGAATGTTTTTGACGATTCCGGTTTTGGCGATTCTGAAAATCATTTTTGATAGAGTAGAAGGCCTTCAATCCTGGGGATTCCTGATGGGTGAAGATGATGAAGTTCCGGTTTTCAAATCGACTTTTGATAAATATTTCTACACTAAAAAAGCTAAAGTTGATAAAATAATTGCGGATTCTGATAACGAAACTCAGGAATAATAGTTTCCGAATATTACCAGCGAATAACAGCAGCCCGACTTGAGCGCAAATCCTTTTTTCGCAATGTAGTGAAGTGAAAAGATTGACTACGTCGAACCACTTCGTTAGGTTTGGGAGCCCTTCGACAAGCTCAGGATAAACTACAGGTGGATAAAGCTGCCCTAATAATTAAATTAACCTATGAAAAAATTAAGTTTTCTTTTCATTATATTATCTGTATTTCTAAATGCGCAGACGGAAAAAGAAAATATTGCGGCAATCAAAAAGTTTCAGAAAGAACTGAATGCAGAATATCTAAACCCAAAAGAAACGCCTTTGCGAGGTAGTAACCTTAAGCAATTTAAAAAACATCCGTTCTTTCCAATCAATTTGAAATATAGAGTTACTGGGCAATTTATAAGAACGGAAAATCCTGTTCCATTTGAATTGCCGACTTCTTCAGGGAAATTCAAACAATATCAGGAATATGGAAAAGCGACTTTTGAGTTGGACGGACAATCTTTCACATTGACTTTATACCAAAGTCTGGATCTCATGAAAATGGAAAAATATAAAGATTATCTTTTCTTGCCTTTCCGGGATTTGACAAATGAGAAAGAAACTTATGGCGGCGGAAAATATATGGATTTGAAAATCCCGACTGGAAACGAAATAGTTTTGGATTTTAATCAATCTTATCAACCGTATTGCGCCTACAATGCTTTCGATTATAACTGCCCGATTGTTCCGGAAGAAAATAAGTTACCAATAAGAATTGAGGCGGGCGTGATGTATGAGGATGTGTATCATCATTAAGATTTAACTTACCTTAACATCACTTTTGCACAATCCTTGAAATTTATCTGATTCAAATTAAAAAATTATGACTGATAAAAAAGTAGCCGGACTTTGGATAGACGGCAGAAAAGCAATCGTAGTGACAAATCATAATGCTCAGGAAGTGACAGATTTTGCAGTCCGAGAAGTTGTAAAAGCTGACGTGCAGCATGGCAACTCCAACGAGAATGCTGCGCACAATGTTGAGCAGACCAACCGTTCAAAGTTCTACAAAGAAATCGAAAAGCTGATTACAAACAGTACTGATTTGTATATAACAGGACCCGGAACGTCTCAGGAAGAATTGAGAAATCATCTTTTGGAAACGCCTCAGTATAAAAACCTGAATATCAAATTGGGAACAGATTCGCAACTTAGCGAAGAGCAGGTACTGGAAGAAGTGAAAAAACATTTCAATTCATAAAAAAAAGCGCAGAATTTCTGCGCTTTTTATATTCTCTCCAATTCTCCGGAATCAATCGTTGTTTTGAAGGTTCCGTAATTCACAATGACTTTGTTTTTCGAAATTTTTTCAATAGTGCCGACACTTGTGCTTCCGGCGATCCGGACACGCTGACCAACTTTCATCCAGACTGCCCGTTCGGCTTGGCGTTTTTGCTCCAGTTTCTCGTTGGTTTCCGCAATTTTTTCAATAACCTCTTCTTTCTTAAGTTGTTGTGTGATTTTACGTTTCACCACTTGCAAACGTTTTGTTTCATCTTTGTCGGTTCCTAATTTTCGGAATTTTTCCTGTTCCAGAATTTTCACGAAATCTTTAACCACATCTTTTCTCGATTTGCCTTTTACATAACTGTCGATGAACGTTTCTATCTTGTTTCCAAATTGCAGTTTTCTGTGCTCTTCTTCGTATAGCTTTTGAAAATTGAATAACTTTTGCTGAAGCTGTTCATTCAATTTCTGGAGATTATCACGCTTGTCTTCTACAGATTCTTTGGTCTCTGCAAGATTGGATTTCAGTTTTTCAACTTCAAATTTTTCCTGCTGAAGTTTCACAATGGTTTTATCAAGGTTGACAATATCGTGTTCTACTTTCTTTCTTGCATTCTTGATAATGAATCTCGGAATTTTATTTTTCTCGGCAACTTCAAAAGTAAAAGAACTTCCGGCTTGTCCGATTTCCAGCTTGTAAAGTGGTTCAAGCGTTCTCTCATCAAAAAGCATTGCAGCGTTGGTGGCTGCAGGAAGCTGTTCCACAACTAATTTGATGTTGGTGTAATGCGTTGTGATGATTCCGAAACTTTTCTTGTCGTAGAAATATTCCATAAAACTTTCTGCCAAAGCGCCGCCTAATTCCGGGTCGGAACCGGTTCCGAACTCGTCAATCAACAACAACGTTTTGTTGTCGGCTTCGCGAATCATTCCGGACATTTTTTTCAGTCGGGAAGAATAAGTTGACAAGTGATTTTCTATGGATTGATTATCGCCAATGTCTGTCATTATCTTTTCAAAGAAAAACATCTCGGATTTTGGATGACAAGGAACTAAAATTCCACTCTGGATCATCAATTGCAACAATCCAACAGTTTTTAATGTGATGGATTTTCCTCCGGCATTCGGTCCTGAGATGCAGATGATTCGGTTGTGTTCTGTTAAGGTTAAAGTTTGCGGAAAAATCTCCTTGTTTTCATTTTTATTCCTGATCCAAAGCAATGGATGAAAGGCATCTTTCAAACGTAAGGTCTGATGTCTGTTGATCTTTGGTAAAATTCCGTTAACTTTTTCGGCAAATTTAGCTTTGGCTCGAATTAAATCCAAATCGAAAATATAGGTTTGATAATCCGAAAGTTGTGGCTGGAATTCTGCCAATTCCGCAGTCAGTTGACGTAATATTTTATCGATTTCTTTTTTCTCTTCTTCCTGATTTTCTCTCAGTTTGAAATAATGTTTCACCACACTTTCCGGCTGAATGTAAGTGATAGAACCTGTTTTGGAAATGCCTAAAACACGACCGTTGAATCTTTTCTTGAAACCGGATTTGACAGCTAGAACACGTTGATCTTCAATAATACTTTCTCTGATATCTTCCAAAAAATCCGAATAAGTTGCCAAGGAGCGATTGAAGTTTTCATCAATTGCTTTTCTGGCGTGTTGGATTTCTGTTCTTAAGGTTTTCAGAATTGTAGAGGCTTCGCTTTTGACTTCTCCAAAGCGGTTGAACACTTTGTCTACTTTATCTATGATTTCTTTCCGGAATTCCAGATCTTTGATTTCGTCCAACAATGTTGGGAAGTTTTCTGCAAACTGTGGAAAGAACTTCTGCAGTTTCCCAACTTGTTCCGTTATAGTTTTGATTTTGATGAACGATTTGTTCTCTAATCGGTAATTTTCTATCGGCATCAGCTTCAGTTCCTCTTCGATATCCTCGTATTCATCAAAGGGAATGGCGTTGGAACTTTCGAAACTAGTGAGGAATTCTGAGGTTTTTTTTAAAGAAATTTCTGCCTCGTCTATTTCCATCGGACGAAGTTCCATGATTTGGTCTGCCGTTTTCGGCGAGTAAGCGAAAGGGGCGATTTCCGAAAGAAGTTCCGGGAATTCTAATTCGTTAAGATCGGTTTGATTAATATTCACAATACAAATTTACGAATTTGAAATGTTTTAAATTTTGAAAATTTTTGATGGATAATTTCTTTCAGAAATTGATTTTTTTATTTGTCTTCGAGAGCCTCAGACTGACAGTTTGCTAAATTGTGCGATACTTTATATGGTAACTTCTTTAGAATTAAGTTTTTATTTGTCTGCGATTGGTTTGATTTGAAAGTTGAATCATCAATAGTAGCGAAGCGCGTCCAGGCAAAGATTTTGTTATTGCGATGTACAAAAGTTCTGCAGATTGCTTCACTTTGTTCGCAATGACAGAAAAAAGTGGGAGCCGGAGCCGGATAAAGCGCCCAAAACCAAATGAATGGTTTGGTGAAGTTAAATAAAAAGGAACCTACAGCTGAGTCTGCAAGTTCCCTCGATTCACAATATCTTTCTAGCGCGATATCGTGACACTGAAAAATCTAATTATATGAAAAAGTTATTTGTTTAAATTTTTGTTGCTAAACTGAAGACGAGATTCAGGTCATCTTTCACGACAATCATTCCACCCATTTTTTTCGGTGGCGTGATGTTGAAATCACTGAATTTTACATTCTTGCGTCCTATTAATTTATTATTTTCTATTTCAAATTCTACGTTGTATCTTTTGCTTTGGTTCATCATTTTGACTTCTACAACGGCGATATAATTTTTCTGAACTTTGGTAAAGTTGATGAACTTGATAGTCATATTCGGATATTTTTCAGAATTCAGGATTTTCTGAAAATCTTTGGTCATCATCTTGTTTCCGCAGTCGAACTCATTGACTTTTAAAATGATATTCGGAAGGTTTCTCTCTGTGAAGGCGTAAACACCGGTTTCTGCTTTGAATTTGTTGTTCACACATTGAAATTTATTTACGTTGGTGCTTCCGTTAATCTGAACAAAATTTTCCTGAGCCTGCGCGAAAAGCGTTATAAAACCGAAAAGTAAATAAAGAAGTTTCATTTTTTTAATTTTTTAAAACAGAGGAAACCCGAGAATTTCCTCTGCTTCTGTTAACTGAATATCTAGAAAGCTATGGCTGCTTCTATTACATATCCTTTGAACTGACCACCATTATAGATGCTTGTAGTGGGGTATCCGTCGTATTTCTGGTTAACATATTCTGCTTTGGCCAGGATGTTTTTTGTCATAAACCAGCCACCACCAATGTTGAATCTTTTAACGGTAATTTTATCTCCTGAGATCAATTTTCCATCAGCCTGGTTGTATCGTCCGCCAAAGTAAAAGCTGTCTTCTTTTCCAAAACGGTATAGTAATTCTCCTGAATATTGACTGTATGTTCTTCTGTCTGTTTCTGCCAGGTTTCTACCAGATGTTGTTTCATAAGTTCCGAAGAATTCTAATCCTTTGTAACGGACGAAAGGGTTGATCATAACTGCTGTCATTTTATTGACAAAATCCGGAACTACTTTTGCTGAATTTAAGCTGCTTGCGCCGGTTGCTGCTGTGTTTTCCATCACAAAATAGTATCTGGATCCGGCTCTGTCTCCGTTGTAGAAATCTAACCTTGAACTGTTAGCATTATTATAGATAGATCCGGTTAACCTTACTCTGAGGTCCTGATTGATTTGTTTATCGTAACCTACTTTTGCATATAGTGAAGGCGCTGTTCCGCTGGTTGCGGTCTGGTTCAGTCTTCCGTTTGAAGCTCCAACCATTCCTATGAAACCGTCTCTTCTATAATACACTTCCATGAAAGGAAAAGTAGCATAAGCATCCATCAAAAGATTTCCTGCTATAAATGGGTTGGTAAGTGAATAGGCATTGTCTGTTCTTCTGAAGTGCGCATCACCGTAGTTAAGTTCATCTTGCCCTACTTTGATCGTTGCATACTTCATAAAATCTTTAAGGAAGTCTTTTTGTATGAAGTCTAACTTATCAATTTGTAGATAACCTCCTTTTACATAAGTCTCATTGTGGTGTCGGGAAGATAGGAAAGTTCTCAGGTGCAAATTAACACCATCGTATAAAGCAACATCTATATCTAAGTTGGCTGTTGGAAGATTGAAGTTATTGCTGATTTTATATAACTGATTTTGATTAACACCATTAACAATAACGGGAGTTGCGGTATTTTCATGGCTAAGTCCTTGGAATTGTAATGCAAATGCACCGCCTACTTTAACTCGTAAATGATCAAAAGTTGTTACTGAATCCTTTTTTGGTTCAAAAGCATTGATAGATCTTTTGTCGCTGGGATTGAAGTTATCTAATTGGTGTTCCTGTGCAATACCTAAGTTTGAGATTGCTAAAGCAGCGATTAGGCCGGCTTTTAATAGATTTCTTTTCATGATAACAGAATTTAAATATTTATAGAATTAATTTGTTGCACTGATGTTGATGTTAATATTGATCTCGTCACCTGTTTTAATGGTTCCCATCATAAAGCTTGGTGGCTTGATGCCGAAAGTGGACATTTTTAATTTTGTGCTACCTTTGATGATGTAGGTATTTCCACTTTTGGTTACAGTTACCGGGAATTTGATGGCTTTTGTAACATTTGTAATGGTTAAGTTGCCGCTGACTGTTGCTGTTCCGCTTGCTGGAAGTGATGCAGTTGTAAAAGTGATGTCTGGATATTTACCCGATTCTAAGGACTTATAAGCATTTTTGTCCATCGCAGATTCTTTGCTTTTAAGAGAAGTTGTTTTCATCACAAACTTTACATCACTGATTGTTGATCCGCTTGCGTTCCCGGAAAATGTAGCTTGGGCCGAAGCCATACTCCAATCATGCAAAGTAGAAGTCCCATCAATTTTTATATTAGAACTTTGGGAGGATAATTTTTGAGCATTTGATAATTGAGCTAAACATAATGTTCCAATTGCCAATGTCATTTTGATTAGATTTTTCATTGTTTTCATTTTCGTAATTTTTAATTGTTATAATTAATTATATTTCATTATTGATAGGACAAAGGTATAATTGTGTTAATTATATTGCTATTTTTTTATTATGACAAAAATCTTATCAATGGCTTCAGTTATTAAATCGATAAATATTTTAAATAATACTTATTGATTTTATCTTATTTCAATTTATTTGATTGATGATAAAAAGCTCTTTATTCATAAATGATAACAAAAAATCAGAGATGATATTTGTTAGGTTAATAAATACTGATGAAAGTCAGTGTCTATATTTTTGATTATATATAAAAAATGTTAAATTATTGAAGATTCAATAAAAATAGATGATGGATGTCATGTCTGAACAAGTGAAGGATGTATGATTGCTCTCGATTGTTAATATCATTCTTTGATTGAACAAATGGCTTGATTTGTGAATGTTGATTTATATAATATTTAAAAAAATGAAAGATCAACAAACTATCGTAATTATAGGCGGCGGTTTTGCCGGCATAGAGTTGGCTGAACGTTTGCTGAGATCGGAATATGATGCTTCTGTTATCCTGGTGGACAAGAATAATTATAATTTTTTTCCACCATTGTTATATCAGGTGGCAACAGGCTTTTTGGATGTTTCTAATATTAGTTATCCATTCAGAAAGCACTTTAGGTCAGAAAAAAAGTTTTCCTTTATTATGGGAGAATTGCAAGAGATTGTTCCGGGAGATAATAAAATTATTTTGAATTGCGGCGAGGTCTTTTATACGAAACTGATTCTTGCAACTGGTACGATTACAAACTATTTTGGCAACAAAAGCATCCAGGAAAATGCGCTTCCCATGAAAACCATTTCAGATGCAATTAATCTCAAAAACAAAATCCTGGAGAGATTGGAAAAAGCTTCCAAAATATCTGATGAAGAATTGAGAGCTAAGCTTACAACCTTTGTCATCGCTGGAGGCGGACCGACTGGTGTTGAGGTGGCTGGCATGCTCAGTGAGTTAAGAAAGGATATTTTATTTAAAGATTATCCTGAACTGAAGAATGCAGCATTTAACATCTACTTGATTGATGGTTTACCGAATATTCTTGCACCTATGAGTAAGGAATCTCAGCAATATGCCCGCAAAACTCTTGAGGGCAGTGGCGTTATAGTAAAATTGGGACAAGTTGTAAAAGATTATATTGATGGTGTCGTTCATCTGGCTGATGGAACATCCATACCAAGTGAGAATCTCATTTGGACGGCTGGTGTTACAGCGCAGAAGTTCAATGGTATTCCTGAAGAATCATACGGAAAAGGAAACCGCCTGATTGTAAACTCTTTTAATAAGGTGATTGGCGCAACTGAAATCTATGCCATAGGAGATACTTGTATTATGACCTCAGATCCTGCATTTCCGCAAGGACATCCTCAATTGGCGCAGGTTGCAATTCAACAGGCCAAATTGCTGGCTAGGAATATTATTGCTAAGCATCAAGGAAAAGGAAGAAAACCATTTATATATAATGATAAAGGATCTATGGCTATCATCAGAAGAAACAGAGCTGTTGCAGATCTTCCCGGGCCGTTTAAACATTTTAATGGTTTTTTTGCATGGCTGATCTGGATATTCGTACATCTTATGTCATTGATCAATGTAAGAAATAAAATAACAACTTTCTTTAACTGGCTTAATTCCTACATTACAAAGGATCAGCCCCTGCGTATGATCATCGATCCCTCAAAAAAATAATTTTTCTAAAAATCCTGAAACCCCAAATATTATTGATATGTTTATTAAGGTTTTTACTGCGCCCAATACTTTCGTTCTGGTTAATGTTTCGCATATTGTTTACATCAATCCCGGAAACTCAAATCGTGGTTGTTCACTCATTCTTGATACGGGAGTGAGGTTGAATTCCATCGAGGATTACGACGTTCTGCTAAAACAGATTGAATGATTGTAGAGGTGAATTATGACCACAAACCTTTCCATAACAGCCAGAAAACAAGCAAAGGGAAATTAAAAATACCAAAAAGAAATAGTTTCCATGACAATTTTATCAGGCCGATTTTTCCATCGACGAAATAGATTCTTCTGATGTATTGATCAAAATAATTCATAATTTATTTTTTTTCGAACGCATCAATCCAAATACTATTCCTCACCGGCATTTTAATATTAAGAAAAAGTTAATTATAATCTTGCGTCTCTTTTATTATCAAGAACACCTTTAAACTGATGCGTGTAGTCTTTGATGGTTTTTAATTGTTCTGCAACTGTTTCTGCGCTTTTATCATCCAGGTCGCCACTGTCCAATGCTTCCTGATAAGCCTGTATTGCTGCGTTCTCTCCAAATAAAACGTTTTCCAGGGTAGAGTTTTCAAGACTGCCCAGCAGAAAGGCATTTTTGATATCGATCCATGCACGGTGAAATCCTCCGGCAACAGATGTTGAATCATCGGGCTTACCGCCTTTTTCCGATATAAGATTGATTAGCTGATTTTTCATGATTTTGCTTTGAGAAGTCATATGTTCATAAAAATCCTGCAAGTCGTGGTTCATTTCCCATATTTTACCTTCTACTTTCTCAAAACCTTCCAGTCTGTCATTGGCAATATGAAGAAGGTCATTCAGGATACTGATAATTTTTTGATTGTCCATTTTGTAAAATTTTTATTTTGTTACAACAATTATAATGCCCTCAAATATTATTTTTTTTGGGGATGGAATATTTTATTTTTTATGATTCAGGTCATAATTTTTTTGGTAAACTTCTGTATAACTTTGGATTACCAAAAAATAAATATTATGAAAAAAATGATTTTATCTGGAACAATTGTGCTTCTGTTTAGTTGTAAGGATAACAAATCTGCCGAAGTTTATAAAAGCGATTCCATCTCTGTAGATAACACTGCGTCGGATTCTGTGATTGTATCTTCTCAAAACAATAATTCTGCTACTGATAGTGTTGCTAATAATTCTTCAACAAGAGACACTTCATCTTTGAAAAGAGATTCTGTTCAGAGGCGATAAAATTATATTTTTTATAGAATTTTTTACTTACCAACCTTGCTATTTTTGTAGCAAGGTATTTTTGGTTTAAATGTAACTAATTGATAATCAATTTGTTGGAATGGTTTTTGTAATCTGTATTTTCAAATAATTCCAACATCATGAAAGAAAATAACTCGCACAAAAATGTAAAGTTGCAAAAACTTCAGGATCATATTACTGATAATGAAGGAGAAAAACTTTCCACCAATCAAGGCCTCGGAATTAATAATAATCAGGATTCTCTCAAGTCAGGAGAGCGGGGACCAAGTTTGTTGGAAGACTTTATTCTCAGAGAAAAAATTACTCATTTTGATCATGAAAGAATTCCGGAGAGAATTGTTCATGCCAGAGGTTCCGGAGCTCACGGTGTTTTTAAACTAAATCAAAGTCTGGAAAAATATACCAAAGCCAAATTTTTAACAGAAGTAGGAAAGGAGACACCGGTTTTTGTGAGATTTTCCACAGTTGCGGGATTCAGAGGCAGTACAGATCTGGCAAGAGATGTTAGGGGATTTGCGGTTAAATTCTATACGGAAGAAGGTAATTATGACCTAGTAGCGAACAACATGCCTGTGTTTTTTATTCAGGATGCGATTAAGTTTCCGGATCTTGTTCACGCGGTTAAGCCGGAACCTGATAACGAAATACCTCAGGCTGCTTCTGCCCACGATACGTTTTGGGATTTTATTTCATTGATGCCGGAAAGTATGCATATGATTATGTGGCTCATGAGTGATAGAGCGATCCCAAGAAGCTACAGGATGATGGAAGGTTTTGGCGTTCATTCTTTCAAATTTATCAATAGTGAAGGCGATTCTCATTTTGTAAAGTTTCATTTCAAACCAAAGCTTGGAGTTCATTCCGTTGCTTGGGATGAAGCTACGAAAATTTCAGGTAAAGATCCTGACTTTCACCGGAGAGATCTTTGGGAAGCTATAGAAAATGGTGCTTTCCCCGAATGGGATTTTGGAGTACAATTAATTCCTGAAGAGAACGAAAATGATTTTGATTTTGATCTTCTCGATCCAACTAAGATTGTTCCTGAAGAATTGGTTCCCGTTCAGATTATAGGAACATTAACCCTTAATAAAAATCCAGATAATTTTTTTGCTGAAACAGAGCAGGTGGCTTTCCATCCGGGACATCTGGTTCCGGGAATCGATTTCAGTAATGATCCATTATTACAGGGTCGGCTATTTTCTTATACCGATACTCAGTTATCACGATTGGGGTCACCAAATTTCCACGAAATTCCAATCAACAGATCGATTAATACGGTTCATAACAACCAACGGGACGGCCACATGCGACAACAGATTGTTAAAGGCAAGGTCAGCTACGAACCGAATTCTATCGGTGGCGGATGTCCTTTCCAGGCAATGATGAAAGAAGGCGGATTTGTATCACAAGCTGAGCGTGTAGATGGACACAAAGTCCGTGCAAGAAGCCAGAGTTTTGTAGATCATTATTCTCAGGCCAAATTATTTTATAACAGCCAATCCGAGCCGGAAAAAGTTCATCTTCAAAATGCATTGATTTTTGAATTATCCAAAGTAACAATTCCCGCGATCAGAGAAAGACTGGTGGGACAGTTGTTATTTATTAATAAGGATTTAGCTTCAGTTGTAGCCAAAAAAGTGGGTGTTGATGTGATCAAATTAAAACAACCTAACGGCAGTATTCCTGCAGATGCTGATCCAAAAACTTTACAGAGCAAAGAAAGAGAACCGAGTATTCCAAGTTCCGAAGCTCTGAGTATGGCTAATACTATTAAAGATACCATTAAAAGCAGAATTATCGGTTTTATTATGGAGCAGGGCGTGAATGGAAAAGAAGTGAATCAATTACAGTCTAAATTAGAAAAAGAAGGTGCTGTGATTCAGATAGTTTCCGGAAGTCTTGCGCCTGTAAATGCGGATGACGGAACGGTTTTCGAACCTAAGCATTCTTTGACCAGTACTGCCAGTGTTTGTTTCGATGCGTTGTATATCTGTGGTGGAAAAGAGTCAGCAAAAAATCTACTCAATCCGGAAAACAAAGCTGGAACATTACTCTTTGTGAACGAGGCTTACAAGCATTGTAAAGCGATCTATTTCGGTTCGGATACGGATCAGATTTATATCGAAAGTAACATCAGTCTGAAACAGCACGAAGATTCTGCCATTATTCACGCTACGGAAAAAAATAATGATAAATTATTTATAAAAGCTGTTGCCAATCATAGGGTTTGGGAATTTGAACAGCAAAGAAATAATCCTGCATAAAAAGAATGATATGGAGCAGAAGAAAAATAAATTTGAATGGCTTGCAGATAAAGTGACGCAATGGTCAGGTAGCTCTTATGCCTTTGGTGTTGCAACAGGGATGATTGTAGTCTGGCTAATTTGCGGACCTGTTTTCAGGTATTCGGACACTTGGCAATTGGTTATCAATACAAGTACAACAATCATTACTTTTCTGATGGTTTTTGTTATCCAGAAATCTCAAAACAAAGATTCCAAAGCTATTCAATTAAAATTAAACGAACTGATTGCGGCCAGCAAAGAAGCAAGTAACAGGCTTGTGGATGTGGAAGATATGGATGAAGAAGACATCGATACGTTACATACATTTTATGAGAAAATTTCTTCGGAATGTGAAAATGACGAGGATATCCATACCTCGCATTCAATAGACCGTGCAGAAGAAAACATTGAAGGAAAGAAGCCAAAAAGGAAAGCATAGTAAGATTATTACCGCTAATCAATAAACATTTATAAAAAGAAGAATCATGGAATTTCCCAAGATATTATTAGATAAAATCAGTTATAATTTGAGGCAAAGAAATGAGTCGATTTCTATTGCGGAAAGTGTGACGTCAGGATTTCTGCAGCTTGCATTTTCTCAAATGCCTAACGCAGAGAGTTTTTATAAGGGTGGAATTACTGCATATACGCTTGAAGAAAAAGTCAGGCATCTTAACCTGGATTATGATGAAGCGAAAGCTGTTAATTATGTTTCAAGACACATTTCTGAAGTAATGGCTCAAAATGTAGCATTACTGTTTGATACAGAATGGTCAATAGCTACCACAGGCTATGCAACGCCGGTTGAAGAATCCAATAATGAAATATTCGCCTATTACTGTATTGCTTACCGCGGAAAGATCATAAGAAGTGACCGTATAGAATTACATCCGATGACCAAAGCCCTGGATGCACAGAAATATTTCATGGAGTACATTCTGGGTTGTCTCAGATGTGAAGTAAAAAGGCATTTGGAATATATCACAATTTAAATATTTAATCTAATGAAAAGTAATAACAAATATGCATTGGTAACAGGAGCAACTA
Organism: Chryseobacterium sp. 36-9; assembly: GCA_001898785.1. Classification (GTDB taxonomy): domain Bacteria; phylum Bacteroidota; class Bacteroidia; order Flavobacteriales; family Weeksellaceae; genus Epilithonimonas; species Epilithonimonas pallida. Next base: position 92,959 of record MKVE01000018.1, on the reverse strand, counting down.
GCGGTATTGGCTACGAACTCGCTAAGCTTCTCGCACAAGACGGCTATAATCTTGTCATTGTTGCCAGGAATCATGATGAACTGAATGTCAAGGAAAAAGAATTTCGAGCGTATGGAATAGAAGTTATTGTTATGGCAAAAAACCTTTTCCAGGCTGGTGATGTTTATTCTCTTTACGCTGATCTTACCTTGAATGGCATTAGTCCGGAAATTCTTGTAAATGATGCTGGGCAGGGTGTGTATGGGAAATTTCAGGATACAGATATTCATCGTGAGATTGATATTATCAACCTGAACATTATTTCGGTGATAATTTTAACTAAGCTTTTTATCAAAGACAGACTGGAAAAAGGAGGTGGGAAAATTCTCAATCTTTCTTCTGTTGCCAGTAAATCGCCCGGACCTTGGCATTCTGTCTATCACGGTACCAAAGCATTTATCCAATCCTGGTCAGAAGGAATCCGTGAGGAGCTTAAAGATTCCGGAATCACTGTTACGGCATTATTACCAGGTCCGACTGATACGGACTTTTTTAACAAAGCGGATATGAATCAAAGTAAAATCTTAAAAGACAGAGATGATCTCGCTAATCCTGCGGATGTTGCAAAAGATGGGTATGATGCAATGATGAATGGTGACGATAAAGTTATCTCGGGTCTTAATAACAAATTAACCGTAGCAATGGCTAATATGACAACCGACAGTATGGCGGCATATAGAATGTCAGAAATGCAAAAACCTATCAACGAAAAATAAAAAAATTATGACGAAGGAAAATGATTTACGATTAGAAGGAAAATCGGTGCTGATCTCGGGAGCGGACAGTGGCATAGGAAAAGCGGTAGCATTACTTTTTGCAAAACAAGGTGCTGATATTGCGATCATATATCACAGCGATGACAAGGATGCCGAAAAGACCAAAGCGGAAATTGAACAGTTGGGGAGAAAAGTGATCTTGTTTTCAGGAGATGTCAATAATTCCCAGTTTTGTAAAGTTTCCGTCAACAAAACAGTTTCAGAATTTGGAAAGCTGGATATTCTCATCAATAATGCCGGCGTTCAGTTTCCTGCGAAAGATATTTTGGATCTTGAAGAGGAAAATATCAGAACCACTTTCAATGCTAATATTATCGGAATGATATTGCTGACTAAAGCTGCATTTCCACATCTTAAAAAAGGCGATTGTATCATCAATACAACTTCTGCAACTGCTTATCAGGGGCATAAAGAACTCTTGGATTATTCTGCTACGAAAGGTGCCATTGTTTCTTTCACTAGATCTTTGGCGCTGCAATCCAAACCAAAAGGAATTCGTGTTAATGCTGTTGCGCCTGGTCCAGTTGCGACACCGCTTACGAAAGAAACTTTTGGTGATGAAGAGGAAGATCCAAATAAACCGCCTTTGGAAAGAAATGCAACGCCTGAAGAAGTAGCTGAAAGCTTCCTTTTTCTCGCAACTGGTGCTTCATCTCAGATTACCGGACAAGTCTTGCATCCGAATGGTGGATTGATTGTAAATGGCTAACTAATTTTTTAAAACTATGAACGGCGTTATTTTACAGTTTTTCCATTGGTATCATCCGGGAAAACTATGGAATGAATTTATTGATAAGGCAGAATATTTAAAAAGTTTAGGATTTACAGCAGTTTGGTTTCCGCCGGCAATCAAATGTGCTCTGGGTACTGATGGTCGAGGTTACGATGTTTATGACCTCTATGATCTTGGTGAATTTGATCAGAAAGGAAGTATCCCGACAAGATATGGAACTAAGGAAGAATATATCAAAGCAATAGAAAAGGCGCACGAAGTTGGCATGAAAGTTTATGCTGATATCGTTCTCAATCATAGGATGGGAGCGGATGAGATGGAAACTGTGACGGTTCATCAGGTTAATGAAGAAAATCGGAACGAGGTTATTCGTGAAACTTTTAAGGCGGATGCAATGACCAAGTTTACATTTCCCGGGAGAAATGGAAAATATTCTGATTTCATTTGGGATTATCAGTGTTTTAGCGGTATTGATAAAGTTAAAACTAGCGATGAGGAACAGCAGGGGATTTTCAAGATCTATAATGAGTATGGAACGGATTGGAATGAAAACGTCAGTCATCAATTCGGAAATTATGATTATCTGATGGGTGCTGATGTGGAATTCAGAAATCCTTATGTCGTCGAAGAGCTGAAACGCTGGATCAAATGGTATATCGACACAACTAAAGTTGATGGCTTGAGAATGGACGCATTGAAACATATCTCAACCGAATTCCTAAAAGAATGGATCGATTACATCAAATCCGAAATCGACGAAGATTTCTTTATAGTCGGAGAATTCTGGAAAGATGATGTAGGTAAAATCACAGGATTCTCAGAAAAGATGGATCATCGCATTTGTTCATTCGATGTGCCTTTGCATTTCAATTTTTTCAGAGCATCACAGGAAAAGCAGAATTACAATCTGATTGAAATCCTGAAAGGAACTTTTCTAGATTGCAACCCGGAATGCTCGGTGTCATTCGTAGGGAATCACGATACACAAAAGCTTCAGGCTTTGGAATCAACAGTGGAAGATTGGTTTAGACCGATTGCTTACGCGGTTATTTTGCTGTCAGAAAATGCCTATCCATGCGTATTCTATCCGGATTTGTTCGGGGCGGAATATATCGATAAAAATGCAGATGGTGTTGATGAAAAAATCATAATGCCAAAAGTTAAAATTCTTCCACGCTTGATGCAGGCTCGTCAGGAGTTTGCATATGGTGAACAGGTTAATTATTTCGATCATCCGAATTGCATTGCCTGGATCAGGAAAGGCAATGAAAATCACAATGGTTGTGTTGTTATCATCTCTAACAGCGAAGAAGGTTACAAAGAAATGGATCTCGGAAAAGAAAATGCATCAGCGGAGTTTACAGATTTTCTGGGATTTCGGAAAGAAATCATTGAGTTGGATGAGGACGGTAAAGGAACTTTTTGGGTTAATGCAGCATCGGTAAGTGTCTGGATAAAAAATCAGGATCAATCAATCTAAAAAAATAAAAGTTATGAACAGAGACGGCGTTAGGAAAAGTATCTGGCAGGAAGAGATCAAGCCTTTTCCTGCAGCTATTAATTTTGAGACCGAATATGATGTCGCTATTATTGGCGGTGGAATTACAGGCGTTTCTACAGCTTATCAGTTGCAAAAATCGGGAAAAAAATGCATCTTAATCGAGGCGGCTAATATCGGATTCGGGACTACTGGAGGAACCACAGCTCACATCAATAACTTTCTGGATACTACCTATTCCGAAGCGATAAGTAAATTTGGTCTAGAAGATGCCATGCTTCTTTATCAGTCAACAGTTGATGCGATTGGTGTTATTGAAAAAAATATCAGCGATAATCAAATTGATTGTGATTTCGAAAAGAAAACGGCGCAATTATTTGCTTTGGATGAGAAGCAGTCAAAACAGCTGGACGATATTTTGGAAGGTGCCGAAAAAGTCGGTTGTCAAATGAATTTAATTAATAATATTTCATTTCCGATTCCTTTTGTAAGAGCAGTGGAAATTCCTGGTCAGGCACAATTCCATCCAATTAAATATATTGATGCGTTGTGTCGTAGCTTTCTTAATTTCGGTGGAACTATTGTAGATAATTGCTTTTGTAAAAATCATTCGGAAGAAGAGGAGTGGATTGTGGTCAAAACCTCAAAAGGAACTATCAGAGCCAGAAATCTGATTTATGCAACCCACATTCCGCCGGGTGTCAATATGTTACATTTTACCAATGCGCCTTACCGGAGTTATGCAATGGCTTTCACATTAAAAAATCAGAATTATCCCAAGGAGCTTGGCTATGATCTGATGGATCCTTACCATTATTACAGAGTTCACGAGATCAACGGAGAAAAACTCTTAATTGCTGGTGGGGAAGATCACAAAACGGGACATTCCGAAGATACGGGCGTTTGCTTTACCAATCTGGAAAATTATGTCAGACAATATTTTGATGTTGATGTTGTAAAATACAGTTGGTCCAGTCAATATTACGAACCAGTGGATGGTTTTCCTTACATCGGAAAGATTCCGGGAACGTCCAATGTTTACACGGCAACGGGTTTTCGCGGGAACGGAATGATATTCGGAACAATATCGTCAAAAATTATTTCTGAATTAATTCTGACTGGAAATAGTCTGTATAAAAAATTATTCAGTCCGTCCAGGATCATACCTATTGCAGGTTTTACGGAATTTGTAAGGGAAACGGCAACGGTTGTAACAGATTTTATCAAGGATAAATTATTTGTTGAAAAAGTTTCGTCTTTGGCGGAAATCAATGAAGGCGAAGGAAAAGTTGTAGCATACGAAGGCGAGTCCTATGCGATTTATAAAGAAAAAGGCGGACGGGTTCATTTGCTGAAAAGTACCTGTCCGCATGCCAAATGCGAGGTGCGGTGGAATAGTGCGGAAATCTCCTGGGATTGCCCTTGCCACGGGTCTCGCTTCAGTGTGAATGGCAAAGTTTTGACGGCGCCTTCTGTGACTGATCTTGCTAGAATCAGAGAAAAAGATTTATAACTAAAATTTGAGATGATGTCTAAGAATAGCTTCTTTTACCGGAATAGTTTAAGTATTGTATTGATTTTATTAATGCTGATTTTCTGGGCAGGGCAATTTTTCACAGGTTGGAAAACTGAAAATAAGGAATTGGCGGAAGAGGGGCGAAGGTTATTAAGTTTTGGACAATATGTTCAGAGCGGACATTTTATACAGGCCACGTTTGAGAATTGGGAAAGCGAATTTCTGCAGATGATGCTTTATGTTTTACTGACGGTTTCTTTAAGGCAGAAAGGTTCCAGTGAATCCAAATCCTTAAGTGAACAGGAAGATGTCGATAAAGAACCGAAACCGCATCCAGACGCACCTTGGGCTGTGAAAAAAGGTGGGATTTGGCTGAAGATTTACAAACATTCTTTGTCTCTGGCTTTTGGTGTTTTATTTCTGATCAGTTTTGTTCTTCATTTTTATGGCAGCTATAAAGATTTCAATTCGGAGCAGATGATAAAAAATCAACCGGCAGTTGGTGTGAGTGATTATTTTTTTGAATCCAGGTTTTGGTTTGAATCTTTTCAGAACTGGCAAAGCGAATTTCTGGCTGTGGCATCTATAGTGCTTTTGTCAATATGGCTTAGGGAAAAAGGTTCACCCGAATCCAAACCTGTCGATATGGCTCACGACGAAACACCCTGATGTGTTTTAATTGAGTTTTTATTTTACCTTATTTTCTTAGAGGTTGTTTGTAAAACAACTTCTGATGCATTATGCATAATAATTAAATGTTTATTTTATTAATAATTCATTTATAATAAAATATATTTGTTTTGTTTTGGTATAATGATTGTAATATTTGATTTATTAACATTAATTAATATAAAAATAAAAAATTATGGCAACTACAAAATCAGCTACAGCTACAAAAACAAAAACAGCTGTCAAAAGTTCAACATCAACAAGGAAAGCACCTGCAAAAAAAGATGCTGCCAAAGACCTAAGCGATCTTTTTGAAGATAGTTTAAAAGACATCTATTGGGCAGAAAAAGCTTTAGTAAAGGCTTTACCGAAAATGATGAAAAATGCAACTAACGAAAAGTTAAAAGTTGCTATCGAGAAACATCTTGGTGAAACAGAAACTCACGTTTCTCGTTTGGAAGAAATTTTTGAATCTATGGGCAAGAAAGCGCAGGCTAAAAAATGTGATGCGATGCAAGGTCTTCTGGACGAAGGTAACAGCATCATAGAAGAAACAGAACCTGGAACTGTAAGAGATGCTGGCATTATCGCTGCGGCACAAAAAGTGGAGCATTATGAGATTGCCACTTATGGTACATTAGCAGCGTTTGCTAAAATCCTGCAAGAATCAGAACCATTAAAAATCCTTCTTAAAACTCTGGAAGAAGAGAAAAAATGCGATGAACTTTTGACTAATCTTGCGGATATTAATCTCAATTCCAAAGCAGTATAAGTTTAAAAATAAAAACTTGCTAAATTAATAATTATGAAAGTACAAGAACTCAGACTTCACAATCTACTTCAATATAAGAATGATGTAGTACCTGTAGTGGGATTCAATTTGGATAAAGAAGCGAATCAAAGTTTGGTGGAGATCCAGCAAGGGAATGTCAAAATTCCCATACATTCGGAAAAACTGAGGCCGATCAAACTTACAAGCGAATGGCTTTCCAAATTTGGTTTCCGGGAGAGTTACCGTTCAGATACCAGGATCCGTTATGATTTGCCGAATTTTGGAAAGTATGACTTTGATCTTACAAAAGATAAGATTCTGGAAGGCTTTTTATATTTCGGAAACTACATAAGATGTCCTTATCTGCATCAGCTGCAAAATCTTCATTTTGTACTGACTGGAAAAGAATTGAAAGTGGAGAGCAATTAATTGCTCTCTTTTTTTGAAAATGCCTTATGACTAAGATCATAAATTAAAAAGGCTTGGTTTTATAGCTTTGAGGATATTGAAATGGATTAAATGAAAAATTTATTACTCATCTCTTTAACAGGGCTGATTTTCAGTTGTTCAAAAAATAATACGGATCACGAAACAAATAAAGATTGTCTTATGATGACAGATGGCAAAATGTCTTCCAGTCGGGCAGGAAAAGATACGGTCAAAGTATCAAAAGACATTAGAGAACGCAACATAATGAGAAGAAAGAAACTATTCTAAATCAAATTACCAATGGAAGCTAAGAAAATACCAGGGGTCCCTGAACAAAAAAAAGGAGCGTT
>MKVE01000018.1:75356-86163 GCA_001898785.1 Chryseobacterium sp. 36-9 | reverse complement strand
GTCAAAAAAACTTTATTGTAAGCGAGCTTGCAGCACAACAATTCGGAATTTTGAAGGAACGTTTTTTTTCTATCAATCATTGGAAAGATTATTGCGGAGATTTATCTTCGGAATTCAAGCTTTATAACAGTCAAGGATTTCCTATTGACAGAGTCCCGGAAATAGGCGATTTTGTGAGGATTGATATTCCCGGGCCAGGAGATCCCGAAGCCAAAGGTTATGATTGGGTGGAGGTCGTAATGGTTGATAATCGTTGTTGTAATGATGAATTGGAAAGATATCTGATTTCCTGCAGGCCGTCAGAACCGCCGGGGAGAAATAGAAATGGAAATGTTGCTCATTTCTATTCCCGTGAGTCTTCTTCCACTTTCATTATTTCCCGAGGTGAGGATTATATAAAAGTTGGTGTGTATGGGCGCAACGAGATTGCTAATTTATCCGATAAGGGAATTTTTGCGAAAATCAGGAACTTTTTGGTTTCTCTCGGAGGCTTTTCCAGGTTGACGAAAATCCAGTGGAAAAGCTTAACGGACGGATTGCTGGACTTTTGAATCAATTAATTATCAATTTAGTTTATGCATAAAAAGATTTTATATTTTCTTTTTTTTAGTTCCTTCTGCTTTGGCCAGAGCTATGAGGAGCTTATGAAATATGCTCATTATTATGGTAAAAATATTGATGAATTCAAGGGGTTTATAAATGCAGAACCATCGGCCAGCCATTCAGATGCCGATATCCAGCGGATCGTTTATGAGTTATATAATCATCATATTGGCATAGAAGAGCATAGAAGCAACAGTGGTAAGATAGGAGAAATATTTGTGTTTCAGATTAATGAAAATCATGTTAAAGCGAATTATCAATGGAAGAGATATTTTGATTCGATGCAAGCGGATGAATCTTTACAATTTGTGAAGGCAATATTTGATAATGGCATTATAAAAGAAAATGATTTGTCGCTTTCGGAATTCAGATTATTACTGAGTTCGGAAAACATGAATTCTAATGCCAGCTATGGCGTGAGATATAGGAAACAGAATGCATATTATTCTTTATTTGTGGTTAAAAGCAAGCTTGTTTTCACTGTTGATGATAAAAATTTTTAGATCTGTTTTTTTTAGGATTTGCAATGAGCGGTCAAATCTTTTTAATGATACTCATTTCCCCATTTTGTTCCATATAGATTTTCGAAATCTGTGAAAAATCTTCATTTCCGGCGGATAAGCGGATCGCCTGGAGAATGTCCTCGTAAGATACCAATGCGCGATGCATGTTCTTTAACAAAAATTCTCCCTCATCATATAGCAGAATTTTCTTACCGTCAATCCATTTCCCCGAGTCTTTTATTATGACTTTGATATAGCTTAATAAGCGATGCGAAAAAGCAATGATAAAGCTGGCTGTTACGATTGGTAAAAATGGAGAAGCGCCAACAACTGCTCTTGAAAGTATTGCTCCCAAAAGTATAACAATAATATTGTCCGAAGCGGTTTTCATTCCGAACGATCGGCGACCGGATAATCTTATTAACAATAATGCAATTATAAAGATAACAATCGCCCTGCATCCCATTTGAAGAGATGTTAATGTATTGCCTTTTCCCCAAATGTCATCAAGAATTTCCATGTTTTGATTTGAACAAAAATTATTCCTCAGTATTATTAATAATAAGGAAAATTATAATTTTTAGAATCAGAAAATCAGGTTATTATGACTCGAATCATAAACCAGCTATTATGCTGTTTGTAAATTTGGATTAACCAAAAAAATAATATTATGAAAAAGTTATTCTTAACATTCACAATCGGATTATTGTTTAGCTGTACAAATAATAAATCCTCACAAGAAGAAAGCTCAACATCTACCTCTGCAGACACAACCTCTACTGCAGGCGCAGTGCAGCCAACACCCAATTCCAATGGCAGTTCAGCTGCAGACAGCAGTTCCCTTAATGCCAGCAGCACATCTCCAAAAGATACTCTTTCAACAAAACGGGATTCTGCAAGATAATTTTAGAATTAATTTTTTTAGTCGTTGCTAAATATTGTAGAGATTTTAGGACTTAAGCAGATCTTAAAAACTGGTGACTTTAGTATTTCGAAATTGTTCAACAACAGATTTTATATTAAATAAGATTTCTATTAATACAACTGTTATGAAAATATTGATGATCTTATTCTTGTTTATGATTTTTCTTGGCTGTGTCTGCGATCCGGAAGACAGAGATCAAAAACAAAGGGATAAAGAAAGAAAGGAGTCAACGCAGATACTTGACAAAAATTCCCATTGGGGATAAAAATTAGAAGATAAAATATTAATATGGTTGAACGGAAGTTATTACCTTTTGCGCAAGGCCTTTATTTTATCATGACTTCTTTGTGGCCTTTGTTGCATCTTGATAGTTTTCTGCAGATTACTGGCTACAAAACGGATATTTGGTTGGTTAGAACAGTAGGCATATTGTTATTTCCTTATGGTCTTCTTGCGATATATGCTGCGTTTTCTAAAAAAAATGCAATTGTCGGTGTTGTGTGCGGACTAAGCTGTTTCGGATTAGCAGTAATAGATTTGTACTATTACTTGGCAGGAGTTATAAAATGGGTTTATCTCATAGATTGTTTTTTACAGAGTGTGTTTGTGATCTATTGGATTTTTTATGTGATTACCAATAAAGTTAATAATAAATTTTTCGATTAATTATCTTAACAATATTTTGCTGCTCCATTTTTTTTATTGTTCTTATCACCGTTTCAACTCTTAAGCCGGTCATCGATGCTAATTGCTGTCTTGTAAGAGGCACTTCAAAAGAAAATTGTTCCTGATTATGATCGAAACTTTTATGATAATCCAGCACACCTTTGATTCTTATATCAGCGTATAAAGAGGAATTATTTTTAAGCATGATATATTTGTAATAAAGACGTTCGGATAAAAATTTATTAATATCTCTTGATATGTCGGGATTCTCTTTTACAAGCTGTGTAAAGCTGGTCTTGGAAAGTTTTAGAACACTGCATGGTTCAAAGACAACTGCATTGACAGGATATTTTTCATCAATAAAAAGCAAAAGCTCACACACGCTGAGACCTTTGGATAATATAGCCAGAATTAATTCCTTTCCTTCCTCATTGAAATGGTTCAGCTTAACCCTTCCGGAGAGTACCTGGTAATAGAATTTGGGAGTTTCCCCTTCATTAAAAATAATATCACCGGAATCAAACGTTTCGGTTTCGGCACCATAATTTAACAGAAGATTTGCGGCGATTAGCATATAAAAATTTTAGTAGTAGTTTTCAAAACAATTGATAGTTTGCAAACAAAGTACCAATGCAATAAATTAATGAAAAAATAGTATTGATGTTTTATGACTGCAATCATAAACAAAAAATTCTCTGTGTCATTTTAATGTTGCGATTTGGAGATATAATTTCTACCAAATTATTCCAAAGCAAATCAATTCCAAATGTTAAAAATTATCCTTTAAATGTTAAATAATGATTTTGTTTTAAATAAAATTATTTTAGGGCTATACTTCTGTAATTCTTTTTAACAACTGGTTTTTTAGTATTTTAAAATTAATCAATTGTTTAAAAACAATACCGTTTTTTAACTCTTATGACTCAGATCATAACATGACAAATGTCACATTGTCTAGCTTTGAATTACCACTTTTCACAAAAAAATTTGCTGTTCTAAATACTAGTCACAGACCAGCAATTTTATCACTAAATATTAATATAAAAAATTCAAAGTTATGAACACTAGAAATTCAAACAGCCGTTCAAACAATTCCTCCAATTCTTCAAACGATGCAAGATCTGTTTTTGAAGAAATTTATCAATTAGGTTACGACCACGGTTTTAACGATGCCTCAGAAGATGAGGATTATGATGACGATTTCTCGGACTACGAGGACGAATTTGACGATTACGAAATATCAAATTATGATGATGACGATGAAGAAGATTACGATGATGAGGAATACGACGACGAAGAAGACTATGATGATGAAGATTACGATGATGACGAGGAAGACTATGAGGATGATGACGAAAACGAAGATGATAGTCGCGGGGGATCACGAGGCGGAAGAGGAAATCAGCAACGTGACAGCCAGGGAAGATTTACATCAGGTGGAGGACGTTCTGGATCTGGAGGAAGCTCACGTTCTGGCTCACGGGGCGGCAATTCCGGATCTGGAAGTGGAACATCCAGAAGAGGATTTGCATCTATGAGTAAATCAGAACGTACAAGAATCGCAAGAATGGGCGGCGAAGCATCTCACGGTGGAGGCCGGTCATCCGGTTCGGGTTCTAACTCTGGTCGAGGCGGTAATTCCGGATCTGGAAGCAGATCAAATTCCGGAAGGTCAGGCGGAAACTCTGGTTCAGGCAGCGGAACATCCAGAAGAGGATTTGCATCTATGAGTAAAGCAGAACGTACAAGAATTGCAAGAATGGGCGGTGAAGCGTCTCACGGTGGAGGCCGGTCATCCGGTTCGGGTTCTAACTCTGGTCGAGGTGGTAATTCTGGATCTGATAGAGGTCGATCCAATTCCGGAAGATCAGGCGGAAACTCTGGTTCTGGAAACGGAACATCCAGAAGAGGATTTGCATCTATGAGTAAAGCAGAACGTACAAGAATTGCAAGAATGGGCGGCGAAGCTTCTCATGGCGGTGGACGATCTTCTGGCTCAAGGAGATCAGGATCTGGAAGATCCGGTTTCGGAGGAAGAAGAAACAATTCTTAATCTTTAATTCTTCACTTCATTATATGCATGATTACCTCTCTTGGGAGGTAATCATTTTTAAACTCATTTAAAATCAATCATTATGGCTACCAAAACAGAAAATAATACGAGCTCTACAGTTAAAAAAGATATTGTAGAAAATCTAACTCAAACACCGGAATCCAAAGATAAAGATCAAAATATGGCAGATTCGCCTTTGCACAAGCTTTTTGTAGATGCTTTGAAAGACATCTATTATGCAGAAAACGCAATTGTGGATGCATTGGAAAAAATGGAAGCAGCCGCTACAACAGAAGAACTGAAAGATGCTTTTGAAGATCATCAGCTTCAGACCAAAAAACACATCAGCCGTTTGGAAAAAGTATTCAAAATGATTGGTGAACAGGCAGAGAAAAAAGAATGTAAAGCTATTGTAGGCATCATCAAAGAAGGCGAAGAGATTATCAAATCTACAGAAGAAGGCTCTATGACCCGGGATGTGGGATTGATTATCGCTGCTCAGAAAGTGGAACATTATGAGATTGCAACTTATGGTGGTCTTGTTCAATTGGCGATTACAATGGGACATGAGAAAGCTGCCGATCTGTTGGACAGAACTTTACAGGAAGAAGAGGATACCGATTTGTTATTGACAGATATTGCAGAATCTTCTATCAATATTAATGCGGAGCAGGAAGATTAAATTTTAAGTTTTACATATTGAGCCATACAGAATCACTTTTGTATGGCTTTTTACATCTAAAAATTTTGCGAACTAAATTAATTAAAAATGACACCAAAAGGCAGATTAATAATTATTGGAGGAAAAGAAGACAAAAGCGAAACCGTTCCTGAAATGGAAGATGTCAATCACGGTTTTATTCCCAAAGAAATTCTCAAACTGATTGCAGAATCCAAAGATGACCGCATCGAAATCGTTACAACTGCAACGTCAGATCCTGATGATATGGAGAAAACTTACAGTCAAACTTTTAAAGATATCGGTTACACCAACTTTGGATTTCTCTATATCACACAAAAAGATAATAAAGAAAGTTTACAACGACTACAAGATCTAAAACAGTATTTTTTTCCGGAGGTGATCAGTCAAAAATCTGTGATGTCTTTAAAAATTCCGAGATTATTGAACGGATCCATGAAAGATATTTGCATGAACAGGATTTCACAATTGCCGGTACCAGTGCAGGTGCAATGTGTCTGTCATCAATTATGATTGCTGATGCCATTAATGGGGAAGCGATTGTCGGTTATGATCTCGAACTGGACAATGGTCTCGGCTTTCTGGATTGTATTATTGATACGCATTTTGTTCATCGTGGTCGTTTTGGAAGATTAGCGCACGCTACGATTTTGCACCCGGAATTTTTAGGAATTGGTCTCGGGGAAGATACATCGCTGATTATAGAACAGGGTAAAACAGCAACTTGCAAAGGTTCCGGAATGGTAATCATCATCAATTCAAAACAAATCAACCAAACCAATGTCGAAACGGTAAAAAAAGGCTGCCCTGTTTATGCGGAAAATCTAGTGATTGATATTTTGACAGAAGATTGTAAGATTAATTTGGAAACAGGAGATATTGATGTTTCTGATGCAAGATAATTTTCAAATTTTAGCTAAATCCTAATCAAAATTAAGCAAAGAGCAAAAAGTGGTTTCTTAATTCTTTTTTCATTGAAAAATGTGATGCAACTGTTTTATTAATAATGAGTTATAGAAGTTTTTTTTAATATCGAAATCATGGAAGTTTACATAATTACGGTAGTGTTGTCCTGTTATTTTAGGTACAGCATTTATAATTTAGAACTTTCAAAGCGATCAATTCCAAAAAATGTGTTGGAATATTAATCAATTATAACTAACTAATTAAAGCAGTATGAGAAAAATTAACTATTTGGCTTTTTTATTAAGCGGATTATTATCTGCACAAACTACCTTCACTTTGGTAAAAGACATCTATCCCGGAGCAACGGGTTCAGGACCTTCAAATTTCACACTTTACAAAGGAAAATTATATTTTTCTGCCAGTTCTAGTGTCAATGGTACTTCCATTGGGACTGAACTTTGGGAGAGTGACGGAACGGAAGCCGGCACCAAGCTGGTTTCTGATAATATTCCTGGTTCTTCTTCCACTTCACCAGGTGGTTTATTTACATTTAATGATAAAATTTATTTCAGTGGAACCAATATTGTGAATGGCACTAATGTTTCAGGATTGCTATTGTCTTACGATGATGTCAATGGTATCCAGACTGTATCTACCGTTTCTAAGTTCAGTACCAATTTTACAAAAGTAGGCAATACATTATATTTTAAAGCAACTAATACATCTGTTACGCCGAATACCCAAAGGCTGTATTATCTTGACAGCTCCGGCCAATCTGTTATTGCTGATGATAATCTTAATGTGAATACAATTGGTTTCATCGGGAATAAAGTTCTTGCAAATGCGCAACTAGCCAATGCTGCAAGCCCATTTTTAACGCAGCTTTTTAGCTTTGACGGTAATTCTACATCGCTTGTTAAAACAATTAATCCTTCCACGTCTTCTTATCCGCAGTATTTTTTGCACAGCCCGGCGTTAGGTAAGACTTTTTTTAATGCCAATGGTGGAAACGGAGGTGAGCCTTGGATGACCGATGGAACCGAAGCAGGAACATCTATTGTAAAAGACATTAATGTTTCCAATGCTACTGCCGGCTCTAATCCCACAAGTTTCACAGAGTATAACGGAAAAGTTTATTTTGCAGCTTCTGATGGGCTTACAAGCGGCATAGAACTATGGGTGACAGACGGAACTGAACAAGGAACTAAAATGTTCAAAGATATCATACCCGGAACAACAGGATCTTTCCCGGAAAAATTAACAGTATATAAAAATAAATTATACTTTTTTGCTACAAATGCAAGCAATGTGAAACAGCTTTGGGAAAGTGACGGGACAGATGCCGGAACAAAAGCGTTAGTTTCTATAGGCACAGCTTCTGCTCTTGTTATATACAATGATACGCTTTATTTTTCTGGTAGAATTAATAATACGGACACACTAGGTGTTGAGTTGTATAAGATTAATCTTCAGGATGATACATTGGCTGCTTCGGAAATGCAAAATAATAATATCAGCGTATATCCAAATCCTTCAAAAGGTGAAGTTTTTATATCAAATTTAAAGTCGGGAAAATTTGAATTGTATGACACAACAGGAAAACTGATCAAAGGAGGTAATTTCTCTGATAGTAAGATTCTCTTAAGCGCTCAGCAAGGTGTTTATGTGCTGAAATTAAAATCAGAAAATTCAAAAGCAAACTTTGTAACAAGAGTTATTATCAAATAATCTGATAAAAATTAAAACTGAATTTTTAAAAGCTGGAATGTGATAACATTCCAGCTTTATTTTTTAAATAAGAGAAGACTTAATAGGATTCTATTAAGTCCAATGATTTAGGCTTTGATTTTTTATCAAGACAAATAAAAAGCTTCCCTATTAAAGGAAGCTCTAAAAAACACAAATGATGAAAAATCTCACTTAACCATTATCTGTAAGAAAATCCATTTATTTTTTGATTACGTTTTTTGTAGCAGTTGTATTATCACTGAAAGTTGCTTTTAATATATACGAACCTTTTGTAGCTTTGGAAAGATCTAATTCATTGGTTGCTGAGGTTGACAGACTTTTTCCGCTGATTTCGTATAGTTCCAATGATTTAACATTTTTTTCTGATTTTACCGAAATTTTTCCTGCAGTTGGATTTGGAAATACAGTGAAATTGGATTTGCCGGATTCTGTTACATTCATAGATGACTTTAACTGTACTTTAAAATTATCTACGAAGATTCGGTAGTTTGCCTGAGAGTTAAAAACCGTGCCGTCTGATGCGTAAAATGCAAACTTGACATTGTTGCTTTTGTAAGCAGAAACATCAATCGTCAGTTTATTTCTTTCATTAGAAATGGTGATATTAGGATTATCCCAGTTTCTCAGCTCTTGCCAGGTTGCTCCATTATCTGTCGTAACAAGAATCTTGAATTTGTCTCCTCCTTCAACCTGTGGTGCCGGTCCATTAGGATTAGTCATAAAAGGACCGTTGGTTGTTGCGTAATCAAAGCTGATTTCATAATCACCTGCTGATAGATCAAAAGCATTAGTTACGGCCCAATAAGAGATATTAGATGTATACATGTTAACGCAAAGCGACTGGTCATTAGCCGCAGTATTTCCCATAAAGGGCTTCTGTTGCCAATAATTGGTTGAAGCGTTAGTTGGCCCATTTCCAACGTTGGCATTAAAAGTATAGCCCAGATACCAGCCGGTTAATGGAAATGTTGTAAAGTCCTGAGTATAAGGCGGAGTAGTTTGTGAGTATAAAGATGATGCAAAAGCCATCATCGCGAATAGATAAAGTTTTTTCATTTTTGTAGTAGTTGAGTTAAAGAGATGCCCTGACTTGATAGCCAGGACATCACTGATAAAAAATAATTTATGAAGTTATTGTTTGATAAGTTTCTGCGTGTCAGTTTTACCATCATCAAATGTTATTTTGATAACATACTGGCCAGTGGTAAGCCTAGAAACATCAATTGTTTTCGATGTAGATTCCATTACTTTTCTACCATTCATATCAATGACTTCAGCTTTTTTAAGGCCTTTATCATTTTTGATATTAACCATATCTTTGGCAGGATTCGGGAAAATAATTGTACTAATTTTTTTATCGGTTTCAGTTACTGCAAGCGTTTCTTTTAGAATTGTGAAGGTGTAATCTTCAGCCTGTCCCTGGTCAAAAACACTACAAGAATAAGTTGGATAGTTAAAAGCTTCTGAGATGATTCTCACTTTTGTATCTCCTAAGTTGGCCGTCAGTGGGATTGACAATTGGTAAGTGATGGTGTTGCTATTTGAAGCATTAACTTTTCCAAGATTATAAATTTCTCCCACATCGCCCAAGAATCCATTTTGATTCCAGTCTATAAAAGCTGTTAGGGCTTGAGTGGATGAGCTATTATAAGTTTGTGCATTGATCGTGATTGGATAAGTTTTCCCTCTTTCAAGATCCGTTTTGATTACAGAGAAATCTTCATAACCTACCTCAGCAGTAGAAGTATTGTTGATTGTTCCTATTTTTACCTGATCAATTGGCATCAGGAAATTAAATCTAGGCATACAATAGCTATCAGTAGGATTGGTTTCTACACAGCTTCCAACTAATGTGAATACACCATCAACACCATTGTTAACAGCTCTCCAGATAGATCCGTCATTGCTGTAATAGGTTTCTTTTCCGCTGTTACGTATAGAAGTCGCTTCTATAAAAGATGCATTTTCCGGAACTTTATTTACAGCTTTTACAACCAGCCAGTATCTTGAACCCACAGCTCCGCCGGTAATAACAAGCGGCTCGGGAAGATTGAAAGTATTTTTTCTGAACGTAAAGCCTTCTCTTTCATTCAAGTCTGTGACCGTATCAGGAACGATCGTGTTATAGGCTTTTACTGCGTCTAATGGCAATCCGTCAGGACCAGCTTTCATAATGAAAATATCAAAAGACTCTATACCACCTTTATCAATTGTGTTAAGGACAATATTAGTTACGGTTAAATTGGTATGCGCTGCCACATTGAAGTCATTGGCAAGATATAAAAGCTTCAGATCTCCAGTTCCTGTTTCAAAATTGTTGCTCGGCGTAGAAGGCGCACAAGCTGACGGATAAGTTTCAACACTATCACTATTTCCTACAACAATGTCATCCAGAACATTAGATCTTCCGGTTTTCATTACAGCTTCAAAACAAATCTGCAGTTGGGATGATTTTTCCGGTAAATTAATAATTTGCTGTTTCCATTCCGGAACATTGAAATTATAATTCTTCAGCGTTATCCATTCGGAGGTAGGAGAAACACGATAATAAACATTCAGTAGATTCTGATAGATCCCCCAAGCTTCTTGTCCCATAAAGAAAGAAACCGTTGGTGTCTGTAATGCTGTAACATCCATTACAGGACTGATTAACCTGACCTTTGCATCAGGAGAGTTAGCTGCAATCTGAGCACAGGCATTCA
>MKVE01000018.1:0-75323 GCA_001898785.1 Chryseobacterium sp. 36-9 | reverse complement strand
GTCCGCCGATAACCTGTTGTGTCCAGCAGCTTCGGGTTGGGCTGTCTGTTTCAAAAGTTTCTTTGAAGGGAAAGCTGCTCAGTGTATTACAACTTTGAGCATTAAGACCTGCATTAATTATGGCAAAGAATGCTGCGATCAGATAATAAAGTTTCTTCATTTCAGTTAACATTTAATGAGTACGAAAATATCCCTTAATCAATGTAAAAACAAGAAATTGAATAGCTTTATTATAGAAAATTTATGATTTTGACAGTGGATTTTTTAATTTAAACTATTGATTGATAGGTTTATATGTTTTTGAATGCCTCGTTCTTCAACAACTTGCGTTTTTGCTCTTTTCTAATGGTTTCGATCAATAAAAAAATGATTAATCCGGAGAAAAAAACTGAGGTTACCAAAATCCAGATGGCATATTTTTTCCCGATAGATTCTTTTTCGGAATCATTGCGTTTGTCTTCTTCAAGAATTAATTGATTGACTAATTTTGCGGCTTCACGATTACTTTCCTTAACACGATTATTATACATTGTGTTATAATAATTGTACTGTTTGATGTCAGATTTTTGTAAATAATTATCGGCTAAAAGTTGGTAGATTTCATTCTCTATGTCATCTCTTGCCGGCTGATTTTTTCGCAGGTTCAAGATCCTGAAAAGAATTTCGTTGGACAAATCCGGTTTTTTCTGAAGCGATAAGATTTTTGCTTTTCCCAGCTCAATAAATATTTCCTGAAGCTCTGCAAACTGTGGAGGATAAGGACGTGATGTCTCATAGATGTTAACGCTTGCCAGTTTCAAATTTTCTGCAGCCTGATGCAGTTGCTTCTGTTGTATCAATGCATAAGCTTTGTTGAGATAAGCTAGTTTGATATTAATTTCAGCTAAAGAATTTTTCGATAAAAGATATTGATTAATAGCCTTGTTGAAATATGATAATGCAATATCACTGTCCAGACTGTAAAAATAATTCATTCCTTTCAGGTAATAGATATTTCCTTTTACAAGATTAAGGGAATCCGAAGCTTTGGCTGACGATAAAAGCGATTCTGCCTGATCCAGATAAACTCTTGTTTTTTCATTAAGCTGCAGTGACTGATAGGTGTTTCCAACAATGCCCAGTATTTTGATTTTGATGATTTTATCACCGCTGTTGTCCGCATTTTCCAGAGCTTCATTGCCATATTTTATAACATCCAGAGGTTTTTGCAAAATATTGGAAGTGTTGGTTAGTATAAAAAGACATAAAAGCTTCTGCTTATGATTCAGATCCTTATTCTTATAAATTTTTTCAGCAATCTTGCATGATGCTGCAGGATCTAGAAGCATCAGATTTTCAGCTTTACTTAAATCATCTTTTGGATCAGAAGATCTTGCGGCTACTAAAAAACTTAGAAATAACGTTATTATACAGATAATCCTTTTCATTCTTCCTTCTGTTTTAATAGTTGGATGTAATTGGCCGGTGACATTCCGGTAACGGATTTGAACACTGCTGCGAACGCACTGTGAGTAGAAAAACCACTTTCTTCTGCAAGGTATTTTATTTTATAGCTTCTGTATATTGGCTTGTTTTTTAGTTTGCCGATGATGTAGTTGATACGAAGCTCGTTAATATAGGCATTGAAGTTTTTTTGTTTATGGTTATTGATCGCTTCGGAAAGATATTTTGTATTGGTCTCTAATTTTTTAGCGAGACTTTGTAAAGAAATATCAGGATTGATACAATCATCGGTATTTTCAAAGTCATCGAGTTTTTTCAATAATAGATTTTCCGTTTTCTCCGGTATTGTTTGTGTTTGTGGTGTCTTTTTATCTTTTAAGGCATTAATTTTATTAATGAAATTTTGATATTCTTTGATATGAAAGTTAGTTTGATAAAATCTTAATAAAATCAGAGTTACACTTATTAATCCTATGATAACTATGGTTAATATTATATTTTTCCTTTTGGTTATCATGAGGTCAAGATCATCATTATTTTTTTCTTCGGAGATGTTGAACCATTTATTCTTTGCCGAATATTTTGCCTGATCTATTTTTTTTAGCAAATCCTGCTTTTTATTAATAGAGTCTGAAAAGTTGTTGGAATCTCCAATTTTGGAATAATAGGATGCCAAAAGATCGTAATACTCATATTTGATTTTTGGATTTGATGATTGTTCCAATTGCTCTTTGGGAAGGCTGAGGATAATTTTTTTTGCCTTTTCCAGATTGTCATTATTGAGCAAAAATTGGCTGTACACAATATCAAATTCTATATCATTTTTATATAGATTTCTTATACCAATCAGAAATTGATCTGATAGTTTGTTAGTGGCTACATAATCAAACAGACTGAGTATATCGTCCCTAAGAATCATAAGATTACTGGACTTTGCCTTTTCCAGAACAGCCAGCAAATTATTGTTGAGGTTGTTTGTTCTATTCTGATTAAGTTTGGTCAGAAGGAGAATGATTTCATCAGAAAATACAAGGTCTTTATTTTGTGATGTTTTTTTAGTTGCAGATACACCGTTGGTGCTGATGCTAAGATAATTTAGGATGCTTCTTTTAAGAATAAAGATGCTTATTGGCAGGTCATTATTATTTGCGGAAATTTTTTTTAAAGCATCGGTAAGATTATTTTGGTAATACAATGATTTGATTCTCAAATAATCGGATTTCTCTCTTTCGTCATCTGTGAGTATGAAGTTTTTTTCAAGATAGTCCAGAGATTCTGTAGCTTTATCCGGCATCAGTGTTATTTCATAGCCGGCTTTTTGGAGAAGCTGTTTTTTCTCCAGATCAATAGGTTTCCCACTTGCAGCAGTAAAAAATAATATAAAAAAAACAAAAAAAAATTTTAGCACCGGACTTTAATTGAAGGTTAAAATTATGTTTTTATTTTAAACCTACAATCGCTCTTTTGAGAAAATATCATTAATAAAAAGCAGATAATAACCATATCAAGCTAAAACAGAGCAGTCCTTTAAGAATTTTATAACTGTTACAAAGGCCAAAGGTCATTCTGGTTATTGGAATCTTAGGAAGGCTAATGCACTTTAAAAAATTCAATAACAAATTAAAGTTGATAATTACCGGTCATTCTGCTAAGAATGAAGTTGACAAATTCATCATCGATTTTCTTTCTGTCAATTAACTTATTCCTGTACTCATAAGAAGTTAACATTTTTGCTAACCGACCATAGTTTTGATAGTCGGATTCTGCGATCATCATTCTTCCGGCTCCGCTTTTTGTCTTTATAATCTCATTATCGATTGTTCTGAGTTTGATAACAATGTGATAAAATTTCGACAGGTCTTTGCCTTTATATCTTTCAATGATATTGATCTTGAAAGCATTAAAATAGATTGTTTTAAAGCCAAGATTTGATCCACGCTCAGGCGTATTGATTTCTAATGTAAAATTCATAAATATTGCTGCAAATATACTATCGGATTTGATAAATACAAACCAAAAGTGAAATATTATTGAATTTTTATGACTAAATATTATTTTTTATATATTTTTTTTGTCGTTTATGATTTGGATCATAAAGCTGTACTGGACGAATAACTAATTTTATTTTGTTTTATCTATTTTTTTAATCAGAATTAAATTCAAAGTCTTTTATTTGTAATTACAGGTTTAAAATCCAATTATTCTGTGATTAACAATAATGTATGAAGTTATGTAGAAATTAAACTATGGATATATTTAACAAATCGGAAAATAAGCAAGCATTACTCAATGCCATAGTGATGTCTAGTCACGATGCTATTATCAGCAAATCACTAGATGGGATTATAACAAGCTGGAATACCGCTGCCGAAAGAATGTTTGGTTACTTGCAGGATGAAGCAATAGGAAAGCATATTTCATTGATCATTCCCGCAGATCGGTTGAATGAGGAAGATTTTATTATTGGTCAGATAAAGGCCGGGAAAAGAGTTGATCATTTTGAGACCATCAGAAAAACTAAAGATGACCGATTATTTCCGATTTCTGTTACAGTATCGCCCGTAATTGATAAAAATGGCAACATTATTGGCGCATCAAAAATTGCCCGCGATATTAGCGAACGTCATAATGCACAGAAAGAAAAGGCGGAATTGCTTGACAGATTAAAGGATCTCAATAAAAGAAAAGATGAATTCATAGCATTAGCCAGTCATGAGCTAAGAACTCCATTGACCAGTATGGATGCCTATCTTCAGATCTTATCCAGACATATTAGTGATGAGAAAGTGAAGGTCTTTGTAGAAAAAGCACTTTCACAATCAAAAAAAATTAACCATCTGATATCCGATTTGCTGGATGTTTCTAAAATAGAATCTGGTAAATTGATCTTACGTCCTGAAGAATTTGATGTCAAAAGTTTACTTGAGGATACGATTGAACTCATTTCACATTCAAATGAGAGCTTCGTCATTACTTTACATTCTGATCTGGAGTCTGTTATGTTGTTTGGTGATAAATATAAAATCGAACAGGTAATCGTTAATCTGTTAACTAATGCAGTGCGGTATTCAAATGACAACAAAAATATTGAAGTCTCGCTGAAAAATGATAATGATAATATTCTGATAAGTGTTAAGGACTACGGATTAGGTATTGATCCCGACCATTTTGAAAATATTTTTTCAAGATTTTACCAGATTCATAACTCGAGCAATATTTCCGGATTAGGTTTAGGTCTGTATTTGTGTAGACAAATTATTTCTCAGCATCAAGGTCAGATTTGGGTTGAAAGTGAAATTGGAAAAGGAAGTACTTTTTGGATAAAGCTTCCTGCTAATATAGCTATAACTTAAGTTTAATAACCTGATAGAATGTTTTTAACACTCAGTTCAGGGTTATTTTGATCCGGTTTTTGTTCCATTATCTTAATAAAGTTTAGACTTGTCATTGAGAATCTGATTCAATATTTCTTTTTGTTCATTAGGATCAAATCCTGCTAAACTTATTCTGAATACCTGAACTTTCTTTTTGGAGTTTGTAGAATTAAGAACCTGAAGGTAAATCACTTGAGATTTGAGTTTGCAGTCTTTAATGATTTCTGAAGGAAATTCCAGTAAAGGAAATACAAAGCCACTCCCATTCAATAGATGCTTTTTCTTTATCGATATAACAAACCCAGAATTTTCAAATTCAGTGTACTTAAGCTTAGTCATATAAATGACCAACGCAATGAATAATATTAGTAATGTTATTATGAATTGATCTGGTTGCCTGACTATTAACCATTGCATACCGATAAGGGTAAGATCCAGTATTAGCATGAACATTAAAAATAGTCCTAATTTCTCAATACTTTTTTTGTTGCTGACTTTCATCTTTATTAAAGGCTGGACAGAAAAAACACAAATTATAAGATTTCTAACCTTCTAAAAAACACTGCCCAGCCATATTTTATTTATTATTTATCTTTCTTAAGGCGCTTTCCAGAATGTCCACATACTACCATTATAAACGGCCAGCCTTTTTGCGCCTTCTTTGTTGATATAAACCATCATGCCCGGAGCGGGATCAGGAATGTCATCAGTACTATTTACCATAGGAAGAACCATTGCTTTGCTGTCTGATTCCAAAACCAAAACACCATCTGCAGAAGTACTGTCTGCGCCAATAATTACTTTTGCTGCCAGATCTTCCGTAACAGTCGCAGAAGTAGGCTGTGTGGCTATTACAGTTGAGATGTCAGCTGCATTACCATTGCTGAGATCAAACCATCCATCAGAAGATTGCATATCTGTGACGCCATTATAATATTTTATTTTTGCTTTGGTTGCATCTCTGGCGTCCAGAATAATGGTACCTTCTGTAAAGCCAATCCCAGATGGAAGTGTTCGTAAATAAGGCAGCACAATACCTTTATTTTGGCCTGCTGCGAACTCCAGCAGAACGGAAGTTTTTTGTCCGGCAGGCACCGTTCCTACTGCATTGCCGATAATCACTTGTGAAAATGCTGTGGAATATAGAAATAGGGCGATTATTGAAAATAAAAGTTTCATTATTAAATTATTTTTAATTAACAACATCACTATGGACATGCTTGTTTGTTAAAGCAACTCCAGATACCGTCGTGATAGATTTTTAGACATTTAGCTGTAGTATCATAAACCATCATGCCTTCCTGAGGGTTTGTAATTTTTGGTATAATGACTGTTGGGCTGGTTTGTCCCTGGATTTCAACAGTAGACAACCGGGTAATCACAAAACCTTTGCTATTCGATTCTAAGGCAATATGCCCTGATTTTCTTGCCATCGGCCAGTTCCCGGCTGTATCGCCACCAGCCCTTTTTAAAAGTGTGATCCCCATCTTGGTATCCGGGCCGTTACCTGTGAGTATAGCAGGCCGATAGCATGCACAAGGAGTAATGTTAAGTCCGTACCCATATCCGTCCATGATAGTAAGCCCAACAACATTTTGTGTCACAGTAATATTATTGGTTCCTGAATGATTCCAGGTAATAGCGTTCAACGTATTACCATTGGTCAGCACCAGCGGCTGAAGAGGACCATATGAAGCCTTACTGCCGTACAATGAAATAGCTCCCGCCGGGCTGATAGAGATACGGATCAGCGGATTAGCTGCATTGCCTCGCATTTGCCATATATCAGCAGCTGATCCATTATGAGTTGTATTGATTTCATATTGAGAGCCGTCTGCAAATCTGACATTAATACCTGATGTACCTGACGACTGGAACTGAAGTTCTTGGGCTGCTATTAATGTACCGTTGATATTTAGGTTGAATGAGTTATCCAGTTCATAAATGTCAAAAACAAAACCGTAATTGGAAGCAGGCTGTGTTATGTTTTGGGTAACATATGGACCTGGTGAATCGGCAATGCTCCATTGAAATGTGTTACCATTGACAGGTTCTGTACAAATTTCACCAGGTGTGAAAGTTACCGTGTTATGATTAACAATATTATTGCAAACACCACCAAGTCCGTTATTGGCACATTCATATTGCGCACTGGTAGGAGGGACTCCCGGTGTTGTATTAGTAGCGTCAGGATCCGTTACATCGTTCGGTCTGAGAATAGCAGCCTGAACCTGTACAGGACCTGGTGTTGCAGCACTGCTTACAAGCATTGTAAAAGTATAAGTAATTTCACAGCCATTTGGAAGATTAAGCTGTGAGGAATAGGTATGTGTTGTAGCGTTGTATGTAACAGCTACCGCCTCACCACCACAATTATTACCGCTAAAAGTAAAAGATTGCGGATCAAATCCTGAAGGAACTATAAAAGTGAAAGGTGCATTTTCGACATCACTGGGACCATTATTTTTAACTTTTACTGTGTAGGTAATCTGGTCTGCAATAGCAAGAGTTGTTTTATCTGCGGTTACCGCCGTAACCTGCAGGTCTGCTGTTTTGACAATGACAGATGTTTCAGACTGTGCAATTGGACCTTTGATATAGGACCAGGTATCAATAGATTTTTCATTTCCAAAACCATTTCCAAGATTTGCGGATGATAGAGGGCTGGTATTATTGGTTTGCTGTCCCCACATGTGACCTCCGGTTCCTGTTGGTCCACTTAATGAACCACTTACACTAGCATTGGCGGGAGTAGAGCCTTTTCCTTGATTATTGGTTGTCGTTCTTGTAATATCACTGTCATCCCAGTATACGCGGTAGCGTTCATTAGTAGTATCGGTACCGTTTAAAAGCTCAAGTACCATACCGTTAGGATTAATTTCCATATCAATAAACGGGAAGTGGACTTCTGCACCACGCAGTTGTACTTTGAGTCTTATCGGCTGATTGCCTTGCGGAAGATTATTTCCGTTACCGTCTTTTCCATCCCAGAATACATTATTGTTACCTGCAGTGGCAATTCCTGTGAGTGTCCTTGTTGCAAATGTTGCCGGCGTAGAGGCACTTTCTATCGTTATTGTATATGAGCCCTGTACCGCAGCATTAAACCTGACATAGCCGCCTTTGACGCTACTGACCTGTCCCGGTGTTGTTTCTGCACCGACGAGACTAACATTAAGCACTGTTGGCTCAACTACGGTGGTTTTAAGCCAAGTGGCATTTCCGGGTACACTGCCGGTTGCTGTCGCCGGCATATCGGATGCCGGCTGGCTGTAGAATATTTTATGGGTTATATCTGTAGAAGTATCGGCATTAAGGGGACTTTGTACATAAGAGGAAATTCCGCTTGAAAAATCCATACTTTTATAAGTTGAAGTATTATTAGAAATAAAACCTCTATTATTCACAAAAAATGTAAAACCAACACCGTTATTGCCATTATTATTGACTCTATAGATGTAGCCATCTTTTGTTAAAGCATAAACCTGTCCGTAAAATCCACTTTGGGCATTACTGATATGAAGATTCATTACATTGGAATAGACTCTGCCAGCTACCCACGAGCCCGATGATTCCACAGAGACATCCCAAGCTGCTATTAGTTCAGAATTTGCAGACTGTGTCCACGCAGCATCCGCAGCAACACTTGTCACGGAAGGTGTAGCGGAGGAATTAACATCACCAGTCGGCGTAAATTCGATTTTCCAGATACCAGCCTGATTAGCTGAAGCTGTTCTGTTAAAAGTGGAGTAGCGGTTAGATCCAGCTGCCTGTGCCAGGAGTCTGGGGCCTGCCAATTCTGCAGTTCTGCTACCAATCTGTCCTGTTGTATTATTAGGAGAAGTATAAACGGTGCCATCAGGCGCAGTTAATATAATCCTGCCGTTTCCGCTACCTTGGGCACTTGATGCCGCATGAATAACTTCGCCCGCTTTAACGTATGCATAATGGGTTCCTGCGGATTTGAATGGCCATGAAGCCATTGTTGTGCCACCAGCTGTATATGAATTGCTGTATAAAAAAGCTCGTCCTCCGGATACACCGCTGGGGTAGAGATCTTTTGAGCCTTCAGCATAAAAAAGATTGCAATTAAGAAGGATCATAGCAGCGTATATGAACCTTCCTCTGTTGAGAAAGTTTAAAATTTTCCGTGTCATCTTGTGTTGTTAGTTATTAACAGCTATAAAAGCATATTGATTCTTGTTCTCATGTGCTGATGTAAAAAATACTTTCCCGATAGATTGTCGGGAAAAGTATTTAGATTTTTTTCCATCATTTGTATTCTGTTTCCAGCAAGTCAAAAAATCTGGTGCAAAATAGCAGCTATAAAAGCGGGTGTGCAATAAAATGAAGGGTCATATTCGGGAAAATGAATCAGGATAAAGATTTATTAATAAAGATTTAATAATTTAATAGTCTGTTATTTAGCGAAAATAAAAAGGATGATATAAGCTTGAATAATTATTTATCTTCCAAGAATGGTATTATGAAGTCATTAAACAGCTGTAATTCGGCTTCAGCATTGAATTAATTGAATACAATAACTGAAATTTATCACAAATGGATTACGATTTATAAAACATAATACATCTGTTTCCTGAAAAATCTATTGTTTAATTAAGATGCTGGGATCTTAGGTGTTCAAGAAATTCAGACGGTGACACAGTTGTAACTTTTCTGAATGCAGCTGCAAACTTACTCTGAGATGAAAAACCGGCTTCTTCAGCCAGACTTGAAATTTTATATTTGTGATACTGGCTGTCATTTTTCAATTTATAAATAATATGTCTGACTCGTAGCTCATTGATATAATTCTTAAAATCCTTCTTTTTATAAGTGTTGACAACATACGAAAGATATTTAGTATTCGTACTGCAGTAAGCGGCTACATATGGAAGTGATACATTATTTCTTGTAAATAATGTTGTCTGTTCAAACTTATCCAATTTACTGAGGATTTTTTTCTCAGTAGCAGGAGTCATCAGCGCCTGTGACTCTGGCTCGGTGTCATAATTTACAATATTTGGTTCCGATACATCTTCATACGCTAAATTTTGTGTAATCTCGGTTTCCGGAAGAGATGCCGGTTTGGTTTGTTCGATTTCTTCTAGAATCTGCTGGATTTTAGCAAATTTTTCTTTCTGTCGTTTTCTATAAATTACAAAATAGACAATAATGATAATTAGTATCAAAAGTACAGACATAATGATGACATTTTTCCACCCCGATTGTTTCTTGTTCAGTTCGTTATCTTTCTTTAGTCTGGTGTAAGAGTCGTTGATATAAGCTGAAGCTTTATTGCTTATCTTTTCCGAGACAGAATCCTGTTTTTTCTTAGCCTGGTTCAGTTTTTCAATATCTTTGGTTAAAGCATAATATTGCTGGGAGCTTTCATATATTTCATTTTTTAGACTGAGATATGGAGATTCTTCAGCCATTTTTTGTGCCTGGTCTATCAAGGGTTTTGCTTTTTCAGGATTTTTTTGAGCAATATATATCTGCGCCATTCCATTCAATACGAGTGCTTTAAGAAAGTTGTTTGACATATGATTCAGCTTGTCCAAAGCTTGCTCATAGTAATCCATAGCCTTAGAATAATCTTTCAGATAATAGTAATTCAAACCTAAAAGCTGTTCATTATTAGCTGAGAGAAACGGATTGTCCTGTCCGCTTAATTTAAAATAGCTCGAAGCGTCATTAATATATTTGATGGATTGTCTGTAATTTTTATGTTCGTTTTCATAGTAAGCTTTTTCCTGCATCAGAAAACCGTTGGTCTGATTCACAAGTCTGGGATCATCTATCTTTTTGATGGTTTCTGACGTTTCTTCAATATATTTTTTAGACTGGTCAAAGAGCTTCAGATGACGGTACTGAGTAGCAAGGAAACCGGATATTTTTGCTTTCCACACATTGTCATCAGTATCTTCAAGTATTTTTTCTGCTTTTAAAGCGTAATCAATAGCATCTTTAAATTCACCGGATTGTTGAAGTAGTGAACCTGAAAGCATCAGACTTTTAGCCTTATAGCGAGGGGTTTCAGAAATATTATATAGAGAGTCAGCAATTTTTAAAGCTTTCGGAAAATCTTTTTGAGAAATTTCAAGATAGGTTCTTGTGTAAATCTGATTGTATGCTTCTGCATTTTGGCCGTTTAAACTGCTGATAAGAAAATTAGTAAAAAGAAATACCAAACGGAAAACAATAATCTTCCAACATTTTAATTTTATAGTCATCATGTATTGTTGTTGAACTTTCAAAGTTAACATAATATATTTTTAACAATTATGACCAGACACGTATTCTGTCTTTTGTTTTGAATCAAAATCAGGAAAATGGCTCTTAAAAATATTGTTGTATAATTTTGTTTTTCAGTGTTTTAATTAAAAAATATATTTTTAGTTGATTTACATATTATACGATAGTAAAAAGATTGACAAGACACATTTCTAATTATATAAAGGCTTAATTTTTCTGACTAATTAATGATCTTTTTTCAATAATACCTTTCAGGATGGCGATCCAGATGGTGGAGAATAACAGAGACAGGCAGGTGATTCCAAGTCCGGTCTTGTATAAGCTGTATTCAATAATCCCTGTTTTATAAGCAACAGATAATGCCAATATACCAAATTCTCCTGTTTGAGATAGTAAGGCACCGCCATACCAACTGTCCTTCCAGTTATATTTTAGCAATCGGAAAATGATAGCCGACATCACACTATTGCTTGCCAGAACAAAGAAAGTTCCCAGCAGAACAGTTTTTATATTAAAATACAGATACGAAAGATCAAGCCGAAGTCCTATGGAAACAAAAAAAAGCGTTGTGAAAAATACTTTAAAAGGCATTAATGAATGTTCGAGCCAGTTAAATGACTTCACTCTTCCGACAACAACGCCGGCTATAAAACTTCCGAGCGCACCGCTCAAGCCCAATGTTTCTGCGAATAATCCAAATCCAAGGCAAATAATCAATCCTGAAAACACCTGCATGTCATGATCACTTTCAAGAGTATGAAAAAATCCCGGAAGCCTGATTTCCTGTATGTTTCTCACTCTTCTTAAAAGCAGAAAAATAGCAATACAGACCAATATAGGTAATATAATCTGTAGAAAATCAAAGTTCTTATTGTCCCATACTTTCAGTATTGTTAACACAGGAGCAAGCAGCAGATCCTGAAATATCAGCATATTAAGGATCATGATTCCTAATGTTGTTTTTAAAGTATTGTGTTTTTTCAAAAACTCACTGACTACCGCAGTACTGTTGAATATAAAAAGTACAGCAATAAGGATCATACTATTCAAAGAAAGCTCTGTCATGTAACCTATCGCAAGGGCACATATTATACTTAGAAGTATTTTTATGCTTTGTGCTATCACAGGTTTTATAAGTAAGCTTCGGTTGTTTGGGACATTGATCTCCATTCCCAAAAAGAACATCAGAAGCAGAATTCCGATTTCACCGATGATTTCTATTTCATCCGGTTTGGTAAAAACTCCTGAAACATATGGTCCCAAGATTATACCTGCAATAATATAAGCAATAAGGTAGGGTTGATTCAGTTTTTTCAAAAGAAGCATTATCCCTAATGTGGTGAGGCACAAAATGCATATGGCCGAAAGTAATCCATGCATAATTTAATAATTAAAATTGATAATGAATTAATTACCGGATAGAATAGAAAATTGGTTTCCCAAAAGGAAACCAATTATAATATTATTGAATCTCGATCAGCTTAGGAGGACGTTTTTTAGCTTCCTCCTTTTTAGGTATTGTGAGCTTCAAAACTCCGTTTTCGTATTTAGCTTCAATATGCTCTTCATCCACTACATCTCTTGCGAGCTCAAAACTGCGCTGAAAAGCCTGATAGCTAAATTCTCTACGGGTATAATTGTCATTTTTGTCTTCCGTTTCATTTTTTTTCGAAGACGAGATGGTAAGGAGATTACCTTCCAGGCTAATTTGGAAATCTTGTTTTTCCATACCCGGTGCGGCGACTTCCACTACAAAATTTTCGGGATTCTCCCTAATGTTTACGGATGGAAGAGTGGTAAGAGTGGAAGAATAATTATTATTGCCCCAATTAAAAAGTTCGCGACTGAAAAAGTCATCGAACAGTGTACGTGGATTTGCAGGGAGCAAACTGCCATTGTTTCTTTTTTCGATTGACATAACAAACGTTTTTTAATGTTAAACAATAAAATTTAAAGAACACAACAATCATTTTTCAAACGATATACCAGAATCTTATCAGTGAAAAAGTGTCACAATCTGAAAAGAAAAAATGTCACAAATCATAGCAAAGTTGTCAAACTATTTGGAAACAAATCTGACATTTTAGAAGGGATGTGCTTTTTGATGTTTCGGAAGTCGACTTTTGTTAGCCATCTTTTTGACCGCCCTTTAAAATGAAAATCCCCTGATAACAATAGTTTCAGAGGATTTTTTGTACCCAGGACCGGGATCGAACCGGTACTCCTAAGAACTGGTGTTTGAGACCAGCGCGTCTACCAATTCCGCCACCTGGGCTTGCTTTAAATTGGTGTGCAAATATATGTCAAAAATTATTGATTCAGAAATTTTTTTCAAAGTTTTTTCAAATTTAAAATTCGATTTCCAGACTGTCATAAGCAAGATGTACATTATCAGGAAGTTCACTTTCGACTTCTTCATGAAAACCCAAATGATGACTGATATGGATAAGGTAAGTTTTCTTTGGCTTCAGCTCTTCAACCAGTTCAAGAACCTGTGGTAATATGAAATGCGAGTGGTGAGGATCTTTTTTTCTGAGACAATTAATGATGAAAAAATCCAGATTTTTCAGTTTTTCTTTTTCTTTATCATCAATTTTACTCGCATCTGTTATGTAAGCCAGATTTTTGAATTTAAATCCCAGAATATTAATCTCAGAATGAATAATATCAATTGGTTGAACTTCAACTTCGTCAAAAAGAATAAAATTATTCTCGATTTCAAATAAATCAAAACTTGGCGCGCCAGGATATTTATGCTCAATAAAAGCATAAGGAAAACGATCCTTGATTTCTCCTGCAACTCGTGAATTACAATAAATTGGCATTGATGATCTATTTTTAAAAATCAGTGGTCGCAGATCATCCAATCCGATAATGTGATCGTTATGCTCATGTGTTATCAAAACCGCATCGATTTGCTCCTCGTTATTCATCAACATTTGTTGGCGAAAATCTGGTCCGCAATCAATTAATATTTTCTTTCCAGAGTCGGAAGTGATAAGAGCAGAAGTGCGTAAACGTTTATCTTTTTGGTCTTTGGAGAGGCAAACCGGATGATGGCTGCCAATAACAGGAATGCCTTGAGAAGTACCGGTGCCTAAAAATTTTAAAAGCATTTTTGTTTTTGCTGTTATTTTGGTAAATTTACAAAATAAATCTAATTCTTCGTGATAAAGCCAAAACTTACCCCTAAGCAGAAAGCATTAGCCATTAATTTAGATTCATCCATCTACGGAACTTTTGCGGAGATAGGAGCGGGTCAAGAAACTGTAAGGCATTTTTTTCGTGCCGGCGGTGCCTCTCAAACCATTGCAAAGGCAATGTCTGCTTACGATAAGGACTTTTCTGACGCTATTTATGGTAAAGAAACCAAAAACCGGTATGTAACGCAAAACCGTCTCAGAAAAATGTTGCGTTACGAGATGGCACTTATTGAAGAAAGAATCCCGAGAGAGAAAAATCCGGGCAAAAAATTCTTTTCCTATGCTAATACGGTTACAACCATTAATTTTGATAAAACATCAAAAGGCCATGGTTGGGTAGGAATCCGATATCAGAATAACGAGAACGAAGATTTTAACGAGATTGTTATCCATGTCAAATTTAAAGAAACCAATGCAACCCTTCAGCAGGAAACATTGGGAAGTCTTGGGGTGAATCTCATTTATGGTGCTTATTTCTATATTGATAATCCGCGCGTTTTGATAGAATCTCTTTATGATGATCTTTCTACCGACCGATTAGAAATTGATATGATTGATTTCAGCGGGCCGGCTTTCCAATATGTAGATAACCGTCTGATGAGTCTTCAGCTGGTAAAACTGGGAATGACTGATGCTGTGATTTTCAATTCCGAAGGTAATAATATGTTGCCCGCAGATATTCTTTACAAAAAAAATATTTTTGCAGTAAGAGGAAGTTTCCGTCCGGTAACAAGAGTTAATATCGATATGTTTGAACACGGATTGGAGATGTTCAACCAGGATAATGCGTGTGACCACGAGAATACACAGATTTTATTTGAAATTACGATTTCTAACCTTAGAGCTGCCGGTGATATTGATGAAAGAGATTTTCTGGATAGAGTCGATATCCTGGGAACTTTAGGCTATACCGTAATGATTTCCAATTTCTCCGAATATTACAGAATGGTAGATTATTTCTCAACCTTTACCAATCAGCATATTGGTGTTGCGATGGGCGTTAATAATCTTCTGGATGTTTTTGATGAGGAATATTATAAAAATCTTCCCGGAGGAATTTTGGAAGCCTTTGGCAAGTTCTTTAAAAAGGATATGCGTGTTTATCTTTACCCTTATAAAAATCCTGAAAACGGTGAATTGCTGACATCAGAAAATCTGAAGGTTCATGATAATCTGAAAGAATTATATAAATACTTCAAACTTAATAAGAGAATTGTGGATATTGCCAATCATAACCCAAAGTTCTTGGAAATCTATTCCCGCGAGATTCTCAAGAAAATTGTTACCCACGAACTGGGTTGGGAAGAAGAATTACCAAAAGGTGTTGCCGAAATCATAAAAGAGCGCGGCATGTTTGGCTACAAAGAATTGACATTTGAGGGATTAAATTAAACTTTATTATAGCAGTTCTGGTTATAACATATAATAATTACAAAATGGTAGAACTTAGAAAGAGACTTTCGTTCATTTTAGAAAGTCCCGAACACGATACAAATTCAAAACTTCTGAAGATCTGTCAGGTTTTAGATAAAGAGATTTCTTATTATAACTGGACGGGATTTTATTTCAAGAACGGGGACAAGGATGAGTTGATTCTCGGTCCTTATGTTGGAGCGGAAACGGATCATACGATTATACCTTTTGGAAAAGGAATCTGTGGGCAGGTGGCAGTTTCCGGCGAGACTTTTGTGGTTCCTGATGTTTGGGCTCAGGATAATTATTTAGCGTGTTCGCTTGACACCAAAGCAGAAATTGTTGTTCCAATCTTCAAAAACGGAGAAAATATCGGTCAGATTGATATTGATAGCCACTCCAAAGATCCATTCACAAAAGAAGATGAAGAATTGTTGAACTGGCTTTGTGTAGAGGTTGCGAAGATTTTGTAATTGCTTTTTTCTATAAAATATTAAAGTCGCAATTATTGCGGCTTTTTTTATTGATTCATTCTATTCAAAAGAAGCCGATTTACCGGGTTTTTCACTATTATCAATCATTAATTTCACTGATTTTTGAAATTATATTGTTAGCTATAAAAATTATTTTATAGCTTTTTTGTAATTTTCAATTAAGAGATAAGGCAAAAGTTATTTTCGTTTTTTGATAAATGTCAAAGGAAACAAAGCCTTACATTCGGAAATTTGCACCAACAAACAGAACATAAAATGAAAACATTAAAGAAAATTGTCTCTTTTTCAATCATTTGTTTTCCTTTGGTTTTACAGTCACAATCTGCTCCAACATTACAAGAGCTGGTAAGTGCTGCAATGGCAAAAGATGCGGTAATTGAACAGCAAAACTTAGAGTCTAAATCCAATCTGCTGGACCAGCAAAAACTGAAAGATGTTTTTCTTCCAAAAATTGAATTTTCTGGAAAAACGGGGTATGTCAATGCAACAGCAAGACTTACCTCTCCGGAAATTACTCTGCCAGCAATCCAACCTGTTTTTCCCGGGGCAACAATCCCAAAAGGTAGCTTTAACAATAATTTCACCTTATCCGGTTTTGAAGCAGCGGCCAAAGCCGAAGCCAAAATTTTGATATACTCAGGTGGAAAAGTGAAATACCTGAAACAGGCTTTGATTGAAAAAAATAACGCCAGTCAGGCCCTACAGGCAAAAAATATAGATGAAGTGATAACCGAAATTTCGAAAGCTTATGATCAATTTGCACTAGTTGCAGAAAGTAAAAATGTACTGGATCAGGGCAAAAAAAGATTGAACATCAATAAAAAAACTGCCGAAAAAGCACTTGGTTACGGATTGATAACGCCGTATGATTTTAAAAAAATAGAATTGGCACAGGCCACTTTGGATTCTAAAATGGTAGAATATGAAGGCAAAAAAGAATTACTGATTACACAAATGCATATTTTGACAGGTATTGATAGGGATAGAATTGCTCTTATTAACCCAAATCTGGAAAGAATTGAATATCTGGATGATAATCAAAATATAGAAAACAGAGTAGAGCTGACAGCTTTAGATTTTGGCATGAAAGCAATTGATGCTAAAATAAAAGCTGAAAAAACCTGGTGGATTCCAAAAGTTCAGGCTTCCACATCATTATCATATCTGGGCTTCTATAATACCAATATTTCTTCTTCCAAAGAAATAATACCAGGCACAGGATCTTCATTAGACTATAAGCTGACTAATCTGAATTTATTTCCAATCTTTCAGGCAGGTATAGGCTTCAAATGGGATGTTTTTGATGGGAATGAAGGAAAGCACGAAATCGAAAAAGCAAAGATTGAAAAGGAAATCCTGGAAAGTAAAAAATCGGATGCTAAGAAGAAATTGCAACTAAATCTTGCAAACAATCAGACCAACTACAATATTGCATTTTCTCAAATAGAATTGAAAGAGAAAGCGAGGCAAATTGCCAGAAATGCCTTAACCCAGGCCGAAAAAGAATTCAGATATGGCTTGATAAAATCCAGTCAGCTGATAGAAGCTGAAAATGATATGGAAACAGCAGAATTGGAATATCAGACCGCTATTTTTAATCAGAGAAGAGCCGCTGTAGAACTAATGAAGTCCACACAAAATCTATCAATTGAAAAACTTTAACAACAAACATTCGACATAAAATGCAAACTTATACTTTAAAATCTATCGCTATAGCAAGTCTACTTTCTTTAGTTGCTTGTAAAAATGAGAAACCTAATAAACTTATCGAAGGAAAAACAAAAAAGGAAATTATTTCCTTTGCTCCAAAAATCAGTGGTCGTATTCTAAAAATCTATGTAGAAGAGGGACAGACAGTCAAGGCAGGTGATACACTAGCAATGCTTGATGTGCCGGAAGTCTCTGCAAAAATTGCACAGGCAAAAGGGGCTACTGCTGCTGCCAAAGCTCAGGCGCAATTGGCAAAAAACGGCGCCACAGCAGATCAGCTTCGGCAGTTACGAGCCAAACAAAAGGGTCTGGCCGAACAATATGAATTTGCACAAAAATCTTATAAAAGAGCATCCAATATGTTCAAAGACAGTCTGATGTCACCCCAAAATTACGATGAAATTTTTGCAAAATATCAAGGTGCAAAAGCTCAGTTAGATGCCGTGAATGCGGAGCTACATGATGTAGAATTGGGAACCAGAGTAGAGAAAATAGAAATGGCCATAGGACAGGAAAATCAGGCAAAAGGAGTATTGCAAGAAGCTAATGTGGCCTATTCCGAAAGATATATCATTGCAACAAACGATATGGAAATTGAAACTATTTCTTTGAATGTAGGAGAGTTAGCGACCGCAGGATATGCATTATTCAATGGATATATACCGGGAACAACATACTTTCGTTTCACAATTCCTGAGAGTGGAATGTCCAAGTTTCATAAAGATTCAACTGTAAATATGAAATCTACCTATGGTAATCAAGAATTTTCAGGTAAAATAGTTTCCATCAAGCAATTGACAAAATATGCGGACATCACAACAGCTTTTCCTGATTATCAGCCGGGAGATGCAGTTTATGAAATAAAGGTAATCCCAACAGACAGAACAAAGGTCAACGGACTTTTGGTCAATTCTAGCGTTGTTTTGAAGTAATCTAAACTTACAAAAATGAAACAGTTAAGATATCTTTTGAAAAGAGAGTTTAAATTGTTCTTAACGAACAAAACAATGCTTTCTGTGTTTTTTATTGCACCGGTTTTCTATGCATTGCTGATGGGATTTACATACAAAAGCGGGAAGGTTACGGATATTCCTGTAATTGTGGTTAATTATGATAAAACACCGTTATCATACCAAATAATAGACATGCTGAATGATAACAAATCAATTAAGGTACTGAATTACGGAGAAGAGCCGCCTGTTATAAAAGACGAGGTTATAAAGACCGAAGCTGGTGCAGTTGTAATCATTCCGGAAAGATTTGAAGCTAATATTCTTCAGAAAAAATATCCCGAAATCAACGTGTATATTAATACTTCTAACGTGTTGACTGCCAATTTTGCTTCAAAAGCTATTCAGCTGACTTTGGGAACTTTTTCGGCAGGTGTAGATATAAAGGCTTTGCAGAAAAAAGGAATGAGTGCAGAACAGGCAAAAATGAATATTGAGCCTTTCAAAGCAAACTATATTACACTTTTTAATACAACAGGTAATTATCTGGTTTTTATGTGGCCGGCTTTGATGGCAGTCGTTTTACAGCAAGTTATTCTGCTGGCAATGGCAGTTACCTTTTCTGAGGAGTTTAAAAGAGAATCCTTTATAAAAGATTTCGCGGGGAAACATAAGTATGCGGTTTTGGTTATGGCGATAAAATGTCTTCCTGTCTGGCTTTTTTCTAATTTCAATATTCTGATATTCTATCTCTGCAGTATTTATTTTAAAATTCCTGCACCGGAAAATGTCGCGAACTTCTTTTTATTGACTGCTGTATTTATAGTTGCAGCAACCAATCTGGGAGTTTTGGTAAGTATTATCATCCCTGATGCACTCAAAGCGACACAAATTCTTATGGTAATTGCTTCACCGGCGTTTATTATCAGTGGATTTACTTGGCCGACCTATGCAATGCCTTCATTTATCGCCAATTTTACCAATATCATTCCGCTAACGCCTTATTTAGAGGCTTTGAAGATAATGGTTGTAGAGAAAGGATCAGATTATCTCACCTATAAATATTTCTGGCATTTATTTATTTTAGGATGGGTTTATTTTATTTTAGGATGGATTGCTTTGAAGATAAAAATCAATATGCTATTCAAGGCTCATCATATTGTGGAAAATTATGAAGGTCAGGAAATTGACCCGGAATAAGTTTTCATTTGTTCTAATGTTTGTATGTGAGCGTTTCGGAAAATTTTGAAACGCTCATTTTTCGTATTTTTACGAAAAATAATCTATGGACATTCTTCTTGAGCTGGAAAAACATATAAAAATCGATACCGAAATAGAGCGTTTTTTTAATGAAGAATGTAATACTCAAAGTTTTGAAAAAGGTAAACTTCTTAGTCAGCAAAACCACTATAACAGAACTATTTTTTTTGTAAACGAAGGTTTGCTCCGGATGTTTTACTATGAAAACGGAAAA
Source organism: Chryseobacterium sp. 36-9 (assembly GCA_001898785.1). GTDB lineage: Bacteria > Bacteroidota > Bacteroidia > Flavobacteriales > Weeksellaceae > Epilithonimonas > Epilithonimonas pallida. The sequence goes on along the minus strand of MKVE01000018.1, from coordinate 55,004 downwards.
GACATAACGACTAATTTTTATTCGGAGGGTAAGGTTACTGCGAATCTTGATACACTTTTTAAAAATGAAGCCGCCAGAAATAATATAGAAGCGGTAGAACAATCGATCGTTACCAGCTGCAATTACGACAAATTAGAAAAATTATGTTCAGCATCGCTTACTGCGGCCAATTTCAGCAGGTACATACTTGGGAATCTGATGACGCAAATGTTAGCCCGCATTGTGTCGCTCCAGCACATGACAGCTAAGGAAAAGTATAAACAACTTCTGGAGGAAAATCCGGATATTATTCTGCGCGCACCTCTTGGGATGGTTGCTTCGTATCTCGGCATTTCACAGGAAACATTGAGCAGGATCAGAAGCGAAATTTAGTGCTAATTTTAATTTACAAATCTTCTAACAACTCCCGATAATAATCCCCACATTTCGCCAGATGTGTTCCGTACCAGGAAAAAGCTTCGCCGTCAACTATCATAATTTTCTGATTTTGACAGACTTCCCGGATCTCGACAATATGTTTTTCTTTAAAAGGAAAAGGCTCTGACGACAGGAAAATCAGATCAGCATCCTTCAAATCTTCCAGCTGAACTTCCGGATAGCGATTCTGATTTTTGAACAGATTTTCAAATCCCAGTTCTTCCAGAATCTTCGAAATAAAAGTATCGCCGCCAACTGTCATATAAGGATTTTTCCAAATCAGATAAGCAACTTTTAAACGTTTCTCATATTTCGTAATATTAAAGGCTTCATATGTTTTCAGGTTGAAAAACTGAGCTTTTTCTTCCTTTCCGAATAGATGGCCAAGTTGTTTCAATAAGTAATAATTGTCTTCCAGCGTTTCGATATTCGTTACCAAAACTTTGAAATCCTTCATCAGTTCTTCCACCTGCTCTTTGATATTTTCCTCCTTATTGGCAATGATGAGGTCAGGTTCCAGAGCTTTGATTTTATCAATGTTGAGATTTTTAGTTCCACCAATTATTTCAACTTTATCAACCCAATCTTTTGGATGGATACAGAACTTTGTGCGACCAACAATTTCATCAGTTGCTAAACCCAAATCAAACAAAGCTTCTGTGATCGAAGGAACTAATGAAATAACTCTCATAAATGACAAAAATTAATTTCTCGAGATGTCAGTCTGAGGCTCTCGAAGACTTTAAATATAAAAAAGCTCTCTCAAAAATAAGGAATTTTGAGAGAGCATATAATTTAAAAGACTAATAATTAATCTTCTTTCTTGGTCGTTTTTTTAGCAGCAGGCTTTTTAGCAGCAGGTTTCTCTGCTTTAGCTTCTTCTGTTTTTTCAGCAGCTTTTTTTGGCGGAGCTTTTTTAGCGGCAGGCTTTTTTTCTGCTTTTTCAGTTTTTTCTTCAGCTTTAGTTTCTTCAACAACTTCTGCTGCAGGCGTTTCTTCTGGTTTTATAAAGCTTTCAGGAGTGATATAACCAGCTTTTTGAAGCAAGTTGTACCATTGAGCCAATTTTTTGATATCAGACTCATAAACTCTTTCCACATCATAGTTAGGAAGAGATTCTGCCATAAAAGCTCTCAACTCCTCGCTGGAAGACTTGTGGTTGATGGTTGGTTTGTAGTCGTATTTTTTTGCAATATTCTCAAAAACTTCGAATAAAGGAACTTCTTTATCAAATGTGAACATAGCGATATTGTCAAGAAGACTTACCTGGCTGGAGTTTGAGATGCTCGCTTTTTTCTTAGTGGTGATGTCCTCAACGATAAAACCGTTTTTAAGCTGAGAAACCAATTTGAAAAGTCCCGGTTTTCCGGAGATTGAAATAATTTTTTCTAACTGCATTTTAATATTTTTCTTTAGTATATTTTTATTAGTTGATATTGTCGGATTATAGTTGTTAGCCTAAAATCTAGATTCTAGCATCTAACGTCTATTTTGGAAATCTCATTTTATAGCTGACGCTCACGTCCCCGTTAGCAATTTTCTGTAGTTTTCCTTTGACGATTTTTTTCTTCAAAGCGCTCAGGTGATCTGTGAAAAGAATGCCTTCGATGTGGTCATATTCATGCTGGATCACTCTGGCTCTGATGTCAGAAAATGTATCGGTATGTTTAACGAAATTTTCATCATAATATTCTATTTTGATGGTTGATTTTCGCTTCACATCTTCACGGACTTCCGGAATACTGAGGCATCCTTCGTTGAATTTCCATTCTTCGCCAGATTCTTCTAAGATTTTTGCATTAATGAAAACTTTTCTGAAGTCCTTCAATTCTTCAGCAATGTCTTCATAATCTTCATCATCAGAAAGAGGAGAAACATCCACAACAAAAAGTCTGATATCCAAACCAATCTGTGGTGCAGCCAAGCCAATTCCATTGGCACCGTACATGGTCTCGAACATATTGTCAATCAAATTTTGAAGCTCAGGATAATCTTTTTCGATCTCATGTGCTTTTTTTCTCAAAACGGAATCTCCGAAAGCTCTAATTGGTAAAATCATCTTTTTTGTTCTAAAAAATTTTGCAACAATATTGTTGCACTTACTTTGTCAATCAATCCTTTTTCCTGCCTCTGCTTTTTGTTCTTTCCGCTTTGGCTAATGAAAAAAGAAGCCATTTTGGAAGTGAAACGTTCATCCAGACGATTGATTTTCTTATCAGGGAAATCCTTCTCAAATACCGAAATAAATTTCTGAATATCAGTTTCGATTTCGGACATGTTTCCTTTCAAATCTGTGGGAAGTCCTATGACAACTTCGTCCACGTTATTTTCGGAAAAATATTTTTTCAAAAAATCTACAAGTTTTGAAGTCTCAACCGTTGTAAGCCCACTCGCAATAATTTGCAGGTCGTCCGTTGCGGCGATTCCCGTTCTCACTTTTCCGTAGTCAATGGCTAGGATTTGTCCCATAAGTGTGCAAATTTACAAAAATTTTCAGCTTATGGAAATTGGTTTTTTCTTCATTTAAAAATGAACCCTCCGGAAGTTTAAACTGGAGGGTTTGTGATGAATAATTGTAAAAATTATTCTTTTATAATTTTTTTTGAAATAACATTGTTGTCTGTTTTAACTTTTACAACATAATTTCCTTTTTCCAATTTTGATAAGTCAATATTCTTGCTATTAGAAATTTTTAGAACTTGTCCGTTTACATTATAGACTTCTGCAGATAAGAAAGGTTTTTTTGTGTCTATTGTAAGATTTTTCTTAACGGGGTTTGGATATATTGAAACTGCTTCTTCACTAGATGCGTCCTCTGCTGACAGAGTTTCATTGATGGAATAGACCAAATCATCGTAATATACAGACGGTCCAGGCTGTACCTGGCTTCCTTTTTTGTATTCTACGGCAAAACTTTTAACATTAGTCCAATTTAAAACAATATATTGATAATCAAAATTTGAAAGAAATGTTGTAGGAGGAAGAGACTTGGAGTATAAGACATTTCCGTTGATATCATATCCTTTTAAATTGAGGTATTCTAAATCATTAGTATTACTTATAAAACAATATATCCAGACTCCGTATATATTGATGTTTTTGGTTGTGCTGAGTTTTGAACTATACTCACTGGCGGTTGCGCCATGCCCTGTTCCACTTTTAGGATTGTAGTTTCTAATGTTATCCCAACCGGACTGATCCCAGCTCCAATTGTAACCATCTTCTGTCCAGTTTTTTGTGCCAAACGGCTCATCGAAATTGAGGGTTAAATTCTGTCCCTTCGTTTCTATATTTCCAAATATTATTAAACATACAACCAGCAGGAAACTTTTAAGCAGATATATTTTTTTCATATTAATAATTGTTTATTATGCTGTAAATCAGTAGCAATTTAACTTATTAATTTTTAGAATACAAAATATATATATATTTTTATTTTAAGTCTTCAACCAGTTTTTTGATTTTATCGATGTATTTTCCATAAAAATGTTTGAACCACCAATTTCCAAAAAAATAGAGTGCAAATAATCCAAACAAAATGGAAATGATGAATTTGACAGCTAATAGTCCGTCCGTATATTGATGTGAATAAGGAATCGATTCTGTAATGATGATGATCTCACAAACAAAAAATGGAACAAAACTTAGATAGAACGAAAGGTAATATTGCTTATTCAATTCAAATTGGTGAAATAAATCCTTCAGAGAATCATAAGTTCCTAAAGTCGGATTGCTGATTTCCCTATAAAGTTTAAAGAATTTGCTAAAGAAGAAAACCGTCACCAAAGTCATTGAGGCCACCAGAACTTCGATGTAAAGCCTAAAACGAAAAGGTATATTGAAAAACCAAATGGCGATTAAAACTATTGGTAAAAGAATAATGGTTGACCAAAATTCATTGCGCATATTTTTTCTGATTTTTTCCAGAGGCAGATGTATTTCTTTTTGTCTTTCAGTAGAGATTTCCGGTGTTTCGGAAACATCTTCTTTATTCCAAAGTGATTTAAGATTATCTAAGTCCATATCTTTGATAGTTATAGTTGATAGTTGGTCTGAGCTGAGTTGTTGGCTGTCAGGCTGATGCTCTCGAAGCCTCTTTATTAATTAATTCCTTTAACTTTTCTTTCGCACGGTTCAGCTTCACTCTTGCGTTTCCTTCCGAGATTCCCATTTGTTCTGCCATTTCTTTCCCCGAGAAATCTTCCAGGTAATAGAAGATCAGAGCTTTGTCAATCGGGTTCAGTTTTTGGATAGATTCGTACATCACTTTCAGTTTTTGTTCGTCTTCGTGGTTGTATTCGTCTTCTTTTATTTTGTAAAGTGAGACATCATCATTTTGAATGAAGTTCCGTTTTTTCTCAGATTTCAGAAAGATAATTGCTGTGTTCAGCGCAATTCTGTAAAGCCAGGTTGAGAATTCACTTTTACCTTCGAATGTCGAAAAAGACTTCCAGACCTGATAAACAATCTCCTGAAAAAGGTCATTCTGATCATCACGATTATCCATATACATTTTGGAAATCTTGAAGATGATTCCTTTATGTTTATCGATTTTCTCTAAAAATTCTTTCTCAGATGAACCCATTTTTGCTTTAACTCTGTTCGGTTAGTAATGATATCAAAAATTTGTTACAAAAAATAATTTATGATTTTTATTTGGGCAGCTTAATCCGCCTTCCGCTCCCAATCTTTTCACTCCACTACGTTGCGTAAAAAGGATTTCCGCTCAAGTCGGGCTGCGAATTCAATATAATGTAACATTACTATAAAATAGAATTTTGTCATTCCGTAGGAGTCAAACCATTATATTTAAAAGTGTTGAGATTTCTACGGAATGAAAAAGTTTACGTTCAACTCTTATTTGAGCGAAGCGTCTTTGCGACTCTTAAAAATATTTTCAATAATGTATAAAAATCTTTGCGCTCTTTGCGTTTAAAAAGATGCAGTAATTTTCATATTTTTGTAAAGATTAAGAATCATTCATAATTCATCACTTATAAATAACCCGATGTCTTTAAAAATTTCAGGACTGACTAAAAAATTCGGAGAGCAGATTGCGCTAAACGATATCAATATAACAATCGCTAACAACGAAATAATCGGATTACTCGGCCCCAACGGAGCTGGAAAATCCACGCTGATGAAATCCATAACAGGCGTTCTGAAAATTGATGAAGGCGAGATTCTTTTGGACGAAAAAAGTATTTCAGAAAACGAAATCGAATCCAAAAAGAAAATCGGTTTCCTTCCGGAAAATAATCCGCTTTACAACGAGATGTTTGTGAAAGAATATCTTCAATTCGTCGCGAATCTTCATAATATCAAAAAAGAAAGAGTAGAACAGGTTATCGATTTGGTTGGCATTACGCCGGAAAAATCAAAGAAAATCAGTCAGCTTTCCAAAGGTTACAAACAAAGAGTTGGTTTGGCTCAAGCCATTCTTCACGAGCCGGATTTGTTGATTTTGGACGAACCAACTAACGGACTTGATCCGAATCAAATCATAGAAATCCGAAATGTCATCAAAGAAATCGGAAAAGCAAAAACCGTGATTTTGTCCACGCATATAATGCAGGAAGTTGAAGCGCTTTGCTCGCGCGTGATTTTGATTCATCAAGGCAATATCATCCAGGATTCTCCAATTTCAGAATTCAAAGGCAAATTTGCAAGCTTGGAAGAGGCGTTCCAGAGTTATACGGTTTAGGTTATAAGTGATAAATAATTGTCATTGAATTTAAATTAGTATTTATTGGCTAAGTTTTACGGCTTTGTGATCTTAAAATATTCTCAATAATTAATAAAAAATCTTTGCGCACTTTGCGTTAAAAATATAACAAATTGCAATTCGCTCAAATCATTCTTCCACTCAATCTTAAAGGAACTTTCACGTACAAAGTTCCGGTAGATTTTTTAGAGAAAATTGAAGTTGGAATGCGGGTTTTGGTTCCGTTTCGTGGGAAGAAAATCTACACAGGAATTGTTGCGGAACTGTTCGATGATTTTGAAGAAACATTTGTTCCGAAAGACATTATCAGTCTATTAGACAATCAACCGATTGTTCCGAAACAACAACTGGAATTCTGGAACTGGATGAGTTCTTATTATCTCTGCAATCTGGGCGAAATTTACCGTTTGGCATTTCCGTCTTCTCTCAAGCTGGAAAGTGAAACATACGTCAGATTATTATCCGAAAGAACCATTGACTGGCAAAATCTGGACGCGAACGAAACGTATCTTCTCCAAGCTTTGGAAGTTCGACAAATGCTGAATTTGCAAGAGATCGAAGCCTTCATCCCGAAAAAAGAAATCATTAAAACCATCAATTCGCTGATTGATGAACGCTACATTTCAGTCGATGAAAAAATCACTGAAAAATATAAAGCAAAAGAAATTGCCTACCTGAAAATCAATGACGAAGCGCTGGTTTCTGAGAATCTGGCAATGATTCTTTTGAAACTGGATAAAGCCAAAAAACAAAAAGATTTATTCTTAAATATCCTTTCAAAACAAATTGATAATCCGGAAAATCCAATCAGGAAATCTTTGGTTTTTGATGAGGGCAATTTTGTCAATCAACAACTTAAATCCTTGGTAGAAAAAGGTTGGGTCACAGAATATTTTCTTGAAAAAGACAGAATCGATTCTTACGAAGGCGAGATTGAAGAGATTGAAGAACTGACAGAAAATCAGAAAAAATCGATTTCAGAAATCAATCAGGCTTTTGATGAAGACAAAAATGTGTTGCTTCATGGTGTGACTTCATCGGGAAAAACGCACATTTACCTTGAGAAGATTGAAGACTGCGTCAACTTCGGAAAAAATGTCCTTTTGCTTTTGCCAGAGATCGCTTTGACCAAACAAATCACAATCCGTCTGGAAAAAAAATACGGCAAAAAACTAGGTTTTTATCATAATAAACTGACTGATTTTGAAAGAGTAGAAGTCTGGAAAAAAATCAAAAATAATGAGCTTCAAATCCTGATTGGAACGCGCAATTCGTTGTTTTTACCATTTGAAAATCTGGGATTAATCATTGTTGATGAAGAACACGATTCGGCTTACAGACCAAGAGACCAGTACTTCTTTTTCAATGCGAAAGATTCTGCGATGATGCTGGCAGAATTTTATCAATCCAAATTGATTTTAGGTTCAGCAACGCCTTCTTTAGAAAGTTACGACTTGGCGATGAAGGATAAATTGCGTTATGTGACTCTTAATGAAAGATTTGGGAAAGTGGATTTGCCGAAATTTGAAATCATCGATATCAAAGAAGCGCAAAATCAAAAGAAAATTGTTGGGAATTTCAGTCAAAAAATGGTTGACGAAATCAATCTTCAATTAGAACACAAAAAACAAACCATTATTCTTCATAATCGCCGTGGTTATGCGAATGTCATCGAATGTGAAACTTGCGGCCACGTCACTTATTGTAGTAATTGTGATGTGGTAATGACCTATCACAAAACTTCGAATGAGCTGAAGTGTCATTATTGCGGCCACCGTTCCGGAAAACCAACAGTTTGTCCAAGCTGTCACGGTGAAAACCTGAATACAAGAGGTGTTGGCGTTGAACAAATCGAAGAGGAAACCAAAAATATATTCTCTGATTCGGAAGTGGACAGAATGGATGTTGACTCGATGCGAAAGAAATTTGCTTATGAGAAACTCTACGAAAAACTGGAAAATGGAGAAACCGATATCTTGGTTGGAACGCAAATGATATCCAAAGGTCTGGATTTTGATAATATAGAATTGGTGGCGATTCCAAAGGCAGATGCTCTGATCCATGTTCAGGACTTTCGTGCGGAAGAGCGGGCATATCAATTGATTACCCAGGTTGCAGGACGCGCAGGACGTGTGTCCGGAAATGGGAAAATTCTCATTCAGACTTATAATCCGTCACATTCTGTTTTCGAATTGATTAAAAATCAGAACGTTAAAGAGATTTATAATTATTTTCTGGATGAAAGAAAAAAGTTTCTCTATCCGCCATTTGTGAAATTAATAATGATTGAACTGAAACACAGGAAAGAAGACAAAATCAACCGTGCTTCTCAGTTTTTAGGTTCGATTCTCAGAAAATACATTCCGGAGGAATGTGTTCTAGGCCCGGAAAAGTCACCTATAGCAAGGCTTAATAATCTTTATCAATATCAGATTCTTCTCAAATTTCCTAAAAATAAAAACTATAAAGTCTATAAAGAATTACTCTTAAAATCTTTTGATGAGTTTGATGAAATTACGGCTTACAAATCCGTGAAAAAAGATTTGTTTGTTGATTTTTAACAATTTTTAACGCAATTTCCAATTTTTTATTACGGTCAACTGTAAAACCCTTGGCAATATTCTCTAATTTTACTTCGTTTTGAGAATAAGATTTAGTTCTATAAAATTTATTATTAATAATAATTCAACAAAATTGTAATTCGTTTGAGAATGAATAAATTAAGAAATTACTTTTCAATTATCTCAATTGGTATTTCCTCATTTGTTTTTTCGCAAGGAAGCGTCGCAGTTTCTACATATCCGCAAGTTGCTGACCAGCAGAATCTTGTTAAGGATGTCACCGCAGAAAAGGCGCTGCTTTCTCCAAAAGAACAGATTGAATTTAATATCAATAAGATGTTTACAGATCCGGTTCTAAGAAATGCGAACTGGGGATTTGTAGTGTATGATCCGAAAACGGAAAAAATTGTTACGGCTTATAACGAGACAGCTCCGTTGATTCCGGCTTCTACAACCAAATTACTGACAACTGAAACCGCATTTGCTTTGTTAGGGACGCAATATCGATGGAACACTCAGTTAGAATATTCCGGAAGTATTGATGCGGACGGTGTTTTGACAGGAAATCTCTACATCGTAGGAAGCGGTGATCCGTCATTGGGCGGAAACCGAGGTGGCGCAGCAAGCTACGGACAGATCGTTAGTCAGTATATGGATGCGATTCAGGAAAAAGGGATTAAAAAAGTCACAGGAGATATTGTCATCCAGACTGCAGTCTTTAAGGAGAATAAAAGACAGGAACTTCCGCAGAATGTGGTTTGGCTGGAACAGAAGAATTACTATCTGCCTGTAGGAACGACAAAAGATATCGATCCAAGAAACGAAAAATTGCTGATCAACCAGTCTAATAACCCTTTTAATCAGCAGAAAAAGTATTTTTATATCTCTCCTTACGCTAACAAACTGGTTTATGCCGATAAATTTGAAGGTGCCTGGGTCACTACTAAAGTAGCCGAACCACCAGCTTTTCTGGCAAATAAATTAAGAGAAAGCCTGCTTAAAAATAAGATTACTGTCGTTGGAAAAGTAACGCCGAAAATTGTTGACAGAGAACCGGAACCACGGGAAATTCTGACTACTTATAAATCTCCGACTTTGGCAGAAATCGTCAATTATACCAATCAAAGAAGTGACAATGGTTATGCCGAAGCATTATTGAAATCTAATGGCTTTCAAAAATTGGGCGATCAGACGATAGAATCGGGAAGACAGGTTGTAACAGAACATTTGCAGTCCATTGGTTTTGATTTGAATGGTCTTAATTATATGGACGGAAGCGGATTATCGAAAGCTCATACGGTAACACCGATTTCTCAGGCTAAATTTTTAGCTAAGATGATGAAGTCACCTTATTATAAAGAATATTTTGAATCTTTGCCAATTGCCGGACAATCTGGTACATTGAAGCATATGTTTATGGTCAATTCCAATGGACAGATTTTTGCAAAAACAGGAACGCTGAATGGTGTAAAATGTCTGGCAGGTTACATCAAAACAAGAAGCAACAAAACACTCGTTTTTTCTTTGCTGATCAATAAATTTTCTGGATCTGTGAATCAGGTAAAAGACAGAATGGAACAGTTGCTGGATCCGACTTTAGATTTGTAATAATCAATGATTTATAATTTAAAAACTCATCTCTTCGGGATGAGTTTTTTTTGTAGCTTTGAATAAAATTAAATAAAATGAAACAATTATATGGATTGTTAATGGTTTTACTGACAATTAATTCTGTTTTTGGGCAATTTGATAACGAAAGAAAGGAATTAATAGAATCTGAAAAAAAATCTGCATCCAGATCCGCCTTAGATGTCAATATTAATCCTAACACTTTGAACTATGATCTGCAATATGTAAGATTGGAACTGGACTTAGACCCTACACAGCAGTATGTTTCAGGAACTGTGACTTCTCATTTCAAAATGTTGCAGAATTCATCTGATATTTATTTTGATCTGGCTAATAATCTGACAGTTTCTAATGTAAAATATCACGGACAGAATCTGGCTTTCCAACAACTGAATACCGATGAAATCAAAATTAATTTTCCGGCAGCTCTTTCTGCTCAAACAACAGATTCTTTATCAATAACATACAGCGGAGTTCCGGATGGAAGTTCAGATGCTTTTGTCGCAGATTTCACAACTGCAGGAGATCCTGTTCTGGCAACTTTATCAGAACCTTTTGGTGCAAAAGAATGGTGGCCGACAAAGCAAAGCATGAATGATAAAATTGAAAAGCTGGATATCAAAATTACCACACCCGCTGAATACACAGTTGGCTCTAATGGAAAACTGATGTCTGAGACTATTTTAGGAAACGGAAGAAAACTCACTTATTGGCAGACCAATTATCCGATTCCGGCTTATCTTTTTGCTTTAGGAATTTCTAATTATACTAAGTTGAACTCTACAATCACGACATCCAATGGATCTTTTCCGTTTCTTAACTACGTTTATCCCGGTTTTGCTACTTCCTCTACACAATCAACACTGAATTGGACAAGTACATGTATGCAAAACTTTGAAGATCATTTTGGTTTATATCCTTACAGAAACGAAAAATATGGACACATGCAGTTTAATTGGGGTGGCGGAATGGAGCACGCAACAATGACATCAATGGGAGGATTCAACCAAAGATTGATTGCACACGAATTGGCGCATCAATGGTTTGGAGATAAATTAACTTGCGGCGCATGGAATGATATCTGGCTGAATGAAGGCTTTGCAACTTTTGGCGAACATTTGACAAATGAAACATTGCTAATGACTACATCACAATTTCAGACTTTTTTGTCCAACGAAATTGATTTTATCACAAGTGATCCTGGTGGAAGTGTTTACATCCCGGATAGTGATTTGAATTTTAACAGGATTTTTAATGGAAGGTTATCTTATGGTAAAGGTGGTTATGTTCTTAGGATGATGAAATGGGTTCTTGGCGACAATCAATTTTATGCCTTGTTAAATGCTTATCAGAATAATCCTGCTTTTGCTTATAATTATGTGAAAACAACTGACTTTAGGGATTTTGCCACCTCTTTTACAGGAAAAAATTTTACCGAATTTTTTAATGACTGGATTTTTGGAGAAGGCTACCCAATATATCAGATAAGATGGACTCAAAATACAAATACCAAAAAACTAACGTTTCTGGTTGGTCAGACGACCAGCTCTCCAACAGTTGCTTTTTATGAAATGCCTTTACCGATCAGGGTAAGCGGTTCTGGCGGACAGACAGCTTATTTTGTCTTGGATCATACTTCTAATAATCAATATTTTACTCAGGATGTCGGTTTTGACGTTACTAATGTTAGCTTTAATTATGACAGGCAGATATTGACAAAAGGATCTACAGTTACAAAAGATAATAATCTTGCCGTAAGTGACATCAATCAAAAAAGTAATAACGTTTATCCAAATCCTGCAAAATCTTTTATCAAGATCTCAGGTTTAGAAAAATCAACCGATTATGAGATTTTCTCAATAGACGGAAAACTAATTAAAAACGGAATTGCGAACCCGGATTCAGAGATCAATATTTCGGCTTTCGTTAAAGGAGCTTATATTTTGAAATTTAATCAGCAGACTATCAAAATTATAAAGGAATAAAAAATAAAAACATTCAAAAAAGCACTTTATTACGGTGCTTTTTTTATTTTTGTTAAAATCGAAAATCAATAAAAATGATATCAAAAAAATTCCTTGAGAACATCACAAACGAATTAAAAAACATAGAAAACGACGGACTTTTCAAAAGAGAAAGAATCATTACATCGCAACAAAGTGCTGAGATAGAAGTTGGTGGGAAAAAGCTTCTGAACTTTTGTGCCAACAATTATTTGGGATTGTCCAACAATCCGGAAGTGATGAAAGCGTCACAAGATGCAATTAATTCTCACGGTTATGGGATGTCATCGGTTCGTTTCATCTGTGGAACTCAGGATATTCATAAAGATTTGGAAGCTAAGATTTCTAATTTCTTGGGAATGGAAGACACAATTCTTTACGCCGCTTGTTTTGATGCCAATGGAGGCGTTTTTGAACCATTATTCTCGGAAGAAGATGCAATTATCTCCGATGAGCTGAATCACGCTTCTATTATTGATGGAGTAAGGTTATGTAAGTCTGCAAGGTATCGTTACAAAAACAATAATATGGAAGATCTGGAAGCACAATTGATTGCGGCTTCTGAAAAAAATCACAGATTCAAAATCATTGTGACGGACGGTGTTTTCTCTATGGACGGAATCGTGGCTGACCTAAAAGGGGTTTGCGATTTGGCAGATAAATATGATGCTTTGGTTATGGTTGATGATTCTCACGCAACAGGTTTTATCGGAAAAACAGGTCGTGGAACTCACGAAGCTAATGGTGTTATGGGCAGAGTAGATATCATTACTTCAACTTTAGGAAAAGCTTTAGGAGGTGCATTGGGTGGATTTACTTCAGGAAAAAAAGAAATCATCGATATGTTGAGACAACGTTCTCGTCCTTATTTATTTTCTAACTCATTAGCTCCGGGAATTGTTGGTGCCGCTTCCAAAGTTTTGGATATGATTTTCGGCGACACTTCTTTAAGAGATAAAGTCATGGAAAACGCAGAATATTTCAGAAAAGAAATGAAAGTTAAAGGATTCGATATTCCAAACGGCGATGCTGCTATTGTTCCGGTAATGTTATACGATGCTAAATTAGCACAGGAAATGGCGGAGAAACTTTTAGCGGAAGATATTTATGTGATCGGGTTCTTTTATCCTGTTGTTCCGAAAGGAAAAGCCAGAATCAGAGTTCAGCTGTCTGCAGCTCATACCAGAGAGCATCTGGATAAGGCCATTGCCGCTTTTGAAAAAGTGGGAAAAAAATTAGGAGTAATCTAAATAAAATAAAAGCTTACAAATTTGTAGGCTTTTATTTATAAAAAAACCAGCAAATCAATTTGCTGGTTTTGTATTTTTGAGAAAGTCTCAAGATTATTTCTTAGTATAAGACTTATCTTTGATTCTTGCTTTTTTACCTCTAAGATCACGGAAGTAGTAGATTCTAGCTCTTCTAACTTTACCTTGTCTGTTAACTTCAATTTTCTGAAGTGCAGGCATGTTGATTGGGAAAACTCTTTCTACACCAACATCGCCACTCATTTTTCTGATAGTGAAAGTTTTTGTAGCTCCAGTTCCTCTCAATTGGATCACAGTTCCTTTGAAAAACTGAGTTCTGGTTTTCTGACCTTCTTTAATTTCGTAGTAAACCGTGATGGTGTCACCGGCTTTGAATTCTGGGAATTCTTTTTTCGTAATGTACTTGTCCTGTACGTACTTTAATAAATCCATTTTTTATAAAAAAAATTTGTTTTGTCAAGCTAAGCAACATTCACGTCCTTCGTCAGAGGTTGATTAACAGGTTGCAAAAATAAAAATAATTTTCATAACTGCAATACAATCTGTCAATTAAATTTTACTTTTTTGGATGTATCCCTTGCCACGGCATTGGCCGCGGCTCGGCTCGGGCTATCCACTGCAAACCTAACGTAGTGGTTCGGCGGAGCCAATCTTTTTTCCAACCGCAAGGCCGGCGCAAAAAAGGATTTCCGTTACTATCCCTTACGCAGCTTCGCCAGATTCAGCATTTGTCATAAAATTCACTGTCAATATTGGATTCCACATCCATTAAAAATCTTAACTTTGTTTAGAAACATTACAAATTATGGCGAATTGTAGCAGCGGATGTTGCGGAACAGATCACAAAAAGGAACACACTCATCAGCATAATCACGATGACCACGACCATTCTCACAGCAATTCAAAAATAGCATTGATTGTAAGTCTGGTTATATTTTTTTCAGGACTGATTCTGGATTTCTGGATCAAAGCCGATTGGTTTACTGAGAACGTTTGGTTAAGATTTGGATGGTATTTTATTTCATACATTCTGGTAGCATTTTCAGTTTTCCGGGAAGCTTTTGAATTAGCTGGAAAGTTAGATTTTTTCAATGAGTTTTCTTTGATGGGAATTGCAACAATTGGTGCTTTTGCTATTGGCGAATTTCCCGAAGGTGTTGCCGTGATGCTGTTCTATACAATTGGTGAAATGTTCCAGGAGTCCGCTGTTAATAGAGCTCGAAATAATATCAAATCATTATTAGACGTTCGTCCAAAAGAAGCTACGGTTTTCCGGGATGGAAATTGGAAAACCATTTCTCCGGAAGATGTCAAAATCGGAGAAAAAATTCAGGTGAAAGTAGGAGAGAAGATTCCACTAGACGGGATTTTGTTATCTGAAAAAGCAAGTCTCAATACATCAGCTTTAACAGGTGAGAGCAAACCTTCGTCAATTCAAAAATCCGAAGAAGTGCTTGCCGGAATGCTGAATCTTGACCAAGTCATTGAGATTGAAACTACCAGATTATTTGTGAACAGCTCGATTGTCAGAATTCTCCAAATGGTTCAGGACGCAAGTTCCAGAAAAGCCAAAACCGAATTATTCATCAGAAGATTTGCAAAGATCTATACGCCAATTGTTTTCGTTTTAGCACTTTTGGTAACGCTTGTTCCCTATGTTTTTGTTGAGAATTATATCTTCAGAGATTGGCTTTACAGAGGTTTGGTTTTTCTCGTGATTTCTTGCCCTTGTGCTTTGGTGATTTCTATTCCTTTAGGCTATTTTGGAGGAATTGGCGCTGCTTCCCGAAACGGAATTTTGTTCAAAGGTTCCAACTTTTTGGATATTATTGCGAATGTAACAACGGTTGTAATGGACAAAACCGGAACATTGACGAAAGGGGTTTTCAAAGTTCAGGATATTGTTCCGGAGAACATTTCGAAAGAAGATTTTCTATCCATTTTATCTTCTGTAGAGAGCCATTCTACGCATCCAATTGCAAAAGCCGTTTCAGAGTTTCATCCTTCTGATCAGATTCCCGAATCTGTAGAGGAGCTTTCCGGAAAAGGAATCAAGGCGGTTATTAAGCAGCAAAGGATTCTTGCCGGAAATACAAAACTGCTGAAAACCTTTAATGTCAATTATCCGGAATTTTTGGAAGAAATTGTAGAGACAACAGTAGTTTTAGCCATTGATAACGAATATAAAGGTTACATCACAATTTCTGATGAAGTAAAAGACGATTCGGAATCGGCTATCAACAATCTGAAAAATAATGGCATAAAAACGATGATGTTAAGCGGAGATAAAGATTCTCTTACTCAAAATATTGCTAAAAAACTAGGAATCGATTCTGCTTTTGGCGGCTTGCTTCCGGAAGGCAAAGTTGAGAAATTGGAAAATCTTAAGAGCAATCCGAAAGAAGTTGTCGCTTTCGTTGGTGATGGAATCAACGATGCGCCCGTTTTAGCTTTGAGTGATGTTGGCATCGCAATGGGTGGACTGGGTTCCGATGCTGCGATTGAAACAGCGGATGTTGTGATTCAGACAGATCAGCCTTCGAAAATTGCAACCGCTATCAAGATTGGGAAAGCCACCAAGAAAATTGTTTATCAAAATATCGGTTTGGCTTTTGGAGTCAAAGTGGTTGTCCTGATTTTAGGCGCCGGCGGTTTGGCGAATATGTGGGAAGCCGTTTTTGCAGATGTTGGTGTTGCGTTGTTGGCGATTCTCAATGCGGTTAGAATTCAAAATATGAAGTTCGGATAATCTAATTTGTTTTGCATAATGTAATTACGCTCGTAGATTTGGCGGATTTAGCAGATTTTCTTCCGCTCAATTTGCAAATCTGCGAGAAACATTACCAGCTATCGGATAATTATAAAAATAATCTGTGAATCATATCCGATCATTTTTCAATTATCCTTGGAAAAAACTTAATTTTTCAAAATCATTTGTCCACTGAGAAAATAGTTTTATATTAGTTGAAAATGAAATTATGTTAAGAACTGCCGTGTTTTGCACACTTTTATTGTCTCAATTTGGGACAGCTCAAGGCTTTTTAAAGACTCAAGGTCAAAAAATTGTCAATTCTAAAGGAGAAAATGTTTATTTGAAAGGTCTCGGACTGGGCGGTTGGATGCTTCAGGAAGGTTATATGCTGAAGACTGCGGATTTTGCAGGACCTCAATATCAAATCAAAGAAAAGATTGCAGAAGTAGCTGGTGAAGATGGAAAAGACAAATTTTACAAAGCTTATCTCAAAAACGGAATTACCAAAAAAGACATCGATTCTTTAGCAAAATGGGGATTCAATTCTATAAGACTTCCGATGCATTATAATCTTTATACTTTACCAATCGAGAAAGAGCCTGTGAAAGGACAGAATACTTGGTTGGAAGAAGGGTTCCAAATGACGGATAACCTTTTGAAATGGTGCGAGGACAACAAAATCTATTTGATTCTCGATCTTCATGCAGCGCCCGGAGGTCAAGGTAACGATGCCAATATCTCGGATAACGACAAGTCAAAACCTAATCTTTGGCAAAGCGAAGAGAATCAGAAAAAAACAGTCGCGCTTTGGAAAAAACTGGCAGAACGTTATAAAGATAAAGAATGGATTGCAGGCTATGATATGATAAATGAACCTAATTATGGCTTTACTGGGAAAAACCCAAACGGAACGGACGAGATGTCTAATGCACCACTTTGGAAGCTTCAGAAAGATATTACGGAAGCCATTCGCCAGGTCGATAAAAAGCACATTATCATTCTGGAAGGTAATGGATGGGGAAATAATTATAATGGTTTACCGAAACTTTGGGATGATAATTTAGTTTTAAGTTTCCACAAATATTGGACAACTAATTCTCAAGATGCCATCCAGAATATTATCGATTTAAGAGAAAAACTAAATGTTCCAGCTTGGTTAGGCGAAACCGGAGAAAATTCCAACGTTTGGTTTACAGAACTGAATCAATTGTTATTAAAAAATAACATCGGTTACGCTTATTGGCCAATGAAAAAGATTGACAATATCGCCGGTGTAACCAATGTGAAAATCACTCCGGATTATCAAAAATTACTTAATTACTGGAAAAATGGTGGAACTAAACCAACTAAAGATTTTGCTAAAAAAGCTTTGATGAAAATCGCTGACAATTACAAGATGGAAAATGTAGAGGTTAAAAAAGATGTCATCGATGCATTGTTTCGCCAGGTAAATGATGAGAGTACAAAACCTTACAAAAACCACACAGTCCCGGGAAGAATCTTTGCTACGGAATATGATTTGGGAAGATTTGGAAGTGCTTATTCTGATAACGATTTCCAAAACCTTTGGGTGAGTAATGGAACTCATACAGAATGGAACTCCGGAAATAAAATGAGAAATGACGGCGTTGATATCTACGCTTGTAATGATAAAATCACCAACAAATATTATGTCGGGAAAACTGAAAAAGGAGAGTGGCTGCAATATACTGTGAATAGCAATCTGGCTAAGAAGTATAAATTGAACATCAGATATAATAATGAATCTACTCAAGCTTCAGAATTGGTCATCAAAACAGAAAATGGCGATGATTTGGGCAGTATAAAACTAGTTCCAACAGGAAAAGCTTGGAAAACAGTTTCTGTAAATAACATCAACTTGGTAAAAGGAGAAAATAAATTGAGATTGTACTTTGAAGCTGGAAATGCTAATCTTAATTACTTCGAACTTCAATAAAAATTAAATTTAAACTAAAACCAATAAAACCGAATGTTGAAAAATGTTCGGTTTTTTCTTTATAAGATAGACTTTGGCTTGATATTGTATAAGGTAATTTGTTGTAATAAATTAATTTGTAAATTAGAAAGAAGAAATATCGTAACAATAACGATAATTTTTTGACTACTTAATAAAACTAAACTATGAACAAAATCTTTTCTTTAACCTTTCTGTTTTGTTTCTCAATTGTTTTTTCTCAAAGCACGCTGAGTGTTTATAGAGCGGACAATCATAAGCCGATCAAAGGCGCGAAAGTCTATTGTAATAATCAATACATAACAGAGACCGATGAGAAAGGTGTGGCAGCTTTCACAACCAAATGTTCCAAGGTTGATGTAGAAATCAACGGGTTTATAGGAGATGAAGTTGTTGTTGACAAAATAATGGAATTGGAACTGGACAGAGAAAACGCCAAAACCCACGAGATAGAAGGCGTAACACTTTCCAACGAAAGCGACCCGAGAGCTTTGGCAATCATAGATAAAGTTTTCAGAAGATTCAAAGATAATTCTCCTAATGCATTAGATTCTTATTCCTACAAGTCGTATGAAAAAATGTCTTACGATGTGGATGAGGACAGCATCAGAGAGTACAGAAAATTCATAGATGCAAGAGAAGATTCATTATCAAAGCTTCCGAATCGTGAGTTTTCCCAGAGAGATAAAAAGAAAAAAGATTCGATAGAAGGTGAACAGATGATGTCGATCATCAAGGATAGCAAGATGTTTCTTTGGGAGCGTGCAATGCAGTTTTTGTATTCTAAACAATATGGTGAGAAAGTCAACATTCTGGATAACAGAATCTCGGGCTTGAAAAATCCGGTTTATGAGATGCTGGCTCTGCGATCCAACAGAGATAAAATCCCTAGAGAAATCCTTCCTGAAAACAGAAGTCTTTACAGATATTTCTTAACAGACTCCATCGAGATTGATGGCAGGGATAATTTCGTCATCCGTTTTCGACAGGTTGATTATAAAGTGCCTGTTAACCGTAGAAAATACAACGGTTATCTGTACATCGACAAAGAAACTTATGCCATCAAAAAAATCGAGAGTAATAGCAAAGTAAGAACAGACGGAAGCATCACTTCGGTTTGGATTCCGATTCAAAACAAATGGTTTCTGAAGACCGAGAACCTTAAAATCAAAATGGGTTCATCAGAATTTTCGACGGTTAAAAAGAAAGATAATGAAACGGCTGAGGAGAAAAAAGAACGATTGTCCAAAACCAAAAGATTTGGAAATTATGCTTATATGAAAGCCGATTATTTTGATTTCCAGACACCTGTCGAGTTCAAAGCGTCACAGTTCAAAGGTTATACGATGGGTGTTCAGAATGTGGACGGATCATTATTGGATCAATATAGGACCGACAGTCTCACCACCAGGGAAAAGCAGACCTATGTGAAGATTGACAGTATCGGAAAAAAATATACATTGGACAGCAAAGTCAAAGTTTTAACGGCTTTATTAAGGGGGAAATTCACCATTGGGATGGTAGATATCGATCCTTTGCAAACCAAGTATAACCGTTACGAAGGTTTCAGATTAGGCGCTGGTTTTAAGATGAATGAGCGTTTTAACCGTTACATTTCGCCAGATGTTTATTTGGCTTACGGCTTCAAAGACAGGGATTGGAAATATGGCGCAGGAATCGATTTCCGGACAACTCTGGAAAGAAATTCTTTCTTCCGAGTCGAATATTTCCACGATGTAGCCGCTTCGGGGAGATTCAGTCAGAATCTTTGGAATATGAAGATGACGATCAACAATACCGGGATGTCTATTCAAAACGATAAATATTACAAATACGACGGTTTTCGTGTTGGTTACCAGATTGATTTGTCTAATTCTTTGACGCTGAATGTCTCTGCTAATAGACAAACGGAGGAAGCAGGGTTCGATTATCAGTTTATGAATCAGTCCCGTCGATTTGATAACTTCAGCTCGTTGGCGACGATCAAATTCTCTCCGAACAGCAAAAATATTATGACGCCTGCCGGCAAATATACTTATGATCAGAATTTCCCCGAAGTTTATTTCAACTATGAACAAGGCTATAAAACTCTCGGCGGCGATTTCAATTATAGCAGACTGGACATTCTGTACACACATCAGTTCAGAACTATTTTAGGAAATACCGGGACAAGAGTTTATGGCGGTTATTATCTTGGCGAAGCACCGATTTGGCATGCCTTCGAGATGGGCGGTTTGGATTCTAATAAGAATACCGGCATTCTATCCAATTTCAACTTCACGACATATCTTGGATTTGCTACGATGACTGCAGGAAAATATTTCAATGATAAATTTGCCGGGTATTTTATCACGCACCGCATTCCCTGGTATTTCAAAAGTTTCGGAAAGAACACGTCCAGCTTCGATTTTATCTATAAAGGGGTGATTGGTAATATGAAAAATCCGGAGTATCATCAGTTTGAGTTTTCACCTTTGGATCATCTTTATCAGGAGGTCGGGTTGGAATATAATAATTTCCTCAGTTCCCGATTTAATTTAGGTTTCTTTTACAGAGTCGGGCATTATGCCAACAATAATTTTAAAGATAATTTTGCTGTGCAGCTAAAGCTTAAACTTCTAGAATTTTAACAATGAACGATCTATTCAAGCAACAGGTTTACGAAGTTACAAGACTGATCCCTAAAGGCAGGGTATCCACATACGGTGCTATTGCAAAAGCAGTTGGCTATCCCAATCATTCCCGCCACGTTGGCAATGCGATGGGCGGATGTCCCAAAGATGTTCCGGCACACAGGGTCATTAGCAGTTCAGGGAAATTATCGGTTCCTTCGTTCCGGGAAAGATTGGAAAAAGAAAATGTTGTGGTGCAGGAAAACTGGAAGATTAAAGATTTTAAAATACTCTTTTGGGATCCGTTGAAAGAGTTGTGAAAAAACCGGGTTATCAACTATTGATAAACCGGTTTATAATTGCTAGAGTAATCATTACACACTAGCTGGTAATTTTAAGCGACTGGATAAGTCCGTCCTCGAATTTTAAATGATATTTCAAAACAATAGGACTTCCCGGAAACGATCCCATAGTTTTCGCCGATAGAATACTTTCTTTTTCGTCATATTCTAACGGTTCCATAGTGGCTTTATATTCTTTATTGGCATTATCGATCCATTGTTCGATTTCTTTTCTGCCTGTATGCGTCTTCCCTTCGTCCAATACTATGGCTGTATCTGTAAAACATTGGGCATAGGCGACACTGTCAAAGCTATTCTGTGTTTTTACTAACTCTGTGATTACTTTTGGTAAGTCCATATTTTCTGTTTTTTAAGATTATAAAATGGTTGGTACTGTGCCGCCGTCGATTACAAATTCAGTTCCAGTTAGATAGCCGGCTCTTGGTGACACAAGAAAGCCTACTAATTCAGCTACTTCTTTCGGTTCGGCAGGCCTTCCGAAAGGTATTCCGCCCAGTGCGTCCATTACACCCTGTTGTGCTTCTTCTAGAGTTGTGTTTGCATTTCTCGCAATTTCACCCAGCCATGCTTCGGATGCAGTTGTGTTGATCCATCCAGGTGATACAGTCAGGACGCGAACGCCTTTTGGGGTAACTTCGTTCGATAAGCTTTTGCTGTAGTTTCTCAATGCTGCTTTTGAAGCTGCGTAAGGTAAAGTTGAATCATAAAGCGGAAGTTTTCCCTGAATGGAAGCAATGTGGATGATGACGCCACTTTTCCGATCGATCATCTGCGGCAGAAATCCTCTGTCCAGACGGACTGGAGCCAAAAGGTTGGCCTTTAGGGTAGATTCCCAATCTTCATCACTGAGTGCGGCAAAACCGCCTGCAGGTGTGGATGATCCGCCAAGGTTATTCACCAGGATATCTAATCTTCCATAGTTTGTAAGTACTTCATCGATAACTTTATTGGTTCCTTCCGCTGTGCTTAGATCGGCAGCAACAAAATGTAGATTGCTGTTTCCATCGTCAGGAGCATTTCTTGCCGAGATGATTACTGTTGCTCCCGCTTGTAAAAGCCTTTCTGCGATAGCTCTTCCTGCGCCTTTTGTGCCTCCGGTTACCAGGGCAATCTGACCTGATAGTTCGTTGTTAAAATTAAAATGTTCCATTTTTCTGTCAATTGTTATATGGCAAAATTGAGTTATAAAAACAGTTTGCACAAGTACGGACTTACGATTCAAATAGGGATAAATTGATCCCCTATTGCGCAAAATGAGACATACGTTTAATTTTGCAATATGTATGAGAGAAAAATAATTCCGAACCTGAATTGTGGACTTGACCTAATAGGTGAAGTGCTGTATGGCAAATGGAAGATCCGTTTGCTTTGGTTTATTCATCAGGGCCATAAAAGACCCAGTGAGCTGCAGCGAAAAATCCCGGATGCGTCACGCAGGGTTTTAAATGTTCAGCTGAAGGAACTTGAGGATCACGAGCTGGTCACAAAAACGATTTATCCTGTAGTGCCCCCGAAAGTGGAATATAGCCTTACCGAGTTCGGAATGACCTTAATCCCCGTCATTGCGTCGATAGGACAATGGGGTGATGAGCACGAGGAGCGCCTTCGGAAAGTGATTTTGAAACGGATTACCAACCCTGACTTGGACATTGATGCTATCTAATTAAAGTCAGGCAGGCTCGTCTTGTTTGTTATCAGAAATTACATGAATAAAAGGTCAAAAAACACCCTTCTGCAAGTCCGATGAACAGGGCGTTTGCACAGGTGGTTAAAAACAACTTGATGTTTTATCAAAAAGGTCAAGTTGTTTTAATAAAAAGATCAAGTTGTTTTGTTCAAAAGCACCTGATGTTTTTGAATCAATTTTGTAGATTTTTATCTACAAGTTGAAATATTTAATAAAATTTGCTTTTTTGTTTAATTAAAATTTATACTTTTATCACATCAATAAAATTTAATTTTTAATTTAAAAACGCAAAAAAATGTCTATTAAATTCAACACGGTTGCCCGTAAAAACCCAAGAAATCTGGATGCACCTGCAAAGTATTATGCTAATATCGTAGGTGATGGTAAAACAACGCTATCCGATCTCGCCAAACATGCCAGCACAATGTCCACGGTTTCAAAAGCCGATATCCTTGCCGTTCTGGAAAGTACTTTCGAGAAGATTGCGCAGGATATCGCAGATGGCAAGATTGTCTATGTAGGAGAGTATTTCACATTACAAGCCGGAGGATCCAGTGTGGGTGCAGAAACCGAGAAAGAGGTGACGGCTGCCAATATCAAAAGTGTAAAAGCGGTATTCCGCCCCGGAAAAATGATAAAAGATGCCTTGAAGCTGGCAACATTCCAGAAGAAGGGCTAAGTGTTTTTAGATTTTTTATTATTTTCCCGTAGATCTTGTAGTATTGGTTGGCGGATACTTGTCATCATCATTTGTGTTTTTTGCTATTTTGGTCTGCGGGATTTATTCTTCAAATCACTTTTTATAAAAAAGCCATCTCATTGAGATGGCTTTGTCGATCTAATAAGGCTTCAGGATGTTGTAAGATGACAGAATTGTCATATTGAACACAGCTGAAGTATATCTCTATTCTAATTTCTATTTAAAAGCTTCGATAGATTTATTAATGGCATCAATCTGACGGTTAATTGTAGGGCTGTTAGGATTGTTTTTCAACACCTCCATTTTCTTGTTCAGCCCGTCTTTCAGCATTTGGCTGATCATCATTTTGATCTGCGGGTTGTCCGGCATTTGAGATTTAGCCTGAACCAAAACTTTGGTTACTTTCTCTGTTGCTTCCAGGTTGTCGGATGACATGATCCAGTTGTATCCTTCCTCTGCAGATTTACCAAGTACAGGATCCTGAAACTTGATAAAAGGGTAGAAGGCAACAGTTGTCCCGATAGCCGGCATTTGTTTTTCGATTTTATTCTTGACAATGAGTGGAAGCAGTTTCGACATCAGATCTTCCGATGCGCCATTCAAATCAATTTTATCCAAAGATGCTGCTGCTTTGGAAGGATCCAGTTCAGCTATTCCCGCTAATGAAGCCCCTTTTACGGCATTAGAAATGGCATTCAGTCCTTTTTCGTAAACCAGACTGTACTTGGCATTTTTAGTTTTTGCCAAAGCTGAGATCGCAGCTGCCTGAACCAAAGTTTTCGGATCATTTGAAGCTAATTTTTCAACTTCTACAGTTAAAGCTTTTGCCTGGTCAGGGATTGTCAGATCAATTTGCTCCAATGCCTGCTCTCTGATTCTGAAGAATGGATCTTTCAGCGCTGCAGCCAGCAACTTGATTCCGGCAGGATTTTTTGCAGCGTCTTCTTTGATGGTGCTCAGAGCGATAGATTTGCTTTTATATTCTTTTGATCCTGTGAATTGGAGAAGGCTTTGCTCCGGTGTTTTGGTATCGGTAATATCTGCAACCAGAATTCCGTCCGCATTGATATTAATCAAATCAGGTGTTTTAGAAGAATCAAAAATGAAGGTGTTTTTTGCTTTTGCATCTACCCAAACATTGAAACGCTTTGGTTTTCCATTATCATACACATCAATGGCTAAAGGAAACTCGAAAGGCTGATCCTGGGACTGGTTGATGACAACAGTAACTTGTTTTTTAACAGGCTCGAAGGTTGAAGTATAAGTCAGTTTTGGATGCCCGCTTCCGAAATACCATTGATTGAAAAACCAATTCAGATCTTTTCCCGATACCTTCTCGAATGATAATCTTAATTGATGAGCTTCGGCATTCTGATATTCGTAGGTTTTAAGATAATCATTCATTCCGGCAAAAAATGCATCATCACCCAGATAATTTCTCAACATATGAAGAATCCCGCCACCTTTCTGATAAGTAACCAGATCGAAAACATCTTCACGGGAAGCGTAATTAAATCTCACCAGATCTTTTTTGAAATCTCCCGGGTTATGGATGTAATGATTCACATCTTCCATTTGATGGTAATCAGCCTGGTCTTTTCCATATTTGTATTCGTTCCAGAGATATTCTGAGTAATTGGCAAATGATTCATTAACCGTCAAATTACTCCAACTTTCTGCTGTTACCAAATCTCCGAACCAATGGTGAAACAACTCGTGAGCAATAGTGTCCTCCCATTTATTTTCATCGATTAACTGTCCTGGCTTCTGCAAAATATCACTTCCGTGGAGTGTTGCAGTTGTATTCTCCATAGCGCCGGAAACATAATCTCTTCCGGAGATTTGCGCATATTTTGCCCAAGGATAATCGTAACCTAATTTCTTAGAAAAGAATTCAATCATCTCTGGCGTGTTGCCATAGATTTGTTTTGCATAAGGTTCATATTCTTTCTCGATGTAATAATCTACAGGAATATTTCGCCATTTGTCCTTTACGATTGCATATTCCCCAACGCCCATAAAGAAAAGGTAGGTTGAATGTCTCTTGTCCATTACCCAATGGTCCGTTCTCATATTTCCTGATTCCTTTTGAGAATCTTTCAGAATTCCGTTAGAAAGGGTAACGTATTTATCAGGAACGGTCATATAGATTTCCTGTGTAGTTTTCTGGTTGGATTTGTCAATGGTCGGAAACCAGGCAGATGAAGATTCGGTTTCTCCCTGGGTCCAGATTTGTGTTGGCTTATCCGGATCTTTGCCTTGAGCATTGATAAAGTAAAGGCCTTTTGCGTCACTGATTGCCAGGCTTCCTTCCTGTTTTACCTCATTGGGACGGGCAGTGTATTTGATATAAACAGTGTAATCCTGATTTTTTTGATAAGTTTTATCAAGCGTGATTTTCAGAACATCGTTTTTATAATCGAATTTAAGCGGTGACTTAGAACCATTTTTGTCCAAAGCCACTTCATGGATCAACATTCCTTTTGCATCAAGAACCAATTCGTTGGTTGCGTAAAAGAAAGGACTTGCTGTCAGCCATTCTTCACCGTTCATCTGTTCTTTCTGATAATCGAAACTGACTTTGAGTTTGGTATGTTTCAGTTCTGTAGTTTTGGTGTGTGTTGCTCTGTAAGGAACAGTTCTGCCGGAAGTTTCTGTCTGTGCAAAAGCAACATTGGAATTAAAAATTGCACCTAAGAAAAGTGCCGCGATGAATATTTTTTTCATTCTTACGAATTTTTATATCAATGTTTATTTTAAGTGTTATAAGTACTTGATTTTAAAGAATTGTTACAAAAAAAGTGGGGAAATCCCACTTGGTTTTTATATCGCCACCGGCGCTTTAATCCCCGGATGCGGGTCATAATTCTCCAAAGTAAAATCTTCAAAATCAAAATCGAAAATATCTTTGATTTCGGGATTCAGTTTCATTGTGGGTAAAGGTCTTGTTTCTCTGGAAAGTTGTTTCTGAACCTGCTCAAAATGATTATTGTAAATATGAACATCGCCAAAAGTATGAACATAATCGCCAACTTTCAGATCACAAACTTGCGCTACCATCATCAGTAAAAGAGCATAACTCGCAATATTGAAAGGAACACCCAGGAAAACATCAGCACTTCTTTGGTAAAGTTGAAGCGACAATTTTCCATCTGCTACATAAAACTGAAACAAGGCGTGGCAAGGTGCTAAAGCCATATTCGGAATCTCAGCAG
This sequence comes from Chryseobacterium sp. 36-9, assembly GCA_001898785.1. Classification (GTDB taxonomy): domain Bacteria; phylum Bacteroidota; class Bacteroidia; order Flavobacteriales; family Weeksellaceae; genus Epilithonimonas; species Epilithonimonas pallida. The sequence continues at coordinate 28,098 of MKVE01000018.1, read as the reverse complement.
CATTCCAGGCGGAAACGATTAACCTGCGGGAATCCGGATTTTTTTTAATTTGCTCAATCACTTCAGAAAACTGGTCAACCACTTTTCCGTCGGCACCGTTCCAGCTTCTCCATTGTGCGCCGTAAACCGGCCCAAGATCTCCGTTTTCATCTGCCCATTCGTCCCAAATAGAAACACCGTTGTCTTTCAGATATTTGATGTTCGTATCACCTTTGATGAACCAAAGCAATTCATAAATAATAGATTTCAAGTGAACCTTTTTAGTTGTGACCAAAGGAAATCCTTTCGATAGATCATAACGTAACTGGTAGCCAAAAACGCTGCGTGTTCCGGTTCCGGTTCTGTCGGTCTTATCAGTTCCGTTATCTAAAATATGCTGAAGTAGATCTAGGTAGTTTTGCATTGTGAGCTATAATTATGTGTTACAAAATACGGAAAATTTTAGCAGATACTTTCAATTTTTTGATTGATGTTGTTTATTGAAAAGGTTTCGTTTTTTCTTTTTCCATTCATTGCTTTTGCTAATGGAGATTCCGGAGAAATGCAAATGATTTTTTGGTTTTCAAAAGTAATTTCGCCTAAAGAAACTGAGATAAAAAACAAACCTCTTTCTGTTTTTACAATGGCTCCTTTTTCAGCTTTGTCAGAAATTTTCACAGGAATGGTTTTTAGAAAATCCTGTTGCTTCAAAACTTCATTAAGCTGAACCTGTAGATTATTGATCTCCTGTTGAAGCATTTCTCTTCCAGTCTCGTATTTATCGCCCATAGAACTTTTTATGTCGTTGTTAGAAGCTCGGGTTTCAACAATCAGTTTTTCGAAATTTTGGATTTTTTCGGAAAGTTTTTGATTGATTAGTTTAATTAGTTCTGTCTTATTCATATCAAACCAAATTTAATCCTAATTTTTCCGCTTCAGCAATCACAAAATCTCTCGCTTCATTTTTATCATTTTTGATTTCTCCTTCAAGAATCGCTTCTTTTACTTTTTCTTTTAAAATTCCTATCTCTCTTCCCGGTTTCAGATTAAACATTTCCATAATCTCTTCTCCGGAAATGGGTGGCTGGAAATTCCTGACCTGGTCTTTTTCTTCCACTTCCTTTATCTTTTGTGCAACGTATTCGAAATTCTTTTTGAAGCGAGCTTGCTTTGAATAATTTTTGGTCGTGATGTCCGATTTGCAAAGCGTGAAAAGATCTTCCATATCTTCTCCGGAATCAAAAAGTAATCGCCTCAATGCAGAATCAGAAGCATCATCCGTAATCAAGGCAATGGGTCTGGCGTGCATTCTTACCAATTTCTCTACATATTTTTGTTCTGCTCCTAGTGGCAGTTTCAGTCGTTTGAAAATAGATTTTATCATTTTTGAACCCACAAATTCGTGACCGTGAAATGTCCAGCCTGTTCCTTCTACAAACTTTTTGGTCGGTGCTTTTCCAATATCGTGAAGCAATGCTGACCAACGAAGCCAAAGCTTATCTGTATTTTCCGAAATATTGTCAACTACTTCTAATGTGTGATAAAAATTATCTTTATGTGTTTGTCCGTCGATGTCTTCGATGCCTTTGAGAGCAACCAATTCCGGGAGAATATAATTCAGAAGCCCGGTTTCTTCCAATAGTTTCAACCCTTTTGAAGGTCTGTCGGAAAGCATTATTTTGTTGAACTCAACCATAACACGTTCCATCGAAACGATTTTCATTCGCTCTGCTTCTTCTTTAATAGCTTTTAGAGAATTGTCTTCAATATCAAAATCCAATGTAGTTGCAAATCTGATGGCTCTCATCATTCTCAAAGGATCATCGGAATAAGTTTGATGAGGTTCCAGCGGTGTTCTCAGGGTTTTGTTGGACAAATCCTGCATTCCACCAAATGGATCAATCAATTCACCGAAATTATCTTTGTTAAGAGAAATCGCCATCGCATTAATGGTAAAATCTCTGCGTTTCTGATCGTCTTCCAAAGTTCCGGTTTCGATAGATGGCTTCCTGGAATCCTCGCTGTAACTTTCTTTTCTTGCGCCAACAAATTCCAACTCCAGCTCTTTGTAACGAAACATTGCCGTTCCATAAGTTTTGAAAACCGCCACTTTTGTTTTTGGGTCAATCTCTTTGGCGATACTTTCAGCGAGTTCTATACCGCTGGATTCTGTAACGAAATCGATGTCGGTTGATGCTTTTCTTTTCATCAGAAGATCCCTTACGAATCCGCCTACTGCGAAAACAGACTGTCCGTTTCTGTCGGCCACTTCAGAAATAATTTTGAAAAGTTTGAGGTTTTTATTTTGGTTGAGGTTGATAAACATTTTATTAGTTCAAAAATGAGTATTTAACAAAGTCCGCAAAGATTCATTTAAACTACTAACTGCTTTTAAGTACGCAAAGCCGTTTTACTTAGTAAATAATGTAATTGGAGTTCTTGTTTTATTATTTGTTGCAAAGATAATTCTTTTGGGAAAAGTTTCTACTATGCGAAGCTGCGTAAGCGATAGTAGTGGTTATCCTTTGTTGTCGGCTTGCGAGCCGACGAAAAAGATATGAGCGGATGGCGCAATCTACATATTTTTTGATTTGGAAAAGCTGTCGGGAAAAATATGTAGATACACCCCAAATTTTTGAAAATCAAGACTTTTTGTCTTTTGATTTCGTTTGAAAAGCTAAGAATCAGACATTTTGCTATGAAAAAAGATGCGGTATTCTTTTTGTGATTATGGTCAATACAAAAAGTAGTTTTTTTTCATAGTTTATTTTTCCGGCGGATGGTCTTGCAAAAGGTCATCCGCCGGTTTTTTTATTCGCGGAGGATTTTGATTTGGTTATTGTTCCAGACTTTGATAACGGATGAGCCGGAAAACTCCGAAACCTTGTCATGAAAATCTTCTACAATATAATCAACTGCACTCTTGATTTCGTCCGAGATATCGCTGAATTTCATCGGCGACTTTTGTCCGCTGAGATTGGCTGATGTTGAAACGAGAGGTTTGTTAAGTTTTGAAATCAGTTTTTTGCAGTAATCGTTTTTTACGATTCGGATTCCGATGCTTCCGTCTTCTGCTAATAATTCTTCGGGAAGATTCTTGGGATTTTCGTAAACAATGGTTACCGGTTTCTCACTAAGATCGATGATTTGCCAGGCCATTTCCGGAACATCTACCAGATCTTGTAATCTTTTCTCAGACTCTACTAAGATAATAAGGGATTTATTGGGTTCTCTTTTCTTGATGTCGAATATCTTTTTGATAGCCTCCGGATTGGTCGCATCACAGCCGATTCCCCAGATGGTGTCAGTCGGGTAAAGTATGGTTCCGCCACATTGTAAAGTTTCTATTGCCTGAGTTAAGTCCATTTAAGTTCAAATTTTGGTAAAAATCAAATATGAATAACTGTTAAAGTTTTCAATGTGTTGATTTTCATTTGTTTGTTAAGTTTTAATAAAATTGGCAGATAAAATTATCTATTGCAAATTTAACAATAAATGAACAGATTTTTAAAAAGTATTAACCTGTTAAAGTTGATTTAACATAATCTGGATTTTCGTAATGCTTAATTAAAGAATATTTAAAAATTCTTATACATTCGGATTGCTTTTCATATCATTTCTTTGGCAACGAAGAAAAAAGAAAAGTAAAAATGAAAGTAAAAACAATAAGCATCAGTGCTTTGTTTCTTTGTATGCCAATGTCTCTTTTGTTGGCACAAAACACTCAGGATACTCTGAAGGGTGAAAAGAAAATCGACGAAGTTAAGATCATCGGTAACACAAAAAAAAGCAGCGAGTCGAATATCATCCAGGCTCAGAAAAAATCTGTTGAAGTGATTGAGCGGGTAGGAGCAGCTCAGTTATCCAAACAAGGTGTCGGAGATGTGGCAACTGCTGTTACAAAAGCTACGGGGACAGTAAAACAAGAAGGTGGAAACACCATTTCCGTAAGAGGTTTATTAGATCGTTACAATGCGACAACTCTTAATGGACTTGTTATCCCATCTGATGATCCAGAAAATAAAAACATTGATTTGTCATTACTTAAGACGGATATTATCGATTATATCTCACTTGAGAAAGTATTCAATCCAAGATTGATGGGGGATTTTGGAGGAGCTAATATCAATATTGTTTCTAAAGAATATTCTGGTAAAGGCTATATCACTTTGGGAATGGATAGTGGATATAACTTACAAAATTCAAAAGCTGACAAATTCTATTTACAAGACGGCACTAACTTTTTTGGAACTAAAGTTCAAAAAGTCCCAGCTAATGCACTAAATTCTTACAATTATAAAACAAGCTGGGATTTTAAAGATGCTTTTGGACCATCTATGTTGATGCCTATAAATAGCGGCCTTAACTTACAAGCGGGCAAATCCTTTAAAATTGGAGATCAGGGAAGGCTTAATGCATTTGCTTATGCAGGTTTTAATAATGATTTTACTTATAAAGAAGGAACAGAAGGTCAGTTTGGACAAGAAACAGTTTTTAAAGCCTTTAATAAAGTCCAGAAATATTCATACAATACTAACACTACAGGATTATTGAATTTATTTTATAGAATCAATCCGAATCATCAATTAAAATGGATTACAAACTATATACATTCTACAAACCAGGAAGCTAAAATATATGAAGGTTATATTCGGGATTATGCCGAAAATTTCGGGGGGTATGTAAGAAGAGCAGATTATAAAGTAACCAATACTGTAGTTAATCAATTAGGAGGAGATCATCGTATAGGAAAGGATTTTTCATTAAACTGGATTGCAGGATATAACTATCTTAATAGTCAGAGACCAGATAGGATTACAAATACCCTAGTAAGAAATGATAATGACGGAAAATATACAGTTTCCAGAGAATCAGGTCTGAATAACCGCTATTTTGATAATCTTGATGATAAAGAATATACTGGAAGTATTACACTTAATTATAACTTAAAAGATCAGTCGAAAATATCAGTCGGTTACCAAGGAAGATTTAAAAAGAGAACATTTTTTTCAAAGCAAATGGATTTCAAATGGGATAATCAGGTTGCACCGCCAGCTGTAGTTGCAGATCCGAATAACTTAGATTCGATCTTCAATATATATAATTATGCGAAAGGATTTTTCAATATCACAAGTAACTTTGGAGAGGCAGGATTACTTAAACCTGTTATATACAACGGCGACCAGGATATTAATTCAGGGTTTGCAAATATAGATTATAAATTTTCGGATAAATTTACAGCACAGTTAGGTGTCCGATACGACAGGGTAAGTCAATATATTGAGTGGAGTGTTCAGTATTATACACCTGTTAATAATATACAAAAGCTATACAATAAATTTCTGCCGGCTCTTAATCTGAAATATTCGGTCAATGATAAGCAAAATCTTAGATTATCAGCTTCCAGGACATATACTTTGCCTCAGTTGAAGGAAATGGCACCCTATATTTATATTGATGTCACAGAAACAACTCAAGGAAATTATTATCTGAAACCTTCAGACAATAATAACCTGGATATAAAATGGGAGTACTTTCCCAAGTCAGGAGAAGTATTTTCACTTACCGGATTTGGAAAATATATCCAGAATCCGATATCCAGAACATTCATTAATTCTTCAGATCCTTATTTTTCTTATCTGAATGCAGGGAATTGGGCTTATGTTTATGGTTTGGAAGCAGAAATAAGAAAGGACTTATTGAGCTTTGGTTCTGGTTCCAAGATTTATACTTTTCTGAACGCAACATACATGAACTCCAAAGCGCAGCTCAACGCAGATAAAGTAGCAAAAGATACTTATGATAATATTTCGGGCAATAGTTTGTTTGCAGTTAATTTCGATGTTAAAGAAGATAAACTTCAGGGAGCTGCAGACTTAGTAGCAAATGCTAATTTAGGCCTTAATCACAAGTGGAGCAGTGGAGCAGAAATGGATGTGGTTGCATCCTATTCATATGTGGGCAGTTACCTATATTCTATAAGTACAAATCAGATTGGAAATATTATTCAAAAACCAATTAATATGCTTGATTTAACTGCAAAATTAAGATTTCAAAATAATATTGATTTAGGTATTTCTATTAAAAATATTTTGAACCCTGAAATTAGAAGAATGCAGGAAAATCTTAAAAGTTCCGAAACCTATAACTTTAAAAGAGGGCAGGTCATCGGTGTAAATGTAGGTTACAAATTCTAAATAATAATAATTAAAAAGTAAATTAAAAATGAAAAAGTTTATCTCAAGTGCATTGGTACTTTGCACATTATCATTAGCCACTATTACAATCACGAACTCTTGTTCTTCGGATGAGGATACAACCATAACTCCTAATCCAAGTAATGTATCTATCGACCCTAATAACTTTAAAGTAGCTCTCAAATCAGGAGATAAATTAGTTCTGGACGCTAATACTACTTATAAAATGACTGGTGCTGTAATTGTAAACAATGGAGCAGAACTTACGATTCCTGCAGGAACGAAAATTTTGTGTTCCGGTGGTACAGATACTTATGTTGCAGTAGCTCAAGGTGGTAAGATTTTTATTAATGGGACGGCTTCCAATCCGGTAATATTCACATCATCTTCCTCAACACCTAAGAAAGCAGATTGGGGTGGAATCGTAATTTGTGGAAGAGCACCAATCAATGCTGGTACAACTGCAGCATCCGAAGTTGGTGGAAGCTTGCCATACGGCGGAACCGCAGCAGATGACAATAGTGGTTCTATTACTTATACACAGATTCGCTGGGCAGGTGCCAGATTTAGTGATACGAAGGAGTACAACGGCCTTTCTCTTTTTGGTGTAGGTAATGGAACTAAAATAGAGGGAGTGGCAGTTATAGATGGTGCAGACGATGGTATTGAATTTTTTGGAGGTACAGTAAACGTTAGTAATATCTTGTCAATCAATAATGATGATGATGCTTTTGACTGGACAGAAGGTTGGAGCGGAACAGCAACAAATATTTATGGTAAAAGAAATTCCGCAACGGTTGGGAACAGGGGAATCGAAGCTGATAATAACTCTAATAATCAGACTGCTTCTCCAATGTCTAATCCAACATTAAAGAATGTTACATTTATAGGTTACACTACAACTGATAATGAAGGTGCTGGAACTAATCTTTTCCGTGTAGGTACAGGGGCGACTATTGATAATGCTGTGTTTTCAGGATGGGCAACTGCTATAACTATTCAGCATGATACCACTATTGCTAATCTGAATGGCAAAGGTAAATTTACTAATATTAAGTTTGATAATGTCGGAGCTAAAGCGGTTACGATAGCTTCTGCATCGGGATCTATTGCGCAGCCTGCTGCTGACGGTACATATACCGAAAATACAAATGCAACAGGTGCTGGTAATGGTACATCTACACCAGCTTGGGCTAATGGATGGTCAGGATTATAAAATATCTCAAATTAGAAAATTTCTTTTTTCTTCATATCAAATCAAAAATTTTTGAACCTGCAGATCTTCTGCAGGTTTTTTTGAAATAAAGTCTGTATTACGGTGGACATTTCTGTAATCTCGGTCTCAGTTCTGAAGATATAGTTTTATATTGCATTAATTTAGTTTTAACTTTCTGCAGTTTTGTTATATATTATTACAATATATTTTTCATTTATAGCGATGTGATTTTATATTATTTCAATCTAGTTTTATATTCTCACAGTATAGTCTTATCTTGTTTTAACAAAATTTTCTATGGTTACCAAATAGTTTTCTGTTCTTTCTATACTGTTTTCTATTATTACACTTTAAGAATGATATTTTTGAAATTTAGTGTAAACTTGCAATAGAGTTTTCCAATATTAAAAAAACATTTCCCGAAATTTGCAATCAACAATCAACAATCAACAATCAATATGAACATCATTCTGGCATCCACATCCACACTCTTTGGCGGACAATATTTAGAATATCTCAAACCGCAGCTCGGGAATCTCTTTGATGGAATTGATGAATTGATATTCATTCCATTTGCAAGACCGGGCGGGATCTCACATGATGATTATACCGCAAAGGCAAGACAATTTTTCTCGTCCATCAGTATCAGTGTCAGAGGTCTTCACGAATTCACCAATAAAGAAGAAGCTGTAAATTCAGCACAAGCTTTTTTTACAGGCGGAGGTAATACCTTTCTTTTAGTGAAAACTTTGCACGAGTTAGGATTGATGGACGTCCTTAAACAAAATATAGAATCAGGAAAACCATACTTAGGTTGCAGCGCAGGAAGCAACATCGGAGGCATCAATATGAAAACAACCAATGATATGCCTATCGTTTATCCGCCAAGCTTTGACTGTATGGGGCTTGTTCCTTTCAATATTAACCCGCATTACCTGGACCCGAATCCTGAGATCAGACACAACGGAGAAACCAGAGAAACCAGGATCAAAGAATTTCTCACCCAGAATGATATCAAGGTTATAGGACTCAGAGAGGGCAATTGGATCAGAAGAATTAATAATAAAATAACAGTGGAAGGTTCAGAATTGACGAGGATTTTTGAAAAAGGAAAAGAACCTTACGAAATAACATCCGGAACCGAACTATAAATTAAATCAATGAAAAAAGTTGTTCTCTTTCCGTTGATCATCTTCGCTCAGTTCTATATTGCACAGGCAAAATTTGAGATTAAAGACGGTTCTAAAAGATTTGATGTACAGATGTCTGTTAAAAGCTGTGAAGGCGATACCTGCAGTGGAGAAGGCATAATCAAATTAATTGATAAAAGATCGAAACAGATTTTTCAGACATTGACATCGGAAGATCTTTATTTTTATCTCAATCAGAACCAGAAACCAAGCGTCAACATCATTCAGCTTTACAATGAGCAGAGTCCTTTGATTTTTGATGATTTCAATTTTGATGGTTCGGAAGATCTAGCGATCAGGAATGGAAACCAAAGCGGCTATGGTGGACCGTCTTATGATGTTTATGTTTACAACTCCACCAGGAAACAATTTGTTCTTAGTAATGAATTAACGGCTTTAGCTTACGAGAATCTAGGAATGTTCCAAACAGATCACAAAAGAAAAAGAATTATAACTTTTGCCAAATCTGGATGTTGCTGGCATATCACAACAGAATATACGGTTGTTCCGAAGAAAGGCCTGCAGAAAGTTTACGAAATGGAAGAAGATGCAATGGATGGAGAATATGTAACAGTCACAACCCGAAATCTCATCAACAATAAATGGGCAAGTCAATCAAAAAAATATAAAATCAAAGATTATTACAAAGAATAATGAAAATACAGAAAGAAATAGATTTCATCCTTGCAGTCGATGCCTTGAAAAATGTTCAGAGAAGAAATTATAATGCTGATGACTCCAGAAGAGAAAACACGGCAGAACACAGCTGGCAGATTATCATTCTGGCTCAGATCCTTTTTCCCTATGCAAAAAACAATGCAGAAATCAATTTATTGAGAGTCATCAGGATGTTGTCAGTTCATGATTTGGTAGAAATTGATGCCGGCGATACTTTTCTTTTTGATGAAGAAGGAATGAAGGGTAAATTCGAAAGAGAAAAATTGGCTGCAAAAAAAAATTTCGGTATTTTGGATCAACCGGTCGCCGAAGAATTTTATAACCTCTGGATCGAGTTTGAAGAAGAAACAACACCGCACGCCATTTTTGCTTGTGCGATCGACAGGATTATGCCTTTTATTCTCAACTCATATACATCGGGTAAAAGCTGGACAGAGGCTGCTGTTACGGAGAGACAGGTAAGAAATATGCTGGAAAATGCAATTTGCCGGGCATCGGATGATATGGCAGAATGCTTTCATCATTTGATTTCTAAATGTATTGATGCGAAAAAACTAATAATAGAGCAAGAATAGATATCATATAAACAAAAAATGCTTCCAAATTTGGAAGCATTTTTTTATAAATATTTTAATTACTTAGTAGCTGGTGCCTGAGTTGCAGGAGCATTATTTGTAGGCGTTTTTACCGGAGCTTCAGTTTTTACCGGCGTTGGCATTGTTGGAGCTGGCTGTGAAGGTTTTCCTGTAAGGATAATGCTTAACAAAATCAAAACTACAATAGTTGTTCCAAGAGTCCAGGTTGCTTTTTCCATAAAATCATTGGTTCTCTGTACCCCGAATGTAGCAGAAGAAGCTCCCCCGAACGTTCCGGAAAGACCACCGCCTTTTGGATTTTGCGCCATGATGATGATAACTAATAAAATGCTAGCAATGATAATTAGAATCATAAACAGCGTAAATATTGTGCTCATAGTATCGTCTTAAATAATAATTTTGAAGCGCAAATATATGGATTATAAATCAATAAACGAAAACTTATTTTTTAATAAATTTCACAACATTCGTTTCATTGCTTAGTGATTTTAGTTTGATGAAGTAAACCCCTGCTTTCAAATTGCTAATATCAATTTTAGATGAATTGAAATCTTTGCTTACAACCATTTTTCCTGACTCATCGATGATTTCGTAAGCAACAAAATTCTTGTCGGATTCGATATTCACATAATCCTGAACTGGATTAGGGAAAATCTTTACAATCGCCACTTTTTTTGAAGGATCATTGACAGCTAGCAAACAAGCCGGCGGATTAGAAATTGGTCCTTCGGAATAATCGTAGAAAATAGTGTCTTCTGTAACTAGTGTATAGTTTTCATAATTAGGAAATATAACCCCATTAAAAGCATTACAGTTATTAAAATCAATATTTGCTTTGTAAAAAGCATAAGTTGTTTTGTACCAACCCTCACAAGCAGCCGTCATCTGATTACCCGGAGGAAAAAAATCGATTGTCACAATTGGATCAATGAAATTCATGTAAGAACAGACATTGGTCCAGTTCGTTGGTGGTTTGAAATAAACCGTTTTTTGCGGAAGATTCTCAAATTGACCAAATGTCAATTGAAAAAAAGTGATTAAGGAAAAGAGTAAAAGTTTTTTCATAGAATTAGTTTTTTGGTTATCCTCAAATTTACATAATAATTTAATAACTTCGTCCGAGTTTTTTCAAAATCAATTACTTATATAATGAAATTAAAAAAGATTCTTGCTGTAGCAATCGCAGCGCCTTTTATGATGAACGCACAACAGGTAATGACACCGGAAATCATGTGGACACTTAACCGCTTAGGTGTTCAGTCCGTTTCTCCGGACAATTCTTCTCTGATTTATAAAATCAGCAAAACCGACCTTAAAACCGAAAAATCCAATTCAGAAGCTTTCTGGCTTGATGTTTCTGGAAAATCTGTAAAAATTGATTTAGGAAAGAAAAACCTGATCCAATGGGACAAAAACGGAATTTATGCACTTGAGAATAATAAGATTTTTCAATCCAAAGATTCCGGAAAAACTTGGACAGAATTCTACAATATAGGAGAAGTTGATAACATTGTGATTTCTCCTGACGGTAAAAAAGTAGCTTTTAGCAAGGCAGTAAAAGTTCAAGATATTTTAGGAAAAGATAAATATAAAGATCTGCCAAAAACAACGGCTCAAATCTATACAGACCTGAATCATCGTCATTGGGACGCCTGGAACGAAGGTTCTTACAATCACGTTTTTGTGGCTAATGTTTCAGAATCCGCGGACAAAGCAAAAGATCTGTTGGAAGGAAAAGCTTTTGACTCGCCTCAGAAACCATTTGGTGGCGCCGAGGATTTTGTCTGGAGTCCGGATTCTTCGGAATTGCTTTATGTGACAAAGGAAAAATCTGGTGCAGAATACGCTCAAAGTACCAATACAGATATTTTCGCATATAATCTGGCTTCCGGAAAAAGTACGAATTTAACTGAAGGAATGATGGGTTACGATGTGAATCCGAAATTCAGTAATGATGGAAAATTCCTGCTTTGGAATTCAATGGAAAGGGACGGTTACGAAGCAGACAAAAACGACATCATCATTATGGATTGGAAATCCAAAGCTAAAACCAATCTTACCAAAACCTGGGACGAAAGTGTAACCGGCGATGTAAAATGGGCTTCGGATTCAAAATTAATTTATTTTACTTCAGCTTTTCGAGGAACAAAACAGTTGTTTTCTGTTGATGTCAAAACCAAAACCGTAAAACAATTGACGAAAGGAGATTTTGACATTAATGATGTTGTTTTGGAGAACAAAGGAAAACTTTGGGTTACAAAAACCGATATCAATCATAATGCGGATTTGTTTGAAGTTGATTTGAAAAGTTCAGTTTTGAAACAGATTACAGATATTAATAAAGATAATTACTCAAAATTAGTTCAAGGAAAATCGGAACTGAAAATGGTGAAAACCACCGACGGGAAAGAAATGGGCGTTTGGTTCCATTATCCACCAAATTTTGATCCGAATAAAAAATATCCAACGTTGGTTTATTGCCAAGGTGGACCACAATCTGCATTGACACAATTTTTCTCCACCAGATGGAATTTCGCTTTGATGGCAGCAAACGGTTACATAGTGGTGGCGCCGAACAGAAGAGGAATGCCAGGTTGGGGCGTTGAATGGAATGAACAAATCAGTGGAGACTGGGGAGGACAGCCAATTAGAGACTATTTATCAGCAACCGATTTCGCGAAAAGTTTACCGTATGTCGATGGAAATAGAGTGGCAGCTGTTGGTGCGAGTTACGGAGGGTATTCTGTGTTTATGCTGGCTGGTGTTCACGAGAATAGATTCAAGACTTTTGTCGCACATGATGGATTATTTGATATGAGGTCTTGGTATGGTACAACTGAAGAACTTTGGTTTGCAAATTGGGATCTAAAAGGGTCTTATTGGTTCAAGCCAATGCAAAAAGCTTATGCAAAGTATAATCCAATTAATCATATAGATAAATGGAATACACCAATAATGATTATTCAAGGTGGAATAGATTTTAGGGTACCTTATGAGCAAGGTCAACAAGCTTTTCAATCGGCTAAATTAAAAGGCCTTAAAACAAAATTCCTTTATTTCCCGAACGAAAACCATTGGGTGCTTCATCCGCAAAACGGTTTGGTTTGGCAGAGAGAATTCTTTGACTGGCTGAAGGAGACTTTATAAGATTGAAACCCCTTCAGAGTTTGAAACTCTGAAGGGATTTTTTGTGACTTTGCTATAAAAATTGTTCAATCTTAACAGCCCAATCAGCTTTCCAATCTTGATTCTTTTCCAATTTTAAAATCCCAAATTTCTCTGTCAGTTCCTGATTGTGATTTTCCAGATCTGCAATTCCTTGCCAAGGTTCCAGGCAAACAAAATCCGCATTTTTTGCTGCCCAAATTCCGAAATAGGGGAAATTAGAAAAAGTGAAAGTAATCTTATGATGATTCTTTTTGTTTCTTAGAATCAATTCCCGGCTTTTCATGTTTGTCATTACCAAAGCATCTTTTGAGAATAATTCGTAAGATAAAGGAAGTGTTTTATTAGAAAATTTAATGGTTTGCGTTTCATTGCTGATCAGGTTATCAACTAAAGGATGGATTTCCAGTTTTTCATCATCAGAAAAAGCGATTTCATAATCGTTATAATTTAATCCATTTTCTGTGTCGATTGCAAATCCCGGATGCGCTCCAAGAGAAAAATACATTTCTTTTTGAGAAAGGTTTTTGACATTGTAAGAAACTGTCAGTTTATTTTCTGTCAAAGTATATTTGATTTCCAGACTGAATTCAAAAGGATAGATTTTCAAAGATTCTTCATCAGAATTTAATTCAAAAACAACTTCATTTTCAGAAAATCCTTTCACTTCAAAAACTCTTCTTCTTGCAAAACCATGACGCGGCAATTCATAAGTTTGACCTTCAAAAATGTATTTGTCATCTTTCAAAGCGCCAACTGTTGGAAAAAGGACAGGACTTTGACCACCCCAGAAATCAGGATTGCCTTCCCACATTATTTCATCTTCGTTTTCGAGATTGATGAGTGAAATCAATTCTGCACCCAATTCATTAAGTGTGGCTTTAAGTCTATTATTTTGAATCGTTATCATTTTGTTAATTTACTCTAATACAAATATCAGTATTAATCTTGGAATTTTTGATCTGATATCTAATGACTAAGATCTAACGTCTGATTTTATATAATAAATTCCTAAATTGCCGTTTTATAAGCAATAATGAAAGGATTTAATTTTCTGAAACGTATCAATAGCTGGGTCGTATATTTTATATTGACTGCTATTGTTTTTGGAATTGCAATTTCTTCTTTCCTGATGATTGATCAGCTTCGTAAACAGGAGATTCAGAAAATCAATCTTATTGGTACAGCTCTTAAAGCATACACAGATGATGATATTTCTGCTGATCCTAAAATTCAGGAGTTGTATCTTGCTGTAATGCAGGATAATACCAATCTGCCGATTGTTGTTACGGATAAAAACAAGACGCCAATATTCCAAGCCAATATCCCGGCAGAAATAGAACAGGATACTTTGAAATTAAAGAATCTGATTCGGAAAATGGAGAATTCTTACGATCCATTCGTTGTAGAATTACCGTCAGGTCAAAATCAATATATCTATTATGATAACTCAGATTTACTGAATTATTTCCGTTATTATCCTTATGTCTTAGCATTATTTGTAGGAGCTTATCTGGCTTTTTCCTTCTGGTTTCTCAGAACTTTGAAAAAAACGGATGAAGGCTTTGTTTGGGCTGGTTTGGCGAAAGAAACGGCGCATCAGATCGGAACACCACTTTCATCAATGATTGGTTGGGTTGAGATTATGAAGCTCGAAGATGAAAACAGTTTGGGCGTCAAAGAGCTGGAAATGGATGTCAACCGATTGAAAACCATTTCCGAAAGATTCTCCAAAATTGGTTCTATTCCTGAACTTAATGACCTTGATATCAACGAAACTGTTCAGCAGAATTATGATTACTTGAAGAAGAGAATTTCCACAAGAGTAGAATTTACTCTCAGAAAAACTTATGAGCCTGTTCTCATTCCACATAGCAGAATTCTGATGAGCTGGGTGATTGAGAATCTGGTGAAAAATGCAGTCGATGCCATGAAAGGCGAAGGAAAATTGGAATTGTCTCTTTACAAAAAGAACAAAAATATCTATATCGATGTGACTGATACAGGCAGTGGAATGACTAAACAACAGATCAGAAATGCCTTTAAACCAGGATTCTCTACCAAAAAACGTGGCTGGGGATTAGGGCTTTCTTTGACAAAAAGAGTTGTCAGCGAGTATCATAAAGGTGATGTGAGAATTGCCCATTCTGAAGTTGGAAAAGGCACAACTTTCAGAATTATCCTGAGAGAAAATCAGAAATAATATCAACAAAAAAATAAGCTTATCTTTGCAAAATGAATAAAACCACTTTTGCAGATTTCGATTTACCGGAAAAAATTCTTGATGTTTTAGCTGACCTCAACCTTTTTGAACCAACTCCGATTCAAGAAAAGAGTTTGAAACCCATTCTTTCCGGGCGTGATGTAATGGGAATTGCACAGACCGGAACGGGAAAAACTTTGGCTTACATGCTTCCTGTTCTCAAAACCTGGAAATACAACAAAACTGGGAATCCAACGGTTTTGGTTCTTGTTCCGACAAGAGAATTGGTGGTTCAGGTAACCGAAGTTTTAGAAAAGCTGACGGAAAATATTACTGCAAGAGTTATCGGAGTTTATGGTGGAAAGAATATCAATACACAGAAATTGCTGTTCAATGACGGATGTGATATTCTGGTTGGAACACCAGGTCGTGTCATGGATTTGTCGATTGATAATGCCATTTCCTTGAAAGAAGTAAGCAAATTAATCATCGATGAGTTTGACGAAATGCTGAATCTTGGCTTCCGTCCGCAACTGACGCATATCTTCGAAATGATGAAGGAAAAGAGACAGAATATTCTTTTTTCTGCTACAATGACCGAAGCTTTGGATGAAATTTTGAATGAGTATTTTGCTTCTCCAATTGAGATTTCTTTGGCAAGATCAGGTACACCTTTGGAGAAAATTGCACAGACTGCAATTCCTGTAGAAAACTTCAATACAAAACTCAATTTGTTGATTCATCTTCTGAAAACAGAAGACAATCTGGAGAAAATCCTGATTTTTGCCAATAATAAGAAGCACGCCGATTTGATTTTTGATAAATTAGATCACGAATTTCCGGGAGAATTTGGTGTAATTCACTCGAATAAATCTCAGAATTTCAGGTTAAGAGTGATGCAGGAATTCACGAATGAAGAACTTCGTGGTGTGATTACAACGGATATTATGGCGAGAGGTCTTGATATTCCGGATATTTCTCACGTTTTCAATTTTGAAGTTCCTGAAGTTCCTGAACAATACATCCACAGGATCGGTAGAACAGGTCGTGCGGACAAAGACGGAATCGCAGTAACTTTCTTTACCAAAAAAGAAGAAGCACAACTTTTGGACATCGAATTATTGATGGATAAAGAAATCAACAAAGCCGAATTCCCGGAAGAAGTAACTGTTTCGAAAGTCAAAATCGCTTCTGAACAGGATGAAGTAAAAATGAAATTTCTTACTAATGTCAAGCTTAATGAAGGCGAATCTGCTTTCCACGAGAAAAAAGACAAGAATAAGAAAATCAATCTTGGTGGACCGAGTAAACGTAAGGCTCCTAAGAAATTTGGTGCAAACAGAGCGCAGCAAAAAGCGAAATCTAAATCTAAGAGAAAGAAATAAAAAAACGCCTCAGAATTTTCTGAGGCGTTTTTTGCTTATAAGTATTTACTTTTTTAGATGAACAAGAGTTTTATCAGACTTTCCATCACTGTCATAGTCTTCATCCTCAGCCCCTACAAAAATAAGATCTGAACTTGTTAACTGTTCTACAGATACAGTCTTGGTAGAACTATTCTCAGTAACTGTGATAAGTTTTTTCCCAGAGTCGTAACTGTATATTCCCGAGTAAGAGCTATTTAAACAGGAAGAATTATCGTTGTAATATATTTTTACAGCTAACTTTCCATCGTTTCCAAAATTATAAAACGATTGGGCTTCACAAGTATTGGGTGTTACCAAGCTTGTTGTTCCATTCCCATATTTTGTTTCAGTCTTATTTAGCTTCCAAGTTCCAACGATAGAAATTGTATCATCATCATTATCTTTTTTACAAGAAGTAATTACTAATGAAGCTAAAGCAAATAGAATAAGTTTTTTCACGGTATTAATTTTCCACAAACAAAATAAAAATTGATTAATAATGAAAATCAACTTCTAATCCACTTCCAAATCTCCTTTAAAGTCGCTTTATTCCCATACATCAAAATTCCCACTCTGTAGATTTTCGCAGCAATATAAACCATCAATAGAGTAGAAGCAATCAATAGGAAAATCGATAACAAAATCTGCCAAAGCGGCACACCAAACGGAATCCTCGCAATCATCGCAACAGGCGACGTAAACGGAATGATCGATAACCAAAAAGCCATTGGTCCATCTGGATTATTCATAATAGTGAAACTTCCGTAAAGACCTAACATCAATGGAACAATCGCAAACATCGTGAATTGCTGCGTTTCGGTTTCGTTATCAACAGCACTTCCTATTGCTGCATACATCGAGCTGTAAAAGATGTATCCAAACAAAAAGAAAAATACAAAAACACCAATAATTCCTATATAATTCATATCCAAAAGAATATGAGAAACTTCGGTTGCGATTTGCTGAAAATCCAGGTTTTTCATTAGTTCTTCTTGTCCCGCCGGAATATTTTTCTGCATCGCCGCGAATCCTGTATTAAGGAAAAAAGCTGCAGTTACAGACATCGCAATCCAAATAATAAACTGGGTTAAAGCAACCAAAGTCACACCCAGGATTTTGCCCATCATCAGTTCAAATGGCTTTACAGACGAGATGATGATTTCCACAACACGGTTGTTTTTTTCTTCCAAAACGCTTCTCATCACACGAACACCGTATATAATAATGAACATAAAAACCACGTACATCAATCCAAAACTCAACGCAGTCTTAATTCCGAAAGCCAGGTCACTTTCCGGTCGGTCGCTTTCCGTTACGTTTTGAGAAATGATTTTGAAACTTTTATCAAGATTGACAATTCTGTCTTCAGAGATTCCGAGCATCTTGATTTTTTCTTTTTTCAAAATTTCGCTCAAATCTCTGGAAACCGCACTTTTCGTATCCACACCGATTTTCTTATTCGTCAGTAATTTTGTTCCACTTTCCAAAGCATCAAAATTTTTGTCTTTCAATTCCGGGATGATGAGAATTCCGTCCGAACCTTTCAGTTCTTTCAGATTTTTAACTAATGCATTTTCCGTATTGGTCGGGACAAAAGTGTAAGTAATATCTTTTGTAGACTTCAGTTGACCAGCAAAGATTCCGCTTTTGTCCACTACTTCGAAATGGCATTCCGCTTCATTGGCCTTAAACATAAAACCAATCAACGCTCCAAATCCGATAATCAGCAAAGGTGCCAAAAGTGTCAGAATAATAAAAGATTTCTTCTTAACCTGCGTCAGAAATTCTCTTTTCGTTATGAGGAATATATTTTTCATTCTTTTTGTAAAAAGTAAAATGTATTAAGTATAAAGTAAATCAATTATGGATTATCAGTTATCAATTATGACTTAACTGCATTAATGAAAACCTCATTCATACTCGGGATTTTCTCATTGAAGGTTCGTATCGTTCCTGTTTTAAGAAGGTCTTGAAGCAAAATATTCTGATTTTCTGTATTTTTCAATTCAAAATTGAAAAGACCATTAGCAGTTCCAAGATTTTCGATTTGATATTTTCTCGTCAGTTCTTCCAGATTTTCAGAATTCACATCTGATAAAACCACAGAAAAAACATTCTGCTTAAATTGTTCCCTAACATCAAAAACTTTCCCGTCCAGAACTTTCTTAGAATTGTTGATAAGCGCCACAAAATCACACATTTCCTCTACACTTTCCATTCTGTGAGTCGATAAGATTATTGTTGTTCCTTCGTTTTTCAGGCGAATGATTTGGTCTTTGATGAGGTTTGCATTCACTGGGTCAAATCCTGAAAAAGGCTCATCCAGAATCAATAATTTCGGACGATGCAGAACCGTGACCACAAACTGAATTTTCTGTGCCATTCCTTTGGACAGTTCACTCAGTTTTTTCTTCCACCATTGGTCGATGTTAAGTTGCTCAAACCAGAATTTCGCCTGCGAAAGCGCTTCCTGTCGTGACATTCCTTTCAGTTCCCCAAAATACAAAAGCTGGTCGCCCACCGTCATATTCTTGTAAAGACCACGTTCTTCCGGCATATAACCGATATTTTTGATATGTTCCGGATTCAGTTTTTCGCCATCAATCCAGACATTTCCCTCATCAGCTTGAGTGATTTGATTAATGATTCGGATAAACGATGTTTTTCCGGCACCGTTCGGACCTAAAAGTCCGTAAACACTTGCAGTAGGAACTTCAATTGAAAAGTCCTGAAGCGCAATTTTCTTCCCGGCGTTGTATGTTTTTTTGATATGTTCTGCTTTCAGCATACAGATATTTTTTATTTTTAGGAGCAACAATATTTGTCCTTCGGTTCACTTTATCAACCCGCTTTCCGTTGCAATCTTTTTCTTTTCTGAAAAGAAAAAGGATTTACACTACAATCGGGGCTATGTTGAGGTTTTGTCTTTTTTCTCAACCGATTTAAAATCTCACAAAATTAGTTTAAAAAAGACAAAAATGTTACAGAAAAGATGATAATAGAACTGTTGTTTGTCATTCCGCAGGAATCTCTACAAACATTGTTTAGATTCCTGCGGAATGAAACAGAAAAAGTATTAAGAGTATCTAATTAATCTTAAATTAGAAAAATTGAATTTTCGTCAATCAAATCTATTATTTCTTTGATGAACGTGAGCGTCTTTGCGGACTTTATAGTTTGAGATTTATAAAAAAACTTGTGGACTTTGCGTTCAAAATTCCTATAAACAACTATTTTATTTTAAATTTGCCTAAGCCAAAAGCCAACCATATGACTCAAGAATTTTTGGGAAATTCCCAATTCCAGATATCCAATCAACTCGTTTCCGCAAGCTGCCCTTCCAATATTGCACTAATTAAATATTGGGGAAAATACGAAAATCAAATTCCTGCCAATCCAAGTATTAGTTATACTTTGAACCATTGCAGAACCAATACGATCATAGAATTTTTTGCCGGAGAAGATTTTTCGGTGCAAACTTTTTTAGTAGGAAACGAAGAACAAAAATTCGCTGAGAAAATTGAAAAATATTTCAAAAATATTGAGCCATATTTGCCTTGGATTCTGAAAGGAAAATATATCATCAAAACTGAAAATACATTTCCTCACAGTTCAGGAATTGCAAGTTCAGCTTCAGGTTTTGGAGCAATCGCCAAATGTCTGATGAATTTAGACGATATTTTCACAAATAATTCTGGTGGAGATTTCAAAACAAAAAAAGAAAGTTTTCTTGCAAGATTAGGAAGTGGAAGTGCTTGCAGAAGTCTTTATGAAGGTTTGGTAGTTTGGGGAAAAACTGAAGAAGTGGAAGGAAGTTCGGATTTGTTTGCTGTCCAATATCCGAACGAGGAAATCCATCCCATTTTCAAAAACTTCAATGATTGGGTTTTACTGATTCACGAAGGTCAGAAATCGGTTTCTTCAACGGTTGGTCATGGTTTGATGAACACCAATCCTTATGCAGAAAGACGTTTTCAGGAAGCGCACGAAAATTTTACCAAACTCAAAACTATTCTTGCGACAGGCGATATGGAAGGTTTCATCAAATTGGTTGAGCACGAAGCTTTAACGCTTCACGCCATGATGATGATGAGCGATCCGGCATTTATTCTGATGAAAGCAGGAACTCTGGAAGTCATTAATAAAATTTGGGATTTCAGAAGAATTACAGGTTTGTCTTTGTTTTTCACGTTAGACGCAGGAGCGAATGTTCATTTGCTTTTCCCGAATGATATCGACAACGACAGAATCACAGACTTCATCAAAACAGAACTGACTCCCTTGACACAGAAAGGTGGAGTAGTGAAAGATGTGATGAGGTTTTAGATGTTATAAGTTAAAAAGTGAAAATCTAACGTAATAATAAAACAGTATTTTGTCATTCCGTAGGAATCTAAACTGCCATATTCTTTTGTGTTGGGATTCCTCCGGAATGACAAAATTGTGGTTAATAACTATTCTTATTTATGAAAAGACTCACAATATTATTTCTATTAATCATTTCCTTTTTCGGAAATGCACAAACGGTAACCGAACCAAAAAACAATCCTGAAAAATGGTCACAGCCTTATGAGCCATTCAGAATTGTCGGGAATCTGTATTATGTCGGAACTTATGATCTGGCGTCTTATCTCATTGTTACGAATAAAGGAAATATCCTTATCAATACAGGACTGGCCGATTCTTACCCACAAATCAAAGCAAATATTGAAAAGTTAGGATTCAAATATAAAGACATCAAAATCCTGACTTTGACTCAGGCTCATTTTGACCATATGGGCGCAATGGCTGATATCAAAAAAGATACTGGGGCAAAACTTTATGTTGACGAAGCTGAATTAGCAGAACTGAAATCCGGTGGGAAATCGGATTACGAGTTGGGGAAATATGGGGTGACTTTTAAGCCATTAACACCGGATTTTCTCTTGAAAAACAATGACAAAATCAAATTAGGAAATACGACTTTGACTTTGCTTCATCATCCTGGTCACACAAAAGGTTCCTGCAGTTTTATCTTCGAAACCAAAGATAAAGACAGGACTTATAAAGTTTTGATTGCCAATATGCCGTCCATCATCATTGACCACAAATTTTCTGATGTTCACACTTATCCTGAGATTCAAAAAGATTATGCTTACACTTTTGATGCGATGAAAAAGTTGGATTTTGATGTTTGGGTGGCTTCGCACGCCAGTCAATTCGATTTGCA
Organism: Chryseobacterium sp. 36-9; assembly: GCA_001898785.1. GTDB lineage: Bacteria > Bacteroidota > Bacteroidia > Flavobacteriales > Weeksellaceae > Epilithonimonas > Epilithonimonas pallida. The sequence goes on along the minus strand of MKVE01000018.1, from coordinate 6,259 downwards.
CGAGAAACGTAAACCAGGCGATGCTTACAATCCGAAATTGTTTATGGATAAGGAAATTTATTTTAAGTATCTGAAGGAATTGGAGGATGATTATTTAACCAAATTAAAAGAAGAAAATTGATTTGAAATCGAAATTCAAGATTACAATGCTCATTACAGTATTGTTTTGTTTTGCATTTATTCTGATATTCTATTATAAGATGACAGAATTGGTAATTACAGATTTTGATGGGTTTGTCAATACTTATATGTCAGAAAACATCTATGGCAGAATATTGATTCCTCTTGGTCTTTTTGGTTTTTTATGGAGTCCTATTTATCTTCTCAGGTATTTTAAAACAATCCGGATTTATCCGTCTAATATTGAGGTTAATTATTTCTTTCCAATCTTTAATCATAATCTTCAGTTAAAGGATTTTGATTATTATATTTTAGTTAATGAGATGACAAGAAATGTTCCTGTTGAAGCGATTTGGTTTATTAAAGACAGAAAAGTTAAGTTCATTATTCCGGGACAGCTTTATTCTAATTATTATGAAATAAGAAATGAAATTTCAAAATATCATATTGAAAATAAAGGTAAAGTGAAACTTAATCCTTTTCAGGAAATAAAAGCTAAATTAGGATTTAAAATAAACAAAATCACATAATTAAAATGCAAATCCATCACATCGCCATCATTTGTTCCGATTACGAAGTTTCCAAAAAATTCTATACAGAAGTTTTAGGTCTTAATATTATTCGTGAAGTTTATCGTGAAGAACGACAATCCTATAAACTGGATTTAGCAATCGGAGATCATTACGTTATTGAGTTATTTTCGTTTCCAAATCCGCCAAAACGTCCATCAAGACCTGAAAGCTGCGGACTTCGTCATTTGGCTTTTTCAGTTGAAAGTGTAGAAGATAAAAGAGATGAATTAATCAAAAAAGACTTGAGCTGTGAAGAAATTAGTATCGATGAATTTACAGACAAAAAATTCTTTTTCACCACAGATCCGGATAATTTGCCTCTGGAATTTTATGAGAATTAGACTTACAAGATAATAGACGGAAGATGATAGACTTTTAAAAAAACAATTATCGCTTATCAATTATCATTTATAATCAATGGGCATAACCTGTCAGGAAGCTTACAATCATAATGGTTAAAACAATCATTGAAATGATAACATATGTGTAATCCTTTTCTTTCAGATAACCGATTAATGCGAAGATAATTCTTACGAGAGGTGTTAAGATCAAAAGCAAAATACCAAGCTGTATAATCGCCATTCCTTCGCCTTTACAAAGCGAATCCCAGAAACTTCCCCAGACTTTTTCCGACGAGTCTCCCATTTCTAAAAGATTGTACTTTCTAGGCATTTTGAAACCTTCTGTAAAAAGCTTTATAAAGCCGATAAAAGATGTCACAACAGAAAGAATAACGCCTAATCTCAAAAGATTTCCAACTGAGCGGTTCAGGTCAACATCGGTAAATGGTCTTGTTCTCATTATTGGAAATTTTTGGCAACACCGTTATACATCATATAAATCGAAAGTAATGTGATGACTATCGCAAAAAATGTTTTCAGTTTTTTAGTTTTCGAAATCATCAAAGTTTTGGAACCTATAAAGCTTCCGACTACAACCCCGATCAACACCGGAGCTGCAATCACAGGTATAATCTGTCCTCTCTGGAAATAGATCATAGCACCGGCAACAGCCGTTACACCGATCATAAAGTTACTCGTAGTCGTGGACACTTTGAACGGTAATTTCATCATGTTGTCCATTGCCAGAACTTTAAGCGCACCGGAACCGATTCCCAGAAGTCCGGACATTGCACCTGCAAAAACCATCATTAAGAATCCAGGAATTGTATTTCTGGAAGCATAATGTTTAATGCCATCTTTATCTGGAAAAGTCCCATAAAGCTTGAGTTTATCAGCAAGACTTCCTTTAATTAATTCTTCCTGATGGTCGGGCTTTCCTTTAAGATTTAATAATACGGTAAGAATTAAAATACTCGCAAAAATAATCCCGATAGTATTAGGATTAAGAAAACCAGAAACTAATGCGCCAACAACAGCGCCCATCGTAGTTGCAATTTCCAGGAACATCCCGATTCGCATATTGGTAAAGCCTTCCTTCACAAAAGCAACAGCAGCACCTGAAGAAGTCCCTATCACAGATACAAGAGAGGCACCAATCGCATAATGCATCGGTACGCCAAAACCTAGTGTCAATAAAGGAATAATAATAACGCCGCCGCCCAATCCTGTAAGAGAACCCATCAATCCCGCAGCGATAGCTCCAATAAATAGAATTATGATTTCTGACATGGGACAAATATAGAGTTTTGAAAAATATTTTAACCGGTAAATAATGATTTTTTTATAAATAATTAATTCATATATAGCCTATTAACATTGTAGGAATTAGTGATTTTTGCTCTCTTACAAGACTCAGTTTACGGATTGGATTTTACATATTATTTTAAGTATTTTTGTGAAACATTTTCTCGGAATGAAATTATTCTACGTTATTTTAGGCGCAACACCAAAGGGCAGAAATATCGAACAACACGATGTTTTTTTCGGGGTTGCAGAACGTTTTGAGGATCTGATTCCGGAGATGAAGAGTTTTTGGTCAGATGCCAAAATCCATATCGATTGCTATCAGGAAGTCCGTTTTGCCGATGGCTTTGAAGTGAAAGTCATAAATAAGCTTCCCGAAAAGTCATCTGATCAATTGTTTTTTATCAATCTCGGTGGTTACAAGCCGGGGCATTTTGAAGAGTTTCACGAGCAGCATCTAATGGTTGGGAAATCTCTCAGCGATGTTATCAAGAGAGTGAAACAAACCGAATTTTATAAAACCATGGGTTTCGCGAACGCAGTAAGTCACATTGATGATAAACACGGTGTGGATATCGATGATATCTACAATGTTAATGATCTGTTGTCAGAAAATTCCAAAGAAAAATAATCCATTATCCTTGAAAAATCTGATATTGAACATCAGGAAAATGTGATGAAAATCGGTTATCTTAAAATCAAATAATTATGAAAGCAATTTCTCTAATTCTCGTTTTCGTTTCTTCGTTTTTCTTGGCCCAAAAATCTGAAGAAGAATCAATTAAATCGACAGTCAATCAGTTATTTAATGGAATGAAAACTTCCGATTCTGTATTGATTAAAAAATCATTTCATAAGAATGCCGTTTTGCAGACTATTACAAGAACAGCAGAGATTAAAAATGAAAGTATCAATGATTTTGCATTGAGCATTTCTAAAGCTGAAAAAGGTAGTCTGGATGAGAGAATCATTTTTTCAAATATTCTGATTGATGGAAATCTGGCATCGGTTTGGACGCCGTATGAGTTTTATTACAAAGGTCAGTTTTCGCATTGCGGCGTCAACTCGTTCCAGTTGGTAAAGTCGAATAACGAGTGGAAAATCCAGTACATCATCGATACTAGAAGAAAAGATAATTGTAAAAATTAATATCAATAGGAATGGGCTTTAGCCCATTTTTTAATTTAAAAATCAATTGACTTTAAGTCAAAAAATAATTTACGAAATTTGCGTTTAAAAAATAAATCTAAAAGAAAGTAAAAAAAATGAAAATCGGAATTTTAGGCGGCGGACAATTGGGAAGAATGTTCATTCAGGAAGCATTAAAATATGATGACGAATTCTATGTTCTCGACCCCAATCCGGAATGTTCCTGCGCCCATATTTCTCGTTTCACTAGAGGTGATTTCAATGATTATGATACCGTTTTGGAATTCGGACAGGACAAAGATGTAGTGACGATAGAAATCGAACACGTGAATGCAGATGCGCTTGAAACATTGGAAAATCAAGGTGTAAAAGTGGTTCCTAGTTCTAAAATTATCAAGATCATTCAACAGAAGATTTTGCAAAAACAATTCTATGAAGAGAATAGAATTCCGTCTCCTGAATTCGAAATTATGGACGGTAGCGAGGACGAAATCAAAATCCAATTGCCTTTCGTGCAAAAACTGAATACAGGTGGTTATGACGGGAAAGGCGTTCAATTGCTTCGTTCAAACGATGATTGGAGAAACCTTTGGACAAAAGAATCCGTTTTGGAAAATTTGGTTGACATCGATAAAGAATTATCTGTCATTGTCGCTAAAAACGAGAACGGCGAGATCAAAACATTTCCAGTAACAGAAATGGTTGCAGACCCAAAACTGAATCTTCTGGGTTTCAACATCTGTCCGGCTGATATTTCTGAGGAAACTCAGAAACAGATTAATATAATTGCCAATCAATTCATAAGAAGTGCAGATTCTGCAGGACTTTTTGTGATTGAATTATTCCTTGACAAAAACGGAAAAGTTTGGGTGAATGAAACAGCACCTAGACTCCATAATTCCGGCCATCAGTCACAAGAAGGGAATTCGAATTCCCAGTTCGAGCAATTTTACAGAGTCGTAACCAATCAGCCTTTAGCTGATACAGATGCATTCGGATTTTCCGGAATGCTGAATCTTGTAGGTGAAAACAATTATTCAGGAAAAGTAAAATATCAAGGCTTAGAAGAAGTTTTAAAATTACCAAAAACTTACGTTCATCTTTACGGTAAAACTGAAACAAAGCCTGGAAGAAAAATGGGTCATATCAATGTTCTTGCAGATTCCAGAGAGGAATTAATGGAAAAACTGGTTCACATCAAGTCTCTAGTGCGAGTAATAACATAAAAAAACGGTCAGAATTATCTGACCGTTTCTTATTTAAAAATTATTTGGCTTTGGCACTTTCTAACGCATTGTTATAAGCATCTTTTGCATCGCCCGCCGCTTTTTTAGAAACTTCTTTGGCATCCTGCGCCGTTTTGTTAATAGCTTCTTTTGTGTCCTGAGCAGCAGCTTTCATATCCTGCTTGGCATTTTCTGCAGCCACTTTTGTTTTATCAACAGCATTGTCAACGCCTGCTTTCACGTCCTGCGCTGCATTTCCAACAGCGGTTTTGGTCTTTTCCCAAGCCATATTGGCGTCCGCTAAAGCTTTTCTGGCAGCAGCTTCAGCATCTTTGTCGCCTTTTTTGATAGCGGCGTCCAGGTCGGCTTGTGCTTTGTCTACAGCAGCTTTGGCCTCCATTTCAGTCATTGGCGCTGTTTCCGAAGTTACTACTGCCACTGTATCTTTGTTAGCATCTGTAACAACAGTTTCTTCCTTTTTCGTACAAGACGTTGCGAATAATAGTCCAGCTGCGGAAGCTGTCAATAAGATTTTTTTCATTGTAAGATTTTTATTTTGGTTAATAAATGTGTTTTATTTTAATGTAAATATATCAATTTGAAGAATATCTCAATCAACAAATTTTAGCGTTTCAAATATTTTTGCATCAGCCTGAATTTCAACATTCCGGGTTTATAATTAATAATGAATACACCGCTGATGATACACGCTGTAGCAATAATGAATTTAGTGGAAATTGTTTCTCCAAGAATCAGCCAGCTGATGAAAATACTGATAATTGTATTCACGTAAGACAAAATCGAAACTTGTGTTGGTAGTAATGTTCTGAGTAGATAATGATAAGAGAAAAACGCCAGTACAGAACCGAAAACAGCAAGATAGATAATCGCTGAAATACTTTTCACAGACCAGGCTGAAATATCAATGGTTTCTGAAAACGAGAAAGCGAAAATCAACTGGATAATTCCTGCAAATGCAAACTGGTAGAAAAGATTCAGGAATAGATTGTTATTTTTAACATTAATCTTTTTCGTGTAAATTGTTCCAAGTCCCCAGCTCATTATTGCGATAATCAAAATTAGCAGTCCTAATCTGTAGCTTGGATTCATCAGGTCATTAATGCCGTCCCAGAAAATGAAAAGCACACCAAAAAATCCCATTAGAAGTCCTGCCATTGTCCGGTAAGTGAATTTTTCCATTCCAATAGCCATACTCGCAACAAAAATGAAAATCGGAGATAGCGCACTGATTAAAGATGTTAAACTGCTGGTGAGATTTTCCTCGGCAACCGTTGTCAAGCCATTCGCACCAACCAACATTAATGATGACAGTGTAATCTGAATTCGGAAATTTCTCCAGCCAATCCATTTCAGGTTTTTCGTATAAATCAGAATAGGAAGCAGGACAAGCGATGCCAAAAATTGACGTAACCCTGCAACAAACCAGGGTGGAACAGTTTCTACACCTATTTTGATGCCGAGAAAAGTCGTTCCCCAGACAATAGCCACGACAAAGATTGCGATAATGGTTTTTGAACTCAAAGCT
>MKVE01000017.1:317490-409106 GCA_001898785.1 Chryseobacterium sp. 36-9 | reverse complement strand
AAACGAGAACCCCGATTTCTATCAGAATTGCCGCCATTATCATCATTAACATTCTCATCTTTGAAGTATCAGATACCCCAGATTATTTCAGGTCACCATTATTTTGGGGAATGCTCATTATATTCATACTGCTTGTTTTGATAGCCGATTCTATAATGGACCTGGTAGAAAGCACAAACTTTAAGATGCTTTCGGAAGAAGAAAAAAAGCAATATCTGGAAGACAAGGCTATCACTTATTTCCGAAAACTCTGGAACGCTGCATTCAAAAAGCAGACGGACAAGGAAGAAAAAAGTCTGCTCATTGACCACGGCTTTGATGGTATCACCGAGCTGGACAATGCTTTGCCAAAATGGTGGCTGGGCCTGTTCTACTTCACGATTACCTACTGCTTGGTATATCTCGTCGCATTCGCCTTTACAGATTATGCCCATCCCGACGCTGAATATAAGAATGAAGCCAAAGCTCAGCTGGCGTCCATCAGCGAGTACGAAAAGACAGCTCCTGCAATAGACATAGATAATGCAGTCTACAGTTCGGACAATATTGCCGAAGGAGAACAGATCTTCAAGACCAATTGTGTTTCCTGCCACTCTGCGGGCGGAAAAGGTGGCATAGGTCCTAACCTGACCGATAAATATTGGATCAACATCAAGCAGAAAAGCCTTTTCAAAAATGTGTTCTGGATGTTGCAAAACGGATCACCAAACAACCCTACAATGAAAGCTTTTATAAAAGAAGGCATTATTACAAGTAGAGACGCTGAAAAAGTTGCGGCCTACATCTATCATATCAATCAGGAACAAACACCAATAACTGAATCTCAGGGCGGTGCTGCCCCGCAGGGTCAAGAAGCCACTTGGGAAAATAATAAATAATTACAAATCCATATCCACATGACTTGTTCGACCATATCCGGATAAGTAAGGCTGCCTAAGAAGGCAGCCTTTTAACCTTAATAAACTGAAATTATTATCAACAAAAGCAATAAAGGTCTCAAACAAAATTTATTTAAATCCTGAATAAAGCCCTTTCAATTAACTATTATACAGATGCGACTTACCGAGGCTATTACTGTTTATTAAACTTTAGCAATAACAGATTATCTTTATAAAGTTCTAACGTAGTATCTGTAACTACATATTTATTAACTTCCTGTAATACGCTCAGATAACTTGTTTCAGAAGTCATATTATTACACATCTTCTTTGTTGAGCCAATATTTTTTGCCGAGAAATTTCCCGCAGATGTATCAATTGTAGCATCTGAAAAATAGTTGTTGCAGCTCGCATTGCCAGAGATTCTGTTTTGCTCGATCAACAATGTCGGCTTATTGGCGATATCATCTGCCAAAACCCATTGTGTACCAGTAATCGGTGCCTGATTCTTTCCCAGCTTAGATGCATTCCCTACTCTGCTTGTACAAGAAACAATGATTAGTGATAATATTGTTGTTAAAAAAAGATTTTTCATCTGTTCAGATTTATTTTTTATAGTAAGACGTAACACCGTTAAACCTTGTCTTGTTCGGACAGTCTTGAAACCGGTGTTTCATTTTTGTAATAATTACCTTTCAAAGATAATATTTTCTTTTTAACATATATTATTGTCAATAACTTAAAATTAAGGCCACTCAAAATAATAATTTTATAATACAATTAACTTAATAATAATGAATTAGTTATAATTAATAAATTTTAAAAGTCTAATTTTGCATCCCGAAATTAAGAAATATCATAATGAAAAAAATTGCTGAATACAGAAAACTTCTTGATGTAGATAAAAATGTAACTCTGAAAGATCTGAAAAATATCTACAGAAACACAATGAAGGATACACATCCAGATAAATTCATCAATGATGAAGCGGGAAAACTGGAAGCTGAAGAGAAAAGTAAATCTGTTATAGAAGCTTATCATTTCCTGGTAAGTATCAACGAAGAAACTCAGGAAAAATATAAAGAAGAATATGCGGACACCATTTCAAATTCTATCATCGCAGATTTCTATCTTGAAAAATCCATACTGAAAGTCCAACATCTGAATGGGAAAATGTTCGAATATATCGGCGTTCCAAGAAATACTTACATTAAAATGGTAAACTCCGACTCGCCAAGCCGTTTTGCAAGAAGACATATCTACGGGAATTTTATTTACAGAAAATCCGGCGAAGTAATAGTAGATTAATTTTCGGATATAAAATAATTAAAGCTCTCGGTTCCGGGAGTTTTTTTATTTAAACATCACAAAAAAGACAGCCCGATGGCTGCCTAAAGTGTATAATAAATAATTGAGATTAATCTATGTGTTTCGGAGTGTAACCGTCTTCGCTCAGTTCTTTGTGAACATAGTCGGCTTTCATTTCGGCTTCATAATCAACTTTCTCGTGTTTGCCCATTCTTCTTAAAATCGAATCGAATAAGGAATAAACCACCGGAACGATAATCAGGGTCAGGAATAATGATGACGTCAGACCACCGATAACTACCCAAGCAAGACCTTTGTTCATCTCCGCTCCTGCTCCACTTGCCAATGCAATCGGCAACATCCCGAAAATCATCGCAATCGTGGTCATCAAAATCGGACGGAGACGGGCGTGATTGGCCTGAACCAATGCATCGTGTGTATTAGCGCCTGCCGCTTTTCGCATATTGGTAAAGTCGACAATCAGGATCGCGTTCTTCGCTACGAGACCAATCAACATAATCATCCCGAGCATCGTAAAGATGTTGAGAGAGTTTCCGGTCAATGCCAGAATCAACATTACTCCAATCAATGCCAGTGGAATAGAGAACAATACCACGAACGGATAAACAAAACTGTCATATAGCGAAACCATTACCAGGTAAACCAACACGATAGCTGCCAATAAAGCAATACCTAAAGTACCGAAACCTTCGGTCTGGTTTTCCATATCACCACTCCAGATGTATTCTACACCAGCAGGTTTGGTTTTTTCATTATTCATAAACATGGCTGCCCATTCGTTGGCAACGTCACCGACCGGACGACCTACCACTTTTGATTTTACTTTTACAGAAGGTGCTTTATCCCTACGTTCCAGCAAACTCGGACCGGAACCCATTTTAACTTGAGCAAACTGACTTAATCTGATCTGCTCACCTTTTGAATTGGTAAATATCAGGTTTTTAACATCATCAATGGATTGTCTGTTGTAATCTCCAAAACGGATGTTAATGTCATATTCATATTCACCGGCACGGAATTTCCCATCCGTATTCCCGTTGAATGCTGTCTGCATCGTCTGCCCAACGCTGGAAAGATTCAGTCCCAAAGCGGACATTTTATCTCTGTCGATATTCACCTGAACTTCCGGATTTCCTGTATCGGTTGATAATTCCGCATCTACAGCTCCCGGTACTTTTTTCAATAAAGCAAGAATTCGGTTAGCTTCTTTATTCGCCGTTGCATTATCCTGCGCCGTTACTACCAATTCGATAGGTGCATTGTCCGCTCCCATCAGACCAATTGGTGCAGTTTTAAATTCAACACCGGTGAATTTTTCGGCCAACGCTCTTTTGATTTTGGCTGATTTGATATCGGTACTTTCAGAACGTTCGGATTTATCTGTCAGAATCACCTGGATCTCTGATTGATAAAGTGTTGCCTGTGCACCACCAAAACCGGTGGACTGCTGACCAACTGTCGTAATCAAATCCACAACGTCTTTGTCGTTTCTAAGGAATCTTTCAACTTCCAGGGTTACCTGATTGGTTTTTTCAACTGAAGCATCTTTCGGCAATTCCATCTGAACAAGGAACTGACCTCTGTCCATTTTAGGGAAGAATTCCCCACCAATAAACCCAAATGCCACTAACATAAATGAACCTATCAATATAAGAAATGTTACAATAACCGTCATTATTCTTCTTAATGTCGTTTTCAGACACCATTCCAAGATTCCTGTGATCCAGTGCGTAAATTTGTCCAATTGTTTCTCAAACCAAAGAATGAATTTCTCAAAAGGATTTTTCCCGGTAAGATGAACCAATTTCCCAAATCTTGAAGATAACCAAGGAATAATCGTAAACGATGCCAATAATGAGAATAAAGTTGCAATAACCACCGTGACGCAGAACTGTGCCAGGATATTCGCTACCAAACCTGTACTCATCGCAATCGGAAGGAATACCACCACGATTACCAATGTGATGGCGGAAACCGTAAATCCAATCTCTGCAGCACCATCATAAGCGGCGCGGATTCGGCTTTTACCCATCTCCATATGCCTGTAAACGTTTTCAAGAACCACAATCGCATCATCCACAAGAATACCTACAACCAATGACAATCCAAGTAAACTCATAAGGTTCAAAGTGTAGCCCATCAGATTCATCCCGATGAACGTTGCAATCAATGAAACCGGAATGGAAACCATTACGATAAAGGCATTCCTGATATTATGAAGGAACAACAACATCACTACAGCAACCAGAATAATCGCCAGGAACAAGTCAAAGATTACGTGATTTGCTGCTTCCAAAGTAAAGTCTGTACTGTCATCCACAATTTTAACTTTTACACCCTGAGCTGCGTAATTCTTCATTACCTCATCCACCGTTTTCGTAATGCTTTCCGATACGGAAACTGCGTTGGCATCCGATTGTTTCTTGATTTGCATCAAAATGGTCGGTAACTGATTGAATCTCGCTACTTTTTCCACATCTTTCTGTGAGTCGAAAACCGTAGCAATATCAGACAATCTTACTTGAGCGCCATTTTTAGATGAAATCACAAGGTTGTTCAGTTCCGCAACGGATTTATATTTTCCTTCTAATCTGATTGTAGATTTGGAAGTTCTCGTTTTCAGCGCACCAGTCGGGAAGTCAAGATTAGAGGAAAGAATTGCCTGCTGAACATCAGAAATGGCCAATCCGTAACCTTGCAGTTTCTTCTCATCCAGATTAACCTGAATCTCTCTCTCCTGACCACCAATCAGGTCAACCTGAGCTACACCGTTCACACGGGAAAAAATCGGCTCAATCTTTTTATCAAGGAGATCGTATAGCTGCTTGTTATTCATTTTATCACTGGAAATACTCATTGTGATAATCGGTAGATCATCCAAAGAGAATTTATTCAGTGAGGGTGTTTTTGCATCATCCGGAAGATCTGCAAGAACCGCATTAACCTTACGCTGTGCATCATTCAATGCATAATTGACATCGGCACCTGCATTCAGCTGAACCATAATCACCGAGAGACTTTCATAAGAAGAGGCCTCCACTTTTTTCACATTCTCAAGAGAACCAACGGCATCTTCAATCTTTCTCGTTACCGAGGTTTCTACCTCACTTGGTGACGCTCCAGGATATACTGTGGAAATCGTTACCATATTGGTTTCAAATTTCGGGATCAATTCGTACCCCATCATAGAGTAACTCAACAGACCTCCCAGCGTGAGAATCGTAAATAATACGATAACTAACGACGGTCTTTTAATGGATATTTCTGCTAACTTCATCTTATGTTACTTTACGATATTGATTTTAGAACCGTTGTCCAGGTTGATCTGTCCGCTGGTAATTACCTGCTCACCGCCATTAAGGCCGCTCAGGATCTGAACTTTATCTCCATAAACCTTTCCGGTTGTCACTTTTATTAATTTGGCTGTTCCGTTATTAACAATGAAAAGCTGGCCTGAGCTTACACCGTTTACAAAAGCTTCTGCCGGAACTGTCAACATATTTTGGGTTTCTGCACCGTGATTGGTTTTGAAAAGTGCCGTTGCATACATACCGGCTTTCAGGTTTCCTCTGTTCTGAACTTCTATTTCCACTGGGAAATTGAGAGAAGCATCACTTTTCGGCGCAATAAATGTTATTCTTCCCGTGAATTTTTCATCAGGTAAAACATTAACATTGATATCAACTTCCTGCCCAATCTGGATTCTGCCAACCTGACTTTCATCAACAAGAACAGAAAGTTTCAACGAATTGATATTGACGATTTCGAACAAAGCTGTTCCGGTTGCAACAACCATTCCCGGCTCTACCATTTTTTTGTTAATCATCCCGCTGATTCCCGCTCTCACACTGGTATCATTAACTCTTACACCCTGTGCTCTTACTGCTGATTGTGCATTTTTCAGCTGAAGTCTTGAGTTATCCAGTTGTTGTTTTGTCACACCACCTGTTTTATAGGCATTTTCATAACGTTGGTTATCAATAATGGCATTTTGTAAATTATTTTGTGCCTGGGTTACATCTACTTCTATCGCATCTCTTTTGATTGTCGCCAAAACCTGGCCGGCCGCAACTCTTGAGCCTTCCTTCACGAAGACATTTACCACTCTTCCGGCGATATCTGCAGACTGGTTAGATTCCTGCTTTGGGATGAATGTCCCGTTCGCCGAATACTCCGTATTAACATCCTGTCTGGAAACCGTCACTACATTCACATTGATTTTGTCCACCTGCTTTGCGACCTCTTTTACTTCAGCTTCCTGCTTTTTCTTGTTATCAACGATTTTGTAAGCAGCCAGACCAACCAGAACTGCTGCAACGATGATATATATTAAAGTTTTTTTCATTTGGAATATTTATTTCGTAGTTTATTTTAAATAAGTTTTAAGCTCACCTTTTGATTTGTAATACTGGATCTCTGCTATTTTATAATCAAGAATTGCGTTGGTATAATTATTTTTAGCCTGCACCAAGGAATTTTCAGCATCAAGTAAATCTGTCAATGTTGCCAATCCGTATTGATAATTGCTTTTTGTATCAGCCAATACACTTTCAGCCAGTTGTACATTTGCTTTTTGATTTTCAATTGATGACAAACTATTTTCGATTTGTGATTTTGCATTTTGGTAAGCTTGATCCAATCCAAGTTTGGTATCTTTTAAGTCTGCTTCCAGCTTATCGATCTCGATTTGATTTTGCTGGACTTTGGCTTTGGTAGCAAAACCATTGAAAATCGGAATATTAATACCTAAACCGATTGCAGAATAGTCTGACCAATATACTCCGTTAGATTTACCATTAGTTAAAGGAAACTTAGCTCCCAAACCTTGCCAGTTATAGTTAGCAGTCAGGTTAACTGTCGGATAATATCTTGCAATTGTAGCCTTTTTCTGATATTCGAGAAGTTCCTTATTTTTCAATAAAACCTTTACTTCTGTTCTACTGTCTGTATTTATCATATCTTCCAAAAGATGCGGTGTTACTTCCATATCTCCTGGCACAAGCTGAATCTTAGTTTCAATCGGCATTCCCATATAAAACTTAAGCGCATTTTCTGCTTGAGCAATGCCATTATTACTTTGCTTGATACTGGTTTCGATATTCGTTAAATTAACGTTGGTTCTATCGAGATCGATTTTTTTTGACAATCCGTTATCAAACAAACTTTTGATGACATTCCTTACTTTTTCTGTACTTGCAAAGCTACTTTCCAGAGTATTTTTCTTTTCCTGAGCCGTAAAAACCTGAAAGTAAGCATTAGAAACCCTCTCAATGATCTGCTCATCTGTAAGATCTGCGTTCAGCTGATAAAACTCTTTAGTTGATTTTGCAGCTTTTAAGCCTATAAATACTTGCTGATCAAAAATTGCTTGCTGAAGCTGAACTCCTGCTCCAGCAATCCATTTTTGTCCCATAGCCACCATTTGGATATTGCTAGGTCCTCCACTAAAAGCACCTACATCGATTGCTGTTTGTTGCAAAATAGGATTATAACTAAGGTTTGCTGTCCCATTAATTTTTGGAAGCGCACCAGCTTTTGCTTCCAGAATTTTCGCCTCTGCATTTGTAATATCAAGTTTTGCTTTCAGTGCATCAGATTTGTTCTGCAAAGCATATTCTATGGCTTGTTTCAAGGTAATTGTCTGCTGAGAGTACAATAAAGACCCTGTTACAGTCAAAATGCCTAAAGCCAGTTTTCTCCACTTTATCATCTTGTTACTTATCATAATTTATTACATAGTTTAATTTCATAATCGTTTATTTTTTAATCTTTTACTTACTACGGACGATTATATCCGGAAAATACCTTAACATTATTTTAATTTTTGAAAAGCATATTGAGAATAATGTTCTTTCTGTCCGCAATCAGTCTGTCAAATTCCTTATCATCAATCATCATGTTCTCCATAAAAAGTGGTCTTACAGCACTTGGAAATACAAGAAGGGATACCATATTGAAAATAAATTGGATCGGCTCCATTTTTTCTATATTCCCTTTATCCATTTCAATTTTGATATCTTTAAGAATTTGCTCCTTGTGTTCTTCATCAATTTCTTTTCTGTGAAAACTTCCTTTATTGATCTGAGAAACTATGTAAGTTTCCAGATAAGGATACTGCAAACTTGTTTGCAAACCGTTCTCTATAAAATGAGCGATCTTCTCTTTGAATGGTAAATCAGATTTTTGAATGACTTCTGATTTTTCCTTTTCAACCCTTTGTGCTTCTTCAAAAACAATCTGAATCAGATTATCTCTTGAGCGGAAATAATAGTTAATCAATGTTCTATTAACACCAGCTTCATCTGCAATCTCCTGTGTTGTAGCATCAAATCTACCCTGAACAAAGAAAAGATTCTTAGCCGTTTCTTTGATTAATTCTTGTGTTTGGTCTTTTTTTGCTTGATTTGACATTTTTGTTAAATAAATTTGTGCAAATTTAAATCAATTTTATTTTGTTGACAAAATTGTTAAACAATAAAATTAAACAATTTTGAAAATTTAATACAAAATTAACATAGTGCATCTCTTACTCACTTTACATAAGACAAGAATTAGCAATCATAAACACACTTTTCATTAGAATTTATTGACACTTTTATTTTTAGTAGATTTGCAGACTTATTTACTTCATTAATTTTTATGGAACTAAT
Organism: Chryseobacterium sp. 36-9; assembly: GCA_001898785.1. GTDB lineage: Bacteria > Bacteroidota > Bacteroidia > Flavobacteriales > Weeksellaceae > Epilithonimonas > Epilithonimonas pallida. Next base: position 400,249 of record MKVE01000017.1, on the reverse strand, counting down.
TCACCGAAATCTTTTAATCGGGATTCATGATGCACTTCAGGAAACATTTTTCCAGGAAAAAAAATATGCTGATAAAGTTATAGAACGTCTGCTGAAAGCTCACAGAAAGTGGGGAAGCCAAGACAGGCAGACTGTTTCTGAGATTTTTTACAACATCATCCGCTGGAAAAAACGCCTCGAATATTATATGGGCGAAGGTGTAAAACCGAATAATGTTTATAAACTGATACTGGCATATCTTCTTTGGAGCAAAAGTCATTACAAAAAATTCGAAGAGTTCGATGGAATCAAAATTGCCGATATTCTTACCAAACTCAAAAAAGGCACTGTTCCTACAAAAGCTATTGAATATTCTATTCCGGAATGGCTAGCAGAAACTCTTGAAAAAGAATTAGGCAAAAACTGGGAAAGAGAAATGCTGGCTCTTAATGAGCAAGCACCAACAGTTTTACGAACTAACACTCTTAAAACAACTCCTAGAGAATTAATCGCTGATCTTAAGGATGAAAATGTAGAATCTTTCACGATCAAAAATTATCCGGATGCGGTTCAATTGGAAGAAAAAAAGAACGTTTTCCTTACTTCTGCTTTTAAAGATGGTTTGTTTGAAGTTCAGGATGCCAGTTCTCAAAAAATTGGAGAATTGTTAGACGTAAAAGAAGGGATGCGTGTTGTAGATGCGTGTGCTGGAGCCGGCGGAAAGACTCTGCATCTGGCCGCTCTGATGAAAAATAAAGGACAAATCATTGCTCTTGATATTTACGAATGGAAATTAGCAGAGCTTAAAAGACGTGCAAAAAGAGCTGGTGCTCATAATATAGAAACCAGAGTGATTTCTGATAACAAAGTCATTAAAAGGCTCCATGAAAAAGCAGACAGATTATTGATTGATGCGCCTTGTTCCGGATTAGGCGTTTTGAAAAGAAACCCGGATTCCAAATGGAAAATCGATCAGGATTTTATCGACAGAATAAAAGGTGAACAACAGCAAATCTTACAAGATTATTCGAAAATTCTTAAAAAAGGAGGACAAATGATCTACGCAACTTGCTCAATTCTACCATCAGAAAATAATGAGCAAGTCAAAACATTCTTGGAAAACAATCCGGAATTCACTCTCATTAAGGATGAAAAAATAATGCCTAGCGAAGGCTACGACGGTTTCTATATGGCACTAATAAAGCGTAATGGATAAAAAAATTCCTGAGATCAAATAAATAATCTGCAGGAATTAAAAACACAAATGATGAAAGTGCAAAACTAAGATATATTTTTAGAAAAAATCTTATCATTTGGTAAGAAAAACAAACTTTTATTATTTAAAATTTAATTCAATATGAATCTTTTACAGCTTTAGTTTAATTTAATTAATCGACTATTAATAAATATAAGATACCTTGTTTAATTCATTCTGAGTTACTAATCAATATCATATTTTAGAATCATTCTAAATCATATTTAATACTTAAATTTGTATCCAAAATTTTTATATAAATGTTTGAAACGGATATTATCATAATAGGCGCTGGTCCAACAGGGCTTTTCGCTGTTTTCGAAGCGGGATTACTGAAACTAAGATGTCATCTCATAGATGCACTTCCTCAGCCCGGTGGTCAATTAACAGAACTTTATCCTAAAAAACCGATTTTCGATATTCCAGGATTTCCCAGTGTGGACGCAGGTGTTTTGGTAGATAACCTGATGGAGCAAATCAAACAGTTCGAGCCCCAATTTTCATTGGCCCAAAAGGCAGTTAGCTATGAGAAAACGGAAGAAGGTGATTTCATTGTAACAACAAGCCGAGGCGTAAAAGTTAAAGGTAAAGCCATTGCCATTGCCGGTGGTTTGGGAAGTTTTGATCCAAGAAAACCTGAGCTGGAAAATATAGAAAAATACGAAGAAAATGGTGTCGAATATTTCGTAAGAGAGCCGGAAATGTTCCGCGATAAGAAAATCGTGATTGCAGGAGGTGGTGATTCTGCTTTGGACTGGTCTGTTTTCTTGGCTGATGTTGCATCAGAAGTGACTCTGATACACAGGAGAAATGAGTTTCGAGGCGCTTTGGATTCCGTAGAAAAGGTGACAGAATTGAAACATCAAGGAAAAATCAACTTGATTACGCCTGCAGAAGTGACAGGATTAATTGGTGATGAAACCTTAACCGCTATCGAAATTGAAAAAAACGGAGAAAGATCGGTTATCGAAACGGATTATCTGATTCCATTATTCGGATTGACACCTAAGTTAGGTCCACTAGCCGAATGGGGATTAGAAATTGAGAAAAATGCCATCAAAGTCAATAATGCCTTGGATTATCAGACCAATATTGATGGAATCTATGCCATTGGCGATATCAATACTTATCCGGGAAAACTGAAGTTAATTCTTTGTGGCTTCCACGAAGCAACCCTGATGGTTCAAAGTGTTTACAACAGACTAAACCCAGGTAAAAAATTTGTTTTAAAATATACAACGGTAAGTGGTGTTGACGGTTTCGACGGAACCAGAAAAGAAGCTGAAAAAGCAGTGGTAAAATCTATCGATTAGAAAATAGTTTTCAATATTTTTTTAATAATATATAGAGAGGATTTTGTAATCCTCTTTTTTATTGGCAATATCGAAACTATCAATTAAATTTCTAACTTCTTACTTCTATTGTCTAACATCTATTCTTATCTTTGCACTATGTCAGACGTTAATATTACAATCATAGACAGAGAAGGCGTTTCTCACACAATTCCTGCACCAACAGATATGGCAATGAGCATTATGGAAGTGGTTCGTGCTTACGAATTGGCAGAGGAAGGAACGATCGGTATCTGTGGCGGAATGGCAATGTGCGCTTCCTGCCAGTGTTATGTTCTAAGCGAAAATGTTCCTCTCCCAGAGATGCTACCGGACGAAGAAGCAATGCTTTCCGAAGCTTTCAATGTGAAGCCAAACAGCAGATTAGGCTGCCAGATTCCTGTAACTCCGGAATTGGAAGGACTTGTAGTAGAATTAGCTCCGGAATATTAAATCTAAATATTTGATATAAAATAAAAGAGAAAATAGAATTGCTATTTTCTCTTTATGTTTTCATTTATGTTAAATTAATAATTATTCTAAAATAAACTTCTTAGTAATTACTTTTCCGGATTTGGTTGTAAAAACTGCTAAATAAAATCCATTATTGATTTTATTCAGATCAATTTTTCCAAAAGAGATAAGCTGATGAGATTCTAACAGCTGTCTTCCGCTTGCATCAATAACAACAACAGATTCCACAGTTTCTTTTCCTAACTGGTAGTTCAGGGATTTATCTTTCACAAAAATATTAACTGTATTACCTGCATCGGAAACCGACAAGACAGAACCTTTTGCGGTTTCAATAATAAACTCCAATCCCAATTTTGCAAATTTGGCAGCGTGTGTTGCGCTGTTGCCCATATTGGAAAGCTTATCACTGGTTGTATGAATATTAGGATTATACTGTGAGAAAGAAGCTTCGAAAGGAAAAGCCGCATCGTAGCCATTATCCGCCCAGCTAAAATGATCGGAACAGCCATAGTTACAAATCGTATTGCCGTAAGTAAAAGCATGTGTTCCGGTTTTGTTATAATGCTCCATCAGTTCGATCAGGAACAGATTAAGGTCATTACTATTATAAGAATCCGTAGTGAGGTAAACATCTTTTGCGGAACCTTTATAATTGGTCATGTCAAACTGAACAAAAGAAATCACATCCTTATTATTCATCGCATAATCCTGGGCTATTTCTGATGAACCAACCAAACCGATTTCCTCTGCAGCATAAGCCATAAACTCAACAGTTTTGGAGGGTTTGTAATTGATATTCAGCAAGACCCTTATCATCTCAGAGATTGTAGCAATTCCCGATGCATCATCATCCGCTCCGGGTGCATTATTCGTATTATTAGTAATCGAATCCATGTGAGCGCCAACAATTACAAATTCATTAGGTGCTGTAGTTCCGTTGATTGTTAAAACCAAAGAAGGCATTGTCGTTCCGACATGGTCTACAATTCTAACGGAAACATCATTCCTTCCGGAAGCAGTAATCAGATTTTGCCATTTTGCTTTCAGATCCTGAACAGCCGTTTTAGCTTTTGCCGTTGTGTGATGACGTGTTCCGTAATTTTCCAAAGCCTGAATATGAGTCTTGATATTGTCAGCATTAACTTTTGCAATAGCAGAATTTACAATGGCATCCTGGTCAATTGTAAACGCCAAAACTTTGTTTGCCTTTTTTATTTTATTAATTGCTGCTAAAGCCTGTTCCTTGGACGACTTGTAAACATATCCGGGACCGTGTGTAATAACATTGTGATGAAGAAATTCAGCAGCATTTTTTGTAAGATGAATTGCGGACTGGTTTCCCTCCACTCCAACAATATCAATCTCTCCAGGGAATTTCGCCTTCAACTCTTTTGCATTTTCAGAATCTGTGGTAGCATAGAACTTCTCTGACTGCGCAAAAACATGGTTGAATAGCACAAGAGAAAGAACAGAAAGTAATTTTAGTTTCATTGATTATTAATTATTTAACTTTTATTTTCTGTAAAAATAATCAATTTCCCATTTATATTTCAACTTCGGGATTATTAAACTGCTATGATGGAATTATTTTTGAATAAATCCTGAAAAAAATTTAATATGAAAAAAGCATTCATAAAATTAGCAGTTCCTGTTTCCCTCAGTATTTTAGGAATTTTTCTTCTCAATTCTTGTTCTGTGGGAATCCCTGATAAAGCGACAGCTATAAAGAATTTTGATCCGGATAAATATCTTGGTAAATGGTACGAGATTGCCCGTTTCGATTATCGTTTTGAGAAAAATATGAATCAAGTAACAGCAACTTATTCCAAAAATCCAGACGGAACAATAAAAGTGGATAACCAAGGTTATGATTATGTCAAAAAAGAATGGAAACAAAGTATAGGCGAAGCGAGATTCGTCAATTCTGAAAATGAGGCAAGGCTTAAAGTTTCGTTCTTCAAACCGTTTTGGGCAGGTTATAATGTGATAGACCTGGATGATGATTACAAATATGCTTTGGTTGCTGGAAATACCCTGAAATACCTTTGGCTTCTATCGCGGGAGAAAACCATTCCTGAAACTATCAAAAACAGGTTTCTGAAAAAAGCTGAAGAAATCGGTTACAAAACTTCTGACTTAATTTGGGTTGAACAGAAATAAATGGCAATATGAACGAAAGTGAAAAGTAGCCGCCTGTTGATGCTCCTGAAAAATAAGCATTAATAATTTGTCTTTTGGCAGCAAATTGCTAACTTAGAACAACTAAATCCAGATAAAAACCAATTGATAATGGCGTTTATAGATTATTATAAAATTCTCGGCATTGATAAAAATGCATCAGCAGATGATGTTAAGAAAGCCTATAGAAAGCTGGCGCGAAAATATCATCCGGATATGAACCCGAATGATAAGGAAGCGGAAAAAAAATTTAAAGAAATCAATGAAGCCAATGAAGTTCTAAGCAATGCGGAAAACCGTGCAAAGTATGACAAATATGGCGAACACTGGAAACATGGCGAAGAATACGAACGCGCACAGCAACAGCAGAGACAGCAGCAACAATATTCCGGGAACTACGGCAGCGGGTTTTCCGGAGCGGATTTTGGAGAAGGCGAGGATTTTTCCGATTTTTTCCAGTCGATGTTTGGCGGAAGTGGCGGTGGTTTTGGCAGGAGCTCAAGAGGAAGTGCGAGTGGAAAATTCAAAGGTCAGGACGTTTCAGCTGAATTGAATCTCGGTTTGAGAGATGCCGCAAAAACCCATCAGCAAACTTTTGAAATCAATGGCAAAAAAGTGAGAATCACAATTCCTGCAGGTGTTTATGACGGACAGCAAATCAAACTGAAAGGTCATGGCAATCCGGGAATAAATGGCGGACCGAATGGTGATCTTTATATTACGTTCAACATTTCTGAAGATCAAGATTTTAAACGTGAAGGTGATAATTTGAGGACTTCTGTCGACCTGGATCTTTACACGGCCGTTTTGGGAGGTAATATTAATATCCAGACCCTTGACGGTTCTGTTAATCTGAAAGTGAAACCGGAAACTCAAAACGGAACAACCGTAAGGCTGAAAGGCAAAGGTTTTCCGGTCTATAAAAAGGAAGGCGAAGCAGGTGATTTGTATGTGACTTACAATGTAAAAATCCCGACCAACCTGAGCGAAAAACAAAAAGAACTGTTTCAACAACTCAAAAATTCTTAGCTATGAACGAAAGAATCTCTATAGAAGAAGTTATCAGGTTATATAAAATAGATTATACTTTTCTTGACCAACTGATAGATTCGGAACTGCTACATCCGGAAACTGAGAATAGCGTCCGTTATATTATCTACGAAGAGTTACCCCATCTTGAGCGTTTTGCAAACTGGCACTACGACTTGGAGGTTAATTTACCCGGTATTGAAATTATTCATAAACTTTTGAGTCAAATGGAAGAATTAAGAAGTGAAAACAGGCGGTTACTCCAGAATGTCTCAAAATTTGAAAGCTGGGAAGATGCAGAGTTTTAGCCGTTTTTCTTTGTAAATTTGTGAAATGGAATTATATGATGTTCTTATTGTTGGCGGAGGTCCAATTGGTTTAGCCTGTGCTTTGGAGGCGAAGAAAAACAGCCTGAAATATATCGTTATCGAAAAAGGAACGGTGGCAAACAGTCTTTATAATTATCCCTTATATATGACGTTTTTCTCAACAGCTGACCGGCTGGAAATTGACGAAATACCATTCATCACAGCCAAGCCTAAACCCGGCAGACAAGATGCTTTGGAATATTATCAGGGAATTGCGCGACAAAAAGAAATCAATATAAAACCTTACGAAAAAGTTATCAATATCCGGAAATCTACTTTTTTCCAGGTTGAAACCAGCAGGCAAATTTATTTTGCAAAAAACGTAGTCATCGCAACCGGTTTTTACGACATACCGAATATGATGGAAATCCCGGGAGAAGATTTACCAAAAGTTAAGCATTATTACACAGAACCATATCCTTATGCTTTTCAAAATGTTGTCGTAGTCGGTTCCAGCAATTCTTCAGTAGATGCGGCTTTGGAAATCTACAGAAAAGGTGGCAATGTTACAATGATTATTCGTGACAAAGAGATTTCCAGAGGTGTCAAATATTGGGTAAAACCAGACATCGAAAACAGAATCAAAGAAGGGAGCATCAATGCTTTTTTCGGCGCGGAGCTTTTGGAAGTGAAACCGCATTCCGTTATTTTCAAAACCAATAAAGGGGAAATTCGTGAAATCGAAAATGATTTTGTTCTCGCTATGACAGGCTACCTTCCTGACTTTGAATTCTTAAAAAATCTTGGAATTACTTTAAAAGGCGAATGTCAGAATCCTGACTACAATCCCGAAACTATGGAAACCAATGTGGATGGGATCTATCTCGCTGGCGTTGTTTGCGGTGGAAGGGATACACATCTTTGGTTCATAGAAAATTCCAGAATTCACGCTAAACAGATTATCAAAGACATTATTTCTAAAAATTAAATTTTGTCTTAAATAATATATTGTTCTTATTTTTTCCCATCAAATGGTATTCTTTTTGTAACTTAAAGACGGAGAAAGAAAAAACCATGAACATAAAAACTATTAAAAACACATTTCCTTTATTTATCGCTTTTTCCCTGTTTCTGATTCAATGTAAAAAAGACGAATCTGTGTCTTCGCCGGATAAAAAAAACAATCCGATAACAGAAATTTTGAATCCCGGTGAGAAAAAAGAGGAGGAAAAGAAAGAAGAAAAACCGGAAGTCCCGGATGTTGTAATTCCGAGAAAAGATTTCGGTTTTTTCCCATGGGTTTATAAAAACAAGGATTCTGTTTCTCAACAAAATAAAAAAGAATTTACCGGCAAAGCCCTTTACACCATCCTGGCACTTAATCGGCTTGACAGAGCCAACATTGGCAATGCAGATACACTGGTTGTCCCTGCAAAAATAGAAGAAGATTTCTTGAGATATTCACCATTCCCAGGCCATGTTACAGCTTTGGAAAATGTGAAAAAGTTTGTCTTCTTTTCCTATCCGATTCAGGCTTTTGGCGTTTACGAATACGGAAACCTTATTAAATGGGGACCAACCAGTATGGGAAAAAAATCAACACCTACAAAAAAGGGATTAATGTTCGCCAACTGGAAAAAAGAAGTTGCCATATCAACGGTTAGTGACGAGTGGAAACTCCGTTGGAATGTCAATGTTGCCAATTTTGATGGCATTGGCTGGCATCAGTACGCAATGCCTGGTTATCCTGCATCCCACTCTTGTCTTAGGATGCTGGAAGAAGACGCCAAATGGATGTACACCTGGGTAGACACATGGATCCTGAACAAAGGCGGAGCAACTACCAGGGCCAAAGGAACACCTTTGATCGTTTACGGTGATTATCCTTGGGGAAAAAGACGTCCATGGAAAAAATTGCTCGATTCACCAGATGCTAACAATATTTCGGAAGATGAGATGAACAAAATCATTGAACCTCAGCTGTCAGAAATCATTAAGGAACAGGACAACCGAGAAGCAGTTGTAAAGCAAATTGAAATGGAGAAAAAAGCAAAAGCTGACTCACTACTCGCTGTTAAAACCAAAGATTCGGCTAGTATGAATTAATTTTAGGAGCTTAATCCCGCTTTCCACTCATACTCCTCGCGCCAGGGCTTTTTCCAAAGCGTGCTGTGGGGTAACCGTTGCAATCGGGGCTATGAAATCCACATAAAGCAAGATTTGTCAATAAAACAAAAACCGTTCAAAACAAATTTGAGCGGTTTTTTATTTTCTTCAGTCAAGTCAATTTTAAATATTGCCAACCACTGTTTTAACTTGTGTAAATTCCTTCAAAGCATGCAAAGACAACTCAACGCCATAACCAGAAGATTTTGCACCACCAAAAGGCAGCCTTGTATCAGAACTTGTGGCTTTGTTAATAGAAACAGTTCCCGATTCCAGATTTTCTATGAAAAACTGAGCGCGTTTTTTATCCCTAGTCCAAACCGAATTTCCTAAACCAAACGGAATATCATTCGCAAGTTTCAGGATTTCTTCATCGTTTTTTCCAATCATCAGAATGGCTAATGGCCCGAACAATTCTTCCTGCAAAATCGGATTACCTTCCTTTACCAAGATAATTCCCGGACGAAACTCATTCTCTGAAATGCGTTCTAAAGCCAGAACTACTTCTGCTCCATTTTTCAAAGCTTTTTTATATTGATTTTCCAGTTCATCCGCCAGATCCGGTCTTGCCATTTTTCCAAGCTTAGTTTCTTTCTTCATCGGATCAGCTGGTTGGTAAGAATTATATTCTTCAATAAATCTTGGGACAAAATCTTTCTCAACATCTTTATGAACGATAAAACGTTTAGCAGCGTTGCAAATCTGCCCTGTATTTTGAAGCTTTGCCCAGGGTCCGTCTTTCGCTGCTTTCTCAAAATCGGAATCTTCAAGAACAATAAAAGCATCGCTACCGCCCAATTCCAAAACTGATTTTTTAATATTTTTCCCAGCCAGAGCTGCAACACTTCCACCAGCTTTTTCGCTTCCTGTGAGACTGACACCTCTTACCAAAGGATTTTCCAAAATCTCTTTGATTTCATCATGCCCGATTCTCAAATTTTTGAAAACATATTCAGGAAAACCAGCTTCTTTAAAGGCCAGTTCAATTTCGTCACCACTTCCAAAACATATGGATGCATGTTTCAAAATGACTACATTACCTGCAAGAATTGCCGGAATCGCAAACCTCAAAACCTGCCAGAAAGGAAAATTCCAGGGCATTACACCCAAAATAATTCCCATCGCCTCATAATGAACTTCACTTACACTGAACTCGGTTTTGATTTTTTCAGGTTTCAGAATATTTTCTGCGGCTGCATAATATTTTATCATTCCTGCACTTTTTTCAATTTCAGCAATAGCTTGTGAAATGGGTTTGTGCATCTCGGTCGTTATGGTTTTCGCAAATTTTTCCTTATTTTTTTCAAGAACATCAGCGAGGTTGAGAAGTAATTTTTGCCGATCCTCGAAAGGGACTTTTTTCCAGTCTTTAAAAGCATCGCTTGCTGAATCAATATGTTTTGATAAATTCATTTTTAATTTTATTTGATCTATTAAGGTTGCAGTAATTGTACCATTTTTCTACTCGCTAAATGTACAAAGTTGACCAGAATCTCAAAATCTATTTTGATATTTTATTTAAATTTTATTATTAATTTTTATGAATAATGCAATTCTATTTTAGAAATAATTTTAAAACAGAGAATGGCAGCGGCCCGACTCGAACTCTTCGGGACTCAGAGTGACAAGTGGAAACAGAAGGCGGCTAAAGTCGCCCCAATTACCATCTAATGTTTTTTGCTACCTCTGAAAAGCAAAACCGAATTGAGAAAAATAAGAAGCAAATCCAGCGTCACCCAAATGCTGAGCTTGATATTGTCGTACTTGAGCTCTGCTACTTTTTCTGTTGCAACAGAGGACAATTTGAGACTATGATTAATATAGTTTCTGACCTCTACAATTTGGTCCTCATTTTTGTTGGGAACAGCGACCTGAGAAAAATAGACGAGTTTGTCTTTCCCGATGTATCCAACGACCCAAAACTCATTGGATTTCTGCATATTAAGATACTCGATTCGGAAATATTCCGGGCGAATCTGACCAACATGTTTTGAACTGAATCTCTGATTATCATTTCCATCCTGAATCCTGATAATATAAAAATCTATCGGCTGTGGCAAATAATTGACCACCTGGACCGCCAGAGAATTTTCCAAAAATTGTGATAAACTTCTTTCTACGAACCAAAATGTAAAATAAGCGGCTGCCGAAATCGTGATAACAGCTCTGACAATCTTACTCCATAGATTCCACTTTTCTGAACGAAAAACGGACAAAAATAAAGCAACTATGAGAAAAATGAGGATTAAAATGATTATCATTAAAACAAAGATAGTGGTTTATCTTTAATTAAAAAGTGACATTCCATTCTTTGTAGAACTCGTCAAGAAACTGAAGCATAAACTGATGCCTGTGTTCAGCGATTTCTTTAGCCGTATCCGTGTTGAGCAAATCCTTAAGAAGCAATAATTTTTCATAGAAATGATTGATTGTGGTTCCGTTAGATTTTTTATATTCTTCTTTTGACTGATTCAGTTTGGGTTCGATATCGGGATGATACATCAGATTGTTTTTATATCCTCCAAAATTGAAAGTTCTTGCAATTCCAATCGCGCCAATCGCATCCAGCCTGTCAGCATCCTGAACAATTTTAAGTTCCAGAGGCAGATCTTTCGGCGCATCATTGCGGTTTTTAAATGACATATTTTCTATGATGAAAATTACTTTTTCAATCGTTTCCGGATCCAGGCTTTGCTCTGTTAAAAATTGGTTAACGATTTTTGAAGCAATCGTTTCATCACCATTATGGAATTTTGGATCAGCGATGTCATGCAACAGTGATGCTAACTCTATAATTAATTGATTACCACCTTCTTTTTCGTGAATTTTAAGACTCAGTTTCCAAACACGTTCGATGTGAAACCAATCGTGGCCGGATTCTGTTCCTTCTAATTTTTCTTTGACAAGTTCTATTGTTTTGTTAATCAATTCCATTAATTCAGTTCTTTTAGAATAATATTCCAGAGCTTTTTATTATAGCTTCTGAAAAAATTAATATGTCCTATTTCTCCTTTATCAGATTCCGAAGTTTTGACTAATCTGTAAGTCGGTTTCAGCTTGGGATACGTATTTTCTAATAAAGATTTTACACCTTTTTCCGTCAGCCAAACATCGTCTTCTGCTCTAATGACGAAAACTTTCTGAGTCAAATTTCGGGAAAAATCATCGACTTTTTCTAATAATTTATTAGTTGAGTTTTTATTAAGAATCAAAGTTCGCCAATCAAAGGCACTTCCGGAAGGCAGACTTTCGCCCAAACCAAACCAATTGGCTGGAAAATAGCCTAATAATCGGGTCGATAAAGGTTGAGCAATTCCAAAACCGAGGTAAGCTTCAATTTTTGTTCTTAATTTTAGATTTCCGACAAAAGCGTTCTGTGTTCCTACAAAAATAAACTCATCAAACATCTCGGAATCCTTATTCATTCCTAAAATCAATGCTCCAACCGAATGTCCGAGGCAGAATTTCTGATCATCAGGAAAATTGGTTTTAATATAATTCGTAACCGCTTTATAATCCTTAGTTCCCCAAATTCTCATCGAAGCTTCAAAACCTTTCATTTCATCAGGCTTAGAAAGTCCAATTCCTCTGTAGTCATAAGTTATCACCGTAAATCCTTGCTCCGAAAAAAATTGAGCAAAGGAGAAATAAATCTGTTGCTTAACACCTGTTGCAGAGTTAATCAACAATAATTTTCTATTGGAATTTTTGGATTCAAAAAGATGTGCGGATAAACTGTAATTATCCTCGGTTAAAATATTAATACTTTGCATTAAAACTGATTTAAGAGAATCACTTTATAAAAGTAGAAAATTCAAACCGATGAGAATTATATTTCGATATGCTGAAAATATTACTTCTGAAAATCCTTGAGATAAGGTAAACCTTTCTGGGAACCTCTGTAATCAGCAGCTTTCAACGCAACTTCATTCCCGAATTTCACACAATCCTCAATCGAATTATTGTGAAGCAGAGCAATAGAAAACCCCGATGTGAAAGCATCACCCAATCCCATGTTGTGTGCATGGCTTTTAGGATCTTTTCGGAAATATTTCATTTCGGAACCATCAAAATAACTTGTGCTGTTGGCACCGTCTCTTACGAATAATTTATTGGGCAGATGTTTGATAATGTCATCATGATTGCCTTTACCAAAAATAACTTCAAGATCTGTACTTTTTGCAACAATAAATGTAGCATAATTTATAATTTCATCAGAAAGCCTGCTCGCAGGAGCAGCATAGATCCCTATTTTTTTCCCAAGATTTTTAGCTTTTCTGAAAAGATATTCAACAGTTTTTGAAGGGATTTCAAGTTGGGTCAGAATCAGATCTGCATTAACCAGATATTTCTCCGCTTCATCAATATTTGAAGGAGACAGGTTATAATTGGCCGCAGGAATTACCGTAATCGAGTTTCCTTCTTCCGAAGCCGTAACATAAGCTGTTCCTGTATCCTCGTCTTCATCCTCGAAAACATAAGCAACGTTCACTTCCTCGTCATCCAGATTTCTTAAGACCTGTTGTCCATAAGGATCCATTCCTACTCTGCTTATAAGAGATGTCTGCGCTCCCAAACGCGACGTTGCAATTGCCTGATTAGCACCTTTTCCACCCAAATAGCTTCTCAGATTCTGAGCAAGAACAGTTTCATTGGCCGTCGGAATTTTGTTGGTTCTGAGGATCAAATCTATGGAAGAACTTCCTACAACTACAATCTGAGGTTTTATATTATTTAGTTTCATTTACAAATACCCGTACTTTTTTTTTAAAATCAAGTATAATCACTACACCGATTTCATTTGAGCTAATGTAATCAATTAATCGGTTCCGATTTCAATAAACTCAGAAATTAATTTAACTGGTTTATTTCCAGAAGAATAACCTATATAACTAGCATAAAAACCTTCGCCATAACCAGTCTCGAAAGCAATGATATTTTCCTTCTTTCCGTCGTAAGGTTTGAGAACTGCAAACTGGTCAATCGCTCCGTTTTCATCAAAGAAATGAGAATGAAAAAACTCTTCATAGATCCCCATAAAGTCAGCTCCTTTTTTATGAAAAAGTTCCTGCTCCAATTGATTAAGAGAACTCTGAGCATCTTTGTCCATAAAACTTCCCATTCCTGATTCTACAGGATAGCCGAAGATTTCCCCTTCTTTAAGATCTTCAGGATTCTGATGATCACAAAGTGCCAAAGCCCAATTCTCTGCCAATTGATTCTTATCAAAAACAATTTCTGCATAGGCTATGCAATTGGATTCTCTTTCCTTATGTACAAAAACCGGAAAATTACCTTTCGGAAATTCTTGTGTAAATGCAGAATGGTCGGGTGAAATCAAAACATCGCTGGCCACAATTTGTCCGGATGAGATATGAATCTTCCCGACTTCGTAGGTTTCCAATAACGGATTTTCTACGAAGTCCCGGGAGAACAATTTTTTAATATTTTCTATGTGAGTCATTACAAACTTTTCAGTTTTTCTTCAAGAAGCGCAATTTTATCCTGCGCATCTTTTTGTTTTTTACGCTCAACTTCTACAATTTCTGGTTTTGCATTGGCCACAAATTTCTCATTGGAAAGCTTTTTATCAACCGATATCAAGAAACCTTTCAGATATTTGATTTCCTCTTCGGTCTTTGCTTTTTCTTCACTTAGATCAAGATTTTCACTTAACGGAATAGAAAATTCATTAGCTCCAACCAAGAATGTGAAACTTGGCTTGTCCGTTTTTTGATTGAAATTAATTTCCGAAATATTCGCCAATTTCTGAATCACCTCAGCATTTGCCAATCCGGAAACATTCGTGAAAACTTCAACTGTCTCTCTTGGCGAAATCCCTTTGGATTGGCGATAGTTTCTAATGCCGGAAATGACTTCTTTAGCAAAATCGAAATCCTTAATTTTATCTTCATTATAAGGTTCTGATTTTTTCTGTTGAGCAATTACCAAGGCTTCGGAAATACTTCTTTCGGAGATATTCTGCCAAAGTTCTTCTGACAAGAAAGGCATAAATGGATGTAATAATTTCATCAATTCCTCGAAATATGCAATCGTTTTCTGATAAACTTCTTCACTAATCGCTTCCCCAAAATTAGGTTTGATTGCTTCCAAATACCAAGCACAGAAATCGTCCCAAATCAGTTTATAAACCAAATGCAATGCATCAGAAATCCTGAATTTTGAGAATTGATCTTCAATTTCAGCAATTGTTTTATTCAATTGTTCTCCAAACCAATTGATTGTCTGCTTATCAGATTCTTTAGCCTTGATATTTTCATCACGTTTCCAACCCTGGATCAATTTGTAAGCATTCCAGATTTTCGTAGCAAAGTTTCTTCCTTGCAACATTAGATCTTCATCAAACAACAGATCGTTTCCTGCAGCAGAACTCAACAAACTTCCGACTCTTACACCGTCAGCTCCATATTTTTCAATAAGGTCAATTGGATCGGGTGAATTACCTAATTGCTTAGACATTTTTCGTCTTTGCTTATCTCTCACTATTCCTGTGAAATAAACATTCTTGAACGGAACATCTTTTCTATATTCCAAGCCGGCCATAATCATTCTGGCAACCCAGAAGAAAATAATATCCGGACCAGTTACCAAATCCGAGGTTGGATAATAATAATTGATATCTTTATTTTCCGGATCTAAAATACCTTCAAATACAGACATTGGCCACAACCAAGATGAAAACCAAGTATCCAAGGCATCTTCGTCTTGTTTAAGGTTTTCGGTTGTCAGTTGTTGATTATTAGTTTTTTCTTTAGCTAAAACCAAAGCATCTTCTATATTTTCAGCAACTACGAAATCATTTTCGCCCGTTCCGTAATAGAAAGCCGGAATCTGCTGTCCCCACCAAAGCTGGCGCGAAATGTTCCAGTCATGAACATTTTCCATCCAATGACGGTACGTATTTTTGAACTTTTCAGGATGGAATTTGATTGTGTCATCCATCACCACATCCAAAGCCGGTTTTGCCAATTCTGACATTTTCAAGAACCATTGCACGGAGATTTTAGGTTCGATAACAGCACCTGTTCTTTCAGAGGTTCCAACTTTATTTACATAATCTTCCGCTTTCAGAAGAAGATCATTTTTTTCTAATTCTTTGGCGATTTCTTTTCTTACCGTGAATCTTCCCATTCCCTGATAATGCATTCCGTGTTCATTAAGAACTGCATCATCATCCATAGAATCAATGATTGGCAAGTTATGTCTTTGCCCGATTTCGTAGTCATTAATATCGTGAGCCGGCGTAATTTTCAAAGCGCCGGTTCCGAATTCGATGTCAACATAATCATCTTCGATGATTGGAATTACACGATTTACGATTGGAACGATTACATTCTTGCCTTTGAGGCTCTGATATCTTTCGTCATTCGGATTTACACAAACTGCAACATCTCCGAAAATAGTTTCCGGACGTGTAGTTGCAACGGTTAAGAAATCTTCTGAACCTTCGATTTTATATTTAAGATAGAATAATTTCCCATTTTGTTCTTTGAAAATGACTTCTTCATCAGAAATATTGGTTTTCGCTTCCGGATCCCAATTGACAACTTTGTAACCACGGTAAATTAGCCCTTTATTATAAAGATCAACAAAAACTTTGATAACAGACTTAGAAAGATTGTCCTCCATCGTGAATCTTGTTCTGTCCCAGTCGCAGGAGCAACCCAGTTTTTTCAATTGTTCCAGAATGGTTCCTCCGTATTTTTCTTTCCATTCCCAGGCATGTTTCAGGAATTCTTCTCTCGTGATATCTTTTTTGTTGATACCTTCAGCCTTCAGTTTCGCAACAACCTTTGCTTCTGTAGCAATAGAAGCATGGTCCGTTCCCGGAACCCAACAAGCGTTGAAACCCTGCATTCTTGCTCTTCTGACCAATACATCCTGAATTGTATTATTCAGCATATGTCCCATATGAAGAATACCCGTCACATTTGGCGGAGGAATTACAATAGTGTAGGGCGGTCTGCTATCCGGAGTGGAATGGAAAAATTTGTTCTCTAACCAGAAGTCATACCATTTTTGTTCAGTTTCCTGTGGATTGTATTTGTCTGCAATCTGCATTTTAAAATATTTTTTTGGCTTGTAATTTGCAAAAATAACACAATGTGAAAAAATTAACAGCACATATTCAAATTATTTATAACTTTGAACTTTAAAAATTTAATTAAAACAAAAACAATATGAAAAAGATTCTTGCAGGATTATTTATGACAGGAGCTATCGCTTTTGCATCTGCTCAAACAATTTCATTCGACAAAACAACTTTTGACTACGGAAACGTGAAAGCGGGTTCTGATGGTCATCGATTTTTCACTGTAAAAAACACAGGTGACAAGCCTTTGATTATCAGCGAAGTTAAGCCTTCTTGCGGTTGTACTACGCCTGAATGGAGCAAAGATCCTATCTTACCTGGAAAATCTGCTCAGATCAAAGTTGGTTATAATACCGGTATCAAAGGTTCTTTCAATAAACTGATCGAAGTTTATTCTAATGACCCTCAAAACAACAGATCGGTTCTTTACATCAAAGGAACTGTTGAAGATCTTGCCGGAGAAAATGCTGAAGCAAAATTAACTGCTGCTCCTGAAGCTAAGGCTGTTGCACAGGTTAAAGCAATTCCTGCTACCGACTCTAACAGCAGAGCTGCTAAAAAGGCTGTTAAAAAAGTTGAAGTTGCTAAATAAATAGCAGATTACAAATTAATATTATAAACCGTTTCTTTTTAGAGACGGTTTTTTTATTTTTACATTAAATCAAATTTTATGGGTTACAATTTTTCAGATGATTTTCTGGTTAAAGAAAATTCAAAATTCGAAATAAAAAAACAAAGCACCAGTTATAAAGGCAAAATCGATAAAGATGAAGCCAAAGAACTTTTGGAAACCGAAAAAGAAAAACTGCGGCTCTTGCAGGAAAAGTTGTATGCTGATGGAAGTCAATCTTTGCTCATCATCCTCCAGGCGATGGATGCAGCCGGTAAGGACAGCCTGATAGAACATGTTTTTGGAGGAGTGAATCCTCAGGGCTGTGAGGTGACAAGCTTCAAAACCCCAAGTTCCAAAGAATATTCTCACGATTTTCTTTGGAGGCAATACCAAGCGCTTCCCGAAAAAGGGAAAATCGGAATTTTTAACCGTTCACATTACGAAAGTGTTTTGGTTTGCAAAGTTCACCCGGAGTATAATCTCAGTGAGAAAGTCTGGACAGATCTAAAACAATTTGACAAGAAATTCTGGGGAAACAGATACGAAAGCATCCGAAATTTTGAAAAACATCTTGCCAATAATGGAACCAAGATTATCAAGATCTTCCTGAATGTTTCCAAGGAAGAGCAAAAACAACGTTTTCTTGACAGAATCAATGAAGATGATAAGAACTGGAAATTTTCTGCCGGAGATGTCACAGAACGGGGTTTTTGGAATGATTATATGAAAGCTTACGAAGAGGCAATCAACGAAACCTCTACTGATTCGGCTCCTTGGTTCGTAATTCCGGCTGACCAAAAATGGTTTTCCAGAGTTGCGGCGATTCAAATTATCATTGATAAATTGGAAGAAATGAATCTGCAATATCCTGAACTTGCCGAAAAAGAAAAAAGCGCGTTGCTTGAATCTAAAGTGAAGCTGGAAAATGAATAAAAAAAACCGTCAAAGTTGACGGTTTTTTTTATTCATTGATTCAAAAGCTTTGCAACTTCCGGTGCAGCATAAGTGAAGATCATATCCGCACCTGCACGTTTGAAGCTTGTCAGACTTTCTATCAATACTTTATCATTATCCAGCCAGCCATTTTGTGCAGCAGCTTTCAGCATTGCATACTCACCACTCACCTGGTAAACTGCAATTGGTTGCGTAATAAGCTCACGGATTTTGGAGACGATATCCAGATAAGGCATTCCCGGTTTTATCATAATGATATCTGCGCCTTCTTCTACGTCTCTCAAAGCTTCATCAATAGCTTCGCGGGAATTATGGAAATCCATTTGGTACGTTTTTTTATCTGCAGGAATTTCCTGCGCATCAACAGGCGCACTATCCAGAGCACTTCTGAAAGGTCCGTAAAATGCACTTGCATATTTTGCCGCATAAGATAAAATCCCGACATCCGTAAATCCATTTTCTTCCAATCCTTCTCTCATTGCAATCACACGGCCATCCATCATATCACTCGGAGCCAAAATGTCAGCACCGGCTTCGGCGTGGGAAATCCCCATTTTCACTAGGGCTTCTACCGTAGAATCGTTATCGATTTTTCCATTTTTGATAATCCCGTCATGACCATAAATAGAATAAGGGTCTAATGCCACGTCCGGCATTACAACTACTCCCGGAACTGCATCCTTGATTGCTTTTATGGTATTCTGCATCAATCCGTTCGGGTTCCAGGCTTCTTTTCCGGTATTATCTTTGAGGTTGTCAGAAACCTTCATATAAAGATTAACTGCCTTGATTCCTAAATCATAATTTTCTTTAACAGTTTGTACCGTTAAATCTAAACTTTGTCTAAAAACGCCTGGCATTGAAGAAATGGCTTCTTTTTTGTTGTCTCCTTCCATAACAAACATTGGTAGTACCAAATCGTTTGTTGTAAGGCTAGTTTCACGGACAAGACTTCTGATGGAATCATTGGTTCTTAGTCTTCTGTTTCTTGAAATCATCCTGATAAAAATTGTTTATGCAAATTTAATTATACTTTTACGGATAAACTATTGCATAATCAATTTATTTAAAATATATTTGTGTAATATGTTATGTAACATTTGAAAGCGAATGAAAAAATTTCTATTTTTTATTATATTTACGGTAGTTTCAGTTGGATTTTCGGGAGAAATGAAGGCTCAATCAGCTCGTACAATTGCCGGACAAAAGACCGATGATGGTGTTTTGGTGGCATATCCCAATCCTACTAAAGATGTTTTGATTTTGAAATCTAAAGATGATTCTGCAAAAATCAGAATTGTGACCTTTTTCTCAATTTTGGGAGCTCAGGTTGCTGAATATACAATTAACAGCAACAGCGCCGAGCTGAGATTAGACAAACTACGTCCGGGAAAATATCTTATGAGATATGTACTGGATGATAATACTCAGAAAATCACTCAGATTATCAAACAATAAATTCAGTTTAAAATATACAGTGCCGGTTAAACCGGCATTTTTTATTGGTATCCTATAATTCCGTAAATTTGTCCTAACCACGAAATTTAAATTATGAGAAAATTAATTACTTTAGTTTTTATCATTTTCTGCCAGATTATTAATTGTCAATTTAGAAATACTCTATATGACAACCATCAACTGACTGCATCATTACGAGGCGGACTGGATTTCCCTTCTTACGATAATCAAACCCAATTTATTGATTACAAATACAATATAAATCTGGGAGCTTCCGTTGATTTCTATTTCAATTGGATTGGATTAGGCGTTGATTTCGATTATCTAAGAAACACTACAAAAAACACCTATCCAACTGAGAATCTTTATAATGGATCGGCTCCTCTTTCTAATATTAATTTAAAGGAAAATAAGGTCGAAAGATACTTCCTGGGAATTGGGCCAAACTTCAGATATATCATTAATGACAACTTAAGTTTAGCCTTTAAATTAAAAGGTGGAATCTCTAATATCAAAGGTGGAGAAACATCCTTAGTTTCGAATTCTTACCATCTTAATTATCACAATGGCTACAATGAAAAAAATATCCTAAGCGGAAAAGGACAGGTTGAATTGAACTGGTTTTTTTCAGAATATGTTGGGTTGAATGTTGGTGGTTATTATATACAACACTTCCAAGCTAAAGATCAGATTAATAACAATTCTGTTTCCGGATATATACCTTTTTCCGAAAGTAATAATCAGTATCATATTAATCCATCAGCTTCTGAAATAAGAAATAACAGTCTTGATCACGAGATCCATTCAGTTGGCGTTTTTGCGGGACTAACTTTTAGAATTCCCACTGGTGGTTCCAATCCTGATTATGGACTATCCGTGATTGCCAAAGATAAGGAAACCGGGTTGGTATTACCCGATACTTTTGTAGAGCTTTATAAAAACGGAAAACGAGCCTACTTTGCGAGAACCAACTCACAGGGTGTGGCTTTCTTTAAAAATATTAAGCCTGACAATTACGAAATCAAAGGAAGCCTTTATAATATTGACCTCATTTCAAACAAAGCCGCTAAAAATGAGTTTGTAAAAAATTCCACAATCAAGAAAGAGATCTCTACAGATCCGGAAACATTCTTTGTGAAGGGGCAGGTTAATATCTGTAATTCTAAAAATCCTTTGAGAGATGTAACAGTAGTTATAAGGAATAATGAAACGGATATCTACCACGAGATGAAAACCGATATTGATGGAAAATTCTATTTCAAAGCAGATAAGAATTCGACTTATAACATCTATGGCAAAAAAGGAAATTACTTTTCTCAGACAGAAACCGTCACTTCCCAAAAAGTGAACAGAAGCAATACGCTTTTTCTTAATCTCCAGGTTTGTATGGAGGAAACAACTTGTGGAAAGCCAATTAACCTGAAGAATATCCACTATGATTTGGATAAATTTTTTATCCGTGAAGAGGCAAAAGCTGAGCTTAACAAATTGGTTCAGTTTATGAAAGATAATCCAAAAATCAATGTAGAATTATCGTCTCACACAGACTCGCGGGCTTCTGATGATTATAATAAAACGCTTTCTCAGAATCGAGCCAATGCAGCAGTAGATTATCTGGTCTCGAAAGGAATTAATAAAATCCGTTTAAAGCCCATTGGTTATGGCGAAACAAAACTTCTGAACAAATGTAGCAATGGCGTAGATTGTACAGAAGAACAGCATCAGTTAAACAGAAGAACGGAGATGAAAGTTATTTGTCCTTGATGTAAAACCACTTCTTATAAATGACAAATCCAATGATTGCTCCTGAAGTATTGAGAATAACATCGTCAATATCAGCATAACCTCTTTTGAAAAAATATTGAGAAAACTCGATGATATTGATTATTATAAAAAAAGCAAGTAACAACCATTTGAATTGATTCAGTTTTGGATATAGAATCCCAAGAAAGCCATAGGGAATAAATAAAATAATATTTCCAAAAATATTTTCAAAAGCTTGCGTTTTATTCCATAAAATAACTTTTGTTGAATATTCATTTATTGTTTCAAATGGAACAGTTTTTATTTCAAACAAGACGGCAGGCGAATAACGAAAACTGGCAAAAAATAATAGATACAAAATCCAAACCGTATAAACATTAATAAAAACAGGATAATACCTGTTAACAAATAACCTCATCAATTAAATTATAACGTAAAAATATTTAAAATAAATGAAAACAAGCACAATAAAAGCTTTCGGAACACAGGCTGCCGAAAATGATCTGGAATTATTAACCATAGAAAGAAGAGAAGTCCAGCCAAAAGACATAGAAATCGACATTTACTATTGTGGTGTTTGTCATTCTGATCTTCACACCGCAAGAAACGATTGGGGCGGCACTGTTTATCCGGCAGTTCCAGGTCACGAGATTGTCGGAAAGGTATTGCAAGTCGGATCAGAAGTTACCAAGTTCAAAATTGGAGATCTTGTTGCTGTAGGTTGTATGGTAGATTCTTGCAGAACTTGCCACAGCTGCGAGCAGGATTTGGAACAATTCTGTGAAAAAGGATTCACGGGAACTTATAACGGAAAAGATAAATATTTTGAAGAGACCAGAACATTCGGAGGTTATTCTGAGTCTGTTGTGGTTGATGAGCATTTTGTCCTGAGACTTCCGGAAAATCTGGACATGGCAGCCGCTGCACCACTTCTTTGTGCTGGTATTACAACCTGGTCCCCTCTTAAACACTGGAACGTGACAGAAAACTCTAAAGTTGCAGTTGTAGGTTTGGGTGGATTAGGCCATATGGCTATCAAACTGGCAAAAGGCTTGGGCGCAGAAGTGACCTTGTTCTCCAGAACTCCCGGAAAGACGGAAGATGCAAAAGCATTAGGAACTGACCATGTAGTTATCTCAACAGACGAGGAGCAGATGAAATCCGTTTCCAATAAATTTGATTTGATTATCGATACTGTTCCTTATGAGCACGACATCAATCCTTATATGCAGACTTTGACTGTAAACGGAACTTTAGTTCTGGTTGGCTTCATTGGCGAGTTTGAGAATGATGCTGTAAGTACAAGACCCATGATTTATAAAAGACGCTCTGTTGCAGGTTCATTGATTGGCGGTATCAAAGAAACACAGGAGATGCTGGATTTCTGTGGTGAGAAAAACATTGTTTCTGACATCGAAATCATCAATATACAGGACATCAACAATGCTTACGAAAGGATGCTAAAAAGTGATGTGAAGTACAGATTCGTTATCGATATGAAAAGCCTGAAGAATTAATTTTAATTCAATTCAAAAATAAAAAAGAGAGGACATCTGCTGGTGTTCTCTCTTTTAGTTTTAGAGGATTTCTCAGGTCAAAATTTAGACAAGACTAAAGCATCTAAAAAAAACCTCCGTATGTTTTGCTAAAAAGACACGTACGTTTTAGTTAAAAGATACGTGCGTTTTGAGGCACCCTTGGGAACACCCTATCCATCGGACTTGCAGAAGTCCATTTTTTTTTAATATCTAGAAGTTACTTTTTAGACTTAAAAATGGTTTCACAACCATCAGTTTCCCATCGATAGGCTGATTAGTTTTTAAGCTTTTTTATCTTGAATTGAATATTGAAATTCTCGCAGATTTAGCAAATCGCACATATTTTTAGTCCTAATTTATTTGCAAAAACTGTTTTATCAGGATGTTGATTTAAAAATAAAATCCCGACTCTTTTGAAGAATCGGGATTGATATGTTAAGAGAAATATCTTAAGCCTGAACGTTGTTACCTCCTAATACGAAAGGTTCAACTTCTTTGATCTCTCCGAATTGTTGCTCATAGTTAGCAATATTCTGCTGAAGTGCAGCTAAAACTCTTTTAGCGTGAAGCGGAGCAACGATAACTCTGCTTCTTACTTTAGCCTGCTGTACACCTGGCATCAATTGGATAAAATCCAAAACAAATTCTGATGGTGAGTGGTTTACTAAAGCTAAGTTAGCATAAACACCAGCAGCTACCATTTCATTAAGCTCAATATTGATGTTGTTTGGATCTTGATTTTGGTTGTTGTCCATTTTGTTTAATTTATTTTGTTTAAAATTTGAAATTTGAGATTGTGAAAATATAAAAAATAATTTCAAACCTCAAATTTCAAATGAATTTATTAGTTAATATCTTCGAATTCTTTTCTAGAACCTACGATGACGTTTTGGTAATCTTTAAGACCTGTACCTGCAGGGATTCTGTGTCCTACAATTACGTTTTCCTTAAGACCATTCAAGAAGTCGATTTTTCCGGAAACCGCCGCTTCATTAAGAACCTTGGTTGTTTCCTGGAATGACGCTGCTGACATAAATGACTTAGTCTGTAACGCTGCTCTTGTAATCCCTTGTAATACAGGTGTAGCTGTTGCAGGAAGCGCCTCTCTTACTTCAACTAGAGCTTGATCTTCTCTCTTCAGCTTCGAGTTCTCGTCTCTCAGTTCTCTTGCAGTAATCATTTGTCCCGCTTTGAAAACCTTAGAATCTCCCGGCTCTACAACAACCTTCAGTCCGAAAACTCTGTTGTTCTCTTCCAAGAAATCATATTTGTGCTCAAGCGCACCTTCCAGGAACTGAGTATCTCCTCCATCAACAATCTCAACTTTTGTCATCATCTGACGAACAATAATCTCGAAATGCTTATCATCAATCTTCACCCCTTGCAAACGGTAAACCTCTTGGATCTCGTTAACCAAGTATTCCTGAACCGCAGTTGGACCTTTGATTCTCAAGATATCGTCTGGTGTGATAGAACCGTCAGACAATGGATCACCAGCATAAACGAAGTCATTTTCCTGTACCAAAATCTGGTTTGATAATTTCACTAGATATTTCTTGATCTCTCCGGTTTTAGCCTCTACGATTAATTCACGGTTACCTCTCTTGATTTTACCGTAAGAAACAACTCCATCAATCTCGGTTACTACCGCTGGGTTAGAAGGATTTCTAGCTTCGAATAATTCGGTAACTCTTGGAAGACCTCCCGTGATATCCCCTGCTTTTGCAGATTTTCTTGGGATCTTGATCAGGACTTTACCAGCCTTGATTTTTTCACCATCGTTTACCATAAGGTGGGCTCCTACCGGTAAGTTGTAAGCTTTTTGCTCAACACCTTTAGAATCTACCACTTTCAAAGTAGGTACGGCTTTCTTATTTCTGGATTCAGAGATTACTTTCTCTTCGAAACCTGTTTGTTCGTCGATCTCCAATTGGAAGGAAACACCCTGGATGATATCTTCATATTCAACCTTACCGGAAGTTTCTGCAATGATAACCGCGTTATACGGATCCCATCTTGCGATAAGATCACCTTTTTTCACTTTATCACCCGGCGATACAGACAATACAGATCCATAAGGAACGTTAGCTACCATGATCGGTGTTCTGGCTTCGTTATCGGCAACTAATCTGAATTCTGTTGAACGGGAAACAACGATATCCGCTGAGTTACCTTCTTCATCTTCAGACTTAATAGTTCTAACTTCATCCATCTCAACAATACCGTCACGTTTTGCAACAATACTTGGATTTTCTGAGATGTTACCTGCAGTACCCCCTTGGTGGAAAGTTCTCAGTGTTAACTGAGTTCCCGGCTCACCAATAGACTGTGCAGCGATTACACCAACAGCTTCTCCCATATGGATTCCTTTTCCTGTTGCAAGGTTACGTCCGTAACACTTAGCACAGATACCTTTTTTAGCTTCACAAGTTAATGGAGAACGAACTTCAACAGCTTCGATTCCAGCATCCTCGATTTGCTTAGCAACCGCTTCAACGATCAATTCATCAGCGTTAGCCAATAATTCATCAGTTTCAGGGTGGTAAATATTGTGAAGAGAAACTCTACCAAGGATTCTATCAGAGATTCTTTCTACGATATCATCATTTTTCTTAAGTGCAGTCACTTCTGTCCCTCTCAATGTTCCACAGTCGTCTTCAGTAATGATAACATCCTGTGCAACGTCTACCAATCTTCTGGTCAAGTAACCAGCATCGGCCGTTTTAAGAGCGGTATCTGCAAGACCTTTACGAGCACCGTGGGTAGAGATAAAGTATTCCAAGATCGATAAACCTTCTTTAAAGTTGGCGACGATCGGGTTTTCGATGATCTCTGCTCCAACAGAACCAGCTTTTTGTGGTTTTGCCATCAAACCTCTCATACCAGATAACTGACGGATCTGTTCCTTAGAACCCCTCGCACCAGAATCAAGCATCATAAATACAGAGTTGAATCCGCCTTGGTCAGACTTCATTCTGCTCATAATCATTTCAGTAAGACCTGCATTGGTATTAGTCCAAACGTCGATGACCTGATTATAACGTTCTGTATCTGTAATAAGACCCATGTTATAGTTAGCCTTGATCTCATCAACATTCTCAACAGCCTGAGCAATCATTGCTTTTTTCTCCGCAGGGATCACGATATCTCCAAGACTGAATGAAAGACCTCCTTTGAATGCGTTAGCATATCCAAGATTCTTCATATCATCCAAGAACTTAACCGTCGTTGGAAAATCTGTATCCGCAAGGATCTGACCAATTACATTTCTAAGAGATTTCTTAGTCAATAACTCGTCCACATATCCAACTTGCGCAGGTACAATCTGGTTGAACAAGATTCTACCAACAGTTGTGTTTGTTAATTTGGTCACAATCTCTCCGTTCTCTTTGATTGGAAGACGACATCTTACTTTTGCATTAAGAGACACTTGCCCTTCTGCATAAGCAATCTCAACTTCTTCCGGAGAATAGAAAGCAAGACCTTCACCTTTTACTTTGTAATCCTCAGTAGAATGAGCTTCTTTGGTCATAAAATACAGACCCAAAACCATGTCCTGAGAAGGTACCGTAATTGGAGAACCATTCGCAGGGTTAAGGATGTTTTGTGAACCTAACATTAATAACTGAGCTTCCAAAATTGCTTCTGGTCCTAACGGTAAGTGAACCGCCATCTGGTCACCATCGAAATCGGCGTTGAAAGCCGTTGTTACCAATGGGTGAAGTTGGATCGCTTTACCTTCAATCATCTTAGGCTGGAACGCCTGGATACCCAATCTGTGAAGCGTAGGTGCTCTGTTCAGAAGAACAGGGTGACCTTTCATCACATTTTCAAGGATATCATAAACTACAGGCTCTTTTCTGTCGATGATTCTCTTAGCTGATTTTACTGTTTTTACAATTCCTCTCTCAATTAGTTTTCTAATGATAAACGGTTTGTAAAGCTCAGCAGCCATATCTTTTGGAAGACCACACTCGTGCAATTGTAAGCTAGGACCTACAACAATAACCGAACGCGCTGAGTAATCTACCCTTTTTCCTAATAAGTTCTGACGGAAACGACCTTGCTTACCTTTCAATGAATCAGAAAGTGATTTCAATGGTCTGTTGGATTCCGACTTAACAGCAGAAGATTTTCTGGTGTTATCGAACAATGAATCTACTGATTCCTGAAGCATACGCTTCTCGTTTCTCAAGATTACTTCAGGAGCTTTGATCTCCAATAATCTCTTCAAACGGTTGTTTCTGATAATAACTCTTCTATAAAGGTCATTAAGGTCAGAAGTTGCGAAACGTCCTCCATCCAATGGAACCAATGGTCTTAGTTCTGGTGGTATGATAGGAAGAACTCTCATAATCATCCATTCCGGACGGTTGATCATTCTTGTATTAGCCGCTCTAAGCGCTTCTACAACATTAAGTCTCTTAAGAGCCTCTGTTCTTCTTTGTTTAGAAGACTCGTTGTGCGCTTTGTGTCTCAA
This sequence comes from Chryseobacterium sp. 36-9, assembly GCA_001898785.1. GTDB lineage: Bacteria > Bacteroidota > Bacteroidia > Flavobacteriales > Weeksellaceae > Epilithonimonas > Epilithonimonas pallida. The sequence continues at coordinate 372,609 of MKVE01000017.1, read as the reverse complement.
ATCGAATGATAATGAATCTAGGTCGATTCTTCTCAGCAATTCTTCAACCGCTTCCGCTCCCATTTTAGCAACGAATTTATTCGGATCAGAATCATCAAGATATTGATTCTCTACAGGAAGTGTCTCCAGAACATCCAGATATTCTTCTTCTGTCAGGAATTCTTTATCATCGAAATCTGAACCGTCTGCTTTCTTAGCAATACCTTGCTGAATCACTACATATCTCTCGTAGTAGATAATCATATCCAATTTCTTGGAAGGAATTCCTAGCAGATAACCAATTTTGTTCGGTAAAGAACGGAAATACCAGATGTGAGCCACAGGCACAACAAGGTTGATGTGTCCAATTCTCTCTCTACGTACTTTTTTCTCTGTAACTTCTACCCCACATCTATCACAAACAATCCCTTTGTAACGGATTCTTTTGTATTTTCCACAAGCACATTCGTAGTCTTTTACAGGACCAAAGATCTTCTCGCAGAACAAACCGTCTCTTTCCGGCTTGTGCGTACGATAGTTGATCGTTTCCGGTTTTAGAACTTCTCCTCTCGATTCCTGAAGAATGGATTCTGGTGAAGCTAAACCAATAGTGATTTTATTAAATCGACTTGTTTTATTTTTATTTGACATTTTTTGATCAGATTTTAGATTTTAGATTTTAGATTTTAGATCAAATGCTAATGCACAGAAACTAAGACCATCTAAAATTCATCATTTAAAATTTAAAATTATTCTTCAAGTCTTACATCAAGTCCAAGACCTTGTAACTCGTGAAGTAATACGTTGAAAGATTCCGGAATACCAGGTTCTGGCATTGCTTCACCTTTTGCAATCGCTTCGTAAGTTTTTGCTCTACCAATCACGTCATCCGACTTCACTGTCAGGATTTCTCTAAGGATATTAGACGCTCCGAATGCTTCAAGAGCCCAAACCTCCATCTCTCCAAATCTCTGACCTCCGAATTGCGCTTTACCTCCTAATGGCTGTTGCGTAATCAATGAGTAAGGTCCGATAGAACGTGCGTGCATCTTATCATCTACCATGTGTCCTAACTTCAACATATAGATCACACCAACCGTTGCAGGCTGAGTAAATCTCTCACCTGTACCACCGTCATAAAGGTGTGTGTTTCCGAATTTAGGAAGACCTGCCTGGTCTGTATATTCAGTGATTTGTTCTAAGCTAGCACCGTCAAAGATTGGTGTAGCGAATTTCAAACCTAACTGCTTACCAGCCCATCCAAGAACAGTTTCGTAGATCTGCCCGATGTTCATACGAGAAGGTACCCCAAGTGGATTCAGTACGATATCTACCGGTGTTCCATCCTCAAGGAACGGCATATCTTCTTCACGAACGATTCTTGAAACGATACCTTTGTTACCGTGACGACCAGCCATTTTATCACCAACATTCAGTTTACGTTTCTTAGCGATGTAAACTTTAGCTAATTTGATAATACCTGCAGGTAACTCGTCTCCGATAGATAATGCAAACTTCTCACGGTTTTTAACGCCCGAAAGATCGTTGTATTTAATTTTATAATTATGGATCAACTGCTTGATCAATTCATTTTTGTCAGCATCAACAGTCCAGTCAGAACCACTGATGTTTACATAATCTTCAACAGACTGAAGCAACTTCAAAGTGAACTTGGTTCCTTTACCGATTACTTCTTCATCAAGATCGTTTTTCACACCTTGAGAAGTTTTACCGGAAACTAAAGTATTCAACTTGTCAATCAAAGTATTTCTTAAATCGTCAAACTTATTTTTGTAAGTATTTTCGATTTCCTCCAACTTGATTTTTTCTTCGCTTCTTTTCTTTTTGTCCTTGATGTTTCTGGAGAACAATTTTTTGTTGATAACAACTCCTCTAAGAGAAGAATCTGCCTTAAGAGAAGCATCTTTTACGTCACCAGCTTTGTCCCCGAAGATCGCTCTAAGTAATTTTTCTTCCGGCGTTGGATCAGATTCACCTTTAGGTGTGATTTTACCGATAAGGATATCACCAGGCTTCACTTCTGCACCGATACGGATCATACCGTTCTCATCGAGATCTTTAGTCGCTTCTTCAGAAACGTTCGGAATATCTGCTGTCAATTCTTCCATACCTAATTTGGTATCACGAACTTCCAAAGAATATTCATCAACGTGAATAGAAGTGAACCAGTCTTCACGAACAACTTTTTCATTGATTACGATCGCATCCTCGAAGTTGTAACCTTTCCAAGGCATAAATGCAACTACTAAATTTCTACCAAGAGCCAATTCTCCGTTCTCAGTAGCATAACCGTCACAAAGGACCTGACCTTTTTCCACTGTATCACCAACTCTTACGTTTGGTCTCAATGTAATCGTTGTACTCTGGTTGGTTTTTCTGAACTTAGTTAAGTTGTAAGTTTTAGTTGCAGAATCGAAGTTAACCAAGTCATCTTCCTCGCTTCTTTCGTATTTAATTACAATTCTCTCAGCATCAACATATTCTACAACACCATTTCCTTCAGCATTGATTAAGATTCTAGAATCTTTTGCGACTTGTTTTTCCAAACCAGTACCAACAATTGGCGCCTGAGGTTTCAATAATGGAACAGCCTGACGCATCATGTTAGATCCCATCAATGCACGGTTCGCATCATCATGCTCCAAGAAAGGAATTAATGATGCAGAGATACCGGAAATCTGGTTAGGAGCAACGTCTATCAAATCTACCTGCTGAGGTTCTACAACAGGATAATCTCCGTCCAAACGAGCAATAATTCTGTCCGTTTCGAAGTTACCGTCATCACTCAAAGCTACGTTTGCCTGAGCAATTACTCGGTTTTCTTCATCTTCTGCATTCAGATATATCGGTTTAGCCTGAAGATCTACTTTTCCATCCTCTACTTTTCTATATGGTGTCTCGATAAAACCAAGGTTGTTAATTTTTGCATACATACCCAAAGAAGAAATCAAACCGATGTTTGGTCCTTCCGGTGTTTCGATCGGACAAATTCTACCGTAGTGTGTGTGGTGAACGTCTCGAACCTCAAAACCTGCTCTTTCTCTTGATAAACCACCAGGCCCTAGTGCAGAAAGTCTACGCTTGTGCGTGATTTCTGAAAGCGGATTGGTCTGGTCCATGAACTGAGAAAGCTGGTTAGTTCCGAAGAATGAATTGATCACTGATGTTAATGTCTTAGCATTAACCAAATCAAGTGGTGTAAAGATCTCGTTATCTCTAACGTTCATTCTTTCTTTGATTGTTCTGGCAATTCTGGAAAGACCTACACCAAACTGACCTGACAATTGCTCACCAACAGTTTTGATTCTTCTGTTTGATAAGTGGTCGATATCATCAACTTCAGCCTTAGAGTTAACCAATTCGATCAAGTGTTTTACGATAGAGATGATATCTTCTTTCGTCAAAACCTGATTATCTTCAGAAATGTTAAGACCTAATTTTTTGTTCAATCTGTAACGACCAACTTCACCTAATGAATATCTCTGCTCGGAGAAGAATAATTTTTCAATGATTCCTCTTGCAGTTTCCTCATCCGGCGCATCAGCATTTCTTAACTGACGATAGATGTACTCTACCGCTTCTTTTTCAGAGTTAGTAGGGTCTTTTTGTAATGTATTCTGGATGATAGAGAATTCGTTGGAATTTTCTTTGTGAATCAAGATAGACTTAACTCCGGAATCCAAAATAATATCAAGGTGCTCTTTTTCAAGAACAGTTTCTCTGTCTAGGATGATCTCGTTTCTTTCGATAGAAACAACCTCACCTGTATCCTCGTCTACGAAGTCTTCGAACCAAGTGTTCAATACTCTCGCAGCCAAAGTTCTACCTTCTACTTTTTTAAGAGCCGCTTTAGAAACTTTCACTTCTTCTGCCAGGTCAAAAATCTGAAGAATCTCTTTATCAGATTCGTAACCGATTGCTCTTAGTAATGTTGTTAAAGGTAATTTTTTCTTACGGTCGATATAAGCGTACATAACGCTGTTGATATCGGTTGTAAATTCCATCCAAGATCCTTTGAAAGGGATAATTCTTGAATAGTACAATTTGGTTCCGTTGGCGTGGTAAGTCTGTCCGAAGAATACCCCCGGAGATCTGTGTAACTGAGTTACGATCACACGCTCTGCCCCATTGATAATAAATGAACCAGAAGGTGTCATATAAGGAACCGGACCTAAATATACATCCTGAACCACAGTTTGAAAATCCTCGTGTTCAGGGTCTGTACAATACAATTTAAGTCTAGCTTTTAGAGGAACTGAATAAGTCAATCCTCTTTCTACGCACTCATCAATAGAGTAACGTGGAGAGTCTACAAGATAATCTAAAAACTCCAGTACAAACTGGTTTCTAGAATCTGTAATTGGAAAATTTTCCTGAAACGTTTTGTAAAGAGATTCTTTTTGTCGTTCTTCAGGAAGCGTGTCTAACTGGAAAAACTCCTTGAAAGACTGGATTTGGATGTCCAAAAAGTCAGGTGTTTCGATTTTACCTTTCGCGGAAGAAAAGTTAATTCTCTCATTACCTTGAACTTTAGGAGCGGCCTGTGTTTTACTCATAAAATTATAAGAAAAAAGGGTTAAAAAATATTTTGTTTAAAAAAAATATCAGAAACCAGATAAAGAGAAAGAAAAAGAGAAAGACTTTTGATGTTTGGCGCTATCAGAAGAAGTCTTGATTCTTGAATCTTTGTTCTTAATTCTAATTTCTAACTGCAACGCCGGTATATCTTTTCACGGAGTAGTGCAAAATATTTTTATTTTCTAAAGGCGTAATTAAAATATATAAACAAGAAATCCTCTTTCATAAAATGAAAGAGTTACATATTGATTACAGTATATTAATTATTAGCGCCAAAAGAACTGCAAATTTAAGTAAAAAAATTCATATATACAAAAAAAACCACTTCGCAAAGAAGTGGTTTAGAAATATTTAGATTTAAAAATTTATGGCTTAGTCCAGAAAGACCATTCTCTACCATTATAAACAGCCAATTGCTGAGGCGTTGTTCCTGTGACATACACCATCATTCCTGCAGTTGGATTGACGATGTCGGTGTAGGAATTCACTCTTGGCAAGACCATCGCTTTATTGGCATCACCTAACACCAATATCCCCGGAGTTGTATCTGTCGCGGGATTACCTCCGATTAAAGTTTTAGCTGCAGAATTTTCAGCATTGGCATCAGGAACATTAGCTGTTGTCGGCGTATATGCACCCGCAGACAAATCCGTCCAGCTAGCTACTGTGGTTGCATTAGCTGTTGTGGATGTACCGAATTTAACTTTCTGATCATTGCTATCGAAAATCAAAGTACCAGGAACTGCAGATGCCACATTCGCAGCCGCTGTTACCCAAGGTAAAACTATTCCTCTCGCGCCACCACTAGCATTTCCAAACTCTAAAGACACTGTTGCATTAGCCGGAGTGTAAGGACTTGATTTTCCAATCGTGACCTGACCAAAGCTAATCCCTGAAATCAATATTACTAATGATACTATATATGTTTTCATATTTTTTTATTGGTTAAAATCGTTACAAGTTTGTTTTGTGTAGCAGAACCATCCTGTACCGTCATACATCTTGAGACAGTTAGCTGTTGTATCATACACCAGCATTCCAACCACTGGCGTAATTGAACTAAGAGCAGATGTCGGAACTCTATTGATTACAAAACCTTTTGTTTTTGCATCTAAAGCTGTATAAGCACCGTTCACTTTGGTCGGCCAATCACTTGTATTACCTCCTGCTCTGGAAAGAGCCGTAATTCCGTGGTTAGTTGGCAAAGTTGTTCCAGATGTAGTTGCCGGACGGAAACATCTTCCACATTCGGCATCAGTAGCTGCCGCATTTTGGGAAGTGCCTATACCTTGCCCTATATCCGATGTTCCATCCGTATTGTCAACAATACCAGCCAGATTGGAAGGATTTGTAGTAGAATTAAAGTTGTAGTTTGCGTAATTAACCAATTGCGGCACTCCGCTAGAAGAAGCAGATGTGCTTATAATCTGAGCTGGCGTGCCCGTAGTCACACCATTATAAGTAGTCTTAATCTGACCTCGATAAGCATAATTTGCGTCGGTATTAGGCAATGTTAATCTATGAACCTGATCATAACGAACAGCTTCACTGCCTTCGATTGCATCGGGGCAACCATCACCATCACTATCTACATCAAATTGATTAGAAATCCCATCTGAATCAGGATCGCAGAATCCATTTTTAACACCATTTCCACGACCTGTAATATATGTAGGCCCCACAACTAACTGACTTAGGACGATAGAGTTGGATCCAGTTCTGTTCCAGGTAATTGTATTAAAAGTATTCCCATTGTATAATTGTAAAGGGTAAAGCTGCCCTCCACTTGTTTTACTTCCATACATACTCACAGAGCCATTCTTGTGAATAATAATTCTAACAAGTGGATTAGTAGCATTTCCTGTCATGTTATAAATCTGAGGAACAGTTCCGTTACCATAAGTTGCCCCGTCAACAAACCTCACGTTATCAGTCTGATCCGGCTGAAACTCTAGTTTCGAAGTTGAAAGATCAACACCATTAATATTCAAATTAAATGAATTATCAAGTGTATAAACATCGAAAATAAAACCTAAATCCGCTGCTGGTGCGTTAAAAGTGTAAGTATTACCATCCGCAACACTGTAATTAACATCCACCACACTTTCCGGACATTCGAAAATATCTAGAATACCATCATTATCAGAATCTAAATCCAGTATATCCGGGATACCGTCCCCATCAAGATCACGTTCAATAACAGCATTAAAATCACAGGTAGTTGTACTTCCGTTAATATTATAAGTAAGTGTTCTTGTACCATTGCTACCGGTACCATTATAAGTAACCGGAATATCAATATATGTTGTCGTTGAAGTTACGTTAACATCCGTGAAACTGGTCGCAAAATCTGTCCCGGAAATATTAATTCTATATGTTCCCGGACCATAAACTGTAGAAATCGGCACTCTAAGAGTTTTCGTAGAACTTACACCTGCAACAAAAGGTGTAGTTTCCACAATTGATGCTCCACCACAGTTAAAAATGAAAGGGATATAATATGGTACCGATGCCAAATCCTGATTAGTTGCATTAAGGCCAGTAAACCCTGTATACGTTCGTAAAAAAGTGGAGGCACCTGTAGAAATATTAATACTGTAGAAATTTAATTGCGTATCATTATTTACCGAAACCGCATATACTAATCCATTCAGATAAGCCAAACCTCTAACGTTACCTACGGTCGTACTACTACTGTTAGTTGTTGTAGCTGTATATGTACCAACTGGGCCAGTAATGGTAGTAACTCTTGTAGCAGTTAAGGCAACAGGATCGATTCTATAGAGGTATCTCGTAAACGTTGTACCGTTTGTCGTATTTTGTAAAATAACATATATAAAGTTCTGATAATCAAAAAATGTATCTGTTGCCCAAATAGTTGAAGTATTACCTCCTGTTCCATTCCAGGCAGCATCACCAGTTACAGTTCCTAAATTTGAATATGTAGGATAAATTTGATACAAATTTTTAGTCGTATTACTAAAACCATAAGTTACTCCAGAAGGGTTTCCATCAGTTTTAGGGACATTATTAGTTCCTATACCACCAATAAGTGGACCTGCTGCAGGAATACTCTGACCTGTAGAAACAGTATTTTTATATATTGTACTTCCAGCTGCAGTATTGGAATGAATAAAAACCAAACCTGTAGGGTTACCTGCAGGCGTATCATAACCTACCGCCAAGTTACTTATTCTTTCCGGAGTACTGCCAGAATAGTTAGGTGTTGTTAATGGTGCAGGAAATGTTGCCGGTACGCCAGTAACATCGTATACCCTACCGGTAGCAGAAACGGATAAATACAATCTATCAACAGCTTGAGAAAAGAGCAAGTGATTACCCAATAAAAAAGCCACTACTATTAAAAGTAGATTTAATTTTTTCATAAAAGATTATTATTAATAAATGAATAATTTGCTTTGAGAAATTATTCCCAAAGAAAATGTTTAGTAAAAAAGCTTATGATCAATTAAATCTGTGGAGGTGGCCTTACAGAAAAAGCAGCGAGTTTAATCTGTAATGTACAGCTATCATTTGTAAAAAAATAATTGGTAGAATATAAGAAGTCTAATGATGAACGCGAATAATTTTCATAATAAATTATAAAGTGCTTAGCACTATGATAATCGTTACTGGGAGATATGAAAGAAATATTTCCCGAACCGGTTCCTGTCAGAAACTGACTACCGTCAAGACCATTAGAAATTTTCAGAGCTATTTCTTTTTCAGGTAAATCCGGTATTTCATTAGTCTTTTTTTCCTTAGAAACTAATAGTTTCTTCTCAGATTTAGCTCTTTCGGAGTTTTGTTTTGTAGAAGACCGTACATCAGAATTTTTTGCAATAATCTTTATTTCATCATCATTAATTTTAATGACTTTGGAATATTGCTGTAAGTTTTTGCTTTTTGATATTTGCTCATTGAAGGCTTCATCTTTGGAATAGATAACGGCGTCTCCAACGATAGTAATCCCCGCTGCAGGAACAGACTCATCATGTTTTATTTCCTGAGCAGAAAGAGAAAGAAATGAAAAAAAGGTAAGTAAAACAGAAAATTGCCAGCATTTAAATGATATACTGGCTTAATCTTTTACTTTCTCACAGAAAGGAAATAAACTTTTTTTCACTTTGCAAAATTAATAAAAATAAATACTTATGAGCCAATGATAAGAAAATTTAACATAAAAAAAAGCGACAAGTCGTTGACTTGTCGCTTTTGATATTATTGAGTAATGATTACTTCAATTCTACTTCAGCACCAGCTTCTTCAAGTTGCTTCTTAAGCGCTTCAGCTTCGTCTTTTGGAACACCTTGCTTGATTGGAGCAGGAGCACCATCTACCATATCTTTAGCTTCTTTAAGACCAGCACCAGTTAAATCTTTTACCAATTTAACAACAGCTAATTTAGAAGCACCTGCAGACTTAAGAATTACATCGAATTCTGTTTTTTCTTCAGCAGCTTCACCTGCACCACCTGCAGCAACTACTACTGCAGCAGCAGCTGGTTCAATTCCATACTCATCCTTAAGGATAGCAGCTAATTCGTTTACGTCTTTTACTGTTAAGTTTACTAGCGTTTCAGCTAAATTTTTTAATTCTGACATTGTTGTAATGTTTTTTGTTGAATGTTTTATTTATTTTTTTGAGTGTAATTATTCAGCACTTGGAGTTTCCTCTGTGCTTTCAGCAGATGCTTCTGGAGCTTCTTCTGCTGCCGGAGTTTCTTCTTTAGCTTCTTCTACCGCAGGTGCAGCTTCTTCAGCTTTAGCTTCAACAGTTTCCGGTTTGTTTTGTAGCGCAGAAAGAACGTTTCTGATTGGAGACTGAAGCAATCCGATGATTTCACCGATCATTTCTTCTCTAGACTTGATGTTAGCCAAAGTCTCTAGGTTATTGTCACCAACATAGAAAGTTTCCTGAACAAAAGCAGACTTAAGAGCCGGCTTTTCTTCTTTCTTTCTGAAGTCTTTGATTAATTTTGCAGGAGCGTTAGCTGTTTCTGAAATCATTACAGCAGAGTTACCTTTGAAAGTACTAAACATTTCTGAATAGTCTACACCTTCAATCTGCTCCATTGCTTTTTGCAAAAGTGTATTTTTAACAACTTTTACTTTGATATTTTGTTTGAAAGCCTGTCTTCTGAAATCAGAAGATTTTCCAGCGTTCAATCCTTCCAGATCTGCTACATAAACTACTTTTGCACCCTCAAGCAAATCTTTGATCTCTTGTATTGCTACAACTTTTTGGTCTTTTGTCATTGTCTTTAGGATTTAAATTAGTTAACAGATTTAGTATCAATTGCAATTCCGGGACTCATTGTAGAAGACAAATAGATACTCTTCACATAAGTTCCTTTAGCAGCAGTCGGCTTCAACTTGATTAATGTCTGGATTAATTCCTGAGCATTTTCCTTAATTTTAGCAGCATCAAAAGACACTTTTCCAATTCCTGCGTGGATAATACCATATTTATCCACTTTGAAGTCGATTTTACCAGACTTAACTTCCGTTACAGCCTTACCAACTTCCATAGTTACAGTTCCAGACTTAGGATTTGGCATCAAACCTCTTGGCCCTAAAACCCTACCTAATGGTCCTAATTTACCCATTACAGCTGGCATAGTTACAATAACGTCAACATCTGTCCAACCTTCTTTGATTTTTTGCAAGTATTCATCAAGACCTACATAATCAGCGCCAGCTTCTTTAGCTTCAGCTTCTTTATCTGGAGTTACCAATGCCAATACTTTAACATCTTTACCAGTACCGTGAGGAAGAGATACAACACCTCTTACCATTTGGTTTGCTTTTCTCGGATCTACACCTAGTCTGACAGCGATATCCACAGATGCGTCAAACTTTGCAAAATTCACTTCTTTTACCAAAGCAGATGCTTCGTCAAGATTGTAAATTTTGTTTTTTTCTACTTTGCTTAAAGCTTCTTTTTGCTTCTTCGTTAATTTTGCCATTTCTCTAAGTTTTAAGCGTTAGTTGGTTTAGTTCCTGTTACTCTCAATCCCATAGATCTAGCAGTACCTGCAACCATAGAAAGAGCAGAATCCATTGTAAAGCAGTTAAGGTCTGCCATTTTATCTTCCGCGATTTTCTTTACCTGATCCCAAGACACAGAACCTACTTTGTTTCTGTTTGGTTCACCGGAACCTCCTTTGATCTTTGCAGCATCCATCAGCTGGATTGCAGCAGGAGGCGTTTTGATTACGAATTCAAAAGATTTGTCTTCGTACACAGTAATAACTACTGGCAAAACTTGCCCAGGCTTATCCTGAGTTCTTCCGTTAAATTGTTTACAAAACTCCATGATGTTCACACCCGCAGAACCCAAAGCCGGACCTACTGGTGGAGAAGGGTTAGCAGCGCCACCTTTCACCTGAAGTTTTACCATTTTAAAGACTTTTTTAGCCATTTTTTGTTGTTTAAATTTGAATAATTAATGAGTTTGGAAGCATTTATTATTCAGCGGGTTATCCATTCTCACATTGGACAGTCCCACTTTTCAGGTTGCAAAAATAAGAATAATTTTCTAACCTGCAATAACTTAAGCGATTATTTTATTAAAATAGAAAAGCCCTTCAACAAATTGAAAGGCTTTTTAATATTTTTAGTAAGTAATTATATTTTTTCTACCTGCATATAACTCAACTCCATTGGCGTTTTTCTTCCGAAAATAAGAACGGAAACTTCAATTTTCTTCTTATCTTCAAGGATTTTTTCAACTGTCCCGTTGAATCCGTTGAAAGGTCCATCTATAACTTTAACATTTTCTCCTACAATGAATGGGATCTCAACATCAGTAGCAAATTCCGAAAGTTCATCCATTCTTCCAAGCATTCTGTTGACTTCAGATTTTCTCATTGGAACCGGATCTCCTCCTTTTGTCAGACTCAAGAAAGAAATTACCCCAGGAATATTCTTGATTGTGTGAGGAACTTCACCTACCAGATTAGCTTCCACCATAAGATAACCAGGATAGTAAGGCTTCTCTTTTGGAACTTTCTTACCATTTCTGATTTGTATTACTTTCTCCATAGGAATCACCACCTGAGTCACATATTGTTCGAAACCTAAACGTTTCATTTCGTTCTCAATGTAGTTTTTAACTTTATTTTCCTGGCCGCTAATAGCTTTCAGCACATACCATTTCAATTCGCTCATGAGGAAAGTAATTTTGGATTAATTAAATAGATTAATAAAAGTCGCAATAAAATTCTTTATAGTAACACTGAATAAAGAATCTACTCCAAATGTAAATAAAGCAAGTATTATAGTTGTAACAGCTACGACTATAGTAGAAGACTGTAAGTCCGGCCATTTTGGCCACTCCACCTTATCTTTGAATTCTGTATAAGAACCTTTTAAAAAATTAATTAATGAGCTCATATTTTATATTTGCACGGGCACAAGGATTCGAACCCTGATCAACGGTTTTGGAGACCGGTATCCTACCATTGGACGATGCCCGTAGATTTAAAAGTTCCGTAAGCTTCCTTACGGAACTTTTATATTTTGATTAAGAATTAATCTAGAATTTCAGTTACCTGACCAGCACCTACTGTTCTACCTCCTTCTCTGATCGCAAATCTAAGACCTACGTTAAGAGCGATTGGTTGTAACAATTCTACAGTGATTGTCAAGTTATCACCAGGCATTACCATTTCTACACCTTCTGGTAAGAAGATCTCACCTGTAACGTCAGTAGTTCTTACGTAGAACTGAGGACGGTATTTGTTGTGGAATGGAGTGTGACGTCCACCTTCTTCTTTAGAAAGGATATAAACCTCAGCTTTGAATTTTTTGTGTGGCTTCACAGAATCTTTCTTAGCGATAACCATACCTCTCTTGATGTCAGTCTTTTCAATACCTCTCAACAATAGACCTACGTTATCACCAGCTTCACCTCTGTCTAGGATCTTTCTGAACATCTCAACCCCTGTAATTGTAGAAGTTAATTTTTCATCACCCATACCAACGATATCAACAGGATCACCTGTGTTGATAACACCAGCCTCGATTCTACCAGTTGCTACAGTACCTCTACCAGTAATAGAGAATACGTCTTCGATTGGCATCAAGAATGGCTTATCCTGATCTCTAACTGGCAATTCGATCCAGTTATCAACAGCCGCCATAAGTTCGTCGATTTTCTCAACCCATTTAGCATCACCGTTAAGACCACCTAAAGCAGACCCTTGGATCACTGGAGAGTTATCTCCGTCATATTCGTAAGAAGAAAGAAGATCTCTAACTTCCAATTCTACTAATTCTAATAACTCAGCATCGTCAACCATGTCAACTTTGTTCATGAAAACAACGATTCTTGGTACGTTTACCTGACGGCAAAGTAGGATGTGCTCTCTAGTTTGAGGCATTGGACCATCTGTTGCAGCAACTACAAGGATAGCTCCGTCCATTTGAGCAGCACCAGTTACCATGTTCTTTACATAATCCGCGTGACCTGGACAGTCAACGTGAGCGTAATGTCTGTTTTCAGTTTCGTATTCTACGTGAGCTGTATTAATTGTAATACCTCTTTCTTTTTCTTCTGGAGCAGAGTCAATAGAAGAGAAGTCTTTCTTTTCAGCTAAACCTTTATCTGATAATACTTTTGTAATAGCAGCAGTCAAGGTAGTTTTACCATGGTCAACGTGACCAATAGTACCAATGTTCAAGTGCGGTTTGTTACGATTAAACGTTTCCTTTGCCATGATTTTAATATTTAATTTATTTAACTATTGTTTTTTTCGGTCTGCAAATATAATGAATTTTTAAATATTAAAAATTATTTTCTATAAAATTTAACGATATGATATTCAATAAAAATATCTGCTCATTATTTTTGCAAAACCGGAAGCAAATTTACATTAACCCAACATAAAAATGATTCCAAAAAAAATCCTGAATATTCTTTCAGGATCTTATATGAGCCAACTACGGGATTTGAACCCGTGACCTCTTCCTTACCAAGGAAGCACTCTACCCCTGAGCTAAGTCGGCCTAAAAAAAAATCACATTCCGTAAGGTTTGTGATTCTTGAGCGGAAGACGGGGGTCGAACCCGCGACATTCAGCTTGGAAGGCTGACGCTCTACCAACTGAGCTACTTCCGCAATTTTTGTTTCCAAAAAATGTTGGTAAACGTGGATGCAAATTTAAAATAAATTTTTGAACTTGCAAATTTTAAATATAAAAAGTGGGGAGAGCAGGATTCGAACCTACGTAGCCGAAGCAGCTGAGTTACAGTCAGCCCCATTTGACCGCTCTGGTATCTCCCCGATACTTTTATATTAGAGCCTCCAGAGGGATTCGAACCCACGACCCCGAGATTACAAATCACGTGCTCTGGCCAACTGAGCTATGGAGGCAAATAGATTTCAAAAGAACTGTCTTTCTGCGCTGCGGTTACTTCCGTTTTGCGAGTGCAAATATGAGACACTTTTTTGAAATCTACAAATATTTTTAGAAAAAAATTTAATTATTTTTTTAAGCTAATTCTTTTTTCTTGATTAACAGTTTCTTAGCCGTTTCAACACATTCGTCTAAACTTTCTTCAAAACTGGCGCAAGTCTTCTTCACTACGATATCATTACCGGGAATCTTCACAACCAGCTCTATTGTTTTATTTTGTTTCTCTGATGTGTTTTCAACTTTCAGATATACCGCAGACTCAACAATTTTGTCATAAAACGTCTCTAGTTTACTTAATTTTTTTTCAATTCTCTCTTTCAATGGTTCGTGCGGCGTAACACCTGCAGTCTGAATTGTAATCTTCATAATGTCTGATTTTAATGGTTAAACAATGAAAAAAATGTAAAAATCATTTCATATAATTTGTTTTATCAGTTTTCTTTTTCTCTTGGATGTGCATTTCTATAAGCTTCTTTCAACTTCTCTATATTTGCGCTCGTATAGACCTGTGTACTTGCCAAGCTGGAATGCCCCATTATTTTCTGAACTTTAGATATCTCTGCACCCTCGTTCAGAACGTGGGTTGCAAAAGTATGTCTTAAAATATGAGGACTTCTTTTTTGCTTCGAAGTCACTACACTAAAGTACTTATTAACGACCAGATAAACAAACTTTTCACCGAGTTTTTTTCCATTCTTATTAACGAAAAAATAATGCTCGTTTTCGGTATTAGCCGCTCTTATATTAAGATATGTTTGAAAATCTGAAACCAATTCATCCGAAATTGGAATTACTCTGGCTTTGTTCCCCTTACCTATAACTAAAATTTCTTTCTTGGAGAAGTCCACATGATTCAATAAAAGGTTACATAACTCAGATTTTCTGATTCCGGTTTGATATAACGTCTCGATGATTAATTTATCAAGAAGCGTCATTTTACCTTTCTCCTCCACTTCTGTTTTCATCAGCTCCATCTCCTCCTTTGAAAAAGGGATTCGTTTTTCAGCATAGAATTTTAAAGAATCGATGGTTTCCATAGGAGAAACCTTAATCTCTTCCAGCCGAAGCATAAAAGCATAGAAACTACGAAGTGATGACAACTTCCTGTTAATGCTTCTTTTACTCAAGCCGGAACTACTCAATTCCACTATAAAGTTTTTGATCACTTTTTTATGAACATGAACAATATCCTCCAAAGCTTCCGTCCTTAGAACAAAGGCCGAAAAATCTGACAAATCTTTTTTGTAGTTGGTCAATGTGTGTGGTGAATATCTTTTCTCCACTTCGATATACTCCAAGAATCTTTCTACCATAGATATATAAATGCAAAATCACTTCCAAATATAGAAATTCGGAAGTGATTTTTATTATGTTTTGCTAAAAAGAACCTTAAGCTTGTTCTTCTTTGCTCAGGTTTCTTTGTTTGTGAGCTGCTTTAAGTTTAGCTTGTCTCAAAGTTACTGAAGGCTTGATAAATTGTTGTCTAGATCTAAGTTCTTTTACAACTCTAGTTTTATCAAATTTTCTTTTGTACTTTTTTAAAGCTCTGTCGATAGACTCTCCGTCTTTTACTGGAATTATTAACATATTTTACATCTCATTTTGAGGTGCAAAAATAGGAATAATTTATTAACCTACAAATTTTTATGGCTTTATTTTGAAAATTTATCTTGGATATAATTTGAACACAAAGCTTACTAGATTTTGACATTATTAAAAATGTTTTAAGGTTCGCAAAGGTGCTTACGTTCAGCAAAGACATAATTAAAGTAAGTTTGTATCCCTATCGAAATTTCTAAAGAATAACAAGATTCTATTTTTATATAGAATTTTGTTTGGATGACAAAATCCCTAGCCCCGATAGGAACGGCATCCTTTTTCTTTTTTTGCAAAAAAAGAAAAAGATATAGTGGATAGCGGGAATTGCTCCAAATAAAAAAACTCCCGAACAATTCGGAAGCTTAGTTATTATGCTTTGACGTACATTGCCTTTTTGATCTCTTCTTTCACTTTTTCCAGCTTCGGGAACCATTCTGCGAACAATGCTGCAGAATAAGGTGCCGATGCATCCGGCGTTGTGATTCTCTTGATTGGTGCATCCAAATAATCGAATGCTTTTTGCTGAACCATATAAGTAATCTCCGAAGCGACTGAAGCGAACGGCCAAGCTTCTTCCAAAATTACCAGCCTGTTGGTTTTCTTTACTGACTCCAATACTGTGTCGTAATCCAAAGGACGAACGGTTCTAAGGTCGATCACCTCAACAGAAATCCCTTCTTTTTCCAGATCAGCGGCAGCTTGCAGAGCCAGCTTCATAATCTTACCGAAAGAAACCAGAGTTACATCTTTACCTTCTTTCTTGATATCTGCTTTTCCGATTGGGATATAATATTCTTCTTCAGGAATTTCCATTTTGTCACCATACATCTGCTCAGACTCCATAAAAATTACCGGATCGTTGTCCTGGATTGCTGTCTTCAACAATCCTTTCGCATCGTAAGGATTTGAAGGCACAACAACCTTAAGTCCCGGACAATTGGCATACCAGCTTTCGAAAGCCTGAGAGTGTGTTGCTCCCAACTGACCCGCAGAAGCTGTCGGTCCACGGAATACGATTGGGCAGTTCCATTGTCCGCCACTCATCTGATAAATTTTTGCAGCGTTATTGATGATCTGATCGATAGCAACCATTGAGAAGTTGAAAGTCATGAATTCTACAATCGGACGATTCCCATTCATTGCAGCTCCTACAGCGATACCTGTAAATCCAAGTTCGGCAATTGGCGCATCAATGATTCTTTTTGCACCAAATTCATCCAGCATTCCTTTTGAAGCTTTGTAAGCTCCGTTATATTCTGCAACTTCTTCTCCTACAAGAAATATGGATTCGTCTTTACGCATTTCTTCGCTCATGGCCTGAGCAATTACTTCACGAAATGTATATTCTTTCATTTGATAATGTTTACTAATTTAATTACCAAGTGGAACATCGGATGTTTCATCTGATAATTGATTTTGAAAATGTATTATTTAAAATTTCGAAATACAAAAGTATTAATTTTTTTATTATCAGCATAACAAAAAAAGCTCCCAAACGGGAGCCTGTGATTTATCATAAATTCATCTAGTCAGCCTTGAGCCAGGTTTGGGTTCTTCCGATTAAAGAAATCCCCATATAGCCTCTCACATTCAGTTTATCACCATCTTTTGTGATTGTACATTTATAAGATTTTCCATTTTTGGGATCTGTAATTGTACCTCCTGTAAACTCGTTACCATCTTTTTTAAGGTCACGGATAATTTCCATTCCCAAAAGCGGCTTGTTTTTACGGTCGTCCTTACAAGCTACGCAGTTAGCATGTTCGGGTTTTATCAATAACTGAGATATCTTTCCATAATATTTACCATCAGATTTTTTAAAGATCTCAACGATAGATTTCGCTTTTCCGGTTTCGTCGTCAATCGTTTTCCATTTTCCTTCGATTTGAGCAAATGATAAAACACTGATGAATAAGGCAAATGCTAAAATTAATTTGTTCATTGTCTTCTATTTTTTTAAGTTGTTTTGTTTGGATAGGCTTTTTCCGTTAACGTTAAATTAACATTGTTAAAAATATCATTTTTTTTTAAACAAACAATACTTTTTACTATCCAAAGCATAAATAACAGGTTATACCGTGTTTTTCTTATATTAAACACATTATTTTATCTTAGTTTTCTATTGATCACACGATCCATATAGTCCTGATACCACGCTTTGACTTTTTCAACACCTGATTTTTGCTCAGAATTTAGGTTCTTTGATAAAATATTTTTTGACAACGCCAGATCTGATTTGTCATAAATACCCGTTACTTCTTTACCATTAAAGATATAAATATAATTACCGATAATCATCTGTTCATTGATAGCATCCGAATTGACAATCATATAATCCTCATTCTTATCCGAAACCAAACTTCTTCCCCAACTTCTGATTTTTTTGTTGTAACCTGTCAAGTCTGCTAAAGTTGGATATATATCAATCTGTTGTGCAAATCTATTATCAACACCTTTCAGATTATATTTGGGATTGGGAGAGAAAAACAACAGTGGAATTGCAAATCGATTCATTGCTTTTTGATATTCCGGGTAATAAATTTGATTGGTATGATCTGCTGTTATGACAAAAATCGTGTTTTGATACCAAGGTTGTTTACTTGCTGTTTCAAAGAATTTTTTCAGAGAATAATCTGTATACTGGATCGGAATGTGAATCTGTAACGGACCCGGTTTGAATGTGTTCTGATACTTTTCCGGAACTTTAAACGGATCATGAGAAGAAGCAGAAAACAATGTTGACATAAAAGGCTGTTTTTTACCTATACTCTTTGCGAAATACTGAAAAAACGGCTCATCCCAAATGGCCCAAATTCCATCAAAATCCTGATCATTGTTATATTCGTTTTTTCCAAAATAATGCTTGAATCCCAAAATATTTCCAAATCCCTGGAAGCCCATAGATCCATTTGGAGCACCGTGATAAAAACTCGTATCATAGCCCATATCATTGCATACAGAAACGATTGACTGAATTTTTTGGTTAGAATATGGAGAACTTGTAAACGCATCAGTCAAGCTTGGAATCCCAGCCAGAACCGAACTCATTCCATGAATTGATTGTCTTCCATTCGCAAAAGCATTAGTAAAAATCAGGCTTTCATTAGCTAAACTATCCAAAAATGGCGTGTAGGAAACAAAATTTTTGATAGTAGTATTCCTGTTGAAAGCTCCGGAATATTCCTTCGCAAAACTTTCTACAATGAAAATGACAATATTCGGTTTTGGTTCAATTTCCCGCTCATACAATTTATATGGCTTGATTTCTTGCTCAATAAATTTCTCATCAACAAAATGAACCAATTGAAAATTGTTGGTATTAAAGGTCCTGAAAAATGAAAAAACACTATTGAGAACCAGGTTTGCCTGCAACGGATTATTGACATGCTTATTGGCATCAACCAAGTTAATCGGTCTCGTGGAATGCTTAAAATCACCTCTGATTCCGCCAACGACTAACGTCGCAGTGATGCACAAAACAACAATTGAATAAGCAAAATAAGCGATTAAATTGTTCGGTTTTTCTTCTCTTACTTTAACTTTTCTGTAAAGAAAAATCCAAACCACTATAATAACCGTAAACCAAATAAAAACAAATGGATGTTGTAATACCGAGTTCCAGAAAACTCTTCCAAGATTATCCTCATTTTTTCCAACTTCAATCGCAGCAGAAGTTAATCTTGCCTGACTAAATCTATAATAAACAATATCGCCGAAATTGAATGCATAGGTTAGCCCATTTGTGATAAAATACCAGTAGAACAGGAATTTTTGATAACTCTTTTTTGTATTTATAACTATTGGAATGATACTTAATAAGATGAAGACCGAATTGACGTACAAAATGGCAGTTGTGTCAAAAGCAGTTCCATAATAGGATAGTCTAAAATACTCTAATATTCCGTCAACCTTTATAAGATCCTTATTGAAAATCCAGAACAATAATCTTGCGATCTGGTAAAAGAAAAAAACTAAAAAAAGTCTGTAAACAAGCGCAAGTAATTCTTGCCATCTCAAATTCTTCATTTTACAAAATTACTAAAAGTTAGAAGTCAGAAGTCAGAAGAATCAAATTTTTCTCAGAGGTTCCAAAACTTCGGATTCTAACTTCAGGCTTCCAACAAAAAAACTTATTTTTGCGGTATGAATTTCATAAAAAACAACCTAGCGAATGCATTTACTTTAGGGAATCTTTTTTCCGGATGTGTTGGGATCGTTCATTTATTTTCAGGCGATTATCATACAACCGCGATTTGTATTATCATTTCCTTGATTCTTGATTTCTTTGACGGTTTTATTGCAAGAGCAATGAATTCCAGCAGTAATCTTGGCGGACAATTGGATTCTTTGGCGGATATGGTGAGTTTCGGATTTTTGCCAGGCTTTACAATGTTTATAGCTTTGGTTGGAAATCAATACACAGATCTTCCCTGGTATTATTACCTCGGTTTTTTGGTTACACTTTTTTCTTGCCTGCGACTGGCCATTTTCAATCTGGATGAAGAGCAAAAATATTACTTCAAAGGTTTGAATACGCCAAGTAACACCATTTTGATTTTCGGATTATTTTATGCTTACAAAGAATCCGGCAATTTCAGTTTTCTTTTTGAGAACGAAATTTATTTATTGATTTTCACGGTAATTTCTTCCTGGCTTCTAGTCTCTCCGATCAAAATGATTGCGATGAAATTCAAATCGAAACAATTAAAAGATAATTATCCGAAACTAGCTTTGTTAATTGGCGGAATTTCGATTTTATTAATTTTCAAAACGGTTGGAATTCCGTTAATGATTATCTACTATATTTTGATTTCACTCATATTTCAAAAACAACTTAAATAAATATAAATGATGAATGATAAATATGAGTAATCTAATTTGTCATTCAAAATCATCACCATAAAAATGAATTTAAAACTCTATAAACCGCTTTGTGTTTTCGATTTGGAAACTACGGGAACCAATATCGGAAAAGACAGAATTGTAGAAATCTGCATCTTAAAAGTCAATCCGGATGCTTCCCGAGAAAGCAAAACCTGGAAAGTTAATCCTGAAATGCCAATCCCAAAAGAATCTTCCGCAATTCACGGCATTTATGATGAAGATGTTGCAGAAGCACCAACGTTCAAAGATATTGCTCCGAAAATTATGGAAATGATTAAGGATTCGGATCTGGGAGGTTTCAATTCCAACAGGTTTGATATTCCTGTTTTGGCGGAAGAAATGCTGAGAGCTGATATCGATTTTGATCTTGGCAAACATCGTTTCGTAGATGCGCAAACAATCTTTTTCAAAAAAGAGCCGAGAAATCTTGGCGCAGCTTATCAGTTCTATTGTAATAAGACTTTGGAGAATGCCCACTCTGCAGAAGCGGATGTAATGGCAACTTTCGAAGTTCTGGATGCACAAGTCGGAAAATACGATGATGTACCTAACGAAATTGCTGAACTAAGCGATTTCTCCTCACAGAACAGATTTGCTGACTTGGCAGGCATGATTCATTTCAATGAAAAAGATCAGGAGATTTTTGCTTTTGGAAAGTATAAAGGCCATGTTGTAAAAGAAGTTTTCCAAAAAGACCTGGGTTACTATGGTTGGCTTCAGAATGCCGATTTCCCGCTTTATACAAAGAAAATTTTCACGAAGATCCAGTTGAAGTCCAGATTTTAAAATTATAAAATATGAGCAAGATCGTATTAACAATAACACTACTTGTCATTTCCAACGTATTTATGACATTAGCATGGTACGGCCATTTGAAATTCAAACAAATGGATTGGTTTCATAATCTGGGATTAGTTGCCATCATTTTTATAAGCTGGGGAATTGCTTTTTTCGAGTATTGTTTCCAGGTTCCGGCCAACCGAATCGGCTTCAAAGAAAACGGAGGCCCATTCAATCTATGGCAGCTGAAAGTCATGCAGGAAGTAATTACGTTAACCGTTTTTACGGTTTTTACCATTGTCTTTTTCAAGGAAGAAAGTTTCCGCATGAATCACCTCATCGGTTTTATTTTTTTGATTTTGGCCGTCTACTTTATTTTTAAAAAGTAATTAATTATGAAAATAATCTGCATAGGAAGAAATTACAGCGAGCATGCTAAAGAATTGGGAAATGAAGTGCCGGAAGATCCCGTCATTTTTATGAAACCTGACACAGCCGTCCTCAAAAAAGGTTCTGATTTTTACATCCCAGAATTTTCTGATGACATCCATTATGAGCTGGAAGTGGTTTTGAAAATCTCGAAAGGCGGAAAATACATCCAAAAAGAAAACGCCGGAAAACACTTTGACGAGATTGGTCTTGGCATCGATTTTACTGCCAGAGATCTACAATCGAAACTAAAAGGTAAAGGTCTTCCATGGGAACTGGCAAAAGGTTTTGACGGTTCGGCCGTGTTGTCGGATTTTGTTTCTAAGGAAAATTACGATTTACAGAATCTGAATTTTTCTTTGACTAAAAATAACGAGCAAGTCCAAAACGGCAATACAAAAGACATGATTTTCAGCTTTGATGATATTATTGCATTCGCTTCACAGTATTTTACATTGCGAGTTGGTGATTTGATTTTCACAGGAACACCGAAAGGCGTTGGCAAAGTATCTGAAAACGACCTATTGGAAGCTTCTCTTGAAGGTCAAAAGCTATTCGCTCTTAAAATACAGTAGAAACATCATAAGATGTTCATTCATTAATATTAAACTGATAATTGATTGTTATCAGTTTTTTATTTTTACCTTTATAATGGCTAAATTTTTGCTTTCTTATAACTATAAATCTCGATTATGAAAAAAATTATCTTACCCGTAGATTTTTCTGACAGTTCTGATAAATTGGTAGATTATGCTGTTGGATTTGCAAAAGACATTAATGCTGAGATTGCCTTGATTCATGTTGCGGCATCTGATATAGGTTTTGTGATTGGTGATATGGGCTTCCAGTATTTCCCGGAAGTGGAAGAAAACGAAATCAAATATGAATTGCGAGAACTCAATAAACTTGAACAACGCGTTATCTCTCAAGGTGTCAATTGTACTCATATCTTGAAGCAAGGTGTCGCAGGTGATACGATTCTGGAATTCGCTGATGAAAAAAATGCGGATTATATTATCATTGGTTCGCATGGCAGAAGTGGTGTTTATGATGTTTTTATTGGAAGCCTTACTAAAGAAATTACCAGGAAGTCCAAAATCCCTGTTTTAGTTGTTCCCTGTCACGATGAGAATTAATCAAACATTCAATAAAATAAAAGAACCCGTCTCGTTAAAATAACGAGACGGGTTTTTTATAAATATAATCAATTTATTTAACCTTCGTTTTTGTAGATTTTTGGGTCATAGTAAGGATGCTTCCCTTCTGTTGGGGAATGATAATCTTTATCCTTCTGAGCACCTAATGTTACTACCAAAATATAGCACCAATAACAGAAAAATCCTGTAGCGACTAAAAATAATATCCAATTGAGTACGTTTGCTGAAAAATCAAAAAACCCGAAAGACCATTTGAAAGCTGCGCTTAGGGCTAACCAGAAAGATGTCATCTTTTTTCTTTTTTTAAATTAACTTTGCACAAATTTATAAAAAATGTTTCGATTACTTTCTAAAGAAAGCAATATTTTTTCGGTTCCTGTGTACATCGGGTTTTTATTTCTGATATTTTTATCACTTAATCTTTTAGATTTCAAATATATAGATGTATTTCCCGCGATAATTACATTCATGGGAATCAGTTTGGGATATTTTTTATTCAATGCTATTGCGCTCAATCAGTTTTCGCATCTTCCACTATTCCTTTATACCATTTTTGTGGCTTCATTTTATGACGGAACGATTGAAGTTGGATTAGCATTTACTTTTTTGACCAGTGCCATTATTCTCCTGATTCTTACGAGCCAGAACGATTATCTCAGAAAAAGTTCCTTTATGCTTGTTGGTTCTATTCTGGCTTTTAATTATCTGGTTTTTCCACCAAGCTGGCCAATGGGTGTTTTTGTAATTTTCCATATTATCGGAACTTCCGGAAGAATAGGTCTTAACATTTTCAGATTATTTTTTGGTATAATCCTGATTGTCCTGAGTTATTTTGGGTTGATGTATCTCATCCATTACACAACTTGGGATAAAACATATTTACCTTTCTACGGGAAATTCGAATTATTGGATTCTTATTTTCCGTTGTATATCTTGACTCCGATCGCATTGATGCTTTTATACTCGCTTTCCGATCATTTCAAACATTACAATGAGAAAAGCCCTATCAGCAGATATAAATATACCTTTGTACTGGTTTTTTCCCTGGCCCAGCTTATCACCATCATTTTTTATATGGGGAACAACTACGAATATTTATTATTACTAGCTTTGCCGGTCAGTATTATCCTCAGCAGGATGTTACGCTTTTTACCAAAATACTGGATGCAGGAATTGGGACTTTGGATAATTGTCTTTACACTTGCATTCTTTAAAATTGCTATATTTTTTAAATTTTAAATTTTAAATTAATGATGTATGATTCAAATAGATGATAAATTAATTTCGGAAGATGTTTTTGCAGAAAGCTTTGTCTGTAATCTTACGAAATGTAAAGGTGCTTGTTGTGTAGACGGAGACACCGGTGCTCCTCTGGACAAAGATGAGCTTCCCATTTTAGATGAAATATTCCCTAAAATAAAATCTTACTTAAGACCTGAAGGTGTGAAAGCTATTGAAGAACAAGGAACCTGGGTCATTGATAATTATGATGGCGGTTATGTCACAACCCTGGTCAACGGAAGCGAGTGTGCCTATGTAATTTTCGATGAGAAAGGAACGACAAAATGTGGTATCGAAAAGGCTTATGAAGACGGCGTGATTGACTGGAAGAAACCGATCTCGTGTCACCTTTACCCAATTCGCGTGAATGAATATAAAACTTTCGTAGCCCTAAACTACCACGAATGGAATATATGTAATGACGCCTGCACTTTAGGAAAAGAGCTTCAGGTAAGAATTTATCAGTTTCTGAAAGAGCCACTTATCAGAAAATACGGAGAAGAGTTTTACAAAACACTTTGTGAAGCGGCGGAAGAATGGGAAAAAGAATATAATTCGTAGACAATTATATTCTAATCATGTCAAAAAAAAGGATTCAAAATTTTGAATCCTTTTTTACTTTATTTTAAAACACCGTTATTTAAATTCGTCATCAGAAACCGGCTGATTGATTTGGATATCGGAATTTTTAACATCTACATGTTGCCCGGCTGCATCTATAGACATCTCCTCCACAAACTTGATTCCATTAACATCCGCATATTTATTAATCGTCATCGTTCCTTTATCGCCTTCTGTTTTGTAAAGCAAATTGGTTTTTGCATCAAAATAATATTTGCTGTCATCAGAAGATAAAACGATGTAATCCTTACCATCAATTTGCTTCTTTTCAACGGTTTTCATTTTTTCAGGATTCATTCCAAGAGCGTCCATCAACTTTGATTCCTTCAGCTTTGCAACCTGATCAGCGGGGAAATCAATCTTTTGTCCCATTTGATTTGCAAAACCTTTTTCACCGTCAAAAACCTGAACCATCTCTTGTCCCATCATACTTTGGCTGGACTTGAATTTGTTATCTTTTTTAATCGTTTTCCCATCCATTTGCATTCCCATTACGCTAATGGTATTTTTCATGGAAAGAGTTTTTACAGACTCCAGTTTTTGCTTTCCACCAAGAGCAGTAATATAGTTATCAATCACTTGCTTAGCTGTTTGAGCAGATATATTTGCTACTGTCGCAACAGAAAAAGCAAATGTCAAAATCAATTTTTTCATTTTAATTTATAAATTTTATTATACGAAGATAGTTAATTCAATGAACTAATACTTTTCTTAGTTAATCTTTCGTAGGTTTTGTTACAAAAAAAATAAAACAACTTCACCAATGGAAGTTGTTTTAAATTATTGAAGTTAAAACTAATCTTTCTTTTTGATATCGTCTTTTACATCTTTGTAGGTATCACTTACTGCATTAGCGCCTTTTTTGGCTGTTTTTTCAGTCCATTTTGCAGCGTTCTTAACACCTTTTTTGGTTGCTTTTGCGCCTTTAGTAGCTGTTTTACCAGTCCATTTTGCAGCATCTTTTACACCTTCACCAGTTGCTTTTGCACCTTTCTCTACTGCATTACCAACCGCTTTTGCATCTTTTTTAACTTCCTGTTTTACAGTTTGAGCGTTCATTGCTACAGCTACCAATACAACTGCCGCTAATGATAATAATCTCTTTTTCATCGTTTTTTAATTTTAAAATTGATCATACAATATTAGCATAAAATGAGCCAAAAATATTCATTCATATTTTAATTTTTAAAAATAATTTTTCTTTTATCCATTCAAAAGGTAAAAACGATATTTTTGCAAAACTTATGACCAAAATAAACCCTGCCGCTAAAAGGAAAATTCACAGGAAAAGAAAAAAAACGTTTTTCAGGAAACGTTGGATTCTTCTGATAATACTTTGTATTTCTTTATTGGGGACAGGATTTTATCTGAGACAAAAAATCAATTACTATTTCGCTTATTATTTTGGGAAGCATTTTGAGCACAAAAACCTTACAAATCCGGAAAAAGAATCTCTTAGAATCGAAAAAATAATTGGTTTATATTCCAATCAGACTTTTGGCTTTGATATTTCCCACTATCAAAGAAAAGAAGATATCCAATGGGATAGCTTGAGCATCGGCAACAGAACAATTCCTTTAAAATTCGTTGTTCTGAGAGCAAGTATGGGAAACCGAAAACTGGATAAAAACTTTGATCATTTTTGGGAAACGGCAAAACAACATCAATTGATTCGTGGCGCTTATCATTTTTATCGCCCGGATGAAGACCCCGTGATGCAGGCTAATTCTTACCTTTCTGTTGCAAAATTAGAATCCGGTGATCTTCCGCCAATTCTCGATATCGAGAAAGATCCAAGGAAAAAATCAAAAGAGCAATTGATTTCCGATCTCAAAGTCTGGATAAAAATAATGGAAGATACCTACGGCGAAAAACCGATTATCTACACTTATTACCATTACTATAAAGATTACCTGAAAGGCGAATTTGATGATTATCCGCTTTGGTTAGCGAATTATAATGATGTTCCTACGCCTTCGCCAGATGATGAGTGGCAGTTCTGGCAATTTTCAGAAAATGGCATTGTTTACGGCATCAATTCAAAAGTCGATTTGGATATTTATAATGGAAATCTTTGGAGTTTGAAAATGCTGACGATTGATTAGATTAGTTTTATCAAAGACACAATTGTAATCACTCTTTTAAAATTATAAAAAAGTCGCAAAGTTTTATTGCTAAGTTCTTTGTGACTTTAATTAAGAGTTGGATTCAAAAAAAATTGTGTCTTAGCGTTTACTATTTTTTACTTCTTAATAAAATCAATCACATCCTGGCACAATTCTTCCGCCCTTTCCACAGGAACACCGTGAGATGCGCCTTTGTAAATTTTCATTTTGGAATTGGGAATTTCCTTAGCGATATATTCAGTATGAGATCGGAGAATCAAATCATTTTCTCCTGCGACAATTAACGCTTTCGCACTTATTTTATTGAGTTGTTCTTTCGTGATTTTAGGTTCATCAATCATCAGTTGCTCCAGGCGAATATCTCTTTCCGGCTTGTGTTCTGCTTTCATTCTGGCAACATCAATCTTCATATCTTCCACCATTTTCTCTCCGACACCATTAGGGAAAACGTTGGCACCGCTTGTGATAATCTTGTTCACATTTTTTGGATATTTTATGGCAAATTCAATAGCTGTGTTACCACCATCGCTCCAACCCAGAATATTGATTTTTTTTAATTTTAATTCGTCAGCCAAAGCCTTCACATCTTCCGCAAATTTTCTATAAGTCAAAGACTCTGTTGATGTATCTGTACTTTTTCCCTGCGCTCTTGTGTCCATTGCAATGACCTGAAAATGTTTTGACAACTCAGGAATCTCTTTTGTGAAGGCGTCAATGCTTCCGCCATTACCGTGGAGCAAAAACAACGGCTCTCCTTTTCCATAAGTCTCATAATAGATATCAGCATCTTTCAAATGAAGAACTCTTCCTGTTAATGTATTTTTACCAAATCCTGATTTTCTGGCTTCTTCCAAAAATAGCGTATAATCTTGTAGTGAAGCAGAAACATTATCGAAAACATCTTTTTCTGCACTCCCATTCACAGCACTTTTATCAACTTTCACATCAATATTAATGGCTGGTGCAGCGATAGACATTTTCTGCCAATCCTGATAAAACTCTCTTATATAACCCGTTTTAAACAAAGCTGCGCTGATTCTTATATTGCCGTCAAAAGCTTTCAGAAACTGGATTCCGACGTAGAATTTTCCTTTCACCCAAATATTCTGGTTGTTGACATCCAAAGAAAAAACGCCGTCTTTTATTTTATCCGAAGTCAGTTCTACTGTGATTTCTTCATCCAAAAGACTTTTACCTGGCAAACCATTCTCATCATTGTAAATTGTATAGCGCATCACTACCGGTTCTTTGGAATTGAATTGCGCTACATTCAGATTAATAGTTCTGATTTTTGCTCTTTTTTTGGTATTGAACTGTATCGCCGTTTCACCCAGAAAATTGGTTTTATCAAATTCCGGATTGACACTATAAGTAACACTTTTGCTTTTGGTGTTTACGCCCCAGTTTTTATCCACTAGTTTTTTCGGTGTCAGTTTAACTTCTTTGATGGTCTGAACTTTCTCCTGAAGAAAAATCTGTTGAGGATTTTGTTTGATAAAATTCCCAACATTCATAGAAAAAGGTTCGTAACCGGAAACTTCTATTCTGACATTTTTATTGGTATTGGTTTTTGACAAATCCAGAGAGAATTTTCCCGATTCATCAGAAACTGTTCCCAGATTATCTTTTTCAACCCCAATTTTCACATAAGGAATCGGCTTGTTTTCTTCCTTGGAAAATATAGTTCCGGAAATCACTTGTGCCTGAAATGCTGAAAATAAAAAGAGAACAAAAAGAAAGTTGAGTTTTTTCATTGAATTAATTTTGAGCAAACTTCTGAAATTTTTCATTCCGATTATCTCAACAAAAGGTTAAATGAAATGTTTGTTTAGTTAAAATTTTCAGAAAACTAAGATTGGTTTAATAATCATAACAATTATATAGAAACAGTGAATTACACATAACCCAATTGGGTCGGACTTTTTTCTTTTTGAAAAAACAGAACCTTCGACAAACTCAGGATAAACTTTGTGCGGATAAAGCAGCCCAAATTATTCTCTATTGAATTTTCAATTTTGTACTTTCGCACATCATTTATCTTTATTAATTATCATTTGTCATAATGAATTACGTTTCTGCAGAAAATCTTACCAAATCGTACGGCGTCAAAGTCCTGTTTCAAAATATCAGTTTCAATGTGAATGAAGGCGACAAGATTGCCATCGTGGCCAAAAACGGCAGTGGAAAATCCACACTTCTGAAAATCCTGATGGGAAAAGAGATTGCCGATAGCGGAACTGTAGTGATTAATAAAGATATTCAGGTGGTTCTGTTCGACCAGGAAATTGATTTCGATTCCAATCTCTCGATTGAGGAATTTATGATGACACTGAATTCACCTCCGATTTTGGCTTTGAAACAATACCACCATTCTTTGATTTCCAATAATCCGGACGAAATGGAAAAGGCCATTGCTGAAATGGAAATCCAGAAAACCTGGGATTTGGAAAACGAAATGAAGCAGATTCTGTCACAGCTGAAAATCACCGACCTAACGCTGAAAATGGGAACACTTTCCGGAGGTCAAATCAAAAGAGTTGCACTCGCCAAACTTTTAACCGAAACCCGGGCGGAACACAGACATACGCTTCTAATCATGGATGAACCGACCAACCACCTCGATGTGGAAATGGTGGAATGGCTGGAAAATTATCTGAGCAAAGCGAAAATCACGCTTCTTCTGGTGACGCACGACCGATATTTTTTGGATTCGGTGTGTGATATCATTTGGGAAATGGAAGACAAAAATCTCTACGTTCACAACGGTTCTTATGCGACTTATCTCGAAAATAAAATGATTCGGGAAGATAATCTGAATGCAACGATTGACAAGGCCAACAATCTCTACAGAAAAGAATTGGAATGGATGCGACGCCAACCGAAAGCGAGAACAACGAAATCCAAATCCAGAATCGATGCGTTTTACGAAACCGAAAAAGTTGCTAAAACCGATACAAGAAAAGAAGGTTTGGAACTGGATTTCGAAATGAAACGTCTCGGCAATAAAATTCTGGAACTGAAAGACATCAATAAAAAATTCGGGAATAATGTTTTGCTGAAAGACTTTTCTTATTCTTTCCAACGAGGAGAAAAAGTCGGGATTGTGGGGAAAAACGGTGCCGGAAAATCGACATTGCTGAATATCATCCAAGGTTTTGAGCCTAAAGATTCTGGCGAGATTGAAACCGGAGAAACCATAAAATTTGGGTACTTTTCTCAGAAAGGTTTAGGTTATAAGGACGATGAACGCGTGATTGATTTCATCAAAGAAATTTCTGAAAATTTTCCATTAGCCAACGGAAAAACCATTTCGGCTTCGCAGTTTTTGAGGTTATTTTTATTTGATGACCAAACGCAATATTCACCAATATCGAAACTTTCGGGAGGTGAAAAAAGACGTCTGCACCTAATGTATGTGCTGTATCAGAATCCGAACTTTTTGATTTTTGATGAGCCCACGAATGATTTGGACCTGCCAACGCTAACGGTTTTGGAAAATTTCCTTCAGAACTTCCAAGGCAGTCTGATTATCGTTTCGCACGACCGTTATTTTATGGACCGTATTGTGGATCACGTTTTAGCTTTTGAAGGTGACGGAAAAATTAAGGATTTTGTCGGGAATTTTTCGGAATATAGAGAAAGCAAAAAGTCTCAGGAATCAAAAGACAAGAATCAAGAATCTGCTGTTTCTATTGCAAAAGAAGAGAAACCAACAGCCATCAATCAACAATCGTCAACTAAGAAAAAACTTTCATTCAAGGAACAGCGTGAGCTGGAAACGATTGAAAAGGAAATGCCAGAACTGGAAACACAGCGAAGCAAAATCCTGGAACAACTCAACAATGAAAGCGATTATGAGAAAATTTCCAAGTTGTCCGCAGATCTAGAATCGCTTTCTGAAAAACTGGAAGAATACGAAATGCGCTGGCTTGAATTGCAAGAACTGTTGAACTGATAAAAATCAGAGTAATTTATAACACTAATAATCAACACTTTAAAACAACAACGTTAGTTTTATTTAGAATTATTTAAAATAATATTGGGAAGTATTAACACTTTCCATACTTTTGCACTGTTTTTAAATATTCTAAATAAACTATGAAAAGAAATGCTGTTGCTATAGGTCTTATCACACTATCTGTTTTTGGTTACGCTCAAGAGGCAAAAACTGATTCTTTGAATGTAAGAACCATAGAGGATGTCAAACTTCATAAAGCAGGGAATCCGAACCGTGCAAAGGTTTTCACTACAAAGTCCAACCTGGATGTGATGGAAAATCCACAGGCTACTGCAATTGTTACTCACGAAATTATTGAACAACAGCAGGC
Source organism: Chryseobacterium sp. 36-9 (assembly GCA_001898785.1). Classification (GTDB taxonomy): domain Bacteria; phylum Bacteroidota; class Bacteroidia; order Flavobacteriales; family Weeksellaceae; genus Epilithonimonas; species Epilithonimonas pallida. The sequence continues at coordinate 341,405 of MKVE01000017.1, read as the reverse complement.
CCAGCAACTTTCGGATGTGATCAGGAATGTCAATGGAATGTACATTACCTCTGCAAGAGGCGGTTCTCAGGACAGCTTTGGTGCAAGAGGTTATATATTCGGAGCTGAAAATATTTATAAAAATGGTTCCCGTGTCAATAGCGGGATCTTCCCAGAAGTTTCCGGGATGGAGCGTGTAGAAGTGCTGAAAGGTGGTGCAGCCATTCTTTACGGCAATGTAGCTCCCGGTGGCATCCTAAATATGGTGACTAAAAAACCGCTTTTTAACCAAGGTGGAAGTATTGCCTTGAGCGCAGGAAGTTGGGATAATTACAAAACTACTTTGGATTTTTATGACGCTTTGTCAAAAAGTTCTGCTTTCCGCGTGAATGGCGCTTTTGAAGATAAGGGCAGTTTCCGCGATAATGTGACTTCTCAAAAATACTATTTCAATCCAAGCTTTCTTTTCAATATATCCGATAAAACGCAATTAATTGTTGAGGGTGATTATCTCAAAAATTATTTCACGCCGGATTTTGGTGTAGGTACATTGGTCTTGGATAAAAATACATCAAGATCTGTTATTAATGATTTAATTGACATTCGTAAAAATCCAGGTTCTGATTTTCAATATCAGAATACGCAGATGGCTACAAGCACAGTTACTCTAAATCATCAGATCAATAGTAACTGGAACCTGAATGTTGTCGGGTCTTATCAGAATTACACCAAAGATTTCTTCGGAAATGAAAGAATGCAGTGGGAGTTTCAGCCCAACAACGGTTCTTACCTTTGGAACAGAAATCTGACAAGAACTTATAACGAACAGAATTATGGCTCTGTTCAGGCTAACTTGAATGGTGAATTCAGTACCGGAAAAGTAAAACATAAACTGCTTTTTGGTGCCGATGCGGATTATCTTCAATCAGATAATTATACTTACTATTTTCAAAAACAAGATGGTAGCTGGGAAAACAGTGGTTCTATAGGATATGGTACTAATGGTACTAACGGAACCAAGTTAAATCCACCAACAATCAATCTAGCTGATGAATCTACTTGGGCAAGCGGTTACGAACCTTCAACTGCAAAGAAAAATCTTACAAGAACACCTACAAGACGTGTTGGCGTTTACATTCAGGATTTAATTTCTGTTACAGAAAAATTAAAAGTTCTGGCTGGTATTAGATGGTCATATCTGGAGAACATCAATCCAATCATCACAAATTATGAGTTCTCAGGACCAGGTATAACATCCGTTGCTTATGGGAAAAGCGGAGAAAAAGGAAAGTCAAGCCAAAATGCGCTTTCACCAAGGTTAGGATTAGTTTACCAGTGGAATGATACTTTTATGACGTTTGCAAGTTATACAAACTCATTTACACCAAATACAGGAACTGACGTTAACCTAAAAGCTCTTGATGCATCTATTGTAGATCAATGGGAAATTGGATTCAAGAAGAACTTATTTGCCAATACTATTGCGTTCAACGCTACAGCTTATCAAATTGACAACAGTAACCTGGCACAGACTGCACCGTTTAATGACCAAGGTAATGTCAACACAAATACCAATATAAAAGAACTGACTGGAAAAACCAGAAGCCGTGGTGTGGAATTGGATATTACCGGGAATCCTTTAGCCAATTTATCAATCATTGCCGGTTATTCTTATAATCATATGACATATTTGGATACTCCAAATACCCTTAACAGTTTCATAGAAGGAGAAAGAATTGTAAGAACACCACTTAACACTGCCAATGCATCAGTTTTTTATACATTTGACAGATATGTCAAGGGATTGAAAATTGGAGCTACTGCATTCTATACAGGCAGCAGATATGGTGGATGGAATAACCAGAAAGATGCGAACGGTAATCAGAAGACGGACAGAATGATTCCGTTGACAGATTTTACTCAGGTTGATTTCAGTATCGCTTATCAGTATAAAAAATTCCTTCTTCAAGGAAAATTAGGTAATGCGTTCAATGTATTGAATTATACCGTACACGAGAACTATTCCGTCAACCCGATTATGCCGAGAAACGTTTATGTGACTTTGACCTATAAATTGTAAAAAACATCAAATCAAATTTCTAATAATAGAAGTGGAGTCATACATTTGTCTCCACTTTTCAGATTAATAAAACAAATAAAATGGATAAAATCAGGAACACAAAAACTTTTATGAGAATCACACACCGTTACCTCGGTTATTTTCTTGCCGGGATGATGGCGGTCTATGCAATCAGCGGCGTGCTTTTAGTTTATCGTGATACGGGTTTTCTTAAAAAAGAGAAAAGCTACGAAAAGAAATTTGAACCCAATCTGGATGAGAAAAAACTGGGTAAGGAAATTAAAATCAAGGGCTTCGAAGTAGAAAAAACCGAAGGCGATGTGATGTATTTTAAACAGGGAACTTACAACATCAAAACTGGTGAAGCCAAATATAAGAAGAAAGAATTGCCTTTTGTTCTGGACAAAATGACGAAACTCCACAAGTCCCAATCCAAAGACACATTGTCTCCGCTTAATACTTTTTTCGGAATCTCGCTATTCTTTTTTGTGATTTCCAGCTTCTGGATGTTCAATCCGAAAACAAAAGCGTTCAAAAGAGGAATGGTTTTTACAGCAATCGGAATTGTTCTCGCTCTGATTCTAATTTTTGTTTAATACTTAATAAAAAATTAAATTGATGAATTATCAGCCGGCTAAGTTACTTTTGCCGGCTTTTAACCTCGTTTATTTCGTTTTGGATTCTTTTGTTGATATTAATTTTTGCATTCTGAAATACAAAAATAGTTGTCCCATATTCCCGCGCATACTTGTTCTCAACTTCCCCGGATATTGAACTCTTTGCGAAAAACGGACTTGTTTCCGGCATCTCATTATCTCTTTCAAAATAATCCTTAACACGGATAACATTCACATATTTCTTAGACAGATCAAACCAATTGATATAATCTGCATTGAAGGAAACTGCCTTTATTCCAAGCTTGCTGTAATAATTAATCGCTCCGGCCTGTCCATAGTTATCACACAATATTAAAGTATGTTCTTTATCCGGCAATCCTGAATACGCTTTGTCCACTTTCCCAGCCAGTTCTTTCCAACCAACCATATCTGCAAAGTCCTGGGGTAACTCGTGTTCTTTTCCGTCTTCCCAATACAGCATCCCGATTTCACTATACTTTTGATGATGCTTAACAACATAGTCCGGTGTTCTGTTTGGCAGAGCATAGTTATACATTGGTATGAAAAACAAAACAGGCAGCATAATTAAAATTGGTCTTAACCAGATCTTCCAGCCGTGATTCAGAATCGATTCCAAAAAAACAGAACCAAAAGCAATATAAATCGGATATAAGCCAATAACGTAATAATCCTTCGCCTTAAAAAATATAAATACCGCCAGCGTGAAAACAAAACTCCAGAAAAAGACCTTATATTTCTGAAAAAGCTTGTAAAACAGCAATGCATATAACCCTGAAATAATCACAACTACCGATCCTGCAAAAAATAGAATCTGCGATGTCAAAAAGCCTTTTAAACTAACATTAACCAGCTGATTTTTTGTCAATTCTTTCATATGGTAAATAACAGGAAAACTATTGGTGTATTGCCAGATAAGATTAGGTAAAATCAATATCAGCCCAACAAGAATCGCCATATAAAAATTTTTTCTAACTAAGAGATTTCGATTTGGGGTTAAGAGAATTGCGGGAAATAAGCCTAAAAGGAGGAATATTACATTGTACTTATTCAAAAATCCGATTGCAAAGACAACAGCTGCATAAAAAAGCCATCTTGAATTTTCGGAATTAAAATATCTTATCAGCATATAATAAAATGTTGTCCAGCAAAGTACATCGAGAGAATTGGGCTGATAAAGCGTATTAAGTCTCAAAAGAATGGATAGCAAAACACCAGTTGATCCTAAAATAAGTGCAAACAGATTTCCTTTCAACAGCTCAATGGATTTCCAAACCACAAATATTGTTAAGGCTCCGAACAGCGCAGGAAAAAATTTGACAAAGAAAATACTATTTCCCAGAAGTTTGATTAAAAAAGAAATCCAGGACGTAACCGGCGGAACTGATAAATACCCCCAAGCCAAATGATTTCCCTGGTCGAGGTGCAGATATTCGTCCCGGTGAAGGTCATAAAATGGGCTGATAAGGAAAAACTGGAGCAAAAATTTTGCTACAATAAAACCTGCTAAAATTATTGTTTTGACAACTTTTGACATCTTAAAATTATTAAATCATAAAAATAAGAAGTCTTGCCTAATAAATTTGGAAATAATTATAGAATCCCGAATGTTTTTAAAAGAACGTTCAGACTCCAGATAATGACCATTAATCCAACACCTATGAACATTACTTTCAGTGGTAGTCTACCTGTTAATTTTGCTGCAATTGGCGCTGCTAAAACACCACCCAGAATCAAAGCTACAATCAATTGCCAATGGCTGATGCCGATGACGGAAAAGAAAGTCAATGCACTTGCGAAGGTTACGAAAAACTCAGTCAAACTAACAGTTCCGATAATGTAACGTGGAGTTTTACCTTTCGAGATTAAAGTGGAAGTGACTAATGGGCCCCAACCACCACCGCCGAAAGAATCCAGGAAACCGCCTGCGCCTGCCAGCCAACCTACTCTTCTCGTTTTTCTCCGTTTTCTATTTTTCCTGAACGCATTGAAAAGGATTCTCAACCCGAGAATAAATGTATAAGCTGCTAAAATAGGTTTGATAATTCCGGAATATTTTTCCCCGAAATAAGATAATAACAATGCGCCCAAAACCGCTCCGATGACGCCCGGAATCAAAATATTCCTGAATAATTTTTTATTAATATTCCCGAATTTGTAATGGCTGAATCCCGAAGCACCGCTTGAAAACATCTCTGCTGTATGAATACTGCTGCTGATTGCCGGCAAAGGGATACCAATATACAAAAGTGCCGCTGTACAAGTCACACCATAACCCATTCCCAGAGCGCCATCAATTAATTGTGCTAAAAATCCAACTAAAAACAGCCAGAAAAATCTTTCATCGGTATTGTAATTAAGATAATGATAAGCAACTTCCAGATCTTTGAAACCAATGTAAAATGAGAGAATATTGACTATCAAAAGAAGAACAAACGCAAGGAAAAAGAAGGTAGCAATTCTTCGCCATTTTTGTTCATTATTAATTGGGAAGAGTAGTTTTTCTTCTTTCTGTTCAGAATCTGATTCGAAGAAAAAATCACTTTCTGATGGAAAATTTGGAGCGTAATAAAGATTTTTATGTTCCCTTAGTTTTGAAATGATTAATCGATCTTTAACCGAATCTTCTGTTGCAACAATGAATAAATCCGCCAATTCCAAATACTCATCCTTGAAATCATCATTAATAATTCTGACAGACGTATTTTCCAATAACAGGATTTTAATATCATCTGACAGCCTTTTGGCAACCACACTGATATTCGCATCCGGAATATTCTGCATCAAATCATTGAGCTGTTCAGAAGCCAATTTTCCACCGCCGACAATCAGGATTCTGTTAGACGATGCTTTGATGAAAACCGGAAGTGAAATTTTTGATGTCAAGTTCTTTTCTTTTTAAATTTACTGAATCAATCCGGCACCAACAGTTACAAAACTTGTCTCATCGATAAAGATAATGCCACCATTGGAAGCCAAATCTTTGTAAGAATCGTAAGCTAAAGGTCTTGCGGTTTTGAGCTTAAGTTTTACAATTTCGTTGAGCGAAACCTGCTCTACCTCTTGCTTTTCTAAAGTATTGACATTCAGTTTATAGTCAATTTCTTTGATAACAGCTTTGACTTGCGTTGTATTATTTTGAATTAGATATTTTGCTCCTGATTTCAAAGGTTTGTCGCCCATCCAGCAAGCGAGAACTTCTAATTCCTGCCCGAGTTTTGGAAGGTCATCAGATTTTACAATCAAATCGCCACGGCTGATATCTACATCGTCTTCCAAATGTAAAATCACACTTTGAGGCGCAAAAGCTTCTTCTACTTTTTGCTGGTTGATTTCAATGGCTGAAATCTTACTCTCGGTTCCAGAAGGTAAAATCGTCACCGAATCTCCAACTTTGTAGATTCCACTGGAGATTTTCCCTGCATATCCACGGTAATCGTGAAGCTCATCGGTCTGAGGACGAATCACATACTGGACAGGAAATCTCGCTTTATCCAGATTGATGGTGTTTTCCAATTCTACAGATTCAAGATAATCTAGTAAAGTTTTTCCTTCATACCAATTTAGGTTTTCAGATTTATCAACGATATTGTCACCGTCTAAAGCTGAAATTGGAATGTAAACGACGTTATTCAGAGAAAGCTGTTCTGCCATCTTTGAATAGTCGTTTTTGATTTGATTGAAAATATCTTCGGAGTAATTGACCAAATCCAGTTTGTTAATCGCCACTACAACATTTGGGATGTTGAGCAATGAAGCAATAATCGAATGTCTTTTCGTTTGCTCGATGATTCCGTTTCTGGCGTCAATCAGGATGATAATCAAATCGGAATTGCTGGCTCCTGTAATCATATTTCGGGTGTACTGAACGTGGCCCGGCGCATCTGCGATGATAAACTTCCTTTTAGGTGTGGAGAAATATTTGTACGCCACATCGATAGTAATACCTTGTTCACGTTCAGCTCTCAAACCATCTGTCAGCAAAGCCAAATCCAGCTCGCCATCATTTTTGAATTTGCTGGCGCGTTCTACAGCTTCTAATTGGTCTATCAGAATATTTTTGCTGTCGTATAATAATCTGCCTATCAGTGTGCTTTTTCCGTCGTCTACACTTCCTGCAGTGATGAATCTTAATATGTCCATTGTTTTGATAATCGATAATTGATACTTGATAAATGATTTTGAGAAACTTTTCCCAATCTCATCATTTATCATTTATAATTCATCATTAATAATTAAAAGTAACCTGCTTTTTTTCTGTCTTCCATTGCAGCTTCAGAAGTTCTGTCGTCTATTCTTGTTTCGCCTCGTTCGCTGGTTTTGGTCGTGATAATTTCGGCAATCACTTGCTCCAGATTGGTCGCTTCCGACAAAACTGCCGCGGTGCAGGTCATATCGCCAACCGTTCTGTAGCGGACTTTTTCTTTAGTTACAACATCGTTCTCATCCAGATTGACGAACTCGTTCATTGCGATGAATTGGTTATCAAGATTGAGAACTTCACGCTCGTGAGAGAAGTAAATGGACGGTAATTGGATGTTTTCTTTCAGGATGTAACTCCAGACATCTAATTCTGTCCAATTACTAATTGGAAAAGCTCTAACCTGTTCACCTTTGTGGATTTTACCATTGTATGTATTCCAAAGTTCTGGACGCTGAAGTTTTGGATCCCATTGTCCGAAATCATCACGAACGGAGAAAATACGTTCTTTGGCTCTGGCTTTTTCCTCATCACGTCTTCCGCCACCGATGCAGCAATCGAATTCAAATTCTTCTACCGTATCCAACAATGTGAAAGTTTGCAACGCGTTTCTGCTCGGCAATTTTCCTTTTGGTTCTCTCAAACCCTTTTCTTTAATAGTGTCTTCTACTTTTCTTACAATTAGTTTTTCTCCAATCTGCTCAGCTAATTGGTCACGAAACTCCAAAACTTCGGGGAAATTATGACCTGTATCGATGTGAACCAATGGAAATGGAAATTTCCCCGGGCGAAAAGCTTTCAGCGCCAAATGAACGAGCGTAATACTATCCTTCCCTCCACTGAAAAGTAAGGCTGGGCGTTCGAACTGACCAGCAACTTCCCTGAAAATATGGATGGCTTCGGATTCTAACTGCTCCAGATAATCCAAATGATATTTTGACATTTTTATCTTAATTATTAATTGTAGCTTTTGATATAATTTAAAATTTCAACCCAAAGCCCACAAAGATTTTTAAACTAAATTCTTATTAAGGTTAACAAAGGCGCTAACGCTTATATAAGATAAAATTTCCTTTACGGATATTTTGAAATTTTATTTGTGAACGTGAAGTCCGCATTCCTTTTTACTGGCATCTTCCCACCACCAGCGACCTGCACGAAAATCTTCGCCCGGTTGAATAGCTCTTGTACATGGCGCACAACCAATACTGACAAAACCTTTGTCGTGCAAAATATTATAAGGAATTTGGTTCTGTTTGATATAATCTCTCACCTGTTCCGTTGTCCAGAAAAGAATTGGATGGTATTTGATGATTTGGTTGGACTCGTCCCATTCCAATTGGGATAGATTTTCTCTTGCTGCAGAATGTTCTGCTCTAAGTCCTGTAATCCAAACGTTGTTGCCTTTAAGAGCTCTTTTCAATGGATGAACTTTTCTGATATCGCAACAAGTTTTTCTATTCTCTACAGACCTGTAAAAAGAATCCGGTCCTTTTTCCTGAATGAAAGGTTCCAGTTCTTCAGGATTTGGATAAAAGGCTTTAATATTGACATTGTACTTTGACCTTGTGAGATTCCATGTGTTGTAAGTCTCTTCGAATAATCGACCCGTATCTAGTGTGAAAATCTTAATCCCAGAGTTTTTGACAAAATCTGTTATGACCTGATCCTCGAAGCTGAAACTTGTAGAAAAGCAAACTTCATTGGGAAAAGTTTGTACCAGAATCTCCAGAACTTCTTCTATTGATTTCTGTTCTATATTCTCGTCAAGCAGTTTTTGAAAGGTTTCTTTTAAATCGTTCTCCATCATTCAATGTAATCAGGTACAAATGTAACAATTCATTCAATTTTGACCAAATTAGTATAATTTAAAATGCGTTAAAAATTCAATAGAATCTTTTAACATCAATTTCAGACTCCAGATTCAAATTATTCTCGATAAAATCAAACAGTACTTTTGAAAAATAACTTCCATTATAAACACCTCGAGCTCCTAGTCCGTTAAAAATATAAAAGTTGTGATGTTCCTGATGCCTTCCTAAAATTGGTCTTCGGTCTGCAACAGTTGCACGAAATGCTACATTAACATCCCGAATCTCAAATTTATTTTTATAAATCTCCATAAGTCCTGATTTTAATTCTTCGACTGATTCATCATTGATATTAATAGTTTTATCAAAACGGTCATAAGTTCCACCATAGTAATATAGATCGTTTCGAAGATTGAATAAGAAGTGTTTTTTTTTAATAATGTAAGAATCAGGAACTTCATTCAACGTAATTTTCAGGCAATGACCTTTGTTAGGCTGAATTGGAATATTACTGAAAAAAGGATTGTTATTAGTTGCAACACCTTCACAGAAAATTATATTTTTGAATGAAATATTATTGTAAGAATTATTTGTTATATCAATTAACTGATGATCAAATTTTTCTTTGATTAAATAATTATTTTCATCCAAATAATTAAACATATCACTAAAGAATGCTGTAACATCAACTCTGCAGGATTGATTGACTTTTCCAGCTTCGAAAGCATTATTAACGGATTTCAACTCTATAAAATCCGGGTCAAGGTAAGACTTCAGATCTTCTTTTTGAGAATTTTTTGTCCATTGCACTTTCTCGGATTCATTATGAAAGATTCGAACAACATTTTCATTAATCAAATAATTTTTGAAAGTATAGGCTTCTATTTCTTTGAAGATGACATTCAGATAATCGATCTGTTCCTGAGACTTCCAAAATGTGTTGAACCGTTTCAGAATAACAGGATTGCAGACACCTGCAGAAACTTGGGAAGCAGAAATATTGTCATCATAAAAAATCTTAAATGTTTTTTTTTCCTTAATCAATTGATGAGCGAAAAAAACTCCTGCATATCCAGCTCCAACGATGATGTAATCTACATGTTCCATAAAAAATAAAAAACCTGAGTAAAGATACTCAGGTTTTTTTATTTGGACTATGAGAAATATTAGTAATTCCACATATCATTTTCCATTTGAAGAATCTGGGCTTTGATTCTGTCACTTTCCTCTAATTGTCCTTCTGCATCGTTCGGAATATATTCATCAATTACACCGCTTCCGCCTCTACCTAAACCATTATCAGCTTTATAAATGATCGCAGAAAATCTCCTTGCATTAAGAACGTCATCAAAAGTAATATCAGAAGTTGAATTCTTAGCATTGAAAATATAATTGCTGGATAGAACCTGTCTTGCATCGGGATAATAAATCCAGAAAAGATCTATAAGATCATCAGCACCTCCACCAAGAGAGGCTGCATCAACCGGCTGGCCAGATTCTGCTAAAGCCTGAGCTTGAGATGCTCTCAGTTTTGCAGCATTCGGATCTTCACCCATTGCAGCAATACCAAGCAATCTGTATCTCAACTGAGTATCTCTTTTATCGATGTACCACATCCCCATTAGTTTCAGAGCTTTTACTTTTTCAGTTCCTGTTACAATCTTATCAACATTGGCAGAGATATCATTTCTGTTAATTTTGTACCAGCTTCCGTCCAGTTTAACAAGGATTGTATTAGGCGCTATATTGATTTTAGCAGGGGCCTTTTTTGCAGGTGCTTTTTTCTTCTTACCTTTTTTAGTTGTAGTCGGCTCTGCAGCAGGTTCATCTGTTGTAACAGGAGAACTACCGTCATTATACAACAAAACATCTTCTAATCTTGTTCCATAATAAGCCTTGATAGAGCTAATATCGGTATCAGTAGAATTAATAATCGAAGTAAAATACTTCTTCAAATTGTTAGCAGTTGCATCTTCAATCTTATTCTCATTCAAAGTCTGGGAAAAATAGTCCGCAACCTGAATTGCAGAAGTTGCAGAAACGATTTGCTCAGGAGTAAGCCTCGTCATAAAATCATCACTCTGATAGACTTCTTTTATTTTTCCGTTATTAACTGCATCCAAAAGAACCTGGTAAAGCGATTTATTTTGTGATACAAGACCGTCAGAATTGTGATAAAAAGGCTGATTGATTTTATCATTCATATCAATTATTTCCCACACAACCATACTTCTCAAGATATCTTTATCTTCTATAAAGGCATACTTGATAGGAGTACCAAGACTATCTTTCTTGATCTCGCGATCTTCTCTGAACTTCTGAGGCGAACCAGCATTTAGAATGCTATTCTGAGCAAAAGCCATTGCTGAGGAAAGACAAAGTAAACTATATATAATCTTTTTCATAATAAAAATTGAAGTATAAAATCAATCAGTTTTAATATTTTTTATAAACGCAATTAAAAGTTGTTTATTATAATACGTTTATGATAACGTTACCAATATTTGGAAGTACAACTCCATTCAATCCGTTAGCTTTTGCCTGGATATCAAATATTGTAACAACATCTCCACTTCTAAGCCCTTTTGTCAAAGATTCTACCTGTCCTAATGAACTGCCATTAATCGGCATTACAGGTTTACCAGATACTTTAACTTTGAAACTTACTACGTCAAAAGATACAGGGAAATCAAAGTCTGGCAATGTCGCTGTTAATGTCTGCTTAGAAATTGACGGAGCTGGCATAGAAACATAACTAGCACCTCTGATCTGTCCTTTTGGTGGAGGAATATTTTTAATTCTAAAGTCAAATCCTTGAGAGATAACTTTTCCACTAGGTGCTTTTCCAGAAATTGTTAACTTAACAGTACTTCCAGAACCAGGTGTAACCATCCACTTCCCTTTACCACCACTTACAGAAGCTCCCGGTGCAGATAATGTTGTAGCAGAAAGATCAGCACCCAAAATAGCTCCCGAAACAGGGTTTTGTAATCCTCTGTAAAGTACCATCATTTTATCAGCTTGCAATATAGCTCCATTTTGCTCTTTCAAGGCTTCCTGTCCTGATACAACATTTAGTGTATGAGAATAAGGTAATGTGATAACTTTTCCATTTTTATCAGTGAAAGAAATTTCACCACCAAATTTCTGTTCTCCAGTTGTACCAGTGTTAGGTGTGATAATACCTTGTCCATTCTCAACTCTTTGTACTCCAGTAATTTTCAGCCCCGGAACATTACTTGCAAAAGTTCCGATAGCAACTTTGATCTGTCCAGTTTCACCTTTCATGATTGAACTAGGACCAGATACCAAAGCTTCATAAGAATTGAATTTGATATCAGCATCAACTTTTTCCTGTAACATAGAAGAAATAGCATCAGCTTGAAGATTTCTTGCTTCCGACTCTATTAATTCAAGATTAGAAAGTGCAGCAATTAAAGGTTGATTATAAAATTTGTACTGAAACCAATTTTTACCACCTTTAGCTCTTTTATCATCTTTGGGAAATTCTGCCCAAAGATTTTTCTGAGCTCTTGCCGCTACGTCTTTTAATTGAGAATTATTAGCAAAATTAGAAACAATAAAATTTCTAAGATCATCGACTTTGCTTTTCAAATCGGTAGATTTTGAAGAAATATTTTTTTCATCACCATCTTTGAAAAATAAATTAGTCGCAGGTTCTGTATTATTAAGAGCGGTAAAACTTTCCTCAACCGCTAAGTTAGGATCGTATTCCGCCTGCTTACTCATCTCACCTTTATAACCTTCAATAAGGTTCACAAGGGCATCTGTTTTTCCAGATAAACCCTCATACTGTGATAATAATGGGCCGTATGTTTCAGGAGAAGTTTTAGCTTTTTCCTGTAAAGTAGCATAGAAAATCTTATTTTTACTCTCGACGATCGTTTGTCTTGTATTAGTCAAAGAATCGTTGGTATCTTTATATGATCTGATGATTTCCTGATCGATCTGCATTGCAAGCATCGCAATGAAAACCAGGTACATCAGGTTAATCATCTTCTGACGTGGTGTCTGTTTACCTCCTGCCATTTTAATAAAATAATTTAAATGTTAAACAATAATTAAAATGATAGTGATTAAGACTTCATTGCGCTAAGCATACCACCATAAACTCTGTTAAGGTTGTTAAGATTAGAAGTTAAACCTTGTAATTCCTCATTGAATTTTTCTGACTGAGCAGCAGATTTCTGAATATCTTCAACATATTTTTTGCTGAATTCCGATTGTTTTTGACCTTGCTCAAGTTGAAGCGCATAAAGTGCATTCATGCTTTCAAGGTGAGAAGCGGCAAGATTCAGTTGCTCATTATATTTGTGTGTAGAAGCAGAAACGTCAACTGTTTGGTTGATTTGATCTACAGACGAAGAGAATTTATCAATTCCGCCTCTCAATCTTTCAAATAAACTCACATCCAATTTTGCGTCAGCCAACATTTTGTCCAGCTTATCAGATAATGAAACTTCCAGTTCTTTATTTTCTACTTTATTCACAACTTTTCTTGGTTGTCTTTCAGCAGATTCATCCAACAATTCAGGATAAACATTTTCCCATGCATAATGTTCTTCTTTTGCTGGTGGATCAAATGCGAAAAATAAAAAGATTAATGCTTCTGTAATCAAACCGGCAGCAAGAGCAACGTTACCTGTAATAGGACCAACGTGCCAGTGTGTCATTTTAAATAAAGCTCCCAAGATTACGATAGCTGCACCAAATGAATAAACAAAATTTGTTATTGATTCTTTAGTTTTAAACATTTTTTTGAATTTTTAGTTAGTAATAGTTAGTTAATTATTTAGTTGTTCTTTTAAATTTACCTGCTCCAGCCGGAATGTCTTGTATTGTTCTGAATCCGATATAACTCCTAGCTGAGTCCTTTCTTTCCCAATCTCTATAGCCAGTCATTAATAAATAACCTGCATCTTTCCAAGATCCACCTCTAACAGTCTTTTTAACTTCTCTGTAAGCTTGGTTTGACAAGTATGGGTTTAAAGTCGATGAGAATTCATATGTTGAGTTACTATATGGAGATTCAGTCCACTCAGAAACGTTACCTGCCATATCATATAGACCAAATCCATTTTTCGGGAACTTTTTAACAGGTGCTGTATAAGTATAGTTACCTTTTTTCTCATCTTCTATATATGAACCTCTTTTAGGTTTGAAGTTTGCCAGATAACAACCTCTGTCGTCTTGCAAGTATGGCCCTCCCCATGGATAAGTAGCGTTTTGGATACCTCCCTTGGCAGCATATTCCCATTCAGCTTCTGTTGGCAGTCTAAAACGCATTGATTTTTGTTTTTTCTTTTTAAGACTGTTATTATAGTCAGTCTTTAATTTAGTTTTGAAATCACAATATGCTCTTGCCTGATCCCAGGTAACACCAACAACAGGGTATTCTTTATAAGCATTATGCCAAAAATACTGGTCAAACAACGGTTCATTATAAGCATAACTAAAATCTTTCACCCAAACAGTAGTATCCGGATAAACAGCAATACTTTCTTTTTTAAGATATTGAGCACCTCTATTCTTATCCTTTACAGCACTTGCAATGTCTTCCCATTGATAATTATATTTGATCTTAGACCAGTCAATAATTCTTTCATTATTAATTCTTTTATCTGCCGGCAAATACATTGACTCTAATACTTCAGCGTATTTTTCATCCGGATAGGCGGAAGTATTGTAAGTTAATGGTACTTTTTTATCTAATTTTTTTGACTCGTCATAGCCATCTCTTCCACCCTGAGATTCCAAAAATTTTTGGTAAGGTGTAGCTTCCTCTCCAGTTTTCTTAGATGCATAAGCATAATCAGCAATAGATCCGCCATTGCCTCCCTCTTCGCCACCACCGCCTTCTCCGGCAGCTTCAGCCAATAATCCTCTGGCAATAGAATCTCTCACAGCATTGATAAAAAGTCTATATTCTGCATTAGTAACTTCCGTTTCATCCATAAAAAAGGAAGAAACAGTCACTGTTTTAGGCATTGCTTTTTCCGGAGTACCTGCGAAATCCTGATCTGCCATACCCATTACAAAAGAACCGCCAGGAATTGGAACCATCCCGTAAGGTCTTTCTGCAATAAATGATTTCGACGATCCTCTTGGGACAAGTTCTCCTTTGATACCAGGATTACCCGTTATCCCTTTTCCTCCACCTCCACCGGAGCAAGAGATAACAACCGACGCTGACAATAATATAAGTAATATCCTTTTCATCCTATTTTAAAGAAATTAAGCGGTAAATATATAATTTTTTTTATGAATAATTATCAATTTTTAATGAAAACGTAATTTGTTAAAGAATATTTCACAAACTACAAAATTATTCTACTGTTACTGATTTTGCAAGGTTTCTTGGTTGGTCAACATTAGCTCCTCTCGCCACTGCAATATAATATGACAACAGCTGTAATGGTATAGAAGCTAAAATTGGCGAGAAACATTCTGACGTCTCAGGAATCTCTATAATATAGTCTGCCATTGCAGAAACCTGAGTGTCTCCTTTATTCACAATTGCGATAACTTTTCCTTTTCTGGCTTTTATCTCCTGAACATTACTAACTATTTTATCGTAATGTCCAACCTTAGGCGCAATAATAACAATCGGCATATTTTCATCAATTAAAGCGATAGGTCCGTGTTTCATCTCTGCTGCAGGATAACCTTCGGCATGGATATACGAAATTTCCTTAAGCTTAAGTGCTCCTTCTAGAGCTGCAGGGAAATTATAACCTCTACCTAAATATAAAAAGTTAGTTGCGTCTACAAAATTAGAAGCAATAGTTTTCACTGTCTGATCAACAGAATTTAACACATCTTCAACCTTTTTAGGAATAGCATCAAGTTCGGTAATCAATCTCATAAAATCCGCTTTTCCAAGATTTCCATTATGATTACCTAATTTAATTGCAATTAATGACAATATAGTCAATTGGGCTGTAAAAGCTTTTGTGGAAGCAACACCGATTTCCGGCCCAGCATGTGTGTAAGAACCCGCATCTGTATAACGTGCAATTGATGAATCCACCACATTACAAATTCCATATACGAAAGCTCCTTTTTCTTTTGCTAATTTGATTGCCGCCATCGTATCGGCAGTTTCACCTGATTGAGAAATCGCAATCACAACATCCTTAGAACTGATGATCGGATTTCTGTATCTGAATTCTGAAGCATACTCTACTTCTACAGGAACACGTGCAAACTCTTCAATAAGATATTCTCCGATAAGACCTGCATGCCAAGAAGTTCCACAAGCGATAATGATAATTCTTTCTGCATTAGTTAATCTTTCCAAATGATCCCAAATTCCGGCCATTTTAATGATTCCTTCATCTACAAGAAGACGACCTCTCATGGTATCAAGAATAGATTTTGGCTGTTCAAAAATTTCCTTCAGCATAAAGTGTTCATAGCCTCCCTTTTCTATCTGTTCAAGATTTAGTCTTAATTCCTGAATAGCCGGTTCGATTTTAGCATTTTCCTTTATAGTTCTGATATCAATTCCATTTTCTAAAGAAATTGTAGCCATATGACCTTCTTCAAGATAAACCGCCTCTTTTGTAAACTCAACAAAAGGTGAGGCATCAGAAGCTACAAAATATTCATGTTCTCCGATACCGACAGCCAAAGGAGAACCTAATCTCGCTACAACCAGTTGTCCGGGAAAATCATGATGCATAACTGAAATTGCATATGCTCCGTACACTTCGTTCAAAGCATATCTTACAGCTTCTGAAAAATCCAAAGTTGGTTCTTTATCCATGAAATATTGAATAAGATTAACCAGAACTTCAGTATCAGTTTCAGATTTGAACTCGTAGTCTTTATTGATAAGCATTGTTTTTATAGTATCATAATTTTCTATAATACCGTTATGAACAATAGCTATTTTACCATTGTTTGAAAGATGTGGATGAGAATTATTATCGCTTGGAACTCCATGAGTCGCCCATCTTGTGTGCCCCATTCCCAATTTTGCTGTTTCTTTTAAACCTTTTGAAATAGCAACAAGATCATCAACTTTTCCTTTGGTTTTTTTGAACTCCAAATCACCATTTTGGGACTCCAAAATAACCCCGGCACTATCATAACCACGATATTCCAGACGACGTAATCCATTAATTACAACATCATACGCATCTCTAAAACCTGTATATCCAACGATTCCACACATAGTTATATGTTTTTATTTTTTAGTATATATTATTCTAAGCTGAGCATTCTTAGATTTTTGTATTTCATGCCCAATATTATTTATATTATTTTCATCTATTCCTTTCAGTACGATTCTGAAAGGATTATAAGGCCTGTCATTATATGTTTGTCCCAAAAGAGCTCCGGTAGAAGAATTACTCAAATAACTTCCAACATTAATTATAAAATTATCATGTTTAGAATTCTTTTCAATAATATCTTTTAATGAAGCGGTTATTCCTATATCATAGTAAGCTTCTTTTGTAGAAAGATTAGTGGTCTTCACAAGAGTATACCCAGCAGAAGACAAAGTTGTCATATCCGGAAGAAAACGCACTGTATCTTTTATAATTTCTTGAACTAGCAGACTGGATGGCTTTTTATAAGAATTATCCCAGGATTCATCATTATATAAACGAATTTTTGCAGAAACAATCCCAATTTTATCGTCTTTATACTTTTGCTTCAATGCATCGATTGTATATTGAGGAATTTTTATTCCTATACTGCTTCCACCCATACCTTGCATATATAATTTAGGTGCAAACTTATCAGATGTAATAGGATTTAAAATATTCTTAATATCAACCGCATTCACCATTGCTCCACCATAGTTGCTTCCTGCTCTACTATAAATTACCTGACTCAGATGGACATTAGAAGAACCCAGATTCAACGTAGTTTCTTGCTTTGTTCTTGTAACATTTCCTGTACCATCGGTTGCAGTAACATCATTTTTATAATAGATCGTAATTCCTGCATCATTAGGTGCCATTGAGAACAAATAACCATCGTTCTGTTCTACAGAAATGCTAATTCCTCTAAAATATCTGATAAATGAAGCAGCATCTTTAAGAACCTGATTACCTTGTTTTGCAATGATTTTATCTTGAAAAAAAGCATTATCCAATTTCATTCTGAACGAAACAGCACGATTTAATAGCTCTGAAGCATCAGAATCTTTAGTAATTACAACTGAATTAACTGTTCCATTAAAAGCCTGTGATCCTAAAACTTTATCTGTGTTAAGAGTAAACGTTTTATTAGTATTAATAGAATCGGCAGGACTACCTAAGAAATCCATGACCTCGTGAACTTTTATCGTTAACGGAGCAACATCTTTTCCTATTTTATATTTACCATATTTTCTAACCGGATAAGTTGTAACTACTTTTTTAGCTGCCACATTACCGTCCGGATAAACATAATCTTCAGTTGTATTAGTTTTTACAGAATCCGTAGCGGTTTCATATCTTGGCTTAAGCGTTAAAACTACAGAATCAATTACTGGATTCTTACCGAAATCAGGGTTATAAGTATTTAATCTTAACTGCGTTATATAGGATACTTTCTGACCGCCAAAAACATCTTCGTTAAACGCACCTATCCTTACACTGTCATATTGAGAAGTAACAACTTTCTGCACATCATGGTTATCAACATTATATGCTATCAAGCTATATGCTTTGTCATAACCTTCAGATGCATTGCCATCCACTAATTGAGAACCAAAATTATCTAGCTCACCCTCACAAGAATTTAATACAATTACTCCCATTAATACTAGCGGAAATAATTTCATTAATGTTTTTATTTTTATCATTATAAACAATAGTAGTAATTAATAAACCTTTGCTATAGAATCTGCATTCAAATAATCGGATTTATCAGCTTCCGCCTTTCCGTAAGCCTGATCCAATTTTTCTTCCAAAAATTCATTCCCCTTCACGATAACATCCACATAGTTCATACTATCGTTTACAAAACTTAGAAAGGTTGGATTATCTAACGATTCTAAATCAGAAATATTATCAAACTCCAAAATTTCTTTTGTATTTTCTTTCAAAGGAATATCTTCTTCATTATAAACAGAAAGGACAATTTTGGTATCCTTGAAGTAAGAATCATCCTTATAATAAGTTTTTAAATAAATAGGAATAAGAGAAGCCATCCAGCCATTCAGGTGAATGACATCAGGAACCCAATTCAGTTTCTTGATCGTTTCTATAACACCTCGGGCAAAGAAAACAGCCCTTTCATTGTTATCTTCAAAAGGCGCACCTTCGTCATCAAAGTAATATTGCTTTCTTTTAAAATACTCTTCGTTGTCTATAAAATAAACCTGAAGACGCTCACCAGGCAAAGAAGCTACTTTTATGATTAATGGCTGATCCAGATCATTTATAATGATGTTCATCCCAGAAAGTCTGATAACCTCATGCAACTGAAATTTTCTCTCGCTGATTTGACCGAATCTAGGCATAAAAACCCTCACATCGTTACCTTCACTATGCATTTTCAGCGCCATTTTGTGTACCAAACTCCCCATATTTGTATCTTCTTGGTAGGGATACATTTCCGTAGTAACGTATAAAATCTTTTGATTAGGCATAAAATTTACTTTAAACGAAGTACAAAAACTTCATTTTGCAAAATTACAAAAAATTAAATCAAAACATTTATTTTAATTAATATTAATATTGTTGTTTAAAACTTATTAAATATCAAATACTTAATAAATTATAAATGTTAAATTTCATCAAAAAATAATGATTTTTTTAACTTTTCAAATCTCCAAAGCATAATTCCAGACAAAAACCACATTTACAGTTAAAACAGAAGACAAGCTATAATTAAAGTAAAAACTGTTACCTTTGAGTTCAAAATTATCAGGCTAATGCAGGTTTTTTATGACAAACAGTCGTTTTCCAACTATATAATCCAACAAAAAAAGGAAAATAAAATAATAGGATTTGCTCCTACAATGGGGGCTTTACATGCGGGACATATTTCTCTTTACCAAGAAGCCAGGCAAGAAAATGACATCGTGGTTTCATCAATTTTTGTCAATCCAACACAATTTAACAACCTCGAAGATCTGGAAAAATACCCTCGAACGATTGAAGATGATATCAAAAAACTGGAAACATCAAAACTGGTTGATGCCGTTTACATCCCAAAAGTTGAAGACATCTATCCTAACGGAATGAAAAAAAAGCATTACGATTTTGGCGGAATTGAGAACGAAATGGAAGGCGCTGCCAGACCGGGACATTTTGACGGTGTCGGAACTGTGGTTGAAGAATTATTTCTGCAAGTAGAACCAGACAATGCTTATTTTGGAGAAAAAGACTTCCAGCAATTGAAAATTATTGAAAAACTCGTTGATATATTGAGTCTGAATATCAAAATCCACGGCGTAAAAATCCATAGAGAGGAAAGCGGATTAGCAATGAGTTCTCGTAACATGCGTCTTTCTGACACAGAAAAGAAAGCTTCTTCTGTTATATATAAGACATTGAAAAAAGTGAATGATTGGTTTCGGGTTGTGTCAATCCCTGAGATCAAAAAAAGGGTGGAAGAAATTTTCCGACAAAACCAGATGGAACTGGAA
Organism: Chryseobacterium sp. 36-9; assembly: GCA_001898785.1. Lineage (GTDB taxonomy): Bacteria > Bacteroidota > Bacteroidia > Flavobacteriales > Weeksellaceae > Epilithonimonas > Epilithonimonas pallida. The sequence goes on along the minus strand of MKVE01000017.1, from coordinate 321,085 downwards.
TATTTTCTGATTGCCGATGAAGGCACATTGAAAGAAGTGGATTTTTTTTCGAAAGATAAAAGCTACCGTGCTTTCATTGTAGTGAATGTTGGAAAAGTAAGACTGATTGACAACATGCATCTGGAATAAAAAAGAAGCTTCTTTTTCAAGAAGCTTCTACACCAAATCACAAAATATTAATATGAAAAAAATTTACTTGCGTAAATTGTGACCTGGCTGGGATTCGAACCCAGGACCCATACATTAAAAGTGTATTGCTCTACCAGCTGAGCTACCAGGTCTTGAAAATATAAAATATCTTCAGAGTTTGTACTGTGCCTGCGACTGGACTCGAACCAGCACATCCTTAGGAAACCACCCCCTCAAGATGGCGTGTCTACCAATTTCACCACGCAGGCAAAAAAAAACCGTATAACTACGGATTTTTCTGCTTGTGACCTGGCTGGGATTCGAACCCAGGACCCATACATTAAAAGTGTATTGCTCTACCAGCTGAGCTACCAGGTCGGCCACATTCAAAACTTTATAGATTACTATTCCGTTTTAAAGTGGTGCAAAGATAAGGCTTTTTTTAAAATCTCAAAATTTTTTTAGAACTTTGTTTAAAATAAAATTATGATAATTTCTCTCCTCGGATATATGGGAAGCGGTAAATCTCACGTTTCCAAAAACTTGAGCAAAAAATTAAATTTTCCACTCATCGATCTTGATCAGAAAATTTCTGAAGAGCATCAGCTTAGCATACCCGAAATTTTCCAAAATAAAGGCGAAATCTTCTTTCGTAAGGAAGAAAAAAGAATTTTGGAATCGATCTTAAACGAGAGAAGCAATGTCATTCTGAGTCTTGGTGGAGGAACGCCTGTATATTATAATAATATGGATCTGATCAATCAATTCTCAAAAAGTATTTTTCTGAGAGCTTCTGTTAAAACCCTTACGGAACGCATCATGCTTCAGAAGAACTCTCGTCCTTTGATTGCAAGATTGGAAGACAATGACATCCCTGAGTTTATTGCCAAACATCTCTTTGAACGAAATCCTTTTTATGGAAAGTCACATTTTACAATCGATACGGATTCCAAAACCGCCAGTGAGATTTCTGATGAGATCATCAGGTTGTTGAAAATTTAATTTTCATCATCACTATCCGAGAAAAAAACATCCCAGTCATCGTTATCCATTTCTGAGGAAGCATCGCTCGTGGAAAAATCATCCATTTCCCTTCTGTCTTTTTTGGTAGGTCTTCCAAGTCCTTTTTGTCTGTAATAATCCTGAGCGGACTTTCTCATTTTCAGGATTTCGTACTGTTCTTTCTCTGTCATATCAATTACATATAAAGAAACCAATTTAGCTCCTACTCTGCTTTTGGGGATATCTGTAACTTTTATTTTATACTCGATTTGATTTTTTTTAATTTTAATAAGATCGCCGGTTTTCACTTCTTTAGAAGATTTCACGGCATTTTCTCCAATGCTGACTCTGTTTTTCTTGATCTCTTCTGCTGCGATGTTTCTTGTTTTATAAAATCTCACACTCCATAAAAATTTATCTATTCTCATAATTTTTTATACTTTTGTCACGTTAAAATTAATTGCAATTTAACATTAAATAAAAAATGAAAAAAATACTTTTGGGAATTGCTCTTTCTGTAGCTGTTTTACAGGGATGCAAGAAAGACAATAATGATGATGAAGAAGTTGTACAGCTTACTGTAGAAGAGCAAAAAGATTATGACGATGCTGCGGCTCTGGATTTTCTGAATACACATTACCTTAACAGCAAAGGAGTCATCACTGCTTTTGATGACACTACTGACACTGACAATAATGAAAAAAAACTGGCAGATTATAACTATGTCAAGTTACCATCTGGTGTAATTTATATTGTAAGACCTGGTGCACAACCTGACCCGGGGAAAGAAATGGCAACTGATGACATCATTAGTTTTTTCAATGTTACAAAAACTTACACCGCTTCCAAGGTTAATGATAAATTTGTTTTCAACAATGAAATTACTTTTGTTAATAATGTTACAAATACCGGTGTTCCAAGTGTAGATCCTGCTTATTACTATGTAAAATCATCTGTAATAAAAAACTATAACGACACCAACAAAACAACTGTAGGCAGAGATTTCTTCGAAATCGAAGGACTGAAAGAAGCATTAAAGTTCTTCAAATCTTATGACAATCTGGACGTAGCTTCAGATTATAATATGCAGGGCGTGATTATTGTTCCGTCCAGAGCAGCTTATGCAAGAGATAACTCGATTTACGGAACGGTATATGCCAACAGAAGTTTTGTTTTCAATTTTCAGCTTTATAATACTAAGACAAGAGTTAAACCCGGGGAAGATTAATCCTCAATATCATACAAAACAAAAAAGCGTGGTTCAAATTTGAATCACGCTTTTTATTTGATATAGTTTCGTTTTAAACCTTAGCCAGAAAATCCTCAAATTGAGTTTCTTTAATGGAAACATTTCCGTCTTCCTGGATTTTATCCAGGATTATATGTTCTATCTGATTAATTGATTTTTCATCAAAAGGTTTTGAAACTCTGACATAGTTTTCCGTGAAGCCATACATCATTCCGTTTTTGTTTTCATGTTCCCAAAGAACCGGAAGCTTTTTGCCTAACTGGGTTCTGTAGAATTCCATTTTCTTTTTTTCGGAAAGAATTCTGAGCATTTTATTTCTTTTCTTTCTTTCAGAGATCGGGACTGCACCTTGCATATCAGCAGCCTCGGTATTTTCTCTTTCGGAATAAGTGAAAACGTGGAGATAGCTTATTGGCAAATCATTCAGGAAATTATATGTTTCCATAAACAATTCTTCAGTTTCCCCGGGAAATCCGACAATCACATCAACGCCAATAGCCGCATCTGGCATCACTTCACGGATTTTATTAACCCGATTATAATAAAGCTTCGTTAAATAACGGCGTTTCATTTTTTTCAGTAATTCATCACTTCCCGATTGAAGTGGAATATGAAAATGCGGGACAAAACTTCTGCTTTTGGAAACCAAGTCGATGCTTTCATCTTTCAAAAGATTAGGTTCAATGGAGGAAATTCTGATTCTTTCGATGCCTTCTACTTTGTCCAGTTCGGAAATCAGATCAAGAAAAGTATGCTCGTGCTTTTTGTTCCCAAATTCTCCCTTTCCATAATCTCCGATATTAACACCTGTCAAAACGATTTCTTTGATATCTTTTGCCGCAATTTCTTTTGCATTATTAACTACATTCTCGATGGTGTCGGAGCGGGAAATACCTCTGGCCAAAGGAATGGTGCAATAGGTACATTTGTAATCACAACCGTCCTGAACCTTCAGGAAAGCTCTCGTTCTATCGCCAATAGAATAAGACCCAACAAAGAAATCTGTTTCGTCAATCTCACAGGAATGGATCTGAGCATAACTTTCCGACTTTTCTAAATCATCCAGATAACTCAGAATATTGAATTTTTCTTTAGCACCCAAAACCAGGTCAACACCCTCAATCCCGGAAATCTCTTCCGGTTTCAGCTGTGCATAGCAGCCGATAACTGCAACCAAACCTTCGGGATTAGCTTTCGCAGCACGCTTCACGTGGA